>NZ_JAWRXC010000487.1:0-252 GCF_046535225.1 Bacillus sp. SIMBA_031
GGCGTGGGCCAATATTCCAGCAAAGCGAAACCGCAAGGAGAGCTTTCCGTTCAGCCCATGGGTCTATAGGCAGCGAAACCTCGTCGAGCGATTCTTCAACAAGCTCAAGCAGTTCAGAGGGATTGCCACTCGATATGACAAGGACCCCCAAAACTTCCTAGCAGCCGTAAAACTACTCGCCACCCGCATCTGGATCAGGTCGTTATGAGTCTACGCCCTAGAATCCGGCTTGAACGCGACCAGCACCGATTT
>NZ_JAWRXC010000488.1:0-252 GCF_046535225.1 Bacillus sp. SIMBA_031
GTTATTGACAGCAATGTGAACTCTCACTCGCACACCGCACTCATCCGCCCCAATGGGAGGATCTACGTCTCGGAAGGGGACGGAATCAACAACTGGTTCGGGTACTCGGACGACCGCGGCAAATCTTGGATTAAGATCGACACTGACCCTGACGTTCAGACGGACGCGCCGTACACCGCGCAACCGACGGCCCTGATCGATTTCGGCAACAGTATTGGCCTCTGCCCAGACCGAGGTGGGTACGGTCCCGGC
>NZ_JAWRXC010000489.1:0-252 GCF_046535225.1 Bacillus sp. SIMBA_031
CGCGACGTTTCTCGGCTCGCCCGCGATGAATCTGCTCAATGGCAGGCTGGAGCGGCGCGACGGCTCGCTGTACTTTTGTACGCCGCATTGGCGGCTCGACGTGTCGCCGTACCTATTCAAAAGCGTGCCCGCTGATCAGTTGCCGTGCGTGCTCGGCGTGCGGGCGGAAGACGTGCGCCCGGGCGACATGCGCGTAGGCGATGTGCGCGCCGGAGCGGGCTCGAACGTGAGCGTGAGCGAATCCGCCAAGGT
>NZ_JAWRXC010000490.1:0-252 GCF_046535225.1 Bacillus sp. SIMBA_031
GTCTACCGGATCGTCCTTCATAAGGGTGTGGTGAGCCGCGAGCAGGTCCTTCAGCAGGATATCGCCGGTGTGGCCCGCGGCGTTGATCATCGCCTGCACCGCGTCTGCTGAAGCAGCAACCATGGACCGCGCGTTGTTACTGGCTTTCAGCCCGACCATGGCGCGTGCCTAGTCCTCGCGGTTGGCGTTGACGTGCTCGATCTTGGACGACGATACTGCTTCACTGCGCAGCAGGAAGCCGCTGATAGCGGC
>NZ_JAWRXC010000063.1:0-368 GCF_046535225.1 Bacillus sp. SIMBA_031
CTGCGGCACCAGCGGCACGCGCTCGCCGGTATGCATGATGTCACCCACATGCGCCAGGCTGGCACCCAGTTTCCCGCCGGGATGAAACACATGGAAATCGCGCGCCGTGAACCCGCGCGCCTCAAGCAGCGCTACCGCCACTGCATCGCCGACTGCCAGCTGCATCAGTGTAGAGGTCGTCGGCGCGAGACCGTTCGGGCAGGCTTCCTCCTCGTTCGGAACGAGAAGCACCACATCCGAGGCCTTGGCGAGTGACGATTCCGCGCCGCAGGTGATCGAGATCAGCGGGATCGAAAACCGGCGAGTATAGGAAATGATGCTGCGAAGCTCGGCACTCTCGCCGCCCTTGGAGATCGCCAGAACCAGAT
>NZ_JAWRXC010000491.1:0-252 GCF_046535225.1 Bacillus sp. SIMBA_031
GTCCCGGCACCACCGGTTACGAGGACGGCCGCACCGGACAGGCCGGTCACAGCACAACCTGGAGCTCTGCCTCGTTGCCCGCCACCAAAGTGGCCTGGCCGTCACTTTCCAAACTTTGGGAGACAGCTTCCAATACAGACAGGACGCGGAGCCCGGATTCCCCGCTGGTGCGTGGGGCAGTGTGGCTTCGGATGGATGAGGCCAGCTCAGCTACCACTTGGCCCAAGGGTTCCCGCTCTTGGAGGGCCGGTG
>NZ_JAWRXC010000492.1:0-252 GCF_046535225.1 Bacillus sp. SIMBA_031
GGAAGCTCCTCCTAGCGCTTCCCGCGGATCAAGGCAGGCCATCTAAACCTTAAGGAACCCGTTTTTCGGCTCGCACGAATTGGCGTTTCGCCCCCGCGCTGGCGTCAACGGTAACGAATTACGATGGTAACCCCAGCGGCCGCGGTGACACGGAGATTCCAGCACTAGGCTTTCGCCCATTCCCGAGCACAAGCAACCAACAATGAACAAGGACCCATGAACAAGCACATCTACAGCGGCACCGGCGTGTTG
>NZ_JAWRXC010000064.1:0-367 GCF_046535225.1 Bacillus sp. SIMBA_031
GCTCTGGTCGGCCCATTCAAGAAGCTGCAGGCGTCTCTGCAAAGACAGCGTCGGTCCTAGCGGCGCCTGCTGCCCCGGTGTGAGCACGGCGAGCTTCGCATCGGGGTGGTGACGTATCGCGTGGTCGAAGTTAAACCCTTCGCCATCTACCGGGATGGGAACCGGGAGCACGCGTGCAAGCTCCAACGCCCGCCTTGTCCATGGGAACCCCGGCTCCTCAAACCACGTGCTTTGGCTTTGCAGTCCTAGGACGTTGAGCGATAGTCCAAGTCCGCCCGCGAAGCCGCTGGTGACGATGACCTGCGAGACCGAGCAGTTAATGCCCCTCGCTACCGCCAGATACGCTGCGATCTCGCGCCTCAGCACG
>NZ_JAWRXC010000493.1:0-251 GCF_046535225.1 Bacillus sp. SIMBA_031
CGGAGATTCCCCGCGCCGTCACACTGAAAGTATTCAGGGGAAATGAAGGAAACGGCTCCTACGCGGGTTTCCGGGTAGGCAAAGTGAGGGAAATCCTCCGACCTTCGGCACCTAACAGCATCGCTTGTGTCCACTATCGACCATTTTTGTAACAGCGGCTACGCGTTGCACACAGCGGGGTGGGTGCCTTAACAATCTGTACGGGGTGGCCGCGCCCGGTCGCACCCGCGCTTGCGCTTTCATGCCGCCGT
>NZ_JAWRXC010000494.1:0-251 GCF_046535225.1 Bacillus sp. SIMBA_031
GTTTGAATTATTCATGGTGCTACCGCGCCGGTCACGGCGCACGGGGGAAGCTGCGACGTGCCTTCCTTTGGCCGCCGAATGGTGCTGTACGCGCCCGACGGCAGTGTGCAGATTCGAATGAGCGACTGCGACTGCGAGCGCGATGTTGCAAGCAGAAAGTCGCCAATATCAAACTGGCTTCGTGGCGTCGAGGATTAGTCAGGTGGCGCGAAAGTAGAAACCCGCTGCAAAGTTCACCCTGCGATCCGACG
>NZ_JAWRXC010000495.1:0-251 GCF_046535225.1 Bacillus sp. SIMBA_031
GGGCGGGTTTTGCTGCCGCAGATCAGCAACTTCAGCAACAACGTGATGTCCCACGAATTCGGCCACGTCATTGGCCTCATGCACGCTGACGCCCTCCAGTGTGGAAGCGGAGCGCCGGACGTCGGCACGGACAGCAACGGACAGTTCACTGATCCTTCGTGCTACATCCGTGAATACGGAGACACCACCGACCTTATGGGCGCAGCACAGTACGCGCAGCCCGTGGTCAGCTCCACTTTTTGGGATTACGC
>NZ_JAWRXC010000496.1:0-251 GCF_046535225.1 Bacillus sp. SIMBA_031
GCCGCTGTCGCAGCATCGAGATGTGCGGTCGGTTCGTCGGCGAGAATGATCTGGATGTCGGGATTGCAGGCGGCGCGGGCGATGGCAAGCCGCAGCGCCTCGCCACCGGACAGGCCGAGCCCGCCTTCACCAAGCGGGCGCTTGCCATAAGCTGCCGCGACTTGGTCGAGCTTGGCGGCACGGAGTGCCTCATCCGCCTTGGTGCCGGCGCGGCCGAGCGTAACGTTGCCCGCGAGCGAACCAGCAAAGAT
>NZ_JAWRXC010000497.1:0-251 GCF_046535225.1 Bacillus sp. SIMBA_031
TGTCGCAGCCGGTCTCTGCCCGCATCGCCGCCGACGTCAATCGCTGGTCGTCAGGCAGCAAAGCCTGCAGCTGATCAGTCCCAGAAGGTCGATTTTCCGACTTCGCGCGCAGCATCGGATTGCGATAGCCCGATATCCTTGAGCTGATCGGCCGTGAGTTCGCGCAGGGCACGTCTTCCCTCGCGCTTCTCGTGCCAGACGAGAAATCCATTCCACATGCGCTGCAGCCAAGCTTGACCGGTCGTCTCGAC
>NZ_JAWRXC010000498.1:0-251 GCF_046535225.1 Bacillus sp. SIMBA_031
GGTTTACTGGCTAAGCCAAGCGTTGAAACGCTGGGTCAGTTCTTCTGAATTGTCGGTCCAAAAGTCAACATCGAGTGGGATAGCACCCTTCAGGTTTGCTTCGGAGGTCGGCGATTCTTCACGATACTTCTCCGGCACGAGTTTGGTTGCTCCGAGGTTCGGAAGGCCATAAGCGATGTATTCCGGAAGTTTCGCCTGGTTCTCCGCCTTGCTCGCATAGGCAATGAAGTCCATGCCGGCATCTTTGTTCG
>NZ_JAWRXC010000499.1:0-251 GCF_046535225.1 Bacillus sp. SIMBA_031
GGTATTAAGGTAAATTATATTAACGGACTGAGTTGGCAAGAATTACTAGATTTATTTGAAAATAAACAGATTGATATGCTTCATCCGGTATTGTATAGCGAATCAAATGATGCCTTAGGAATGCTTAGCTCGCCAATAGTAAGTTTACCTTTAAGTATCGTAAATCAGCAAAATAACCCACCAATTTCGCATATGGAGCAACTTAAAGGTAAGTCGGTTGCGGTAGGAGAGGGCTGGTCAATTGTAAAAAT
>NZ_JAWRXC010000500.1:0-251 GCF_046535225.1 Bacillus sp. SIMBA_031
GCTCGACGAAATCGAGAAGGCGCACCCGGACATCTACAACGTGCTGCTGCAGGTGATGGACCACGGCACGCTGACGGACAACAACGGCCGCAAGGCGGATTTCCGCAACGTCATCATCATCATGACGACGAATGCGGGCGCCGAGGCAATGGGCAAGTCGGTGATCGGCTTCACGAATCGCCGGGAAACCGGCGACGAAATGGTCGACATCAAGCGCATGTTCACGCCGGAGTTCCGTAACCGTCTGGACG
>NZ_JAWRXC010000501.1:0-251 GCF_046535225.1 Bacillus sp. SIMBA_031
GAATGTCTATCTGGGAACGATTAGAAGGGCTGAAAGTTTCGGTGGGCTGTGTTGCTCAGCCAGCGGCGCGGCCGCCGAAAGGTGGAAGGCTCGCTCTCCCAAGGTGGGGGGCGGGCCTTTGAAACTCGGTCAACACATCGGAGAGGGCTCGCCACTCGGTACATAGGCGAGCCCCAATGCGCCAAGAGGTCAGCCAACGCGCATCATCGGCGGGAATTAATCACAACAGGAGGCAAGAGTCCCGTGACACG
>NZ_JAWRXC010000502.1:0-251 GCF_046535225.1 Bacillus sp. SIMBA_031
GCTGGGCAAGTCTATTATGATATAAGCTTTGAAAATGCGGATGGAAATGGGAGATTGGGATTTCTGCAAAGTAGTAAAGTCTATTATAATCGGGTAGAATTTAAAGGGAATGGAGCTTTGTTCAAAGATCATCAGATGAAAGAGTTGGTCTTTGCTCAGGGCAAAAAATATACGTTGAGCGCTTCTTCGACACAGACGATTACCTCCTCATTTATTGCTCATGCACCCACCTGTGGAGAATGGATATCTAT
>NZ_JAWRXC010000503.1:0-251 GCF_046535225.1 Bacillus sp. SIMBA_031
GTTCTCCATTGAATTTAATGATAATTTTAAATACGGTGGGCTTCTTGATTATCTAAATCATGAGCAAAAGTTGGACAATATAGAGCAAAAATTGTTCAAATCATTTAATACCACTAACTTTGAATTTGTCTTAAATTCTTTATTAACAGCAATTAAAATTAATGAGACTTATAAAATAAAAACTGAAGATTTATGGAAAAGCTATGAGACAATAAAACAACACTTGATTTATGCAGTAAAGGAATTCACCC
>NZ_JAWRXC010000504.1:0-251 GCF_046535225.1 Bacillus sp. SIMBA_031
GTCGCGTCGATGTTCATGGTGACGGCGTTCGTGGTGATCAACACGATCGTGGACGTCGTCAACCGTGCGCTGGACTCTCGCACCGCTCTCGAGGGGAGTCGAGCATGAGCACGCTCACCCTCGGCCGCGGCCGGCCGATGGTCGGCCGCACCCTCGTCAGGAGCCACGTCCTCGTCCTCCTCTCCGCACTGTTCCTCGCACTGGTGGTCGCGGCGGCGCTCCTCGCGCCGTGGCTCGCGCCCGCCGACCCG
>NZ_JAWRXC010000505.1:0-251 GCF_046535225.1 Bacillus sp. SIMBA_031
TTTCATATTAAAGGCAAGACCGACAAGTGCGAATGCGGATAAGAGCCAAATGATTTTGCCGCGTTTCACCGCGCGCATCAAACACCAGGAACCGAGAAGCAGTGTAAAGACGAGCATGCTGTCGAGATTATTCGTCCGGCTGACGGCCGCCGCAATCGGCGTCAGCGCCATGACAAGAGCGGCGATTCTGGCCGCGCCCGTGCCGAACGAAGGCTTTATCACGAAATACAGCAGCAGAACGGAACCGAGCC
>NZ_JAWRXC010000506.1:0-251 GCF_046535225.1 Bacillus sp. SIMBA_031
CTGTGCCGCCCATGCCTGCGACGTAGAGCTTGTACCCCAAGGCTGCTATGCCTCGCTGGGGCCAGGAGTCCTTGGGCATTGCTTGGGAATCGCCAATCAGGACGGCTGTATGGTCGACGTCGGCCAGGACCACTTCGCTGCGCTTGCTGACGTGATTTTTGAACAACCCACCCACAGGCACGTTGAGGGGCACGAGCTCGGAGGCGACCCTTTGGGCGCTGCCGGCGGAGGCGGCTTGCCCGGAGGGCGAG
>NZ_JAWRXC010000507.1:0-251 GCF_046535225.1 Bacillus sp. SIMBA_031
CCGAAGAAAAGGAAAATGGAAAACTGCTCTCAAGATCAAAAGTATTATTTAATAATGGTTCTTTGTTACCCACTTCTATTCTTACTACCAATATCGTAGATGAGAGCACAAAAGAAAGTGTAAATATGAATTTGTATGACAACAAGGACAACCTTCTACAGTTTTCCAATGTTTCAGGAGTACCAACTGCCATGATATATGGATATAACCAATCTTCTTTAATCGCTAAAATTGAAGGAGCCACTTATAAT
>NZ_JAWRXC010000508.1:0-251 GCF_046535225.1 Bacillus sp. SIMBA_031
TAGCTCTTCCTCTTCGGTAACACGAATACCCATGGTTTGTTTTAAGACTGCCCAAACAATGAATGAAGCGATAAACACAAAGCCAATGATACATAGTAAACCAATTAACTGTGCCACAAGGTTAGCCTCGGCATTAGTAACCGGCACTAATACCACACCTAATATGCCGCATACACCATGCACAGAGATGGCACCTACAGGGTCGTCAATTTTCACTTTATCAAGTGCCACAATGCTTAGTACAACCAAAG
>NZ_JAWRXC010000020.1:0-3047 GCF_046535225.1 Bacillus sp. SIMBA_031
TGTTCTTTGAAAACTAGATAACAGAAGTAATTCACATTCAATTAGTAATGCAAGATATCACGTAGTGATTCTTTTTAACGGTTAAGTTAGAAAGGGCGCACGGTGGATGCCTTGGCACTAGGAGCCGATGAAGGACGGGACGAACACCGATATGCTTCGGGGAGCTGTAAGCAAGCTTTGATCCGGAGATTTCCGAATGGGGAAACCCACCACTCGTAATGGAGTGGTATCCATATCTGAATACATAGGATATGAGAAGGCAGACCCGGGGAACTGAAACATCTAAGTACCCGGAGGAAGAGAAAGCAAATGCGATTCCCTGAGTAGCGGCGAGCGAAACGGGACCAGCCCAAACCAAGAGGCTTGCCTCTTGGGGTTGTAGGACACTCTGTACGGAGTTACAAAGGAACGAGGTAGATGAAGAGGTCTGGAAAGGCCCGCCATAGGAGGTAACAGCCCTGTAGTCAAAACTTCGTTCTCTCCTGAGTGGATCCTGAGTACGGCGGAACACGTGAAATTCCGTCGGAATCCGGGAGGACCATCTCCCAAGGCTAAATACTCCCTAGTGACCGATAGTGAACCAGTACCGTGAGGGAAAGGTGAAAAGCACCCCGGAAGGGGAGTGAAAGAGATCCTGAAACCGTGTGCCTACAAGTAGTCAGAGCCCGTTAACGGGTGATGGCGTGCCTTTTGTAGAATGAACCGGCGAGTTACGATCCCGTGCAAGGTTAAGCAGAAGATGCGGAGCCGCAGCGAAAGCGAGTCTGAATAGGGCGAATTGAGTACGTGGTCGTAGACCCGAAACCAGGTGATCTACCCATGTCCAGGGTGAAGTTCAGGTAACACTGAATGGAGGCCCGAACCCACGCACGTTGAAAAGTGCGGGGATGAGGTGTGGGTAGGGGTGAAATGCCAATCGAACCTGGAGATAGCTGGTTCTCTCCGAAATAGCTTTAGGGCTAGCCTCAAGGTAAGAGTCTCGGAGGTAGAGCACTGATTGGACTAGGGGCCCCTACCGGGTTACCGAATTCAGTCAAACTCCGAATGCCGATGACTTATCCTTGGGAGTCAGACTGCGAGTGATAAGATCCGTAGTCGAAAGGGAAACAGCCCAGACCGCCAGCTAAGGTCCCAAAGTATACGTTAAGTGGAAAAGGATGTGGAGTTGCTTAGACAACCAGGATGTTGGCTTAGAAGCAGCCACCATTTAAAGAGTGCGTAATAGCTCACTGGTCGAGTGACTCTGCGCCGAAAATGTACCGGGGCTAAACGTATCACCGAAGCTGCGGACTGTTCTTCGAACAGTGGTAGGAGAGCGTTCTAAGGGCTGTGAAGCAAGACCGGAAGGACTTGTGGAGCGCTTAGAAGTGAGAATGCCGGTATGAGTAGCGAAAGAGGGGTGAGAATCCCCTCCACCGAATGCCTAAGGTTTCCTGAGGAAGGCTCGTCCGCTCAGGGTTAGTCGGGACCTAAGCCGAGGCCGAAAGGCGTAGGCGATGGATAACAGGTTGATATTCCTGTACCACCTCCTCACCATTTGAGCAATGGGGGGACGCAGGAGGATAGGGTAAGCGCGGTATTGGATATCCGCGTCCAAGCAGTTAGGCTGGGAAATAGGCAAATCCGTTTCCCGTGAAGGCTGAGCTGTGATGGCGAGCGAATTATAGTAGCGAAGTTCCTGATTCCACACTGCCAAGAAAAGCCTCTAGCGAGGTGAGAGGTGCCCGTACCGCAAACCGACACAGGTAGGCGAGGAGAGAATCCTAAGGTGATCGAGAGAACTCTCGTTAAGGAACTCGGCAAAATGACCCCGTAACTTCGGGAGAAGGGGTGCTCTGTTAGGGTGCAAGCCCGAGAGAGCCGCAGTGAATAGGCCCAGGCGACTGTTTAGCAAAAACACAGGTCTCTGCGAAGCCGTAAGGCGAAGTATAGGGGCTGACGCCTGCCCGGTGCTGGAAGGTTAAGAGGAGCGCTTAGCGTAAGCGAAGGTGCGAATTGAAGCCCCAGTAAACGGCGGCCGTAACTATAACGGTCCTAAGGTAGCGAAATTCCTTGTCGGGTAAGTTCCGACCCGCACGAAAGGCGCAACGATCTGGGCACTGTCTCAACGAGAGACTCGGTGAAATTATAGTACCTGTGAAGATGCAGGTTACCCGCGACAGGACGGAAAGACCCCGTGGAGCTTTACTGCAGCCTGATATTGAATGTTGGTACAGCTTGTACAGGATAGGTAGGAGCCTTGGAAACCGGAGCGCCAGCTTCGGTGGAGGCATCGGTGGGATACTACCCTGGCTGTATTGACCTTCTAACCCGCCGCCCTTATCGGGCGGGGAGACAGTGTCAGGTGGGCAGTTTGACTGGGGCGGTCGCCTCCTAAAAGGTAACGGAGGCGCCCAAAGGTTCCCTCAGAATGGTTGGAAATCATTCGCAGAGTGTAAAGGCACAAGGGAGCTTGACTGCGAGACCTACAAGTCGAGCAGGGACGAAAGTCGGGCTTAGTGATCCGGTGGTTCCGCATGGAAGGGCCATCGCTCAACGGATAAAAGCTACCCCGGGGATAACAGGCTTATCTCCCCCAAGAGTCCACATCGACGGGGAGGTTTGGCACCTCGATGTCGGCTCATCGCATCCTGGGGCTGTAGTCGGTCCCAAGGGTTGGGCTGTTCGCCCATTAAAGCGGTACGCGAGCTGGGTTCAGAACGTCGTGAGACAGTTCGGTCCCTATCCGTCGCGGGCGCAGGAAATTTGAGAGGAGCTGTCCTTAGTACGAGAGGACCGGGATGGACGCACCGCTGGTGTACCAGTTGTTCTGCCAAGGGCATCGCTGGGTAGCTATGTGCGGACGGGATAAGTGCTGAAAGCATCTAAGCATGAAGCCCCCCTCAAGATGAGATTTCCCATTCCGCAAGGAAGTAAGATCCCTGAAAGATGATCAGGTTGATAGGTCTGAGGTGGAAGTGTGGCGACACATGGAGCTGACAGATACTAATCGATCGAGGACTTAACCAATTTGAATGTATGCTTACTGTTATCTAGTTTTGAGAGAA
>NZ_JAWRXC010000509.1:0-250 GCF_046535225.1 Bacillus sp. SIMBA_031
CTTAGAATGACTTCATTCATAACATGAATAAACTCATCTTTCTTACCTTCTGAAATCAGATGTGGAGCGTCTTTAATTTTCTTTTCAATTTCACTAAATGTTTGAGATGAAAAATGTAAAGAAAAAGTTACAAATAGGAGATAGCAGAATTTCATTATAGTTAAATGATACAATGATACAATGATACAATGATACAACGATATTCTTAATTTCCATTACACTTAATTTTTTTTAAGTTAAATATTATGTG
>NZ_JAWRXC010000510.1:0-250 GCF_046535225.1 Bacillus sp. SIMBA_031
CTTCGAGCGTCGCTCCACGAAACTAACAGTGTTCCCTGAGACGGTCGGTCAACAATCTTTACCACTCGCACTACATCGTACGTGACTGATCCACCCGTGTTGAATCGGTCGGTCCCACCAAGGTCCTTGTCTACTACCGGACCTACCGACGTAAAACAGTCCACGTCGTTCTGTCTGTCAAGGTTCGCGACGATTTTCGCCCAAGCGTCACGCTTTTGACAGACATATCCCATGCTCTGCGCTCCTGTCG
>NZ_JAWRXC010000511.1:0-250 GCF_046535225.1 Bacillus sp. SIMBA_031
CTGATTATTAATTAATCCTGCAGAGGTAGAAGTATAATTAAATACTGGATGGTCATTATTGACAATTACTTTAGCGTCCTCGTCTTCGTAAATCTCGTCCAATGGAACTTCTAAAAAATGGGCAATTCTTTCCCATTCATCAGGTATAATCCTTACATCACCGCTTTCTTTTCTGCTGTAGTTGGATACATCAGTTGATATATAATCAGCTACTTGCTTCTGCGTATAGCCTTTTTCCTTTCTAATGATG
>NZ_JAWRXC010000512.1:0-250 GCF_046535225.1 Bacillus sp. SIMBA_031
TACGTGAAAAGCGTGGCCTGGTGTACTCCACGTATTCCTTCACTGCCGCCTACGCTGATGCCGGCTACTTCGGAATGTACGCTGGCTGCACGCCATCCAAGGTCCGCCAGGTTCTTGAGCTCCTGGGCATTGAGCTGGAGAAGCTCGCCAAGGAGGGCATCACGGAGGAAGAACTCCGTAAAGCCGTGGGACAGCTCAGTGGCGGCATTGTCCTCGCCTTGGAGGACACCGGATCGCGGATGTCACGGCT
>NZ_JAWRXC010000513.1:0-250 GCF_046535225.1 Bacillus sp. SIMBA_031
GGTACAGTTATGGTTTAGGTGTTGGTCTGGAAGATATGACTGCTTCTGGATCGAAATTTTCAGGAGACACTAAATTACTTGGTGAGGTTACTAACATTATAAAACCTAAAGATGAAAAAAAGAAATAAATTTTTAGCGTTAATCTTTTTTGTGTTCCTTATTTTTACAAATTGTAAAAATACCCCTGTGGAATGTAAGACAGCTATTATTCGGATTGAAAACAGATGGTATGATGAAAATGGAGGGATGG
>NZ_JAWRXC010000514.1:0-250 GCF_046535225.1 Bacillus sp. SIMBA_031
GGTGAAGACGAGCCCGAAGTCGAGTTCATCGGGCTTGCCTTCCCCAGCTGCGCTTACTTTTTTGCGTCGCCTTCGGCGTCGCCGGCAGGCCCGGCGCCTTCGACGTCAGTCGCATCGGGGTCGAACATGCCGCGGATAAACGCGCTCAGCACGCCGAGCTTTTCGAGCGGCAGCTTGTTCAGCACGTCTTCCGGCACGTCCGGCACTGCGCGGCGGATCGAAGCGATCATTTCCGCGAGTTGGATCTTCG
>NZ_JAWRXC010000515.1:0-250 GCF_046535225.1 Bacillus sp. SIMBA_031
CTGCGCGCTTTCGAAAGAAGATGTCTCATCGATTTCCCTAAGTTGATGAGGCGATTTGTATTTTACATAAATTAGAATTTCGTAATCAAAACATTACTAAGTCGTTCTAAATAAAACGCAATAATAGCATCTTGATTGCGGAAGTATCGCTAAGCGCGAAATCTATGCGGCTAAGGCGCCAGTTTTAGAACTGGCGCCTCGCTTCATGATTGATTACTTGGTATTTTCACTCAACCATGCGTTCATCTCG
>NZ_JAWRXC010000516.1:0-250 GCF_046535225.1 Bacillus sp. SIMBA_031
TAAGAATTGCCGGTATGTATAAAGGTAGGCCAAGAAATACAATTCCAGACGGAGTGTATGACTTAGTTAGAGACGAAGTGAATTATAGAAAGGATAATTTCAAAATTGGTCCTTTCAATATCAGAATTCCTATACCTACAGGGCTTAATACAAAAAGATATTCTGGTGTACAATATGCAGAAGTGAAAGCGATGGATGGCACATTGTATAGTAGTTCTAATCAAGGTCAATTGTCCGCTATGATTACTTC
>NZ_JAWRXC010000517.1:0-250 GCF_046535225.1 Bacillus sp. SIMBA_031
CGGCAATCCAACCCGAACCATCGTGTCCATGATGCCGCCCACGATACCGGTTGGGCTCCAGATGGCAGGCTTTTGAAAAAATGGCCCATGCGTATGGATGCCAATTACGCAGATGGCCGGGAACGCCCGCAGGTAGTCCAGATACTTTTGTCTTGTCATTATTGAAGAATCGCAAATTATCTAGATCCGCCATTCTATCGACGTCATTGCGACCACCTGTTGTGGTGCTTCCATGCCCGCCTTGAGCGGG
>NZ_JAWRXC010000518.1:0-250 GCF_046535225.1 Bacillus sp. SIMBA_031
TCTTCATTAAAAAAACATATCCGGTAATGTTATAGCCATTTCGAAATGTAGCATTATAAAAGCTCCTAAGACTAGTTTTCTAAAGATTTTAAGTGATTATCATCATGTCGCATTAGATGTCCGGCAGCTTATTGAATAGTCCTGTATCATAAGTTTATTCTCATGCAGAATAACACATCTGAATATTCTCATGGAAAAATTAAAGGTATTCTAGCCTGTTTCAAGATTTTATGTGAAGATCAAAGCCTAG
>NZ_JAWRXC010000519.1:0-250 GCF_046535225.1 Bacillus sp. SIMBA_031
TGGCGCCGTGAGGCCGTCGACGCGGGCAAAACCCAGCCAGCCCATCAGGGTCAGGAACAGCAGCCACCACCATCCGGCGGGAATGGCTTGTTGCCTGCGACCGCGATCGGTGAGGGCGAGCAGCGCCCAGCCGTTGAGGAGCGTGGTCAGCAGGACCCAAAGAAAGAAGAACGGGCCGGGTCCGGCGACGGCGGCCACTGCCATGGGGATGAGTGCCAGGATCGGGTAGACCCATGGACTCGGGCCGCCC
>NZ_JAWRXC010000520.1:0-250 GCF_046535225.1 Bacillus sp. SIMBA_031
CATCATCATCGACGTCGTGGACATGCTGGATAACGGCCCGGCCCAGCACCTCTACACCAAGGAGGTCTATCGCTCGCTGCGCGGCTGCCTGCGCGACGGCGGCATTCTGGTCGTGCAGGCGCTCGAATTTTCGTCCTGCAACTACAAGGGCCACACCGCACTTCGCCGGACGCTGCAGACGGCCTTCACCAAGGTCAGCAGCTATCAGGTGCCGATCCCGTCGTTTCTCGCCGTGTGGGGCTTCATTCTG
>NZ_JAWRXC010000521.1:0-250 GCF_046535225.1 Bacillus sp. SIMBA_031
GCGCCTTGACGCGGCGGATATCGTTGGGGTCGGCGATCGCCAGCACTGCCGTCAGGATGACGCCGAGGCCGGCGCCGAAGAAGCCGCCATAGATCGACGCGAATGCCAGCACCGTGGAGCTTGCGAGTTGTGATGGCTCGTTGCCGCCGCGGCGCCTTTCGGCCCAGGCTGCGATGCGTGGCGAAAACAGAAACAGCAGCGTGGCGGCGCCGATCAGCGCGGGCACCGGCAGCACGAAGAGCCGCTCCGG
>NZ_JAWRXC010000522.1:0-250 GCF_046535225.1 Bacillus sp. SIMBA_031
ACAATCTGCCGCAAGAAGCACCACAGGCCTGTGCCCAGGCCATTCTGGACGTCGTTCATTTCTAAAACCTGTCCTGACAGCCGTGAACAGAATTGTCTGTTTCGCGGCTGCCGATTCAGGTTCAAAAGAGAAAGCGGCGAGTCTGCCATTCGCCTGACCGATAGAAGGACCCGGAAGTTCGAACATGGACCATATCGACCACATCCTGATCGTTGATGACGATCGTGAAATCCGCGAGTTGGTTTCAAGC
>NZ_JAWRXC010000523.1:0-249 GCF_046535225.1 Bacillus sp. SIMBA_031
CTTGAACTTCCTCCAGGTCGAGTACATCGACGACGAATCCACCACCTTGGTGGGGTTCGGTCCCGACGCCGCGGCCGTGGACGTGGATGATGTCGCCGCAGCTCAACGGCATGTGGACGCACTGGTCCCAGGCCTGGAAGTGCTGGAAGTAGCTGGGCACGACTGGGTTGCGGACCAGTTTGCCCAGTCCACGTGGCCCATGCATTACACGGGCTACCTCACGAACTGTTTGACCGAGCTTCAACGCCC
>NZ_JAWRXC010000524.1:0-249 GCF_046535225.1 Bacillus sp. SIMBA_031
TGTAGCAGACGTCCTTTCCGTCCTTCACGTAGAAAGGTAGCCCCCAGCGGACGATCGGCTCTAACGAGGGCGCGGCCTCCCGGATGATGCTATGGAGGCGTTCGCCTATCTCGCGGTACTGCGCCGGGGCTTCACCGAGTTTGGCGAGGACGGCCGCGTCACCCTTTTTCGTGAACATCGTGGTCAGGTCTCCTTCATGTAGTCCCTAGGCAATTGTTATAGCCGGCTCCGGCTACCGCACTCATGACG
>NZ_JAWRXC010000525.1:0-249 GCF_046535225.1 Bacillus sp. SIMBA_031
TATCAGAGTGTGTAATGGCATCTAAATGAGCGGTGATTTTTTCACTGCTCCAGTCCCACCATGCAATCGCTAGAAGTTTATTAATTGTCGCATCATCAAAACGCTTTTTTATCAATTTTGCAGGGTTACCGCCAACAATGCCATAGGCGGGCACATCAGACGTTACCACAGATTTACTTGCTATAATGGCACCATCACCGACTTTTACTCCTGGCATAATGGTGGCGTTGTAACCTATCCACACATCAT
>NZ_JAWRXC010000526.1:0-249 GCF_046535225.1 Bacillus sp. SIMBA_031
CAAAGAATTCCCTTCATTGAATGAAGTTCCTTTTTCAAAATTTTCCTTTGATTCCAGAAATAATGCCTTTGCTTCTATTCCTTTATTCAGTTTAGCTAATGATAAAGATTTATAATACTGGGCATCAGCAAAATCCTTATAATGCTTCAATGATACATCAAAATACTCTATAGCCTTTGTGTAGTTACCTGTTTCATATTCTATAACTCCTAAATAAAACATTTCATACGGATTCACCATATTATGCTT
>NZ_JAWRXC010000527.1:0-249 GCF_046535225.1 Bacillus sp. SIMBA_031
GGATGTTGTCCAGGACTGCGCCGTGGGTTTGCCGGTGTCCGGCCACCGCAAAGTTGCCAATGGCACCTGGCATGCTGGTGCTTCCGTAGTGCCCTAGGCCCAAGGTGTCCAGCACGTCGGCGCTGGTTCCTTCGATGATCGGGCGAGTGTAGTCGGCGCCGAACCGTGGGATGTACATGATGCCGATGGTCTGGCCGTGGGCTGGGGCCTTGCCGACTACAGGGGTGCCGTAGTCGATGTGGCCGGTAG
>NZ_JAWRXC010000528.1:0-249 GCF_046535225.1 Bacillus sp. SIMBA_031
CTTCGAAGAGGGGGCTGTCATGTTTACAGGCATGAATGTGGAACGCATAGTACAGGCAATAGATATTTTGGAAAATCAACCTAGGGGTAAGGTTAGATTAATCAATAAAGTTAATAATTATATAGCACCTAATGTATCAGATAAGGTTTTAAGAACAATTATTAGTTATACCGATTATGTTAATAAGTTTGTTTGGAAGAAGTCTTGAACTGTAACTTTTTATACCTTTTGGTTAGGAAACTAATTTTT
>NZ_JAWRXC010000529.1:0-249 GCF_046535225.1 Bacillus sp. SIMBA_031
GATCAGGCTTCAGGAAGCCCGCTCACAACTGCTGACCACGTCGAAGGACGTCGCCAGCGTGGGGCTTAGCGTGGGCTATGACAGTGCTTCGCAATTCAGTCGTGAGTACAGCCGGCTATTCGGAAGACCGCCGGGGCGGGACGCGCAGAGGCTGCGGTCATCGGCCATGCAGGAATGAAGCGGTACTGAGCGATCGTGAGCCACTTCAGCTTCAAGACTTCCGTGGCAAGCTCCGCAGAAGTGCTCACG
>NZ_JAWRXC010000530.1:0-249 GCF_046535225.1 Bacillus sp. SIMBA_031
TCCTTGATCAGCAGGTCACTTCCGTGCCTGCTGATGCCAAGGTCGATGAGGATTCCGGAGACCTTGTGAAGGTGGAACTAAACAGGGTCCGCGTCATCCTGGATCCCGTGGCTGCATGGGGACAGGCGTTCGATGAGGCGTGGCGCCTGCAGCGTGACTTCTTCTGGACTGCCGACATGGCCGGCCAGGATTGGGAGTCCGTGTACAAGCGATACCGCCCGATTGTGGACCGGCTGGGCTCTCACGACG
>NZ_JAWRXC010000531.1:0-249 GCF_046535225.1 Bacillus sp. SIMBA_031
CGGGTTTTTCGCTTTCCTGATCCTGAGGGCCTTGGGCGAGCTGGTGCTGTACCGTCCGACGTCGGGCTCTTTCGTTTCGTACGCCCGTGAGTTTTACGGCGAGAAGATGGCGTACACGGCCGGTTGGCTGTACTTCCTGAACTGGGCCATGACCTCCATTGTGGACGTCACCGCCGTCGCCCTGTATGTGAAGTTCTGGGGCCACTTTTGGGCGCCCCTCAACGATGTGCCGCAGTGGCTCGTGGCGCT
>NZ_JAWRXC010000532.1:0-249 GCF_046535225.1 Bacillus sp. SIMBA_031
GGTCAGTCTGCGCGGCGCTGCGCTCGATTGTGCGACCGAAAGCCGGATTGATAGCTGGAGAGTGAATTTCCAATCACTGTTGATGCAAGGTGCGGTCTGTGAAGTGCGTCACCCACCGGGGCCATTCTGTCGTAGGCCGGTGCTGGTCACGCATTGTCTGACGTGGTGTGAGCGTATCGTTCCACGGCGAGTGAAGCTTGTGCGACTAGCGCCGCTGGAAGACGCACTCCGACAGGCGTCAGGGGCGGC
>NZ_JAWRXC010000021.1:0-3006 GCF_046535225.1 Bacillus sp. SIMBA_031
GGTTTTCTCTTTAGGATACTCTCTCGCTGTATTGTTTAAGGTTTCTAAAAAGTACACCTTTTCAGGCTCTGTCATGAAACCTAAATCTGATATTTTTATTTCATGGTTTTTGATAATAGACTTCATTATTTTAATAAAATGTTGTTTCAGTTGAATAACAGATTTTGTGCTATAAAGACTTTCATTGTAAGAGAATATAATATTTAATTCATCATGAGGTATAACCATTACATCAAAATCATAATTAGTCTGTTCGTGTACTTGTAAATCATGAATGCTAAAACCTAAGTCTCTAAACGAATAATCAAAACTTTCTTCAACGTGGTAATTCTGGAATATCATAATATGATTAACTAATTTATGTTTTACTTCTGACAATGATTGAATTTCTGCTAAAGGATAATAATCAAATTTGGAAGATTCTAATGATGCTCTTTGTACATCTTTAAGGAGATCTACAAAACGACTATCTCTATTGGTTTGAATTCTTACAGGGATTGTATTAATAAATAATCCCACCATCTCTTCAATGGCTTCTACCTCGGCATTCCGTCCGGATACAACCGAACCAAAAACGATATCGTCCATACCAGTGTATTTTTGAATTAAAATCCCCCATAAAGTCTGGATGACAGTGTTAAAAGTTACTTTTTCCTGCTTACTAATATTTACTAAGGCTGCTGTCATTTGCTTATCAATGGTAAAATCAAGACTTTCCTTTTTAAATACTTCATATTGATTCCTTGTATTCACCGGAAGCTGAGCGTGATTTGAGTAGCCTTCAATATATTGCTCCCAATACTGTTGTGCTTTATTCTCAGGCTGCTTCTTGAGCCACTTCATATACTCTCCGTAAGACGCCGGCTTTTTCAAGTTAATTTCTTGCTGATTTCTTAACGTAGAATATATAGCAAAAAGATCGTTTATAATAATGCTGCTGCACCAGCCATCCATTAGTATGTGATGGGAACTCCAAATCACTTTATGTTCTTGCTTACTCATCTTTATTACTGATAATCTTATTAAGAAATTTTCACTTAAATTAAACCCTTTTGTTCGATCTTTGAATTGGAAATCTTCAATAAACCGAGACTTTTCCTCTTCATTTAAATGGCTAATATCTTGAAAGTGTATGTTTTCTTTATATTCTTCAAGAATTACTTGTTTGGCTGGTTTTATATTTTCATATACGATAACCGCCCGTAAAATATCGTAACGTTCAATTATCTTTAAGAAACTTTTCTTCAGCAGCTCAATATCCATTTCGCCCTTTGTTGTGAATGATTTTTGTTCAAAGTACGTAGCCGATCCCTTATCCAATAATGAATGGAAGAGCATACCATTTTGCATTGGAGTGAGAGGGTATATGTCTTTAATTTTATTTTGCTTCTGCACTTCGTATTTTTTCTTTATTTCCTCTAACTCTTCGAGTGTCATGTCACTTTCTGTATAATCCGATGGAGTTGTTTCGGTCTTCTCTAGATTCTTACAGTGATCGATAATCGACAATAAATGATTCTTGTAGGCTTCAGCTATATTCTTCATTGTTTGCTCATGATACTTTTCATTATTGTAAGCAAAAGTAATACTCAGTTTATGGTTCGATATGATTCCACTAATATCTATTTCAAATAATCTTTCACTCTCTAAACTAATTGAGTCACCTGGTGATAGTTTAGAGATTTCAAACACTTCATTATCAATACTCTCATCAAACTGACCTAAGTAGTTGAACTTTATTTGCGGTTTTATTCCCTGCCAACTTACTTCATTCTGCATATACTTAAGGATGCCAAAACCTATACCTTTGTTTGGAATCTTCCTTAGTATTTCTTTTACTTTCTTAATTGACTTGTTTAGATGAGATTGATGTATATCTAACAAAACAGGGTAATGGGTTGTAAACCATCCGACCGTTCGAGAGATATCGATATCTCCTTGAAGTATTTCTCTTCCGTGTCCCTCCAAAGTCACAAGCAATTGATCATTTGCAGTCCATTCATTAAACGCAAGCCCTAGAGCTGTTAACAATAAATCGTTAATTTCAGTGTGATATGCACGATTGGTATTTTTCAATAAATCCTCTGTATCTTCTTTGCCAAAAGTAATACAAATGTCTTTGAAATTATTCAATTTGTTTCGAGACTGGGTATCTTTATCTGCCGGTAATTCTCCAATTCCAACTTTATCCAAATGGCTCCAATAACTTATTTCATCATAAAGAACATCACTTTTTACATAATTTTCTAAGTAGCTCCCCCAGTCTTTAAATGAGTGGGTCTTATGCTGAAAGATAATTTTTTCTCCTCGCATTGCCTGACTATACCCTTCGACGAGATCCTCAAAAAGAATTCTCCAAGAAACACCGTCTACTACTAAATGGTGTATGGCGATAAGCAGATGATCTCCTTGACTCGTCTTAAACAAACCTACTTTCACAAGGGGACCCTTTTCTAAATCAATACTGCTTTGTAATTCTTGGCAACATCCTTCAATTAATTTCTCTACATTTTGAGCTGAACGGAAATCCTTTACTTGCAGATCGTATAATTTTGTTTCTGAACTTCTAATGATTTGAGTGACTTGTTTACCATCCTTTTTATAATTCATCCTTAAGGCATCATGATGCTTGATTAATTCTGTAAGTACATTTTTGATTGCTTCATCTTGGAAACCTTCTTTGTTATAGATCATCACAGATTGGTTCCAATGGTGTTGATTAGTAAAGCTATTTTCAAAAAACATTCTTTGTATAGGAATTAACGTTGCCTCACCTGTCACTTCTCTTTGACTTATTTTATTTTCATTTGAAGTAACCTTCTCACTAAGATCTTTTATATTCCCATACTTAAACAGATCTCTGATTTCCAATTTATATCCAAACTTCAGAAATCTAGATGTTATTCTTATAGCTTTGATAGAATCTCCACCTAAATCAAAGAAGTTGTCATGAATTCCGATTTTTTCTACTCCGAGAACATCTGACCATACGCTGGCCAAGGTTTC
>NZ_JAWRXC010000533.1:0-249 GCF_046535225.1 Bacillus sp. SIMBA_031
TGGTAACGCTGTCTGCAACTGCAGTGCCCCTGGTTGCCGCTCATGTGCCGCGGGATCATCCTATTGTCACGCGCGACTATTCTTTGTTCACCCTCGCCATCCATGACATGGTCGAGCGCATCGGCATGTGGCTCGACGACCAGATCGACGGAGCGACGATTTTCGGACCATCCCGCTTCGGCAAATCGAGCGCGGTCGATCACTGGCTGCAGCGCCTGCTGTCTGATCGTCACGGCGGTTACGTGCCCC
>NZ_JAWRXC010000534.1:0-248 GCF_046535225.1 Bacillus sp. SIMBA_031
GGAAGTAGCTCAGCTTGGTAGAGCACATGGTTTGGGACCATGGGGTCGCAGGTTCGAATCCTGTCTTCCCGACCATTTTGGGGCCTTAGCTCAGCTGGGAGAGCGCCTGCTTTGCACGCAGGAGGTCAGCGGTTCGATCCCGCTAGGCTCCACTTGATTTTAATTGTTTTTTGGCGGTGTAGCTCAGCTGGCTAGAGCGTACGGTTCATACCCGTGAGGTCGGGGGTTCGATCCCCTCCGCCGCTACC
>NZ_JAWRXC010000535.1:0-248 GCF_046535225.1 Bacillus sp. SIMBA_031
GGTCGCGGCGGCGGGTTCAGCCTGCCCGTGGGTCGCCGGGGTGGCGGCCTCAGTATCGGCACCATCATCTTCCTCGTCGTGATCTACCTTGTCTTCAAGGCCATCGGCATCGACCTCCTGCAAGTCATGGACGGGGGCACGACCGGATCCGGGCACGAGCAGAGCGAGCAGCAGAACAGCGGAAGCCCGAACGACATGACGTCGTTCGTGAAGAGCGTTCTCGCGGAGACCGAGGACACCTGGCAAGG
>NZ_JAWRXC010000536.1:0-248 GCF_046535225.1 Bacillus sp. SIMBA_031
TCTCACCGGAAGCCCGGGCAAAAAAGAAGCGCGCACCGCGCGTTAAAAAGGTGGACGCGAAAGCCGTTCCAACGATCGCGGAGCCCGCGAGGAAAAACCGCGGCGGTCGTCCCAAGCGCGCCGAGGCTCCTGCAGTGCCTGAAGTCGCCAGCACCACCGCGACCCGCGCTAAGCGCACGGCGTCGCCAGCTGCAGCAGCAAGCAAGCGCGGTCCAAATCGCGCTACCACGCCGGCAACTGCATCTCCT
>NZ_JAWRXC010000537.1:0-248 GCF_046535225.1 Bacillus sp. SIMBA_031
CGGCATGCTCTACCTTGCCTCGGACGAGGCAAAGTTCATCACCGGTAGCGAGCTCGTTATCGACGGCGGATTCATCTCGCAATAGTCGAACCGCTTTCCCACTAAGACCTGGGGAAGAAGACTTCCCCTCTGCTGAAAGGATCATAATGACGCGCTCCCCCGAAACCGAACTTGGCCTGGCTGATGACCGCCACCAGGCCCCAGATGAGGATTACCGGAAAGAAAAGGAATACCAGGATGACCTCATG
>NZ_JAWRXC010000538.1:0-248 GCF_046535225.1 Bacillus sp. SIMBA_031
CTGCTGCCATCCGGCAAGGTCTTGACTTCGCTTTCGTCTACGCCATCAAGGTCATGATTGGCGATGATCACGTTGACGTGGACGTCACTCTCTACATACGAAACCAGGCCACCATCCAGATGCACCACGATGGTCGGCTTCGCGACGGTATTGGTCATGGCACGCCTCCCTTAGTGGATCGAGATAGCAAGGCCAGCCGGCAGGGGCATGAAGCCCATCGCCCACCACATTGCGGCAGGGTGGTCCGG
>NZ_JAWRXC010000539.1:0-248 GCF_046535225.1 Bacillus sp. SIMBA_031
CTCGGGTTCTTCAGTGGCAAGTCCTTTCATGGTCTCCGCGATAAACGCATCGAGCGGCATTGCGCGCGGGTCGCCGCTCTTCTTCACCAGATCCGTATCGACCCATGGTGGCGCGATCTCCTGAACAGACACGTTCGTGTCACGCAGCATGAAACGCTGTGACAGCGCGTACGAGTGCAGCGCTGCCTTGGAGGCGGAGTAGACGGCATTCGTCGCGATCGGCACATAGGCCAGGACCGATGTGTTAT
>NZ_JAWRXC010000540.1:0-248 GCF_046535225.1 Bacillus sp. SIMBA_031
CAGCCCCGTATCCGAGAGGTGCAGGGCACGCGCTATGGACTCGAGGACTTGACGCGAAGGGCTGATGTCCCGGCCTTGCTCCAACCACGTGTACCAGGTGACGCTCACGCCGGAGAGGAAAGCCACCTCTTCCCGGCGGAGGCCGCGCTCGCGGGAACGGCCCACTGGCGGCAAGCCGTAATCGGAACGGAGTGCCTGGCTTCGGCGGGCCCTCAGGTATAGCCCGAGCTCTTTGCGTCTCTCATCTT
>NZ_JAWRXC010000541.1:0-248 GCF_046535225.1 Bacillus sp. SIMBA_031
GTATTGCCCTATCTCACCCTCGGCCCATTCGTATGCCTCCGTCTCCAAAATCGCGGCATATCCAAAAATGGAACTAAGCGGCGTCTTCAAATCGTGCGAGAGCCCAGATATCCATTCTTCCCGCGTACGTTCCATGTCCTTTTGCCGTTGTTCATTCATCCGCAGCGTCTCACTTAAATGTCCGAGAGCATCGAACATATCTTTATACACAGCAAATGACCGCTTCCATTTCCCTTTTCGCGTCATCC
>NZ_JAWRXC010000542.1:0-248 GCF_046535225.1 Bacillus sp. SIMBA_031
CTGCAGAATTTTCGTTTGAACAGCCTCTAAATCCTCGACAATCTTTTTTAATTAAATCAGGTGCATACAAATATTTTTTAACATACATTCCAGCATAAGTGGTAACAGATTCTTCGATAGGATGTGGGTGCCAGTTTTTAGAGTTATCCGTATATGCTGTTTTTTTTGTAGCTTCAGTTACTTTACTTCCAAAATATTCTTTGGTCATTTGGGATGTTTGCAGGTAGGGAATTACTGGAACATATAAT
>NZ_JAWRXC010000543.1:0-248 GCF_046535225.1 Bacillus sp. SIMBA_031
GGTGGAGCGGCTCGGCCCGGACGCCGCGAAGCCGCACCGTGTGACGCACCGCCGCCTGACGCGCGACTAAGTTTCGGCGCCCGCCGGAGCTACAGCCCGGAGGACACGAAAATGGCCGGCCTCTTCCAAGGGGCCGGCCATTGTGCGTTGCGGAGGGAACTACGGAATCCTGACCATGCCCTCTTGGGCGACCGTGGCTACGTGCAGGCCCTCGCGGTTGAAGATGCGGCCTGTGGCAAGCCCGCGGG
>NZ_JAWRXC010000544.1:0-248 GCF_046535225.1 Bacillus sp. SIMBA_031
GCATTGCCTGGTCGCGGCAGCGCCACATCGCCTCCGGCCTGAACATCGAGTGAAGCTTAGTTCAATATCCACAGCCTGATGCACAGTGGGCATAATCCAACCAAGGCGCGGAGGACGTCGAATAGGCCTAACCGCACCGTTTCCGGCTTCGAATCCAAGGATGTCCACAGAAGTTATCCACGGCTGTGGATAAAGTTACACACTTCTGTGGACAGGTGCGGTGGGCTCGGTGGCGTGGGAAGGCAATG
>NZ_JAWRXC010000545.1:0-248 GCF_046535225.1 Bacillus sp. SIMBA_031
ATCGTCAACGTCGGCGGCTTTATTGCAGCGCTGGTGGCCATATATCTCATAGGTCTTGTTCTCGATGTACTCAATGCCAGCGGATTCTCCGGCGGTAACCTGTACGGCCTGGCACCCTTCCGGGTAGCCCTCAGCGTTCAATTTGTTTTGCTGGGCTTGGGAACGGTCCTCATCCTGGCTTCCCGTCGGAAGGTCCGGCGACAGATGGCAGCGCAGGGAACGCACGTTCCGCCGCTGGTAACGGTCTT
>NZ_JAWRXC010000546.1:0-248 GCF_046535225.1 Bacillus sp. SIMBA_031
CCCCTGTAATGGCTAAAGCTTGATGCGGTTTTTGCATGGACATCATACGAATGACAAGATCCATCTCTTCTGCGTGTCTCTTTATTCCTTTTGTATCGATATAATCCGCTGGAGATGAGATTAATGTTAGTTTTGGTACGGCCGGTGATTTTGCAGCAGCCTCATGTCTCGGAGCGAATCTGCATTTCTCGGCTGCAATCGATCGGATCATTTCGAGCTTTTCCAATATATCCGGGGTATATTCATCC
>NZ_JAWRXC010000547.1:0-247 GCF_046535225.1 Bacillus sp. SIMBA_031
GACTAGCTGGGCCACGGCCGGACCAGCCGTACCGGCGCCAGGCCGCCCTCGGTGGCAATAAAGTGTGTCGTCTTGTCGCCCCATGCCGACCACAATCCTGCCCGCCTTACGCCGGCAACGCATTTGGCAAGGAAAACGACGACGGCAGCTTCGACCACCGTTCGGCGGTGCCTCTACAACCTGCCGATCCGGTAATCCAAGGTGGCCTTGTCCGCCGTCGAGCGATGTGCCAGCGGCCTGAATAGGG
>NZ_JAWRXC010000548.1:0-247 GCF_046535225.1 Bacillus sp. SIMBA_031
AGAACACACTAGCTTTAAAAAGGTTTGGGCTCAGATAGTTGAAGGCTTTAATCTAGCCTTCAGTATTAAAGAAGTTCGAAATTTATGTATTATGTTTGTATTCGTAAATATCGCAATTAGTATGTTCTATTCGAACTTCATATATCTGTTGAAAGAAGATCTTCTCGCCTCCGAAAACGAAATTGGGTTTGCTTACTCTTTGGCAGGTATAGGCGCGTTAGTTGGTAGTTTCTCCGCTCGTTATATT
>NZ_JAWRXC010000549.1:0-247 GCF_046535225.1 Bacillus sp. SIMBA_031
GTCGTGTCACCTCAATCGCTGATGACGATAGAGCGTGAGTTCTCAACTGGCGACCCCGCGCTCATCCGCGCAGCTGTCTTCGAACTGTTGCACTGCGGCCGCATCCAGGCGCTAGAGCTACACACTGAAAGCCTGTCGTTTCTGACGCGCTTTGTTGCGGTCCAGGCCAAATCATGAGCCGCCGCAGACCCGAATTCCAGACACTGGATCACGCCTCGTGACCGACCTCGCATGGACTGAACTCGAC
>NZ_JAWRXC010000550.1:0-247 GCF_046535225.1 Bacillus sp. SIMBA_031
GCCTCCCGTAAAAGCGCTTCACCCAATGACCGCAGGCCCACGCCCACCGGGAGTGTTACGTAGGGCTCGTGCCGCAGCTCAGAAAGGTGGATGCTGGACCGCTCCGCCAAAGGATGGCGGTAGTGAAGGACTACCCGCAACGGCTCACGGTAAAGCGGCAGCGAGCGGATGCCCTTACCTTCGGGGGCAAGGGGTGCAGTGAGGGCAAAGTCCGTTTCGCCCGCGGCCAGTTCCTTCAGGCAATCAT
>NZ_JAWRXC010000551.1:0-247 GCF_046535225.1 Bacillus sp. SIMBA_031
GTCGCTGTCCTGGAGAACCGGTCGGAGGGCCATCCAGCGACAAACATCGCCAAGGCCCGTCACCGGCTACAGCTGAGTCGCTACGAGTACAGGACCTTCATTGGCGATTATGCGTCCGTGGTGGAGTCCTTGGAAGACGAGTTCGCGAACGGGCCTGGCGAGGACTATGACTATTGGATGAGGGCGTGCTTCTACCTGATGGAAGCGCGATGCATCTTGGGCCGGGAGTTGGAGGCGCAAGAGCTTG
>NZ_JAWRXC010000065.1:0-358 GCF_046535225.1 Bacillus sp. SIMBA_031
TCTGGCCATTCAGCGTGCTCATGCCGCTGATCGACATCCAGGCAAGCAATCCGAACATGAGGGCGATAACAGCGAAGATCGCTGACAATAGCATTTTGATGCGGGGGCGTTTCATCTCGGTATCCTGAAAATTTAAAGTCGCAAGTATTCGATTTGAGCAATATGGGAAGACGAAGCCGTGCCGCGTCAAATCCAATACAATTGTCTCTAGATACGCACCGACGGATTAAAGCTGCATTAACCCAACAAAACACTTTTCATCTATTAATTGTAGAAACAACGAGCGCGGGAATTTCTTCAACGCTCCGCATTTCTGTCTCATCAAACGGAAAAACCGGCCCGTTTGCACGGGCCGGCT
>NZ_JAWRXC010000552.1:0-247 GCF_046535225.1 Bacillus sp. SIMBA_031
GGAATCCACGACAACGTTCTAACCATCGTCGTCGTGTCCGTCGGAAACCGCAGGGACGTTGACAAGAAACGCTGAGGATCCCGGGCCTGGCCCACATAGGCCTCATACGGCGAACCAGCTGTCAGTTGGTTTTGAACAACTCTGGTCCGAGGTCCACTCGCCCTAGTCGAACCTCTATTGTGGGCTCTTTCTCGTGGACAGGAGAGGGTCTCTAAGGAGGGGCTATGAGACTACGGTAGTCCGTTCC
>NZ_JAWRXC010000553.1:0-247 GCF_046535225.1 Bacillus sp. SIMBA_031
GTTGATCGCCTGCGGGCCGAGGATGTCATCTGACACTGGAGCGAGAAATGCAGTATCGAGGAACGAAAAGCATCCAGCGTGTGGCCGTCATCGGCGCCGGCGTAATCGGCGCAGGATGGGCTGCAGCCTATCTCGCCCGCGGCTTCGAGGTAACCGCTTATGATCCGTCCGCTGCAATGCAGGAGCGCGCCAGCACGCAGATTTCGCGTGCCTGGAGCGCCATGCTCGAACTGGACCTTTGCGCCGG
>NZ_JAWRXC010000554.1:0-247 GCF_046535225.1 Bacillus sp. SIMBA_031
GTGGGGCGGCCTTGGACGTCTTTGAGCATGAGCCGTTGGACGCCGCTAACCCCCTGTGGGGCCGACGGGACATCTTGGTGTCTCCGCATGCCTCCGGTGACCTGATCGGTTGGAGGGGAAAAGTGGTGGACTGTTTTGCCCTGAACCTGAGGCGGTGGAAGGCCCATGAGCCGTTGAAGGACGTTGTGGATCTGAAAAAGCTTGATCCGTCCGCTTCGATTACAGCGCAGAACAGGACCTGATAAAG
>NZ_JAWRXC010000555.1:0-247 GCF_046535225.1 Bacillus sp. SIMBA_031
GGTGCGGGTGGTCGCCCCTGAGCCCGTAAGCGTTTCGCTAGCGTCTCCAACTCCTCGGCGAAGAGGTCGGCTTGCTCCGGCTCAATTGCTTCGGCGATCGACGCCAATCGGCCGTCCGTGCGCAGCAAGACCATCGCCATTCCCACGGGAGGGGCGACTGGGTCGGTCAAGTGGAGCGCGGCTGTTTCGCGGATCAGCGCAGTGCGCCGCGTATAAGGATGTTCACTATTGCGGCGTGGGCTATTTG
>NZ_JAWRXC010000556.1:0-247 GCF_046535225.1 Bacillus sp. SIMBA_031
GGAAAATACAAAAAAAGGCCTGGGTGTTTATGCTTTAAGGAAGAAAAAACACAGGTGTTAATAAAAATGATTTTTTGTAATCGGCTTCCCCTCCTTTGTATTGCTTTTTATTAAATTTGCACGTCATTATTCTTATGCGATGAATAACCCAATAATTACGATTAGCTGTATTTTTGGCCAAAAAAGTCTTAAAAAACCTTCAAAATGAATATTCGGGACAGAAAATTAGCTTATTTTTAATTTTTTT
>NZ_JAWRXC010000557.1:0-247 GCF_046535225.1 Bacillus sp. SIMBA_031
GGTCGGCAAACACGCGGTCACCGGATTTCAGGCCCGGCCGCACGATGCGCGCCTGCACCAGCTCGCCGAGGCGGCTCATGAATTTGAGCATGGTCAATTTCTCCGTTGCAGCTCACGCTGGCGCTTCGCCTCGTAGGCGTCGAGCGACGTGATCCTCTCGGCCTCGCGCGGGTCGATGATGCCGGCGTAGACCTTGTTCATGGCCACCTCGAACACCGTCTTGCCGGTGCTGTCGGGGATATCGAAG
>NZ_JAWRXC010000558.1:0-247 GCF_046535225.1 Bacillus sp. SIMBA_031
GAAAAGGTGACGATGGACGTTCCAGCGGCAGAGGCGTCAGCCGCTACCGCACCCCAGGCTGTCGCGCAATGAGCCCGCGCCCGGCATCGTCAGCTCAGCGGAGGAGGATGGCATGATCTCGCGCTTCTTCATCGAGCGGCCGGTTCTCGCCAATGTCCTGGCGCTGGTTTTCGTTCTCATCGGCGCCGTTGCGCTGTTCCAGCTGCCGGTGGCACAATATCCGAATGTCGTGCCGCCGACCGTGCAG
>NZ_JAWRXC010000559.1:0-247 GCF_046535225.1 Bacillus sp. SIMBA_031
CCGGCATCGGCGGCGCCTACGCGGCATGGAACACGACGCGCACACAGGCACTACAGATAGACGCGCCGGCCTCGACCTCGGCCTATATGGGTCTGCGCTGGACGCGTCAGGGCGGCCGGCATCTCGCGGCGATCGACGCCTATGAAGGCGTGAGTACAACGAGCGCGCCGCGCATCAACTTTCATGTTGCTGGCCAGCAGAACGCCTGGTCATTTGCCCGCACGGACATTGCACGTGGTGCGGGCGG
>NZ_JAWRXC010000022.1:0-2383 GCF_046535225.1 Bacillus sp. SIMBA_031
GTAACGGGAGTAACCGGAGCAACGGGAGTAACGGGAGTAACCGGAGCAACGGGAGTAACCGGAGCAACGGGAGTAACAGGATCAACAGGAGTAACTGGGGCAACGGGAGTAACAGGATCAACAGGAGTAACTGGGGCAACGGGTGCAACCGGAGTAACTGGGGCAACGGGAGTAACAGGATCAACAGGAGTAACAGGGGCAACGGGTGCAACCGGAGTAACTGGGGCAACGGGAGTAACTGGGTCAACCGGAGTAACCGGCTCAACAGGCCCAACCGGCGCCACAGGTAGTACACCGGCCTTGCTCTTCACAAGAACCAACGGGCCGCTCACTGTTTATCCGCCGTTAAATACAGAAGTTGCCGTTGCTACGCTGGCAATCCCAGTTAATGCTTTGCAGAATGTAAAGCTTGATTATGCCCTCAGTGTCGCGTTAACATCTGCAGCCAATTCAAACTTTGTTTTTGAGGTGAGATTATATAGGGGAACAGTACAAATTCATACAAGAACTCTGTCGCGAACTAATACTACCGCAGCTACGGATAGTTTCTCGATTGCTGATACAACAGTGGATACAGCACCGACCGCAGGAACAAACACGTACCAGCTGAGGATTATTTTCACAACTGCTAATAATTTAACGGCAGCAACTGCTCTCAATATCGATTTTAACAGCATTCGTTTCCCGACAACCTAATGACAACAGCAGACTGATATTTTAAAGATGAAAGACCTGACTTATGCACAGTTAGGTCTTTTTTCTGTAAATGCTGCATGATGCAGCCTTAAAGAACATTTAAAAATTTGCCCAATAGAAGTGGGATTTTGCCACACCTTTTTTCTTCGTGGAAATATTATGAAAATAGAGGTGGTGTAATGAGAAAAGGAGATACTTGGTATAACAGATACGACTCTTGGGATTACGACTGCCGGAATTGCAATGATTGTTGCTGTCATTTTCAACATAAAAGAAGAAATCAAAGGCGCAGTTATCAAAATCGGGCACATTGCTGTGAAGGATTCTGTTGCGAAAACTCTTGCTGCCATGAAAGATGGTGTCCATGCTGTCATCCAAATCATTTTCATGTAAGAGGATTCACCGGAGCAACGGGGTTTACCGGAGCAACGGGGTGCACCGGAGCAACGGGGCTGACCGGAGCAACAGGGCTGACTGGAGCAACGGGATTCACTGGAGCAACGGGATTCACTGGAGCTACGGGCTCGACTGGGAATACCGGAGCGACTGGGGTAACCGGCGTCACTGGAGATCCCGGCGCGACTGGAGCCACCGGCGCCACGGGAGTAACGGGAGCAACGGGAGCAACAGGCTCGACCGGAGCAACCGGCGCCACCGGAGTAACGGGAGCCACAGGAGTAACAGGCTCGACCGGAGTAACCGGCGCAACTGGGATAACGGGAGCAACCGGGCTCACCGGTGCAACTGGAGTAACCGGAGCGACCGGAGTAACAGGTGCAACTGGGGTAACGGGAACAACCGGAATAACCGGAGATACTGGAGCCACTGGAGAAACCGGGATAACGGGAGCCACGGGAGTAACAGGCTCAACCGGAGTAACGGGGGCAACTGGGGTAACCGGAGATACTGGAGTAACGGGAGCAACCGGAGTAACTGGAGTAACCGGGGATACTGGAGCGACCGGAATAACGGGAGCTACTGGGGTAACCGGAGCCACTGGGATAACGGGAGCAACCGGGGTAACCGGAGATATCGGAGTGACCGGAACAACCGGAGCCGCCGGAGTAACGGGAGCAACCGGTGTAACAGGAGCGACCGGAGTAACGGGCGCAACTGGTATAACGGGAGTAACCGGAGATACTGGAGCGACGGGAATAACGGGCTCCACCGGAATAACGGGCTCCACCGGAATAACAGGAGCCACCGGAGTAACAGGAGCGACCGGAGATATTGGAGCCACTGGTGTAACGGGAGCCACCGGAGTAACGGGAGCAACCGGAGTAACAGGAGCAACCGGAGTAACGGGCGCCACTGGAGTAACAGGAGCCACTGGTGTAACGGGCGCCACTGGAGCGACAGGAGATACTGGATCCACTGGTGTAACGGGAGCCGCTGGAGTAACAGGAGCGACCGGAGTAACGGGCGCAACCGGAATAACGGGAGCCACTGGTGTAACGGGAGCCGCCGGAGTAACAGGAGCAACCGGGGTAACGGGAGTAACCGGAGCTACTGGAGCGACGGGAATAACGGGAGCAACCGGTGTAACAGGAGCAACCGGTGTAACAGGAGCCACTGGAGTAACAGGAGCGACTGGTGTAACGGGCTCCACCGGAGCGACAGGAGATACTGGATCCACTGGTGTAACGGGAGCCGCTGGAGTAACAGGAGCGACCGGAGTAACGGGCGC
>NZ_JAWRXC010000560.1:0-247 GCF_046535225.1 Bacillus sp. SIMBA_031
CGGGCGGTGCCTGCGAACAACCTCAGGAGCCGCGATACTTCGGGCACCAGTGCGTCACGGCCGGCGCCCAGGTACTTACGGGAGTCGACAACGGTTGGATGCGAGGCCAGATAGTCGCGGACTGCACGGGTGAAGAATCCATTCAGGTGTGTGGACACGTTAATCTTGCTCATGCCCGCGGTGATCGCCTCCGAGATTGTTTCGTCCGGCACCCCCGATGATCCGTGGAGGACGAGGGGAACGTTGA
>NZ_JAWRXC010000561.1:0-246 GCF_046535225.1 Bacillus sp. SIMBA_031
CTATTGTATGGCCTACATATCCAAATCTATCACTTCCTGCCTCAACAGCAATTGAGATGTGTCCTCCAGCTTCTACAAAAATCATTTCTCCCTCAGCCATTTGGGCTCCATTGCTCGTAGTTGCTGCTGTTAACATATATGCGTTGGTAGGATTTACGACTCCTTTTTTAGCACCTCCATCTGATCCGGTGCTATAAATTCTTTTCTCGTCGGTCATAACGCTAAATAAGGATTGTGCACCACCAT
>NZ_JAWRXC010000562.1:0-246 GCF_046535225.1 Bacillus sp. SIMBA_031
GTTTAACTGGGAGGAGGGGGACCTAGTCGGGCGCTCGTTCATGGCTCTTATCCACCCGGATGATATGCAGGCAACACTGGCCGAAGTCAGCAAACTCAGCGAAGGAGCAACAACCTTCTCGTTCGAGAACCGCTATCAGGCTCGGGATGGTGGCTATCGGACGATTTCATGGACCGCCGTTCCGGATGACAATTACATTCATGCGGTCGGACGCGATGTGACCGACGAACGTGAGGCTGCCGCAGC
>NZ_JAWRXC010000563.1:0-246 GCF_046535225.1 Bacillus sp. SIMBA_031
TCTGACGCACCGCGGGCGCCTGAAGGCTTGGCTTGCGGCGTTTGGTACAAAACCTGTTTCTCTAGCCATGGCGTTGTTCGGAATTTATTACAATGCACCGGTGTATTACACACAGCCGACCCTATACAGACCAGACTATTCGACCGGAGTGGCCACCTTTGTCACAAGCAAAGGGGAGCAGAAACCTTCCTGTTTTGCATATCCAATCAGGCTAAATTTCCGCGATTTATATGGCCATCTCGCCTC
>NZ_JAWRXC010000564.1:0-246 GCF_046535225.1 Bacillus sp. SIMBA_031
GTGAAACATGCGTTTCTTTTGCAGAAAGACAGCTACTAAGTTTAGACAGTAATAACTAAGAGGAGGATACATTGCTAAATACCAATACGATAAGAATCATTATTCATACGATTGCTATATTGAAGATAATTCAGAAGATCTATGAAGATGATATTAAATAAACCAGCGCCCTACTTGGGGCGCTTTATTAAAGGAATCATTAGTAAAGTTTAGGTATATTACTAGTACCAAAATTTCTCTTACCAG
>NZ_JAWRXC010000565.1:0-246 GCF_046535225.1 Bacillus sp. SIMBA_031
TGCGTTTGGCTGGTCGCAGCCGAACTACCTGGCCTCCAGCCGCGCCTTCAGCTGCTCCGTGTAATCCGGGTAGGCAGCGGCAATCTCTTCGAGGTCAACGGTCTGCGGAAAGTCGATCACTGGCTGGTGTTCCGCCAGGAAGGTGGTGGTTTCCTCAACCACCACCTTCTCCTCGAAGGCGTCCAGGCCAGCGTCGGCAAGGAAATCCGGGCTGGTGTGGACCAGGGATTCCCCGCTTTGGCCCTC
>NZ_JAWRXC010000566.1:0-246 GCF_046535225.1 Bacillus sp. SIMBA_031
GACCATGATCAGGTCTGGGTAGGGCACGCCGTCGACACTACACACGACACCATAACCCTGGTCGATGCGCTGCGACGCCGTACCGCGATCGCGCGACACCGCCATCCAGCCCGCATCGACGAGAATCCACCCCTTGTCTGCCTGGTGACCGATGACGGTGGCAAGCACACTGAGCGCGATGTCGTCGACCGTGCAAACCTGAAGACCCGTCATCACGAGATCGAAGAAGACGAACACACCCGCACG
>NZ_JAWRXC010000567.1:0-246 GCF_046535225.1 Bacillus sp. SIMBA_031
GTCGCAGCGCAGACGCAAGAACTGATTCAACAGGCTGCACGAAACATGGGGTTTTCCAGCATGCCGCTGCCGCAGCAGCACGCGTCGATCCAGTCGGATCAGGCGGCCGCCGCGACGCCGGGCGTCGGCACCGATCCGGCAACGGCAGCAGCCGTCGCGGCGCGCCAGAAGATGTACACGGCCAGCGTCGAGGCGTACAAAACCGACCCGTGGAATGCGGCGCTCGATCGCGGCGTGATTCAGCAG
>NZ_JAWRXC010000568.1:0-246 GCF_046535225.1 Bacillus sp. SIMBA_031
GGCGCAGAAGAAGGAAGAAGAAGGCATCCGTGCAGGTGAAGAACTCCGCGAGTCGCACCGGGACTGAAACCGGCGCAAGCCAGGAAGGCCGCTAACGGTGAAGCAGGAGACTCAAAACAAGAAACTCAAGAGCATCAAGAACGGCGATCGGGTTGCCATCCGTGGCGAAGTGTTCCAGGTCAGTTCGGTGCGGCCACAAGCAGACTCGCACAATATCCAGCTGGAGTTGCAAGGGAACGACGGCGG
>NZ_JAWRXC010000066.1:0-357 GCF_046535225.1 Bacillus sp. SIMBA_031
CCAGATGCTTCTGAGTTTGTCTAAAAATGCGTATTTAAAGTAAAAGTTATGATATTTTTATCATAAAATTAATATTTTGTCAAATAAAATATTAATTTTGTTACAAACACAAATTGATTCACCATGAAAAAACAACATTTTTTTCTACTTTTCCTCTTATCAGGAATTTTTACTTATGCTCAAAATAAACTTTTTCCCCAAAGCTTTTTCGATAAAAAACTAGCCCAGGAAATGCTTGCCATCGGAACATCTAACATCGAAGGAGTTGCTTCTACAAAACAAAAAACGGTATATGGTTATAAGGCACCTTTAGCCAAAAAACAACTTGCACCAGAAGGCACATTGGTAACATTGTAT
>NZ_JAWRXC010000569.1:0-246 GCF_046535225.1 Bacillus sp. SIMBA_031
CCAGAAGTTGAGCATTCTCAGACACCGCGGACAGCGCTGCACGAGCAGCATAAACGGCCACCGGACGCGCCTCGGCGTGCCAGTTCTCCAAGGCAGCGGAGGAGGTGAACACGGGCATGGCCCTGCGGCCATCCGGAGCCGTGAGGGTGACCAAGGCCATATCCGCTTGTTTATCGGCATGCAACCCGTCAACGGCCTCGGCTTCCTCAGCAAGCTGCGCCACAACAGGAACGAAGACCCTCGCTG
>NZ_JAWRXC010000570.1:0-246 GCF_046535225.1 Bacillus sp. SIMBA_031
CATGCGTGCCTAAAAAAGGCTCAGTAGGCGCATCGGGCGATTTAGCCCCCCTTGCTCATATGTGCCTGCCTTTATTAGGTGAAGGGAAAATGCGCTATCAAGGAGAGCTAATAAGCGCAGAACAGGGGTTAAAAATTGCAGGGCTAGAGCCACTGACATTAGCTGCTAAAGAAGGCTTAGCACTATTAAATGGCACACAGGCCTCTACTGCATTAGCACTGCAGGGCTTATTTAGAGCAGAAGATT
>NZ_JAWRXC010000571.1:0-246 GCF_046535225.1 Bacillus sp. SIMBA_031
CATGTGCCTGATTGGATAATAATTATCACTATATTCAATTGCTTTTGAGTATATAAGCTGCATCAAGCGTGATGGAATGGCGTAGAATTGCTCGCTTTCTAACTTAGTTGGGCAACCTAATTGACGGCCTAATTCTGTAATTGATGTTGTCAAAGGTAATGATAGTTTTATGGGGATTTGGTTTCTTACAGCCTGAATCCAATTTAATGCAACAATGAGTTTAGAAATATATGGCCCACTCATTTG
>NZ_JAWRXC010000572.1:0-246 GCF_046535225.1 Bacillus sp. SIMBA_031
GTGGTGACAAGGAATCGCCCTGAAGGATCAAACTTCTTCGAGTAATCCCACTCCTCACCCATGAAGTCATTCGCGTAAGGGTTCTCAAAGAAGAACTGTAGCGACGGGTGCTTTTTAACGAAAAAGTGATACTGGTCACCGTCATCGTAGTTAAAGGTGACCTCCCCCATAAAAAGCCACGCGGCGGCGGAAGCCATCAAGATAACGAACACCGTGTAACGCGCTTTCTTCATCACGTTTTTTCAT
>NZ_JAWRXC010000573.1:0-246 GCF_046535225.1 Bacillus sp. SIMBA_031
GCGGCGCAAAAGGCCGCAGCTCCGCCGGCCCAGAGCGGATGCGACCCCAACTATTCCGGGGCTTGCGTGCCCATAGCGTCGGATGTGGATTGCGCTGGAGGTAAAGGCAACGGTCCCGCATATGTCCGCGGCCCAGTGACGGTCATCGGCCGCGATATCTATGGACTCGATTCAGACGGCGATGGAATCGGCTGCGAGAAGTAATCACTCCGCTGGGACGGTCGTTGCTTCTGGTGCCGCGACCGT
>NZ_JAWRXC010000574.1:0-245 GCF_046535225.1 Bacillus sp. SIMBA_031
GGCCACAATGGTGACCGCAGTGAAGCCGGCATCCCGCAGGGCAGCTGCAACAGCTTTGGCCATGCCACCGGCACCACGGAGCAGGACGGTATGGCTGCTGGGGACTTCGTGGTCTTTCAGCAGCCGCGCGATGGCGATGTAGTCAGTGTTGTAGGCGGTCAGGACGCCGTCGTCGTTCACAATGGTGTTGACCGAATCGATGGCCTTTGCCGATGGGTCCATGACATCGACCAGGGCGATGACGT
>NZ_JAWRXC010000575.1:0-245 GCF_046535225.1 Bacillus sp. SIMBA_031
CGGCGTGATCTCGGCTGTCGCACGTAAACTCCCAGGGGCTCGCCGCGAGCACTCCGCCCTAGACGTTGGCACAGTATTGCCCAGGACCATGGCCGAAGATCAAAGGTAGCTCTTCTTCTCGATCCAATATTCCTTCGACTCGGTTTCTTTGCTTGCGGCTTTGTCGCTGCACCCGCGGGCTGCAAGAACAACTCATCGGCTCAATAAATGACGGTAATGAGGCCAGTTTGTCGTGGCGGGCCGTT
>NZ_JAWRXC010000576.1:0-245 GCF_046535225.1 Bacillus sp. SIMBA_031
TGACGCCGCCTTCGTTGCGCGGCCGCACACGGCAATGGGCGTCTCGAAAGCAGCTGGCGATGTCATGGCGTTGAGCAACTGCCTGGCGTCGGCGACTGACCTTGCCACTGCCCTGCGGCAGTTTGAGGCTGATCGCATCGCCGTGGGCAGGGACATCGTTGCCTACGGCCGTCAGCTTGGCGCGTCAGCGATTTGAGCCTGTTCGACCGTCCTCCCATATTCACAGGACGACATTTTCGATCCGC
>NZ_JAWRXC010000577.1:0-245 GCF_046535225.1 Bacillus sp. SIMBA_031
GTATCAATTTGTGTATAAGTATCTAGGTTACATGACGGTACACAGTACCCATAAACCTTGGTTTCATTAAATGTTCTTATATGATCTATACTTAAGTTATTATTAATTAATGTTTGTTTATTAGGAAAACCTATATTTTCGTAAGGTATATCATTGGCAACTGAAGTATTAGCATCATATTGTACATTGTAACTGCCTCTAAAATTATTTAATGGATCTAAATTTGAATTTTGATAATAACCTTC
>NZ_JAWRXC010000578.1:0-245 GCF_046535225.1 Bacillus sp. SIMBA_031
CGGGTTTGCCGAGAGCGCGGGCCCAGCACTACGCCTCACCCTTCGCATGCCGACCTCTGGCGGGAATGACGAGGACCTGTACGCCGCCTTGGCCCGGCGGGCACCTATCGAACTCGCCAGCCGGATGATCATGTCCCGAAACAATTGCACTCGCGCCGAGGCCCGGTCGGTACTCCTCGGGAGATCCCGGAGTAACCACCAAAAACTTCAGAGTGTTGCCGAAGACATCATTGCGGGGTTCCCGG
>NZ_JAWRXC010000579.1:0-245 GCF_046535225.1 Bacillus sp. SIMBA_031
GCCCTCGCCCGCTTTCGCAATGTCCACATCTCCTCCGAATATTGATTGTATCCAACTAACATATTACACTGGCGACAATGATATGCGTCAAGGAGTCTTTGCGCGGAGTACCCCGACGAATCACCGAACCGAGGTAAGCAATTAATGGAAAGTGTCGTGGAAGACAGCGGCGAATCGATGGCAACAGCTGCCCGAGCCCAGCGTGTGGAGAAGTTTGCAAGAGCGTTGGAACGCGAGGTGCCGGG
>NZ_JAWRXC010000580.1:0-245 GCF_046535225.1 Bacillus sp. SIMBA_031
GTTGGCCTCGGCTGCCTGGATCTGGCCGTCTATGCTCCCGCCCGTCGAGTAGTCGATAAAAGGATAGACGCCGTTCCAGAAGGTGTCGGCGACGTGGACTACGTTCGCTTCCTCGAAGAAGACGGAGATGTCGCTGTCCGTATGGGCAGGGCCGTAGTATTTCAGTTTGACCGTCTGGTCGTTCAGCCGCAGCGTCTCCTCGTCGCTCTTCATGAGCATCGTGGGCAGCGCGCTCTTTGGGAATG
>NZ_JAWRXC010000581.1:0-245 GCF_046535225.1 Bacillus sp. SIMBA_031
CGCGTAGTCCAGCCGCGGCATGGTCTCCGGTGCTTTACCATTCTTAATCGCCTCGGCGTAGCGGGCTCCGATGGCCTTGATCTCTGCACTGAGATCCGCCTGTGTTTCCACATCCTTGGTCTCGTGGGCCGCGTGTGGCTCTGCGGGTGGCACGAGTTCCTCGGATTCGAGCGCTTCTGTGGCAGTAACTTGTGCTGTGTGGTCTTGCGGCACGGCTGGCTCCTTTCTATGGCTTCTTATGACGG
>NZ_JAWRXC010000067.1:0-356 GCF_046535225.1 Bacillus sp. SIMBA_031
GTCAACGTCTACCGCCGGCGGCAAGGGACGGTGCGAGGGGAACCACCTGAGTTCGAAATCAGCCTGCTCGCCTTGTGAAATGGGGAACTCTCCCTCGTGCCCGTGCGCATGCGCTTGCGGAAGATGAGGTCCCCGCAATGCGAGGGCATCCGGACCGGCCATGGCCAGAAGTACCGGCGCCGACGACGACCCGCTGTCGCGGACACGACTCACCCAGGGCAGGGCCGTTGAATATCCCGGGCGGATCCGAAGCGCTTGATGTATTCTCACGCTGCCTTCCACCCCGGTAACCCGGCGGACGAGGGACGAGCCCTCGCCGCCCAGTGGCATGAAGTCGGTGACTAGCACCTTCCCAC
>NZ_JAWRXC010000582.1:0-245 GCF_046535225.1 Bacillus sp. SIMBA_031
GAGCCCGGAGGCCTACCCAGCCGCCCACCCGCACGCTTAGCCTCATAAGCATGGCACTGAACATCCAAGTAGTAGTCGATTGCAAGGACCCCCACGCCCTCGCCGATTGGTGGGCGGAGACCCTTCAATGGCAGGTAGAGCCGCAGTCCGAGTCCACCATCCGGTCCATGATCGAGCAAGGCTTCGCAACTGAAGATCAGGCCACCACCCACAAGGGAAAACTCGTGTGGGCCGATGGCTGCGCG
>NZ_JAWRXC010000583.1:0-245 GCF_046535225.1 Bacillus sp. SIMBA_031
CTTCTGCCTGATCCACCAGCACTTCCCACTGCCCGGCGTCTACGACCCGCGGGCAGACGTCTGGCACGTCGATCCCAGGCCGGGATGGCACCTGGGGCATCCGGCCAACGACGAGCTTGTCCTCTCGGGCTGGCCGGTACCCGGCGCTCGCCGCTAACAGAAACACCACGGTATTCAAACTGAGCAGGACTAGGCAGAGATCAACGGCCGCGGAAGGGCCGGCCTACCGTGTTCATTTCCGCGGG
>NZ_JAWRXC010000584.1:0-245 GCF_046535225.1 Bacillus sp. SIMBA_031
GTCATGGAGGGTGAGGTCCCGGCCATATGTGACATTGCCCAGGAACCTGATATCGCCGCGGTCCAGCACTTTGTGCAGTGCGTTGACGATGCCCTTGATGCGCGGATGGTCAGGCGCAACACCATACCGGATCAAGCCATACGGTGCGGGATAAGCCTCGAAGAGGTCGATGCTGACCTCCACGCGGCCTTCTTTGACCTCCGCGGACTTGGTCAAGATGTCCGCCGCATAGACACCGGCGGGGC
>NZ_JAWRXC010000585.1:0-245 GCF_046535225.1 Bacillus sp. SIMBA_031
GCCGCCACCGAGGACTGCCTTGCCTGGCCGCCGAGAGGAAGAACCGGGCAGCAGCTTTCACTACCAGCACCACCATCAGGCCCAGGGCCAAGAACACGGCCACATAACCGGCAAGTCCCAGTTGGAGGAAGATCGGTACGAGCCGTTGGAAGCCAACAACCATGAAGGCGATCCCGGAGATGAAACTTGCCAGCCCGAACCACGGAAGGATTCCCTTGCTCCGGAAGCTCGGGGCTGAACCCAAG
>NZ_JAWRXC010000586.1:0-245 GCF_046535225.1 Bacillus sp. SIMBA_031
ATCGTTGGTGAATCCATCACGGCTGAAATCGTTGAGGCCGTGGGTGCTGCCTTTATCGACGTCCTCGGCCTTGAGGGCAAGACCGTCCTGGTGGGCGGGGACATGCGTCCGTCCTCCCCTGAGTTCAGCCAGGCCTTCGCCAACGGCGCAGCAACGCGCGGGGCGAACGTCCAACTGCTGGATCTGATCTCCACTGATGAGCTGTACTACGCCTGTGGTGCGTTGAACTGCGCCGGTGCCACGTT
>NZ_JAWRXC010000023.1:0-2311 GCF_046535225.1 Bacillus sp. SIMBA_031
TCTAAAAAAGTAGAGAAAATCTTTCAAAAACTGGTGGACAGACATGAGTCATTACGAACATCTTTTGAAGATGTGAATGGTGATATTGTCCAAAAAATCCATTCGGATTTCTCCTTTACAATGGAAAGAAGAGACAGAAAAGGATGGGCGGTTGAAGATCTTTTAAAGGATTTTGTTCGTCCGTTCGAATTGAATAAAGCCCCTCTTTTTAGAGTGGAAATGGCTGAATTAGAGGAAGCAACTTATTTAATGGTCGATATGCATCATATCATCTGTGATGGTGTCTCCGTCGAACGATTATTTTCTGAGTTTAAGGAATTATATAACGGTCAGGACCTTAAACCATTAAGAATTCAATATAAAGACTTCACCGCATGGCAGAATTCTTTCCTGAAATCAGACGAGTTGAAAAAACAGAAAGAGTATTGGACTGAACAATTCAAGGGAGATATTCCAGTTTTAAATCTGCCATACGATTTTGAAAGACCTCTTATGAAAAGTTTTGAAGGAAGTCATCTAGGCTTTTCGTTGAATGAAAACCAAACAGAAGGTTTGCGTGAAATTGCCAAGAAAACAGGTACGACTATGCATATGGTATTGTTATCTGCCTTCTATATTCTTTTGTCTAAATACAGCGGACAGGAAGATATAGTAGTCGGTACTCCAATTGCAGGAAGAACACATGCGGATTTGCAGGATATCATGGGAATGTTCGTTAATACTCTTGCATTACGAAACAAGGTGGAGGGAGAGAAATGTTTCCTCAAATTTTTAGCTGAGGTGAAAAGCAATTCTCTGCTTGCCTATGAAAATCAAAACTACCAGTTTGAGGATCTGATTGATACGCTTGAGGTAAATAGAGAAACAAGCAGACATCCGTTATTCGATGTCATGTTTAATATGAGCCATGCCACTGAAGTGGCTGAAAGAGCAGATGAAGGCTTACAGCTGAGACAAATTCAAAGAGAAAGTCATATCTCCAAATTTGATTTGACGCTTCATATTACAGAACACAAAAACAGATTAAACGGAAATATCGAATATTGTACGCGTCTTTTTAAGAAAGAAACGATTGAGAGAATGGCACTCCATTTTAATGAAATTGTGACTAGTATCTGCAGAAACGATGAAGCTGAACTATATCAAATTAACATGATGACTGAACCAGAAAAACATCAAATTTTACACGAGTTTAACAATACGAAAACCATTTATCCAAGAGAAAAAAACATCGTAGAACTATTTGAGGAACAAGTGGAAAGGCGACCGGGACATCAAGCAGTTGTTTACGAAAACCAGCATATTACGTATAAAGAGTTAAATGAAAAAGCTAATCAGCTTGGCCGCGCTTTACGCAAAAAAGGCATCCGATCAGGTACTGTAGTAGGGATTATGATCGAAAGTTCAATTGAGATGGTGATTGGAATTCTAGGTGTGTTAAAAGCAGGCGGTGCCTATCTTCCGATAGATAAAAGCTATCCGGCAGACAGAATTGGCTATATGTTGAGAGACAGCAACGCTCAAATACTGTTAACTGCGGGCAGTGAACAAGATTTGGCAGATTTTTCAGGAGAGAGACTCGATATTAAGGAAGAACGACTGTATCAAAATGACACAAGTAATTTATGTTTCGGCGGTTCTCCTCTCGATTTAGCGTATATTATGTACTCATCCGGCAGTACTGGGGAACCAAAAGGAATTCTTGTAGAACACCGAAATGTGGTAAGACTGGTGAAAAATAATCAGTTTGTTCAATTCCAAGACAATGATGTGATACTGCAGACAGGATCACCAGTCTTTGACGCAATTACCTTTGAGTTGTGGGGAGCGTTATTGAATGGTATAAGCCTTTGTTTAGTCAGCAGAGAAATCATCCTTTCGGCAGATCGGCTTGAAAAAGAAATCTCGTCTCAAGCAACTAGTATCATGTGGCTGACTGTAGCTTTATTTAATCAATTAGCGCAAGAAAAGCCAGAAATGTTTAGGAAACTGCGGTATTTGATTGTTGGGGGAGATGCTTTATCAGCTAAACACATTAACTTAGTGAAAAGAAAATGTGAAAACGTGAAAATATTAAATGCATATGGGCCAACAGAAAATACAACGTTCTCGACAACCTTTCATATTGAAAAAGAATATGAGGGCGCTATTCCAATCGGTAAGCCTATAAGCAATTCAAGTGCTTATATAGTGGATCGATATGGAAACTTACTCCCAACAGGGATTTATGGTGAACTATATTTAGGCGGAGATGGCGTAGCAAGGGGCTATTTAAATCAGCCTGAATTATCTGGGGAGAAATTTATACAAA
>NZ_JAWRXC010000587.1:0-245 GCF_046535225.1 Bacillus sp. SIMBA_031
GGCGGAGGTTATCCGGTCGGTATTGGTGCCGAGCTGGCGGCGGCGTGTGACGGCCGTGTTCCGGTTTCCGGAGGTTGCAGCGAAACTTGAAAATTGAAGCGCATGTATGTATGTTTTGGGAGTGGTGAGCGGAGCTGTAACTCCGCCCACCCTTTGCTTATGTGTGGAATTGAACCCGGATGGCTATTGACCAGCCCGTCCGGGTTTTCCTCACACTAAGCGTGATACCGAATGGCAAGAACCAC
>NZ_JAWRXC010000588.1:0-245 GCF_046535225.1 Bacillus sp. SIMBA_031
GGCGAAAAGCAGCCAGCACCCTGCTGTTACGATTAGCGCAACAGCGATCACAAAGATCCGGTAGGCCGGATAGCTCCCCCCGGGGACCGGAACCGCTCCGCCGAACGGCGCGTACACCAGCATCGGCTGCGTGCCGAAGATAAGCTCCAGTGCCTTCTGCAAGATCAGGCTGACCGCGTAGGTCGCGAGAAGCGTATCCAGTGGCCGATCGTAGAGCAACCGGATGATGAAGCGCTCAAGGCACC
>NZ_JAWRXC010000589.1:0-245 GCF_046535225.1 Bacillus sp. SIMBA_031
GGTGTTTCCGTTCTTCGGTGCGCTGTGCGACCGTATCTCGCCGCTCAGGCTCGCCGGTTTGCTAGTCGGCGTGTTCTCAGGACGGGCGCAAACCGGCTGGCTGATCGTCGTGCTGTCGCTGGCGATGGGCGGCATCGGCGCAGCGGTGTCGATCGGCGCGGCACTATGGCAGCGCAAGCGCGCGCTGGCACTCGGGGAATCGTAACGACGTTAGCCACATGAGGCGCTACGGTTTGTTGTGCCTG
>NZ_JAWRXC010000590.1:0-245 GCF_046535225.1 Bacillus sp. SIMBA_031
CTTTATGTGCTGGTGGCGCTTACAGTGAATACGTCGTAGTAGATGCGCAGCAGTTAATGATATTGCCCGATCATATATCTATGGCGCAAGGTGCTGCTATAAGCGAAGTGTATTTAACAGCCTTTGGTGCGCTATTTGAATTAGGCAAGTTACAATCAGGGCAAACAGCGCTTATTCATGCCGGTGCCAGTGGTGTTGGTGGTGCGGCTATTCAGATGGCAAAAAGTGCTGGTGCACAAGTAGTG
>NZ_JAWRXC010000591.1:0-244 GCF_046535225.1 Bacillus sp. SIMBA_031
CCTCGTGGGTGCCGCCGCGATGCTGGCCATCAACCTCTCCCTGGACACGGCCACTTCCTTCATCAACTTTGGCGCATTCTTGACCTTCGCCATGGTCAACGTCTGTGTCATCGTCCACTTCGTCCGTCAGTGGAAGCTGAAGACCAGGCCCTCGATCCTCGGATTCCTCGTGATGCCCGTTTTGGGAGCCCTCGTTGACCTCTACCTCCTGACCCAACTCGGACCTGTGGCGATCTATCTCGGG
>NZ_JAWRXC010000592.1:0-244 GCF_046535225.1 Bacillus sp. SIMBA_031
CTCCCCCGCCCCAAAAATTGCTACTGGCAAAAATAACAGGTCAGTCGAGCGCGGTCATTGCAGGCGCGACTCTACCCTTTAAGAAGGCGACGCGGTGGATGGCACCGGCTTTGCCGGTGTTCGCGGCTAAAGCCGCTCCTACAATAACCGTGCTAGTCGGACCAGTTGGGGCGGGTCAGGCCTTCAGCGCTTTCTTCGGATAAATGTCATACCGACTCGACTTCCCTTCCAGGCTATGGCTGGG
>NZ_JAWRXC010000068.1:0-355 GCF_046535225.1 Bacillus sp. SIMBA_031
TAAAAAAAGACTATCTAAATAATAAAACATTTACCACCCAGTCAGATTATTTATATTCTATGGGTAATATAAAAAATAAGCTTACTACCTTTCCAGATGGAGGAACTGAGCGTATAAGCTTATCGTATCCATATGATTATAATGACCAAAGATTGATGAATGCGAATATGATTTCTATTCCTCTTTCAAAAGTTATTTCCAAGGGAGGGGACGATTATTCTCAGATTACAACAAAATATGATAATACTTCTCATTTAAATCCTACTTCTGTTGTTGAAATCAGCCAAGTTCAGCCACCTAATTACACTGTAGACAGTAAAACAATAATAAATTATACTACTTATGATACTAAAGG
>NZ_JAWRXC010000593.1:0-244 GCF_046535225.1 Bacillus sp. SIMBA_031
GGCATAAGCCAGGATCAGCGCCGGTGATGGCTGCTTCTTGAAGGTGTTGACCAATGCCAGCACGAAACCACCCAAAGCACCCAGAATCATGAGTCCGCTGGACAGGCCCGGGGCAACGAAGAGCGTAATCCCGGCGCCAACCACCAATGCCACAAGGCAGGCAACGGTCTTCATGATGACGTCGTCAAACGTCATGCGCCCGGTGTCCGCGGGGCTGGCCGATGGTCGGTTGTAGAGGTGTTGG
>NZ_JAWRXC010000594.1:0-244 GCF_046535225.1 Bacillus sp. SIMBA_031
TCCTCTCGAAGAGCCCGATGGACTTCGCCGCCGACCCGATCGACATCGCCTAAGGCGTGCTCTTCCGCGCTGTTCGTAACCGACACCGACACCGACATCATCATCGACGGCGGCCACGCCGCTCAGTAAAGGAGACATCATGATCCGGCACATCGTACTATTTCGCGTCATCGAAGGCACACCGACGGAGCGCCTGCAAGAGGCGGTCGGTCGCCTCGAAGCACTCGTCGGCGTGATCCCCGGC
>NZ_JAWRXC010000069.1:0-355 GCF_046535225.1 Bacillus sp. SIMBA_031
CCTTCACTTTCAAGCTTATCACTAAGTTGCCAGCTATAAATCCACCAGGTAATCAGAAATAGAGGGAAGCATCCTATAATAACAAATAGCCCCCTTCGCATCGATTTCTCTGATATATCACCATGCATTCTTTGATAAATCCCGTAGATGAATACAAAAAAAGCGGGCATCATAACTATCAAAGGAATTACTACAGGTTTAATTTTTAACGACATTACATTTTCAGCAATAAGACTTAATGTGCTAATTTCTAATTTAAAGCTGTAGGCATAGAGAGTAATGATTAAACATAAAACGCCTATAGAAAACCACCCCTTTTTAGGGTTGGTAGGTGAGAGTTGATTAGCCGAGCTTG
>NZ_JAWRXC010000595.1:0-244 GCF_046535225.1 Bacillus sp. SIMBA_031
CAGATATACAGGACAAAACGATATTATTCTTGGAACGCCAATTGCGGGAAGACAACATCCAGATTTAGAAAATCAGTTAGGTCTATTTCTAAATACACTCGCAATTAGAACCTGTTTGGACGAAAAACATAGTTTTTCAGATATAGTACTGAAACAAAAAGAGATTTTATCAAATGCATATCAGTATCAGGATTATCCATTTGATGAGTTGGTGACCAAGCTTAATTTAAAAAAAGACACGAGT
>NZ_JAWRXC010000596.1:0-244 GCF_046535225.1 Bacillus sp. SIMBA_031
CTCATATATAATTCGGTTTGGATTTGGTATGACGGCTAATAATAAATCTCCGGTACCATTAATATTGGGGTTGGTAATTCGAATTTCTTCTTTAGTATCTAAATCTAATGAATACAAGGCTGTTAAATGAGCAATATTACGATAATTATTACGTGAAAATATGGCTGTGTTGTCTATTTCAGTGTAATCATATATATATTTTAAATTTGAATCTAAAAGTGGGTTATCTAGATGTTGAAGTTTG
>NZ_JAWRXC010000597.1:0-244 GCF_046535225.1 Bacillus sp. SIMBA_031
GGCAATCTCGAGATGATCGAAGACAAGCTGCCGCCGGGGCCACTGCGCGATATGCTGCGTGAAGCGCAGGGTGCGGCGACAGACGGAGCGAAGCTGACGGGACAGTTGCTTGCCTTCGGCAGGCGCCAGCCGCTCAATCCCCGGCATGCCGATCTTGGCCAGCTTCTCACCGGCTTTTCGGATCTGCTGCGGCGGACGCTCGGAGAAAATATCAAGCTCTCGACCATTCTCTCCGGATCCGAAT
>NZ_JAWRXC010000598.1:0-244 GCF_046535225.1 Bacillus sp. SIMBA_031
GTCTTATTCTCGAATATAGCTGGGTAGCTCCCACAGGAATTCGACTTGTCTGCTCTCCTCTGAACCAAAAATGTACAATACTTTCACCAGTTACAGGCTGATACCCTGCTGTAGCTGCAGTAGAAGTTGCATAGGCAGCTTCATTTAATTGAAATTTACCATCATTGTTAAAATCAACCCATGCAATAACACTTGATGCTGTATTTGCATTTACTGACGTAGAAAATGTAAATGGAGCTCCTCG
>NZ_JAWRXC010000599.1:0-244 GCF_046535225.1 Bacillus sp. SIMBA_031
GTGGTTATTTTTTTACTTCTGATTACGATCCGACAATTGCATAAATATGAATTATAATACGACAACTTTTGTCGTTTTCAGCATTGATATTTGCCTCAGGAAAAATCTAAAATAATACCTAAAAACAATATCAATGGACGAAAAAAAATATTTAAAAGACTATGATGACTTTGATAAGGAAAGTCAGGGAATATTGTTGGCATTTCAAAAGAATGTATTGACAGACACCTTACAACAAAACAGT
>NZ_JAWRXC010000070.1:0-355 GCF_046535225.1 Bacillus sp. SIMBA_031
GGGATTCGTTGGCCGGGACCCACATGTCCGAGTCCGGCTCGGCGTTCTCCTGCAGCCATGGAAGTTCCTTGTCGCTTGGCCGCCCGAACGTCTCACCGAAATACCCCAGCTGCACAGTGGCTACGTGCTTGACGAGGCCCAGCAGGTTGGTTCCCGTGGGCGTCAGGGGCCTTCGGGCGTCATACTCACTGAGGTTCTCAACCTTTCCCAGCAGTTCGGCCCTCCGCAGTCGCAGGTAGGTGTGCAGCGTCGTCTTGTGGTCCATGTGCTGCACTGTACAGACCTCCACGCGGCTGAAAACGGCTTCGCGGGCGACACGCGAAAATCGCCGGGACCCTCCCAGCGAAGGGGAGGG
>NZ_JAWRXC010000600.1:0-244 GCF_046535225.1 Bacillus sp. SIMBA_031
CTGGAAGCCACCGGGACCGGCCATGAACCGACGATCATGGCCATGTCTCCCCCGGCAGACGCTCCAGCAGTACTTCTTTAGGCGTTACTTAGCGGCGCAGAGCTGGCCGTACTTTGTTCCTGCGGCCTGGTAGGCGGCTGACAGGGTGCCCATCTTGTTCTCATCCGGGTTCGCTTTGGAGGCTTCATCGGAGTAGTCCACGATGGCCGTGACCACGGACTTCATCTCATCGGAAGCGACCGAT
>NZ_JAWRXC010000601.1:0-244 GCF_046535225.1 Bacillus sp. SIMBA_031
CTATTATTTATGATAGAAACTAATGGTTATATTACAGAAAATTGTTCAATATTTGATCCTGCATCCGGTGAGTATGGTAGAGTCATCCCTCCAGATAATTCTTTTCCTGAAGATATTAATATTGAATACAGGCTTACAAATAATGATAGTGCTATATGTATTATTGATTTATTTTTTAATATAGAAATTAATAAGATAGTTAGACGCGTAGTTGAACGATATCAAGATCGTTCTAGATATGGAT
>NZ_JAWRXC010000602.1:0-244 GCF_046535225.1 Bacillus sp. SIMBA_031
CGGGGCCGGTAGGTTGGCTCGATGCCGCGGGCAACGGCGAATGGGGAATTGCCCTGCGCGGTGCCATCATCGAAAGCCCCACCCGCGTCCGGCTGTATGCGGGATGCGGAATCGTTGAAGGCTCAGTTCCCGAGGCCGAACTCGCCGAGACGTGGGCCAAATTCCGGCCGATGCTCGAATCGCTGGGCATCAACAGCTGAATTACGCCCCACCGGAGCCTGTCTCCGGCCTGCGGAACTGTCTG
>NZ_JAWRXC010000603.1:0-243 GCF_046535225.1 Bacillus sp. SIMBA_031
GTTTTATTGTACTGATATTGTCACTGTGGCAAATAGCACGCACGATTAATATTAGTTTTAAATGTATCGCATGGAATATTACGCCTAAGAATACGCTATTTTTGTTAAGCATTATTATCTCTTCGCTCTTTGTGTACGCTAATAATGGCGCAGAAAACTGGTATATTGCAGCCAGTGTGGGCAAAGAAAAGCTCGCTCAATATTATGTCGCTCTGCAATTTGCAGTCATGACCTCGTTCACAT
>NZ_JAWRXC010000071.1:0-355 GCF_046535225.1 Bacillus sp. SIMBA_031
TCAGCCTCCTGGGAGCCGACGGCCTCATCAACCAGGCCGCCAAGGCACGCTACATGTTCGGGGGGCAGTTCTCCACGCCCCTCGTTCTGAGGACTAACGGCGGATCCGGCATCGGCAAGGCCGCCCAGCACTCCCAGTCACTGGACACGCTGTACGCCCACGTTCCAGGTCTGGAAGTCGTCGTGCCCTCCACGCCCAATGACGCCTACGGCCTGCTCCACACTGCCATAAAGAGCAACAACCCGACAATCTTCCTTGAACACAAGGGCCTCTACTACGACAAAGGGCCTGTTACGAAGGAACACATACCCCTGGGGCAGGCTCGCGTCGCCCGCCCTGGACAGCACGTAACCGT
>NZ_JAWRXC010000604.1:0-243 GCF_046535225.1 Bacillus sp. SIMBA_031
AGAGGAAACTTCTATCGGAACCCCTGTGCATGGCGGAAGCTTTACCATTGATGAAGACTCCGGTGAACTGCTCTTTTCACATCCCGGAATATCTGGTGGCTATGCCAATACGCTGAAAGATTTGGAAACTTATCAGCAGCCTGCCGTTTTACCGACAGGAGATACCGCCATAAAAGGACAAAACGGGCTTTACTATATTACAGGACGTATCAAACGAATCATGAAACTTTTCGGGATTCGTCT
>NZ_JAWRXC010000605.1:0-243 GCF_046535225.1 Bacillus sp. SIMBA_031
CTTACCTATTGCTGGGAACAAAATGATGTAGGTCCTGCAGGAAACTGGAATGTTCCTACAGGCAATGCTCCTTTATTCAGGTCATTTATGCCAAAAACTGTTGCATACAGATATTTTCCACAAATTACAGATATTATTAATAATACTACCACTAAAGGAGAGGTTATACCATCATATGCAAGAACTATGGAGTTCAGATTAACGGTAAGAGATAACAATGCCGGTTGTGGAGGTGTTGCTAAT
>NZ_JAWRXC010000606.1:0-243 GCF_046535225.1 Bacillus sp. SIMBA_031
GATCGTGCTCGTCGCCGTCTTCGGCGTCGTCTTCCTCGGCGAGAAGCTTGGATTGGTGAACTGGCTCGGTGTGGTGATGATTGCGGGTGGGGCGCTGTTGCTGGCGCTGTTCTAGCCGTTCGCCAGCTTTCGCAAGATTGCAGCCGTTTCCTCGTCGGCGCGGAAGAAGGATTCGATCGCCAGTTCCGAGAGCGTGACATCGACAGGCGTGCCGAACACGGTGGTGGTCGAAATCAGCGATAG
>NZ_JAWRXC010000072.1:0-354 GCF_046535225.1 Bacillus sp. SIMBA_031
CATTCGTTGTCGTCCATTTCTACATTGTAGGAATTCAAATCGGCATCCGTCAAACCGTGCGACAGCGCCAAATCTCGCAATAAGACTTTTATTCGATTCAGCTCCATATCCCTCTCACTTAACGTTAATCCTGCGCCCCTGCCCTGCGTCCGTTTTGGACTGGTTCACGGTACCGTCCATGTTCACAACGGCCCTGAACCTTCCTCCACTATCCAACACTTCGAGGTGATCCTTGTGCAATCCGTCGAGATAGAAGTAGTCGCCCTTGCTGATGGCGCCTACGTCACTGGTTGCCTTGTAAACGCTCTGACCGTCGATCGGTGTCAATCTCGTCTTTTGCGACGCATCGTCCAA
>NZ_JAWRXC010000607.1:0-243 GCF_046535225.1 Bacillus sp. SIMBA_031
GGGAAGCGCAACCGCTGCAGGTGGAGCAGTTCGGCGAGCACGATGCCGGCAAGCATGTCTTCGACAGACTATCGGAACGGATGCGCGAAGCACCGCCCAACATCGAACTGCTCGAATGCTATGCGACGGTGCTCGGACTCGGATTCAAAGGGCGCTATGCGCGTGAAGGCGAGTTGCAGCGCACGCTGATCCACCTTTTCTTGGAACGCAATCTTATGAACATCATCGGACTCGATACGCTGG
>NZ_JAWRXC010000608.1:0-243 GCF_046535225.1 Bacillus sp. SIMBA_031
CCCGCTGAAGGAAACCCCGTCCTGAGTGGCGAAGGCCGTGGGCAGGAAGAAACCAACAAAGCCGAGTTGGTCGGGCTTGGCGTCGGGCACCTTGATGACCACCGAGGAATAGTAGTTGGCCCCTTGCACCTTGGCCACTACCGGACCCTGCAGGGCGATGTTGCCCTGCCCGTCGCGGACAGTGACCATGGGGGCGTAACCGTTGCCTGTGAGGTAGATGTTGGTTCCGCCCAAGGAGAGGGG
>NZ_JAWRXC010000609.1:0-243 GCF_046535225.1 Bacillus sp. SIMBA_031
TGATCCTCAGGCCAGGATGGCGCGGGCTGCGGCAAGGCTCGCGGCACCATTGACGGTGCGGTCCTTCAGGGCAGTGGTTTCGGACAGCAGGTTTTCGGCGGCAAAGCGGCAGAGCGCGATGCGGCCCTCTTCAGCACCGTCGCCGGTCTTGGCGAGGCCGCCCTTGGCGAGATAGGCGCTGGTCAGCACCAGGCCGAAGAGGCGCTGATAGGGTGTGGCGCCCGAGAGCGCTTCGGCGATCCT
>NZ_JAWRXC010000610.1:0-243 GCF_046535225.1 Bacillus sp. SIMBA_031
ACGCGCCGGCGGACGGTGTGCTTGTGGAACTTGATGCCCTTTCGGTGGGTGTTGCTGCCTGGCGTCTGGGTGCGGGGCGTGCTCGCAAGGAGGATCAGGTGCAGGCAGGCGCAGGTGTTCGAATGCCTGCCAAGCCGGGTGCGCTGGTCCGGGCGGGTGAGCCGTTGATGACCCTTTTGACGGACACTCCGGAAAAGTTCGCCCGGGCAAAGGAAGCCTTGGAGGGCGCCGTCGTCATAGCAC
>NZ_JAWRXC010000611.1:0-243 GCF_046535225.1 Bacillus sp. SIMBA_031
AAGTGAGTTGGAGTGTTTGAGAGTAGAAGCATGGTAGAGTGTGTGAGTTGTGGAGTGATCGTAATTAAGAACAATCATTTATACCTATAAATTACAACCTCCAACCTGAAATCTAACTTCTAATATCTAACCTCTTATTATACAAAATAGATTATACAAAAAAACTATGGACGAATTTTTTAAAAAAATACCTTTTATAGACAATGTTTTAAAAGGAATCGGGCAGATTATGCTTCAGGAGAA
>NZ_JAWRXC010000024.1:0-2028 GCF_046535225.1 Bacillus sp. SIMBA_031
CATCCACTGTTTCAAAGGAAGTACGCAGTGCTTCATGTCTGTCGATTAGCTGCTGAAAGACAGTCTCAATTCGATTTCGATCCACTTCCCCCTTCAATTCAAAAATACTCGGCATATTGTAAGCCGTACTGATTTTATCCAGCTGCTGAATGGAATACATGCGTTTTTGTGCTGAAGAAGCTTCATAAAACTCTCGTTCCTCACAAGGTTCGATTGTTTCATAGACATTTACAGCGCTCTGTTCAATATAGCCGCTTAACTCGAAGATGGTTGGCCTTGTAAAGATTTCCTTCAAAGGAACTTCAATCTGTAGATGCCTGCGAATGTCACTCATGACGACCGTTGCTTTTAATGAATGACCTCCGAGGTCAAAGAAATTGTCATGTATACCGATATTCTCCACTCCGAGTACTTCCCGCCAAATGGTCACCAGTGTTTCCTGCAAAACTGTTTGCGGCGCCTCATAATCGCCCGATATTAATCCATTGACATCTGGTGTCGGCAAGGCACTGCGATTTACTTTTCCATTGTTAGTCAATGGAATGGTGTCAATCTCCATCAAGTAAGAAGGAATCATATAATCCGGCAGATGTTCTTTCATGTAGGCTTTCAGTCTGGCTTTATCGAGCGTTTCGTCAGAAACGACATACGCACACAAATACTTTTGGTTTTGTTCATCTTCTTTCGCTGCCACCACTGCTTCTTTCACTTTAGGATAGCTGACAAGCTGCGTTTCAATCTCTCCGAGTTCAATCCTAAATCCTCGGATTTTCACCTGGTGATCGATTCTTCCTCCGTACTCTAGCTCACCGTCAGGAAGCCACCGGACCAGATCCCCTGTCTTATACATTCGTTCTCCCAGAATAAACGGGTTTGGTACGAACTTCTCTTTGGTCAGTTCCTCTCGGTTAAAGTATCCTCTCGCTACCCCGTCGCCGCCAATGCATAGTTCTCCGAGAACACCTTCTGGTACAAGCTGGTTGTGGCGATCAAGCACATATACCTGTGTATTTTGTATTGGCTTCCCTATAGTAATTGAATCGGTTTTCCCCATCCGTTTCACTGTCGACCAAATGGTCGTTTCTGTTGGACCGTACATATTAAAAACAGGCAATCCATACTCTTTTACTTCATTCCACAGCGTTTCAGGAAGTGCTTCTCCTCCTACATAAAGAGTCTTCAAGTTTTTCATGGTATGCTTGAATCGATCATTCTCCATCAGCATTTTTAATCGGGTCGGAGTGCTCTGCATCACCTCTACCTTATGTTCCTCTATAAGGGCAGCGAGCTTTTTCCCTTCTCTGCTTTCCGCTTCACTGGATATGACGACAGTCAAGCCCTGCGTTAATGGAGCCAATGTCTCCAGACCAAAGATGTCAAAGGAAAGCGTTGTTACACATAAAATGCTTTTATAGCTATCTAGATGTGTTTCGTTGACCATGCCATGGATGAAGTTGTTCACCTGTTGGTGTTCAACCATCACTCCTTTCGGAGTTCCGGTGGAACCGGATGTATAGATGACATACGCTAAATGACGGCTGGTCATTTCCACATCAAGATTCGTTTTCTCCCCTTGATAAATAGAACGATCCTTCAAATTAAGGACCTGCCCTGTGAAAGACATAGCATGCGGAATGTCTCCATACGTTACTAATAAATCCACTTTCGCATCTGACAGAACCGTACTGATACGATCAGCAGGATGAGCAGGATCAATTGGAAGATACGCTCCCCCCGCTTTCAAAACCCCCAGCAGACCAATGATCATTTCGGATGATCTTTCCGTCATGAGTCCTACAACCGTCTCCGGTTGAACACCTTTCTGCCGAAGTACTCTTGCAGCCTGATTGGCCTTTTCATTGAGTTCTTTATAAGTAAGCGAGTGACCTTCCGCCACCAAAGCAGTCTGGTCAGGACTTTTCTCTGCTTGTTCCTCAAACAGCTGATGAAGGGTTTTCTCTTTAGGATACTCTCTCGCTGTATTGTTTAAGGTTTCTAAAAAGTACACCTTTTCAGGCTCTGTCATGA
>NZ_JAWRXC010000612.1:0-242 GCF_046535225.1 Bacillus sp. SIMBA_031
CTCCAGGCGCGAAGCGCAGCCAGATATTGGCGCTTGGTCAAGCAATACCAGATTGAATCCGGCCCGTGGTGTAAACGAGCGAAAGCACGTGCCTGAGGTGATCGCTGAATTAGCTCGCCTGAAGCAATGGCGGGAGCCTGCCATGAGCAACCTCGCAAACTGCCTCGGTACTCCCCAAACCGCTGACACTAAAGACGGTTTACGGGTCCTTGCTTAGGCTGCGTTGCGCAAAGCCTGCCTGG
>NZ_JAWRXC010000613.1:0-242 GCF_046535225.1 Bacillus sp. SIMBA_031
ATACAGTTTCTTATCGATGTTATTGTGATCGTAGAGTGAAATGTTTTGTTCAGAAATATTTAATAACAGGGAAATTTCATGTTTTTTGGAGATTATTCCTGATTGAAAAATACTACTTTGAGACATGGTCTCTACATATTCCCGGAACTGCTCTTTGGTAAGCTTCTTATTTTTAATGTGGGCCATTGTATGCTGAGATTTGTCAGAGGAGTACAATACATAGCGAACAGTACCATCTTTTT
>NZ_JAWRXC010000614.1:0-242 GCF_046535225.1 Bacillus sp. SIMBA_031
CGGTCGAAACGACGGAACCTCTTTGTGGCCCCATTATGCAATGGCATAAAGTCATGAAGCAGCGGCACGACGGCCGCCTTGGATCCCGCAGTCTTCAGTGCCTTGATCATGTCGACGATCAACTTCGGCCGCCCCGCCGAAACGAACAACCCATCCTGGATATCGATCTTCGAAAGGCTACTTGCGTTCTTCTCCCAGAGCCGTTTGTTGCGCCTTGATGCCATCGAGATATTGAGCAGATG
>NZ_JAWRXC010000615.1:0-242 GCF_046535225.1 Bacillus sp. SIMBA_031
TGTTATTTCATTAACCCCTAGAATTTCCTTGTTAATAACAAAGTTAACTGGGTTAATATTAAAAAATACATTCCCGACTCCTGCAACCATAATTCTAGCTTGTGCTGTATTTACATTAGGAATGGTAATAAACTCCGACCCATCATTTGGAGTAGAATCTAAAAGAGTAACTGGATAAGTAAGACCACCATCTGTTGAAAGTAAAATACTTACATTGGCACAATTTATAGGAGCAGCAGTTG
>NZ_JAWRXC010000073.1:0-353 GCF_046535225.1 Bacillus sp. SIMBA_031
GGCTGGGGCCGATCTACAAGTCGCCGCTCCTCGATAGCGGTTATGACGTCAGCGATTTCCGCTCCGTCGATCCTGTTTTCGGCAGCATGCAGGATTTCTTGCGCTGATCAGTGAAGCTCACGCCCGTGACCTGAAAATCATTCTCGATTTCACACCCAATCATGTGTCCGAGCAGCACCCATGGTTCCTTGAGAGCAGGTCCTCGCGAGACAACGCGAAACGCCACTGGTTTATTTGGGAGGATCCGAATGCAGACGGATCGCCGCCAAATAACTGGCTCGATAACATCGGTAACGCGGCTTGGACGCTGGATGAGCAAACCGGGAAATTGTACTACCATCGTTTTCTTCCAG
>NZ_JAWRXC010000616.1:0-242 GCF_046535225.1 Bacillus sp. SIMBA_031
GCCTGAAGCACTTTCCCGGTGGCTGCAGCAGTCTTGCTCAGTTCAGCCCCTTCAGCAGCCCCTACCTTGCCTAAGGCAGCTACCCCCCGAATCCCGCCCTTGACAATCCCAGCCCCACCCGCAGCAAGCGACACGGCCGTCACAATCTTGTCGCCACCGGCCTGGGCTGCATTGCTCATCTTAAACTTGGGTAGCTCGACGGAGCCAGCGCTTGCTCTAACTTCCTGTGCCCCTTGTGTCAG
>NZ_JAWRXC010000617.1:0-242 GCF_046535225.1 Bacillus sp. SIMBA_031
CGCTGGGATTGCCCGAAGACATCTGTCGTGGCTGGTTGCATGACAACGCGGCAGCGCTCCTCGGAGTCACGATGTAGAAATGTATTTTGACTAGCTTCCCCGTTACCAACCTTCGCCAACGCAGCGTTGGACAAGCGGCCCAGCTCGGAATGATGGCGAGGGAGAGCGTTGCCGTGGCAAAATCTGGACGCACCACTACGAGAGAAAGACGATGAATGTAGGAAATTTGACCCGAAAGCTGG
>NZ_JAWRXC010000618.1:0-242 GCF_046535225.1 Bacillus sp. SIMBA_031
GCTAAACTAAAAATAAATCACTATTAGGGAAATAATATGAGTATTAAACCAGGCCCAAAACCTAAAGCTGACTCTACAGGTAAAACTGATAAGCGAAGACGTGTTACCCCAGAGAATAAAAGTAAACACCCAAGCCTTAAAAAGCATGATCACAAAAAAGGTGAATGAGATTAAGGTAATTGTTAGGTTTTAGAGCAAAAGACCCCAGCGTTTGCTGGGATCTCTCTATTTAGGCTCTGCCT
>NZ_JAWRXC010000619.1:0-242 GCF_046535225.1 Bacillus sp. SIMBA_031
ACCTTTTTCGCCAGGCTCTGTGCCATATATGGCGTTTCACGAGACGAAACCGTGGCTACCGTATCTTTTTTGAATAAAAAATGATACCCATCTTCTTTCTTAATAGAGGTACTGGCACGAAAATCAAGCTTTCCAATTTGGAATTTATCTTTTTTTTCTTCCGAAATATTAATTTTTTCAATTAAAAATACGAGATGTTCGCCACTACCAAGTTTGTTGTATTTAGTAAACCAATCTTTAAT
>NZ_JAWRXC010000620.1:0-241 GCF_046535225.1 Bacillus sp. SIMBA_031
TTGCAGGGGCAAAATAAGCGTCCGCGATGCCCTCGCCATAATAATCGAGTACCGCTTCGATCAGGTCCTCTTTCGAGGCGAAATACTTGTAAAGCGTGCGCTTGGAGATGCCGCTCTCGGCCATGACAGTGTCGATGCCGGTGGCATGAAACCCGCCATCGTAAAAGCGGTCGAAGGCCAGCTTCAGGATCTCAAGCTTCTTGGCCGGGATCGGCGCGGCATCGGGCATGTCTCATTTCCT
>NZ_JAWRXC010000621.1:0-241 GCF_046535225.1 Bacillus sp. SIMBA_031
TCATGATATTCTATACTCAGTTACCACTTACTCTTTCGATATTTCTATTTTAGAATTTTTAGCACCATTAATATCAGGAGCAAGCGTATTTATAGCGAGTAGAGATACACTAAACAATGTTGAGTTTCTAAAAGAGCAGTTAGAACAAATAAAACCTACCATCATTCAGGCAACTCCAAGCTTCTACCAAATGTTATTCAATGCGGGCTGGAGTGGAAGTAAAGACCTAAAAATACTTTGT
>NZ_JAWRXC010000622.1:0-241 GCF_046535225.1 Bacillus sp. SIMBA_031
TCCGCTGGGCCGGTCACGGGTACGCGATGGCCAGTGGGCACCCGGACGCCATCACCGCCGCGGGGCAGCAGGCTCCGCACTTCGACGACGACGGCGTGGCCCAGATTCTCGAGGCAAAGTTGACGGAGCAGCGGGTCTAGCAAGCATCTAATGCGCGGCGGTGGATGTTGGAGCGTTGACCAAGCTGCCTAGTGCAGGAGTACCTGGTACAGCTTGTGGTCTTGCCATTTTCCCGCAATGT
>NZ_JAWRXC010000623.1:0-241 GCF_046535225.1 Bacillus sp. SIMBA_031
ATTTGAGCATAAAAGTTTATTGAAATTAACAATAGTATTGCCTTGAAGATATTTTTCATATTATAAAATTTATTTATTTTTTCTGGAGTGCTTATTCGCTATAGCCCATTGCCAGAAGAACGAGTTTTGTATAAAATTAAATTTAGTTAAATAAGCAAATTTATCATTGGAATAATCCATTACATTATTGGTAGTTCCTCTTACAAATGTTAACAATGCATTAGTATCGCTGGAATCTTTT
>NZ_JAWRXC010000624.1:0-241 GCF_046535225.1 Bacillus sp. SIMBA_031
GATATAGCCAAAAATGGGAAAACACCAGACGAACTTATACAGATGTTGAGCCGAGGGGAAACTACTCAGGCCGATGCTGCAGAATTTATCAATGAGCTTATTGAAAACCAAATATTGGTAAGTCAATTAGAACCCAATGTTTCCGGAGATGATTTTTTGAATATCATTATTCAAATCTTAACGGAGCTGGAACTAGAAACAGAAGCGGGTATTTTGAGGTCCATACAACGAAAGCTTGAAG
>NZ_JAWRXC010000625.1:0-241 GCF_046535225.1 Bacillus sp. SIMBA_031
CTGGTCGTTGTTTTTTATTAAACCCAAGTTTATTTACAGCTCTTGTTTGATTTACAAACCTAAAATATCGTTTTCATTATTTTTTATGCTGCTGTGTTTGCCATTTTTTGCAAATGCTCAATTTGTCATTGGCATAGTAGGAAAAACTAAAAACGATAGCTTTTACATTCAGGCGTACAAAGGGTGTACCGAGTTTGCAAAGTCGCAGCCTGACGTTACCTGTAAATATGATGGGCCTGAT
>NZ_JAWRXC010000626.1:0-241 GCF_046535225.1 Bacillus sp. SIMBA_031
GGCCCGGGTTTCTAGCCGGTTGGGGATTCGTGATCGGCAAAACGGCTAGTGCAGCAGCCATGGCTATGACCTTCGCCGCCTATGCAGCCCCGCAAGGGTGGGAGCGCCCGGTGGCGATAGCCGCCGTCGTGATTCTGACCGCTGTGAACTATCACGGTGTGACTCGGACGGCGGGCCTGACCCGGATTTTGGTGATGGCCGTTCTGGCTGCGCTTGCCATCACAGTTGCTGCGGTGTGGGG
>NZ_JAWRXC010000627.1:0-241 GCF_046535225.1 Bacillus sp. SIMBA_031
GCCTCTAGAAGAAGCCTTATCCGTTCCCATAAATGATAAAAAACGTTTCTGTGATGTTACTAAAGCAGATGTAATCGCTTTTGCAAAAGAACTGGGGATTCCAAGCTCTGCAGCAGTAAAACAGCTAAGTTATTTCGTAGAGAATATAGAGAGTGAATTTAGTAACTTATACCAAGAAGTTGAAAATATGCCACCTGCAGATGTGCGCGTAGCGGAGTTAAGAATGTTAAGAGAAGTGCAG
>NZ_JAWRXC010000074.1:0-351 GCF_046535225.1 Bacillus sp. SIMBA_031
CCATTAGCTCAGTTGGTAGAGCATCTGACTTTTAATCAGAGGGTCGAAGGTTCGAGTCCTTCATGGCTCACCATGTTACGCGGGTGTGGCGGAATTGGCAGACGCGCTAGACTTAGGATCTAGTGTCTTATGACGTGGGGGTTCAAGTCCCTTCACCCGCATTATACAGGATAGATATCCTGTATGCGGAAGTAGTTCAGTGGTAGAACACCACCTTGCCAAGGTGGGGGTCGCGGGTTCGAATCCCGTCTTCCGCTCCAACTATACCATCCACGCCGGGGTGGTGGAATTGGCAGACACACAGGACTTAAAATCCTGCGGTAGGTGACTACCGTGCCGGTTCAAGTCCGG
>NZ_JAWRXC010000628.1:0-241 GCF_046535225.1 Bacillus sp. SIMBA_031
CTGCCGGGGCATGGTCCAGGGGGAGCAGGAATTCGCTCTGCAGTTCTTCGCCGTTGCTGGGAGTGAACTCATGGCGGAAATGGGGCAACCGGTCCAGCCAAGGGCCGGCCACGTCCAACTGTTCCGTGCAGTTCTCCGCTGACATGTCCGGGAGGGGATGCATCGCCACTGTGGCCGGGATGGCTCCAAACATGTCAGCAAGGGGCGCATCGGTTTCCAGCGCTTTGATCCACACCTGGGG
>NZ_JAWRXC010000629.1:0-240 GCF_046535225.1 Bacillus sp. SIMBA_031
GCAGAAAACACCTGCATATCCTGGAGGGCAAACGGCAGAAACGGCCGGCCGGACGCGGAACCGTCTGAGAGCACGAGACCGATAGAAGCCTGAAGGGCGGCGTCCAGCATGCTTGGATGCAGGATGAACGGCTCCTTTTCCTCGCGGGCGGACGGCGGGAGAATGAGCTTTGCGAGCACTTCTCCGCTTCCGGCATAGACGGCGTCAAGCGCCTGATGAGACGGTCCGTAGGTGATGCCG
>NZ_JAWRXC010000630.1:0-240 GCF_046535225.1 Bacillus sp. SIMBA_031
CCCCGATAATGCCGAAGAACACCGCGCTCCAGCGGTAAAGCCGCACACGTTCCTTCAGGAACACCGCAGCGAAGATGACGGCAATCAGCGGCGTGGCGTAGCCCAGCGCAATCGCTTCAGGCAGCGGCAGGTGCATCAGCCCGTAGAAGCCGAAGCCCATAGAGATGATGCCGATCGTGCCGCGTTTCACATGACCGACCGGATTGGCCGTGTAGAAAGCAGCCTTCAGCTGACCGCGAT
>NZ_JAWRXC010000631.1:0-240 GCF_046535225.1 Bacillus sp. SIMBA_031
CAGTCCATTGGATATTATCATAAATCTTTATGATGTCTCCTCTGGAAAATATAGAGAATATGCCCGAATAAAGTCTGAAAAATATAATATGAGTGTGAATGTTTCTGCTCCGTATCCGTTTCACGGAATATCTTTATCCGCTGATACAACCCAACGAAGAACCTATGGAAATTATAAAGGTCTTTCAGGAAAATATAAATTTGATGAAATTGCTTTAGCACACGGTGATCCAGATGCAAT
>NZ_JAWRXC010000025.1:0-1890 GCF_046535225.1 Bacillus sp. SIMBA_031
TCGACTTCTCATTGAGTTCCCGGTACGTAAGATAATGATCTCTAAACTTCACCGCTATATGATCAGGGCGTTTATCCACTTGGTCTTCAAATAGCTCCTGTAGTGTTTTTTCTCTGTCATAATCTGCTTGTGTATCATTAAAACCATACAGGATCAGTCGTTTTTCCGATTCCGTCATCATTTCTATTTCTGATAGTTTGGCGTTTGGATTCCGACAAATACTGGCCACAATTTGTTTGAAATGCTTGATCATCCTTTCGATGGTTTCCTCTTTAAAAAGACTTATAGAATATTCAATACTTCCCCTCAATGTCCGTTTGTTTTCCGTGACATGGAGCGTAAGGTCGAATTTAGACTGATCGCTTGGTTGAAAGATCGGCTTTAACTGTAATTTGTCCAACTCTCCTACTGATGCTTCTTCATGATGATTCATCGTAAACATGACATCAAATATGGGGTTTCTTCTCAAATCCTTCCCTACATTCACTTTTTCTAGCAATTCTTCAAACTGATAACTTTGATTTTCAAAAGCTTTTATTGAATTTTCTTTGATTTCTTTTAAAAATTTAGTGAAACTTTTATTTTCACACGGATTGTTCCTTAAAACCAGTGTATTAACAAACATCCCCACGATAGGTTCAAGATCTGGATGTGTTCTTCCTGCAGCAGGAGTTCCTACTATAATGTCTTCTTGACCACTATACTTAGCTAGCAGAATATTGAATGCTGATAAAAGAACCATAAACATAGAACTTTCTGTTTGCTTAGATATCCTTCTTAAACCCTTTGCTGTGCTTTCGTCCAATGAAAAACTTATTTTTTGCCCGTTATAACTTTGAATAACAGGTCTGTCAAAGTCATAAGGTAAACTTAAGATAGGCAATTCTCCTGAGAACTTGTTAGTCCAGTAATCTTCCATCTCTTTCATATCTTTTGATTGTAAGAATTTATGCTGCCATTCAGAAAAATCCTTGTACTGAATTTTTAAAGGTTCTATTTCATGCCCATTATACATGCGGACAAAATCTTTCATTAAAATTTTCATGGATAGCCCGTCAGTTATAATGTGATGCATATCAATCAATAAATATTTTTTGTCACCAAGCTCTACTACTCCGACCCTGCATAACGGAGCTTCTTCCAAGCTAAAGAATCTAATAAAATCCCTCATTACTTGTTGTATTGTCTTTGAATCTTCTTTCTTTTCAACAATGCTAAAGGTGTATTCACTTTGGATATTCTGTACAATTTCTCCATTAATCGTGTTGAAAGAGGTCCTAAACGCTTCATGTCTTTCAATTAACTTTTTGAAGGTTTTTTCTATTCGATCTTTTTCTATGTGACCACTGAGTTCGAATACAACCGGGATATTATAAGTTGTACTTTTTGGTTCAATCTGTTGAAATGTGTATAACCTTTTTTGAACTGATGATGTTTTGTAATAATCTCGAAGTTCAGCTTTTCCTATTCCTTTATACGTTTGAATTTTCACATTGCCATCAATATGCTTGCTTATACTTCTTATCGTCGCGTTTTCAAAAAAAGATCTTAATGGCATTGCTTTATTCATCTCTTTATGAATCGTGTTTATCATTAAGCTCGCTTTAAGTGAATTTCCTCCCAAATCGAAAAAGTTATCATCAATTCCGATTATCTCTGCACGTAATATTTCACTCCATATGTCAACCAGTTGCTCTTCTATCTTCGTCCTTGGAGCAACATAGTCAGAAGAATGTATTAAACCTGCATGAGTTGCTTCAGGTAAGGATTTCTTGTCTATTTTTCCATTTGTAGTAAGGGGAAATGATTCTATTTCTATTATATAAGCTGGTACCATATAGTCCGGCAGACTCTCTTGTAAATATTCTTTAAGCTTTAGTTTATCCATAA
>NZ_JAWRXC010000632.1:0-240 GCF_046535225.1 Bacillus sp. SIMBA_031
CTCCGCCAAAAGGTTTCGATCAGTCTCAGTAAGCACGCCGAACCAGTCCGATTCTTGGAGCAGTGTCGCGGCAGTCGGTACTTGCAGGCGCCTCTGGATTGGCATGCCTGGTACGGCAAGGGCAATCCCCGCGTGCCGCAGGTGTGTTTGGACATGGCCAAGCAGCTCAGTTCTGGCCGCGACTAGCACCTCGATGCTTGGTATCGAAAAACTGATATCATAGGCCACTCCGTCGCCCTG
>NZ_JAWRXC010000633.1:0-240 GCF_046535225.1 Bacillus sp. SIMBA_031
CCATACACACTATATTTAAGGTCTTCATTGTTTTAAAAAACACAGAAGAAAAAACTCCCTTTCTGTCGGACTGGTTCTGGTATTTTTATTTGAAATGTGCAAGAATATATCTAAGAAACATTTTTAAATCAGGTAATAAACTGATGAGATATTTTTTTACCATGCGAACGGTAAAATAACAATAGTGTCAAATTAGTTATAGGAATAATTTTAATCTTTATATAATTTAGTTTAAAAACT
>NZ_JAWRXC010000634.1:0-240 GCF_046535225.1 Bacillus sp. SIMBA_031
TGGGTACCGCGCGTGAATATTTTTGGCGGTAAGGCGGCTTCGGCCTATTACATGGCGAAGCACATTATTCATTTGATCAATGACGTAGCGAAAGTGATCAACAACGATCCGCAGATTGGCGACAAGCTGAAAGTCGTGTTCATCCCGAACTACAGCGTTAGCCTGGCGCAGTTGATCATTCCGGCGGCCGATCTGTCTGAACAGATTTCGCTGGCGGGGACGGAAGCTTCCGGCACCAGT
>NZ_JAWRXC010000635.1:0-240 GCF_046535225.1 Bacillus sp. SIMBA_031
TAGTTACACAAATATCAACAAATACAAAAAATGTACACAGATACAGTTTTAATTATTTTAATAGATACAGCTGTTTTTAGTCTAAGTTAATAAATATTTACACGGTTTCTTTATGAAATCTTCAGAGAGTAATAACATAATTCTTTATTTTTATAAATTTATCAATATGATTATCAGCTACTTATATTGATCTGCCTCCTATCACTAAAAAAATAGTTGTTTGAATCATTTTTATTTCTA
>NZ_JAWRXC010000636.1:0-240 GCF_046535225.1 Bacillus sp. SIMBA_031
GCCCTTCCGGCCTCGTCCAGATCGCGGATCCGGCCGTGACGGCCCGATGCGACGGTGAAATGGAGTCAGGGACCAAAGTCCGGGTGCGCCTGACGCAGGCCGACATTGCCAATCGCGAGATCAGGTTCGAGTTGCTCCCGCCAAGCCATGGAACGGACGATCCGGGCTTTGAGGCTGCCAGAGGATAGACTGAGCCAGTAGTAATGGATGCCCGGTCGTTGATTCAGATGATTTTGAACT
>NZ_JAWRXC010000075.1:0-351 GCF_046535225.1 Bacillus sp. SIMBA_031
GTACGCGGCGGCTAACTGAATAGATGTGCCGTACCAAGCAGGTCGCCTGCCTGGACATGGCGGCGCATCCATATTGGGCCAAGGCGGAGCCCTCCCCGCCGGTGGGCAAGGGCCCGGCTAGGGCCTGACTCTCTAGTTCAGGAAGAAGTGTTGAAGACACAGAAATGCCGTGAAGAGAGTGTGAAGCATAGGGTTCGAGTCGGTGGCGGCCCGATTAAGCGATCGGGTTGTGTTTCACGTGAAACACAAGGTCGCCGGAGATGAACCACTTCCCTGCTCCGGGTGTACATCAGCCGGAGCAATTGTCCTCCTGCCCGGCTACGATCCCGCCACGCGCCGAGGGATTACCGG
>NZ_JAWRXC010000637.1:0-240 GCF_046535225.1 Bacillus sp. SIMBA_031
CTACTAGATTAACCTCAATTTTCTTGTATTCTATAAAATCCTGATATTCATTAAGCAGCTCACTGATCAGTTCATTAAAATTAACATTCACGGTTTTTGCAAATTGATTGTTATCAATTTTCGAAAGCATTAACAAGGATTTATTCAGTCCGGACATTCTTCGGAGATCATTTTTAACCTCGTTTAAGAAATTCAGGTTTTTCTTATCCAGCTCATCATTCTGAATCGCCAGATCGATTT
>NZ_JAWRXC010000638.1:0-240 GCF_046535225.1 Bacillus sp. SIMBA_031
GCTAATTGCTCAAAGATTCTTTAGCATACACAAGGACTAAGTGCATTTAATGATTTATGGGATGATTACTGTTGTACTATCGATCTGCCACTCGTAAGTAATAGCATTTACTCCTATTAGAGAGCCAAACACATATGCATCCAAAACATCTTCTCTGAATATACGGCTTAACCGTTTAATATATGCATTTTGTGCAGGCTTTCCCGGTTGTATATATTGCAGTTCGACGTCATTATCCTT
>NZ_JAWRXC010000639.1:0-240 GCF_046535225.1 Bacillus sp. SIMBA_031
GAACAAACCGGCGATAACACTCTGACGTTAATGGATAAAGGTTATTACTCACTGGGACTGTTAAATGCCTGGAGCCTGGCGGGAGAACACCGCCACTGGATGATACCTCTCAGAAAGGGAGCGCAATATGAAGAGATCAGAAAACTGGGTAAAGGCGATCATCTGGTGAAGCTGAAAACCAGCCCGCAGGCACGAAAAAAGTGGCCGGGACTGGGAAATGAAGTGACTGCCCGCCTGCTG
>NZ_JAWRXC010000640.1:0-240 GCF_046535225.1 Bacillus sp. SIMBA_031
CCTAATTTTATCGCTAAACCAGAAGACAAAAGCTTTTTAGAAAATTCCCAAGAGGCATTAATTTATCAACGTTTAGGTGTCGATAAAGAAACTATAGCTGAGTTAAAAGCAGCAATAGAAGCCTTGGCAGAAGAACTAGGAGAGGAAGGGGTTGATGTAGATGCAATAAAAGAGCAGATTGCTGAATTACAAAAAATGTTAGAGCAAGAATTCGAAAAAGGCACGGAGCGAATGGCAATG
>NZ_JAWRXC010000076.1:0-349 GCF_046535225.1 Bacillus sp. SIMBA_031
CGTAGTATGGGTATGCCAGTTTGTTCTTGCTTTAGGTTCAAAAGTCACGGTTCCTATAATGGTATTGTAGTCATCATCTTTTCCGATATTCAGATTGACCCAAACTGTGCCGGTAAAATTTTCTTTTGGTGCGTGGTTTCCTTTATCTGTAAATGAATTCATTTTTAAATTTTTATCGTTATTTTTTACTTGAGATTGTATAGAGTAATTATTTGCTAAAAAGAGGGTTATCCATAATAACTGAAAGTATATTCTTCGATTTTTTTTCATTTTTAAGGCCATCTTTCTGTGAACTATTTTATCTCATATACATATTTTCTCTGATGAAGAAGTGGAATAATTTTTCCCT
>NZ_JAWRXC010000641.1:0-239 GCF_046535225.1 Bacillus sp. SIMBA_031
TTTACGTGGTCGACATGGTATTCAATTACAGCTTAAAAGCTTTTACCCCGACTGGCACTATATTAAGCGCGCTTTTTTCTTGGGAGCGCCTGGCTCTATTGAATTATCGACACGTGCATTTGGTTTGATCATCATGTCATTTCTAGTTGCCAGCTTTGGTACTACGACAATTGCTGCTTATGGTGTTGGCTCTAATATTTTGCAAATGGTAATGATCCCCGCTATGGGCTTATCAATGG
>NZ_JAWRXC010000642.1:0-239 GCF_046535225.1 Bacillus sp. SIMBA_031
TCTCAGAATGCCGGGCTCACTTCGATCCGTTTCGCGACGATGTTGGGCGGACTTTGTGCGCTTGTACTCCTATGCATGTTCTCGCTAAGGGCTAACGCGGCATCGTTAGTCGATGGCAGACCGCGCGTGTTGCGGATTCACGATTCGCGTCCTGCCGCGGCGCCGGCCATGCGAGATGCAGTGGCGCAACTCGGGCAGCCAGCCCACGACTTTCATTCTCGCGGCGAGACTGTTGCCAG
>NZ_JAWRXC010000643.1:0-239 GCF_046535225.1 Bacillus sp. SIMBA_031
GCAGGACATGGCATAGGGCGTATACCGCTATACGATGCATGGCCAAAAGTACAAGCGGGTTTATTGCAAATTATAATTGACGACTACAAAAGCAAGGATATTGAATTGTATGGAGTTTTCCCGCCAGGGGCGACGGGGTCTAAAAAGTTACGTTTGTTTGTTGATTATTTAAAAGCGTACTTTGTAAAACAGCATACGGCATTAGGTATGCGTAAGGGCTAGCGCTCGGTTAAATAAGG
>NZ_JAWRXC010000644.1:0-239 GCF_046535225.1 Bacillus sp. SIMBA_031
TACTTTTTCGGTCAAATTAGTAATGGCTAGATTTTTTGCACTTAAATTAATACTAATACTATGATTGCTTATGCCATCGGATGCCAGCTTCGCAATGTCTTTACAGGCTTGTTCAATAACCCAAATTGTTAATTCATTAATAATACCAGTGTGTTCGGCGAGTATAATTAGCTTTTCTATCGAAATATTTTTAAAGTCAGCACCTGGCCAGCGTAGTAGGGCTTCCGCGCCGTGTATAC
>NZ_JAWRXC010000645.1:0-239 GCF_046535225.1 Bacillus sp. SIMBA_031
TCCACGTCAACATTTCGATCTGGAACTCCATGCGGCACGATCCGCCCTTGTCCGCGCGCTTGTAGAAGGCGAGAACCAGCAGTGACATTCGCGGGATGAATGTTGGACGACGTCAATAATGCGCTGCTCGCGCGGCGGCAATCGCAGTTGCTTGGCGTTGGTGTGTTGTGGAAGTATCCCGTTCACTCCGAGCACAAAATAAATATAGGAATAACGAGGAGCTTCACGGCGCGATAAGG
>NZ_JAWRXC010000646.1:0-239 GCF_046535225.1 Bacillus sp. SIMBA_031
GGTCAACGTCCGGGCGGGCCAAAGAAGGCATGAATCCCTGGACGAATGAACTGTAGGTCTCATTAATCATTCGCTGCGACTCCGCGGCGATGGTCGCAAAGACCAATGAACTCTTACCCGAGCCCGAAACTCCGGTGAAAACCGTCAACCTTCGTTTGGGGATCTCAATGCTGATGTCCTTCAGGTTGTTTTCCCGCGCGCCTTGGACGCGGATCAAATCGTGGGTGTCCGCGACGTGC
>NZ_JAWRXC010000077.1:0-348 GCF_046535225.1 Bacillus sp. SIMBA_031
GCTCGGATGTGGGACTTGGAGCGAACGCAACCGGCCTTGGTGAGGCCCGGCGACCGCGTCCAGTACCGGGCGGTCCGCGAGGTAGTGAACGTCGCCGCTGTTTCCACGCGCCCGCCCGAATCCGAGCAGCATCTTGGGTCTGGGCTGTCCGGCCTGCGGATCCTCAAACCCGGTGCGCAGAGCCTCGTGGAGGACCTCGGCCGCCGCGGCTACGGTCCCCTCGGTGTTTCCGCTGCCGGAGCCTTGGATCGGGCATCCCTGCGCCGGGCCAACCGGCTCGTAGGGAACGCCGCTTCAGCTGCTGCCATCGAGTCCGTCAACGGTGGCTTGGTGGTGGAGGCTGTGGGG
>NZ_JAWRXC010000647.1:0-239 GCF_046535225.1 Bacillus sp. SIMBA_031
GTTGAATGGCCCCTGATGGCCACGGCCCTGATCTTCCTAACGGCTTATGCGTGGCAAGTCATCGGCCGGGTAGAAGGGCCCGCCGGCACGCCGTTCGAGATTGTCCTGTGGATTACCTGGGGAATTTTTGCCCTTGACTACTTCATCAACCTCTGGCTTGCCGAGGACCGTTGGCGGTGGTTCATCCGGAACCTGCACGAACTCCTGATTGTGGTGCTCCCCTTCTTTCGTCCACTCAG
>NZ_JAWRXC010000648.1:0-239 GCF_046535225.1 Bacillus sp. SIMBA_031
GTTTTCAAATAACTTACCACCGGCAACAACACCCGATGAAGTGTATAAGGTAAAGAAAACTATAATTACTATTGCAGAGATAACACGTAGGATATTTTTGTTGTCATCAAAACGGTTTGCAAAGAAATCGGGGATAGTAATGGAGTCATTGGCTTTCTCAGTATAGACACGCAGCCTTGGGGCGACTAAAAAGTAGTTTGCCCACGCACCTAATACTAAACCAATTGCAATCCAAACCT
>NZ_JAWRXC010000649.1:0-238 GCF_046535225.1 Bacillus sp. SIMBA_031
CTCGGTAGCTCAGTTGGTAGAGCAACGGACTGAAAATCCGTGTGTCGGCGGTTCGATTCCGTCCCGAGCCACCATTTGCCGGTCTAGCTCAATTGGTAGAGCAACTGACTTGTAATCAGTAGGTTGGGGGTTCAAGTCCTCTGGCCGGCACTCTAAATGATGGAGGGGTAGCGAAGTGGCTAAACGCGGCGGACTGTAAATCCGCTCCCTCAGGGTTCGGCAGTTCGAATCTGCCCCC
>NZ_JAWRXC010000650.1:0-238 GCF_046535225.1 Bacillus sp. SIMBA_031
GTTCATGTTGGTGCTGGTCCCGGCTCCACCCTGGATGGTGTCCACCACGAATTGATCATCCAAGAGACCATCCATGACCTCCATTGCGGCCTTTTGAATGGCTGAGGATTTGTCCGGATGAAGAAGGCCCAGCTGTTCGTTGGCGCGTGCGGCTGCGTACTTCACGGCTCCCAGGCTCCAGATGAGGGAACGCAAAGTGCCGATGGTCCGCCCGCTCACCGGGAAGTTGTCCACGGCC
>NZ_JAWRXC010000651.1:0-238 GCF_046535225.1 Bacillus sp. SIMBA_031
GCCGCATTGATGACCATGGCAACGAGTCCCAAGGTCCAGGCAACCTCTTGCAAGGCAAGGAATCCCAGGTTCGGCGGGTTCTTCGTTGTGTTCTTCTCTGCCATTTTTCTCTCCCCCTAGAGTGGCTTGCAGTCTAGCGGTTCCGTGCCCTCAGGTGATGTGCCCGGATCGCGGGTTCGCGGGAACCCTGCCTGTTCGCGCGGAACCTTGCGGGGACATCACAGGCTTCCCGCGATCT
>NZ_JAWRXC010000652.1:0-238 GCF_046535225.1 Bacillus sp. SIMBA_031
GTGGAAGATGGGGCATACCCTGATGGTAGCGCCCTGATGGGCGTAGACAAGCGCAGCGCTCCGACTCCATTTGCATTGCGTCAGTTTAAACTCTGACGAATCGCAGCGTCTCTCATGGCTAAGCGGTGTTCGTCGACATCGGGGCTTTCTCGCTTGCAGGCTGATCAAAAGCTCCTATGGCGTCAAAATTGTCGGGTCGCCGGATGGGTTGGGCGTGGATAACAATAACGACCAAAAG
>NZ_JAWRXC010000653.1:0-238 GCF_046535225.1 Bacillus sp. SIMBA_031
GGAGCAATGTAGATTTGCCCGCTCCGTTTGGGCCGATTAGACCGACCCGATCACCCGCGTCTAGCCTCAAATTCACGTCATCCAATGCGCGGACAACGACAACACCGTCCGTGTCCTCCGCGATCCGGTTCCTTCTGCCCATGCGCATCACTCGCTTCTTAAGCGATCGCCCTTGAACATCAAAGATAGGCAGATCCAACCCCACGTTTTCCAGCTCGATAAAAGTCATGTCGCCTTC
>NZ_JAWRXC010000654.1:0-238 GCF_046535225.1 Bacillus sp. SIMBA_031
TTTCAATATTAATGGTGGCACTAACTTGTGATAAATTTAGCACATGCCCTAAGTCGGCTAGTAACCCATCGGAAATATCAATGGCCGACGAGGCTAAGCCTCGTAACGCTTGCCCAGCAGCTACACGTGGCGTGGGGAAATTTAAACGTTTATTAATATCTTTTAAGTGTTCAGGTGCAATCGATAAGCCTTGTTTTTTCGATTCAATCGCCAACCCAGCATCACCAAGCGGACCGGT
>NZ_JAWRXC010000655.1:0-238 GCF_046535225.1 Bacillus sp. SIMBA_031
TTCACGCATATTGTAGAAAAATAGCGTTTCGCGATCGCCCGGTAATTTCGCGGTCGAGGCTTGCTTTACTATCCGCACCTGCGTTGTTGCTTTCGGTTCCAGACGTTGTATCGGTGGCAGGGCAACCAGAAGATCATCGCTTTTCTCCCCTTTTTCATTTTCGAGCCAGGAATAAGCGAGGTAGGGGAGTTTATCGCTACGATTATCCACGCGCAGACTGGTAGCTTTATCATTAGCG
>NZ_JAWRXC010000026.1:0-1587 GCF_046535225.1 Bacillus sp. SIMBA_031
CCTAAATCAAAGAAGTTGTCATGAATTCCGATTTTTTCTACTCCGAGAACATCTGACCATACGCTGGCCAAGGTTTCCTGGACATCATTCTCCGGAGCTGCGTAATCTGCTGACGCCATGCTGCTGCTATCCGGTTCAGGCAGCTGCTCCCGGTTAATCTTCCCATTCTTGGTCAATGGCATCTGATCTAGCACCATAAAATACACCGGGACCATATAATGAGGCAGGCGGTCTTTTACATAGCTTCGAATTTCTGTTATATCAAGAACACTATTTCCTGCTATATATGCTGTCAAATAGGCTTCCCCAGCTTCATTGTCTCTATTAATGACTGCTGCTTCTTTGATTTCCGGATGGCTTAATAGGACATTTTCAATCTCTCCGAGCTCGATCCGGTATCCTCTTATCTTCACTTGACTGTCTAGTCTTCCGATAAATTCAATTCGGCCATCGGACAGTCTTTTCACCAAATCTCCCGTCTTGTACATTCTTTTTCCTGGCTCAAACGGACTTTGGATAAACTTTTCTTCCGTTAATTCAGAGTTGTTCACATACCCTTTTGCCACTCCGTCGCCGCTGATATATAATTCGCCCGGAACCCCGACTGGCACAAGGTTCTGATGCGGATCAAGAATATAGGCTTGGATATTGTCCAATGGCTTACCGATTACGTTGGAGAATTCATCGATTTGATCAAGATTGATCTCTCCCGCCACACAGCCGATTGTACTTTCCGTCGGTCCATAATGATTAATGAGGCGGATCGAATGATTAAGATCTAATGAACTAAACCGCCTTAAATCGTTCTTGTTGACCGATTCACCACCTAATATAATCAGCCGGAGCCTGCCTGTTTCCGCAATACTTTTAATCTTTTCAGAATGGATCATGATTGAAAACAGCGAAGGTGTCATTTTGAGATACGTACATGTTTTGGCGTATTCAACCAGCTGATCAGGATCTCTATACATGTCTTCTGACAAAATATGCAGGGTGATGCCGCTGATTAAGGCGGTATACACTGCGGTATATCCCAAGTCAAATGCGTACGACGACAGTAAGGCTGTCTCATCATTAGACGTAATGTCCGCTTTCTTTATCATCGCTTGGCAATAATTGATCAAGCTTGAATGCGGGACCATGACTCCTTTTGCCCGCCCAGTCGTACCTGATGTATAAATCACATACGCCAAGTCACCGCTTTGATTAATGATATCCACATTGGTTTTATCGCCTGTAAAGATATTTGGATCTGAAATAACTATTGTCGTTCCTTCAAACGGAAATCTCTGTGCATACTCATCTGTTGTTACTAAGACCTCAATCTCAGCGTCTTTCATCATGTGATGAACCCTGTCTTCAGGATGGGACGGATCGATCGGCAGATAAGCTCCTCCAGATTTCAATACCCCAAGGATGCCTACCATCATTTCAAGGGAATTTTCTGTCATGAGTCCGACAATTGAATGCCGGGTTACTCCTTTTTGACGCAGCACTCTTGCGAGCTGATTCGACTTCTCATTGAGTTCCCGGTACGTAAGATAATGATCTCTAAACTTCACCGCTATATGATCAGGGCGTTTATCC
>NZ_JAWRXC010000656.1:0-238 GCF_046535225.1 Bacillus sp. SIMBA_031
GCCAGGCCGGTGTTGTCGCCGGCCGGCACAGGTTCGGTTCCTTCGCGGGGAACCGGGAAGGACGGGAAGTTGGTCCCCGGCTGCAGCGGAGCACTGCCCCACAGCTTGTAGTTTTCGCGCGGAGACAACTGGACAAGCGTCAGCACCTGCGGCACCACGTTGCCATCGCCCTGGGTCAGGGCAAAGACGGTGCGGGGCCACTCACGCTTGGTGCTGATGACGCTGCTCTGAAGCTTGG
>NZ_JAWRXC010000657.1:0-238 GCF_046535225.1 Bacillus sp. SIMBA_031
TATCAATCCGGACGACATGGTCGGGGCGGGCTATTGGAACGAATATGACCGCCAGAAGGGGACAACGATTGATACGAAAAACCCCTCGCTCTCACACTTCAGCCGAAAGCAGCGGCTTGATGGGAACTTAAACGAGCAGATCACCAAGAATCGCGCTTATTTCTTCACTACCGTCATTCTGAGAAATCCGGATACACACGGCTCAAACGAAGCACATTTCGTGTTCGACAGAAACGGC
>NZ_JAWRXC010000658.1:0-238 GCF_046535225.1 Bacillus sp. SIMBA_031
GGTGGTGCGGGTGGACAGGTACCCCACCGCCTGATGGTTATCCAGATCCTTGAGCGACTTCGGCACGCCATGTTGGGCAAGGTACTCGGGCGAGGCGCAGGTGACCCAGTCGAAGGCGCCGATGCGCTTAGCCACCAGCGTTGGCGAATCCTCTGGTGTGCCCGCCCGGATCACGCAATCGATTCCCTCCTGCACCAGTTCGACCGTTCGATCGGACACGCTTAGCGTGAGCTCCACG
>NZ_JAWRXC010000659.1:0-238 GCF_046535225.1 Bacillus sp. SIMBA_031
AAACAGCACCGCCACATTCGCAGCTAAAAGCTGAAGGCACTTTGAGCCCTCTGGCGTGCTGATGGTGTAAACGTACTGCCGGACGGCAAGAAGACGTTCACGGCAAATGTCGAGGGCGTCAGAAAGTGCTAAAGATGAGCAGCGAGGCCCCGCCAGCGAGAGTGCGGGTCATCGACCTGGAGACCGCTGGAAATGGCCCAAGCGACGTATGCGAGATCGGCTGGCAGGACGTCGTCCA
>NZ_JAWRXC010000660.1:0-238 GCF_046535225.1 Bacillus sp. SIMBA_031
TTCGACACCAGGCGAAAGCGTTGGTCGAAGCGGGCGTGGATGAAGGTTTCAGCATAGCCGATATCAAGGACGCCTGTGCGGGAGATGTTGAGCGCTATCTGCTCGATCATCAAAACGCAATGTCAGAGATATTGGCGCAGGAAAGGAGCGACGGCGTGACGAGGTGAGTCCAAACCCTACAATGCACCGGTTGGCCCGCTATCGCTATGACGATAGCAGGTATGAAACGCGATCTTCG
>NZ_JAWRXC010000661.1:0-237 GCF_046535225.1 Bacillus sp. SIMBA_031
GTCGTTATTGCCGTGTGCCCATTCTCTCGCGTGAGTTTCGAAAGGGGAATGTTGGGATCGGAGACGCGGAAATGCTCGACATGCAGGCAGTCCTCAATGATTTCGAACGCGCCACGCGTCCGTCCCAAGCTCACTGTGATGGCGATATCGGTCTGCATTGGATTCTCCTTAGAGAATTAGCTGCGCTGGGAGGGACTACCTGTCCTCTGCGGCCCGCTCGATCATCGCCGACACTAG
>NZ_JAWRXC010000662.1:0-237 GCF_046535225.1 Bacillus sp. SIMBA_031
GCTGCAGGAGCGGACGACGGCGCGGCAGAACCGCCGTCGTGGGTCCTTGGAGTGCACATACCGGAAGGGGGCAGCCTCTCCCCCGCATTGGTTGACGCCAGCTTCGCCGAGGCGCGTTCCTTCTTTGCCCAGCATTTCTCGGACAAGCGTGCGGCCCTGGCCACGTGTGAGTCGTGGATGCTTGACCCCTACCTCTTGGATCGGCTTCCAGCGAGCAACATCGCCTCCTTTGCGCGT
>NZ_JAWRXC010000663.1:0-237 GCF_046535225.1 Bacillus sp. SIMBA_031
GTTAATCAAGGCACCCAAAAGCACGACGTCGGAACCAGCCCGGATGGGAATGTGCTTGTCAGCTACCGCGGACGTACGCGTGAAACGGGGATCCACGTGGATGACTTTAGCTCCGCGTGCCTTGGCTTCCGCTACCCACTGGTAGCCCACGGGGTGGCACTCCGCCATGTTGGAACCCTGAATGACGATGCAGTCGGCGTTAGCCATGTCCGGCAGTGATTGAGTCGCACCACCTCG
>NZ_JAWRXC010000664.1:0-237 GCF_046535225.1 Bacillus sp. SIMBA_031
GAGCGTTTGTTCTTCGTCCACGTGATCGTGATCTTCTTCTCGTCGCCGTCCGACCCGACCACCAGCATCGCTTTGTCAAACAGCTTGTCGACCTCATACAACGTCGGGTCGGAGGAGCTAGGACGCCAATTGACCAGCTCAGGCTTGTCGTCTTTGCCCAGCAAAACGAGTATCGGCGCTTCCGACGTCGTAATCGCATCGGGCATCTTGATATAGACCTTGAGGCCGTCGTTATAG
>NZ_JAWRXC010000665.1:0-237 GCF_046535225.1 Bacillus sp. SIMBA_031
GCCTTCTGCGTGCTGATAGTTTGCTTGCTGCGATTCAGCCGCTTAGCGATCTCGGTAATCGATAGACCTGATGCAAATAGCCGCGCAACTTCGAGTTCGCGTGGAGACAGCAGCTGCCCGATGTTCACGGCTTCGTTGCCCGTCACAACCTTCTCGATGGTCGGGGACAAGTATGAGCCGCCCGCATAGCTGCTATGGATAGCCGTGATGATGTGGCCAGTGACATCCGATTTGCTG
>NZ_JAWRXC010000666.1:0-237 GCF_046535225.1 Bacillus sp. SIMBA_031
GTCAGCTCTTGCCTGCGACACAAGCAATTCCCTCCCCGGCCCCTCCCGCAAGTACCGCGCCAACCGGATTGGCGGCGTCGGAGCCAAGCACGACGCCGGTTCCGGCGCCTTCCGTCGCGACGCCCACAGCCGCGAGCACTAGCCCGGCCGTGGAGGCCGAGCCGGGCGCAGGGACGAACACGGATCCCGTCAGAAGTCGGCCGATTGCCGTGGACCCTGTGTACGACACCCCGCCTC
>NZ_JAWRXC010000078.1:0-346 GCF_046535225.1 Bacillus sp. SIMBA_031
CCATTAGCTCAGTTGGTAGAGCATCTGACTTTTAATCAGAGGGTCGAAGGTTCGAGTCCTTCATGGCTCACCATGTTTTTCTTGCGGATGTGGCGGAATTGGCAGACGCGCTAGAATCAGGCTCTAGTGTCTTTACAGACGTGGGGGTTCAAGTCCCTTCATCCGCATTGCCAAACGCGGAAGTAGTTCAGTGGTAGAACATCACCTTGCCAAGGTGGGGGTCGCGGGTTCGAATCCCGTCTTCCGCTCCAACTATACTATACCATCCATGCCGGGGTGGTGGAATTGGCAGACACACAGGACTTAAAATCCTGCGGTAGGTGACTACCGTGCCGGTTCAAGTCCG
>NZ_JAWRXC010000667.1:0-237 GCF_046535225.1 Bacillus sp. SIMBA_031
GGATTAAACAGCGATCTCACTAAAATGAGAGAACGCCAAGAACTAATCGACGCGCTGTCTATTAATGACCCTGATGCTAAGCCGAAAAAGTTAATGAATCATGCTAGCCAAGTTTGGCCATTTGCCCATGCGATAAATATGGGTGACAGGGTTATTTTGCCCTCAAAAATTCAGCCTGTTATTTATATTGGAAAAATAACATCAAACTATAATTTTGATAAAAATGGTACCGACCCT
>NZ_JAWRXC010000668.1:0-237 GCF_046535225.1 Bacillus sp. SIMBA_031
TCGGAAATAGTCTGTTTCCGTAGCTCGGATCATTCGCTTGCACTTGAGGCACGTATCTGCCGACAGCTTGACGGCATTCCGCTGGCAATCGAACTGGCGGCGGCGTGTGTGTCTGTGTTCGGATTGCGAGGCGTAGCTGACCGGCTGACAGACCGCTTCCAGTTGCTGACTCAGGGAATGCGCACGGCGCTGCCCCGGCAGCAGACGCTCCGTGCAACGCTCGATTGGAGCTACGCG
>NZ_JAWRXC010000669.1:0-237 GCF_046535225.1 Bacillus sp. SIMBA_031
GTGATTATATATCAGTAGTTTGTAATTTGTTTCTTTTGTTTGGAAAAAATATGTTCAATACATCGGGATTGTTATTGATTTGAAAGGCAAATCAAAAAATCAATGATTTTTAGAATTAACCTTTTTCATACGGGATAAATTGTAAAAAAATCAGTATTTTCGCAGTCGGAAATGATCTTCGGAACTCAAACTATCAAACGTACAAAGGATATAAAGTCTTAGGCGTACAGGTTGTAG
>NZ_JAWRXC010000670.1:0-237 GCF_046535225.1 Bacillus sp. SIMBA_031
GCTGTTGTTCAATCTGGACGACCTGGCGCTGGACGCGGCAGCCCGCGGCATGGGCATCGCCATGACTGACCGAATGCTGGCCCACGATGCCTTGGTGCGCGGCGACCTGGTGGTGCCCTTCGGCGAGGCGCTGAAGACTGGCGGGGTGTATGCCCTGTGGCTAAGGGACAGCGGCGTTGCCCACCCCGCGTGCCAAGCCGTGCTGAAGTGGTTCGAGCAGCAGGTGGAACAGACGGT
>NZ_JAWRXC010000671.1:0-237 GCF_046535225.1 Bacillus sp. SIMBA_031
GGGCGACGTCCGCGAGAGATCGGCTGAGTTGTTGGGATAGCGGGCTTCGATCGGTTGGCGACATGTTGCTGGGCGCCCGTTCAAACACAATCTGGAAATAGGCGTTTCGTGTATGAACACCTACTCGGTTAACAAGCGCCTTGCGTCAGACAACGCCGGCGATCGGAAAGGCGACGATGCCGAGGAGCAGTCGGGGCGCTGGCTGATTTCCTACGCGGACCTCGTCACCACGCTGAT
>NZ_JAWRXC010000672.1:0-237 GCF_046535225.1 Bacillus sp. SIMBA_031
CGTTTTTATCAACCGCAGAGCTTATTTTGCTTTACAGTGGGTTAGGTTTTTTGGGGGCAATGAGTGCACTGTTTTTACCAAAAACAGAGTAAATAGCGCGCTGTTTAACCTTATGTAATTAAAACGCTCACCTTTAAAGTTGTGGGCGTTTTAATACAAACTTATCTTTGGTGGTGCTAAAGTAATCGCCGCCCATTTTACCTACTGCATCTAAACGTGTCGGATCTATGTAGCCAT
>NZ_JAWRXC010000673.1:0-237 GCF_046535225.1 Bacillus sp. SIMBA_031
GTGTGCGCGCTAGCTGATGAAAATGTGCCATACCTGTAAGTACTCGCCCAAATACGGTGATGTTTTTGTCTAAATAACGTGGACCTTGCCCTATGGTGACAAAAAACTCTGTGCTGGCACTATTAATATCGTTGCCGCGCGCCATTGCAAAGACACCATGGCAATGAATTTGCCATGTTTGATCACGCGTTTCATTTTGAGCTACCGCAAAACCATTTAAAAACCCGGTTATTGGTG
>NZ_JAWRXC010000674.1:0-237 GCF_046535225.1 Bacillus sp. SIMBA_031
GAGTCCTAAGGGATCGAAGTCCTTGAACGATGGGCCGGGTTCGGCTTGGCCGGGTTCCGATCCCTCCGACTCCGATGGTTCGGCCTGCGCGGACGAATCTGTAGCTTCCAAGCGCGCCACCAGATCCAACCACACGGCGTCGTCATCCTTGTTGGCGCTTTGATCGGGTGAGTTGGGATCAGGCCGGTTCATCGGCTGCATCCTTTTCGGAGGAACGTCCATCGTCGGAAGAAAGTC
>NZ_JAWRXC010000675.1:0-237 GCF_046535225.1 Bacillus sp. SIMBA_031
CAATAAAGGGGTGTTCCTTGGATTTTGCGACATAAAATACAGCATTACCTTCAAGGAAAACCTCCCTGGTATCAGCAGGAAAAGATTTTTCGACGGTTAGTTTACAGCCTTGCGAAAGGATTACCACAGAACCATCAGAAAGCTTAATTTCTGAATTTTGTAGTTTGGCAAGGTAAACGTCTGGTTTGACAAGGGTATTATAGCCAATTAGACTAAGCATGGCAAACATGATCGTAG
>NZ_JAWRXC010000676.1:0-236 GCF_046535225.1 Bacillus sp. SIMBA_031
GTTTAAAAGTCCAAGTGTAAACCCCTTCGGCTGGATAAGAAACATCAATCAGCTGATTTTGAGGTAATACCTGATACGGCTGCGAATCTTGCAGTTTATATTCAATTTTTTGTATCTGAGCACTTTGATTGCTCAAGAACAGATGATCCGGAAGCGCAATTTTAAAACTGTGCTTATTGAATCCGTTAGTAGCAGGAGCCAATGCAAAAACCTTTTTTTCTTCATAAGGATTAATC
>NZ_JAWRXC010000677.1:0-236 GCF_046535225.1 Bacillus sp. SIMBA_031
TAGGAATAGGAAATAGCAGTAACAACTCTTTCTATGATATCAAAATGGAGGGATTGCCTTTTGGAATCAACATTTTTATGGGTGACCAGAATATTTTTTATACCGGAACCCCAGAATCCTGTACGAAATATGGGGTAATGGTAACCAGAGAAAGCCGCTATAATGCATTTATAGGAAGTGCATTTGAGAATGATTTTTCGATTGCTGATGTTTTAGATGATGGAATTCATACGACC
>NZ_JAWRXC010000678.1:0-236 GCF_046535225.1 Bacillus sp. SIMBA_031
GCTTCGGCGGCCGTCATCCACGTTTCCGCGTCAAGCATGGCCGTCAGCTCTTCGTCGGTCTTGCCGCTCTTGTTACGGTACGCAGCAAGGATGCCGTCGCGCGCCTTGTCCATCGAATCGGCGGTCGCGCGCAGATCTGCTGCCGTGCCGAGTGCTACGGTCCACGGGTTGTGGATCATGAGCATGGCGTTTTCAGGCATCACGATGCGATCACCCGCCATCGCGACGAGCGATGC
>NZ_JAWRXC010000679.1:0-236 GCF_046535225.1 Bacillus sp. SIMBA_031
GTGCGGTCGTAAGCGCGTCCGAGAGGGTCTTTTACGGCGTGGGCGAGTTGAGCCTCGACAATCTCGGCTGCTATGCGAAGACGTTCCACCATGATCGTGCGAGCAGTCGCCCGGAAGCCGTGTCCGGTCATTGTTTCTCCGTCGTAACCCAGCCGGCGGAGTGCGCTATTGATCGTGTTCTCAGACATCGGCCGGCTGCGGGACCTGATACTTGGGAACAAATAGTGGTCGCCGCC
>NZ_JAWRXC010000680.1:0-236 GCF_046535225.1 Bacillus sp. SIMBA_031
TGTTGTCACCGGCATGCTGCTGGTGGTCGCCATGGCCATTCAGAATGCCGTGCACCGCATCCATCTAGCCAGCGCGCCGCCGACAACGCTGATGACCGGCACGACGACGCAGATGATGATCGATCTCGCCGACCTGGCGCAGGGAACGCCCGTTGACGCTGCTGCACCGGTAAAAACCCGGCTCTCGAAGATGGCGCTAGCCGTCGCCTCCTTCGCGCTCGGCTGTGGACTGGCAG
>NZ_JAWRXC010000079.1:0-344 GCF_046535225.1 Bacillus sp. SIMBA_031
CCAGGGTGGTGGCACCCTTCAGGAGGACTGTGGCCCCGGTCTGCCTCGCGGCGTGACGTGCGAAGTGCAACGGACGGGCCTCGACGTCGTCCCGCGTCACCGCCGCTTCACCGGGACCCGAGAGGGAGGCCAGGAGGGTTGCCAGCTCTCCTGCGTGCGGTGTCAGGATCCACTGCGGGGGGCATCGGCCCGGCAAGGCACTTAGTGCGCCGGCGTCGAGCACCACCGGAAGTTCCGAGGACCCTGCGTCCTTCAGCGCCGCGCGGACACGCTCCAGTTGTTCATCCCCGTCAACTCCCGGTCCCAGCAGCCACGCCTGAACGCGGCCCGGGCTACCACTTTCC
>NZ_JAWRXC010000681.1:0-236 GCF_046535225.1 Bacillus sp. SIMBA_031
CGCTGTATCGGGAACTCGTTTAAAGCCGTTTTGCGCACGGCCTCCGCCCGCGCTTCGCCTCACCGGCCCGCTGCCGATGCGTTTGATGGTTCGGCGCAACAACACGGGGACGGATCAACTCAGGCGCGGCAAACTCATGGCAAACTCATGTATTGTTTCCTGACGATGCAGACCGCGCATTTTTCTTGCATAGTCTGAAGCAAGCATGCCGCAACAGGCACCGGCCAAAGCCGGTT
>NZ_JAWRXC010000080.1:0-344 GCF_046535225.1 Bacillus sp. SIMBA_031
CCGACGGCTACATTTGCAGCGTCAGCTACATCGAACCCGGGCATGATGCTGTGACCAAGGTAGTCAAGCACGCGATCTACACGACGATCGGCAATGCATCGGGCCCGGCTGGGCTTCAGCCGATGCCTATACAGCAATCGTCCGACACGATGCTTAGACAGATCGTGGCGAAGAGCCTCGAAGAAATTGATCAGTCGTCTGATATCGCCCAGTGACCCGGATTCACAGTGCGCGTCGGCGCATCTCCAAGTCGCTTGCCGGACTGGCGGTAATGGGCGGCGTGTTGATATTGAACGGCTGCGTCACGCGGCAAGTGCTGCCTTATCAGGTCAGTGTAGCCAACC
>NZ_JAWRXC010000027.1:0-1587 GCF_046535225.1 Bacillus sp. SIMBA_031
GAAACCTTGGCCAGCGTATGGTCAGATGTTCTCGGAGTAGAAAAAATCGGAATTCATGACAACTTCTTTGATTTAGGCGGTCATTCTTTAAAAGCGACGATTTTAATAAGTAAAATTCACAAATACTTTGACGTGGAAATACCATTAAGTGAGTTGTTTGAATTTCCTACGATCAAACATATAAGTACTTATATTGAAAAAAGTACTAAGCGTATATATCGAACGATTGATCCTTGTGAAGAAAATGAATACTACGAAACTTCTTCTGCACAAAAAAGAATGTATATGATGCAAAAAATGGAAAAAGGTACCCTTTATAACATGCCGATGATTTGTGAATTAGAAGGAGAAATTGACGAACAGAAGATTGAAAGTGCATTTCACAAATTAGTAACAAGACATGATTCACTTCGAACGTATTTTGATCAAATAGATGGTGAAATTGTTCAGAAGGTTCAAGCTGATAATTCTTTTGTAATTGAGAAAGAATATAGAACAGATTTGGTTGCTGAAGATATATTGCAGGCTTTTATAAGAAGCTTCGAACTAGAAGAAGCCCCGCTATTTAGAGCAAAACTTATTATTTCAAAAGAGAAAACTTACTTATTAGTTGATATGCATCATATTATTAGTGACGGAGTTTCCATTCGAATTTTAATAAAAGAGTTTATGAAGCTATATAATGGTAACGAATTAAAGCCTTTAAGATTGCAATACAAGGATTTTACAGCATGGCAGAATAGATTCCTAGAAACAGACGAACTCAAAATACAAAAACAGTACTGGATTCAACAATTTAAGGATGATATTCCGGTTTTAAATCTGCCATACGACTTTGAAAGACCTCTTATGAAAAGTTATGAGGGCAGTATAAGAACGTTTTATTTAGACAAAGCACAAAGCAAATCTGTACGCAGTATTGCAAGAGAAACAGGCAGTACTATGTATATGGTTATGTTAACAGCCTTCCATATCCTGCTTTCAAAGTACAGCGGACAGGAGGATATTGTGATAGGGACTCCTATCGCTGGGCGAGCACATGTTGAACTTCAAAACATGATAGGTATGTTTGTGAATACGTTGGCGCTAAGGAATAAAGCAGACAGAACCTTAAGTTTTAAAGAGTTTTTAAACACTGTAAAACAAAATTCTATTCTTGCTTATGAGAATCAAAGTTATCAATTTGAAGAATTGATTGATACCGTTCAGGTGAAGCGAAACACAGGTAGACATCCATTATTCGATGTCATGTTTAGTATGAGTAGTGAAGAATTAGAAAAGGACTTAATTACAAAGAATTTCAGATTAAAGAGACTAAATACAAAAAGTAATATATCAAAATTCGATTTAACATTGCATGTAGTAGAAAATGAAAGCACTCTTCTTTACTCAATTGAATATTGTACTAAATTATTCAAAGAGGAAACGATTGATAGAATGATTTTTCATTTGAACCAAATATTAAAAACAGCAAGTGATAATCTAAATATTTTAATCTCTTCTATAGATATCATGACAGAGCCTGAAAAGGTGTACTTTTTAGAAACCTTAAACAATACAGCGAGAGAGTATCCTAAAGAGAAAACC
>NZ_JAWRXC010000682.1:0-236 GCF_046535225.1 Bacillus sp. SIMBA_031
GTGCCATCCAGGTCAAATACAACGCAGACCACGGTATCGACCCGCAGCCGTTGCGGAAGAAGATTGCCGACATCACGGATCAGCTGGCCAAGGAAGACGCGGACACCCAGGAATTGTTGAACAACAACCGTCTCGCCAAGGGTGCGAAGCGCGGCAAGTCAGCAGCCAAGGGTGCAGCCACTGTTCGCAAGGACGGGCTTTCCGCTGCGCCTGCCGAAGACCTGGTGGGACTGATC
>NZ_JAWRXC010000683.1:0-236 GCF_046535225.1 Bacillus sp. SIMBA_031
TACGAATTTGTCGATTTAGTCCTTGTTTTAAAATAATACTAAACTGATTGTCAGTGATTTTAGTCACCTCACACGGCAAAGTCATTTGCTTGTCGACAGGGACGCCTGCAGCCATTTCTTCGCAAAAATCCGCATCGAAAGGTTTATTGACGGTTACTAAATAGCGTTTAGGCTGATGAAAGTCAGGGTGGATCAGCTGGTTACAAAAATCCCCATCATTGGTTAAAATAAGCAAT
>NZ_JAWRXC010000684.1:0-236 GCF_046535225.1 Bacillus sp. SIMBA_031
TCCTTGCGGCCCAAGGCGAGAATCTTGAGCAGCGCGAGCGTCTGCTGCATGTCGTCGTACGATTGCGCGTCCTGCACGATGACCTTCGGCTCGCCGTCTTCGGTGATGAGCAGCGGCTCGCGGCTTTGCGCGACGTCGCGGACAATCTCGGCCGCGTGATTTTCCAGGTAGCTGACGGGTTTGATCTGCGCAGGCTTCATATCCACCTCGTTGCCCTCATTCGTAACGGATCACCG
>NZ_JAWRXC010000685.1:0-236 GCF_046535225.1 Bacillus sp. SIMBA_031
CAGGATTTTGAAGTTGAATGGCATCTAATTTTGTTGGAGTTTCAACATTTCCTTCCTCAATAGAATGAATTAAATCCTGAGCAATTTTCCGGTGCTTACGCTCTGTTTTTTTCGCTCTGTAAAAAAAGAAGGAAAGCAGTAAAACAGTTGTAAATAGAAAGCCTATAGAAACATATAAAACTATTTTTTTATTTTCTAAGGTATTGATGATATGTTCTTTTTCTTCTAATAGCTTT
>NZ_JAWRXC010000081.1:0-344 GCF_046535225.1 Bacillus sp. SIMBA_031
TATATTTATAGTTGGAAATAAATACAAAACGAAAACTTTTTTGCTGAAAAGCACTGTACCTAATTCTTTAAAGTAATGATAAAGAAACAGAAGATAATTTAAAGGTACAGTTATTAATGTTAACAACATGATACATCTGCTAAGCAAATCGCCTTTTGCCGATCCTCCAGCACTAATATATGCAATTGAAGCAGACAAAAGAAATACAATTAGCACCAAAGCAGATTTCAAGTTTTTTTCTTCATTTATTTTAATGATGAAGAAACAGCAAAATAAACATACTACATAAAAAATTATCGGTATTAAGTAAGTACTGAAGTTCCTATCATTAAATAAATTGAGCT
>NZ_JAWRXC010000686.1:0-235 GCF_046535225.1 Bacillus sp. SIMBA_031
GAACCCCCGCGGGCTTTGACACCCCTGTCGGTTTTCAAGACCGATCCCTTCAGCCAGACTTGGGTATTCCTCCGTATAAGTGGTGGACCTTGTAGGACTCGAACCTACGACCGGACGGTTATGAGCCGTCTGCTCTAACCAACTGAGCTAAAGGTCCAATGGTAGCGGCGGAGGGGATCGAACCCCCGACCTCACGGGTATGAACCGTACGCTCTAGCCAGCTGAGCTACACCGC
>NZ_JAWRXC010000687.1:0-235 GCF_046535225.1 Bacillus sp. SIMBA_031
CAGGCAATAGCGACAGCACCCAGGCCGTCAGCATCACGATCGGCCGCGACACGCTCAACCTTTCGGAAAATACGATTCGCTTCCCGAGCCAGCGCCGTGCCGGCGTCGCCGAGCGCGCCGACTTGTATCTGACCTGGCCGGAAATGCAGGGCTACACGAAGAACGACCGCGAACGCTTCGACGACGTCGCCCAGTCGGCCGGCCTCATCTTCCTGCAGATCACCCAAAGCACGAT
>NZ_JAWRXC010000688.1:0-235 GCF_046535225.1 Bacillus sp. SIMBA_031
TCGTTCGCCAGAAGTTCGCACACATCGTCGTGCGAACGGTTCATCACACGTGGAAGATCGAGCCGCGCAAGCGCCAAGCGGAGGAGTCGCGTTTCGCGCGCGCAGCGCGCGCTTGGACTCGTGTCAATAACTGTACGCAGGACGCCGCCGCGTCGGCGGCCGAGATAGACGACTGGCTCGCGGACTATGACCGCGCCGAACACGTCTCGGCGGGCACGAGTGCGCCAGATCCGGC
>NZ_JAWRXC010000689.1:0-235 GCF_046535225.1 Bacillus sp. SIMBA_031
GGTGTGCGCCGCCAGGCTTGAGCTGTATCCCTCATTGCAGACGATAACGATGCGCCGAGCGGGGTCGTCCGCAATCGGCAGCCGGTGGGAGCTGGAGGGATCGAGTCGCCACTCGAGGACGTTGCGGTCGATGACCACCGCCCCCGGAAGCTCGCCGTCCCGGTTCCGTTGATCTACCGGCCGCGTGTCAACAACCAGGGCGCCCGCTGCCATCTCCCGTTCAAGGTCGGACGGG
>NZ_JAWRXC010000690.1:0-235 GCF_046535225.1 Bacillus sp. SIMBA_031
CCAGTCTCGAAGTCGCCGGCAACCAGGTCACCGCCCGCCGTGACGCCGGCGCTTTCTCTGAGACGGTTGAAGCGCAGCTTCCTGCCGTTGTGTCGGTCACCGACCAGATCAATGAGCCGCGCTACCCGAACTTCAAGGGCATCCTGGCGGCCAAGAAGAAGAAGATCGCGTCCCTGTCGCTGGCGGACATCGGGGTGGATGCCTCCCAGGTGGGCCTCGCGGGCTCCTGGACTGT
>NZ_JAWRXC010000691.1:0-235 GCF_046535225.1 Bacillus sp. SIMBA_031
CCGTCAGGATCATCGGCGCCGACCCGGAAGGTTCTGTCTACTCAGGCGGAACCGGCCGCCCGTATTTCGTGGAAGGCGTAGGCGAGGACATGTGGCCCGCCAACTACGACGCCTCCGTCCCGGATGAGGTCATTGCGGTTTCGGACGCCGACTCGTTCTCCATGACCCGTCGGCTCGCCCGCGAAGAAGGCCTGCTGGTCGGTGGTTCCTCCGGCATGGCCGTGGTTGCTGCGCT
>NZ_JAWRXC010000692.1:0-235 GCF_046535225.1 Bacillus sp. SIMBA_031
GCCGCATCTCTGCGACGAACTCGGCATCCATTTCATCCACCAGGACCGGCTGCTGGTTCCAACCTTCACGGTCGGCGAGGCGTTGTTTCTCGGTCACGAGAGGCGCATCGCGCGAACTCCGTTTCTCAATCGCCGGGCGATGCAGAAGCGCGCCGAGGAACTGCTTGCGAATTATTTCGGCATCAATCTGCCAAGAAATGCGCTGATCAGCCAGTTATCGACGGCCGAACGGCAG
>NZ_JAWRXC010000693.1:0-235 GCF_046535225.1 Bacillus sp. SIMBA_031
GTTCACGATGCGCTGCGCGAACGCCGCGCATTCCTGCCGCAAGACCTCGAGGTCGTAGAGCAGTGGCCAGTCGTTTGCAATGACTACGAGAGCCCCAGGGAACGGCTCGATTGTCCGTGCGAACAGGCTGGCGTACGACTCAAGCGAACGAGAAGCCTCAGGTTCGTTTTCACGAGTCGTTATGGACGGATGTCGGTCAATCGCGCCTATAACGCCGCTGACGCAGAAGAAAATC
>NZ_JAWRXC010000694.1:0-235 GCF_046535225.1 Bacillus sp. SIMBA_031
GGCAAGATCCCGCTGAACTACGTGGCCAATCTTGGCGATCTCGCCGGTCCGTTGCCGCCACCGCCGCCGACAGGTGCAGGTGAAGGTCAGACGGTTCTGCGTCAGCGCGCCGAGCAGGTTGCCTTCGCCGCGCTGCCGTCGGCGACGCCGTCGCCTGGTCCGGCACGGATGGACACGCTGATGGCCAACCTTGTCCCGACCCTCCCCCATGACGCCATGGTCACCCTTGGCGCCG
>NZ_JAWRXC010000695.1:0-234 GCF_046535225.1 Bacillus sp. SIMBA_031
TTGCCAAAACGATATTTAAACACTTTACCTTCATTTTCCGGTGCTGCCGGATCTTTCACAACCAGAATATTTGCCCAATAGCTGGTTTTGCGTTTAACCAGGCTATATTCTTTATTATCGGTATTATACAGATCATTTTTACTAATATACTGACACACCGGACAAGAATCATAATCGCCGTGGGTACTACTACAGGTTTCAATATACCATTTGCCATTTTTTTTAAAGCCATGA
>NZ_JAWRXC010000696.1:0-234 GCF_046535225.1 Bacillus sp. SIMBA_031
TAATCGAGCCCGCCTTCAGCGCGAAGCCCTGGACACTGGCGACCGACGTGTTGGCGTCGATGGCCGAGAAGTCGATCTTGTCTCCCGGCTGGAAGCCATAGATCTTGTCGCCGTTGGCCGCTGCCGCCGAGGTGAAGCGGAAGACATCCTCTCCAGCCCCGCCATCGATGATGTTGATGGCGAGCGACGCGGTGATCGTGTCGTGGCCGGACCCACCGAGGAAGTTTTCGAAGC
>NZ_JAWRXC010000697.1:0-234 GCF_046535225.1 Bacillus sp. SIMBA_031
GGATGGAAAAGGGTCTGCGGAATTGAAGGCGCCGGGTTGAAGGTGTGTCTATCCGTGCCAGAGCCGGATTCTTGCCCAAGGTATCGAGCAACAGTTGCACTTCTTCCCCGGTCACGGGTTTCGTGACCGTTCCGGCCCGCCCTGCTGAGGCGGTGGCGCGGAGCCTATCCGCGATCACTTGGACGTCAATGTCCGGTAACGACCGCTGCGCTTCCTCAACGATGCGCCCCAAAG
>NZ_JAWRXC010000698.1:0-234 GCF_046535225.1 Bacillus sp. SIMBA_031
TTCATTGGTGCCATGAGCCAGCCCGGAACCATCATCGGTGGCGCGATCTTTACCGCCATCGCAGCCGTCGCCGGTACCGGCAGTGCGGCCCTCTGGGTCGGTGCCCTCGGCACCTTGGTTTCCGGACTCTTGATGATCGCAGCCAAGCCACCCGTTGAAGCCTTGAGCGAGGATCACCCGCATGACGTCTAACCACAAAGCCGCCATTATCACCGGCGCTGCCAGCGGCATCGG
>NZ_JAWRXC010000699.1:0-234 GCF_046535225.1 Bacillus sp. SIMBA_031
CTATTGAGGAGTTTCGTTCTAAGTCTGCCGTCCAACCTTCAGCCGGACTTTGTGCGTCTCCGGGATGATGTGATGTCTAACCTGGACGCAAGCCAGATTGAACGGCTGACATCGAGTTTCGGTCTTAGCTATGAGCAAGATGAAGCGGATAAGACACCGACGCCTGAATCTGACACCAATGCGCCGACCGATGACGTGGCCGAAGCGGATGCCGAGGATGACCGCTTTTTCATG
>NZ_JAWRXC010000700.1:0-234 GCF_046535225.1 Bacillus sp. SIMBA_031
TCCATCAACGTCATGTACAGCATCGAGGAGGGCGGCAAGAGGGCTGTGGGATTCAAACTTTCGGAGGGAATGGAGATTCCCGAGGAACTCGAATCACGCTTCAAGTTCGCCCGCCAGAAATCGAAACTTGCCGGTGTCATCAGGGGCTCCTACTTCGTGATCAAAGGCGAGTACTAGGTAGCCCCAGGCCCGTGAGTACCTCCATGGCCGCCGTTTCCGTTTCGCCGACCGCTC
>NZ_JAWRXC010000701.1:0-234 GCF_046535225.1 Bacillus sp. SIMBA_031
GGTTAAAAATTCAACCATTTTTGCGCCATATTGCTGCTGTATTTGAATTAAAGCTTGATCGCGTTCAAAGGTGGCAGTTTGTAAATCTAAATACATGCTAAAAATAACTAACAGACTATCTTCGCTTTGCCATGGTTGTTGCTCAGCCCCTGTAAGTAGGTATTCAAAACTTGGGTACCCTACTTGCGCAAGTCCTTCGTTTACACCTTGTGCATAGCTTTTTAGTAGTTGCTT
>NZ_JAWRXC010000702.1:0-234 GCF_046535225.1 Bacillus sp. SIMBA_031
ATTTGAAGTTCAAGGATTGGACGAACTACTTCAACATGACCAAAATCTTTCTTAGGTTCTGGTGTCCTACAAGTAACACTTTCGTCTCTCTCTATCGGGGAAAATCCATCACCATGTGAAATGAAAATTTTGCCAACGCCAGATTCATATGAGTTATCCCTAATGTAGTCATGGTCATAATACTCAATAAGATTACCTTGAGTGACTTTGTAAATCGGTTGAGCGATTTCAACT
>NZ_JAWRXC010000703.1:0-234 GCF_046535225.1 Bacillus sp. SIMBA_031
TGAACATGTGGACCATGCGTCATGGCTCTCTCATCGGTGAGTCCACCACGGTGGTGCAGGTGGACCTTGACGACTCAGCCCTTGGTGCCAACCGCCCTATCCATCTTGGAATCCTGGGAGATTGCGCTGAGACAGCGGCCGCGGTCCTCAATGAAGTGCGCTCCAGCGGATACACGGCCAGTGGATTCCGTACGCATGAGATGGCACAACGCATCGCCGAGCACGCCCGATGGA
>NZ_JAWRXC010000704.1:0-234 GCF_046535225.1 Bacillus sp. SIMBA_031
CTTGGGACCCGGCGAATCCGCACCTGTAGACGCCGTTGTTAACCTCAGTGAAAACCCGCTTATTCACCTGGTCGATCTCTTCGCGCAGCTGCTCGGGATAGAGGCTTGGGGCACCGGGGCGGTGGAACTCCGTCCACTCCGTAGAGAAATCCAGCGTGATTTGGGGGAAGTTGTTGGTCACAACTCCGCCCGTGGGGATGTCCACGATGGCCGGGACGGTGATCCCGCGCGGGT
>NZ_JAWRXC010000705.1:0-234 GCF_046535225.1 Bacillus sp. SIMBA_031
TTGCCGACCTTGAACTAGCGCACTTGGCGCTACTAGTTTGTTTTTTCCGGGTAAAGAGATGTCGAGTCTATTAGCGATATCCCAAACGGTTTCGTTTCGGAATAAACTCATTCCAATTACAGACCACATAACAGCTTCTAGCGGTAATCGCCTTTTACGCACAGTAGCAAAACCTGCATGTTTAAATGCTTGCTCAAGAATATCAGGGTCAAAAACCTGTTTAAGTTTGTCTAG
>NZ_JAWRXC010000706.1:0-234 GCF_046535225.1 Bacillus sp. SIMBA_031
GGCGGCGTTATCGGTGACGGTCACGCCCAAACCGCTAAGTGAGGGGGCGGAGGCCAAGGCGTCCGCCGAGACATTGAGTCCGCCGTCCTTATAGTGGACTGCGGCGTAGCGGGCACCCTCACGGGCAGCCTCAGTCAGCGATATTTGCACGTTGAGGGCACGGCCGAATTCCATTATTCCAATCAGGAGCAGCAGCAATAGAGGTAGGAGCAACGCCATTTCCACAGCCACTGC
>NZ_JAWRXC010000707.1:0-234 GCF_046535225.1 Bacillus sp. SIMBA_031
GCGCTAGGCGAGGAAGGCCAGAAGGTCTTCGCCTCGATGACTCCGCTCCAGCGCATGGCCGATCCGGCAGAGATCGCAGCGGCGGCCGCCTTTCTCGCGTCGCCGGACAGCAGTTTCATGACCGCCAGCGAGGTTGCCGTTGACGGCGGCCTTGCGCAACTCTGACACGCTACGCTCGCCGGTCACTCCATTCGATATTCGGAGCCCGTAGGGCGTCGCACACCGAAGGAAAAT
>NZ_JAWRXC010000708.1:0-234 GCF_046535225.1 Bacillus sp. SIMBA_031
CTTCTTCCGCTCAAGCAGCTGGGCGCCCCGCAGCACCATTGCAGAGGTGACCCATGCCGGCCCAGCCAGCATCACGCGATCCGGACGAAGCACAGCAGCCGCCGGATGAGCCTCTGTGGTGCAAGCACTGCGACACCGACCAGCATCTTTCGGTGGATTCCATCCAGTCGCATTACCCGCCCCTGCCCAACGTGGTGGACGTGACTTACGAGTGCAACGCCTGCCGGTACTCCT
>NZ_JAWRXC010000709.1:0-234 GCF_046535225.1 Bacillus sp. SIMBA_031
GCGCATGATTACATCAACCGCCCACCGAGTGAATGGCAGTTCATTGCATATCACGCCACACTTGACCATGTTCCGGAGCAAGTGTGGCTGCTTGGTTTTGCCGACGGCCGCCACGTCGCTTTCAGAAGCAACGATTTGACGACCCAGCTTGCCGCCGTGCACGAAAAGCTAGGAATCGCCGCGCTGCCTGATTTTTTGGTTAGAGCGGACAAAAGCGTGATCGCGCTGCCTGCG
>NZ_JAWRXC010000710.1:0-234 GCF_046535225.1 Bacillus sp. SIMBA_031
GGCTGCACTCATTGAAGAGTATGCGTTGCTGTCGGATCTCCGAACGGGGCCTCTCGTATCCCGTAATGGCAGCGTGGATTGGCTCTGTTTCCCGCGTTTTGACTCGCCCTCGGTGTTTAGTCGGATCTTGGGCACTGATGACCACGGGCACTGGTTGTTGGCTCCCAGCGAACCCGGTGCTGAGGTTGTCGGCCGCGGCTATATCGACTCAACATTCGTGCTTCAGACCACATG
>NZ_JAWRXC010000711.1:0-234 GCF_046535225.1 Bacillus sp. SIMBA_031
CGGATTAGTTTTAATACCCATGAGCACAATCAACAATCACGCAATGCCATTGCCCGTTTAGGCGCTAAGTATGAAGGAATAGCCCAAAAAGACCGACGTCTAGAAGATGGTTCATATCGCAACACCGCAAAATTCAGCATTACTGACGAGCAATGGCCAGCTATAAAGTTACGACTTGAGGAGCTATTATAATGTACCCACCCGAGCACTTTATGCAAAAAAATACCGAGCAAT
>NZ_JAWRXC010000712.1:0-234 GCF_046535225.1 Bacillus sp. SIMBA_031
ACCATACTTGAAGGAGAAAGTCTGCTGAATGATGCCTCTGCCCTGATTGCTTATAAATGTGCAGTTATAGCCATTACCAGTGGCGTATTTTCCTTTTGGAGTGCAGGAATACAGTTTATCAGTAATAGTGTTGGCGGACTAGTTATCGGGCTTATCATGGGTTTTGTCTTCTTAAAATTACACAGATTCTTTAATGGTAACAGCAGCGTAGAAACCTTTGCTGTCATTCTCCTT
>NZ_JAWRXC010000082.1:0-341 GCF_046535225.1 Bacillus sp. SIMBA_031
CGGGAAAGTCCCATTAGTTCGATATTTCCCGTAGCTGGTATTTTCTAATAATATAGCGATAGAGTTCACTTCAATCGCCGAAGATTTGGAGCATTCATGAAAAGGGAGCCGCTTCGGTTTCTGAGGTTACTTTTTGTCATTGCTAGCTTTTCGCCACTAGTAATTATCTGGGGCGTTCGAGGTGTACCTCTGCTTAGTGAGGTGAGTGTTTGGATATCAGTTGCTGTGCTTGTTATCGTTCCCAATGGAGTAGTATGGCTCCGTTGGTATATAGTCAAGCAACAAAAACTCACAGCCCAGGCAGAGGTGCAGCAAGCCACTGACCACCGAGAGCATTTGGT
>NZ_JAWRXC010000713.1:0-234 GCF_046535225.1 Bacillus sp. SIMBA_031
GCACCACCGTTTTGGATTACCCGGATGGAAAGCTGGGGGACTACCTCGCTAGTTTGCAGCGCCTCGAGGAGCTGGGCCCTGCGATCCTCCTGCCAGCCCATGGGCCCGTGCTGCCGGCGCTGGATGAGAAGTGCCGTGAGTACCGCGAGCACCGCGAGCAAAGGCTCGATCAAATCCGGGCAGCACTGCAACGGCTTGGCCAGGGTGCGTCCGTTGCTGCGGTCACCGATGCCG
>NZ_JAWRXC010000714.1:0-233 GCF_046535225.1 Bacillus sp. SIMBA_031
CCCACCAACAACTACTAGAAACACACCCTGACGCTTTACTGATCATTGCGCCACGTCATCCCGAACAATTTGATAAAGTTGCAGAGCTACTGACTCACTCGAATCTTAGCTTTAGTCGCCGCAGTCAAAAAAAATATAATAATGAACAAGTTGTGTTAGCCGACACATTAGGTGAATTACAATATCTATATGGTGCCGCTAATATTAGTTTTATCGGTGGCAGTTTAATTCGT
>NZ_JAWRXC010000715.1:0-233 GCF_046535225.1 Bacillus sp. SIMBA_031
CTTGGTCCAGCGGTACTTCTTGACGATGACCTGCTTGTGCACGTCCCGCTCGACGACACCGGGACGGCGGTAATCGTTGGCGCTGGCTTCCGAAGCAACGATCGGCGACAGCAGGAAAGAGGCGGAGAGCAGAGCGGCGAAGATCTTTTTCATTGGGGTTTCCTCGTGTTGAACACGCCCCGAAATTACGTCTGTAAAGATGAACCGAATCTGAAACTTAAATTAAACTTTCG
>NZ_JAWRXC010000716.1:0-233 GCF_046535225.1 Bacillus sp. SIMBA_031
GTTTCGAGCCACAGGAATCTAAGAGAATAGATGCTGAATACGAGAAAAGCATCACTCAAGAACTTTCAAACGCTGTAAATCACCCAGAAACGAGCATTTCAGAAATGGAGCGTAAAGAAGTTGCTGAACTGACACCAGAAGAGAAGAAAGCCAAGATAAAAGAGATTAAGGAAAAGGTAAAAGAAGGCGCCATTTTAGACGGCGATCCATATTTCACGGTTTCATTCTCAGAT
>NZ_JAWRXC010000717.1:0-233 GCF_046535225.1 Bacillus sp. SIMBA_031
TCTGCCGCGCGCTTCCGATCCGAAATATCGCGCGCGATCTTGGACGCGCCGATGATCTTCCCATCGCTGTTGCGGATTGGCGAGATCGTCAGGGAGATGTCGATGAAGGCGCCGTCCTTGCGACGACGGATCGTTTCGAAATGGTCGACCCGTTCGCCCGACCGGATCCGCGCCAGGATGGCTGGTTCTTCGTCCAGGCGATCCTCCGGGATCAGCATTGTTACCGGTCGTCC
>NZ_JAWRXC010000718.1:0-233 GCF_046535225.1 Bacillus sp. SIMBA_031
GGAACTATATTTATTACCCAAGCCAATATTTCAACTCTCTGGTTCGCTCCAGTTGTTCTTGTTTTAGCCGGTATTTGTTCTTGATTAGTTAATGGCCCGCATCCTGCAACGGAGCGGGCCCTTAGCTGGATGGTCCAGGCGGCGGGTGGGTTCACTTCCGGCTAAGGCCAAGAGACCAATGCTTCGGAAACAGAGCCTTAAAATAGGCTCGCTCAGAAGGATAGGAGCGGCAT
>NZ_JAWRXC010000719.1:0-233 GCF_046535225.1 Bacillus sp. SIMBA_031
TGACTACTTATCTTGCCGGAATTACATTTTATGATCCGCTGGAAATTGCAGGGTTCGTCGGGAAGATCGATGTGCAAATGGCTAATGATCTAGGTTTCTTTCTGGTGCAGGCCAAGAGACCAGGCGATGCGATACCGCTTCTTGCAAAAATCGTTTCGGTGTATCCGGATCGAGTCGTCGCCAAGCTCAATCTTGCTGACGCACTTTGGAATACTGACCAACAAGAACCAGCG
>NZ_JAWRXC010000720.1:0-233 GCF_046535225.1 Bacillus sp. SIMBA_031
CGCTCGTCATGCGCTTGATGCGCCGCTGACGGCAGCGAACGAACAGGATCGCATCCCGGCCCGGCGGTGAAACGCCGGGTTTTCTGTATCTTTAACAAGTGCTTGCGTGCGAAAATGACACGCCCGTCCGGAAAATTCCGGCGTAAAGATTGGATTCAACATTTCCCGGTAAACTGCCGTTAGCCATTCATCCGGCCCCGTTCGGGCCTGATGAAGCCAATGTCGTTTTCTGT
>NZ_JAWRXC010000721.1:0-233 GCF_046535225.1 Bacillus sp. SIMBA_031
GAGAGATCAAAGAGCTCTTGCGGCGACATGGAGGAGCGGGTGCGGCAGACGAAAGCTACTGGCATATCTTGATCTTCCCAGACCCGGGGCCGCCTGCGCCGCACGCTTGCTACGGGTTGTGAATGCCCGATGGCATCGCCACGCACGATCCTGATAGTTTTCGTAACAGGCAACGACGCTCACCACCCACAATGCGCTCACGACCCACAATGATTGGCGGTGTACCCGTGCCG
>NZ_JAWRXC010000722.1:0-233 GCF_046535225.1 Bacillus sp. SIMBA_031
TGCTCTGTTTTTCGATGATCAACGCACGTTTGCCCAGTTCCTTGGCCTTGAGTGCAGCGCACATGGAGCCACCACCGCTGCCAATGATCACCAGATCATACGACTCATCCCATTGGCTCATTGCGCGGACTCCGTGCCGAACAGGTATTCCTGCAGTTCACGGTGGAAGTTGGAAATTGACGATTCCTGCAACGGATCCGTACGCGAACCGCTGAAGCCCCGTGACTTCATAC
>NZ_JAWRXC010000723.1:0-233 GCF_046535225.1 Bacillus sp. SIMBA_031
GTGTCAATGCCGATAATACGGCCAGAATTTTAAAGCCAGTAACTAATTTTTTCATAATAAATATTTATTTGATTGTGTGTAGTAAATATGCTTAAATGTTATTTAATTCTCAATGATTTTAACTAATTATTTGTTAATTGGTAAATTTAATGGATGAGTGGTAAAGAGTTGCAGACATTTGAAAAAGCCACTGTTTTATGAGAATGCTTACTATTAAACTCCGGCTTTAAGCC
>NZ_JAWRXC010000724.1:0-233 GCF_046535225.1 Bacillus sp. SIMBA_031
GGGATGTCCTAATGGGAATGAATGTGATTCGGGATCAGGACTTAACGAAAGGGATTTTATTGGGCGGCTATACGCAGACTGAGGGTAGAATGGAAGAGGGAGATGAAACATTTTGGTTACTATACCTGGACGGAGCTGGAAATGAGCAATGGAGAAAGTACATCAAGGGAGAATCCAAGAAGCGTGAGGAAAGACTTTCAGATGTAAGACTCAACAAGGATGGCTCCATCATC
>NZ_JAWRXC010000725.1:0-233 GCF_046535225.1 Bacillus sp. SIMBA_031
CGGCTTCGCGTCGCCCAGCTTGTACCCGAGCGTGGTGAGCAGGCCGTTCTTGGAGTGAACGATTTCCTCGCCAGTGTTGAAGATAAGGAAGCATCCGGTGCCATAGGTGTTCTTTGCTTCACCCGGCTGAAAAGCTGCTTGGCCGAAGGTTGCAGCTTGCTGGTCACCGAGGATTCCAGCCACCGGAGTTTCACGAAGCAGCTGCGACGTGTGGACGTGCCCGTAGACCTCGG
>NZ_JAWRXC010000726.1:0-233 GCF_046535225.1 Bacillus sp. SIMBA_031
CAAGAGCTTTGCCACCCTGAGTCATTTTGCGAATCAGTCCATAGCCCCATCGAAATTAAATTTTGTACATAATTCCCTGATGTTTCCATAAATACATTTAAAATATAACGGGTCGGACCCACTGCAAGTACTATCAATACTAATAGTAACGACAGCAACATATTCCATTGTGAGAGTAGCCGTATTCCTCTACCAACGCCCGATAAAACCGAGCCTACAGCAATGGTACATAG
>NZ_JAWRXC010000727.1:0-233 GCF_046535225.1 Bacillus sp. SIMBA_031
GAGCGGGTCCGGCAAGTCCACCCTGATGCACTTGCTCGCCCTGCTCGATACGCCCGGAGGAGGTGAAGTACACGTTGGCGGCACAGACGCCAAGACCCTGACAGCGCGCAAGCTCAATACCATTCGGAACCAGATGTTCGGCTTCGTGTTCCAACAGTTCTTCCTCAACCACACCTCCAGCGTGTTGGAGAACGTGGTCCTGCCACTGAAAATTGCAGGCGTTGGCGCGCGGG
>NZ_JAWRXC010000728.1:0-232 GCF_046535225.1 Bacillus sp. SIMBA_031
GCTGGCAGCAAGGTCAAGGATGTTGCCCGCGGCTTCAACAGCCTCGTCATCATCCAACAGGCCATCGAACTCACCGGAGCTGATGTCCTCCACCAACTGTTGGCGTTCCTGGATTTCCTCTTCGAGGGCTTCCAGGCGGGCGCTTTGGTCCGGGTTGGTTTCGTTAGCGAGCTTCTCCACGTCACCGAGGAGCGTGCCCAGGCGCGAACCGTTCAGCGTTGAGCGGTCGCTT
>NZ_JAWRXC010000729.1:0-232 GCF_046535225.1 Bacillus sp. SIMBA_031
CCTTTATCAAAAGCTTCACCAATATCAAAAAAAACGTCTTCAACCTTTCCGCTAACCTCAAATGTTAAGGTCGTTGTATCTGCAGGTTGAATAACACCTGACAAAATACGACTATCAAACGAGTTAGTTTTTTTTAACTCAATGGCAGAAACAGGTTTTAATTTTTGCTCAGGAACTTGCTCTTCAGAGCACCCTGACAGCATAAAAATAATAACTAAAAAAACAACTATAT
>NZ_JAWRXC010000730.1:0-232 GCF_046535225.1 Bacillus sp. SIMBA_031
GGCGCTCGTGATGCTGCCGCTCGCCACCGCGAAGATCTGGCAAAGCGCGCGAGGTCTGCCTGTCATCGAGCGTGATGCGTTGCGCCGGCATGTGACCGCGCTGCTGATCGGCGGCATGCAACCGCTGCCGCGCCCGGTGCCGCCGAAGCGCCGCGTCGTCTCACGGAGCAAGTCATGAACCGCTTTTTCCGCGTGTCGGTTTGCCTGCTGTTCGCCGCGGCGGCATTGGCGG
>NZ_JAWRXC010000083.1:0-340 GCF_046535225.1 Bacillus sp. SIMBA_031
TGTAGTCCTCCGAGTCTTTGGCCGGCAATTGACTTCCTTCTATGTAGTACATGCCGTGAAACGTATTTCCCCCGTCGGTGGAGTACACCAGCGAGGCGTTACAGCCACGCGAGCTACACCCACGTGCCGGCGCGGATGGAATCACCACGTTCATCTCCGTAGGGTCGTCAATGATCAGGCGGCCGCTATACGTCACGATCCCCCTCCCCGCGCCAGTTTGTGCCGGATACCTAGCCTTGTGTTGTTGTAGTAGGTGTCACCATAGCAGCGGTCGTAGTTTTCCAGTGAGACGAAACGGTGATCGTCGATCCGGTAGATGACTTTCGGCGGTCCATCGTAG
>NZ_JAWRXC010000731.1:0-232 GCF_046535225.1 Bacillus sp. SIMBA_031
GTCCGCTGACCCCATTCCGCTCGGCGGTCAGGGCCGCTGCACGCCGGAACGGGCCGGCTGCGACAGACCCTGATGCTCGTCGCGTAATTCTTCGCCACACTCAGCACGCTTACGATGATTCCGAAAATTCTTCATATCATTTGGGTCGGCGATCAGGACAAACGGCCGGACAACTGTATCGAAACCTGGCGCCGGCTCAATCCTGATTTGCAGATTCGCCTGTGGGGCAATG
>NZ_JAWRXC010000732.1:0-232 GCF_046535225.1 Bacillus sp. SIMBA_031
TGGTGCCCTTGATATGCGAGTTCTTGCCACGCACCGGCGTCCAGTCGGTGCCGATGCCGCCCGCGTATTTCGACAGCAACGCGCACTCGGTGATCGCGCCGTAGATGGAGTCGTAGGGGTGATCGCCCGGTTCAGAGACGATCTGGTCGCCCACCCGATTGCCGTAGCAGGACGACATCTGCTGGTGCAGCGTCGCGGAGTTGAACAGCGTCGGCGTCGAGTTGATGAATTC
>NZ_JAWRXC010000733.1:0-232 GCF_046535225.1 Bacillus sp. SIMBA_031
TGTGCGGCCGCGACGCTTGGTTGCGCGCAGCGGTCGTCGCATATGGTCGCCGCCCCGCCGGCGCTGCCTTTGCCGCGCGCCTTGCCAAGCTCGGATGCGGCGACGAACGCGCCCCGCGCGTTGCTCCATATGACTTTGTGCACTCTGTTCATCTCGATGCTCCGTGTGGAATAAGCACTTCTCTATCGGCGTTGATTGGGTCGTAGTCCGAAGCGGGACCGGTGAATGAAAG
>NZ_JAWRXC010000734.1:0-232 GCF_046535225.1 Bacillus sp. SIMBA_031
CATCAAGACTTCCAGTCACGACATCGCCTTGATCAGGTCTCGTCTGAAGCTGGCCGAGGCACACTCAAGAGGAGAAATAAATGACTGAGATCGAAGCAGGCAGTGGGAACGTCTATGCCGACCTCAACGGTGCCGACGCCAATGAAATGCTGGTAAAGGCACAGCTTGCCAGCAAGATCTGCAGCATCATCAAGGCTCGGCACCTCACCCAGTTGGAAGCCGCAGCGGTACT
>NZ_JAWRXC010000735.1:0-232 GCF_046535225.1 Bacillus sp. SIMBA_031
GGTAAAAAAACTTACCCGACGACCTGTAAAAGCAACTGCTACCCAACTAGCCCTAAATTACAATGCGAAAAAGACAGCGAAAACTGCCAATTTATTGGTGAGCAACAGCCTATGAGTTTAAACACAGGCTTTAGCTTACGCTGGCTGGGACATGCTGGGTTTATGATCCGCACGCCTAACGGACAGCAAGTGTTACTTGATCCTGTAAAAGAGCAGTTTGACTCACCTGTAG
>NZ_JAWRXC010000736.1:0-232 GCF_046535225.1 Bacillus sp. SIMBA_031
CCAAGAGCTATTAACAACAATAAAGCTCCAATAATAAATGGAATTGTCTTTTGTTGTTTTGCGATTAAATACTCTTCCATTAGTACAACCTGCTGTCTGCTTTTACTATTTTAAAATAGGGTGAACACGGTTTAACTTTTCACTCTTTTACATAAAGGGTTGAAGAGGTAGCTATCTGAGTGAGGTTTTTAGCTAGCAGCCTGATTTTTCACCATCTCGTTCCCAAAACATG
>NZ_JAWRXC010000084.1:0-340 GCF_046535225.1 Bacillus sp. SIMBA_031
CTGAAAATTTTACATATTGCATTACTCACATCCATTTTATTAATGGGGGGGTGTAAAAAATTTGTGGAGGTTGGCCCGCCTTCCAACCAGATAGCAAGTGAGACAATTTTTCTTTCAGAAGGAACAGCAACCGCTGCTATAAATGGACTTTACAATACAATGTCGAATACCAGCCTATCCTTTGCTGGGGGAGGGCAGACTGTATATTTGGGTTTATACGCTGATGAGATCTATACAACCTCTACAACTGCTAATGTTTTAGAATTTGTTGATGGTAAACTATCCAGCAGCAACAGCATCGTCTATAACAACTTTTGGCGCTACGCATATCAGGTAATTT
>NZ_JAWRXC010000737.1:0-232 GCF_046535225.1 Bacillus sp. SIMBA_031
CCCCTCATCCGGACAAAGACCAAAGACCTGACGGCCTCGGGCGTGAGCCTGGTTCCCAGGCTGGCCGGCGTCTCCGGGGGTCAACCAGTTGTGGAGGATGGGACCGAAATCAATGCGGCCACGACCATTTGGTGCACCGGTTACCACGAGGATTACTCGTGGGTGAAGCTCCCGGCTTTTGACGAGCACGGCAGCCCGGCGCAAACCAGGGGAGTAGCGGACAAAGTTCACG
>NZ_JAWRXC010000738.1:0-231 GCF_046535225.1 Bacillus sp. SIMBA_031
CCTTCAAGTTTCTTGCCTCGAGTACTTACACCTGTCCATTTGAAGGAATCTAAACTTTTTTCTTCTTGCTTTTTTGCCATGAACTTGCACTCTTGGGTAAATAAAAAAGTAGCTAAATGCTACTTTTTTATTTTAATTAATTCTATAAAGATACTAAGAGTTATCTACAATTTGCAGGTAAGAAAGCGTCCTTTACAGTACCAGCATTACAGGTCCAAGTAATACTTCCAT
>NZ_JAWRXC010000739.1:0-231 GCF_046535225.1 Bacillus sp. SIMBA_031
GCACAGATCGACGTCGCGGTTGCCAAGCAGCAGGCATCCGCTGCGGACGAGGTTGAGACCGGCAAGGAACTGGAGCGCCAGCTCAAGTTGGCAAGCGATGGTCGCGCAAGTTCCGTGCAAACCCTAGAGAGGGCCACGGCGGCTCGCGACCGTGCGCTCGCCGATGCGAAGATGAATGTTGCGACGGTGAACGCGCAGCGTGCTCAGCTTGATGTGCTAGCCAGGCAGCGG
>NZ_JAWRXC010000002.1:0-584846 GCF_046535225.1 Bacillus sp. SIMBA_031
GCAGAAAACACCTGCATATCCTGGAGGGCAAACGGCAGAAACGGCCGGCCGGACGCGGAACCGTCTGAGAGCACGAGGCCGATAGAAGCCTGAAGAGCGGCGTCCAGCATGCTTGGATGCAGGATGAACGGCTCCTTTTCCTCGCGGGCGGACGGCGGAAGAGTGAGCTTTGCGAGCACTTCTCCGCTTCCGGCATAGACGGCGTCAAGCGCCTGATGAGACGGTCCGTAGGTGATGCCGAGGCTGTCGAATGCTTCATAGCACTCAGCCTTTGACAAGTGACGACCGCCGCAGCGCGCCTGAACCGCTTCCACATCGAGTACAGGAGCACGCTCCGTCTCTTCGAGCACGGCCTTTCCCTGGAAAAAGACAAGCGGCTCTTCTCCTTCGGCATACGCTTCAAAAGCGATGTCTCCGTTTTCTTCCGGCTGAAGCTTTACATGAAGCGTCACTCCTTCAGAAAGCGCCGTCACCGGCCGGAGCCAAACGATCTGTTTGAGCCGGAGACCCGCTTTCCCGCCCGGCAAGTCTTCAGCGGCAAGTGTAACGGCGGCCCGGGCCATTTCTAAAGCAGCCGCGCCCGGAAGCACCGGTTTTCCATTGACGATATGATCCGCAAAAAACGGTTCATGCCCTGAAAAAACAGAAGTAAAGCGCTGGGCGGTAAAAGTCGATGTATTCGCGTGGAGCAGCGGGTGAAGTCTGGCTGCTTTCTCACTTTCCGCTGAGCCTGTTTTGTCAAGTGACACATCAGCTTTTGTGACCCAATATCGGTCTTTGGCAAAAGGGTAGGCCGGGAGACTGATGCGGCCCGGGTTGCGCTGATAAAGAGCTGACCAATCGACGTCAAGTCCTTTAACCCAAAGGTCAAGCAGCTTTCCGTATTTCCCTTTTTTCAGCCAGGCATTTATAGTAAGCGCCATATCTTCATCAGAAGTGAGCGAAGCCGCCAATGAATGATGTTTGGCTGTCCTGCCCCGCCAGATATGAGCATGGTCGATATTATGATCGTTTGAGAAACTCATAAGCTTCATTTTCAGTTCTTCTATCGACTCGGCCGTAAATGCAAGCCGCTCAGCCATCGGTTCTCTTCCCGTCTGAAGCGTGTAGGCGATCTTGGCCAAATCCCCGTCAGAACGTTTTTTTCTTATGACATCATCCAGAAGCTGGCGGGCGCGCTCTGACAATTGCTGCTCATTTCGCGCTGATAAAATAATAACAGCCGGTTTTTGCGGAGAAACGAGCACGTTTTCCATTGGTTTCAGGCTCTCAGACGGCACATATTCCTGAATGATGACATGTGCGTTTGAACCTCCTGCTCCAAACGAAGAAATGCCGGCAATTCTCGGATATTCCTTCATTTCACCCGTGATATTCAAGACAGGTCGTTTCCATTCCGTTTCTTTTTGCTGTACGAAAAACGGAGTGTGCTCAAACTCAATATTCGGATTCAATTCCGCCGCATGCAATGAAGGGGCAATCCTCTTATGTTTCAATTGCAGAAGCAGTTTGGTGATTCCCGCAATCCCGGCAGCGCTTTCTAAATGTCCGATATTTGATTTAATGGAACCGATGGAACAAAACTGCCTGTCTTCTGTTGTCAGGCGAAAAGCTTTCGTTAAACCGTCGATTTCAATCGGATCACCGAGCGCAGTGCCCGTTCCGTGGGCTTCCAAGTAACTGACCGTTCTCGGGTGAATGTCTGTCCGTTTCAACGTCTCTGCGATCAGATCAAACTGCGCTTTCGGATTCGGCACCATATAAGCGTTTGTCCTGCCTGCTGCGTTCAGCATGCTTCCTTTAATAACGCCGTAAATATGATCGCCGTCTTTCTCCGCTTGAGCAAGCGGCTTTAACACAATCGCCCCTACTCCTTCACCGTCAACAAAACCGTCCGCACTGTCTCCGAAAGATTTGCATTTATCACCGGGAGACAGCATTGAAAAAGCGGACAGCCGCTCATAGTGGGCCGGATCAACGATAAGATTGACTCCGCCGGCAATCGCTGTTTCACTCATTCCGCTCCGCAGGCTTTCTGCGGCGAGATGGACAGCTGTTAAAGAAGAAGAGCATGCTGTATCCACAGCCATACTCGGCCCTTGGAAATTGAACAAAAACGATACTCTGTTTGCGATAGACCAGTCGCTGGGAACTGTCGGGTAATTGCTGTTCATCACACCGACAAAGACTCCGATTTTCCGGCTGTCACAAAGCGTGGCCGGGGTGTACCCCGCATCTTCAATGCTTGAATAAGCAGTCTGCAGAAACAACCTTTCCTGCGGATCCATCCTTTCAGCTTCCGCGGGAGATATACGGAAAAACAGCGGATCAAATTTATCAATGTCATCGAGAAAACCGCCCCATTTTGAATAAATGGACCCCCATTTTCCGCGTTCCTCGTTATAAAACGTTTTCCAGTCCCAGCGATCTTTCGGCACTTCAGTAATAGAATGCCTGCCGGCTTTTACATTTTCCCACAGCTCATCAACGTGATCGGCGCCCGGATATCGGCCTGACAGACCGATGACAGCGATATCCTGGATAGAGGGATCTCCGTTCGTCCTGCTGCCTTCCTCGTTTTGAGGAATCTTGTTTTGTTTTACATTCAGGTTATCTGTGTGATCAGACAGCTGCTCCTCACGCACGCCCATCGCTTTCATAAATGCTCCCCGCTGAGAAAGAAGCAGGTAATCCGCGATTTCTTCTATCGTCTGATATTCAAAAAAGAGGGTGCTGGTCATTTGGTCAAACACGTTACGAAAAGCATTTGTGAGCCTGACGACCAGAATAGAATCCAAACCGTATGCGGTTAAGGAAACCGACGGATCCATTCTCCCGCTCGGAATCTTCAGCGTTTTTCCTATTAATTCCGTCAGATATGTGATGCCCCGTTCTCTTACGTTTGGAATCGGCGCGGCGCTTTCTGCGGGAGCCTGCACCCGTCCGGCGTTTTCGGGATGAGCCCGTCCATTCCCGAATTGCCGCTCGAGCGCTTCTTTACGGGAAGACAGAAAGTAATCAGCAAGCTCATCAATGGTTTGATATTCAAAAAACAAAGTGCTGCTGACAGAACCGAAGACGTCTTTTAACGCGTTGGTCAGTCTGACGACCAGTATGGAATCCAATCCGTATGCGGTTAAAGGTTCATGGGATAAAAGACGATGCGCCGGCACTTTAAGCGCTTCACCGATTACCTTCTTCATCAGTTCAACGCTTTTTTCTCTCAGGCTGAAATGCAAAGTATCATCCGAAAGACCATCTGCGTCATACGGACGGCGCTCCGGCTTCTCTTCTGACGCCTGCGGGAGGGCAAGCCTGACCGTTCCGTCACTTTCAGCCGCTATAATCTGCTGGCCTAAGTCGTGTGCGGCTTCAGCCGGAAACAGAGGATGGACGAAGCCTTCAAGCGAAAGCGCTTCCGCCCAGCCGGACGGCTCAACCCCCGGACAGCCCGGAATCCGTAAATCATGATCCTCATACAGCCACCAGCCTTCAAGAAGGCCGAACGTCACATGGTTGAATATGGTGCGGCTGTTGATCTCATTTATAAACAGCTGGCCGTTTTTTTGCAGCATTGCTTTCGCATGGCGCAGCGCAGAGCGGATATTTTTTGTCGCATGAAGCACATTGGTCGCAATCACTGCGTCATACGTGCCGATGTCCGGCGCTTCTGTTGATACCGGCTGCTCAGCGTTGAATATTTTATAAGTGACATAAGGATATTCCGGACCGAATATGTCTTCCGCATGTAAAAGAAATGCTTTAGAAATATCCGTGAAACAATATTCGGCAATATGCGCTTCATACGGTTTCAATTTTCTCATGACCGCGGCGCTCGTTCCGCCCGTTCCGGCTCCGATTTCTAAAATGCGGATTTTCACCTGCGGGTCTTTTTCCAGACGTTCCTTCAAAACTTCAATCAATGTGTCAGCAAGCTTGTCATTGAAAAAATCAGAAATGATATTATTGCGGTAAATGCCTTCCACAAGACGGAAGGAGGAGTCAGGGAACATCACTTCCGTTGCCGGAAGCTTACCGGTTAAAATGTCTGGAAGCACACGCAATGTCTCTTCTGCCAATCTGACATGCGCCCTCATGTCTTTCTGGCGCAGCCAAGTCTCTTTTTTCCGCTCCCATTCCTCCCACACCTGCCCTAGATCCGTTTTTTCCGGAGCAAGCGCTAATTCAGTCAGGAGGACAAAGCTCTCTTTCAGCCATCTGCTGTATTGTTCCGTTATGCCGGCAGCCGATTGAAATAACGGCAAAGCCTGATCAAGCCCGGCTCCCATCTCATAAAGGGTTGATACAAGCATTTTTTCAATAAGGGATTCCATCTCTCTCATGCAGCTCATGACACTTGATGCTTTTAACCGCTCAGCTTCGTCATTGTGCGTGATGTTAACCGCTAATTGTCCGAGTGCGGAAGGAATCTTTTCCGGATAAACCGTTACTTGTTCTTTCAGATCGTCTTTCATAAAAACCGGATCTGTCGTTTTGATCAGCGCCAGCTGGTCATGAGGTCCGGAAAGCAGGGTTTCCAGCGTTTTCATCGCTTCGGGCGCCTCAATAGAAGCGATTCCGTCCCGCTCCATCCGTTTCCGGTATTGTTCTGAGGCCACGACGCCGACACTTCCCCAAAAGCCCCAATTGACAACTTTTACAGCATACGGCGCTTTCTGTGAGATCCGCTTAGCAAAAGCGTCTTTAAACGTGCACCCGGCGGCATAATTGCTCTGTCCCGGCGCTTTTTGAAACGACATCATCGAAGAGAAAAACAGCAAGAAATCCAGTGGTTCCCCTTCAGCTACCCGGGCAATCTGCAAGCTGACATCAGTTTTTGCAGAAAGTGAAGCGCGGAATTGATCCTCTTCCATATTGGCAAAACTTCGGTCTGATAACACGATGGCGGAATGAATGATTCCGCGGACCTTTCCATTTTCCTTCACAATGGTGTCATACGCCCGTTTGAGAGAGTCATAATCCGCAGCATCCGCGCTGAAATATTGCGGTGCTGGACCTAAAGCTGCGAGTCTTTTCAGCTTTCTTTCAATCTGTATATCTTTTTTCCTTCTCCCGATCCAGACAATTTTCGCCTGATAGGTCTGAATCATATATTCAGTCCATACTTCTCCTATTCCGCCTGCCCCGCCGATAATCACATAAACCCCGCCGTGCCGGTATAATGAAGGCTCATCTGTATGAGGCCGGCAGACGGCCAATTGCTGGCGGTGCCACTGACCTGCACGAAAGACCCACGGATTTCCCTCGGAGTCCGCCGGTAAAGAGAAGACATCGGGAAGATGCCGGTATCCCCTTTGAGATTCCAAATCAAGAAGCCGGATGCTCCAATTGCTGTATTCTTTTGCGAGCGACCCCGCTAATCCGTGTATGCTTGCATGACTCGGATTGACCTCATCATGTTCATGAATCGGCTGTGCTTGAAACGTGCAGATTGTCAATGATAGTTGTTCCGTGTCAAAATTCAGAAGCAGAAGCGCTTTTATCAGCCGGAAAAGCTGCATGACCCCGTGCTCCTGTCCGTCGGCCGTATCCGCATCATAAACGGATGGAACGGGATGATCCGGCGCCGCCCATATCATGTGTTGAAAAGAGCCTTGCGTTTTCAGTGTTTCAGCCATTTGTTCCGCGCTGTCCAAAGAAGTGATGTCCGGAAAACGGACATCGGAATACATCTCTTTCAAAGCCTGCTGAAAATCCGGCCCGGCCCCGATGACGATTATTTTTTCTTCACGCATGAAAGGCATGCCGGTTTCCGGAATGGTGACGGTGTTCCAAACCGGTGTCATAAGCAATTCCGTTTCACGGCTTTTCTTCGGCGTGACGCCGGCTTTTTGGTTAAACCCGGCGCTTTCCTGCACCTCTTTTATGATAAAATCTTTCACTGCCGCCAACAGCACGCCGCGCTCATCACAAATATGCAGATCAAATTGGTGAACGGAGGCCGCTTTTACCTCCGCATGCACAAATACGGTTTTCGCTAACGGTTCAAGCAGCAGTATTTCTCCGAAGGAAAACGGTACGATAAGCGCAGGCTCTTTTTGAAATTGCAGCACATGCGCCATTGCGGTTTGAACAGCGCCATCCATTAAGGACGGATGTAGGATGTACTGTTTAAAATCGGCTTCCAAGTGTGACGGGAGCGTTAATTTGGCCAGTGCTTTCCTTTCTGTATAAGAGAATTCGCGGATGACCTGAAAACTGTGCTTTTGCACGATTCCCGCCTCAGAGAACGAGTGATAGATGTCTTTCGGCTCCGTTCTCTGCGCAAATGGCGCCGGGAGCTGAAAAGCCGGGGCCTCAAAAGACGCTCCTTTTTCTTTACAAATCACTTCTCCTTGCGAAAAGAGGATGCCGTCCGCTCCTTTTTCTTTAATGACATAGCTTATACGCTCTTTTTCCGCTTCAAACTCTATCATGACGGATCTTGGGTCTGTACCTGTCACAATCGGCTCCATGTACCACACACTTTGAAGAGAGACGGCCGGGCGTTCTCCCCACAATCCCGCGCCGTATGCCGCCATTTCCAGATGACAGACTCCGGGAAGCACATATTTTTCGTTCACTAAATGATCTTTAAAGAAATATTCATCCTTGGAAAATATCTTTTGAAACGTTCCTTTCCGGGCGGATGAAACATTCTCATCAAGCAGAGGATGCAGCGCTTCACGCCTTTTGGTATTTTGGGGCTTTTTTGTATACCGCTTTTTTTGATCAGTCAGCCAGGACGTTTCCTTTAAAAACGGATACGTAGGAAGCGGAACTTTCTGATACGGCGTTTCCGGCTTTTTGCAACCTTGAAGGCCTTTCACCCACAGCGCGGCAAATTTCTCAGGATCTGAAACGGACTGACCTGAAACGTCCGGCCGCCCGGGTGACGCTTTTCCGAAGTACATATGCCTGCCGTCGCTGTGACCGCTTACAAATTCGTCCAATCGCTGTTTCAGCTCAGAAAGGGATGATGCAATGACAGCAAGCCGGAAGGAGAAAGGCTCTCTGCCTGACAATAAGGTGGCAGCGATATTTTCCAGACTGTATCCGCCGGCAGAAGGCGAGTTTTCCAATCGGGCAAGAAAGAAGCTCAATTTCCCGGCATATTCTTTCAGCTGCTGTTCGGAATGTGCGCTTAATACGACGGCATGAGGTTTTTGCTCAGTATTCCCGTCCGCTTGCCGTTTTGGCTGATAAGCACCTACGATCAGATGGGCATTAGAGCCTCCTGCGCCGAATGAACTGATTGCGGCGATTCTCGGTTTATCTCCTTCAGCCGGCCACGGCCGATTGTTTCGGACGACATAAAATGGCGAATCAGAAAAAGAAATCTTGCGGTTCAGTTCCTCGGAGTGCAGACTGGCGGGAAGCGTTTCATGTTTCATGCTTAAAAGCACCTTGATTAAACCGGCGATCCCTGCAGCCGCTTCCAAATGTCCGATATTGGATTTCACCGAGCCGATTCCGCAGTCATTTTTCTCATCGGTCTGTTTATCAAATGCCATAGAAAGGCCGCGTATCTCAATCGGATCGCCGAGCGCCGTGCCGGTTCCGTGAGCTTCAATGTAGCTGATATCCGCCGGACTTACCGCGGCTCTGTTTAGAGCGGATAAAATCAGGTCCCGGTGCGCTTCCGGATTCGGCACCGTATACCCGGTCGTTTTGCCGCCGTGATTAGTGGCGGACCCCTTAATGACACCGTAGATGTGGTCTTTGTCCGCAATCGCTTTTTTCAATGGTTTTAACAAAACGGCTCCCGCGCCTTCGCCGGGCACGTAACCGTCTCCGCCTTCACCGAAACTGCGGCATTTTCCTTCAGAAGACAGAAAATGCGATTGGCTTAAAAACATGTATTTTTGCGGATGTAAGCTGAGGTTGACGCCTCCGGCAAGCGCCATTTCACAGTCGCCCGACATAATGGCCTGACAAGCCTGATGGACGGCGACAAGCGATGAAGAACACGCCGTATCAACAGCAATGCTCGGGCCATGGAGATCAAGGAAATAAGAAACCCGGTTCGGAATGCCCCAATATAAGGAGCCGGGGCCTTTGTACTGATCTTTGAGGAAACCTTCTTCGTGTGCAATTAATGAATATTCATTCCAGGTCACTCCGGCGAATACACCAATTTGATCCGTCGGCCTCGCCGCCGGGTTCCCGTAACCGGCATCCTCCATCGCTTCCCAGCAGCACGTGACATACAATTTTTGCTGAGGGTCCATTAAATCAGCTTCCCACGGGGAAACAGAAAAAAACAGCGGGTCAAATTGATCCGGATGATCAATAAAACCTCCCCATTTACTGTATGACGCGTATTCTGCCGTTTTCTCTTCCGAGTAATAAGAGCTGTCCCATCTATCCTCTGGGATTTCGGAGACACAATCTTTATTTTCTATTAAATTGTTCCAAAAATCATGCTGGTTTTCCGCTTTCGGAAACATCCCGCTCATTCCGATAATCGCAATATCAGAGCTCTCATCCGTTGCCGGTTCAGGCACCTTTTCAGCCGCCTGTACAGGAAGCAATTCTTCTTCCTGCCGGCTTCCCGTATCAGGCTCCGTTTCTGTGAATTCAAGAACGCTTTCGGGATTTCGTTTCTGCGCACTTAAAAACTCACTCAATTTCTCAATGTTCGGATATTCAAAAAGCAGCGTTTCAGAAAGACCGGTAAATTCTTTATGCAATATGGTCATGATTTCTTCACTGATGAGAGACGTCACGCCAAGAGTAAAAAAAGCGGTTTTATCTTCCGCTTCGGTCACCTCGGCACCCAGCTTTTGCGCTATTACCGTTCTTAAAAATTCGTTAATACATTTCATGAGGATACCATCCCTTGTACAAAAGAATTTTTCTGTGCTTTAACAAGTTAATCCGCCGTCTATGGCCATTGTCTGTCCGGTCATAAAGGACGATTCAGGAGAAAGCAGGAAACGAACGAGTCCGGTCATATCGTCTGTTTCGCCTAAACGTCCCATCGGCGTCCTTCTGATAATCTGCGATTTTTGTTTTTCCGGCATATTTTTCGTCATATCGGTGTCCACAAAACCGGGCGCAAGTGAATTGACACGGATTCCTTTAGACCCGAGCTCCCTGGCCAGGCTTCGCGTCAAGCCGTCAAGAGCCGCTTTGGATGCGCTGTAGACTGAAGTGCCTTTAAATCCTCTTGAGCCGATAATGGAGCTTATGTTAACGATTGATCCGGAATTTTGTTTCAGCATGACACGGGAAACGTTTCGGGTCAGCTTGATGACTGAACCGATATTCAGATTGAGGATGCGGTCAATGTCTTCATCATTGGTCAGGGGCAGCAGCTGATCAAGGTTCAAACCGGCGTTATTGACCAAGCCGTCTATTCTGGAAAACTTGCGGTATACTTGAAGAACAAACTGTTTCATGGCGGCATCATCCGCCGCATCCGCCGCTTCCCAATAAAAGCGGCCGCGGTACTTTTCACTCTCTCTCAATGTGTTAATAAAATCAGATTCACTGCGGCTGAAAGCGGCTACTTTGTAATCCTCATCCAAAAGCGTCTGTACAATCGCTTTTCCCAGCCCCCGGCTTCCTCCGCTGACGACCGCTACTTTTCCGTTATTCATATTTGCCTCCTGTTTTACACGTTTCTTATTTTTTTAAATCGATCATTAGACAGTTTTCGATCTGTAACAGAGATGATCTGCGGTATCTGATATGGCTGCAGCTTCTGTTTGCAATGAGCTACGGCCCGCTTTCTGAAAGATTTGATATCTTCCTCTTTTTCAAGCACGGCCTCTGCCGCAACAATCTCGCCTGTAATCGGATTTTTTCTGCCTGTTATGAGAACATCCCGGACATTCGGTATCTCCAGAAAGACGCTTTCCACCTCTGCCGGAAACACTTTCTCTCCGCCCACATTAATGATTTCACTCTTTCTTCCGAGAATTCTTATATATTCGCCGTCTGTTTCCACCTGGTCACCGGTGTCATACCAGCCGTCTTCATCGAAAGGTGACGGTGCGTTTAAATAGCCGAGCATCGCCGACTCAGAACGGATCCAAAGCGTGCCTCCGGTAATTTTGGTCTCAGTTCCGGCGCCGCCCACTTTCATCCAAGTGGATTGGCTGTCTTTTGATTTCGTTGAGAAAATCCCCAGTTCAGTTAATCCGTATGTTTGTTTCAGCCGTACATCCGGAAACATCCGGTGGATGCCGCGCAGCGTTGATTGCGGCATCGGCTCTGTGCCGTAAGTGATCAGCCGGAGTGAAGAGAGGTTATAGCCGGCATCCGCCTTGGACATCAGCAGCATGTTTAAAAAGGTCGGGGTGGCGGGGAGCACTTGGACAGCATGTTTGTCGACCGCCTGATAAACGGACTCCGGCGTTCTGCTGTCTGATGTCACGATCGTTCCCCCGTTAAACAGAATCGCAAACAGCGTATTAATGCCGCCGATATGATCTAATTTCAGAAAAATGAGCGTACGCAGCGGTTTTCTCTTCGCCGTTTTATATTTTTCAAGCAGCCGGCCGGCGCTTAACACGGATGCTTTGCTTTTGCCGGAGGTTCCCGATGTGAAAATAATAATGCCTGATTCCCCTCTCTCACGCAGGTCATCAAGCAGAGGGTGAGAGGCGCTTTCAGAACCTTCACGAAGCGTCCAGCTGTCATTTTCATTTATTTCAATGATTTGATTCACTTTCGCGTCTTCAAACATATCGAGATGCTTTTCCCTTGATTCATTGCTGAGAGGGACAACGATATTTCGGTTTAACAAAAGCGCCATCAGCAAAAAAATGGCGTTCGGGGAATAATCCCCGATAAGCGCCACACATTCTCCTTCACGTATTCCGTTTTGTTTAAGTTCTTTCTGAAAAAAGCTGATTCGTGCCAGCAAATCATCATACGTAAAAGTCTGCCCTTTAAAGATGAGAAACTCACTGTCTTGCGTTTCCCTAAGCTTATCAGTCACCCAGCTGATATCTCCCCTGCTTTCTGTTTTCATGATTGAGCACTGTCCATATATTTTTGATAAATATCACAAATGCTGCCGACGGTTGTAATGCTGGAAATCGTTTCTCCTTGGGAAAAAGGATCTACTCCGGTTTCCATCTCCATCTGTGCGACTAATTGAGCGATATCCAGTGATGAGAAGCCCAGATCCTCTATGACTCTCACATCATCTCCCGCTTCGACGGCCCGATATGACTGCTGTTCTTGAATGTCCTGAATGATTTGAGCGATGATCTGCTTCATTTCCTTGGTTTGTTCCATTTGCTTTCAGCTCCATTCTTCATTTTATAAACTTCTGATGACCCGTTTATAATCCGGAATATGATCTTGTGAAGAGGTCGGCACCGCCAGCAGCTTATCCACCTTGGAAATGGCCAGCAATGTATGATTTCTTTTCATATAGACTTCAATCTGATAGCTGATTTTCGCCACTGAGATCATACCGAGGGACTCACCGTGAAAGTCGGGATCGCATTCTTCAATGTGTCCCGTCATATAAATATCAAGCTCTTCATCTGCAAAACAATTTCCGTAATAATACGTCTCTCTTTCGAGCAAAAATAAATGCCGCGCGATTGAAACCGGAAAACCCGGCTTCGACCGGCGCGTCATCCATTCAAATTCCGCCGCATCCATTATCTTGCTGAATTTCGCAAACACCATGGCATGCCCCGGCGCAGCATCCTGATCAACAGGAACCCGATATGAAACGGGGTCTGCTGTTTTGAGGTTGCCCGGCTTCATACCGAAGGCGTCCGTTCTGATTTTCTTTGACCGCATCAGCGCGTAAGGCGGCTTGGCTAGCTTAGAAAGTTCCGTAATGCACTCAGCCTTAGGCGCTGAGACTTTGCGGGTCGAACCTTCTGTTTGTGTGACGTCGACGACAATTAAACTATTGGCTTTCATAGAAGGAAACCGCCCCCGGTCCCACTCGCTTTTATCAGAGCTGACCGCTCCTTTCGGCCCGAACAAATAATCAGATTCTAATATGGTTTCTCCAAACCGGGAGATATCGACTCCGACGGAAACCTCGTCCCATAATCGGTACTGATCAAGAGGCTGATCTGAAGGAACTTTAAGATGTGTCATAAAATAAGCCGGATACAAAATCAGCCCTTGGTGATCGGCCATCTGATCAGGCCGGAATCCCGTTCCGTCCGTTAAATGGTGACTGTGTGCGTTGCCGAATAACAGCAGCAGCGCGTACTCATTCAAATTCCCTAACCCGACATGGCTCATCGTTAATTCATGATTTTCAATCAGCATGGTCTGTCCTCCGCAGAAAAAATGTAATGGCTGGTCATACTCAGCCTGTAATCGATACCAGCCTTTGCGCAAGAAGGCCGGCTGTTTCTTCCATGAGCTGTTTGCCGATCAGATCGACATGCCTGTTTCTCCAATTTTCAAGCGGGGTTCCTTTCACCCACTGATTAAACGCGCCGAGCGCAGGGCCGCAATGGATTTGGTAATCTATTTTACTTTCGCTTTTCCCTTCCAGAGCGAGCCTTGTCGTATGAGAAAAATACCATTTAAATACCATCGCCATTTTGTGTTTCGGATTCTGTTCGGCTTTGGCGATCTGTTCAGGAGATTTATCACGTTTCAGCTGCTCATACACTTCTTCAAAACCGCGCTGGAAATACTTTTCTTCAATTAATGTTTTCGTTTTTTCATCTATTTCATCTAAAGAATTGTATTGTCTGTACAAGTCAAAGAGTTTATTGGCTCTTGCCGGGAAAAACAGTCCTTTTTTCAGCACCTGCACCCTTGCTCCCGCTTCAAACATATCCCCCGCGGGAGCGTATGACGTATCCTGCACGTTCGCTTCCTGAAGCAGATCTTTCACTGAATCACTTGTCCCGGCTTCGACCGTGCATTGATTAATAGAACCGGTTCCGATAAATTCGGCGCCGAGCAGAAACGCCGCAGCAGCCGCTTCCGGAGTGCCGATGCCGCCCGCTGCGCCGATTCTTACTTTTTTCGCATAACCGTGCTTCTCCATCATGCGGTCTCTGAGTCTGATCATGGCAGGCATTAATGTATACGGAATCCCTTGGTCGGTATGCCCTCCTGAATCCGCTTCAACGCAAATGTCATCAGCCATCGGAATTTCTTTTGCAAGCGCCGCTTCCCCGGCTGTCAGCCGATTGTCAGACACAAGTCTTTCCAGCACATGAGCCGGAGCCGGATTCAGAAAGGCCTCAGCGACTTCAGGCCGGGATACTTTCGCGATGATTCTGTTTTGAACTGACACCGATCCGTCATGATTCCTGCTTAATCCCTTTGCCCTGTATATAACGAGAGCGGGGGTTATGCCCATAAATGCCGATGCTTCAATAAGATGAATGCCGTTTTTCAAATATAAATCTATCATTCTGACTTCCTTGTCAGGTGACATCATATGATGAAGAAGATTCATTCCGAATGTTTCCCCTTGCCGCAGTGCAGACCGGATGGTTCCGATGGCCTGTCCGATCCGTTCGATACTCAATCCGCCCGTTCCGAAAAAGCCCAGCATTCCCGCTTTTGCCGCTTTAATGACCATCTGTTCCGAAGCAATTCCCCTGTACATGGAGCCCGTCATGTAAGCATATTGGATGTTATAATCTTTTTTAAAATCTTCGTTCCCTAATCTCATTCCCGCCGTTTTTTGCGAATCAGCTGCCGATACTTTGACATGAGCAGTATCAGACTCTTCTTTCGGCATAGGTAATGGGACGGCATCTTTTTTAATCTGCCGCGTCAGTTTTGTCAGCACTTCCCCGGGCCCGACTTCTGCAATTTCATTATTTTCAATTCCCATCAGACGGCGTATCGTGTCCGTCCACTTTACCTGATTGGTCATTTGCAAAGTCAGATTCGTTTTAATTTCATCATTCTTATAAGGTGCGGCATGAAGATTTGAGATCACCGGAAAACGAAGAGGCAAAAACGCCGTTTCTTCTAAATAATCTGCAAACTCTTTTTCAGCATCTTTCATATAGCGGGAATGGAAGGCGCCGCTTACATTTAAAGGAAGGTACATTCTCACGCCGGCTTTTTCAAAGACGGGGCCCGCTTTTTCAATGTCTTGTTTCGTTCCGGCGATCACAATTTGCGAAGGTGAATTGTGGTTAGCGATATCAATGCCGGTCAGATGATAATCGGATAGAACCTCTTTTACTTGTTCAGCCGTAAACCCCAAAACCGCTGCCATGCCTCCGGGAGCTGCCTTGCTCATGAGCTCCCCTCTTTTTTTTACAAGTTGCAAACCGGTCTCAAAATCAAAGCAGCCGGCCGCAAATAACGCATTATATTCTCCTAAACTGTGCCCTGCGGCGTAATCAGGCTCTCTCCCCGACTCTTTCATTTTCTTTAAATAACTGAGTGCACTCACCGTATATAACGCCGGCTGGGTAAATTGCGTTTTCCCCAGCTGGTGATTCGGATCCTCCAGACACAATTCTTCTATAGAGTAGCCTAATATGTCATCAGCCTGACGTGTCAGATCTTGAAATTCATCAAACAGTCCGGCTCCCATCCCTTTAAATTGAGAACCCTGCCCCGGGAACACAAACGTAAGCATCTTATCCTCATCCTTTCCGCATCGCCAATTTTGTACATCACATGTGGTTCTCCATACAAAAACGTCTCTTATTTCATATATTGACTGGTGTAAACACCGGCATAAAAATAAAAACACAAACGCGTTTGCGATTCAGCACAGGTTTAAAAATCGCAAACGCATTGTGTTTTCCTTTTCTAACATAATTTATATTAAAACATATTACTTGTTTACTGAATGTTTCTCATGACAAGCTGCAGTGCCAATATGCCCGAAAACAGCCATGACGGCACACTTCTCCCTTATCATGTATATGTAGATATATACACTGCAATCATTTTTATAATCCCTATTTCCTCTTCAACGTGCCGAAACAGCGATTGAAATTTAATAGGTGCTTTACATCAATTTAATAAATTTAACAAATAGTTGCTATTTAAAGAGAATAATATCAATTTATAGATAATAATGTCAAGGCTTTATTTCGTTATTTTCTGACATTTATTCCACAGTTTTATATTCGGTGGACAGTCGGCATAATTGTTTCGGGATAAATGTCAGATAATTCCCTGAACCCTTTTCATGTCAAAGAAAATTTCATCGCTTCTCTGTCAATTGGGTCTATACTTATTTTTCATTTTCATATATTATGTAAAAAAAAGATGAATTAGAAAAATTTTTAATCACTTTAAATACTATCCATTAAATACTTTCTTTGTATAATAATTTCTTATTATTCTAAGGAGGATCCAGTCATGAAATGGTACGCACTTTTTGTAGAGTCGGGAAAAGAAGAAGCAGTGCAAAAATTTCTGCGTCTGCAGTTTGATGAGCAGGCTCTCTACTCAATCATACCCAAGAAAAAAGTCACAGAACGAAAAGCCGGAATCAAATACGAGGCACTCAAAAAGATGTTTCCGGGATATGTTCTGTTTAAAACGAAGATGACAGAGCGGACATTTCATAAAATCAAAGAACTCCCCATTTCATGCAGAATCGTGAATAACGGCGCATATTATTCCAAAGAGCGTAAAACCTATTTCACGACAATTAAGGATGAAGAAATCCTCCCTATTATCAGGCTGATCGGAGAAGGAGACATTGTAGATTATTCAAAAGTCTATATTGAAAATTCAAAAGTAACCGTTGCCTCAGGGCCTCTTAAAGGAATGGAAGGGATTATTAAAAAGATCGATAAAAGAAAAAGACGCGCCAAAATCTGCCTGTCTTTTATGGGACTGGACAAAATGGTCAACGTCGGAATTGAAGTGCTCTCCAAACCCTAGCATTTCAAAAAAAGCATCAACAGCATGTGCCGTTGATGCCCTTTTTTATATAAACAGACGAAAGCCCGACATCAAAATAACCCCCCTCACCACCGTCACGGTCAGACTTTTTGTTTTCAAGGCATAGTTGACCTGAAGCCGGGCTGCGCCCATGAGGCAAAATCACATTTAGGGAAAGAATACATTTTAATCAAGAGCGGTGAATTGACGGTTGAGCTTCATGACGAAAAGCATGTGCTGAATTCGGGCGATGCCGCACAGTTATTTTAATTCCTCGGATGAATCGGTGACATATTTTATGCTGGTCTATTATCCTGAACCGGCTTAAACGCACATCAGGCTTCTTCAGACAGAAGCCTGATGGACCGCAACCCATTCTTGTATGCATTGAATCAGTTTCTGGACAGAAGGTGTCTGCGTCTCCTTTGCATGATCTGTCAAAATGCCGAGCTGCCTGGAGACATACCGGTCGAACCGTTTGATGAGCACATCACAATCATTCACCAAAAGCTGCGGCAAGATGCTGATCCCCAGATTGTTCCGCACCATTGCAATAATCGCTTCATCCCCTCTGATTTGATAAGCGACCCGCGGCGTAATCTTTTCTTCCTTCAGCACTTTCAGCACATCAAAATGTGTCTCCGGATAAGGCACGATACATTTGACGGACTCCATGACATGTAACGGAACCGTTTCACATTGCGCCAATTCATGCTGCGGGCTCATCACCGCTACAATCGGATCCTCGGCCAACGGGTAAAAATGCCACTTCTCGCTGTGGGATGTCCCGATCGCCGCATCAATCCGGTCATCTTTCAGCCATTCTTCCAGTTCAGTAGAATTTCCTTCAAACAAATGCACCTTAATAGAAGGATACAGCTCATTAAATTCCCTCAAAATTTTCGGCAGCCATTTTACCGCCACGCTCGTAACAGTGCCGAGCCGGACTTCCCCTCTTTCTAACCCATTAATATTATCAACGGTTTCAGACAGTTTTTCATAGTTTTTTTGAATTTCCTTCATAATATGTAACACTTTCAAGCCATTTGCGGTGGGCCTCACTCCATGCCGCTGTCTGATCAAAAGCGGAAAACCGTACTCTTCCTCTAATTTACTGATCATTTGGCTGATGTTCGGCTGTGTGTAATTCAATATGGCAGCGGCTTGGGTCAGACTGCCGCTTTCAACCGTTTTAATAAAGGCTAAATGCTTCTTTAAATCCAACCGGCTTCATCTCCCAGATATCATTCTTTATTATCCAATGCATTAGTTATATTTAGTTTACTTATACATCAATCAAAAATAAAATGGCAATGTCTCCATCATTATACTTGATAACAAACAGAAGGTGAGCGTTTCAGCATGAGTTTTCTCATTCAATTTTTTATCGGCGGCACCATTATGGTGGCCGCCGCGTATTTAAGCAAGTCGAAATACTTATTTTTATCAGGCGTTATCACATTGCTGCCGATCATGACGCTACTGAATATTCACTTGCAGCTGAAAAATATGAGCCCTGACGATTTCAGAGCCGCTCAAAAAAACGGAATATTCGGTGCCTTCGGCGCAGTGATCTTCATCAGCAGTATTTTCATCCTGACAAACTGGTTCAAAGGTGGCCACGCTGTGTATAAAAAAATGCCCTTCCAGAACAATAATAACAATGCGCCCAGTCGTGAGCAGTTTATATGACTGAATGATCATGAATTGTTATAATCAATGTCTAAAAACATTCCGGGAGGCGAAATAAATGGCCAGAAAATTATTCACACCATGGACCGTTAAAGATGTAACGATCAAAAACCGTATTGTTATGGCACCGATGTGCATGTATTCCTCACATGAGAAGGACGGAAAACTGCAGCCTTTTCATATGGCGCACTATATATCGCGTGCAATCGGCCAGGTCGGCCTGATTATCGTTGAAGCGACAGCCGTTAATCCGCAGGGGCGCATTTCCGATCAGGATTTAGGCATTTGGAGCGATGATCATATCGAAGGTTTTGCCAAACTGACGGAACAAGTGAAAGCGCAAGGATCTAAAATCGGCATTCAGCTTGCGCACGCCGGACGTAAAGCTGAGCTTGAGGGAGACATTTACGCTCCGTCAGCTATTCCGTTCGACGAGCAGTCCAAAACACCGGCTGAAATGACGACAGAACAAATTAAAGAAACCATTCAGGAATTCAAACAAGCAGCGGCGCGAGCGAAAGAAGCCGGCTTTGACATTATTGAACTTCATGCCGCACACGGCTACTTAATGCACGAATTTTTGTCCCCTCTGTCCAATCACCGTACAGACGAATACGGAGACTCACATGAAAATCGCTACCGCTTCTTAGGCGAGACCATTGAAGCCGTCAAGGAAGTCTGGGACGGCCCGTTATTTGTCCGTATTTCTGCATCGGATTATACAGACAAAGGGCTGGACATTGCGGATCATATCGGTTTTGCGAAGTGGATGAAAGAACAGGGAGTCGACCTCATTGATTGCAGCTCAGGCGCACTCGTTCAAGCTGATATTAACGTCTTCCCAGGCTACCAAGTGAGCTTCGCGGAGAAAATCCGTGAACAGGCCGAAATCGCAACAGGCGCCGTCGGTTTGATAACGACGGGAACAATGGCGGAAGAAATTCTGCAAAACAAACGCGCTGACCTTATTTTTGTCGCAAGAGAACTTCTGCGCGATCCGCATTTTGCAAGGAGTGCAGCGAAGCAGCTGAATACTGAAATACCGTCACCGGTTCAATACGACAGAGCATGGTGATGAAGTGACAGCCGGAGTTTTTCGATCCGGCTGTCTCTTTTTTTATTTTTTGAGAAACGATTGCCGAAGCTTCTCCGTCTTCCCTATAGAACCAATTAGAGGGGATGACTCCAATGAAAGCAGCATGGATGGAAAGGACATATCTGATTGACGGGTGTCCGTTTTATACGAAACACCGTAAAGGCGCCGGCGAAGTGACGATCGTCTTTGAAGCCGGCTACGGCACTTCTTCTGAAACATGGACATCATTACTCGCTGACATAGATGAAGAATTTGGGGTTTTCACATATGACAGAGCCGGAATCGGCAAAAGCGGACAAAGCCGAAACAAGAGAACGGCGGACCACATGGTACAGGAATTAAACACTCTTCTTCTGAAGGCCGGCGTCAAGCCTCCTTATCTTGTCGTCTCGCATTCATACGGCGCGATTATCAGCAGACTTTGGGCGAGCCGGAACCGCCGGGATATTCTCGGGATGGTGATGCTTGATCCGGTTTCTGAGGATCAGGAGACGAAAGTGCTTCCGCTTCTTCCCGAAGAAATGAAAGCCGCCTATTTGAAACAGTTCATATTGGAAGGATCACACGCGGAATTTTTGACGAGCCTTCGTCAGATCAAGCATCAGCAGATTCATTTCGGCGATATGCCGCTGTTGATTTTATCATCGGGAGAGCGGGATGAGCGCTTAAAGCACGCTCATGAACAATGGGTGAAACTGCACAGAAGCATGCTTGATGTCTCTTATCAAAGCGGATGGATTCAGGCCAAAAACAGTTCTCATGCCATTCACCACGATGAACCGCACATCGTCCACCTTGCCATTTATGATGTTTGGTGCGCGGTGCGCCAGCAAATGAATGCTCCTGCCTATCAGGCGGTAAACTGATAAAACAAAAGCCATTGTGCAACGGCACAATGGCTTTTGTTATCGTGATCTATTTTGTCTCACGATGCAACGTATACTTTTTCAACCGGGGGGAATACTTTTTCATTTCTAACCGGTCAGGATTCGTCCGTTTGTTCTTCGTCGTAATATAATTTCTGTCCCCTGTCTCTGTACAGGCCAATGTAACATTTACACGCATCATTTTCACCCCTTATATAAATCGTAATTATTACGTTTTATTATATCTCACCAAAAAAAAATGTCAAGCGTCCATTTTTTAAGACCGCTCCACAGTGACCTCCATGAAGTCAAATGCGATCTTACTGTTTTCAAACACCGCTTTCGCCTCATGTTCGAGACGCTCTATCGGTGATTCCCCCTGATACCTTGCGCTGATATGAGTTAAGATCAGCTGTTTGGCGCCTGCTTTTTTTGCCGTTTGCGCAGCCTGTTCTGTCGTCGCGTGATAATAATTATGTGCGAGCTTTGCATCTTCCTTGGCAAACGTCGCTTCATGAACAAGCACATCCGCATTGCGCGCCAGCTCCGTTACCCGCTCTGATGCCCTCGTATCCCCGGAAAAAGCGACGACTCTCCCTTTTTTCGGGGGTTCCAAAAAATCCCGACCGTTAATGATTCTGCCATCATCAAGTGTGACCGTTTCGCCTTTTTTGATTTTCTGATAGACGGGTCCGGGCGGGATATTCCTTTCTTTTAATCTGCCGGCCTGCAATGCGCCGGGAATATCCTTTTCCTGAACCCGGTAGCCGAACGCTTCCACGCCGTGAATGACGGATGCTGCGGTAACAATGAATTGCTCATCTTCAAAAACCGTCCCCTCTTCGATTTCATGTACGGTAAGAGGATACGTCAGATGAGTCGCCGTCACGTTCAGGCTTGTTTCGATAAAGGCTTTAATGCCTTTTGGCCCGTAAATCGTCAGCTCTTCTTCACCGCCCTGAAATGAACGGCTCCCCAACAGACCCGGAAGACCGTAAACATGGTCGCCGTGAAGGTGGGTGATGAAAATCTTCTCAATTTTCCTCGGTTTGATTGTTGTATGTAATATCTGATGCTGAGTGGCTTCTCCGCAATCAAACAGCCATACGGAACGCCTTTCTTCAAGAAGCTTCAGCGCGACGGACGTTACGTTTCTCGTCTTTGCCGGCATGCCGGCCCCCGTCCCTAAAAATAATAATTCCACAATGCTTCCTCCTAGATCTTTGTACTACTAAGGATACAGGATCAGGCTGAAAATGTGAATTCACCCGGGCCTTCTCCGGCCTGATTAATTTTTTTCCGCAAACCGCAAAAAACAGGCTGAAATGTTTGCTTTCAACGAATTTTAGATTTAAAATGAAGGAAATATGCGGGGTTTTAAACCATGCTTCAGATAAAGTGAGGTACTCTAAGTGAAAACAAACGACAAACCAAAAGCAGTAATTGTAATATTTGGTGCCACAGGGGATTTGGCAAAACGAAAACTTTACCCATCCATTCACCGTTTATATAAAAATGGTCAAATTGGTGAAGAGTTTGCAGTTGTAGGTGTTGGAAGAAGACCTTGGTCAAACGAGGACCTCCGGGAAACCGTTAAAACGTCTGTTTCTTCTGCCGGGCAAAAAGACATAGACGATTTCACATCTCATTTTTATTACCATCCGTTTGATGTAACGAATCCGGGTTCCTATCAGGAGCTGAATGTCCTGCTTGATCAGCTTGAACATACATATGAAATCCCGAACAACAGAATGTTTTACTTGGCGATGGCCCCTGAGTTTTTCGGCACTATCGCAAAATCACTTAAAAACGAAGGTGTCACAGCGACAAATGGCTGGTCCCGTCTCGTCATTGAAAAACCGTTCGGCCATGATCTGCCGAGTGCGAAAGAGCTTAACAAAGAAATACGCGAAGCTTTCACGGAAGATCAAATTTACCGGATCGACCATTACTTAGGCAAACAAATGGTTCAAAATATCGAAGTCATCCGGTTTGCGAATGCACTGTTTGAGCCGCTGTGGAATAACCGCTACATCTCAAACATCCAGATTACGTCAAGTGAGGATCTCGGCGTTGAGGATCGCGCGAGATATTACGAGAAATCAGGCGCACTCCGTGATATGGTTCAAAACCATATTTTACAAATGGTCGCTCTCTTGGCGATGGAACCGCCGATTAAACTGAACACGGAAGAAATCCGCAGCGAAAAAGTGAAGGTGCTGAGGGCTCTCCGTCCTGTCGCTCCAAACGAAGTGAGCGACTACTTCGTCCGCGGACAATACCAAGCGGGAACGATTGACGGAAACGCTGTACCAAGCTATACAGATGAGCAAAATGTAGCACCGGATTCCAATACGGAAACATTCGTGTCCGGAAAGCTGTTAATCGATAACTTCCGCTGGGCCGGCGTTCCGTTTTATATCCGCACAGGGAAACGGATGAAAGAAAAATCAACGAAAATCGTCGTTCAATTTAAAGACATTCCGATGAACCTTTATTACGGCAATGAAACGAATGTAAATCCGAACCTGCTTGTCATCCATATTCAGCCGGATGAAGGCATCACTTTATATCTGAACGCTAAAAAATTAGGCGGAGCCGCTCATGCTCAGCCGATTAAGCTGGATTACTGCAGCAACTGCAGTGATGAAATGAACACACCGGAAGCCTATGAAAAATTAATCCATGACTGTCTGCTCGGTGATGCGACAAACTTTGCCCATTGGGACGAAGTGGCGCTTTCATGGAATTTCGTCGATGCGATTTCCGAAACGTGGGCAGCCGACAAAACCCTTTCTCCGAATTATGAAGCCGGGTCAATGGGACCGAAAGCTTCGGACGATCTTCTTGAAAAAGACGGTCTCCACTGGTGGAATATATAAGAAAACATCAAAAAACCGCGGCGCCGTTCATGGACGGCCCGCGGTTTTTAATATCAGAAAAGCCCCCGCAATAACTGCGGGGGCTTCTTCATTACTTCATCCATTCAGTATGGAAAATGCCTTCTTTATCTGTGCGTTCATACGTATGCGCGCCGAAGTAATCACGCTGCGCTTGAATCAAGTTTGCAGGAAGCACTGCCGTACGGTAGCTGTCGTAATACGCAAGTGCGCTTGAGAACGAAGGTACCGGCACGCCTTGGGCTACGGCAAGTGAAATCACTTGGCGAAGGGCGCCTTGGTAGCTTTCTGCAATGTTTTTGAAGTAGCTGTCTAACAGCAGGTTGTCAAGCTCCGGTTCACGGTCATATGCGTCTTTGATCTTTTGCAGGAACGCCGCGCGGATGATACAGCCGCCGCGGAAGATCATCGCGATTTCACCGTATTTCAGATCCCAGTTATATTCTTCAGACGCGGCTTTCATTTGGGCGAAGCCTTGTGCGTAAGAACAGATTTTACTCATGAAGAGCGCTTTTCTGACCGCTTCAATCAGCTCTTCTTTATTTTCAGTGACCGGCTTAACGTCTGGCCCGGACAGAAGGCTGCTTGCTTTCACACGCTCTTCTTTCATTGCGGAAATGAAACGCGCAAAAACAGATTCAGTGATAATCGGAAGCGGCACGCCTAAGTCAAGAGCACTTTGGCTTGTCCATTTACCCGTTCCTTTTTGGCCTGCTTTATCAAGGATGACGTCAACAAGCGGTTTGCCCGTTTCTTCATCTTTTTTAGTGAAAATGTCAGCCGTGATTTCGATCAGATAGCTGTCAAGCTCTCCTTTGTTCCACTCAGCGAATACTTCGTGAAGCTCTTCGGCAGACAATCCGAGCACCTGTTTCAAAATGAAATATGACTCAGAGATCAGCTGCATGTCACCGTATTCGATACCGTTGTGCACCATTTTTACATAGTGCCCCGCTCCGTCCGGGCCGATGTATGTCGTACAAGCTTCTCCGTCCACTTTAGCAGAAATGGCTTCTAGAATCGGTTTCACGAGTTTGTGCGCTTCCTTTTGGCCGCCCGGCATAATAGAAGGCCCTTTCAGCGCTCCCTCTTCACCGCCTGATACACCCGTTCCGATAAAGTGAATGCCGCTTTCGGCAAGCTCTTTGTTCCGGCGCTGCGTATCTTTATAGTATGTATTTCCGCCGTCAATCAAAATATCGTCTTTTTCCAGATGAGGAAGAAGAGATTGAATCGTCGCATCCGTTGCAGTTCCCGCTTTAACCATTAATAAAATTTTACGGGGTGTTTCAAGAGACTGGACAAACTCCTCAATGCTGTATGTACCGACAACATTTTTGCCTTTTGCCTCTTCTAAAAACTCTTCCGTTTTGCTGCTTGATCTGTTGTATACAGACACAGAAAATCCCCGGCTTTCGATGTTAAGAGCCAGATTTTTACCCATTACCGCAAGACCGATAACTCCGATTTGTTGTTTTGACATATTCTAACGTCCCTTCTTCAAACGTTTAACCATTTTAAAATTTAAATTAAAATAAAATGATATTTATACTAAAGAAATTATCATACATAATCCCTTTTTTCAAGTTATTCACCTTTTCTTTTCATCCTGGAAAAAGTCTCTGTTAAAGCTCGTTCCCCTTGTTTTGCTTTCTTCTTTTTTTATAACGGCGCCTTTTCTGATCAGGTTTTGGCCGTACTTTTCATTCAGCTCGTTCATCATCTGAAAAATCGGCTCATCCTTTGCGTCCTCCTTGAATGAAAACAGATCAAGCTGTTTATACGCCTGCTGTTTTTCAACCAGTTCCGTCCCGGTGATGCCGAGAAGCCTTACCGGGTTTTGGTTCCAGTGCTTGTCAAACAGTTCCATCGCCGCTTCCATGATGTCTTTTTTCTGATCAGCCGGATTGCTGAGGATCATGCTTCTTGTGACTGTTTTCCAATCCGCATACCGAATCATGATGAACAGCCGGCAGGCCATGACCTCCTTACGCTGGAGCCGTTCGCTCACAGACAGCGCGAGCCGGTCAAACACGCCCGTTAATTCATCCCAGTCAGCCGAATCATGCGACAGGGTGGATGAGTTGCCGACGCTTTTAAATTCATAAATCCGCTCGGGATTGACTTCTGCAGGATGGATGCCGTTCGCTTTATCCTTCAGCCTCGGGCCGTTTATGCCGAGAAGCGTTTTCAGCGCATGTTCATCTCCTTTTGCCAAATCACCGATCGTTTTGATGCCGAGCGTTTTTATTTTTTCCGCAGTTTTCGTTCCTATACCGTGCATCTCTTCAATCGGAAGAGGCCATAAGACATCCGGCAGCTCTCTTTTTCTTAAAATGGTGATGCCGAGCGGTTTTTTCATGTCAGACGCCATTTTGGCGAGAAATTTATTCGGGGCGATGCCGATGCTTGACGGAAGCAAAAGCTCTTTTTGCAGTCTCGCCTGAATGTCTTCGGCTGTCTCATACGCCCTGTGTCTGTGCGGTGTGTCCGTAATATCCATGTATCCTTCATCAATAGAAACAGGCTCGACTAAATCCGTATACTCCCTCAGAATGCTGAACATTTCTTTTGATGAACTCCGGTAGCGGTCAAAATTCGGAGGCACGACGATGAGTTCCGGACAGAGGCGTTTTGCCCGCCACACCGGCATGGTGGTCTTTACGCCCCGCGCTCTCGCTTCGTAGCTGCAGGTGACGATGATTCCTTTCCGTTCCTTCACGTTTCCGGCAACGGCGATAGGTTTTCCTCTTAAAGACGGATCATACGCCATTTCTACGGAGGCATAAAAACTGTTCATATCGATATGAAATATAATTCTCCCTTTTCCGGCCACTCCCGGCGCCTCCTTTCCTTTCATAGACAACCTTATATATATGTAGTAAAATAAGAGCTGAATGGATGTGATAAAATGATTCTTGAGTCAATGAATGACTTTTTATTTTTAGTCGATTTTTTCACAATTATTCTTCCCGCTCTGACCGCGATCGGCATCGCTTTTCTTTTGCGTGAGCGCCGCGCAGGCGAGCATTGGAGAACGAAACGAATAGATGAACATCAAGCAGTCGTTCAGCTGAACCGAACAGACTTTCTTATTATTATATATCATCGCATTACAACTTGGATACGTAAAGTCATCCGCATGAATTCACCGGCGAATGATGATGAAGATGTCAGCTTCCTCCTTTTATAACGGCAAGTGAAGATAAAAAGGAGGAGACATAATTGTCTAAAACATATCAAAAATGGATCGCATTCGGATTGTTTTTTATCGTACTGTGCACAGGCCGCTCGGCTTTTGCGGCGACATCTCAGACTCAGACGGGAGGCCTCGGGAATATCGGTTTTTTCCACGATTACCTGATCGAGCCGTTTTCGGCACTTTTAAAAGGTGTGGCGGGCCTGTTCCACGGTGAGTACGGACTGTCGATTATTCTGGTGACGATTATCGTCCGGATCGTTGTATTGCCTTTGTTTGTGAACCAATTTAAGAAACAGCGGGTGTTTCAGGAAAAAATGGCTGTGATCAAACCGCAGGTCGACAGCATTCAGGCTAAAATAAAACAAACGAAAGATGCGGAAAAACAAAAAGAACTGCAAATGGAAATGATGAAGCTTTACCGTGAGCACAATCTGAATCCGATGGCAATGGGATGTCTTCCGATGCTGGTGCAATTCCCGATTTTGATCGGTTTTTATTACGCCATCCGCTCAACGCCGGAAATCGCTTCACACTCATTTCTGTGGTTCAGCTTAGGGCATTCTGATATTCTTGTATCACTGTGCGCGGGGGCCATGTATTTCTTACAGGCTTATATTTCCCAAAAATTAAACGAGAAATATTCACCGGCTGCTCAAAATCCGGCCGCGATGCAGTCAGCAAAAATCATGGTCTTTATTTTCCCTGTCATGATGACCATTTTTTCACTTAACGTACCGGCTGCGCTGCCGCTTTACTGGTTTACAAGCGGACTGTTTTTGACAGTGCAGAATGTACTTTTACAGCAGACGCATCATAAAAAGAAACAAGCTGCGGCTCAGGCGGAGCCCGCCAAATCATAATACTGAAACCCTGCCGGAACCTATCCGGCAGGGTTTTTTTCTTGTATCTGCAAAGGTTTAAGCCAATTATCATGAAGAATGAAAAAAGCACCCATTCAACTGGGTGCTTCGTTTTTAGTTGGCCGCTGTTTCGATAATGGCAACGACCATTTCCGCCGTTTTGACGAGCTCTTCAATCGGCATTTTTTCATTTTTCGTATGGATTTGTTCATAGCCTACTGACAGGTTGACTGTCGGAATGCCGTGGCCGGCAATGACGTTTGCGTCACTTCCGCCGCCGCTTGTCTGAAGTTCGCTCGGCCGGCCGATTTTTGCCGCCGCTTTTTTCGCGACTTCCACAACCTGATCGCCGTCCTGATATTTGAAACCCGGATACATGACCGCGATGTCCACTTCCGCGCGGCCTCCCATCTCAGCTGCAGCAGATTCGAAAGCTTCTTTCATTTTCTGCACTTGCGCTTCCATTTTTTCAGGCACTAATGAACGCGCTTCAGCCAGAATATCAACCTGGTCGCAGACGATATTGGTTTGCGTGCCGCCTTCGAAACGTCCGATATTAGCCGTTGTTTCTTTATCAATACGGCCAAGCGGCATTTTTGAGATAGCTTTTGACGCGATTGTAATCGCGGAGATGCCTTTTTCCGGTTCTACCCCCGCATGAGCCGTTTTCCCGAAAATGGTTGCTCTCACTTTCGCTTGTGTCGGCGCGGCTACAATAATGTTGCCGACTTTTCCGTCTGAATCAAGCGCAAAACCGTATTTCGCGGTAATGTCTGAACGATCCATTGCTTTTGCCCCGACTAATCCCGATTCTTCTCCGGCCGTGATAATGAATTCAATGGTGCCGTGCTCGATGTTTTGTTCTTTCAGCACTTTAATGGCTTCAAACATTGCGGCAAGACCCGTCTTATCATCAGCGCCGAGAATCGTCGTGCCGTCGGATTTTACATAGCCGTCTTCCACAATCGGCTTAACGCCTTTGCCCGGGACAACCGTGTCCATGTGCGATGTGAAATAAATCGTATCCGCATCTTTTGTGCCCTTTAACGTACAGATTAAGTTGCCGGCTCCATGCCCCGTCACTTCTTTTGTATCATCTTCTTTTACGCTCAATCCTAAATCAGTGAATTTTTGTTTGAGCACCTTGCTGATTTCCGCTTCATGTTTTGTCTCTGAATCAATTTGAACGAGTTCAAGAAATTCTTCAAGCAGACGTTTTTCGTTTACCATTTTCAGTTCCCTCCGTTTAAAGCGGTATATTACCGTGCTTTTTTTTTGGTCTTTCCTCTTCCTTATGCGCAAGCATGTCAAATGCCAGAATCAATTTTTTCCTCGAGTCTTCCGGCCGGATGATATCATCCACCATTCCGCAGGCCGCCGCTTTATACGGACCGGCGTTTTCCTTCTCGTATATGGCTTTTTTTTCGCGCTTCGTTTTCTCCGGGTCGTCAGAAGCCTGTATGTCTCTGCTGTATAAAATCGACGCCGCGCCTTCCGCTCCCATCACGGCGATTTCCGCATTGGGCCAGGCGAATACAAGATCTGCCCCGAGCCCTTTCGAATTCATGGCGACATAGGCGCCTCCGTAAGCTTTTCTGATGATGAGCGTCACTTTCGGCACCGTCGCTTCGGCAAAAGCATACAGCAATTTTGCTCCGTGACGGATGATTCCCGCATGCTCCTGCTGAAGGCCCGGGAGAAATCCCGGAACATCAGCGATCGTCAATAGCGGAATATGAAACGCGTCGCAAAAACGGATGAATCTCGACGCTTTGTCGGCGGCATCAATCGTGAGGCTCCCCGCCAAGTGTTTCGGCTGGTTTGCGACAACACCGACTGTACGCCGTCCGAGTTTCAGAAAACCGACAGCAATGTTTTTGGCAAAATACGGCTGAATGTCAAAAAACGTTCCGTCATCCGCCAGCTCTTTTATTACCTGTAACACATCGTAAGGTTTCGAACTGTCCGCGGGAACGAGGGTATTTAATAACGGTCTGGCGTCTTCCTTTTTAACGGGCAATGCCGTCTGTCCGCCGTGCGGGAGATAAGAAAGCAGGGTTTTCACAGCGGAAAGAGCCTCTTTTTCCGTTCGTGCGGAATAGTGGGCATTTCCGCTTATCACATTATGTATTCCCGCACCGCCTAAACTTTCCGCGTCAATCTGTTCACCCGTAACCTGTTCAATGACTTTCGGGCCTGTAATAAACATGTGCGACGTATGTTCCGCCATAATCACAAAATCCGTCAATGCGGGTGAATAAACAGCACCGCCGGCACACGGTCCAAGGATGACAGAAATTTGCGGAATCACTCCCGAGTAAAGGACGTTGCGCCTAAAGATATGACCGTATCCATTTAATGATACCACACCCTCTTGAATTCTCGCACCACCTGAGTCGTTCAGCCCGATGATCGGAGTTTTATTTTTCGCCGCCAGATCCATTACCGCCGCGATTTTTTCCGCATGTGTCTCGCCGAGCGTCCCGCCGAGTACGGTAAAGTCATGGGCAAACAAATACACGGGCCGTCCGTCAATTGTGCCGTATCCGGTAACGACGCCGTCTCCCGGAGCATTCCGGCACCCGGGCATGCGGCTTTTGGCAAACGGCTGCAGCTCTGAAAAACTGTCTTCGTCCAATAAATAATCAATTCTTTCTCTTGCCGTCAGCTTGCCTTTTTTGTGCTGTTTTTCATTTTTTTCCGCTCCGCCGCCGTTTGTTAAAAAGGAACGTCTTTCGTTTAAGTGTCTGATATGATCACTCATGCTCATCTTGAGTTTCTCCTTTTTCAATTGTTTCACAAAGCTCAATCAGGACCCCGTTCGCCTCTTTTGGAGAGAGAAATGCGATCTTCTTCCCGCCCGCTCCGTTTTGCGGTTCATGATGGATCAAAGTCATGCGGCATGCTTCAAGCTCCTTGATCGTTTCCTTCATATCGGCGCAGCGGAATGCCAAATGATGCAGCCCTTCGCCTCTTTTCTGTAAAAAAGAGCTGACGGGAGACGCGTCCGACAGCGGCTCAATCAGCTCAAGCTTTGTGCCTCCCGCCTCTAAAAAAGCAACTCTCACATTTTGGCCGCTTACCAGCTCGTCTCCCATATACGTAAGCCCGAGCATCCGTTCGTAAAATCCTCTCGCAGCTTCAATAGAGCTGACGGCAATGCCGACATGATCAAGTTTTTTCATATCGCGGCCACCTGCTTTCCGCCATAGGATATGGCTTGTTCATACAAGCAAAACACGTTAAAATGATAGACAGTAATCTTAAGGAGTGAAACAATGTCTCAAAAATTTATGAAAAGCGCCGTCATCGTCATTTTAGGCGTATTTATACTTTCAACCCTCCTCTCAGGCATTATGATGTATTTGCGGTAAAAAAGCAGGCGCCTCATTGCAAGGGGGTTTCCTGCTTTTTTATGAGGGCTTTCCGCTCTATTGCAATGTCCTCGAATGAGCGGTTTTCTTTTGTAATCAATACTTTCGTTCCGGGAGGGATAATCCGGAAAATACGGATGACATCCCGGTTTTTCATACGGATGCAGCCGTTTGATACAAACCCCCCGATCAGCTCTTCTCTGTTTGTTCCGTGAATGCCGTATATCCTGCCGTCGGTTCCTTTCGCGTCAAAACCGATCCAGCGGACGCCGAGCGGGTTTTCCGGCGCGCCTCCTTTTACATTTTTCTTCCGGTAATACGGATTGACGGCTTTGACCGTTACCGTAAATTCTCCTTCAGGCGTCAAATCATCCGTTTTTCCCGTCGCCACCTGATAAATGCCTTCTATTCGGTTATCCTTCACAACAGCAAGCGCATTTGTGGCTTTATTGACGATAATATAAGGGTCACCCGGCAAAGGGTTTGCGCCAAGCGGCCAAAGCGGAGACAGCAGCAGGGCGGCTGACAATAAAAAAAATCGCATGGGCTCCCCTCCTTTTTTCATTAGAATGACCAATGAAAGGAGGACTCATGCGATTGATCCATATGTTTTTTACAGCTTGATGCCTTTGAAATAACTTTTAATCACGAGATATTGTTCCATCTCACCGAGGAGGTGGAACAAAGCCGCCCGCGCTTCAAACTCCTCGCGCGTTGCCGGGAGCGGCATTTCTTCAAATTCCGTTCTCATTTCTGCAAGTCTTTTTAAAAATTTATGAGCGGTATTGCCGGGATGAATGGCTTCCCTTAATTCATGGATGAAATGGGCGATTATTTTGCCCTGCTCCACCGTTATTGAAATAGAGGTAATCTTCGGCAGCAGCCGTTCAATGATTTCAAATTGTTTCTGTCTCATCTTAAAATAATGATAGTAAAGATTTTCATGGCGCAAAATATGATTCTGCACGTCCCGATAGGCGAGGTTTTTCGCCTCTTGAATCATCTGATGCGTCTCCGGTATTTCCTTCCCCGACCAATCTTGCTCCCCAGTTAACAAATACCGTTCGATTTCGGCGAAGATGACGGAAAAGTTGTCCTCAATTTTTTTCCGGTACGCCGCGAGTTTTCTGTCGAGGCTCGGCATATACAGATTCATTAACAGCGCGACGCCTATACCTACAGTGATCAGCTGGAACTCATTCCAGATAAACGCCATCGTAATGCCGCCGGACATATATAAATGAAGAATGATTACTGAGCTGGTGACAATCCCTTCGTTTATTTTTAAAACGACTGTAGTCGGAATGAACAGCACCAGCAATATTCCGATCGCAAACGGATAATAGCCAATCAGCCCGAAAAAGACATATGAGAAGACGATCGCCAATAAACAGGCGGCAAATCGGGCCCACGAGGCCTGAAGCGACCGCTTTTGCGTAATCTGGATGCACAATATGGTGATGATTCCTGCGGATGCGAAGTTTTGCAGATGCAACAGCTGGGCTAAATAAATGGCCAGCGCCGTTCCAAGTGCGGTCTTTAGTGTGCGGTAACCGATTTTAAACATTGCTTGCTCCATTCTGTTTGTTTCTTTCTCAAAAAAAAGAAGAAGAGCACCCTTCTTCTTTTCTTCCAGTTATATTTTATAATATTTTTTCTAAAAAGTCCTGTGCTCTTTTTGACTTCGGAGAAAGAAAAAATTCTTCCGGCTGCCCGTCTTCCACGATCGTCCCTTCATCCATAAATAATACGCGGTCTGCCACTTCTTTGGCAAACCCCATTTCGTGCGTTACGATCACCATCGTCATGCCCGTCTGCGCGAGCTCTTTCATTACCTCAAGAACTTCTTTGACCATTTCCGGGTCAAGAGCCGAGGTCGGTTCATCAAACAGCATGATGTCAGGATTCATGGCAAGCGCCCGCGCGATGGCGACCCGCTGCTTCTGTCCGCCTGACAAACGATTCGGATAGTCGTTCCGTTTGTCAAGCAGTCCGACTTTCTCAAGGAGAGCGCACGCCTTTTCCTCCGCCTCCTTTTTAGACTCTTTCTTCACGCTGACCGGCGCGTATGTGATATTTTCAAGCACCGTTTTATGAGGAAACAAATGAAAATGCTGAAATACCATGCCGATATTTTCCCGCACTTTCAGTTTATTCGTTTTAGCTGCGGTAATTTCGTTTTCTTTAATGGCAATCGTTCCGCCGCTCGGGGTTTCCAGCAGATTTAAGCAGCGCAGAAACGTTGATTTGCCGGAACCGGAAGGGCCGATGACAGCGACGACTTCCCCTTCTTCGATCTGTGTTGAAATGTTTTTCAGTACTTCGTGTTTCCCGAATGATTTTGACAGGTTGTCGACCTTAATCATTGGCTTTCAGCTTCCTTTCTACGCCTTTTCCGATGAATGCTAAGATCAAAACGAGCACGTAATAGATTAAGCCCGCCACAATAAGAGGTTCTAAATAGTTGTATGTTGCGGCGCCGGACTGGTAGGCCCGTCTCATAATGTCGCCAAGACCGATAACTGTGACGATCGCCGATTCTTTCGTTAAGGTGATTAATTCGTTAATAATAGCCGGAGAAATGTTTTTAAACGCCTGCGGCAGCAGCAGATCTTTCATCATTTTTCCGTATGGCACGCCGAGAGCGACGGCAGCCTCTTTTTGTCCTTTGTCAATTGCGTTGATTCCCGCTCTGATAATTTCAGAGACGTAAGCGGCTGAATTGAGCGATAATGCGGTGACCGCCGCCCAAAATTGATCGATCTGAAAGCCGAGGAGCTGCGGCATACCGAAATAGATGATCATCAGCTGCAGCACGAGCGGCGTGCCGCGGAATATCGAAGTATAAAAATCCGCAATCCATTTCAGCGGACTGATCGTGCTGATTTTAAATAAGCTGAGCACGATGCCTAATACAAGACCGATGGCCGCTGAAACGAGCACAATTTTTAATGTGACCGCAAGGCCTTCCAATATAAAAGGAATTTGGGGGATTGTCGCTGAGAAATCCAAATTCATACGTGTGATCTCCTTTGTCTTTATTCAAGATAAAAAGCTCAACGAAAAGTTGAGCTTTCTTTTATTTCTCGTTGGTGAACCATTTTTTCTTCAGTTTTTCGATTTCTCCGTTTTTCTCCATTTCTTTCAGCGCTTTGTTGAACTTCGCTGTCAGATCACTGTCTTTGCGGAACGCAATCGCGGAGCCCGATTCGTCTGATTTCGCATCTGCTGACGCAAAGCCCTGCAGATCTTGATTTGAACTGAAATAGCCTTGTGCTACGATGTCTTCGATAATCGCGGCATCAAAACGCCCGGATTTGATCTCTTCGGTTAAGTCTGAGATCCGGTTGCGGTCTTCGAGCTGAAAACCGTATTTCGAAGCGAGCTTCTTGCCTTTTTCCTCTTGAATGGAGCCGAGCTGAACACCGACGGTTTTGCCTTTCAGATCATTCAGGGATTTAATGCTGCTTCCCTTTTTCGTAACGATCATATTGTTAGCAGTATAATAAATATCAGAAAAATCAACTTGCTTTTTCCGTTCCGGCGTAGGTGTCATTCCAGATAAAATCATATCTACCTGCTTGGACTTCAAGGCTGTAATCAGGCTGTTGAAGTCCATGTCTCGCACCTCAACGTCATAGCCGGTCTTTTTGCCCAGAGCTTTCGCCAGATCAACGTCAAACCCGGTGATCTGATCGCCGTCTTTATATTCAAATGGTTTATAGTCAGCCGATGTACCCATAATCAGCTTGTTCTTTCCGCCCTCTGAGCCTGAATTGCCTGATCCGCAGGCGGACAGCGCAAAGGTGATACATGCGGCAGCTAATACCAACAGCCATTTCTTCATGATTCATTTCCCCCATATCTACTGATCTCTTAAATTTGAATATTTATTCGTTAACTTGTATTTTAAACACTTTTTAATTGTGATGCAATACTATTTTCGAAAAATATATTTTCCTTTCTGTGTTTATTATAGTCATTGTTTTTCAGATTAGTGACAGCTGAACGCCGATGTATAAATATTTATATTTATACAGATTCCATATAAAAAACCCCGGAGCAAGCGCTTGCTCCGGGGTTTTTCTTTCACTTATACTTCTTCACAATATTCTTCAAATGCTTCCTGCAGTTTTGTGACGACGGCCATCGGCTCATGGCCTTCAATTTCATGGCGTTCCACCATTTTCATGATTTTCCCGTCTTTTAAAATGGCAAATGACGGAGAGGACGGCGGATAGCCTTCAAAGTATTCTCTCGCTTTGGCTGTCGCTTCTTTATCCTGTCCGGCAAATACCGTCACAAGCTGATCCGGGCGTTTATCGTAATGTACGGAATGGTACGCGGCAGGCCGTGCAATACCGCCTGCGCATCCGCACACAGAGTTGACCATGACGAGTGTCGTTCCTTTTTTCGAAAGCGCTTCGTCCACTTCCTCAGCGGTTTTCAGCTCTGTATACCCGGCGGCCGTGATTTCCTGGCGGGCTTGACGCACGACATCATTCATAAATAAATTAAAATCCATATTCAACTGGGACCTCTCCTTTTTGATCATCTCTTCTTATGATAGCAAGGAACCTCCCTATCGGCAAATGACACCGCTCATATCCAATTGTTTTTTGTCCCTTTTATGTTCCCGATGTAAGTTTATGACCCTTTAAAAACGGGAAACTTGGTAAGGAGATTGTCTGAAATAAAGGAGCAGTCATATGAGCCAACGGAAAGCAGTTTTAATTTATAACGGAAACGCCGGTCAAAAGCAGATTGATAAAACGCTCGGCACGGTCATCCCCATTTTGGCCCAGTCAGCTGACGAACTTCTGATTAAACCGACCAAACATCAGGATGACGCCCGTCAGTATTGTGAAAATCTCGACAGTTCAGTTGACCATTTATATATTTTAGGCGGAGACGGCACTGTGCATCAATGCATCAACAGCATCAGCAAGCGTGATCACAGACCCGCTGTCGGCATTTTGCCAGGAGGAACGTGCAACGATTTCTCCCGGGCGCTCGGCATCCCGCAAAACCTCCAAAAGGCCGCTGAAGCGCTCGCGGCCGGACATAAACGGATGATTGACGTCTGTAAAACGGATGACGGCTATTTTCTGAACTTCTGGGGCATCGGACTGATCACCGAAGCATCAAGCCATATCAATGAAACTGAAAAAGCATGGCTTGGTAAAATCAGCTACTTCACGAGCGCCTTGCGGACGATGACAAGCGCGAACCCGTTTCCTGTCAAATTGACGATTGACGGCGAGGTGAAAGAAGACGAAGCCGTAATGGTGCTTGTCATGAACGGGCATTATATCGGGACAAACAGAGTTCCCCTGCCTGATGCCAGCCTCCAGGACGGCTTAGCCGATGTGTTAATCTGCCGCAACACAAGCCTTGCCGCGCTGCGGGAGCTGATGACGATGGAGCAGGGTTCATTTGATGATTTCAAAGGGGAGCTGTCCTATATTCAGGCCTCCAGAATTGAAATCGAAACCGGACGTGAAATGGGCGCGGATACAGATGGCGAGGTATACGGAACAACACCTTGTACGATCGAAGTGAAAAAACATCATCTCACTATGCTTGTTCCCGAGGATTCACAATAAAAATAAAAAAAGCTCCTTTTGCCGCCCGGACAAAAGGAGTTTTTTTTAATAGACGGAAGTATGTTCATCAATGTTTTCTAAGATCTCTTTGACGCGTCCGAGGAATCGGCCGCACACGAGCCCGTCGAGCACCCTGTGATCTAAAGACAGGCAAAGATTAACCATATCACGAACGGCGATCATCCCGTTATTCATAACAACCGGACGTTTGACGATAGATTCTACCTGAAGAATCGCCGCCTGCGGATGGTTGATAATGCCCATAGATTGAACTGAGCCGAAAGATCCCGTGTTATTGACGGTAAATGTGCCGCCCTGCATATCTTCCGCAGTAAGTTTTCCGTTTCTCACTTTTTTCGCAAGATCCGTTATTTCTCTGGCTATGCCTTTAATCGTTTTTTCATCAGCATGCTTAATAACCGGAACAAACAGCGAATCTTCCGTGGCAACGGCAATGGAGATGTTGATGTCTTTCTTTTGGACGATTTTGTCTCCCGCCCACATGCTGTTCATCTGCGGGAACTCCTTGAGAGCCTGAGCCGCCGCTTTTACAAAGAAAGCGAAAAATGTTAAATTGAAGCCTTCTTTTTGTTTAAATGAGTCTTTAATGCTGTTTCTGTACGCCGTCATGTTCGTGACGTCGACTTCCATCATCGTCCAGGCATGCGGAATTTCTGTTTTGCTTTTATGCATATTGGCGGCGATGGCTTTTCTGACGCCTGTAACCGGAATTTCAATATCACCGGCTGACAGAGCTGGTGCCGGCGCTTGTTTTTGCTGTTGTTTCGGCGCTTGTTGCGTTGTTTGAACGGCAGCCGGCGCCGGTGCTTCCGACTTCTGCTGCATTCCCGAATCAATGATTTTTTGAATGTCTTTTCGCGTAATTCTTCCGCCTGCACCCGTTCCTTCAACTTCTTCAAGCTGAATGCCGTGTTCTCCCGCTAATCTGAGCACGGCCGGCGAATAACGCGCTTTATTTGACTGATCTTTACCTTGACGGTTTGCATCAGTGTCTGAAGGAGTATTCTGCTCTTCTTCCCGCTTCGGCGCCTCTTCGGTTTCCGTTTCTTCTGTTTCAATTTTGCAGATGATCTCGCCGACTGCAAGAGTCTGGCCTTCTTCTCCTACAAGTTCTGTAATCGTACCGGTAAAAGAAGACGGCACCTCCGCATTCACTTTATCCGTCATGACCTCCGCAATGGGGTCATATTTATTCACTTGATCACCGGGGGATACCAGCCACTTGCTGATCGTCCCTTCCGTCACGCTCTCTCCGAGCTGAGGCATAGCCATTTGTTCAATCGCCATGTCAAAAACCTCCTTACGTCTTTAAAACTCCGCTAATTCTCTCATCGCGGCTTCTGCTTTGTCAGGATTCATCATGAAGTATTTTTCCATTGCCGGCGCATAAGGCATTGCCGGAACATCAGGACCTGCAAGCCGCTTGATCGGCGCGTCTAAATCAAATAAGCAGTTTTCAGAAATAATGGCGGCGACCTCGCTCATAATGCCGCCTTCTTTCGTATCTTCTGTGATCAGCAATACTTTTCCTGTTTTAGACGCGGCTTCAATGATGGCTTCTTTATCTAACGGATAAACCGTACGCAAGTCTAATACGTGTGCGGAAATTCCGTCTTTTTCAAGACGCTCGGCAGCCTGCAGAGCAAAATGGACGCATAATCCGTACGTAATAACAGTAATGTCGCTGCCTTCGCGTTTTACATCCGCCTTTCCGATCGGAAGGACGTAATCATCCGCAGGGACTTCGCCTTTAATCAGACGGTACGCCCTCTTATGTTCGAAAAACAGCACCGGATCTTCGTCACGGACTGCAGCTTTCAACAGCCCTTTTGCGTCATAAGGAGTTGAAGGCATGACAATTTTAAGGCCCGGCTGGTTGGCAAAAATGGCCTCCACAGATTGGGAATGATACAACGCGCCGTGCACGCCGCCGCCGTAAGGCGCTCTGATGACCATCGGACAGCTCCAATCATTGTTTGAACGGTAGCGTATTTTTGCCGCTTCTGAAATGATTTGGTTGACCGCAGGCAGAATGAAATCGGCAAACTGCATCTCGGCAATCGGACGCATGCCGTACATCGCGGCGCCGATCCCGACACCGGCAATCGCTGATTCAGCAAGCGGCGTATCCATCACCCGCTCTTCTCCGAACTGTTCATAGAGACCCGCCGTGGCTTTAAACACGCCGCCTTTTCTCCCGACGTCTTCCCCAAGAACAAACACGCGCGGATCTCTTTCCATTTCTTCTTTCATTGCTGCATTAATACTGTCAATATAAGACATTACAGACATAAGTATTCCTCCCTACTTCGCATAAACGTGATCAAGCGTTGATTCAGGAGATGCGTATGGCGCTTTCTCCGCTTCGTCTGTCGCTTCGTTTACGATAGCCATGATGTCATCCAGCATGGTCTTTTCTTCTTCTTCACCTAGAAGCCCGGCTTCTTGCAAGTATGCTTTGTATAAAAGAAGCGGATCTTGTTTCTTCGCTTCTTCTACTTCTTCGCGTTCTCTGTAGCTGCTGTCGTCGTCATCACTGGAATGCGGCGTCAAACGGTAGGAAACCGTTTCTATTAATGTAGGGCCTTCGCCTTTAGATGCCCGTTCGCGCGCTTCTTTTACGGCCCGGTAAACTTCCAGCAGGTCGTTTCCGTCAACAGTGACTCCCGGCATGCCGTAGCCTGCCGCCCGGTCGGATATTTTCTCGCACGCCACCTGTCTGTCATACGGGACAGAAATGGCATACTTATTGTTTTCACACATGAAAATGACAGGCAGTTTATACACGGCGGCAAAGTTTGCCCCTTCGTGAAAATCCCCCTGGTTGGAAGATCCTTCTCCAAAGGTAACGAAAGAGACGATATCCTTTTTATCCATGCGTCCCGCAAGCGCGATTCCGACTGCGTGAGGAACCTGCGTCGTAACAGGGGATGAGCCCGTTACGATTCTGTTTTCCTTTTGCCCGAAGTGGCCCGGCATCTGCCTTCCGCCTGAGTTCGGGTCAGCTGCTTTCGCAAAACCCGACATCATCAAATCCTTTGCAGTCATACCGAATGCAAGCACAACCCCTATATCTCTGTAGTACGGAAGCACATAGTCGGTATCACGGTTTAAGGCATAGGCCGCGCCTACTTGCGCCGCTTCCTGTCCTTGACATGAAACAACGAACGGAATTTTGCCCGAGCGGTTTAAGAGCCACATTCTTTCGTCGATTTTTCTGGCTAACAGCATGGTTCTATACATTTCAACGGCTTCTTCGTCAGAGAGCCCTAATGCTTGATGGCGGTTTGTAGTCATTCAAACCCCTCCTTCTTTCCTTTTAAAAATGAATCGCGTTTCCGTCTGCGGCTAACGCAGCTTCTCCAATCGCCTCTGAAAGGGACGGATGCGGATGTATGGACTGACCGATTTCCCAAGGCGTCGCGTCGAGCACCTTGGCAAGCCCCGCTTCAGAGATCATATCGGTGACGTGCGGGCCGATCATATGAACACCGAGAATATCATCTGTATTCCGATCGGCGACGATTTTGACAAAGCCGTCGCTTTCTCCGTATACAAGAGCCTTTCCGATCGCCATGAACGGAAACTTCCCGATCTTCAGGTCATGCCCTTTTCGAAGAGCTTCCTCTTCTGTCAGACCGACGCTCGCCGCTTCCGGATTTGAATAAATACATTTCGGCACAAGAGCGGCATCAAGCGGAGCCGGATTAAGACCCGCCATATGCTCAACGGCAATGATGCCCTCACGGGAGGCCACATGCGCAAGCTGCAGCCCGCCGACAACATCACCGATCGCATAAATGTGCGATTCCTTCGTCTGCCCGGCTTCGTTCACGGTGATAGAACCGTTTTCCGCTTCAATATCCGTGTTTTCAAGCCCGATCCCTTCAATGTTCGGCTGGCGGCCGATGGAAACAAGCATTTGTTCCGCGTGATACGTTTCTTTTTTTCCATTCTTTTCAGCGGCAATTGAAACGCCGTCCGCTTTTTCCAATGTATCCGGAAGCACTTTCGCACCCGTCACGACCTTAATTCCTTTTTTCGTTAACAGTTTTTCCATCTCGCTTGAAATATCACGGTCTTCCGTCGGCAAAATGCGGTCCGCATATTCAATCACAGTGATATTGACGCCGAAATCGTTCAGCATGGATGCCCATTCAATTCCGATGACACCGCCGCCGACGATCATCATGGATTGGGGCAGACGTTCAAGCTCTAACGCTTCATCTGATGTCAGAATATATGTACCGTCTGCTTCTAAACCCGGCAGCATTTTCGGCCTTGAACCGGTTGCGATAATCAATTGTTTCGGTATCAGCATGTCGTTTTCTTCACCATTTGCGTATTCGACGGAAACCGTACCGGGAAGAGGTGAGAAGATGGAAGGGCCGAGCATACGTCCGTACCCGTTGAATACATCAATCTTCCCCTTTTTCATCAAGTGGGCGACACCGCCGGCCAGCCGGTCAACGATTCCCTGCTTTCGTTTTTGCACGCTGTCAAAGCGGAGGGAGACACCTTCCGTTTCAATGCCGAATGCTGCCGCTTCCTTTGCGGTTCGGTACACTTCCGCGCTTCTTAACAGCGCTTTACTCGGGATACATCCTTTATGCAGGCATGTTCCGCCGAGCTTTTCTTTTTCTACAACGGCCGTTTTTAAGCCGAGCTGGGCCGCTCTGATGGCGGCTACATAACCGCCCGTGCCGCCGCCCAGAATGACCACATCATACTCAGTCGCCATTTGTTTTCACTCCTTCGCCGATCTGATATTGCTTTGACTGCTCCTCACCGGCTAAAACCCGAAGCGCGCCTTGCGCGAGAGATTGCAGTTCATTTTCTCCCGGGTACACCAGTACATCCGAAATCCAATCTATGTACGATCTGATGGCGGATACGAAACTTTTCCCGTACGCCAATCCGCCCGTCAGGACGATAATGTCTACTTTTCCTTTTAAAACGGCGCTTGCCGCCCCGATTTCTTTTGCTACTTGATAAGCCATGGCGTCATAAATGAGACGCGCGTTTTCATCTCCGGCCTGAATGCGTTTTTCCACCTTCACCGCGTCCGTTGTCCCCAGGTAGCCGGAGAGTCCGCCCGTGCCGACAAGTTTTTTCATCATATCGGCTTTTGAATATTTGCCGGAAAAACACATCTCCACCAAATCACCCGCCGGAACGGTTCCCGCGCGCTCCGGGCTGAAGGGTCCTTCTCCGTGAAGCCCGTTGTTGACATCCGTCACCCGTCCGCAATCATGGACACCGACTGTGGTGCCGCCGCCCATATGAGTGACGATCATCTTCATCTGTTCATACCGTTTGCCGAGGGACGCCGCCGCCTGACGGGCAACAGCTTTTTGGTTCAAAGCATGGAAAATGCTTTTCCGCTTGATTTCAGGCATTCCTGATACTTTGGCGAGCGGAGTCATCTCATCCACCACGACTGGATCGACGATATACGCGGGGATATTTAATCCGTCAGCTATTTCCCTGGCAATAATTCCGCCCAGATTAGAAGCATGCTGGCCGTTGTAGCCGTTTTTCAAATCAATGATCATGGCGTCATTCACTTCATATGTGCCGCCCTCAATCGGTCTGAGCAGGCCGCCCCTGGCACAAACGGCATCGAACTTTGAAATGTTGATGCCCTGTTCGTGCAAAGACTCAAGAATGCTTATTTTTCGAAATTCGTATTGGTCGATGATGGTGTTAAATGTTTTCAGCTCTTCTTCGGGATGCCGCAGCGTCTTTTCAAAGATACAGCGTTCATTGTGAAAGACACCGATTTTCGTTGATGTTGAGCCTGGATTCAGAATGAGAATGCGTTTTTCCTTTTCGAACATTTTCATACCTCCAGATCAAATTCCTATCGTCTGCTTAATATACTTTGGCCGTTTTGCAGAAACTGGCTTCTTGAACGGCGCATGCGCTCAATTCGTTCCTCGGCCAGACGGTCAGCCGCTAAGTATGTCGGAATGCCGTCACGCGCGGAAATATCGAGCACCCGCTCAATGTTTGCATAGATGCCTTCAACCTTTTTCAAAGCCCGCTCAGCATTGTAGCCGTAAAGCTCATCGGCCACATTGATGACGCCGCCTGCATTGATGACATAATCCGGAGCGTACACGATTCCCATTTCATGAATGGTATCGCCGTGACGTGTTTCTTTCAGCTGGTTATTGGCCGCTCCCGCAATGACTTTCGCCTTCAGCTGTTTAATCGTGTCATCGTTAATGACGGCGCCGAGAGCACATGGGGCATAAATATCGCACGCCTGTGAGTAAATGTCGCCGGGATCAACTGCGCGGGCGCCGAAGTCCTCAACGGCACGTTTAACAGATTCTTTATTGATATCCGTTACGATTAAAGAAGCGCCTTCTTCGTGAAGGTGGCGGCATAGATTGTAAGCCACATTTCCCACGCCTTGCACGGCAATTGTTTTACCTTCCAGTGAATCAGTGCCAAACGCCGCTTTCGCTGCGGCTTTCATCCCTTTGTAGACGCCGTATGCCGTAACCGGGGACGGATTTCCTGATGAACCGAATGCCGGAGAAATTCCGGTTACATAGTCTGTTTCATCATGAATGATGTCCATATCTTCAACGGTTGTGCCGACGTCTTCCGCCGTAATATACCTTCCGTTTAAGCCTTGGATGTAGCGCCCGAACGCGCGGAACATTTCTTCATTTTTATCTTTGCGCGGGTCTCCGATAATAACGGTTTTCCCGCCGCCTAAGTTTAAACCGGCAGCCGCATTTTTATAAGTCATGCCTTTTGCGAGTCTTAGTGCATCTTCAATCGCCGCTTCTTCACTGTCATATGTCCACATTCTTGTTCCGCCGAGTGCTGGGCCGAGCGTCGTATCATGAATCGCGATGATCGCTTTTAATCCGGATTGTTCATCTTGGCAGAATACCAATTGTTCGTAATCATAAGTCTCCATATATTTAAAAATTTCCATAGGTTCGTTCCTCCTACTGTTCTTGTGATGCGCAAATCGCAAGCGCAATTGAATACAGTTTATTTTCTGCGGTATCCGCTCTGCTCGTTAATGTGATCGGCGCTTTTGCACCGGCGATGACGGCAGCAACATTTGCTTTCGCAAAATAAATCATTGACTTATAAAGCATATTTCCGGCCTCGATTGAAGGAACCAAGAGAATATCCGCCTGGCCCGCTACGCTTCCGGAAATCCCTTTTTGCAGCGCAGCCGCTTGGGATACGGCATTATCCAAAGCAAGCGGTCCGTCCGCAATGCAGCCGGTAATCTGTCCTCTGTTGCACATCTGGACGATCGCAGCCGCGTTCAGGGTCGCCTCCATTTTCGGATTAACCGTTTCAATAGCGGCAAGGACTGCGGCTTTCGGCATAGGGTTTCCTACTGAATGTGCGACATGAACCGCATTTTGCAGAATATGCCCGAGCTCTTCAAGAGACGGGGCAATGTTCAGCGCTGAATCAGTCACATACATCAGCCGGTCATAGTCCGGCACCTCAAAAACGGCTACATGTGACAACACCCTTTTTGAACGAAGCCCTTCATGGCGGTTTAAAACCGATTTCAGAAGAGTTGAGCTCGGGAGATTCCCTTTCATCAAAACGTCCGCCTCTTGTTCACGCACTGCGCGCACTGCTTTTGCCGCAGATTCTTCGGGTGAATCGGCGTGGATGATTTCAGCATTGAACTTCGGCTCATTTGCCAGTAGCTCTTTCAGCTTTCCGCTGTCACCCGTCAGTAAAACTCGGGCCGACAAGTGTTCTGCCGCCATTTTGACGGCCTGGATCACTTCTTTATCTGCTGCGTGGGCCACTGCAATGGTTTTTGCGTTTTTTGCCGCGGCTTTTTCAACTAGGTCTCTCAGCTTCATTTTGTACCACCTTCCTTGTGCGAATCCGCTTTTAACAATGCAAGTTCCGTGCCAAATATGCGGGAGGGTTTATTCCGGCTTTTTTCAAGAAAACATGCAGCTGTTTGCGCTTTCTCTGCAATTTATTGCATGCCGTCATTTGCAAGGCCGTACTTGTCCATTTTGTAGTACAGATTCCGAATGCTGACACCAAGCGCTTTTGCCGTTTTGGTTCGGTTGAATTTATGCTTTTCAAGCGTTTTTTGAATGACGTGCGCTTCAAATTTTTCAACAGCCTGAGACAGCTTTTCCCCTTCCACATCAGGAAAATCACTTTGGGTGCCGTTTTTTTCATTCAGCTCTGATTCAAAAACAGGCAGATGCTGCTGTTCGATCCGTTCCATGTGCGGCTCTAAAAATATCATTGCCCGTCCGAGAACATTTTCAAGCTCCCGGACGTTTCCCGGCCAGCTGTAGGCTGATAAAGCTCGCAGCGCGTTCGGCGTGAGCCCCTTTACATTGCGGCCGTAATCCTGATTGATTTTTTCAATGAGCCGAATGCTCAGCGCTTCAATATCTTCTTTGCGCTGCCGAAGCGGCGGGATTGAGATCGGATAGCGGTTAATCCGGTAATACAGGTCTTCACGGAACGCGCCTTCCGCCATGGCCTTTTCGATGTTGACGTTTGTCGCTGCGATAATTCTGACATTGACAGAAATCGCTTTAGCGCCGCCGACTCTGATAATTTCTTTTTCTTGCAGAACTCTGAGCAGCTTTGCCTGGGTGCTTTGGGTCAGCTCTCCGATTTCATCTAAGAAAATGCTGCCGTTATTCGCTTCTTCAAAAAGTCCTTTTTTGCCCCCGCGCCTCGCGCCCGTAAACGCGCCTTCCTCATAGCCGAAAAGCTCGGATTCTAGCAGGGATTCAGACAGGGCCGCACAATTGACCCGAATGAACTTATTGTATTTTCGGTCGCTTTCATTATGGATGGCGTGGGCGAAAAGTTCTTTTCCTGTGCCGGATTCTCCCCGCAGCAGAATCGTCGCCGGCGTTTTCGCCCCGAGCTTCGCCTGTTCAAGGGCGACCAGCATTTGTTCACTCGTGCCGATAATGTCATCAAACGTGTATTTCGCTTCAAGCGTGCGGATGATCTGGCGCGCCCGATTCAGCTCAGCAGTCAGCGTTTTAATTTCTGACACATCGTGAATGACGCCGACGCTGCCTTTTAAAATACCGTCCACAATAACGGGGGCAACATTTACGATGACATCCTTTTTATTGGGGCCGACCTTCATTCTCACACCCCGCACGGGCCGCCTTGTCCCCAACACTTTCAGGTGCATACTCTCCCCTTCTGAGATATCGGTGGAAGCGGGTTTTCCGATGACTTCGCTTTCTGACAGCCCGGTCATTTTTGTATACGCTTTGTTGATTAACATTCCGATGCCGTTTTCATCAACGACGGAAATGGCCTCGTCTGAGGATTGAATAATCGCTTCAAGCATGGTGCGGATTTGTTTTAAGTTCGTGACCTCTTCCGCCAGTTCAACTGCATCGGTGATGTCTTTAAACACGCATAACGCGCCGAGAAGTTTTCCGCCTTCATCAATGATCGGCAGTCTTGTCGTGACAATCTGCAAGTGCTTTCCGAGAAGCTGCTTCTGGTTATATTCCGGCTCTCTCGTTTCCAGAATCCGCGGCAGCTTTGTGTTCGGCACTACGTCTTTAATTTGGCGGCCGATGACATCCTCCCGTTTTTGGCCGACCATTTTTTCTGCCATCTGATTAAATAAAATGATCGTTTCGTTGACGTCTATAAAAATCATGCCGTCGTGCGTTGAATTAAAAATCCGGTCATGCTTATACGTCTGCGACTTGAGCATTTGGATAAGCTGCTGTTTTTCCTCCATCAGCTGAAACACCATGTACGCCAATTTTCCCGGCATGACGATGGTTTGTTCTTTTTTCTCATGGAGCAGCTCATCCATGACCGCTTTATCGCCTGTTGTATGGATGATAATATCTATATCTTCGGTTATGTAAGATTTCCAATCTGATGAGGTTGCAATTCCATATTTCCGGGCTTCTTGCAGCCCTTGCGCCTCCGGATCTTGATCAACCACCGCAATAATCCGGATCAGCTTTGTTTTCATCAAAATCTGTAGGAGCGCCGTGCCTCCTTTACCAGCACCTATAATCAGCACCTTCTGCATCCCGATACCCCTTTATATGAAAAAATTTGCACACCTGTATTTCCCGTTGCAATAATTTGCACAACCCCTATGTTACCACGTTTTGATCTCTTGACAAAATATTTTTTCGATTGGACAATAAAGGAAAACATATCGTAAAGGGGTTTTCTGAATATGAGCCGGCTTGTTGCGCTTTTGATTCTGGTCCTCCCCGGCGCTGTCGCGGCGCTCGGCATTAAGCTGATGAGAGATGCATTATTCGGGCATGCGTTTTCCCCGTTTCCGTCCCTTTTTCTTCAGGGGGCGGCCGGATTGGCGTTTTTTTTGTTCGGCCTTTATGTTCTGGCCGGGTTTATTCTGTACAGAGATCGGAAACGCAATCAAGTCAGCCCGCGGTTCAGGAAAAAAAAGCTGTAAAAAAAGCCCTTGCAAAAAAAAGGGCTTTTTCAGTCGTCCGGCAGTATTGTTTTGGCAATGGATTGATCCAGTTCTTCATAGTCATCGTAAGCGATCGTTTCATATAATTCTTTTCTCGTCTGCATATCTGAAAGCCCCTCTTTTTGCGAGCCTTCTTCTTTCAGAAGGCGGAAAATACGCTCAAAAGACTTGGCCGCCGTTCTGAGTGACGTGACCGGGTAAATGACCATCTGACAGCCCATATCGGAAAATTCATCAGCACTGTAATACGGCGTTTTTCCGAATTCAGTCATGTTTGCGAGAATCGGCACACTGATTTGTTTGGAAAACGCTCTGAATTCACTTTCGGATTGGAGCGCTTCCGGAAAAACAGCGTCAGCACCCGCTTTTATATAAGCGGACGCCCTTGTTAATGCCCCCTCCAGCCCTTCCTGCTGTCTGGCGTCTGTTCTCGCAACAACAAGAAGGGTCGGCGCGGCCCGCTTGACCGCTTGGATTTTTTGCGCCATTTCTTCAATCGGCACGAGCTGCTTCCCATTCAGATGTCCGCATTTTTTCGGCAGGCGCTGATCCTCCATCTGGACGGCGGCCGCGCGCGCTTCATACATTTCTTTCGCCGTCCGGGCGGCATTCAGCACTCCTCCGAAACCCGTGTCAATATCGACAAGGACGGGCAGATCAGACGAGCGGACCAGATCTTTAACCCGTTCAGCCATTTCCGCCGACGTGATGATCCCTAAATCGGGCAGCCCTCTGCTCGCCGTGTAAGCCGCGCCTGATAAATAAAGAGCCGAAAACCCCGTTTTTTTGGCGATAAGAGCAGCCATCGCATCGTGAGCGCCGGGGATCTGCAATAGATCCGGCGCTGCCATCAGCGTACGGAACCGCTCTGCAAGCTCCTCTTGAGACGACTGCTTGCTGACGATCCACGTCATGTTTGTCACCCTCCTATTTTATACGAGAAATAAGTCCATAAATTCACTAACGCTGAGCTTCTGCATTCGGCCGCTATGTTCGCAGGCCTCTTCGATTTTACGCTGCTGCTTCAATGAAAAATGAGTGCTGATGTTTGCTGAAAACTTGGCAAGAATCTTCGGAACGGCTTCTTTTCTGCGGAACCGGTGCCCGAGCGGGTATTCACATTCAATCCGTCCCGTAGCCGTGCCGTCTGTAAAATGCACCTGTACGGCATTTGATATGGATCGCTTATTCGGGTCTAAGTAATCTTTTGAGTACGCTTTGTGTTCCGTCACCTCCATTTTGCTCCGCAATGTATCAATTCGCGGGTCAGACGCCGTTTCCTCTTCATAATGATCCGCCGTGATATCTCCGAAAAGCAGCCCGATTGCCGTAATGTACTGGAGGCAGTGATCCCGGTCAGCCGGATTGTGAAGCGGCCCTTTTTTATCGATAATCCGGATTGCCGACTCATGCGTCATAATCGTGATCCTGTCAATGTCTTCGATGCGGTCTTTCACCTCCGGATGAAGCCGGACCGCGCATTCCGCCGCTGTCTGGGCATGGAATTCAGCCGGGTAGGATACTTTAAACAGAACATTCTCCATCACATAGGACCCAAGCGGGCGGGCAAGCTTTATTTCCTGCCGGTTAAACAATACGTCTTGAAATCCCCACCCAGATGCGGTCAGAGCCGTCGGGTACCCCATTTCACCTTTGTGCGCCATAAGGGCCAAATATACGCCTCTGCTCGTCGCGTCGCCGGCCGCCCATGATTTGCGTGATCCGGTATTCGGCGCATGACGGTACGTTCTGAGGCTTGAATTATCAATCCAGGCATGAGATACGGCGTTATTGATTTCCTCTTTTGAGCCGCCCAGCATTTGCGCGCAAACAGCCGCAGTCGCCACTTTCACAAACAGCACATGGTCAAGCCCCACTCTGTTTAAGCTGTTTTCCAAAGCGAGAATCCCTTGAATTTCGTGCGCTTTGATCATTGCGCAAAGCACATCGCGCACGATAAGCGGTTCTTTCCCTTCTGAAATCCGCACTCTGGATATATAATCCGCACAAGCCAATATGCCTCCGAGATTGTCAGACGGATGACCCCATTCCGCAGCAAGCCACGTATCATTATAATCGAGCCACCTGTTGATACAGCCGATATTAAAAGCAGCCGTGACCGGATCTAAAACAAAAGGCGTGCCCGGGACTCTGCTGCCGTTGGGCACGGAGGTTCCCGGGACAATCGGGCCGAGCAGCTTTGTACATTCGGGATAGCTGAGCGCCAAAATTCCGCAGCCTATCGTATCAAGAAGCACATGTCCTGCCGTAGCGAAAGCTTCTGAACTGTCAATCTCCTGATGGAGCACGTAGTCAGAAATCTCTTCGATTACAGCGTCCATTCGGCGGGGTTCTGTCATGTTTTCATCTTCCTTTCTCATCTGTTTACAGGCGCGCTCCGGTATAGCGGACACGCGGGCGGAAAAGCCGGTTTCGGCTGTGCTGTTCAATGACGTGGGCGCACAGGCCGACCGTGCGTGCGCTGAAGAATATAGGCGTGTACAGCGGTATTGGGATGCCGAGCATGTAATAGACCGGCGCTGCGTAGTAATCTAAATTCGGATAAAGGCCTTTTTTCTCCCTCATGACGGTTTCGCCGGCTTCACACATATTATAAAGACGGAAATCACCTGAAAGATCAGACAGCTTTTTTAACGCTTCTTTCATCATGAGCGCCCTCGGGTCCATTTTTTTCATGTAGACACGGTGGCCGAAACCCATGATTTTTTCTTTGTTTGCGAGTTTTTGAGTTAATAATTGTGTAAACCCGTCTGTATCCTTCGCTTCCTCAAGCATGTACATAACCGCTTCGTTCGCGCCGCCGTGAAGATTTCCCTTAAGCGAGGCGACGGCTCCGGTCAGAGCGCCGTAAATATCCGATTGCGTCGAAGCGATGACACGGGCCGTAAACGTTGAGTTCGGCAATTCATGCTCACTGTATAAAAGAAGCGACCGGTCGAAGATTTCTTCTTCCAAAGATGACGGCGTTTTTCCGGTAATCATATATAAAAAGTTTGCGCTGTATGATAAGGTTCCGACCGGCGCCAAAGGCTCCAGCCCGTTGATGACTCGATAGCTGTTGACCGTCAGATTCGGCATTTTGCCTATCAGTCCGCGTACGCGGTGCTGATTTACGGAAGATGAACGGTCATCGATGTCCTTGTCAAAGCCTCCAAGCGCGGACAAACCCGTCCTCAGTCCGTCCATCGGGTGAGTATGATCGGGCAGCAGACGGCATATGTGCAAGATTTCCTCGGGAAGGTGTCCGCCGCGCCGAACGTCTTCTTCAAGCGCCGCCTTCTCTTTCGGATCAGGAAGTCTGTCTTCCAATAAGAGATGAACAATGTCCATATAGCCGGCCGTTTTAGAAAGCTCAATCAGATCGTGGCCTTTGATTAAAATACTGCCCTGCTGTGTATCCAGGAAAGAAATCCCCGTTTCCACCGCAATGACGCCATCTAAACCGGGAGAATAAGATTCCATGGTTTCGCTCCTTTGCGCACTTTTTATTGAAGAAGATACTTAGAAATAATCAGCCTTTGAATCTCATTGGTTCCTTCATAAATTTGCGTAACTTTCGCATCCCGAAATAAACGCTCCGCGGGATACTCTTTCATATAGCCGTAGCCGCCGTGAATCTGCACAGCCTCCACCGCCGCTTTCATCGCCGCATCGGACGCGAATTGCTTCGCCATAGATGCTTCTTTTCCGCACGGAAGCCCTCGCTGATACAGATCAGCAGCATGATAGACCAATAATTTGGCAGCTTCCGCATTCGTCGCCATGTCAGATAATTTAAATGAAACAGCCTGATTCGAAGCGATGGGTCTGCCGAACTGGCTGCGGGTTTTGGCGTACTCCACCGAGCAGCCGAGCGCCGCTTCAATAATCCCGAGCGCCTGAGCCGCTATGCCGATCCGTCCGACTTCAAGGTTTTTCATGGCGATTGAAAAGCCTTCGCCCTCTTCGCCGAGCCGGTTTTCAATCGGAATTTCCGCTTGGTCAAACTGCAATTCGACAGTATTGGAACCTAACAATCCGAGCTTTTTTTCTTTTTTTCCGACAGAAAAACCGGGTGTGTTTTTTTCAACGATAAACGCTGAAATTCCCTTTCTCCCTTTACCCGGATCGGTTATGGCGAATGTCAGATACAGATCTGCCGCTCCGCCGTTTGTAATAAAGATTTTTGAACCGTTCAGAATATATGAACCGCCTTTTCGCACGGCTCTTGTTTTCAGGCTTCCCGCATCAGATCCGGATTGAGGTTCAGTAAGCGCAAAAGCCCCAATATATTCGCCCGCTGCCAGCTTCGGAATATACGTTTGTTTTTGGACTTCTGTCCCAAAATGCAAAATCGGGATTGTCCCTACTGATGTGTGGACGGACAAAATGACGCCGACGGCCGCGCTGACTTTTGATATTTCATGAATCGCTAAAATGTAAGATGTTGTATCAGCACCCGCCCCGCCGTAAGCTTCCGGGACGGGAATGCCCATCAATCCCGCTTCGCCCATTTTTTTAATCAGCCGCTCCGGAAATTCATCTGTTGATTCCATGAGCTCAACCACCGGCGCGATTTCCTTGCGGGCAAAATCACGCACCATTTTTCTCATCATGATGTGCTCTTCTGTAAAATGCATGGCTGCCGTCTCCCCTCATGATCTTTACGTCATCTGCCGTACTCATAAAAACCGCGCCCGCTTTTTTTGCCGAGCCAGCCGGCGCTGACATATTTTCTGAGCAGAGGGCATGGGCGGTATTTCGAATCTCCGAGCCCCGCATAGAGAACCTCCATAATGGAAAGGCACGTATCCAGCCCGATGAAGTCAGCTAAAGTTAAAGGACCCATCGGATGCCGCATGCCGAGCTTCATCACCGCATCAATCGCTTCCTTTGAAGCTGCTCCTTCGTAAAGGCAATAAACGGCTTCGTTAATCATCGGCATTAATATGCGATTGGATATAAAGCCCGGGAAGTCATTGACTTCGACAGGGGTTTTATTCATCCGGACGGCAAGCTTCTTTACTGTTTCCGCCGTTTCTTCCGATGTGGCGAGTCCTCTGATGACTTCGACAAGCTCCATGACAGGAACCGGATTCATAAAATGCATGCCGATTACTTTTTCAGGCCTTTTTGTGGCCGCGGCAAGCTCCGTAATGGGAAGAGAAGACGTATTGCTTGCCAATACGGCATGAGGGGGACAGATTTTATCTAGTGTGTCAAACAATTCTGCTTTTGCTTTTTTGTTTTCTGCAATGGCTTCAATTATAAAATCAGCATCTTCCGCTTCTGTGAGTTCTGCCGGGGAAATACGGCTGAAAACGGCATCTGTCTCCTGCTGTGACTTCCGTCCTTTTGCCTGCTCTTTCTCCAGGTTTGTCTTTATGCGGTGAAGACCTTTTGTTACCGTTTCCGGCTCCCAATCGTATAACTTGACGGCAAACCCGGCTTCTGCAGCCGTCTGCGCGATGCCTGCTCCCATCTGACCCGCACCTGCGACCATGATTGTTTTCATCTTCATCCGGCGCTCCCTCCTTTGATCAGTACACCTCAAGCAGGACGGCATCTCCTTGAGCCGCTCCGCTGCATATAGCAGCTACGCCTAACCCCCCTCCGCGACGCTTTAATTCGTATATTAAACTCATGATGATTCTTGCTCCGCTTGCGCCGATCGGGTGGCCGAACGCGATTGCCCCTCCGTTTACATTCACTTTTTCCCAGCTGAACCCGGCTATTTTTTCACTCACCAGCACGACGGACGCAAATGCTTCATTTACTTCAAACAAATCAATATCGTCAACGGACAGTCCGGTTTTTGTCAAAAGCCGGCTGATGGCCTCTCCCGGCGCGCTTGCCAGCTCGGACGCTTCCAGTCCGACGGACGCAAAGCCAAGTATCGCTGCGAGCGGCCTGACATGCTGCTTTGCGGCTTTTTCCTCTGACATCAGCACAAATGCTCCGGCCCCGTCATTTACACCGGGAGCGTTTCCGGCTGTAACCGTTCCGTCGGCTGTAAAAATTGGCTTGAGCGCTGCAAGCTGCTCAAGGCTCGTATCAGGACGCAGCCCCTCATCCGCTTCAACAGTATGCTGTTTGCCTTTTTTGCCGGTCCAGGTGACGGGGACAATTTCTTCACGCAATTTGCCCGCTTCAGCCGCCTCTGCCGCACGTTTCTGGCTCAAAAGAGCGTAATGATCCTGTTCACCCCGGGAAATGCCGTACTTTTTGGCCGCAGTGCTTCCGTGGACAGCCATATGGACCTGGTCGAACGCACAGGTCAGCCCGTCATGAACCATTAAATCCTGAAACACTCCGTCCCCCATCCTCACACCCCAGCGGCCGGCCGGAATGGCGTACGGAATGTTGCTCATGCTTTCCATTCCGCCTGCAATCAGCACGTCCGCATCTTTCGCCCGAATCATTTGATCACAGATGGTAACGGCCCTGAGCCCTGATGCACAGACCTTATTAATGGTTTCAGCCGGAACGGACCACGGAAGCCCGGCATATCTTGCAGCCTGCCGTGCCGGAATCTGCCCGGCACCCGCCTGGACGACCATTCCCATCACCGCTCCTTCCGCTTCGCTTTCACTGATAGCGGCGCGCTTGATTGCTTCTTTTATGGCAATGCCGCCAAGCTCGGCTGCCTTTACCTCTTTTAATGCGCCGCCAAATTTTCCGAACGGCGTTCTTGCCGCACTGACGATAACCGTTTTTCCCACAATTTTGCCTCACTTTCAATAAGATAAAAGATAACGCTTACACAAAACGCCCTGTTACAATATATGAACCGGCTGACCGAGTTATGAGTGCGCCGCCTTTTTCCCGCCCATAAAAAAAGAAGACTGTCTGAACAGTCTTCTCAGCTGCGGCATTCTTCTTTTATAGAAACAGCCAGCTTTGGATAATCGGTAAAAATTGCGTCTGCTCCCGCTTTCATCAGCTGCTTCATATCCTCAGGACGATTGACGGTGAACGGACGGAGCGCCGCTTGGTGTTTTGCAAGATGTTTGATCACTTCAGCGCTCACCGCCGGCGTACCGAGCTTCGGATGATAACCCGAAGCGGGAATGGCTGCAAGATACCGTTCAGGCCGGTACAGTACATCCATTGTCAGCACCGCCCGTTCAATTTCAGGTGCCAGGGCGTGGCAAACCGCGAGACTCTCATGATTAAATGAAGAAAAAATAACGCGCTTTTCCAGTCCGTAATATCTGACTTTTTTAATCACTTCTTCTTCCATTCCTTCGTAACGGAATACACTGTTTTTCAGCTCAATGTTTATCAGAAAATCAGCACGTTCCGCAAAACGCAGCACATCTGACAAAAGCGGAATTCTGACTCCTTTAAAAGAATCTTTCCATTTTCCGGCGGCATCGGCGGTTCTGATTTTGTCATACGCCGTATCTTTCACAAATCCTTTCAAAGACGTCGTGCGGTCGAGGGTTTCATCGTGAATGACCACGATCCGGCCGTCTTTTGTCATCTGTACATCAAGTTCGATTCCGTCAGCCCCGTCCTCAATCGCTTTTTTGAATGCGGGTATCGTATTTTCAGGGCAGTCGCCCGACGCCCCCCGGTGGGCAAAAATATTCGTCATATGTGTCACCTCAGGTGTTTGTCATCGGTTTTCTCTATTATAATCGTTATGCACATAAGGAGGGCGCTATTTACACATATTTTATCATTACCGTCCGCTGTAATAGGTTTCGATTCCGTTTACAACGGCGTCCGCGGCGTGCTCTTGGCCGTTATCACTTTTCAGCTTGTCCGCATCTTGAGGATTTGTGATAAAACCTAATTCAGCCAGCACACTCGGCATCTTTGAATATGTAATGACATAAAAAGGAGCTTCTTTTACGCCTCTGTCCCTCATCCCTAAAGACGTGACAAGCTGCTGCTGGATGTCGGAAGCAAGCCTTTCGCTGTCTGCTCCTTCATATGTCGAATTAAAATACGTTTCCGTGCCCGATGCCGTTGAGACGGCTGAATTCGTATGGAGGCTGACGAATAAATCGGATTGGCTGGCGCTTGCTTTCGCCACCCGCTCGTCCAAACGTAAAAAAGTATCGTCAGTCCTTGAAGCTACAGGTTTTGCGCCTTCTGTCTCCAATTTGGCGATCACCTTGTTTGACACCGCTAAATTGATGTTTTTCTCAAGCAATCCATTTCCGCCGGCCCCGCTGTCTTCTCCGCCATGACCGGCATCGATATAAATGGTTTTCCCTTGCAAAGGTTCAGCTGCATAAGCAGACGGCGCAAGCAGAAGCAGAGCGGCACCGAAGGCAGCAGCGCTTTTTGTCAGTAAACCCACGTTTTTTCCTCCCCGTTTTCACATATCTGTTTCTTTTTTCAGTTCCTCAAGCCGTAATTGTCCGTTGCTCTCTTTTTTATAGGTGATTTGCACCGCCGTATGTTCAGGCAGGGACTGACATTCAAACCGCTTAGCGAACGGCACCTTCACCTCTTGCCTTTCTCCGTCAATTTCGACCGCGATCGTATCGTTTCCGGCCGCTTTTATAAATGTTCCTTCCTGTGTAAATGACGGCGCCGCATCAGCCTCCGCGGTATACTCGCAGCCTGATAACAGCCATGCGGTGAAGATCAGAAGTATGACAGACTTCACACAGATCACCTCACGTTTTCTCATTCGGCTTTATCTTTGAACAGAATGGCCGATTTGTAAAGGGAGCCTTCATGCCTCCAGCTCTTTTCCATATTTGGAATGAAGGCTATCTGACCTGCTGTTTACCTGAACTTAGAAAGAAAACAAGCTGATCAGTCTATGAAAAAGGTTCTGTCTGAAGGCCGAATATGCAGAATTTAACGGAAACGGACGACTTTCTGTTCATTTTGAAAAAATATCAGATCGGCAAAAAAAGAGAGCCGCGTCATGCGCTCTCCCGAATAGAAACATTCATATTTATTTTGAGCTTTTCATAAAATGAACGGGACAACTTAAAAGAGCAGCGTATTGGCGGCAATGATGAGAATAATCACTCCGCTCAGCACCGTGCTGAACTGCCCGACGTGAAAAGAACCGATGCGCAATGATGCGGCTTTTTTTCCAAGCGAGCAGCCGATCCATATCGTCAAAAAGCTTCCGACCGCCGCAGTAACGGAAATGGCAGCGGGAGAAAGCCCGATCAAACCCGCGCTTAATCCGTTGGTCAGCGCATTTGCGGATACGGCCACCCCGAGAACCATGGATTCCAATATACCGATTTCTCCCGAACCGTCGGCATCCGCTGCCTCCGGATTTTGCAGCAGACCGGCAAAACGGCCTTTTTTTCCTGACGCGCCAACACGCGCTGTTTTTCTCGGCACAGCCAGCAGAATGATGCGGATACCGATGACAGATAAAATAAACGCCGCCAGCAATACAGGAAGAAAGCCCGGTAAAACGGCTGAAATCCATTTGCCGAAATAAATTCCGATATAACTGAATACAAAACAGATAAAAGCGATCATCATATTCGACGCATGCGATATTTTGATTTTTCTGATGCCGTATGACATCCCCACTCCTAAATTATCAATGCTCGAGGACACTGCCAAACCTAAAATCAATAACCAAGCCATGTTCGTTTCTCTCCATTCTTTGATGTCTTTTCAACATGTTGTGCCGTTGAATCTACACTATCCTATTCAGCAGCACAGAAAAGGTACCTTTTCTGCAAAAATTATTGATTAATGATCATCATTCCGGCGGAAACGAGGTGACACCCTTGACAGAAAATAAAAATAAGACACTGGGACCCGTTTTAAAATCACTGCTTGATAAGCACTCGCTCTCCATGAGAAAACTCGGCGCCTTAACAAACATTGATACGGCCACCATCTCCCGGATTATAAACGGCAAGCAGAAGGCCAATTTAAAGCATCTTCAGGAATTTTCAAAACATCTCCGCACCCCGCTGGAGGAATTGCTTGAGGCATCAGGCATAGACATCGGCCATGAAAAAGAAGCTGCGCCGCAAGACCCGATGCACGCGATTCAGGATATGCTGAATATGGCCGAGATGTTTGATCAGCCTTTTTCCCGGGAGCAAATTGAGCGCGAACTGACCAGATATGAACAATATGCCAAAACCCAGCAGGGCCATCGCCTGATTTGCGATGAGTTTCAAAAGAAAATGGACAATGAAGAAAGCGTCGGCCCTTTTATTGATCATTTGAAAAACATGCATCATCAGTATATGGATGAATCAACACCGGCTGAAGACCGCGCGATTCTCGGGAGCGCGCTGCTGTATTATATTTTAGCGACCGACGTCATTCCGGATTACATGTTTCCGATCGGCTACCTGGATGACGCCATCGCCGTTCAAATCGCTTTGAACCGGCTGAAAAAAAAGTAAAGGCGCTTAAAAAAGCGCCCTTTTTGTGTTGAAAAATATGAAACACCGCATTACGGTTTTGTCAAAACAGAGACAGCTGTCATATGATACATCAACCTAACAAAAAGGAGGGTGTCTTCTATGGACAGCAACACAGTTGTGGCAGTGTGCGCTCTGTTAAGTGTTGTGATTCAGATCGGAACGATATTCGCCGCAGGAAAGTGGAAAAAAGAATAAATAAAAACAAATTGACGGTTTTTTCGCACAAGCGTATGCTTATAAATAACCTTGTGAAAGATAAGAAAGAAGATATGCATATGAAAAAAATCATTCTCCTCTTCGCCGCCGCTGTCATATTCAGCTCGATCGGCCATCAAATTTCAGGAGGATATAAAGATCCTGAAAAGGAACGGAGAAAACCGTTTCATTCGTTTAAATGGTTCAGCCGGTCATAACCTCAGGAAGAAGAACAAGCAAAATAATTGCACACAATTAAAACATAAGCTAGAATACGGACGAGTTAAACTCCTAAGGAAGAAGGCGAAATGATGAAGCAAACTTATAAACCGCTGTTTGAACCTTTTACGTTCGAAAGCGGCGTCACCATACCAAACCGTATTTCAGTCGCGCCGATGACACACTATTCATCAAATGATGACGGAACGATTTCCGACCGTGAATTAAGCTACATTACTCCCCGTTCAAAAGAAATGGGCATGGTCATTACGGCATGTGCAAACGTAACGCCGGACGGCAAAGCGTTTCCAGGCCAGCCCGGCATCTATGATGATTCTCACATTCCCGGCTTGAAAAAACTCGCTCAGGCGATCCAGTCTCAAGGAGCGAAAGCCGTTGTGCAGATTCACCACGGAGGATTGGAATGCCCTCCTGAACTCGTGCCAAACAACGACGTCGTCAGTCCGAGCGGCTCAGAAGAAGACGGGAGACAAACGTCCCGGGCTCTCACCGAACAAGAAATTGAGCACATCGTGAAAGCATTCGGCGAAGCGACACGCAGAGCGATTGAAGCCGGCTTTGACGGTGTTGAAATTCACGGGGCAAACGGGTACCTGATTCACCAATTTTATTCACCGAAAACAAACCGGCGCACAGACCGCTGGGGCGGAAGCGATGAAAAGCGCCTTGCGTTCCCGCTTGCAGTCGTTGACGCTGTCAAACAGGCAATTGATACACACGCTGAAAATCCATTCGTTCTCGGCTACCGCCTGTCACCGGAAGAGCCGGAAACACCGGGGCTTACAATGAAAGAAACATTCATGCTCGCCGACGCGCTTGCAGAAGAGAACTTGGATTATCTGCATATTTCACTAATGGATGTCAATTCCAAAGCCCGCCGCGGGGCGGATACTTCACGGACGCGGATGGATTTATTAAACGAACGCGTCGGCCATAAAGTGCCGCTGATGGCCGTCGGTTCCATCTATACCGCGGACGAAGCGCTTGCTGTATTAGAAAGCGGAATTCCGCTGGTGGCTCTGGGACGTGTCATTTTGATTAACCCCGAATGGGCGGTGCTGGTCAAAGAAGGCCGCGAACAGGAAATCGAAAAAGCCATTCAAGCATCTGAAATTGAGAAATACCGACTTCCTGAACCGTTATGGGAAATGATTCAGAATACAGGCGGCTGGGTGCCGTTTGAAAAGTAGACTAAAAAAACTGCCGGATGTCCGGCAGTTTTTTTGATTCACAAGTTTTTACCGCTTTGTTTACTCCTATTTCTAACACACAGCGTACATATAGTAAATAGATTAATAGAAAGGAGACCGTATATGATGGCTGGTTTTCCTATTACGATTAACAGTCTTTCCGGAAACGGGGTTGTCAATGTCGGCGGTGCGTTTTCGATAAGTCCTTTAACCGTATCAAAAACCGTCTACGGCTCAGGTGGGGGAAATACAGGGATGGTCCTGCAAATGAATCAATCCAGTACATCTCAATCTTCAAGCTCTCAGTACTCTGATCAAAATGTAACGAAAACATTATGACATCGTCTTTCCCTCCCTTTCCGGCTGGCAGCAGCCGGATTCTTTTTGCCGTTTTGTTTAATCTTATTCCATATTACAGCGTACATATAGTTAGTAGACTGTGAGAGAAAGGAGAAAAAATAGAATGAGCGGTTGCCCGATTACGATAAACAACGTATCAGGAAACGGAGTTGTCAATGTTGGCGGCGCCATATCCATCAGTCCGCTGACTGCATCAAAAACCGTTTTCGGTGCCGGAGGGGGAAATATCGGCATTGTCATTCAAAACAATGCTGTGAGCCACGCCAAAATGTTTGAACATCAATTTTCAGATCAGAATATTGTAAAGTCAATTTAAGGGCTGCCATGCAGCCCTTTCAGCATAAATAAAGCAGGCGCACTGATTTCCTGAAACCTTGATCTTTAAACATCAGCGATCACCTTCCCTTGTTTTGAATGATTTCAGTTCAAGGTGAATAGAATGCAGATTGAAAGCATGAGTACTGAAACTCATTAAGGAAAGAAGGAATCGGGATGAAAAAACTTTGCCGGGAAGTTTGGATTGAAGTTGACCTTGATGCGATAAAAAAGAACGTACGGGCGATCCGCCGCCATATTCCGAATACGTCTAAAATTATGGCCGTCGTAAAAGCGAACGCTTATGGCCACGGCTCTGTGGAAGTAGCGCGGCAGGCACTGGAAAGCGGGGCGAGCGAGCTCGCTGTCGCAAGTGTCGAAGAGGGAATTGTGTTACGGAGAGCGGGAATTACGGCACCTATTCTTGTGCTCGGCTTCACAGCTCTCAGCTGTGTGAAAAAATCTGCCGTTTGGAACATAACATTATCAGCGTTTCAGGTCAGCTGGATCAAAAAAGCGAATCGGATATTAGAAAAAGAAGCAGATTCGAAACGGCTGTCCATTCATATCAATGTGGATACCGGAATGGGCCGGCTGGGTGTGCGTACGGAAGAAGATCTTTTAGCAGTGGTGAAAGCGCTCAAGTCGAGTACATATCTGTCATGGGATGGCATCTTTACACATTTTTCAACAGCGGATGAACCGGACACTGAGCTGACGATGCTGCAGCACGAAAAGTTTATCAGCTTTCTCCGCTTTTTAAAAAATCAAGACATTACGCTGCCTACCGTGCATATGTGCAATACAGCCGCCGCTATCGCATTCCCGGAATTCAGCGCCGACATGATCCGTTTAGGCATTGGGTTATATGGTTTATATCCGTCCGCCTCGATAAAGGAACTGAACCTCGTGGATCTCACACCCGCACTAAGTTTAAAGGCGCGTATCGCTTATGTGAAAGCTATGGTGACAGATCCCCGGACCGTCAGTTATGGTGCCACATATATCGCCGAACCGGGTGAAATCATCGCGACGATTCCGATCGGCTATGCTGACGGTTACTCCCGCGCCCTGTCCAACCGCGGGTTTATTCTGCACCGCGGCAGACGGATGCCGGTGGCGGGGAGAGTGACAATGGATATGATCATGGTCAGTTTAGGTGAGAATGAGGGCAAACAAGGAGAAGAAGTCGTCATCTACGGTAAACAACAAGGAGCCGAGATTTCCGTTGATGAAATTGCGGAAATGCTCGGTACGATCAGCTACGAAGTCTTATCTGTGTTAAGCCGCCGCGTCCCCCGCTTTTATTTCAGAGACGGCAAAATCATTAAAATATCAGCTCCGGTATTATACGTGTAGACGGCATAGATCCCGCATTTATGTATAGAACAAGTACCGGCGTGAGTGATTTCCATTGTTTTCGTCAGCAAAATTTCAAAACGCCTTCTCTTCCGCGTTCATGCACGGAATAGAAGGCGCGAAAAAGACATCTAGCCAAAAGCTTGCGTTACGAAGCTTTATGCTCCAATCTCAGCTTGTCAGCAACCATCGCGATGAATTCCGAATTGGTTGGTTTTGCTTTTGTCATGCTTACCGTATATCCGAACAGTGAAGAAATGGAATCAATATTTCCCCTGCTCCATGCGACTTCAATGGCGTGGCGGATGGCCCGTTCTACACGGCTTGCGGTCGTGTTGAATTTTTTGGCGATGTCGGGATAAAGGACTTTTGTGATGCTGCCGAGGAGTTCAATATCGTTATACACCATGGAAATGGCTTCACGCAAATAAAGATAGCCTTTGATATGGGCAGGCACACCGATCTCATGGATAATGCTTGTAATGCTGGCATCGAGATTTTTCCGCTTCGGCTCCGGCTGGCTGCGGATAATGCTGCTTTGCGCAGACGGCGCACGGTGTGTGACACTGCTGACATTTCCGCTTACCTGGCGGATATGGCCGACAAGGTTTTCCATATCAAACGGCTTCAGGATAAAATAGGACGCGCCTAAATCGACGGCTTTTTTCGTAACGTCTTCCTGACCGAATGCCGTCAGCATGATGACGTTCGGCTGCTTCTCGAGCTCTGATTCCCGCAGACGCTCCAAAACCGCAAGTCCGTCCAGATGCGGCATGATAATGTCTAAAACGAGCACATCGGGATTCTTATCTTTAAACAAAGAAAGACATTCCTGTCCGTTATAAGCAACGCCGATCACTTCCATATCATCCTGTCCCTCTATATATTCACTCAACAGGCTTACAAGCTCTCGATTATCATCAGCAACACAAACTTTAATTTTCTCCACGTTTCTTCCTCCCCCAATGTATTAACAGGACGCAACCCATTTGACTGCTATATGTTACATTCGACAAAACCACTACTTCCCCTTTTAAAAAATCCATATTTACCAATAATAGTGGTATATCTTTGTTTTTCTAGCATTTTCTAGGTTTTTCGACTAAAAATTAAGTTTGACAAATCAGGAAACGTGAATTTGTCGAAAAATCTTCATGTCTTATTTTACATGAATCCCGGAAAGAAGTGAAGAACGCATCACATAAAAAAACTGCCGGATCATCCGGCAGTCAGCTTGCTTTGTCTTTTCCGTAAACATCAACACCCGCTTCAGACAGCATCCATTCGATATGAACGCCGTAGCCGCTTGTCGGATCATTGACAAATACGTGGGTTACGGCTCCGACGACCTTTCCGTTCTGGATGATCGGGCTTCCGCTCATCCCCTGAACGATTCCGCCGGTTCTTTTCAGCAGTTTCGGATCTGTCACTTTCAACACCATTCCCTTTGTCGCCGGGAATTTTTGCGGCGTGGTGCTGACGATTTCAATATCAAATTTCTCTACTTTATCGTTTTCGATAACCGTCAGCATTTGCGCAGGCCCTTTTTTTACTTCATTTGACAAAGCAATCGGAAGCGCTTTGTCGGAAATGTTGTTTTTAATCGGCTGATGCAGTGTCCCGAAAATGCCGAACGGGCTGTTGCGGTTAATATCGCCGATCGTTTTCCGTTCTGACGAAAACCTTGCCAGTTTTTCGCCTGGATTGCCGCCTTTTCCTTTTTCAATCGATGTTACAGTTGAACGGACGATTTCTCCGTCTTCTACAACAATCGGTTTTTTTGTATCCATATCAGAGATGACGTGGCCCAATGCGCCGTATTTTTTTGTTTTCGGTTCAAAAAAAGTCATGGTGCCGATGCCGGCTGCCGAATCGCGGATATAAAGGCCGATTCGATATTTCCCCTCGGCTTCGTCCTTTGTCGGAATCAGCTTTGTTTTGATTTTTTGCTTATCGCGTTTCACCAATAAATCCAAAGATTCACCAGTTTTGCCCGCTTTTTGAATAAACGGGGCGATGTCGCTCATTTTTTCAATTTTATGTCCGTTCATTTTAATAATGATGTCGCCAGATTCAATTCCCGCTTGTTCTCCCGGAGACTTTTTCCCATCCTTTGTCATCACCTGGTGAAAACCGACGACCAAAACACCGACTGAATGGAGTTTTACACCGATGGACTGTCCGCCCGGAATGACCTTCAATTCTGGAAGGACACGCACTTTTGTTTTTTTAATGGGAAACCCGGCAAGATCATATACTACTTCTGACCGGCCTTGTGTTTGCCCTGTTATGTTTGCATGGCCGTGCTCTTCTTTCAGCGTAAAGGCTTCTGATAATTCGCCCTTTTCAGCGCTTATTGATGCATTGACCGGAACGGCCTGTGTCTGGTTTTCAAAGACGCTCATTTCTGACGGTATCAGTAAATATTCTTTAAATGGCTTAAAAAAGCCTACACTTAGTAAAGAAACAAGGAGAATTACACCTATTGCTTTCCTCATGTTATCGTGCATTCATTCCTTCACTCTCCTCGCTCCTATCCCACACCACTTTCTTTTTCTGCTACATCTATACTTTTGCCTTCCTGCGCTTGATTTATAACCGGCATACGAAGAAAAACATTGGATACACTGTTAGAGAAATGGAACAAAAAAATAAGCTGCCTGTATCAGCAGCTTATCCTGTCGTTTTTACCTGTCCGGCCTGTTTTAGAAGCTCTTGTGCATGCCGTTTTGTCAGATCGGTCACTTCAACGCCCGCAATCATGCGGCCGATTTCCGCTACCTTGTCCTGTTTGGAAAGCGGCGTGACATGCGTTGTCGTCCGGCCGTCTTTGAATTCTTTAGCGATCAGAAGGTGCGTATCCGCCATGGCAGCAACCTGCGGCAGGTGTGTAATGCAGAGCACCTGTGAACCGGTCGATACTTTATGGATTTTTTCCGCGATGGCTTGGGCAACCCGCCCGCTTACACCGGTGTCCACTTCGTCAAAGATGATGGAGGTGACATCCTGCTGGGAAGAAAAAATACTCTTCATCGCCAGCATCACCCTTGAAAGCTCGCCTCCGGAAGCGACCTTTGACAGCGGTTTTAAAGGCTCACCGGTGTTTGTTGAAATTAAAAACTTCACAAGGTCAATCCCCTTTTGGGTAAGCTGCACAGGCTGCCCGTTAACAACCGGTGCTTCACTGGCTGACGGATCGGTTTTCACGAGAAATTCCGTATCAAACGTTGATTTGCCCATATACAGACTTTTTAATTCCTGATGAATCGCTTCTGCCAGTTTCTTAGCCCAAGCTTTTCTGATTTTTGATAAATTGGCGGCTTCTACGGCCACATCTTTGCCGACCGACTCCAATTCCCTCTTCAGCGCTTCAAGGTGGCTGTCGCGGTTCTCGATTTGATCGATTTCCTCTTCTATTTTGGAGCCGTATTCCAAAATGTCTTCTACCGTCGCTCCGTATTTGCGCTTCAGCTGTTTGATCTCATTTAAACGGGTTTCAATAAAATTCAGCCGTTCCGGGTCATATTCCAGATCATCTAACAGATTGCGCATCTGAAAGGTTGCATCCTCCAGCAAATAATAGGAACTTGACACACTTTCAGACAGCTTTTGCAGCGGTTCATTAATATCCGAAATATCTTCAAGCTGGGCAGAGGCCATTCCGACCCAGTCAAGCCCCCCCTGCTCGCTGCGGAGCGCATTATAGGCGTTTTGCAATGATTCATAAATTTTTTCAAAGTTGGATATCTGCTTCCGCTCTTCCTGAAGAAGGTCATCTTCATTCAATTCAAGCTTCGCCGACTCGATTTCTTCAAGCTGAAATTGAATCAGGTCTAACCGATGCGCCATTTCCTGCTCGCTTTCTGACAGCTTCTTCACTTTTTTGAGCAGCTTCATATAACGCTCATAGCCTTCATGGTAAGCCTGAAGCGCGGATTCGGCCTCAGCGCCCGCAAACCTGTCCAAAAGCTCCAAGTGTTTATCGTCTTCCATTAACAGCTGGTTATCATGCTGTCCGTGAATATCTAATAAAAGTCTGCCGATTTCCCTTAAAGCCGCAATCGTCACTAATTTTCCGTTGACACGGCATACGCTTTTTCCTCCGGCATTGATGTCCCTTCTCATGACAATCATGTCGTCAGATGCGTCTATTCCCTGCTCACGGCATACTTCAAAAACAGGATGACCGCTGTCCAATAGAAACAGTCCTTCAAGCTCGGCCTTTGTTTCACCGTAACGGACAAATTCAGACGAGCCGCGGCCGCCGACTAATAGGGAAACGGCGTCTATAATAATTGACTTGCCGGCCCCTGTTTCTCCCGTCAGGACGGTGAGCCCCCGTTCAAACGAAATCGTCAGTTCCTCTATAATGGCAAAGTTTTTTATTGATAGTTCAGCTAACAAACAGCATTCCACCTTTTATCTGATAATTACGCTACAGCAGCTCCAAAAGACGGCTTTGAACGCCCTCCGTATCTTCAGGCGTCCTGCAGATGATTAAGATCGTGTCATCTCCGCAAATCGTGCCCATGATTTCTTCCCATTCGAGATTATCCATCAGAGCGCCGATTGCCTGAGCATTCCCCGGCATCGTTTTTAATACGATCATATGGCTTGCTGAGTCAATTTTTACGAACGCATCCATTAATGAACGCTTCAGTTTTGACAGCGGATTGAACCGCTGATCCGCCGGCAGGCTGTATTTGTAGGAGCCGTTGTTCGTCGGCACCTTTACGAGATGCAGCTCTTTAATGTCTCTGGAGACAGTCGCCTGGGTTACCTTATATCCTTCTTCTCTCAGCATGTCAACTAAGTCATCCTGCGTTTCAATCTCATGGCTTGTAATAAGCTCTCTGATTTTTATATGCCTTTGGCCTTTTGTCATGTAAGCACCTCTGTTTTCAAGCTGTTCTTGTCATTATGTTAACCGCTTCTTGATAAAAAGTACATGATGGCAGAAAAAAGGAATAATAGCCCCCTATTATTCCGGTACATCTGTCTTTTTGGCTTTTAATGTTTCATGTGCTTCGCGGACGGTACGGAGAATGTCTTCTTCCGGCAGTTCAGCGCCGTTTCCGTCTTCTCCGCCCCATTCCAAATGAAGCAGAAACTCAATATTGCCGTCCCCCCCTGTAATCGGTGAGAAGGACAGTCCTTTTACTGTATATCCTTCAGAAGCGGCAAATTGATTCATGCGGCGGAGAACGTCAGTATGAACGCCGGGATCTCTGACAATGCCTTTTTTTCCGACGGATTCCCGTCCGGCTTCAAATTGCGGCTTTACCAGTGCAATACAATCGCTCCCCGGTACAAGCAGCGTTTTTAAAACTCGGAGAATGAGGCGGAGTGAGATGAAAGAAACATCGATTGTCGCAAATTCCGGCAAACCCTCTGTGAAATCGGAAGGCTCGGAATAGCGGAAATTCGTCCGTTCCATGACGACGACCCTCTCGTCCTGTCTGAGCTTCCAAGCAAGCTGATTATAGCCGACATCCACTGCGTAGGACCGCTCGGCTCCGTTTTGGAGGGCGCAATCTGTGAATCCCCCTGTAGACGAGCCGATGTCAATCATCGTTTTGCCTTTTACCGAGACGGGAAACACTTCCAGGGCTTTTTCAAGCTTTAATCCGCCTCTGCTGACGTATTTAAGAGGGTTTCCTTTTACCGTTAACGGAAGATCCCGGGCGATTTTTTCACCCGGTTTGTCCAATCGGTTTTCATTTGAGTATACGATGCCCGCCATAATGGCGCGTTTCGCTTTTTCCCGCGTTTCCGCAAGGCCTTTTTCTACAAGAAGTACATCTAATCGTTCTTTTTTTGCTGTCATGATCCAATTCCTTTATGTGTCTTCGGCGGCATCAGCAGTTTTATCCGGTTCATAACCTCAGCCTTCGTGAGACCGATTTCTTCAAGCAGGGCGGTTACGCTGCCGTGCTCAATAAACCGGTCTGGGATGCCCATTCTGTCAATCGGTGTATGATACATGCCGAGGTCATGAGCGAATTCGAGAATCGTGCTGCCGAATCCGCCTTCAAGCACGGCTTCTTCTATCGTTAAAATCGGCAGGCCTTCATTAAGAATGGCCTTCATCATTTGTTGATCAATCGGTTTTATGAACCGCGCATTCACGACACGCACGGACAGGCCTTCTTTTTGCAGTTCTTCAGCCGCTTCCAGCGCCATTTCAATGGTCGTACCGAATGTTAAAATGACCGCGTCTTTTCCGGGACGGAGCACTTCCCATGTTCCGATCGGAATGGTTTTCAGCTCTTTATCCATCTTTACGCCGAGTCCGTTTCCGCGCGGGAAGCGCATCGCAATCGGACCTTCCTCGTAGGAAAGGGCTGTATTGACCATATGGCGGCCTTCATTTTCATCCTTCGGCATCATTAAAACGAGGTTCGGTATATGGCGCAAAAAGGCGATGTCAAAGACGCCTTGATGCGTCTCCCCGTCAGCGCCGACCAAACCGGCGCGGTCGATGCCGATAAATACATTCGCGTTTTGACGGCAGATGTCATGGACGACCTGATCGTACGCCCGCTGCAAAAAGGTCGAATAAATCGCAAGAAACGGCTTCATGCCTTGGAGCGCCATTCCAGCCGCCATCGTCGCCGCATGCTGTTCTGCGATTCCAACGTCAAACATGCGTTCAGGGAATTCTTTCGCAAACCCTTCCAGTTTAGAGCCGACCGGCATGGCCGGTGTAATGGCGACAATTCTGTCATCCTCACGCGCCAGCTCCTGCACGGTGCCGCTGACAAGTCCGCTCCATGAAGGCGCCGCGGCTTTCGGCTTGACGAAATCACCCGTATTGATTTTATACGGACCCGTTCCGTGCCATGTGCCGATTGTGTCAGTCTCAGCCGGTTTATAGCCTTTGCCCTTTTTCGTAATGACATGTAAAAGGACAGGGCCTTTCGTTTTTTTGGCGTATTGCAGGTTTTCAAACAGCTCGTGGTAGGAATGACCGTCAACCGGGCCTAAATACGTAAAGCCCAGCTCTTCAAAAAACATGCCTGACACAAGCATATATTTCAAACTGTCTTTTATCCGTTCAGCTGTGGCGGCCAATTTTCCGCCGACGGCCGGGATGCGCTTAAATAAATATTCAAGCTCGTCTTTTACCCATTGATATTTGCCGGCCGTGCGAAGCCGTCCCAGCATAGAATGAATCGCCCCGACATTTGGCGCAATGCTCATCTCATTATCATTCAGGATGACGATCATGTCTTTTTTCTCATCACCGATATGGTTCAGCGCTTCAAGCGCCATTCCTCCGGTTAAAGCGCCGTCTCCGATAATCGGGATGATATATTCTTTCGATCCTTTAATATCACGGGCGGCAGCCATTCCCATCGCGCCTGAGAGCGAGGTTGAGCTGTGGCCTGTTTCCCATACGTCATGTTCGCTTTCGCTGCGTTTCGGGAAACCGCAAAGCCCTTTATATTGGCGCAAGGTCTCAAACTCCTTGCCGCGTCCGGTTAACAGTTTATGAACATAGGACTGATGTCCGACATCCCATAAAAATTTATCTTTCGGACTGTCAAATTCTTTGTGAAGCGCAATTGTCAGCTCGACAACCCCGAGGTTCGGCCCGATATGGCCGCCAGAGGCAGACAACGATGTGATGAGGAAATTGCGGATCTCCTCACTCAGCTCTTCCAGCTGTTCAATTGACATCTTTTTAAGAAATGACGGGTCCTGTATTGATAAAAGATCCAAAGCGGATCAACTCACTTTCAGCATGAATTTCTGCAAATTAAACAGTGTCTTTTTGAAAAGAGAAAAAGACTCCCTTTGTATTTTCATCGAAACTGCTTACATTTTACCATAGGAGCGGCAGCCCCTTCAAATCAGGACCGTTTTTAATGATCTCTCGCCGCGATTAAATCACAGAGGTCATGCAGCAATTCTTTCTGAAGAGAAAGGCCGCTGATGATCTGTTTCGCCTCACTGATATGATACGCAAGCTTTTCTTTCGCGCCTTCAAGCGTTAAAAGCGACGGATACGTTGATTTTTCGTTCGACGTGTCTGAGCCGACCGGTTTGCCGATCCTCTCCTCATGCCCTTCAATATCAAGGATGTCGTCTCTGATTTGAAATCCGATGCCGATATGGCTGCTGAACAAACGGAGCTTTTCGACTTCATCCTCCGGCGCATCTGCCAAAATGGCGCCCGCCGTCACGGAAAAACCGAGGAGCTTGGCCGTTTTCCGCTCGTGGATGGATTCCAACTCCTCAAGCGTTATCCGCTTTTGTTCCGCTTCCATGTCGGCAGCCTGTCCGCCGACCATTCCTTCCGTTCCCGCCGCGCTGATCAGCTCATCGACGAGACGGAGCCGTTTTTCTGCTGAAACCGCCTCAGACACATGAGATGTGATCAATTTAAAGCTTTCTGTCAGAAGCCCGTCTCCGGCCAATACGGCTGCCGCTTCTCCGAAGACTTTATGGTTTGTGGGCTTTCCCCGGCGCAGATCATCATCGTCCATGCAAGGCAGATCATCATGTATTAAAGAATACGTATGAATCATTTCGACAGCGCATCCGACCGGAATCCCGTCTTTTTCATCTTTTCCGTAAGCATTCAGAACGGCTAAGACGACGAGGGGGCGCAGCCTCTTTCCGCCCGCTTCCAAAGAATACAGCATAGATTTTTTGAGGGTTTCAGGCATCGCAAGCCGTTCTGTATACAAAGAAAGCTGTTGTTCAATCAGTTGTTTGCGCGATGCTAAAAATGCGTCCAGTTTATTTGTCACCTTCGTCTTCCTCCTGAACGCTGAAAGGTGCAAGTTCTCCGTTATCTTTTAAAATAAAGTCCATTTGCTTTTCGACATGCTGAAGCTTTTCATGGCACATTTTTGAAAGGGCCATCCCTTCCTGAAAATAATTAATCGCCTGCTCCAGCGGCACGTCTCCTTCTTCAAGCTTTGCCACAATGCCTTCAAGGCCTTTCATCGCCTCTTCAAATGTCAGCTCTTCACTTTTTTTGGTTTCTGTCATTTTCGTTCGCCTCTCTTTTGCAATACTTCACACGTCAGAACGCCGTCTGTCATCTTTACTTCTAGCGTATCATTTTGTTCCACTTGATCAACGCTTTTGATCAGCTCTTTGTCTTTATAGGCCAGACTGTATCCTCTCTCCATCACCTGAAGGGGACTTAATGCATTCAGTTTACCAAGAACCGTCTGAAACTGCGAATGAAGCTGCTTCAGCTGGACATTCATGCTTCGGGCGAGCTGATTTGAGCGCTCCTCGTACCGTTTTTTCGCCTGTTTCAGCTGGGTTTCAGGGTGGAGCGCCGTTAATCTGTACGTATTCCGCTCCAGCTGCCTTTGTTTCATGTCCGTAAGCCCTGTGAGCTGTGATTGGAACTGCTGATACAAAAGGTCAAACTGCTGTTCCTTTTGGGTGTACAATCGTTTCGGAAAACGGAACGCGTAGGATGACTGGAGCGATTGAACCCGTTCTTTTTTCTTGCTGATATGCTGCTGCATCGCTCTTGTCAGGCGGACTTCCGCCGTTTTTGTCCGTTCCATTAAGTCCGTCGTGTGGGGGACGGCGATTTCTGCCGCTCCTGTCGGCGTTGCCGCCCGGATATCCGCGACGAAATCACTGATTGTAAAATCTGTTTCATGTCCGACGGCTGATATAATCGGAATGGCGGAAGCAAAAATCGCCCGGGCCACGATTTCTTCGTTAAATGCCCACAATTCTTCGATCGAGCCCCCTCCCCTTCCGACGATCAGGACGTCACACATTTTTTGTGCATTGGCTTCTTCAATGCGCTTCACAATCGATCTGCTGGCATTTTCACCTTGAACGAGCGCGGGAAGCACAATGACTTTCACAAGGGGGTATCTTCTTTTGAGTGTGGTAATGACGTCTCTGACGGCTGCTCCCGTCGGTGACGTGACGACCCCGATCGTGGCCGGAAAAGCGGGGATGGCCTGCTTATGCCGGTCATCGAACAACCCTTCGCCGGCAAGTTTTTTCTTTAATTCTTCATATGCTAAGTAGAGCGCCCCCACACCGTCCGGCTGCATTTCTTTCGCGTACAGCTGATAGCTTCCGCTCGGTTCATAGACGGAGATGCCGCCTCTTACGATGACCTTCATCCCGTCTTCGGGCTTAAACGCAAGCCTCGAACTTTGCCTCTGAAACATGACAGCCTGCATGCGGGCATGCTCATCTTTTAATGTAAAATAAATGTGGCCTCTCGTATGAATTTTAACATTGGAGAGCTCACCCTTAATCCAAATGTCTTCAAGATGAGGGTCCACATCGAATTTTCGTTTAATGTATTTGGTCAGCGCGGAAACCGTGACATATGCCGCTTCACTCACATCCTGCACTCCTTTCATAAAGGCTTTTTGCCCTAAACTAAGAAAACCCGCTCTGGCTGAAAGGAGCCTTAAGAAGCGGGTATCGTGCTCATTGTCACACTTTTTGTGACTGTCTCCGGTTATCTATGATAACGTACGTCTGGCAGATTTAACAGTATTATGCGCAAGCATTGTGATGGTCATCGGACCTACTCCGCCCGGCACCGGCGTAATGAAAGATGCTTTTTCTTTCGCTTCATCAAACTGAACGTCTCCGCAGAGTTTTCCGTTTTCGAGACGGTTGACGCCGACATCAATGACAATGGCGCCCTCTTTGATTTGATCGGCTTTGATGAAGTTCGCTTTACCGACCGCTACCACAAGAATATCTGCTTTTTTCGTATGCTCAGACATATTTTTCGTGCGGGAATGGCAATATGTGACGGTCGCGTTTTCGTTCAGCAGCAGCTGGCCGACCGGTTTACCGACAATATTGCTTCGTCCGACTACAACAACTTCTTTGCCGGAAAGATCTACGTTCGTCTTTTTTAATAACTCGACAATTCCGTGCGGCGTGCATGGAAGAAATGTATCTTCGCCAAGCAGCATTTTCCCGACGTTGAGAGGGTGGAAACCGTCAACATCCTTATCAGGGGAGATCCGCTCGATTACGGCTTTTTCAGAAATATGATCCGGGAGCGGCAGCTGGACGAGAATGCCGTGGAATTCCGGATTTTGATTATACTGATCAATCACTGTTAAAAGCTCCGCCTCGGTTAAGCTTGAGTCAAAGCGGTCAAGCTTAAATTTCATTCCCATTGTTTCAGCGGCTTTTTTCTTGCCTGTCACATATGAAACAGAAGCGGGATCGTCTCCGATTAAAATGACCGCCAAGCCAGGCACTACGCCTTGTGCTTTCAGCTCTTCTACTTCTTTTGCCAATTGTTCGCGTTTTTCTTTAGCCGTTTCTTTTCCGTCGATGATTGTTGCAGTCATTTTCTTTCCTCCTATGATTCGATATCAGTTTTAATGTTAGAAAGAACCCCGTTTACGAATTTTGCAGCTTTATCGTCGCCGAACCGTTTTGCCAGCTCGATCGCTTCGTTTAATGACACGTTAGCAGGAATGTCGTCAGAATAAACCATTTCATACACTGCCAGACGCAGGATCGCGCGGTCTACGTTTGCAATCCGGTCAAGCTTCCAATTGACGAGATGGCCGGAAATCATTTCATCAAGCTGAACCTGATGTTCGATCACTCCGTACACCAGCTGTTCAAAGAAGGCATCTGTTTTTTCACCATCAAGCGCGTGCTCAATGGCATCGTTCGGTGCAATATCGCTGACATCAATCTGAAAAAGTGCCTGCAAAGCTTTTTCTCTAGCTGTTCTTCTTTTCATTTTCTTTCTCCTTCAGATCCGCTTTATCCGCTTGTCGTTAAGCTTAAAGAGATCATAACATATTTTTTTCTCAATCGCATGTCGAAATTTAGGTTTTTTCACCCTAATGCCGAATATTTTCACAAACCGTATTAATTTCATTCGGATTTCACAGCATGAAGAAACTCGGCTGCCGTTCGTAAGCCGGCTTTCTTCATGCCTGAAATGACGGGAAACGTATAAAAAACCAAAGGGCTGCCCATCCCCTTGGTTTTTATACGCTCATTACATTTCTTCGTCGATTTCGACTTCTTGGGCTTTCGTGTCAAATTGAATGCCGACGATATGAATATTGATTTCATTAATGGTCAGAGACGTCATGTTTAATAAGGTTTGGCGGATATTCTCCTGAACGCTTGCCGCCACTTTCGGGATCGAGATCCCGAATTGAACGACGCAATAGACGTCGATGGTAATCCCGTCATCGGCTAAATCGACCTTTACGCCTTTGCCGTGATTGATTTTGCCGAAGCGTTCTACGACGCCCGTGGCGAAATTGCCGCGCATTTCAGCAACTCCTTCAACTTCGGAAGCGGCGATGCCGGCAATGACTTCAATGACTTCAGGAGCAATTTCAACCTTGCCTAAATGAGCCTCGTCATGATCCATTTTAAGCACACTGTTGTCTTCCATTCAATTCACCTCCCGCAAAAATTATGAGCCCATTACATCATATGTTTCTAAAAACTTTGTATTAAACTCTCCGCTGACAAATGTTTCGTGTTCAAGCAGTTTCAAATGGAACGGAATCGTCGTTTCAATACCTTCAATCACGAATTCGCTCAGCGCGCGTTTCATCCGTGCGACTGCCTCATCACGCGTTGTTCCGTATGTGATGACTTTAGCAATCATACTGTCATAGTACGGCGGGATCGAGTAGCCGGGATATGCGGCTGAATCCACGCGTACACCGAGTCCGCCCGGCGGCAGGTACATGTTAATTTTACCGGGTGAAGGCATGAAGTTTTTCGCAGGATTTTCAGCGTTGATGCGGCATTCAATCGCCCATCCGTTAAATTCAACATCTTCCTGTCTGAGCGAGAGCTCCTGTCCGGATGCCACTTTGATCTGTTCTTTGATCAGATCCGTTCCCGTCACCATTTCTGTGACAGGGTGCTCTACTTGAATACGCGTGTTCATTTCCATGAAGTAGTAGCGCTGTTCTCTGTAGTCATAAATGAATTCTACTGTGCCGGCTCCCGTGTAACCGACGGCCTTCGCTGCTTTTACCGCTGCTTCGCCCATCTGCTCCCTGATTTCAGAATCAAGCGCAGGTGACGGTGACTCTTCAAGAAGTTTTTGCAGACGTCTTTGGATAGAACAGTCACGCTCTCCGAGATGGATCGTGTTTCCGTAATTATCCGCAAGCACCTGAATTTCAACATGGCGGAAATCTTCTATGTACTTCTCGATGTACACACCCGGATTTCCGAATGCCGTAGCGGCTTCCTGCTGGGTAATCTCAATGCCTTTGATCAGTTCTTCTTCTGTGCGTGCGACCCGGATGCCTTTTCCGCCTCCGCCCGCAGTGGCTTTTATAATGACAGGATACCCAATTTCACCTGCAAGCGAAACCGCTTCTTCCGTATTTTTTATGATTCCTTTTGAACCGGGCACAATCGGCACGCCCGCCAGCTGCATCGTGTCGCGCGCGATATCTTTTGTTCCCATTTTTGAAATGGCGTCAGCCGTAGGGCCGACAAACGTTACGTTTAATTCCTCGCACAGCTCGGCAAAGTCGGCGTTTTCAGCTAAAAACCCGTATCCCGGATGAATCGCATCCGTGCCGGTCAGCTTTGCGACGCTGACGATGTTCGTTACATTTAAATAGCTTTCTTTTGATGTTTTCGGCCCGATACAAAAAGCCTCATCGGCCATTTGGACATGCAGGGCGTCTTTATCTGCCTCAGAATAAACGGCTACAGTTTCAATGCCCAGCTCTTTGCAGGCCCGGATGATTCTGACGGCGATTTCTCCTCGGTTGGCGATCAATAGCTTTTTAATCATAATAGCAGGTCTCCTTACTCAGCTTTTACAAGAAATAGAGGTTGTCCGTATTCGACCAGCTGGCCGTTTTCAACTAACACTTCAACGATTTCTCCTTTTACTTCGGCTTCAATCTCGTTAAAGAGTTTCATTGCTTCTACGATACAAACAACTGTATTTTCGCTCACTTTTGAACCTTGGTTTACGTAAGGGCCGGCTTCCGGCGATGAAGAAGCATAAAACGTTCCGACCATCGGAGACGTAATTTTGTGCAGGTTTTCGTCTTGTTTCGGCGCTTCCTGAGCAGGAGCGGCTTCACGCGCTTCCGGTTTTGCAGCCTGCGGAGCAGGTGCGTAAGCGGCGGGAACGGCTTGGGCTTGTCCCGTTACATTCACTGCCGGCGCTTCATTTTTTTTCAGTTTGAGGCTTACGCCTTCAATTTCGTAAACAAATTCGTCGATGGAAGATTCATCGATTCTTTTTATCAGTTCATGAATTTCGTTGATTTTTAACATCAGTTTCCACTCCTATGTATAAAAAATAGAAATTTATGGGTTGCTACTAAAAGTACATACTATGTTTATCTTACAGGAGCGCTTGTGTAAATTCAACACTGATCTAAAATGACATCAGAAAAGCCCGCAGCGGGTGCGGGCTTTTCAGGTCTCTTACTTTGTCGGTTCAAACGTGACGGCGACGTCTTTCATCGTCTTGATTTCTTTTTCCACCAGGTCAATGATAGCGGAAGCTTTTGCGTTTGAATGTTTGTCAGACATGACGGTAATGTTGATTTTGTCTCCTTCAGCATCCACGAGCGCATCTTTGTAGCCTTGTGTTTTAATCAGCGTTTCCAGCTGTTTTTCCGTCCCTTCAGCATTGCTCAGCGCCGTCATTTTATCGTAGGCTTCGCTTTTTTCCTTTGCGGTCGCGTCATCGCTTGAAACAATGCTGTTTAACTGTTCCCTTTCTTTGCTTCTCGCGTCTTCAAGCTCCATGCGGTATGCGGTAAATAAGTTTTCATCAGCTGTTTCTGTGGCGACCGATCCGTCTTTGTCCGATGCTTCGGCTGATGTTTCTTTATCCTCTTTTGTGCCTTTAGAATCTTTCGTTCCTTTTGTTCCGTCTTCTTTTTCCGTGCCGCTTCCGCTCTTATCTTTCGTTTCAGGAGCCGGCGTTTTTTCAGTGGCGACTTCTCCGCTGCTTTTTTCGCTTTTCATCTGCACGGCATTTTTGCTTTCCGGCGACATAATATAATAAACACTTAATACCACGACGAGACTGAGCATTGTTAAAAGCCAAACCGTTTGTTTTTTCAGCATGATTTATGAATCCTCCTTGATTTTTTTAGGGGCAACCGCTACACGGTAGCTCGGAACATCAAGCACCCTTGTGACGGCATCAATGATGGTTTTTTTTATTTGAACGTTGTCCACTCCCTGAGCGACAACGAGTACACCGCGGATATCAGGCTTTTTCGTCTGGACGACGACCGGGGTTTCCTGGTCCCCGTTTCGAATCATGACAATTTGTTCTTCAGAGGTTTGATCGGTTACGCTTCTTTTGCCGCCTTCTTTATCGGTTTCTTCAGTGGTGGTGTCTTTTTTCGTTTTGTTTTTCTCAAACACTTTCAAAGATGTCGCGTCTACGTTTACGACAATTGAGACATCCTCCACGCCGATAATCGTTTCAAGGATTTCTTTCAGCTGGTTTTCATAGTCTCTTTCGTAATCATCGATCGTGGTTTTGGCGCTGCTGTCTTTCGATGCCTTAAAAACAGGTGCGCTTTTTTGCCCGCTTTTGTCTTCCGTTCGGCCGGACATGACGGTCTGCGCCGTTTGGTCCTTCCCGGTTTTCTCCGGTGAAGAGAACAGCTGGCTGACCAGCATAAAAGATACCCCGAGCACAAACACGAACAGAAAGTAATGATATTTTGTCAGTTTTGGTTTTTCTCCGTCTTTCGCCTGTCCGATCATCAGCTGTTTTTTGAGTATGGTCCATAGTCCGTTTTTATTCATGGCCGTTTTTCTCCCCGCCTTCCATATAAACCGTAATTTTCTCACTGCCGATTTCCCATATATCCGCAAGTTTTTCTTTGATGTCTGCGGCCTCTTTTTTGTCGGCTGCGCCTTCCGGTTCGTATTTGCGGTCTGTGCGGATGTCGATCGGTGCGACGGTTTGCACGGTTTTTTCAGAAGATGGGGCCAAATACACGCTGATCGTTTTTACATCTTCTTCTGAATGAACCTGTTCTTCCGCTGTAAGGCGGATGTCGTCTATTTTGTATTCGTCATGACTGAACATCTCCTCCGCTTTCTTTTTTAGTTGGACAGCCATTTCTTCTAAAACATATGCGCGGTTTGATGCTTGTATTTCTTTTTTTTCTGATTTGATTTGATTTTTTATATCAGCGGATTGAGATTGCTCTTGTTTTGTCAAATAATCGAAGATGATTTCCGGGTCTGTTTTGAAAAGTTTGAATATCGGGTTGAGCATGACAATGATTAACAGCAGGCTGACAACCATCTTTGCGTATTTTTGCATACTGGAGCTGGGCAGCAGCATGTCGATGACGATGGCGAATAAGATAAATAAAATAATGCTTGTCAGCCATTCTGTTAAAAAGCTCATATCCAATGGGCCTCCTTTATTTCATCATCATGGTGAGGTTGCCTGCTGTAATAATGACTGTGATGCTGAGGAAAAACATGAGAGAGACGATGGCGAGCGCCGCGAAAATATACAGTACACTTCTGCTGATGACGCCGAGGCACGTAATGACGGGCCCGCCTCCGAGCGGCTGCAGAATAGCGGCCGCGAGCTTATAAATAAAAGCGAGCGAGAGCACTTTGATCGCCGGAAACGCGGAGATGCAGATCAAAATTCCGACTCCGAGGATTCCCACGGTGTTTTTTAATAGGAGTGAGGCGCTGATGACCGTATCCGTCGCGTCCGTAAACATCCGGCCGAGCACGGGAATAAAATTGCCTGTTATAAATTTTGCAGTCCTGAGCGTAATCCCGTCCGTCACGGCAGCCGAAGCCCCCTGTACGGAGATGACGCCGAGAAACACGGTGAGAAATACGGCAAGCGCGCCGATTGCGATATTTCTGAGCAGATTGGCAAGCTGCGTGACTTTATATTGATCCGTCATCGTGCTGACGATGCTTAAAATCGCTGACAGGAAGATAAGCGGCATGACGATGTTTTGAATGAGAAGGCCGCTCGTATTCATCAGAAATAAAATAACGGGGTGAAAAAAAGCTGCGGAGACGGCTCCCCCGGAAGACGCCAAAAGCGCGAGTAAAAGCGGGATGAGCGCGAGAATGAAGCTTGTCATCGTCTGGATCGCTTCACTGGCATAATTGACGGCAACATGAAAGCTGTTTAAAGCGAGAATAATCAGCACCATGTAGACGATTGCATAAGCCACTTTGCTGACGGTGCTCTGCTGGAACGCATTTTGCAGGAGCTGCAGAATGACACAAAAAATGGTGAGAAGAATCAAAGTTCCCAGAAGCTTTCCGTTTGCGAGCACTTCATGAAACAAGTATGAAAATAAAGCCTTCAGCCATGCCTCCGGTGAGAACGTTTTTTCACCGTTAATAAAGTCGATGATGCTTCCCTTTTGGCTTTCAGGCAGAAGACCGCCGTATTCTGTCATGATGTCGTCCCAAAACTTTCCGATGCCTTCTGTTTTCAGCGCTTCGGCCTGCTTTTTCGCCACTTCATCAGCGGATTCTTGGTGAACTGCGGTTTCCTGCGACGCACCGTCTGTTCCGGCAGCTTGTACACATTCAGTCTGAAAAAATAAGAGGATGAACAAAAAAGCTCCCGCCCACCGAAAGCGCTTCATTTTTTGTGCCCCCCTTTCCATTTTATTTATGATCAAGAAGGAATAAGTCCGAGAATCGTTTCAATAATGACGGTGAGTATCGGCACGGCCATTACCAGTATCAAAATTTTTCCGGCCAGCTCTATTTTCGAAGCAATCGCTCCCTGGCCCGCATCCTTTGTAAGCTGCGCTCCGAATTCAGCGATGTAGGCGATGCCGATAATTTTTAAAATGGTTTCCACATAGACCATATTGACATTTGCATTGACGGCTATTTTTTCTATCATTCTGATAATGTCGTAAATCTGGTCGATGAGATAAAGAAAGATCACGCAGCCGCTGAAGACGACAATCATAAACGCGAAAGTCGGTTTCTGTTCTTTTACGATCAGGGAGAGAAATGTGGCGATCAGGCCTAAACCTACAATTTGAACAATCTCAATCTGTAAGCCCCCCTATCCTTGGAATAGAAACACAGCTTTGATCTTTTTGAACAGGTCATCGACAATCGTCGCCACCATAAATAAAATATAGATAAAGCCAAGCAGCGTCACCCACTGGGCGTATTCTTTTTTTCCCATTTGATCAAGTATGGTGTGCAGAAACGCAACCACGATACCGACTCCGGCGATTTGAAAAATGACATTTACGTCGACTCCCATTTTATGTTTGCTCCCCTCATGTTTACATCAATAGAAGAATGAGTAACAGTCCGGCTAAAAATCCTAAGCTTTTCACCATTTTTTCATTTTTCGCCTGCGCCCGTCCGGCATCCGCTTCCGCCGCTTCCAAATGTGTAAGCGCAAGCTTGATATGTTTCTGCTGAGAAACACGGTCATGAAGCCCGAGCGTCTCTCCGAATTGCTTCAGCACATCATATTCGCTTTTTTTCATCGCCATGGAAGACCAGTTATGTTTCAAACTCTGTTCCCAAGCTGTTTTGGCGGAATCGCTTCCCTGCTCAAGCCTTCTGCTGAAAGCTTGAAACAATAACGATACAGGTTTGGAAAGCTGTGCGGCAATTTGTCCAGAGGCGGTATGCAGCGGTGTATGCCCGAACATGATTTCCGCTTCTAGCGATTGGAGCGCCGCGCGCAGCTGGCGGATCTGCCTCGGCCTTTCAATATACATTTTGGCGATCTCAAACCCGGTCCAAGTCGTCGCTGTCAGAATAAACACGGCACCCAAAAGCTTCAGCATGTCATCACGCTTTCAGCATGCGGAACAGGTTCCCCGTCCTTTCCGTACATCCTGCTGATCGTTCCCGGACCGCGGCGCCTTGACAGTTCAACATACCGGTCAAACACGTTTTCCTCCCAAAGCATTTTCAGCGACGGCCTCTTTACCAAGTCTTTCATATTCCACCCGTGCGCAGATACGATAACGGATACGCCCGCATGGAGCGCCTCCAGCAGCGCTTGTGAGTCTTCCATTCTCCCGATTTCATCCACAATTATGACATCAGGACTCATAGAGCGGATCATCATCATCAGCCCTTCCGCCTTCGGACAGGCATCAAGGACATCGATTCTGCGGCCGAAACTGTGCTGGGGAATGCCCCGCAGGCAGCCGGCAATTTCCGAACGTTCATCTACGATACCTGTCTTTTTTGCCGGGATGCGTTTTGATCCGGTGCTGGAAAGCCGGGCCAAATCACGAAGCAAGGTCGTTTTCCCCGTTTGCGGAGGACCGATGATCAGCGTGTTCAGCCAGTTTTCTTTCCATAAGAAAGGAATGAGCGGTTCTGCGATCCCCAGCTTCTCCCGGGCGATTCGGATATTAAAAGAAGTAATATCCCGGAGTCCTTTGACGGCTCCGTTTTCGACGATGACTCTTCCGGCCAGCCCCACACGGTGGCCTCCTCTGATTGTGATGTATCCTTTTTTAAGCTCTTCTTCCAGCGTGTACATACTGTAATTGCTGAGCCGGCTGAGGATCAGCTGTGCGTCGCCGGCCGTACAGACATATGACAAATACAAAGGTTGTCCTTTTTGGATCAGTTCAACCGGCCTGTCGACGCGGATTCTGATTTCTTCTGTATCCCGCCTCGCTTCTTCGGGCACGGCGGAGATGGCATCTCTCAATAATTCAGGGAGAACCTCTGTAATTTCATTCAATAGAGTCTCCTCCTTTTTTACCGATTGGCTTCTTTAAAATTGTATGATCCGGGACAGACTTTATGACACCCCGGCCCTCTATTTATACACACCGGCCAAAATCAGCACCACTCCCGCAAAAATCAATATTAGTTTTGCATATGAGAGCTGTCCGGCAATCTGATAAATGCCGATCGTCATCGTAATGATAAAGATCAGAGGGCCGACGATTGCCAAAATACTATTCACCACAACCGCTTTTCTGATGTCGTTTGTCAAAAGCATGATAATAGCGGCCGATAATTCAATGAGCGAGGACAAAACTCGTAAACCGGCCATCGTTAAAACAGTAGAATTGATTGAACCAAACAAAAATTTCATTGCAATCCCCCAACTTCAAGCATTTTGTTACACTATATGCTCTAGCTGACGGAAGTAGTCTCACTATTTTCATATAGAAGAAAGATTCTGAGACAGAACGCAAAAAAAGCCTGCCCCGTAAAAGGAGCAGACTCCGAATGTCTTTGACTACGCTCTTGACACGTAAGAGCCGTCTGAAGTATTTACAACAAGCGTATCGCCTTCGTTCACGAAGAACGGTACGTTTACGACAAGACCTGTTTCCGTTTTGGCAGGTTTTGTGCCGCCTGACGCCGTGTCGCCTTTAATTCCCGGCTCTGTTTCAACAACTTTCAGTTCAACTGTGTTCGGCAGTTCAATACCGAGCGTTTCAGACTGATACATCATGATGTGCACAGACATATTTTCCAGAAGATATTTTAATTCTTCTTCGATTTGGTTTTCGTTCAATTCAAGCTGTTCATATGAGCTTGTATCCATGAACACGTGCTGATCGCCGTTGGCATAAAGATACTGCATCGTTTTTGTTTCGATTTGCGCTTTCGCGACTTTTTCACCTGCACGGAATGTTTTCTCCTGAATAGCGCCCGTGCGCAGGTTACGCAATTTAGAACGGACAAATGCCGCTCCTTTTCCCGGCTTTACGTGCTGGAAGTCAACGACGCGCCAAATGCCGCCGTCTACTTCAATCGTTAGTCCTGTACGAAAATCGTTAACTGAAATCATGTTTGATGTCCTCCTATATTCCGATCACAAAATAATTAATTCTTTTGGGGAATGCGTAATTGTCCGGTTGCCGTCCTCAGTGATGATGATATCATCTTCGATTCTTGCGCCCCCAACATCCGGTATGTATATGCCCGGCTCGACCGTTACCGCCATGCCCGGCTCAAGAACGGCCGATGACCTGAAAGACAGCCCCGGTGATTCATGGACTTCCATTCCGAACCCGTGTCCTGTCGAATGGCCGAAATACTGTCCGTAGCCTTTTGCGGTGATGTGATCCCTCGTCAGGGCGTCCGCTTCTTTTCCCGTCATGCCGGGTTTAATATGCAGGACACCAAGCGCTTGGGCATCGTATACGACCTGATAAATCTCTTTCAGTTTATCACTTGGCTCTCCGACCGCGACGGTGCGTGTGATATCAGAACAATAGCCTTTATAATAAGCGCCGAAATCGAGCGTGACCAAGTCTCCCTTTTCAATCAATTTGCCGCTTGCCACTCCGTGGGGAAGGCTGGATCTGACTCCCGAGGCGACGATCATATCAAAGGAAGAGCCGTCTGCTCCTTGACGTCTCATATAAAATTCAAGCTCGTTTGCAACTGAAATCTCTGAGATGCCCGGTTTGATAAACGTCAGAATATGTTCAAACGCATCATCCGCAATCTTCGCAGCTTCCTCTAATATCTTAATCTCTTCACTTGACTTAATCAAGCGCAACTTTTCAACGGAATCCGCGACGGGAACCATCTCCGCTTCCTGCAGCACCGCTTGGTAGGATGCATATGTTCCGTACGTCATGCTGTTTTGCTCGAAGCCGAGTTTTTTAATGCCGTACTCAAGAATCGTATCCGCAGCCGTTTGGATTAAGCTTCCGCCGTGCTCGATAATGTCAAAACCCTTTACTTGCGTCTTCGCCTGCTCGGTGTAACGGAAATCCGTGATAAATGCCGCACGTTCTTTCGATATGACCGCAAGGCCTGACGAACCCGTAAATCCCGTCATATACTGCAGATTGGCGGAGCTTGTCACCAACATTCCGTCTATATCCAGCTGACCGAAAAGATTTCGCAATTTCTCAAGTTTCATTCTCTTTCTCCTCCTCGCCGATTCTTGACTGCCGCCTGACAACGCGAGAGCATCCCCGCCCGGTTTTCAGCATAAAAAATGTTCACTTCTCGTGAACATTTTACCATACCGGACAGGGATTATACACTTATTCACTTGTTGCCAAGCGCCCTTGCAAGCTTGTCTGACGTAAGTTCATTGTAGTTGAAGGAAATTGAGTAGCCGACAAACAAACCGTACAGAATGTAAAGGCAAAGCGTCGTCACGATTGTATCTGATTTCAATTCAGTAACGGATTTCACATCTTCGAAAATCGGATTGAATAAGAAAAAAACCGCACACCATAAAATGATGCCGTACACCATTCCCGGCCACATGGTTTTAAAACGCTTCAGGCACACGAAATAAATGAACGCTCCGGCAATTGAAATCAACCCGATGACAACGATGCTGACCATCGTGCCGAGCCATTGTTTTTTCCATTCTCCGATCATAAACGGCTGAAGAATCATGTTGGGGCTGATCTCTGAAAAATGAAAGACATACCCGAGATAGCCGATCAAACTCCAAAATACACCGCCGGCAAATCCGATACCGCAAATTCTGCCGGTAAATGAAACAGGCTGCTGATCATCATCCTGCTTCTTTTTTTCTTCCTGTTCTGAATGTTTTTCGCTTGTCATCATGGCACCTCCAGTCATAGACTGCCCCAAAATTGAAAAGTCATAAAAAGCTGCGCCATATTTTCATTCAATGAGTAAAATCTAAAGAAACGGGGTATACTGCATGTAGAAAAAGCATTGATTTTCCGGCTGTCTAACTAGAGGTTTACCGCGGTTTCCTGTACAATAGAGTGAAAGGAAATGGTTAGTAAATCCTAAGAAAACAGGCAGGTTGATAAACAATGTCCAAACAAAAAACGCCCCCTGCATACGGCGGGCAGGCTGTCGTTGAAGGAGTCATGTTCGGCGGCAGAAAAAACTATGTTACCGCCATCCGCAGGAATGACGGAAGCATTGATTTTTTCAAGCTTCCGAGAGTGCCGAACGCCAAGCTTTCGGCTTTAAAAAAGATTCCTTTTTTGCGGGGAATCATCGCCATCATTGAGGCGAGCGCCAACGGCACAAAGCATTTAAACTTTTCCAGCGAACGTTACGGGCTTGACCCTCAAGATGACATCAAGCTGGAGCAGGAAGATAAGAAAGGTTCGGGCTTATCGATGTTTTTCAGCCTGGCGGTGATCGGCGTTCTGTCGTTTTTGTTCAGCAAATTCGTTTTTACGCTTGTCCCGGTCTTCTTAGCGGAGCTTGTAAGGCCCGTATTTTCCTCAGACGCCGCGCAGATCGGAATCGAAAGTCTGTTTAAGCTTATTCTGCTTCTCAGCTACATTTATTTTTTATCAATGACGCCGTTAATTAAAAGAGTGTTTCAATATCATGGAGCCGAACATAAGGTCATAAACTGTTATGAACAGAATTTGCCAATTACAATAGAAAATGTTCAGAAACAGTCACGGCTTCATTACCGTTGCGGTTCAAGCTTTATTTTATTTACGATCATTGTCGGCATGTTCATCTATTTACTCGTTCCGACAGATCCGCTTTGGGTGCGGATTTTAGACAGGATTGCGCTTATACCTGTCGTTCTCGGGATCTCCTTTGAAGTGCTCCAGCTGACGAACAGAGTACGGAATATCCCCTTTTTGAAAGTTCTCGGTTATCCCGGCCTGTGGCTGCAGCTTTTAACGACAAAGGAACCGGCGGATGACCAGGTCGAGGTTGCCATAGAAAGCTTTAACGAGCTTCTCAGACTGGAAGACATTTCAGAACAGAGCGAAAAACCGTCTCACAACGTAATCTGAACCGTTACCGTTATTATTTTGGAGGTGGGCAGTTATGAATCATCGTGTACAACCTTTTTTTGCTGTATTGATAGCGCTTGGCGCATTCGGTTTCATTTATGCGGCGGTAACCAACCCCGGGCAGATGATTTCAAGAGCGATCACCGTTATTATCGCAGGCATCATTATTTATTTTATCGTGAGGACGGTCCTGAACCGCCGTACCGGCCGTGACGGAACCGCTTTCAGAAAAGCGGCCAGACAATCGCGGCTCCGAATGAAGGAGCAAAAAGCGAAGCACCGCGCCGGACACAGAGGCCGGGTCAGCCATTTGCGGAGCGTGCCGAGCAGCAGCAGACCGAAGCCGATGATTCTAAAGAAAAAAAGCCAGACCCAGCTTACCGTCATAGAAGGTAAAAAGAATAAAAAGAAAAACAGAGCGCTTTTTTAATAGCTCCATTGCTTCAAAAATTGCTCTGTTCTGCTTTTTCCTAGCTCAATGAGAGCTAGTTTTTTTTGCGGTGTGAGATGAAACTCTGTCGCCATCACATGTTCCACCGGAATAAAAATAATATTCTGTTCGTACTTTGTCGCGATATGCCTGGCATCATGAGCGTCTTTCATCGTTTCAAACAAAGCCCCGAACAGCTCAAAAGCGTTGCGGATTGATTTTTTCGGGCGCTCTTTTTCGTTGGGCGAAAGTGAAATTCCGATGACCGGCCGTTTGCGTTCTTTTGAATACAGCCAAATCGGGAAATTGCTTAACACGCCGCCGTCAACGACCGTCGAGGTGCCTTTTTCGGTCTTCAGTTTTATCGGTTCAAAAAAATAAGGAATGCTGCAGCTCATTCTGACGGCTCTGGCAACCGGGAACATCTCCGGATTTAATCCGTAGCGGGGAAGATCGTCAGGAAGCACGATCATCGTTCCGTTCGTCAGATCTGAAGCGATGAGACGGAGCGAGCCTTTTTTCAAATCGCCAAACGCGATGATGCCCTTCGCTTTTAATTTATCCGCAATCCATTTTTCCAGCATATCGCCTCTGTATAGTCCGAGGCGCCAATATATCGACACCCACCGCAGGATTTTCAGCGGGAGGAATGAGTATCTCTGATCAAGCAATTGCCTTCCGTCCACCTCATCTATAATGGAATGAACCTCTCTGCTCGTATAGCCCGCAGCGATAAATGCGGCAATAATTGCGCCGGCGCTTGTTCCGGCGAGCCTTTCAAAGCGAAAGCCCTTTTCTTCCAGCGCTTCATAAGCGCCGGCAAGCGCCACCCCTTTTATCCCCCCGCCCGAAAATACGCCGTCAATCTGCATAGCGCGCCCTCTCCCTTCCATCTCAAGGTGTATTATTATTTTAAGAAACGGCTGGGCGAAATAGACCAAAGAATGAAGACATTAAAAAAAGGGCGCCCCATTTCGGGCTGCCCTTTATTCACCGGGATTTTCGGTTTTTTTCTGTACGGATTTCAATTCTTTTTTCCGGCTTTCGTCATCTTCGAAATACTGAACGAGGTCGCCGATGCGGTCAATGCTGTTCCAGCTCAGATGATGTTCGATTCCTTCAACATCATTGTAAATCTTCTCTTCATCAACACCAATGATTCTTAAAAACTGCTCAAGCAATTCGTGTCTGTATACGAGCCGTTTGCCGATCTTTTTGCCTTTTGACGTCAATACGAGCCCGCGATATTTTTCATAAATCAAATACTCGTCTTTATCTAGTTTTTGAACCATTTTCGTTACAGAGGAGGGGTGGACTGCCAAAGCTTCCGCGATATCAGAAACCCGTGCATATCCTTTTTCTTCTATCAGCATATAAATCTGTTCAATATAATCTTCCATACTTGGTGTTGTCATAAGTAACCCTCCCAAAAAGCACCTTAACTTTATAAACCATTACAAGTTTACACTAACGGTCATGAAAAAACAAGGATGCTTCCGGTCTGTCAAGCCTTATCAGCGCTTATAATTCCATTCATCAGACGCGTATTTCGTCTCAGCCAGCTCATTGACAAATGCAAGCTCTTCAGACGTGAGTGTGTAAGGCTCAAGATGAATGTTCAGCCCTTCCTCAAAACCGGCTTTAAAAGCGATTCTGGCCTCATCCATCGTTACCCGTTTCGGCGCTAAGGCGTTAATGGCTACCGCTTTGTTTTTGAAATTCCGCTGCATGCGCTCACGGACTCTGTCGCTCGGATATAAAAACAGATCAAACAGCTTATCCTCATCAATGTCAAGCAGGATGGAACCGTGCTGAAGAATGACGCCTTTTTGGCGTGTCTGTGCGCTTCCGGCAACTTTCCGTCCTTCGACGACCAGTTCATACCACGAAGGCGCATCAAAGCAGACGGACGAGCGCGGATTTTTCAAGCTTTCTTTTTCTTTCTCCGTTCGCGGAATCGCAAAGCAGGCATCAAGTCCAAGGTTTCTGAATCCCTGCAGAATACCTTCTGAAATCACCCGGTACGCCTCTGTCACCGTGGCCGGCATTTCCGGGTGATCCTCTGAAACGATTACGCTGTATGTCAATTCTTTATCATGCAGAACACCCCGTCCGCCTGTCGGTCTTCTGACAAACCCGAGGCCGTGTTTATGTACTGCGTCAAAGTTAATTTCCTTCTTAATATTTTGAAAATACCCCACAGACAAAGTTGCCGGATTCCAGCCGTAAAAACGGATCACCGGAGGAATTTTTTTTTGGCTGTGCCAATATAAAAGCGCTTCATCCAGCGCCATGTTAAATGCCGGGCTTTCATTCCCTGAGTCAATAAACCGCCATGTTTCTTTTTCCATACACTGAACCCTTCTTTATCGTTTTAATAAAATTAGTTTAACAAACTGCCTTGAAAATGAAAAATATTTCGTTTCATTAAGGATGACAATCGCTTCATGCTTTACTATAATAGTATTTGTCCCAAAACGTCCGGTAAGCCTTGTTTTAAGGAAGCAGGGTTTTATTTTATAAGCTAAAGGAGTAGAATCGCATTGTCTAATATGATTGCTTTAATTATTGTTGCGGCGTTTATCGTTTATATGATCGTGTCGTATTTTTACCAGCAGCGTTTAATGAAAACACTTACGGAAGAGGAATTCCGCGCGGGCTACAGAAAAGCGCAGCTGATTGACGTCCGTGAACCGAATGAATTTGAAGGCGGCCATATTCTCGGCGCGCGCAACATTCCGCTGTCACAGCTGAAACAGCGCAAAAGTGAAATCCGTCCTGATAAACCCGTTTATCTGTACTGCCAAAACAATGTCCGCAGCGGACGTGCGGCACAGACGCTCCGCAAACACGGCTGTAAAGATATTTACAACCTGAAAGGCGGATTTAAAAAATGGGGCGGAAAAATTAAAGCAAAAAACTAATCATGAAAAAAGAGCTTCCGTATAAAACGGACAGCTCTTTTTTTTACACCGTGTCAGCGGCTGCCGTCAAGTGTACGTTCGTATTTTAAAACCGGCTTTCTTGCCGCCTTGGTTTCATCCATTCTTTTGACAACTGTTGTATGCGGCGCCTCCTGAACGATTTCAGGCGATTCCTCCGCTTCCCGCGCAATTTGAATCATGGCATCTATAAACGCATCAAGCGTTTCCTTTGATTCCGTTTCCGTCGGTTCAATCATGATGCTTTCTTCAACATTGAGAGGAAAATACACAGTCGGCGGATGATAGCCGAAATCCAAAAGCCGTTTGGCAATATCAAGCGTTCGTACGCCGAGCTTTTTCTGCCTTCTTCCCGATAACACAAATTCATGCTTGCAATGACGGTCATACGGGAGATCATAATAAGGCGCGAGTCTTCTCATCATATAATTTGCATTTAAAACCGCGTTTTCGGTCACAGCTTTTAAGCCGTCAGGCCCCATGGAACGAATATACGTGTAGGCTCTGACATTAATGCCGAAGTTACCGTAATAAGGTTTTACGCGCCCGATCGACTGCGGCCGGTCATAGTCAAACGTCAAACGGCCCTCTTTTTTCGTGAGAACGGGTTTCGGCAGATACGGAATGAATTCTTTTTTCACGCCGACCGGCCCTGAGCCAGGTCCTCCCCCGCCGTGCGGCCCGGTAAATGTTTTATGCAGATTAAGGTGAACGACGTCAAATCCCATATCTCCCGGTCTTGCTTTACTTAAAACGGCATTTAAATTCGCTCCGTCATAATAAAGCTTTCCGCCGGCCTGATGGACGATTTCAGCCATTTCCGTAATGTTTTCCTCAAATAACCCGAGGGTGTTCGGATTCGTCAGCATCAGCGCCGCTGTTTCTTCATTTACCGCTCTTTTCAAATCTTCAATGTCAACCAGCCCGTGCTCATTTGACTTAACGGTAATCGTTTCAAAACCTGCGACCGTGGCGGATGCCGGATTCGTACCGTGGGCTGAATCAGGGACAATCACCTTCGTCCGTCCGAAGTCTCCCCGCGCTTCGTGATAGGCGCGGATCATCATCAGGCCGGTCCATTCGCCGTGAGCGCCCGCCGCAGGCTGCAGTGTCACCTCGTCCATGCCCGTAATTTCCTCCAAGTGTTCGCTTAAATCGTATAAAAGCTCAAGCGCCCCCTGAACCGTGTCCTCGTCCTGAAGCGGATGAATAGCGGAAAAACCTGCGATCCGGGCAATTTTTTCATTTAATTTCGGATTGTATTTCATCGTACAAGAGCCGAGCGGATAAAAGCCTGAATCAACTCCGTGGTTCCTCTTAGAAAGAGCGGTATAATGCCGCATAATATCGAGCTCTGATACTTCCGGCAGCTTTGCGTCTTCATCGCGGATATAGTCACCGGGAAGAAGACTTTCAAGCTCTGTTTCCGGCACATCAAGCCCCGGAAGGCTGTAACCGATACGCCCTTCGCGGGACATTTCAAAAATAAGCGCCTGATCTTGATTATTCATGTTGATCCCCCAATCCCGCAATAAGCGAATCGATCTCTTCTTTTGTTCTCAGCTCTGTGACGGCAATGAGCATATGCTGATTCAGTTCCGGATACGCAAGGCCTAAATCATATCCGCCGATTATGCCGTCTTGCAGGAGCCGCCGGTTTGCTTCCTTGACGGGAAGATTCAGCCTGACGGCAAATTCATTAAATATCGGGCCGTCAAATGCTACGTGCAAGCCGGCTTTTTCCGCTTGGCGTCTCGCGTAATCAGCTTTCAATATATTTTGGCGGGCCATGTCTTTGACGCCGTTTTTTCCGAGCGCCGTCATCGCGACTGAAGCCGCTAAAGCATTCAGCGCCTGATTTGAGCAAATGTTAGACGTGGCTTTGTCCCTTCTGATATGCTGCTCGCGCGCCTGAAGAGTGAGAACAAAGCCTCTTCGCCCGTTTTCATCTTCCGTTTGGCCGACAAGCCGGCCCGGCACCTTTCTCATCAGTTTTTTCGTTACTGCAAAATAGCCGCAATGCGGGCCGCCGAACGCCGCAGGTATGCCGAAAGGCTGCGCGTCCCCGACGACGATATCAGCTCCGTATGCCCCGGGCGGTCTCAAAATACCGAGCGCGAGCGGGTTTGAAGAAACAATCAGCTGGCTGTTTCCTTTATGTGCGAGCGGCTCAATGTCCTTTAACGGCTCGATTTGTCCGAAGAAGTTCGGATACTGGACGATCACGGCGGCCGTTTCATCACAAACGGCATGTTCCAATGCTTCAAGATCTGTGGCGCCGTTTTTCGCAGGCACCTCTACAACCTCAATATATTGGCCCTTTGCGTATGTTTTCAAAACATCCCGCGATTCCGGATGAACGGCTGCGGAAATGACGATTTTTTTCTTTTTCGTATGGCCTGACGCAAGCATCGCCGCTTCCGCCAGCGCCGTTCCCCCGTCGTACATAGAGGAGTTTGCGATATCCATTCCCGTTAATTCACAGATCATCGTTTGAAATTCAAAAATCGCCTGCAGCTCTCCTTGTGAGATTTCAGGCTGGTAAGGCGTATATGCCGTGTAAAACTCTGATCGGGATATCACATGATCGACGATAACCGGCTGGTAGTGATCGTACACTCCTGCCCCCAGAAAAGATGCATATGTAACAGCGTCTTTATTTTTCGCCGCAAGCTTCGTCAGCTCTCTCGTCAGCTCAGTTTCTGACTTTGCTTGTTTAATTTGGTAGTCTTTTTGAAACCGTACATTTTCCGGAATATCGGCAAACAGTTCATCAATTGTTTCTGCGCCGATGGCTTTCAGCATTTCTTTTTTATCCTGTTCTGTCGCGGGCAAATATCGATGCTTCATATGACTCTCCTTTTTCAGCTCTGTTTTGGACGTTTATAAAACGGTGTGCGGACAATCTTCGCTTTTACCGTTTTTTTACGGATTTCCACTTCTACTTCCGTTCCGACTTCACTGAATTCCGTTTTGATTAAGGCAAGGCCGATATTTTTCTTTAAAGTCGGAGATTGCGTGCCTGTCGTGACTTCACCGATCGGAACACCGTCTTTTTTCACGGCGTACCCGTGTCTCGGAATCCCTTTTTCAATCATCTCAAGTCCGACCAGCTTTCGCGGGGCTCCTTTTTCTTTCTGTTCGCGCAATACTGATTTCCCGAAAAAATCGGAATCTTTCTTGTGTTTCACGGCAAATCCGATTCCGGCTTCAATCGGTGTAATATCTTTCGTCAATTCCTGACCGTATAAAGCAAGCTTCGCTTCAAATCTCAGCGTATCACGGGCGCCGAGGCCGCACGGAACGAGGCCTTCATGCTCTCCCGCTGCAAGTATCTCCTTAAATAGATGAACCGCATCTTCATTGCGGCAATATAACTCAAACCCGTCTTCACCGGTATAGCCTGTTCTTGAAAGCAGGACTTGGCGTCCGGCAACGTCCGCCTTATCAATAAATGTAAACGGCTTTAAGGAGGACAAATCACATTCAGTCAGCTTCGCAAGAACCGACTGAGCATTCGGCCCCTGAACAGCAAGCAGTGAAATCCCGTCAGACTGATTCGTCAGCGTGACATCGCCTTCCGTATGTTCCGTCAGCCAAGCGATGTCTTTTTCAATATTAGACGCGTTAATCACGAGCAGATAGCAGCTCTCGCTTTTCTGATAGATCAGCAAGTCATCGACCGTACCGCCGTCAGGATAACACATGGCGGTATAGAGCGCGTTTCCCGGCTTTAAATCGGCAACGTCATTTGTCATCATTTTTTGGAGAAAAGACAGGGCGTCTTTACCGGATACTTCGACTTCCCCCATATGGGACACATCAAACAAGCCCGCTTTTGTGCGGACGGCTTCATGCTCCTCTTTAATAGAAGAAAATTGAACCGGCAGCTCCCATCCTCCAAAATCAATCGTTTTTCCGCCGTATTCTTTATACACGTCATAAAGCGGTGTTCGTTTCAGCATCATCTTCCCCCTTCAGTCATTGGCGCATTGTAAAAACATATAAAAAAGGACAGAGAAACACCTCATGAAAATGAAGGTTTCTCTGTCCCGGCACCTGAAAGTTTACTTTATGAACATATCATAAAGACGTCCCCTTTGGTGGCCTGCTTCTTCTAAGTGCAGACACTCTCCAGAGTTGCGTCGAGCAAGAGTTCTTTTGCCTGAGAGATTCACTCCGCAGTTTGCTCCTTCGGCGCCCGGACGCCCATCTTCCGTCCGAGTCTCTCCCCTTGCTGTCATTCGCTCATATTTACCAATTTTATGGACATACTAAAGCAATATCTTTTAGTGAAATCATTACTTATATCCTACCACCCTCACTTACGTCCGGCAACAAAAATGATGATAAATCAGTTTTTTAAAAGAAAGGCGGTTTTGTTACATATGACAGCAGAGATCATATTTGATGCAAACTGGCCGGGAGAGTTTTCTGAGCGGCTGAAAACGGACGGTCCCTGGTCAAATTGGGAGATGTACAAACTGTCGGCTGAAGTCCAGCAGACCCTTGCCATTCCTGAATTTGAAGGTTTGAGGGCTCCTTTATACCTTCCCGATTTCACTCCGCTTCCCCATCAGCTTGAAGTCGCGCAGAAAGTCGTTGAAAAAATGAACGGCAAGGCGATTTTGGCTGATGAAGTGGGGCTCGGAAAAACGGTGGAAGCGGGCCTGATTTTAAAAGAATATATGATTCGCGGGCTGGCCAAAAAAATCCTGATTCTTGTGCCGGCATCACTCGTTTCCCAGTGGGTGAAAGAGCTTCAGGAGAAGTTTTTAATACCCGCTGTTGAACAGAAGAAAAGCTATGTGTGGGAACAGTGCGATATCGTCGTTTCTTCTATTGATACGGCCAAACGCTCGCCTCACAAAGACATTGTGCTTTCTATTCCGTATGATCTCGTCATTATTGACGAGGCGCACAAGCTCAAAAACAGCAAAACGAAAAATTATGAATTTGCGAGAAGTCTTGTGAAGAAATACTGCCTGCTTCTGACGGCGACGCCGATTCAAAACCGGATCGAAGAAATTTTCAATTTAGTGTCACTGTTAAAACCCGGCCATTTAGGAAACGAAAGCGGATTTCAAGAAACCTTCAATCGGAAGGACGGGATTGACGCTCATGAGCATTTGAAAGAGCTCGTCAATAAGGTGATGATCCGCAACACGCGGAGCGACACCGGCCTTACATGGACGAAGCGCCACGTGGAAACAGTACCGATCACCTTTTCACCGACGGAACAGGCGCTTTACGATGACATTGTCGCACTGAAAAACGGCACGGAAAAGCCCGCAAGCGCATTTTCCATTATGACGCTGCAAAGAGAGTGCTGTTCAAGCAGGGAAGCCGTGTATATGACGCTCAAAAAAATGCTTGACCAAAAAGACAAACAAGCGCCCGCATTCGATGATCAGACGATCGCTAATTTAATGGACCGCATTAATCAAGTCACGCAAAACTCAAAAGCAATTCAAGTTGTTGACTTGATCCAAAAGATTAATGATAAAGTCATTATTTTCACTGAATACAGGGCGACACAGATTTACCTGCAATGGTTCCTTCAGCAGAACGGCATAAGCTCCGTTCCGTTCAGAGGCGGATTTAAACGCGGAAAAAAAGACTGGATGAAGGACCTCTTCCGCGGCAAAGTGCAAGTGCTGATCGCTACAGAAGCCGGAGGCGAAGGGATCAACCTGCAATTCTGCAACCATATAATCAATTATGACCTCCCGTGGAACCCGATGCGGCTTGAACAAAGAATCGGAAGGATTCACAGACTCGGTCAGGAAAGAGATGTCCATATCTACAATATGGCGACAAAACATACGGTGGAAGAGCATATCTTAAAACTTCTGTATGACAAAATTCATTTATTTGAAAATGTCGTCGGAGAATTAGATGACATCTTAACAAAAATCAAAGTGAGCAATTTCGAAGACCATTTGCATGATATTTTATGCCATTCGCTGACAGAGGAAGAAATGAGAATCAAAATGGACAATCTCACCTCTTTTCTGTCGTACGGTACGGAAAAGCCCGCCAGAAAAAAAGGATCTTAATCTAAAAGGAGGAAGCGCGACATGAGACAGCAGGAGGTTCACGAATTTTTACTGCGCTTTTTTGAAGCGAACCACTGTCCGATTACAGAACACGGGCCGGGTTTTATGACGGTTCAGTTGACGGTCGAGATGGACAAACAAATTATGAACCGCCCGTTTTATTGGCATTGGCGTGAAAAAACGGGAGGCGAACCGAACCCGATGAAGATTACGTTCATCACTGATAAAGAAACGGCTCCGGAGGATATGGACGGCGAATTTATTTACTTTGGAGCCCCGCGCCTCTTTCAAATCTTTCAAGCAGTTAAACAAAATGGGAGATTTACAAGAATATATGAGAAAATTGTATCAGCCGGAGCCAGAGTTCCGCTTCAGCCCTGGCTTGGATTAAATGTAGTGATTTCATACCAATCCGACATGAAAAAAGACAGACTTTTGTCTTTAGGCCTGCATCTTGTTTCTGGAACCATTATAGAAGGGTTTCAGCAGAAGCTTGCACCGCTTCCGCTGACCTCGCAAATATCAGACTATTGCTTTACCATATCGCCGATGATTAAGCCGGAAAGCGGGATTAAAAGGATGGAGCATTACTTAAAAGACGCTGCCGCCAAAGAGCCGTCAGACTGGGCTGACAGCGCGATCGCCAGATGGAAAAAGGACCTCAGGCTGCTCGATCAGTTTTATGAGCAGACAGAGGAAAAACCTGAGGAATACCATTTGGAAAAACAAGCGCTGAAAGCCTTATATCAGCCGAAAATTCACATTCAGATCGAAAACGGCGGTTTATTTTTCCTGCAAAGTAATTTTTCTGGATAAGCGTTATCCATTCGACACCTTTCCCGTTTTTTCTGGAAATTCTATATTATAATAAAAGTATATAGAAAAAATTTCTGGCGTTTCGCATGCGATGAATCACTTCCAGACATGTAAAGATAAGGTCATGGGCGGATTGGCTGAAATACATAAACAAGTATTTTAGGAGGAGAAAATGCATGAAAAATGCAAAAATGGAATTTTCGCAATTAGATAAGGAATGGGTTGAGCTGATATTAGAAGCCCAAAAAGCAAATATCAGCCTAGAAGAAATACGCAAATACCTGCTTTCGAATAAAAAGTCTTCTCAACATATCCAGGCAGCCAGAAGTCATACCGTAAATCCTTTCTGAATGTGCTATAATATCACAAGGAAGGTGATGACATTGATTGGCCAGCGTATTAAACAATACCGAAAAGAAAAAGGCTACTCACTATCAGAACTAGCTGAAAAAGCTGGGGTAGCGAAGTCTTATTTAAGCTCAATAGAACGAAATTTACAGACGAACCCCTCCATTCAATTTCTCGAAAAAGTCTCCGCTGTTCTGGACGTCTCGGTTCATACTTTACTTGATGAAAAACATGAAACCGAATACGATGGTCAATTAGATAGTGAATGGGAGAAATTAGTTCGCGATGCAATGACATCCGGGGTATCAAAAAAACAATTTCGTGAATTTTTAGATTATCAAAAATGGAGAAAAGCGCAAAAAGAGGAGTAGTGCCGCCATATGTGCACAACTCCTCTTTTAACTGTCCGACTTTCGGATTAGTTTTTATCCTCACTGTGAGCCTTTTCATTTTCCTTGACGTAACCGTCTTTATCCGTATGATCTTTCGTAATGGTCAAGCCGTTCCATTGCGTTGCTTCAAAAGAGAATTGAAGAGAAATCGCATTCCCCTGGAACTTGTTTTGCACACTTAATCCGTCCGCAGTTTTAGCGGTGTCATTTTTAAATTTGATTTCCATTCTCACCTGATCATAATCAGCAGGCGTTTTCGGAACTCCGTCGTACTCAGGAGCTGTTTTGCCGTTAATGGTTGCTACATTGACTTTTCCGCTCTCACTCAAGAATTTCGGATCAATGTGCTTGCTGATCGCTTCGGCAGCTGCTTTATCCTGTTTTGTTGACATTAAGTATAAGTCTTTCAGGCTGGCCGCCTTCAAAATGATATTTTTAGGATAGCCGTTGCCCCCTTCTTTACCGACTGTCAGAACCGTAATTTCAAACTGACTGAGGAAATCCTCCGCAGATTCATTTCCTTTCTTCGCACCTTTAAAGTCAGTAAAATTCAAAGCCATCAGTACTTCTTTAATGGCAAGTGAACCGTTGTTTCTGAATTCGAAATCTTTCGTCAATTTATCGCCTGGTTTTAAGTTTGACAAATTGACGTTTGCTGATTGTTCTTTAGCCGATAAATCAAGTGTTCCTGACGCAAATGTAGCGTCTGTCGACTTCACATCATTAAATGCGGCCCATGTGCCTCCTCCTACTAATGCTAAACCGAGTGCGGCTGAGGCAACGCCCAAGCTTAATTTCTTTTTCATACCCATGTTTGTACTCTCCCCTTACTTTTTAGTTTTGTTATCAAATCCTGTCGCCAGGTTGCAACCGTATTCATGTAGAGATGGTTCCCTTTTTCGCATGTTCTTCCAGCGCTTTCGTTTTCCGCTCAATATCGCGGAGGGCGCTGACAATGACTGTTATGGAGTAAATCAAAAGCATGACGCCGGGAACGATTAACAGAATCGCCGTTCCGATCGGCTGGCTGGCCAAATGTATGACATATCCGGCATACGGAAGCTGATATCCCGTATACTGGGCCGCCACTTTTTCAGCTTGAACGGGTGCGGCATCCGGGGCGGCATTATGGTCCCCTTTTGTCTCAAACAGCAGGTTCCCGTCCTTTTTTGTGATCCCGATTATTCTGTGTGTGACGGCTGTTCCGTCATCTTGCGTAAAGGTGATCACATCCCCTTTTTTTAAGTCATTCACGTCAGAAATTTTCTTTACCGCTATGAGCGAACCCGTCTTAAATTCCGGGTCCATTGAACCCGACAGCACGGATTTCAGCGTATAGCCGAAGATGGCCGGCTCACCCCCGGAAGCCCGGGTCGAAATCACCGTTAACGTCAGCACAATAATCAAGCTGAAGATGACGGCATACAAAATATTACTGATCAGTTTCAGCGTTTTTTTCATGTTCTTCCCCGCTTTCTTTTACCGGCTCTGCCGGCTCTTTCTCCGTTTTCTTTAGATCGGAAACGGTCGCCTGTTCCCGGCATTTGACGAGTTTCATTGGTTTTGACCACTCAAATTTTTCTTCGTCCGCCGGATACCCTTCAGGCTTGTAAACCTTGAATGCGTATATGCCCGGCTTCAAAGACCGCTTTGACTCAATTTTATAAATCGTTTTGCTTTTTTTATCAGTAATAAGCCCTTTATCCACAACATTGCCGTTTCGTAAAGGCTGCTGCTGAGAAGCGATTTTATGGAGCTCCCATTTCCAGTCAGAAACAGTCCGCTCTTTTCCCTTATTCTCCAGCTCGGCATAGAGTTGAAGCGGCGCACACACGGTGCCTGACGTATCAGTTTGATTTGTTATATGTAAATCACTTTGATCCCAGCGTTCGTCATAACGGCAATCGTCATCCGTATATTGAAAATCTCCGCACGTTTGAACCGGGAGACTGAAGCTTTTCACATCATTGAAGGAGGAACTTGTATCACCTGTGAACTGAGCACATATCGTCACGGACAGGCAAAAAATGAACGAAAGCCGTAAAAATAGCATCATCCGCCATCTCACCTTGCCCTTTTTTTCCATTCGCAACAATCGGAACATGCCTTACCCCCTGTAAAACTGTTAATAAATATGACAACCGTTCTCTTTAAAGAACTGTATGAACAAAGTATAATCAAGGATTATCGTCTTGAAAAATGTCAAATTCGGTCAAATTGTTCGTTTTTGAGAATGGTATCTTTCAAAAACATCGTTTTGCTTCAAATTACACACTTTTTTGGAATTTTTTCTAATAAAACGTGAGAAAATAACGAGGTGCCTAGCACAAAATGGAAAGTATATACAGCGAAAGGACGAAGAATGATGATCAAACAAAGTCTGATTTGCCTTTCTCTTCTTGTTTTCGGGGTTTCAGGAACAGCTCAGGCGGAAACGGTGCCTTATTATGCTGTTCACCATCAATCGAAATGGGAAAAGTTAGCAGAAAAAGAAGCTAAAAAAAGATATCCGCTCGCCCAAACGTTATTTATTCAAAAGGTGTGGGATCGGAAAAGAACGGACGAAGCAGTCAAGCAATACCACTTGACATTGCGGGATGGCGCAAAAGAATTTGGCGTGTTTGTTACGATTTCTTTTAATCCCTACAGCCAAAAGGTAAATAAAATTGCTGTCATTGAGGAATACCAATAAGGCCCTCCTGTATCAGGAGGACCTTTCGTGTGATTCAACTTTATTTTTTCCGCTGCATCCACAGCTTAAAACTGTACGGCAATATTCCGAACCAGTGCTGAGAAGCCGGCACTTTCTTTTCTTTCCGCACTTCTTTTCGCTCTTTCCGTTCCTGTTTCGGTGTATCGAAATATTTAACGAATTGCTCAGTCATATATTTTACATAATCATTTGTTTTCACGGCTCTCACCTCATAGTGCTGTCTTTACTATGAAGTGTTGTCCCGCCGCCTCTTTTTTATACTTCCGTCCATTGAATCAGCTGTTTCTTCTTCTGATCGAACAAAAGGTGAGCCTCCCGTCTCGTACCTGTCGTGGTTTCCGCCTGAATTGTAACCTGAACCGTTTCGCGGCGATCACTCCCGGTGATGTGAAAAGAAACGGTGCCATACGGAAAACGCTGTGTACCAGTTCGGGCCTTTTTTCCCTGTGCCATATGGCGGCTTGACAGCAGCGCGCCGTTTTGGAGCAGGTTCTCTCCGATCCAGTACTCCCCTGCCTCTTTTGCAAATGTTTTTCGGGTGATGAAATCAGATGAAGTATAGCTGATGACAAGTAAAACTGCGGCAGAAACAAACAGAACCGCGGGATATATAAAACCGTCAGATTTGTACATTTAATCACCTTTAAAAGAGCTGTAAACCGGAATAACCGACTGATTCTTTTTACCTGCAACGCTTGATATCTCTAATAAGATCAGGCCGTTTTTCACATCAGCCGTTAATGATGCCGCGTTTTGCAGGATCGGCACGTGGCCTTTTCCGTTTACTCTTTTCCTTATCATCTTATGATAAATTTCAAAACGCACTTCTTCGCCTCCTGTTTTCCGGCATGCTAACGCCCGTCCGCCGTCCGCCGGCTTCACAGTCTCGGCCTGTTTACATTCGTTCATGATCTGCTGAACGGCAATTTGATGCTCCCGGCCGTCTAATCCGCCGTTATCGGCCCGGTTTGATAAAAACAGATGTAAAATCGGGCCCAGGGTTCCTGATAGGAAAAGACAGACTGCTAAGGAGAACAAAACATTAAGAAGCGTAAAGCCAGTCTGTTTTGAGAATACTGAGGCACATTTCTTTTTCGCTGCGGTCAGCCGCACACACTTTGTAATACTCACCATCCTCCTTCCACTTCACACCGGGAGACGGCGGCTTTTTTCCGGTCATCATATAAGTGCTGATATGTTTCTGAAGAAGCTGGTACGCTTCCTGGCGATCTTCTATTTTCAGACCATCTGTCAGCATGTCCGTCCAGACCGGAATGATAGACGTCATAAGGAACAGCCAAATGGCCATTGCTGATAGTGTTTCAATAGTAGAGAACCCCTTATTTCCGTTTAGCATGGACATTTCCGCTCCCTAAGTAAACTGTGATCTCATAGGTGAACCCGGCGCTCTTCAATTGAATCTTTCCTCCCGAATTCGGATGGCCTTTTTCGTTAAATTCAAGGCTCTCCGGTAAAGTCACAAGTGTAATATGAAGCGAATCAAAAGAACGCTCGACAATCCTTCCGCCTGACTGCAGTTTGTATTTATGCTCTTTTGGAAGAAAAGTGATTTTTGTTCTTTTATGTTCTGCGATAGCCGTTTCCTGAGCAAGCTGAATATCTTTTTGGAGCTGTTCTGTTTTTTGCCGCATGGCAAGGTGGGTGCAGACCGGCGGAACCGTCGTGAACAAAACCGTCAGCAGGACGGACGCCAGGCTTAACACAATCAGGCTTTCAAGAAGGGTAAACCCATTTTCTGTCCGCCTGTTATTGTTCAACAGTAACTTCTCCGCCACTAATTAAGATCTGTTTACCATTCGGGCAGGCTGTATTCTTTTTGATATACCCCTCTGATTGTAAATCGTTCATATCCGGCATTTTACCTTCATGATCGATTTCGTACGCCGTCACTTGGGCTTTCACCATATTCTGCAGTCCTTCACAGCCTTTATGCTGAATGCTTTGATTATGTTTTGTAACGTTAGGAATGGTAATTAAAAGCAGAATGGAAACGATAAATAAAACAATCAGCATTTCAATTAAAGTAAATCCATCTTGATTTTTCAGACGAAGCACTCCCTTACATTTGGTTCATCATCTGGTACATCGGCATCAGCATTGACATGTAGACAATTAAAATCATACCGGCCACAACACCGTAAATGACAGGCTGGAGAATGCCGGTATACTTCGCCGCGTTTTGTTCAAGACGCTCCATCATAAACTGGCTGTACGTATAAAGTTCGCGGTGAAGCAGACCGTTTGCCTGTCCGTGGCTGACTGCAGCCGCAAGATCTTTTTCATAACACGGATGCCCGGAAAGAGCGGACTCTATGGTTTCTCCGGCTTTCAGACGTGTAATGAGCATCTCTGCTTCTTCACGATAAAAAGGCAGAAAAGATTGTTCTTTAAAAGCTGTTAAGCTGTCATAGATAGAAAGGCCGGATTTCAGAAGACTGCTGAGCTGTAAAGAGAAAAAGTAGCTGTTAAAAAGAACGGCCGCTTTTCCTAAGAGGGGTATTTTCACAACAATCAGCATTTTATCTTGCGGGGATTTTTTCTTACATAAGAACCAAACGTACAAAAACAAGCAGAAAGCGGCGGACAGCGCCAGTGCGCAGGCTTCATGTAAATGCCGAAAAAACGCAAAGATGAAAGCAGTCGTACCGGATGTATTCATATTCATTGATTGATAAATCCCAGAAAACTGCGGAATAATTAAACTTTGCAGGATATAAAACATGACACAGACGGAAGATATTAAAAACATCGGATACCGGAGCATTTTTTTGATTTGATTCGTCTGCATGAGCTTTCTCTGTAACAAGTCGCCGCTTTGTTTCATCGCCCCCGGCAATTCCCCGTGTTTCTCAGCGAAATAGCAGATAGAGACGGCTTCTTTATGAAAAGACAGTGCCTCAAGCACTTGGTAAAACGCATCACCTTCCCTCAGCCGGCGGATTCCGTCCGTCAGCTCTGCAAGCTGACGTTTATGCAGCTGGAGTTTCAGCAGTCTGAGCCCTTCAATAAGACTGTATCCTTTTTCCGTCATTTCACCGAGCCTTTTCAAAAAAGCCGCTTGATCCTTCAACGGCCAGGTTCGTTTAATCCGCTTCATGATACACCCACCGATCGTAATTGTCGGTCGTGACATAGCCGAGCGCGATTCCTTTTCTGATCAGCCTGCGGAGCGTCTGATATTGAAAATTGGCGTGCTCTCCCTTTGCTTCCTGAAAGCATTGGGTGAGGTTTTTCCCGTAGAGCAGTTCATAAATGCCCGCACGGCGTGTCTCCCTGTACATCCGGCAGTACACAGAACAGTTTTCCTCTTTGCAGAACGGACATGTTAAATCAACCAGACGCTGAGCGGCAATGGCAATGACGGTTTGTTCAATTTCTGTCATGTTCACGCCGAACTCCAGCAGCCTGTATATGGCGCCCTTAGCATCTCTTGTATGCAGGCTTGAAAGAACGAGGTGTCCCGTCATGGCCGCGCGGACAGCGATTTCAGCCGTCTCGGCATCTCTGATTTCCCCTAAGATGATCATATCGGGATCATGTCTTAAAATCGCTTTTAAACCGGCGGAATATGTGACTCCGGCTTTTTCATTCACCTGAACTTGCAGCACATCCTCATCTCTTGTTTCTACGGGGTCTTCAAGCGTGACAATACGCCGGTTGAAATGCCTTTTTGCATAGTTGACAAGCGAGTAAAGAGTGGTCGTTTTTCCAGATCCGGTGGGGCCGGTAAACAGAAGCAGGCCGTGCGAATGCTTCAGAAAGGACAATAATGCGGCGCCCGCCCCCCGAAATAAGGACAATTTATCCAGAGGGGGAATCTGCCGCTTAGGCAAAAGCCTGATGACAAGACTTTCATCATTCATTGTCGGCAAGGTTGACATTCTCAAATGAACGGTTTCCGTCGGAAGCGGCAGAGACAATGACCCGTTTTGCGGCTTACGTCTTTCTCCTATATCCATGGCCGATAAAAACTTAAAATGAGAAATAAGCCTTACGCATTCCTCTTTTTTTAAGACTCTTTTTTTCACAAGAGCATGGCCGATGCGAAAATGAATGAAAGCATCCTTTTCTCTCGGCACAATGTGTATATCTGAAGCCCTTGCCGTATAGGCCTCGTTTATGATGTTCCTGCTGTATGTTTCAATATTTTTCACAAGACTTCCCTCCTTCCGCACGTATTGTAAATCAGATACACAAAAGCCGGCAAAGGAGAGATTATGCGTTTTACAGTGTGTAAAACGCAAAAAAATAAAAAATAAGCCCCCTGACTTTGATTTACCGAATGAAATCGGGAACCATTCGGCCATTTTCAGCCAGCCATCAAAAAAAGCAGGCGTTTGCCTGCTCTTCTTAGCGTTTCTTTTCTTTCCGCAAATATTTTTTTTGATGCTCCCTCAAAATGTCCCCTGTCCAGCCTTTCTGCCGCAGATAAATATAAATCAGCAGGGTTGATACAATAATGAGCACGATGGAACAAATATACGCATATTTCCAATGAAGCTCCGGCATGTTATCAAAGTTCATCCCCCAGAGAGCTCCAAGCGCCGTCATCGGTGTAAAGAGAGTTGTAAAGATCGTCAAGGCTTTCACAATTTCATTTCCTCTTTGGGAGGTAATGACTTCCTCGGCGTGCAGCAGATTGCTCAATTCCTGATCAAACTCATTGATATATGTAATTCCTCTTTCCATCTTTTGATGAGCTCTGAGGTAATCTTTCTGCCTGTCATTTTTCGGGAGAAAAGCTTCTTTTAAAGCCATTTCCACTTTTTTAGCCCCCAGTGTAAGGCCTTTCCAAATGAACAGCTCATGGCGCAGTTTATGCACATTTTCCAAGATTCCTTTGCTGTTGTCATCATGAATCTGCCATTTCAGCGTCCGCTGCTTGACTTCAAATTCATCCAGTCCGATCAGATATGAATTCATCAGCTCTCCCAGCAGAACAAAAAAGCCTTCAATCGGATTTTCACAGGTTTGAATCTGCTGTGTGGCATGCTTTTCTTTTACACCGCGCAGCAGCGAAAAATCAAAATTAATTGTAAAAAAGAATTCTCTCGTAATATAAAAGTGAAATACGGTATGGTTTTTTTCATCATCTAATCCTTGATGATAGATTAAAGAACCGAAAACCGCTTCATTATTCTGATCATTTGTATCTGAGCGCAGAAAGTTTATATGATTTTCATGTTCAAACCACTTTTCGCATTGCGGCCAGTGATTGTGATGGATCATTTTTTTCGCTTCCGTTTTTTCATGCGGACCGAGCTGGTACCACAGCCAGTCCGCTCCCGAATGTACCTTCATCTCTTGTCATCCTCCAGTATCGCTTTCTTGTTTTATTACCGTAAATGAAGCAGGCTAAACCAGGTTCGATGTTTGAGCAGCTTTCTACAGTGGTATTATTCCGAAAAAAGGGAGGTGCAAGCCTTCCTTCGCGGAAGGCGTTACATTGTATATCATCAAACTATCTGCCATCGTACTATTTATTTTATTAACGGCGTGTTTTGTCGCCATAGAGTTTTCAATCGTTAAAGCTAGGCGCTCCCGCATTAATCAGCTCATTGAGGAAGATGTAAAAGGAGCAAAAGGAGCCAAGCATGTCATTACACACCTTGATGAATATTTATCGGCGTGCCAATTGGGTATCACCGTCACCGCTTTGGGAATCGGCTGGCTGGGTGAACCGACAGTCAAAGCAATGCTTCAGCCGTTATTTTTAAAGACCGGAGTTCACGAAGCGGTTGCCCAAGTCCTGTCATTGATCATCGCCTTTCTGCTGGTTACATATGTGAATGTCGTCATCGGCGAACTCGCCCCGAAAAGTTTTGCTATCCAAAAAGCCGAGCGGATTACACTTTTGTCTGCCAGACCGATGATTTTGTTTTATAAGTTAATGTTTCCGTTCATCTGGCTGCTCAATCATTCCGCCCGCCTGATTACAGCCATGTTCGGCTTGAAGCCTGCTTCCGAACATGAAATGGCTTATACGGAAGAGGAATTGCGGGTGCTCCTTGCCGAAAGCTATCGAAGCGGCATGATCAAAAAAAGCGAGCTCCATTACGTAAATAACATTTTTACATTTGATAAGCGCACTGCCAAAGAAATTATGGTGCCCCGGAATGAAATGGTGAGCCTGCCGTTAGACAGCGGATCGGGACATATCCTCCGGGACATTATCAAAACAAATAAATATACCCGGTATCCCGTAGTAAAAGGAGATAAAGATCATGTAGTCGGCATCATCAATATAAAAGAAGTTTTATTCAGATTCCTGTCAGAAGGAGCGGCGTTTACAAAACACGAACTCAGCCCTTACATCCAGCCGGCGATCCACGTGATTGAGACGATTCCGATTTATCAATTATTCGTTAAAATGCAGCGGGAACACGCCCATATGGCCATTCTCATTGATGAGTACGGCGGAACCGCGGGATTAGTAACGGCGGAAGATATCATTGAAGAGATCGTCGGCGAAATCCGCGACGAATTTGATACGGACGAAACACCTTCCGTTCAAAAGCTTGGGAAGAACCGCTATCTCCTGAACGCCAAATTGCTGATCAGTGACGTCAATGATGTACTCGGAACAGAGATTACGGCTGATCAAGTCGATACACTCGGGGGCTGGTTTCTTACTCAGCATATTGACGCGAAGCCCGGGAGCACCATTGATTTTGAAGGCTACACATTTACGGTAAAAGAAATCGACAGCCATCATATCATTACGATTGAAGCTGACAAAGCTGAATAGCTGAGGGAGAAATCCCTCCCGGCCATTCAGCTTTTTATCATCTTAATGATTCTTTTACGATAAATCCGTTTTTTGCCAGTGCTTTCGCCAGACTCTGCTCCGTTTTCACCTGAGAAAAATCGATGCCGAGCTTCACGACGGTCTGCGCGATTTCCGGCCTGATGCCTGAGATTGTCGTTTCTATGCCAAGAAGTTTTGTGCTGTCAATCACTTTAAAAATCTGATAAGCGACCATCGTATCCACAATCGGCACACCTGATATATCTAAAAATAAATAAGAAAGACGGAGTGAAGAACATTGATCAAGCACCGATTCCAAAATCATTTTTGCCCGGTAGGTGTCAATTTCGCCGACGAGCGGCAAAATTCCAATACCGTCGGCAATCGGCATAATCGGCGCGCTTAGTTCGTTAATCATTTCTTTTTGGGCGTTTAATTGTGTAACCGTCACTTTATAATATTCCTCTGTAAATACTTCAATCATATGGTCAATTGCTTTGTTCAGCTTCTCTCCCCATTGGAATACCGCATTCGCCCCAGGCTTCTCAGACATCGTTTCACAGCATGTCTGTATGCGGTTCCAGACCAATCTCCGGAATTCTTTAAAGCTCGTGACGCTTTCATAGACCGGTACTTCATGGACGGCCCGGTCCCTTGCGAACTGAAGCGCCCACTTTGTCAGCTCCTCTTCCCCGCCGTCTTTTTCCGATAAAATGCCGGCAACGATTTCAATTAACAGACGGTGCTGCATTTCCGCTTTCTGATCATCTGAAGGCCGCCCCGATTTTGGTATGAGCAGCCACTGGCGTGTGATTTCACCTGATTCTTCAATTAAGGTTCGAGATAATGTTTCATTCAAATGTTTCACGGGGTCTCCTCCATTCAAATTCCTTTGTATGTATAAATCGGCGCCTGACGCACATACTGTAATTACATCCGATGGGCTATAGCCAAGCGGTAAGGCAATGGACTTTGACTCCGTGATCGTTGGTTCGAATCCAGCTAGCCCAGTCCAGCAACCGCAAAAAACGAAGATTAGCTGATTAATTTTGATCAGCGGATCTTCGTTTTTCTCTTATGATACAGATTGATGTACCGTTTTTTTCTTCGTCAGCTTCATCAGTTCTCCTGGATTGTATCCGATAACGAGCTTATTGCGATCGATCAGAATCGGACGCCGCAGCAGTTTCGGCTTCTCAGTCAAAAGCTTCAGCACTTCATTTACAGTCATTTCTTCAATGTTCAGGTTGAGGTTTTTAAATGTTTGGCTTCTCGTCGCCAATATTTCATCAATTCCTTCGGTCGTTAATGATAGGATCTGCTTCAATTCATCAATTGTCGGTGTCTCCCGGAATAGATGGCGCTCTTGAAAGTCAACATTGTGGGCTTTTAACCAATGTTTCGTTTTTCGGCATGATGTGCAGCTCGGGTATGAATAAAAAATAAGTTCTTTCATTTTTAAAAATTCCTCCCTCGGATAATCCGTCTCTTTGTTAACATAAGTACCCTGAACTTTTTTTCATTAAACATATTTCAAAAAGATTTTTCGGATCTTTTTCAGAGAGCGGCATAAGATATAAAACACAGGGAAAGACATAAATTCCACAATAAATATAATCATGAAAATGTTTACATTTTGAGTGCCGATCTATTATAATAAACTTCAGATAGACTCTCGGGAGGGGATAAGGAATGAATCGCATGTTCCGGGTGTTAGGATTTTGGACGGGGATATTTGCAGTCATGTTTTTTTTAGGGGGCATGAAAGACGCTTCTCTTTTGTTTTTTGGACAGACGATCTTTTTCGTATTTCTTTCTTATTTGAATCTGACTGAGCGGATGTATATTTATATTTTCGGAGCTTACTTAACCGTATTTTTCGCCGGATTTACATATTACTCTATTTTTATTATGACACCGGGCGGCGGAACCCACTGACAGAAAAAGACAGACCATTATGGTCTGTCTTTTTTCATTTACAGTGAAAAACCATTGATAAACGGGTTTCGCTCCTGCTCTGTCTGGATATCCGTTTCCGGCCCGTGCCCGCTTAATACAAGTGTATGTCCGGGAAGCGTGAGCAGTTTTTGATGAATGGAATCAAGCAATACGTCCTGACTTCCGCCGTGTAAATCTGTTCGGCCGATGCCTCCCTGAAAAAGCACATCACCTGAAATCACCAGATCAGCGTCCTTCACATAATAAGAAACGCTTCCCGGTGAATGTCCCGGCGTAAACAATGTCTCCAAATGGAAAGGTCCGATGTCCAATATGCCGTCGCCTTCAATCAGCCGTTCGGCGGGCCGTGCCGTTACGGCGATGCCCCGCAATATGCCTGATCCGTTTAAGGAAGAGTCCTCCAGCCACTTTTCTTCATTTTTGTGAAGATATACTGGAACATCCCATCTGTCTCTTACTTCATCAAGCGCGCCGATATGGTCAAAATGAGCGTGCGTCAGTAAGATGGCCAGCGGCTTCAGATTGTTTTCTTTTATGTAATTGTTGATTTTGTCCGCTTCCCCGCCCGGATCAAAAATAAGACAGGACTGATCCTCACTGACAAGAAAATACGCGTTTGCCTGAATCGGACCGGCCGGCATTCGTCTCCATTTCACTTTCATCACCTCTTTATGTATATGCCCTTATTATGAAGGTTTTCTGCGGAAGATTCAATGAATGCGTCCGGGAAAACGCTATCGACAAACAAAATGAAAACGGTTAAAATGAAATGGAAAGATTTTCAGGTTCCAATGACAAAGGAGGAGCATGATGTTACTTGTTGTAATCTTCGGCCTTGTCGCATTATTAGCTGTATTAGGAGTCCTGCGGGCTGTCAGACAGAGAAATATCCTGGGATTTTTGTTAGCCGCCGCCACGCTGGGCGTGTTTGGCTGGTTTACCGTAATGACCGTTGTAACCAGCGGCTATCCGACTGCACATTAAAAGCCTGTATCCAATGGATACAGGCTTATTTTTTATTGCTGCAAATGTTTGCTGACACTTTTGATTTTGCTCTCCAGCGTCGTTTCTTTATCACGTCTGTCATCAATGCGGATATTTGTCGCCACTCTGTGCAGCCCTTTTTGGAACGGGGCTTCGTGAATGTCCTGAATGACTGCGAATAAGTCGCTCAGCTCACCTTCAATCAACGTGTTCATCGGCGTGAGCTGAAATTTGATTTTGCCGGCAGCTTTGTAACCCTCCAAAATGTTTTGCACATCCGCTACATACTCACTGACGCTCGGTGTTTTTGTTCCGATCGGAATGATTGTCACATCTGCAATTGCCATTTGGTTCAAACTCCTTTTTCATTTGTTATGATTGGTTCTGTCATGCCTGTTTTCAGTGAAATCAGACGGTCATACGTAAAGCCGTATAAAGCGTATTCCCCGTTCGGAGAGATCTGAATCGGCTCCATTTCCGTGTTTTTGAGCACCGTCCGCTCCCGTTCGTCTCCTAAGTCAAAGCTGATCAGATTGTAAGAGCGGCCTTCAGGCTTGAATATGTAAAACCGCTTGTGTGTCTGATCGTAATCATATTCCATCGGCGCAAAGCTGTCATACTTTTCTTGGAGAGGAAAGCGGTGTGTCACGGATGCCGGCTTTTGGAAAAGGAACTCGCCGTCTCCGTCCGATTGATCCGTTTGTCTGACGGCAATCGCCATGCCCGGGCGGGAATCAGCCCAGATGACGTGATGAAGCACTCTTTTTTCTTTTTTTGTCTGCAAGTCATAAGAATATAAAGGACCCTCTTCCTCCGTTTTTCCTTGCTTGATATATTGGAATTCATCAGTGGAGGTCCAATGGACAAAAGGGGCCTGAACGGGACTCTTTTTTAAAATGCCGTTGTTCATATCGGCCGTATAGGCTGTGAAGTCCCATGTTTCAGTAAAAACGGTAATCATCATTTGATACGGGTCATACGGATTCCAAGCCGTCTCCAGCTCATAAGAGTTAAAGGCTTTGTGATAAAGTCTTTTCCCCTGCTTGTTCATAAGCACAAGCTCAGTCTGACCTTTGCTTGTCACCTGTACGAGAATCAGCTGTTTTTTCCGGCTGATCTTTACATTGACAATATTGCCCTTTGTTTCATAGAGCCGTTCGGATTTTCCGCTGAAAAGATCATATTTCATCAGCTGATGATGAGCTGTATACAGGATCGTTCTGTTATCCAGCCATCCTTCCGTTTTCTCCGCTTCCTTTTTACTGAGCGGAACGATTTTCTGTTCTGCCGATTTTGCCGAAACGCCTGTGTCTTGCTGCTGATGAGATGGTTCACAGGCCGCTAAACACAGAACGAATGCGGACAGCAGAACACAAACCAAGTATCTCACCAGCCTTCCCTCCATTCTTTTCTATTGTCCCATATTTGTTTATGTAAACAAATGAGAAATTTCACAGATGTCTCAAAAAACAAGCGACCTCCACAAAATACCTTCCGTCGCTTGATAAATATCAGCAAACTGATGAAAAGGCAAAGGGTTTTTTCCCTTCCCGAGCTCAATGGTATAGCCCTCTTTTCCATACTGCTGTATAAACCAATCCCTAAAACCGGCATGGCTGTCAATGGTTTTAACGCCTTGATAGCGGTTTCCGCTTATCGCTTCAAACTCCCGAATCATCCGGGATGATTGCTCCGGTTCACATCCTTCGTATCCCCAATAAATCTCTTCTCCCTGCGTATGAAGCGCGACCAGCCGGTCAGGCGGCTGTTCCGTTATCAGCCGGTGCATCGCCTGCGCCTCCGGTTCAGTGAGCGCCGCCGCCCCCGGAAAATCACGGTATGAAGGGGCTTTCGGTTTGCGCCTTTGTTCAATATCCCAATTGGATGGAAAATGTTTATTTAAATCCACACCGTTTATATTCGCCTTCCATTCGCAGAAATCCGGGCGGTGCTCATTTAATTCGTTGAGAAATTCATTTTTTTCTGATAAATCTTCACATCCGTAAAGTACGAGATCAACACCGTCGGGATTTACGAGCGGAACGAATGACAATGATGTCCGGCTGAATATATCAAGCGCAGAGTGCCCGAAAACGGTTTTATTTTCGCATAATGCCGCGCAATATTCTTTACACCATTTAAGCGCGACCGAGGTGGTGATCCATTCATTGGCATGAAATGAGGCGTTTACATGGACTTTTCTTTCGACCGTATCCGCACCTATTTTCAGCTCATATAGCGGCTTTCCCAATACGGAACTGCCGATTTTACGGCACGTGACAAACGGAAAGACATCCGTTATTTTCTCAATTTCTTCATAAACCGATGCGGAGCCGTACACCTTTTCTTCCTTCACCCATTGATCAGCGGAAAGAATCCTTTCACAGCGCCGGATGTATCGCGAAAGCCCGCTCAGCGTCTCAAGCGGCGGACCCTCTGACTGCCCGCTCACGGCAAAGCCGGGACAAAATAATTCATCGTTTTCCGCCGTTTTATCAGCGGCTTTCAACAGTTTTTCATCAATTGAAAGCACCTTTGCAATATCTTTCATATGCTGTTTCAATTCAGGTTTGACACGAATTCCCGCCATGTTCATCCCCCTTTTTTAAAAACTATATGACAGGGGAGATAAAAAAAGAAAGCCGCCCGCGATATGGGCAGGCAGACTTTCTTCAACAATTTTGATGTTTGAGCCATTCATTTTTGGCAATCCACGCCCCGCCGATGACTCCGGCGTCATTTCCAAGTGCCGCAATCGAAATATCGGCCGCTTCCGCAGAACGGGGGAACGCGGTGATTTTGAAAGTCTCTTCCACTTTTGACCGCAGGATTTCACCCGCTTTAGAGACCCCTCCGCCGAGCACGATTTTCGTCGGGTTCATGGCGCTTGCCAGATTTCCGAGCACGAGGCCTAAATGTTTTGCGACATAATCGACGACTTCAAGCGCTGTCTTATCCTGCTGTTTAGCCGCTTCGAACACGTCACGTGCCGTCAGATCATCCACTTGTAAGAGCGAAGAGCCGGAAACCGCCGCAAGCTTTTCTTTCGCGATGCGGACGATGCCTGTTGCGGACGCAATCGTTTCGATGCAGCCGGATTTTCCGCAGTTGCACGGAGCTCCTCCTTCCGGAATACTGCAAATATGACCGATTTCTCCGCCGGCCCCGTTTTTACCGTGAACGATTTCTCCGTTGGCGATGATGCCTCCGCCGACTCCGGTTCCGAGCGTCACTAAAATGACATCTTTGGCCCCGTCACCTGCACCCTTCCACATTTCTCCGAGCGCAGCGATATTGGCATCGTTTTCAATGACGGCCGGAATACCCGTTTCCGCCTCGAGATGGTCTTTCAGCGGATAGTTTTTCCACCCCATATTTGTCGTCTCATAGACCATTCCCGTCGCCATTTCCACAGGGCCGGGCGCTCCCATTCCGATCCATTTTACGATCCGTTTCGGCTTGTTCAGTTCTTCCAGCTTCTGATCAAGCGCTTTGGCGATCGTGACCGTAATTGTGTTTCCTGATTTATCGGTCGGAACTTCCCATTTATGCTGAATTTCACCGTACATGTTGATGAAGGCCAGCTTGATGGTTGTCCCGCCAAGATCAATCCCCGCAAACCATGTATCTTCCATAATAATCTCCTTTTCTTATTAAAATCCTGCTTTGTTATCTGCCTTTGATCCGCTCCGATTCTCTCTGAAGAACTCCGGCGGCTTTTTGCCATAATTCTCTTTCAATCACGTTTGACAAGTACATTTCCTTTAATTCATCTTTCATAAAGTCAATCTCGGCTTGTCTGTCACCGAAATAAACGATATGTCCGAATGACTTAAACAGCTGCTGCACGTCATAAAATGAATTCATCTGCTTCACCATTTCTATTCTTCTTAGTATAAGCGTATTTCATCACTGATCCGGGCGTCAAGCAAAAAACGATTGGAGAAAATATCCTTGTATTATTTTCATAAATTGTATATTCACAATTGTAAAAAAACACTCATTTAAGCGTTTTTCTGTTACAATACTTTCGTGCCCAAAAGCACAAAAGGATTAAAGTTTGATGGGGTGTTGTTTTGAAACAAGAAAAAAGGCTGACGTTCATCTCAGCCATCAGTTTATTTGTCTTGATGTTAGCAGTCATTATGTCCTGCCTGTTTTTCTTTCATACAGAGCCGCATATGCCGCTGTTCTTTTGCGTCATTATTCTGTCTTTGGCAGGTTTGTGGCTCGGTTTCTCGTGGGACAGTCTTGAAAAAGGAATTGTCAGCGGACTAAAAAACGGTGTGCAGCCGATTATCGTGCTGGCTTTGATCGGTATGCTGATCGGCGCCTGGATGTACAGCGGCGCCATTCCCACCGTCACCGTTTACGCTTTGTCAATTATACAGCCGAGTCAGCTGCTTTTGACCGCATTATTTTCCTGCATGATCATCAGCACGCTTGTCGGCTCAAGTCTGACAACTGTCAGTACAATCGGCGTCGCGCTGTTAGGGGTAGCAAGCGCGGCGGGAGTTCCGCTCGAATGGACGGCGGGAGCAGTCATTTGCGGGGCTTGTTTCGGTGATAAAATGTCACCGATGTCCGACACGACGAATTTTGCCGCCGGAATCGGCGAAATTCCGATTTTTAAGCATATTCGCCATATGATGGGCACTACCGTTCCGGCACTGCTGATCACGATTGTTCTTTTTTATATTCTCGGTTCATCGGTTTCAATAAATGCCGCTTCAACGCAAAATATTGAGGCTGTCATTTCCGGAATGAAAGAGGCCGTGCACGTTACGCCTTGGTCGCTTCTTTCACCTCTGTTGGTGATCATTTTAGCTGTGAGACGGGTTTCCGTGATTCCGGTGCTTACCGCCGGTATTATTTCCGCAGGGCTTCTGACTGCTGTTTTTATTCCTGACAGCAGCATTCAAGGATTTATATCCGCCCTGCAAAGCGGGACGGCGTTTAAAACCGGCGACCAGGCTGTGGCCAGCATTATCAACAGAGGCGGGCTCCAATCGATGATGGGATCAGTCTCTCTGATCATGATCGCCTTTGCGCTCGGCGGCCTGATGGAAAAAACGGGCCTGATCGCGGCGCTGCTTCAAGGATTGATAAAAGGCGTGCATACGAAAGGACGTCTTGTCATGGCGACCGTCTTCTCAAGTATAGGCGTAAACCTTGCGACAGGTGAGCAGTACTTGTCGATTTTAATTCCGGGTCAATCTTATAAACCTTTATATGACAGGCTCAGCATTAAGCGGATTCACCTCGCGCGGTCGCTTGAGGACGGCGGAACATTGATCAACCCGCTGATTCCCTGGGGAGTAAGCGGCGCTTTTATGGCAAGCGCTTTAGGGGTTTCCGTCATCGACTACCTGCCGTTTGCCTTTTTCCTGTACATTTCTCCGATGGTCTCAATTCTGCTCGGTTTCCTGAAAAAAAGCTGACAATACGAGAAAACCTGCCGTTTTTTACCGGCAGGTTTTCTTATGCAAAAAATCCCGCTGAAAAACGGGATTTGTTTAAAATGCCTGCTGAATGAATTTGTTTCTGATAAACGGTATTTTTAAAAAGAAATGAATGAATGACCGTCTTATCCCCGGCTGGCTGAGCACGCTGTTCATCAGACGGTAGCGGTTTTGGTAAACGGCTAAAACAGATACGGCGCATAATGAGTAGATCAACAATTTTTTCATCTTATCCCTCCTGCCCCTATCGTTTGTCAAACAGCGAGAATTATTCCGGTGCAAGAAGTTTTTTATGCGATTAAGCGATGGTTTCAGATTCAGTCACGATCATATCGACCGGAATATCGTGGGGCATGCGGGGAATGCTGTCTGTCAGCTGGCAGTCAAAGAGAATCGACACGGTACGGCCTTTATAACCGGACAGGTACCGATCATAATATCCTCCGCCGTATCCGATTCTGAAGCCTTCCCGATCAAAAGCCACGCCGGGCACAATCACAAGGTCAATGTCATTTTGGGCGGCTTTTTCCGTCAGGCTCTCGATCGGTTCACTGAGGCCCGCATAAACGGTTTCCAGCTGATCATACGCAGAAAATGTACGGAACTCCATCGCTCCCGTCTGCGGAAAGCATTTTGGGATACAGACTTGTTTTTTCTCTTTCCAGGCCTGTTCAATAATCGGCCGTGTCGGAATTTCCAGGCGTGTCGAGATGGTAACGGCGATCACGCGGGCCTGTTTCCATTCTTTTGAAGAAAACAGTGTTTCACGCATGCTGCGGCATTTTTTCTCCCATTCACTTTCTGTCATGTCAGAAAGCTTTGCTTTGATATCGGTTCTGATTTGTGCTTTCACGTTTCTCAAACCTCCCTGAAAGACAAAAAAGCCAGAACTTTATTGAAAGCTCCAGCTTTTTCCGCTGTTTTAAACAGCTTATTTTGTTTCACGGTGTAACGTAGATTTTTTATCACGTGGGCAATATTTTTTAAATTCAACGCGGTCCGGATTATTGCGTTTGTTCTTTTTAGAAATATAGTTACGCTCACCACATTCAGTGCAAGCCAAAGTAATATTAACGCGCATTATTTTCCCTCCAAACTAAATATCATTTACTTATTCAGACTTATATATAATACCACTATAATGGACGGAATGCTAGAGTGATTTACATGAAATGTTGTTTAAGTGCAGAAAACATCAGTTTACGCTTCTGATCCTCTGAATGAGCTTGCGTCAGATGAAGGGAAAATATGACGAAACAGGACAAAAAAGGGCTTTCTGATGCGAAATCTATAGAGAAATAACCGTTTGCTCCCCGAATAAAAAAGATTTTCTGACAAAATTCCGTTTTTTTCTCTATTTCCTTTAGAATGGCGGCGTTTTATGGTATAAAAAAGAAGGGCAAATTAATAATAGAAGGTGATGAAACGTGGAAATTGCTATTATTGCGTTGTTTATCGTCAGTATAGCGCTTATTGCATTCTCATATTCTCAAAGAGATCCGATGAAAGATGTGGAACAGGAGCTTGAAACGCTTCAGCTTTCCGCCATGCAGGAAATTTACAAGCTGAAAAAGAAAATGACGGTGCTTGAAGAAGAATTGCTGGAAACCAACCTCGTGATCCGCAAAGCCAAAAGCAGCGGCATTAACCAAAAAATCGCCAAACAAATCATTTCAAAATATAACAACGGAATGTCTGCGGAAGCCATCGCAAAAGCGGAGCACGTGTCTGTCGAGGACGTCAATACCATTATTAAAGATAATGAGAAGGTGCTCGTATGACAAAACGGGGCATTCAGGCTTTTGCAGCAGGCATGATTTTAGCGACGGCCGTCCTCGCCGCTGTCTTCTACTTGACTGACCATGACCAGGCAGCCGCCGTTAAAACCGAAAAAACAGCATTGACAGAAAAAGAAGTAAACAGCTACCTCGACGATCAGCAAAAAGTCTCCGTCAACCGGGATGACTATCAAAAACTGCTTGATTCTAAAGAAAAATCGTTAAACAATGACCAAAACACAGACGCCAAAAAGAAAAAAGTAACATACAAACTGACGATTAAAGACGGAATGAGCACTGCTGATGTATCATCCATTCTTGAAAAAGAAGGGATTATTCCTTCAGCGAAGGACTTTAATGATTACGTCATTGACGCAGGCTACCATAAAGAAATCCGCGCCGGCCATTTCAAAGTCGACTCAGATATGAGCTTTAAAAAAATCGTTAAAACATTAACCCGCTAAAAAAGCTTGCAGGCATCGTCCATTCAGATGGATACGGCCGGCAGGCTTTTTTAATAAGCAATATAAAACGGACCCGGTCAATGGCCGGGCCCGTTTTTTTCATCCGAATTTTCCGGTGATATAATCATTTGTTTTTTGATGATCCGGCTGAGAAAATATTTTGCCCGTATCGCCCCACTCTACCAGTTCGCCCATATAGAAAAACGCGGTTTGATCAGAGACCCTCGCAGCCTGCTGCATGTTGTGCGTCACAATGACGATTGTATACTTTTCTTTCAATGTCAAAATCAGCTCTTCTATTTTCCGCGTGGACACGGGATCAAGAGCAGACGTCGGTTCATCCATCAGAAGGACGTCCGGTTTTGTGGCGAGCGCCCTTGCGATGCACAGCCGCTGCTGCTGACCGCCTGACAGTGAAAGCGCCTGCTGGTGAAGGCGGTCTTTCACTTCATCCCAGAGCGCAGCTGCCTTTAAAGATTCCTCGGCGATTTCAAGCAGTTTCTTTTTATTTTTTTCGCCGTGAATTCTCGGACCGTACACGACATTCTCAAATATCGACTGGGGAAACGGATTGCCTTTTTGAAACACCATACCGATCTGTTTTCTTAACTCTGCCGCATCCGTCTTTTCTTTCAGCAGATTGCGCCCGTTATAGATCATGTCGCCTGTCACTTTGACATTCGGGGCCATTTGCAGCATTAAATTTAATGTTTTAATAAAAGTGGATTTCCCGCAGCCGGACGGACCGATGATCGCAGTTACCTTCCGCTCCTCAAAACCGATCGTAATGTCTTTTAAAGCCTGATGGGCTCCGTACCATACGTTCATGCCGTGAATATCAAATAAATTATGTGTGTGCACCGCTTCCTTCACAAGGCTCACAGTCCTTCCCCCTATCCGAACTTTCCGTTAATGTAGTCATCTGTCTTTTGCGCTTTAGGACTCGTGAAAATTTGTTCTGTCTGCCCGTATTCCACCACTTCCCCGTTTAAAAAGAAAGCCGTTCGGTCAGACACCCTAAGCGCCTGCTGCATGTTGTGCGTAACGATAATAATCGAATAATCTTTTTTCAGTTCTGTCAAAAGCGTCTCGATTCTGGCGTTTGAAATAGGGTCCAGAGCTGAAGCAGGTTCATCTAAAAGAAGCACGGCAGGTTTCATCGCAAGCGTACGGGCGATGCAAAGGCGCTGCTGCTGGCCGCCTGATAACGACAGAGCCGATGAATGAAGCCGGTCTTTGACTTCATCCCAAAGCGCAGCCTTCGTTAAGCTTTCTTCGACCGCATCATCCAAAACGGCTTTTCTGCGTTCACCCGCATACTTCAGCGCATGTGTGATGTTATTGTAAATGGATTTCGGGAATGGATTCGGTTTTTGAAACACCATACCGATCTCCCGTCTGAGAGACACGACATTAATCGCTTCCCCCAAAATATTCAGCCCTTCATAAAGAATCTCTCCCTCGCTTCTTGCCGAAGGAATGGCATCGTTCATTCTGTTAATCTGTCTCAAAAATGTTGATTTCCCGCAGCCGGACGGACCGATCAGAGCCGTCACCGCATGTTTTTCAATATCCATGTTTACATCTTTAACCGCTTGTTTTTCACCGTAATAAATTGATAGATGCTTCACTTCCAAAATTGAAGACTCCGGCGAACGCTTTGTCTGTTCCGCTTGTTCCCTGATGATGTAATCAATCATGTTTTCGCCTCTTTCCGATTAATTTGCCGTAAGCTTTTTATAAATGACAGACCCGAGCCATCTTGCACAAAGGTTAAACAAGAGCACCGAAATCACCAGCACCGCCGAGCCGCCGTTTGCAATCGCTTCGGCGTCAGGGATGATTCCCTGCGTATTGACACTCCATATATGAACCGCCAGCGTCTCAGCCGGCCTGAAAATGTTGAAAGGAGATGCTTCAGAAAACGGATTTAAATCGGTAAAATTCAGCCGCGGCGTTGTCAATCCCGCTGTAAATAACAATGCGGCCGCTTCTCCGAATACTCTTCCTGATGCGAGAATGGCTCCGGTTAAAATCGAAGGAATCGCACTCGGAATCAGCACCGTTTTGACGGTATGCCATCTCGATACGCCTAAAGCGAGAGAAGCTTCTTTCAGCTCCTTAGGAACTGCAGTGAGCGCGCCTTCTGTCACCCGGACCATAACGGGAAGGTTAAAGACCGTTAATGCGAGCGCGCCTCCGATAATCGTGTAGCCCCATCCGGTCAGATTTACAAACATCAGCATGCCGAACATCCCGATGACAATGGACGGAAGCGAAGACAGCACCTCAATACACGTTCTGATAAAATCGGTGATTTTATTTTGGGGCGCATATTCAGCCATAAAGACGCCGCCCCCCACACCAAGCGGTATCGTGATCAGCATGGTGATAAACAGAATGTAAAAGGAGTTAAAAAGCTGATCCCGTATTCCGCCGCCTGACGCAATGGCGCTCGATTTTGACGTAAGAAAATGCAAGGAGATTTCAGAGACGCCGTGAATGAGAATGTACAAAAACAATCCTGCCAAAATCGCCGCGATTACAGCGGCGCATAACCCGAATACACCGGTGGCCAATTTATCCGTTATTTTCCGGTTCATTACACTTTCCTCCTAGATGACAAGTAGCGTATGAGCAATATAAACAGAAACGACATGATGAGAAGAACAAGCCCCATAGACCATAACGTATTATTTTCAATACTGCCGTATGTGGTATGGCCCATGTTTAACGTGATAATCGTCGTTAATGTTCCCGCCGTATCAAGCAGGCTTTCCGGCAGAAGCTTTGTATTTCCGATAACCATCTGTACGGCGAGTGCTTCTCCAAACGCTCTTGCCATCCCGAGCACGACAGCGGTCAGCAATGTCGGAAACGCCGCCGGGATAAGCACCTTTCTGATTGTCTGCCACCTCGTCGCACCAAGCGCATATGAACCGTCGCGAAGATGTTTCGGAAGTGACGCAAGCGCATCAGCGGAAATCGATGTAACAGTCGGCAGAATCATTACCGAGAGTACGATCGTTCCCGCCAAAAGGCTGTGACCCGTTCCGCTTGATTTAAATGAGCCGATAAACGGAACCAATACTGTAAGACCTATGAATCCATAAACGACGGACGGAATGCCGACAAGCAGCTCAATGACCGGCTGCAGCACCTTTTTTCCCCAAGTCGGCGCAATTTCCGTCATAAACACGGCACCCGCAATACCGAGGGGCGCCGCGATCAGAGCGGACAGAACCGTGACCGCAAATGATCCGAAAATAAAAGGCAGCGCGCCGAACTCAGGTTTTGCCTGAGTTGGATTCCAATTCAGACTTGTTAAGAACTCAATCGGGCTTACACCATTTACAAAAAAAGATTGCAGCCCCTTTATGCCGAGAAAAATTGTGATCGCCGCTGATGCCGCAATGATAATCGCGGCACACACAGACACAATCACCCTTCCGCGGACTTCATCCATTTGCCTGTTTTGTTTTGAGCTTATTAAGCGTTCGCTTACAGACTCTTTTTCTCTGTGATTTATCATTTGTTTACACTCCTATAAGGAAGAAGAGGCGGGGAGCCCGCCCTCCCCTCAGCTTTGCTTGCCGTTTGCGTCACGTGTGACTTTCATATCAGAGATCGGAATGTAGCCCTGATCTTTTACGATACTTTTCTGTACTTCATCGCTGTTCATATAGTCAAGAAACGTTTTTGTAAGGCCTGACGCTTCACCTTTCGTATAAGAGTGCTCGTAAGCCCAAATCGGATACTCGCCTGTGACGACGTTTTTCTCTTCCGGTTTGATGCCTCCGATCGATAAAGGCGTTACTTTATCATCGTTTATATAAGAGAATGCCAGATAACCGATAGCTCCCGGCGTTTCCGCAATGATTTTTTTGACTGTATTGGAGGACTCCTCTGTAATGCCCTCAGCAGGATCTGCTCCGTCAAGCGCGTATTTGACGAACGTAGCGCGCGTTCCTGATGAATCAGGACGGTTCACAAGTGTAATTTTTTGATCTTTACCGCCAAGCTCTTTCCAGTTTTTAATTTTTCCTGTAAAGACGTCTGTCAGCTGTTTTTTGGTTATATCCTTTACGCCCGCACCGGGGTTGACCGCAGCCGCCATCGCCACTACCGCGACTCGGTGGTCTTTTAGGGCTTTTGCATCAATGCCTTCTTTTTCTTCAGCAAAGACATCTGAGTTGCCGATTTGCACTGCCCCTTCAGACACTTGCGAAAGACCTGTTCCTGAACCTCCCGCTTGCACCTGCACATCAGCATCCGGATGTTTTTCCATAAACTTTTCCGCCGCTGCCAGTACTAACGGCTGCATGGCTGATGAACCAGAAATGGTTAAAGAACCTGATGCTTTTTTATCCTCACTTGCAGATTGACTGTCTGTCTTGCCGCTTTCCTTTGCATTTCCGCATGCTGCAGCAACAATCATAACAGCAGCCATCAGAAGCATAAGCATCCATTTGTTTTTTTTCATTTCCTGAATTCCCCCTGCATTTAATGTGTAATTTGTCCTACAGGTCTAGAGTAAAGGGTTCTTGTAAAATGCGTATAAATCAAGTGTTAAGGTTTTGTAAATCCGGATGTTTTTTTGTATAAAAAAAACGCTCACAGATTGTGAGCGTTTTTCTGTTAGTGATTTGTATTGCCGTTTTCAGCGTCTTCCTGAATTTTATCTTCGTTTTTCTGCTTCGTATTATTATCTTCTTGTTTCTTTTTCAGCTCAAAGTATTTGTCCAGAGCTGCTCTTCCTATATCATCCGTAATCGAATATCGATCGCTGTAATTAATATAGGCCCAAGGAACGACTACAGAAATAGCCACTTCCGGATTATCTGCAGGTGCATACGCGACAAGAGTCGTGTTATATGTTGCTTCACCCGTCTCTGATTTGTCCGGACCGTCATAGAAAGATTGCGCGGTACCCGTTTTACCGGCAGGACTGTAAGTCGCAGTCGCAAAATCAGTTGCGGCTGTCCCTTTTGTCATGACGCGTCTGAAACCTGCCTGCACTTCTTTAATGTCTGCATTATTCATATCAATCTTGTTCAGTACTTGGGGCTGAACAGACTCTACAACGGCTCCGATTCCTTTTTTCGAATCAGGCTGCCTGACCTCTTTTACAAGCTGAGGCTTCAAACGATAGCCTCCATTGGCAATTGTAGATACATACTGCGCCATTTGCAGCGGCGTAAACGTATCATACTGTCCGATGGCAAAGTCTAACAGAAGACCGGAAATTCGCTGTGACCCTTGGTACCCGGTCGCTTCATTCGGAAGATCAATCCCCGTCTTAACTCCGAGTCCGAACTGATTGAAGTAGTATCTGAAAGTATCGAATGCCTTCATATCAAGCGGCAGGGACTGGCCTTTTTTGTACTCCCCTTTACCGACGGCAATCGCCGTTTTGAACATGAACACGTTTGATGATTCCTGAAGCGCTTTTTGGATATCTACGGGACCTAAATTCGTCCATGATTTTTTCGGGTTTTTACTTCCCTTGAAATACATAGGTTCATCCTGAAAAACGGTGTTCAAATTAATCGCGCCCGTCTGCAGTCCCGTCAACACCGTCGCTCCTTTGACCGCCGATCCCATTGCGTAGGAGGAAGTCATTGCGCCGAGGGCATAATCATTAATTTTGTACTTTCCATGGTCATTCGTAATCTGTTTGCCGGCCATCGTCAGCACTTCTCCGTTTTTCGGGTTCATCATGACGACGAAGGCCCGATCAAGAAGCTTCGTGCTCGGTCTCGCTTTTGCCGATCTTAAATTTTTCTCAATGATTTTTTCAACGGATTTCTGCAGGTCCATATCAATGGATAAAACAAGGTCTTTGCCGGCCTGTCCTTTTGAAATCACTTTGCTGCCCGTGACATTTCCGGATGAGTCGGTTAAGTTCTGCACTTTCTCTTTTTGACCCTGCAGCAGGCTTTCATATTGATATTCTAAATAGCTTTTTCCGACCCTGTCATTCCGGCTGTAGCCGAGTGACAGATAGTGATCCAGCAGGTTGGACGGAAGACCTTCGTTCGAACTGGATACACTGCCGAGCAATGTCCGGATCAGGCTTTTATAAGGATAAGACCGTTCCCAGTCAGACGTCACGTCAACTCCCGGCAGTTCATCTAAATGTTCGCTGACGACGGCCATTTCTTTTGCCGACACCCCTTCATTTTTGATGTATTGAGGCGTCAGGGAGTAGCCTGAATCCATCTGCCTTTTGATCGCAAGGATCTGCATGTCTTTTGAAGTAAGCTCATTCAGCTGTTTGTCTGTGATGCGTTTCAGCTGAAGCTGGTATAAATCATCGTCAGACAGTTTTTTGTCTTCAGCTTTTTGCTTTTCTTCGGCCGTAATCAGTTTTTTCGCTTCATCAGGCCTCGTTAACATCCAATAGTCTTTTTTATCCCGCTCAGTCACCTTTTTGGTGCTTACCTTAATCATACCCGACAGTTTTTTTGCGATTTTTAAACGCTGTGCCTGGGTGGTTGAGGCTGAACGTGTATATGTAATCGCATTTAATGCTTTATTCGTTACGATGGGATTTAGGTTCCGGTCGTATATTTTCCCTCTCGGAACCGCCGTGCTGACCTCAGACTCCTCCTGCTTATTGGCGGCGTTTTTATAATCATCACCCTGAACGATCTGCTTGATGCCAAGCTCGACGATAATCCAAGTGAAAATAAGAAACGCGGCCAAAAACAAAAAATTAAGCCGGATCGGCAGTGATTTTTTCTTTTCTTTGTTTACAGCTATTTTCTTTTTATTTCTCCTCATGACATCACCTTTTCTTATTTACAGAAAGAAATGACACCTTCTGTTCAGGTGCCATTTTTCATTCTAAAGGTTTTTTCGATATTTTTCTACAGATAACCCTTTTATCTTTCTCCTTTTATAAAATTCGGTTCCGCCGCCTGTTTTTGTCGGTCTTCTTCTACTGTTTCATCAGAAGTTTCCGTATCCAGTTTGATGTCTTTTATAAAGTAATAAATCAGCGGATGGCCGGCTCCGAGCAGCACGAGCGCCGCCGGTATTCCCACTTTTTCCTTGAATAATGTAACGATTACAAGGAAACAAAGGATGGAAACGATCCGGCCCGCATTTAAAAATAACTCCCTGAGCACAATGTATTCAATTCTGGCTTTTCTGGCAAGCCGCGCCCGGCCTATCACATCATATGTAAGCGAGACATACGGCACGAGCAGAACTGGATAGCCGATCGCAATAAACACTCCGTACAAAAGGAGCGTCGTGAAGCTCATTTTAAAAATGATGAGAAACAGGGCGCCGTACAAGATCAATCCGCCGATAAGAATCGCCTTTTTCCGCGCTCTTTTTTTGATGAGCCTTGATGCAAAATAATAGGCAAAAAAAGAAACCGCGGAATTGACGAGGCCGAATGTTCCGAGCGCCAGCTCACTGTTTGTCGCAATGAATACAAATACGCTGATTAAAAAAACAAAAATCCCTTCTCTCAAGCCTTGAAAAAAGTGCGCGTTGGTAATCCGGCGCCAATTCAGATTCGTGTGGCGCTCATCAAAAACTTTTTTCAGCATAAACCGGCCTTTCGACTCCCTCCGCTTCAGAAAAAAGCTCATGACCACGGCAAGGGCAAATAAGCCGAGCGACAGGCTGAAAATGATTGTATAACCCGTATTGTTTTCAAGTCTTGAAATGACATATCCGGCCACAATCGGACCGATCATGCCCGCCGATGAAGACAAAATGCCTAAAAACCCGTTAAAAAAATCTCTCGTTTCCGGTTCCGTGATTTCGAAAGTCAGCACATTAAAAGCTAGCCAGTAAAAGCCGTATCCAACTCCGAGCACGGCCCCTATCAAAACGAGACGGGAAGCCGCAGTTTCTCCGGCAAGCAGCACACTTAAATAAAAAGCGGCCAAAAAGATAACGCCGAACCTGAGAATAAACACCCTGTCAATTTTTTTAGCCAGCCGGCCAGCCAGCAGAAAGGTAATCGGCTGCATCGTTACGACCGACAAATTGTATATGGCCAAATCAATAAATTTTCCCGACTGCTTCCACAAATACACGTTGACAAATGTATTTGACAGCGCGATGCCCAATGAGTAAAGGCCGCCAATCGTCAATAACAGCAGCAGCCCTTTATTTATTTCGATGTCGCCGATAATTTTTTTTATTTTGCTCATCATTGACTCCCCTTTACTACACATTAGTTTGTCTCACTCAAACTGAGATATGTAAAAGGAATCAAAGTCAATAAAAAAACAAGGCCTCCCGCGGGAGACCTTGTGATCATTCAACTCAATTATTTTGCTTCGCTGTAAAGACGGGCAACTTCATCCCAGTTCACAACATTCCAGAAAGCTGAAATGTAATCAGGACGGCGGTTTTGGTAGTTCAGGTAGTAAGCGTGCTCCCAAACATCAAGACCGAGAACAGGTGTTTTACCCTCTGAAAGCGGTGAATCTTGGTTTGGCGTGCTTGTAATTTCAAGTTTGCCGTTGTTTACAACGAGCCAAGCCCAGCCTGAACCGAAACGGCCTGCAGCTGCTGCCGCGAATTTTTCTTTGAATTGATCGAAGCTTCCGAACGTGCTTTTGATCTCTTCAGCAAGCTCATCAGTCGGTTCGCCTCCGCCGTTCGGAGATAAAAGAGTCCAGAATAAAGAGTGGTTTGCATGTCCGCCGCCATTGTTGCGGACTGCCGTGCGGATGTCCTCCGGCACTGCGTTCAAATCAGCAACAAGCTCATCTACAGATTTCTCTGCAAGCGCTGATCCTTCGATCGCTTTGTTGAGGTTTGTCACGTATGTGTTATGGTGCTTCGTATGGTGAATCGTCATCGTTTCCTTATCGATATGAGGTTCTAAAGCATCATAAGCGTAAGGCAATTCTGGAAGTTTGTAAGCCATAATTTTTTCCTCCTTTAAATATATGTACTGAAATGCCGCTTAACGCGAACTTTTCTAATCTCAATGTAACAAAAGAAAGCGTGGTAATCAATGAAAAAGCTCACAATCCGGCGATTCCAGCAGACATATTACACTTTATCCGTTCACGGCCGAAATTAAACCTTTCTAAAGCACCGTCCATAAGAAATATCCGATCATAAAGAGCTGAATGACGCCTTTTGCCGCCACGCTTGTTAAAAAGCCGATTAACGAGCCGAGCCCCACTTTTGCCGCGGACTTGATATCCTTTTGATGAACAAACACCTCAGCGCAGAGAGCACCGATAAACGGGCCTAATATAATGCCCGCCACGGGAATAACGAAGGGCCCGATCAATAATCCGATCGTGCTTCCCCAGATTGCCGCCCTGCTTCCTCCGTACCTTTTAACGCCAAGTAAATTTGACACATAGTCAGCTGCGAATAAAACGGCCGCAAATACCGCCTCAATGAGCCAAAACAGGTAAGAATAAGGACTGAAGGAAAACAAAAATCCGTAGAGAAGAAAACCGGCCACAATAAAAATAACGCTTGGAATCACCGGATATACAAGTCCGATAAAAGCAATGACGAAGACCGCAATGATAATCAGCCAATACAAAACACTCATGACAAAAACACCCTCCTTTGTTTTGCGGGCGATCACCGCTTCCCGCTTTATCTTATTATGTATGATTCCTTATCACCGCTTTAAATACTCTCACTTGTGTTCATCCCCTGTGAACGATACAATAAGCAACATATACCAGTTTAGGCTAGGAAGTGAAGAGGTTGAACATATTTACGGCTTTATTGAAAAGTACATACTCTCCGGCGGATATTGCAAAAACACGGTTTCAGGGGATAGGAAAAGCGATCCTTTATGTATTTTTGCTGTCTGTCCTTTTTACGCTGCCAAGCGCTTATTACCTTTGCTCCGGCACCGTAAACTCAATGAACGGTTTCAAAACCGTGTTAAAGAAAGATTTCCCTGATTTCAGCATTTCAAACGGAGAATTGCAGACGAAAGCTTCCGCCTCTAAGGAAACGGAAGCGAACGGCTTTGTCATCGTGTTTGATCCGACAGATGCTTACGGCGCGAAACAAATAGCGGCGAAACAAAACGCGATCGGCATTTTGAAAAATAAAATGGTGCTTGCTGTAGACGGACAGGCGACAGAAATGAATTATTCGCTGATGCCTGCTGATATCACAAAAAAAGAAATCATATCAGCATTAAACCAAAATAAAACAATGATCGTCACCGTCCTGTCCGTTTTGCTGTTCATCATGACAGCGGCCGGCAAATTCATTGAAGTATCATTTCTCGCCGTCATCGGCCTGATATTGAAAAATGCGCAAAGAAAGACATTGAATTACCAGCAGCTCTGGAAGCTTTCGGCTTATTCCATTACACTTTCGACCATATTCTTTACGATCATGCGCGCGCTTGTTATTACAGTGCCGAGTGAATTTTTAGTGAATTGGTTTGTAAACTTTATCATCCTTTTCCTCGTCTTAAAAGAGATACCGCCAAGAAAAACAGCTGTGTAACAAAGACTGCCCCCGGCGGTCTTCTTTTTTGTCATGAACAAAATGGGACAAGCATACAATGAAGTAAAAATGTATGCGGGAGGCGGTTGGAATGAAGCGGCTTACTTTTGTATTCGGCAGTTTATTTGTGATATTCATTATCTTTTACGATCTTAAAATCGGCACGATCCCTTCTCAAGACCTTCCAGCATACGCAGCGGCGGCACAGCCAGCAAAACAGGAAGCTTCATACAGAACGGTTACGGTCAAAAAAGGCGATACGGTGATGTCGATAGTCGGCGCACATAAAGCGCCTGATGATATTGCACAAGATTTTGAAGCGCTGAATCCGAATGTAAAAGCAAACGCCATTCGGGCAGGCACCGCTTATAAATTCCCCGTCTACCGCAATTAAACGTTAATTTCTTGTCAGTTCGGCAAATACACTGTTACAATATAACATGTAAATAGAAGTTGCCTGACATGTAAAAGGCTCAGCCTGCAAAAGCGGTAACTACAATTAAGGAGCGATTGACAAGTGAGTGAAATCACACATCGTACAAAAACGCGTCCCGTCAAAGTGGGACCTTTAACAATAGGCGGAAATAACGAAGTCGTTATTCAGAGTATGACGACGACCAAGACACACGACGTAGAAGCAACAGTTGCGGAAATCAGCCGTTTAGCCGAAGCCGGCTGCCAAATTGTCCGGGTGGCATGTCCGGACGAACGCGCCGCTAACGCGATTGCCGACATCAAAAAACAGATTTCCATCCCTCTCGTTGTCGATATTCATTTTGACTACAAGCTTGCATTAAAAGCAATTGAGGGCGGCGCCGACAAAATCAGAATCAACCCGGGTAACATCGGCCGGCGCGAAAAAGTGGAAGCCGTCGTAAAAGCGGCGAAAGAAAAAGGTATTCCGATCCGGATCGGTGTAAACGCGGGTTCTTTGGAAAAACGCATTTTAGAAAAATACGGCTATCCGACTGCTGACGGAATGGTTGAGAGTGCGCTTCATCATATCAAAATCCTGGAAGACCTTGACTTTCATGACATCATCGTCAGCATGAAAGCGTCTGACGTCAATCTCGCCATAGAAGCATACGAAAAAGCGTCAAAAGCATTTGATTATCCGCTCCACCTCGGAATTACAGAATCGGGCACGCTGTTTGCCGGAACGGTAAAAAGCGCGGCCGGACTCGGAGCGATTTTAAGCAAAGGAATCGGAAACACGCTCCGGATCTCTCTGAGCGCCGACCCGGTTGAAGAAGTAAAAGTAGCCAGAGAACTGCTGAAATCATTCGGTCTCGCTTCAAACGCGGCTACGCTTATTTCATGCCCGACATGCGGACGGATCGAAATTGATCTCATCAGCATCGCAAATGAAGTGGAAGAATACATTTCTAAAGTCAAAGCGCCGATTAAAGTAGCGGTTCTCGGATGTGCCGTTAACGGACCGGGTGAAGCAAGAGAAGCCGATATCGGGATTGCCGGCGCGCGCGGCGAAGGACTTCTGTTCCGCAAAGGCCAAATCGTCCGCAAAGTCCCTGAAGAAACCATGGTCGAAGAGCTGAAAAAAGAAATTGACAAGCTGGCAGAAGAACACTACGCAAAGCTTGAAGCGGAAAAAGCAAAAGCAGAACAAGAAACACAAAAAGCTTGACGGATATTCCGCCAAGCTTTTTTTTTGCGTTGTGTTAAAAAAACGGTGTAATGAAGATGCCGAGCACAAGGGAAACAATACCGATTCCCATCGCCCATCCGCCTAAAGCGCCTGCTCCTCTTCTTCTGGCGATATAGCCGACGATAATGCCGCATGCCCCTAATAAAACAGGGAGCACAAACAGGGAAATGATAGAAATAGCCAATGCTGCATACCCTATCCCCCGGCCTTCACTTACTCCGTCCCGGTTATCATCACGGTCTGCTGCCCGGTCAGAAGCACGATATGGCTCTGAGATTTCAGCCGCTGTTTCTTCTGAATAAACATCACGCGTGATATCGGTTCCTTCCGATCCATGATCCACATAGTAGTCGTTGCCTTTTCGATTTTCGTAATCGTATGCCACCTTCAATTCCCCCTTTTTCTTTTATGAAAGGAGCTTTTTTAGTTTCCGCGTTTTTTACGGATTCATGTTTGCTAAACTTTTCTGGTATTGTTAATTGTTTATGTTACACTTGAAGGGATGAATTTATAGGAGTGTGGACATGTTACGGTTAGGTATAGATATTGACGGCACAGTTACGGCACAGGATACATTTGTCCCTTATTTAAACCGCTCATTTCATCTTTCCATTACCTTGGATGATATGACTGATTATGATCTGACGAAGCTTTTGAACATTACAGACGAGGAATTTTGGGAATGGATGAACGTTCATGAAGCAGCCATATATAAAGAAGCGAAGCTCGCGGAATTTGCCAAGCAGGCACTGGACGGACTGAAAGAAGAGCACCGTCTGATCTACATTACGGCAAGACGCGGCCACTTAGAAGATGTTACGCTGGACTGGTTTGCAAACCGGGACATTCATTACGATCACATTGAGCTTGTCGGAGGCCATCACAAAGTGGAAGCCGTCAAAAAACACGGCATTGATTTATTTTTCGAAGATCACCACGGCAATGCGACAATGATCGCAAAAGAAGCAGGCATTCCGGTTATCCTTTTTAACTCCCCATATAATCAGCTCCCCATCGATTCCAATATTATCAGGGTGCAGAATTGGCTTGAAGCCGTCGCCTGGATTAATAAAAACAAACACAGCTTCCAGCATGTCAAAAGCTGAAAAAAACCTCCTGTATAAGCAGGAGGTTTTTTATCGGCACGCCGGACAGGTGCCGTAAATTTCAAACTTATGGCCGCTGATTTCATACCCTTCCAAATCATCGTGCAGCTTATCCATCGGACAGGACTCAATTTCCTTCGTTTTCCCGCAGGTTAAACAGATAAAATGGTGATGATGATGGGTATAAGAGCATGTAAAACGGAACAGTTTTTCTCCGGAAAGCTCCGTCGTTTCCAAAATGCCGAGTTCTTCATATAACGAAAGATTTCTGTATATGGTATCAAAGCTCAGACCCGGATAGTCGTCATTTAATGCGGCAAGCACGTTTTTGGCGGTCAGATATTTATCAGAATCAGCAAAAAGCTGCAGCATGTCTTCTCGCTTACTCGTATATTTATACCCTTTTTCTTTCAGCAGGTTCAACGCTTCTTGTACGTTCATGAGGACCTCCCCTTTACAACACGGTATCGCTCCAAAAAGAAAATGGCAGCTGTCTGAACAGCAGGCCATTTTCTTATGATGTATCAAATTATACCTATAAAATGATGAAAAGTAAATGAAAGCCTAGTGAATCGCGGTTTTGAACTTACCGCCTCTCGTTTCATGGGTATTCATGATCGTAATAAAGGCGTTTTTATCAATTTCAAACACAATGGATTTCAATTTAGTCACTTCAAGCCTTGTCACGACCGCGTAAATGACTTCTTTGGTTTCATCTGTATATCCGCCTTTTCCCTGAAGCTTGGTGGTTCCCCGTCCAAGCCGGTGCAATATAGCATCTGAGATCTCAGCATATTGCTCTGCAACAATAATGACCGCTTTTGTTTCATCAAGCCCCTGGATGACGGCGTCAATCGTTTTCATGGCAATATAATAAGTCATGAAAGAATACATTGCCTGCTCCGGACCGAACACAAAACCGGCCCAAATGAAAATAAACACATTGATGAGCATAACGAATTCCCCGACTGAAAAGGGCAGCTTTTTCGTGAGAAGGATACCGAGGATTTCAGTACCGTCCATCGAGCCTCCGTTTCGGATGACAAGGCCTACCCCGAAACCGAGCAAAAGCCCGCCGAATACCGTCGCCAAAATAGGCTGGGTTGTAATGGCCTCCACATGGTGCAATGAGGATTCAATCAGCGCTAAACCGACGATTCCGATAACAGTAGAGATGAGAAATGTTTTTCCGATATATTTATATCCGAAAATCATAAATGGAATGTTGAGTAACACAACGAATAAGGCGAAATTGAGGAGGGGATTGGACATAAAGAGGTGGTCTAAAATTAATGAAACACCGATAATGCCTCCGTCGATAAAATTATTAGGGACCAGAAACAATTCAATACTTACGGCGGCTGAACCCGCCCCGATCAGAATCATAATGACCCTGAAGATAAAGTGTAAAAATGATTCTCTTTTATGCTGTTTATTTGGGGTCATAAAATCTCCTTTCCTATAATAACTATTTTAAACAGTAAGCAACTTTATTTTACCATTAAAAGCTGTAACATTTTAATGATCTGCTCAATACATTATGTCTAAAGAGGTGAAAGTATCGATGATTTTAATACAAAGAATTATTTTGCAGCGGCTCAATCAAGTCACTGCGGACGATCTGCTGAAATATTCCAAGCAATACGGAATCAGCATTACAAGAAGTCAAGCGGTTGAGGTAGCGGCTCTGATGCACGGAAAAAACATTAATATTTTTGATGAACAGGAGCGGCTGCGCCTGCTGAAAAAAGTGGAAACGATAACCTCAAAAGAAACGGCGCGGAAAGTTGACGAACTTTTCAATCAATTCTCAGGGTAAGAAAGGAGGGACACCCGCCCCTCCTTTCTTTCTTATTGAGCTGATATTTTTTCAAGAAGCTCCTTATCAAACTGCTTTTCTTTCAGCATTTCGATTTCAAAACGGTACGGCGGCTTCTTATTTTTCTTGTCTTCGCCTACATACGGTGTTTCGAGGATTTTCGGAATATCGGCAAGCTGCTCGTGATGAACGATGTACTGCAGAGCGTCAAAACCGATCTCTCCGAACCCGATATTTTCATGGCGGTCTTTCCGGGCGCCTTTAATATTTTTACTGTCGTTAACATGAAGGACTTTTATCCGATCGATGCCGACGATTTTATCAAACTCGTTAAGAACACCGTCAAAATCATTAGCGACATCATACCCGGCGTCATGGGTGTGGCAAGTGTCAAAGCAGACGGATAGATGTTCATTATGCGTGACTCCCGCAATGATCTCGGCCAGCTCTTCAAAGCTTCTCCCGCATTCTGATCCTTTGCCCGCCATTGTCTCCAGCGCAATCTGCACGTTTTGCTCGGGAACAATCACTTCGTTTAAACCTTCAATGATTTTTTTGATGCCCGTCTCAGCCCCAGCTCCGACATGCGCTCCTGGATGAAGCACGATCTGTCTCGCGCCGATCGCTGCCGTTCTTTCAATTTCAGAACGCAGAAAATCAACGCCCAGCTCAAATGTTGCCGGATTTGTCGTATTTCCGATGTTAATGATGTACGGCGCATGCACGACAATCTCGTCGATGCCGTTTTCCTTCATATGGGCGCGGCCCGCTTCGATATTCAAGTCTTCAATTTTTTTGCGGCGCGTGTTTTGGGGAGCGCCCGTATAGATCATAAATGTATTCGCCCCGTACGAAACAGCTTCCTTGCTTGCGGCAAGGAGCATATGTTTTCCGCTCATTGAGACGTGTGAGCCTATTATCAGCAACCCGATTCCCCCTACTTTCCTCTGTTAGATTTGTTTCTTCTCTGCTTCTTTTTAATTTTTTCCATTTCGTAGCTCATTTTCTTTTTATAGCCCGGCTTTACTTTTTTCGGCTTTTTCACGAGGCGTTTCGCAATTTGGTCAGCCTCATTTGCCGTCTTTTTGCGATTTTTACGGCGGTGGCGGTCATCGCCTTTCTTCCATTCGCCGTTTACAAGCTCCGCATAGTCAAACACAATGCCCATCTTTTCGAGTCTTACGAGCGCATCTTCGTCAGAAAGCTCATAAATGGTCAGTGCTTGGCCTGATGAACCGGCGCGTGCAGTTCTCCCGACGCGGTGAACATAAAAATCCAGATCGTCCGGAAGCTCGTAGTTGATGACGTGGCTTACGCCTTTAATGTCAATTCCTCTAGCCGCAAGGTCTGTCGCAATGACATAAGTGAACTCCAGATCATTAATCTGCTTCATTACCTTTTTGCGCTCACGCGGCGTTAATCCCCCGTGCAGAAGACCGACCCTCATTCCTTTTTCAGTCAGGTATTTCGCAATATGGTCAGCCGTGTTTTTCGTATTTGCAAACACAATGCCCAGATAAGGATTCAGATGAGACATCATATCAAAAAGCAGTTTGTCTTTATTACGCTGTTTAGAAGGAACCAACACATGTTCAATCTTTTCGGCTGTGATTCTTTTCGGCTCAACATGCGCGTACTTCGGATTTTCCATATACTTTTTCAAAAACGGCTTCAGCTTTTCCGGAATCGTAGCTGAGAACACTAGCATCTGAAGTTCTTCCGGCATACGGGATCCGATGTAATCAACGTCTTCTAAAAAGCCCATGTCAAGCATCAGATCAGCTTCGTCAATGACGAGAGACTGCGCTTTATAGACGTTCAATGCCTGCGCCTTAATCAGATCCGCGATCCGGCCCGGCGTTCCGACGACGAGATGAGGCTGTGTTTTCAGCTTATCAATTGATTTTTGCTTGTCCGTCCCGCCGATGAAGCATTTTGTCCGGATCGGCTCATCTTCCGCACCCTGTGTGATTTTGAGCGCTTCCTGATGAATCTGATTGGCAAGCTCTCTCGTCGGCGCCGTGATAACAGCCTGTACCGTATCAGAACCCGGATCAATCCGATTCAGAATAGGCAATAAATAGGCGTGGGTTTTCCCCGTCCCCGTCTGAGACTGCCCGATCACGCTTTCGTTTTTCAGTACGGCAGGTATCAGACGCTTTTGAATATCTGTCGGTTCATAAAAACCAAGGCGGTGAACTGCATCTATAATAAACGGTTTTAAGTTGTATCCATCAAATTTAGTTTCTTTCATTTTTCCCAGCTCCTTAAAGCGGCACATTCTGTGTCCATCATCACATTATAACCGATTTTACTTAAAAACACCATGTCTTGGGGGAATCCTGTTTTCGAGACAGAAAAGCAAATGCCCCCTCCGATGCATATTGTAATAGCAGAGAGACAGAAAGGAGGTACAAGTATGTTTCCACAGCAGCCGATGAGAAATATGGCGCAGCAGGGACGGCCGTTTATGAATCCGCGTATGATGATGGGAGGAAGACCGGCATTGCCGGGCCGGCAGCTGATGCAGCAGGGACGGCAGCTTTTCCCTCAGCAGCAGATGGCCGGAGCGGGCTTGAGAAACGCAGGCACGGGCGGCGGAGGGGGCTTAAAAGGGATGCTTTCCCGTTTTTTACCCGGTTCAGGAGGAGGAAGCGCTGCCGCGTCGGCACCGGCGGCGGCCAGCGGAGGAGCAGGTGCAGGACTGCAGGGAATACAGAACCTGGCAAGTCCGGCATCCCTGTCGAGCATGCTCGGCAACGTTCAGAAGGTGCTCGGCGTGGCGCAGCAGGTTACGCCGATGATCCAGCAGTACGGTCCTTTAGTACGGAGTCTGCCCGCCATGATGAAGCTTTACAGCCAATTAAGCAGCAGTGATGACGAGAATGAATCTGACGAGACAAAAGAAACAGACGAACAGGACAAAAAGGATGAAGCTGAAAAAACAGATGAAACAGAAGATGAAACCAAATCAGACGCCTCATCCAAAACATCAAAGAAGACGTCTGAAAAAGCATCCGCTTCAAAAGAAAAAGACGCCGCACAGGCGGACTCAGCGGAACAGCCGCGTCCAAAAAGAACATCGGGCAGATCAAAGCCGAAATTATATATTTAACATTCTTTGATATCTCACGAAAGATTAGCTATAATGAGATCAGAAGAATGCAAGATTTGAGCCGTTTAACTACGGCTTTTTATATTGCCTCTACACTCACTTTTGATAGGAGGACATCTACATTGGACGTTATCAAAATATCGCCGCGCGGCTACTGTTACGGCGTTGTTGATGCCATGGTCATAGCCAAAAACGCGTCACTCGATAAAACACTGCCAAGACCTATATATATACTGGGAATGATTGTTCATAATAAGCATGTCACAGATGCGTTTGAGGAAGACGGCATTTACACGCTTGACGGCACAAACCGTCTGGAGATTTTAAAGCAGGTGGAAAAAGGAACCGTTATTTTCACGGCTCACGGGGTATCTCCGGAAGTAAGAAAAGCCGCTGAGGAAAAAGGGCTTGTTACGATTGACGCCACATGCCCGGACGTCACGAAAACACATGACTTAATCCGAAAAGTAAAAGCTGAAGGCTATCACGTCATATACATCGGTAAAAAAGGCCACCCCGAGCCTGAAGGAGCCGTCGGCGTCGCTCCTGAAATCGTTCATCTCGTTGAAACAGAGGAAGACGTGAGAAATCTCGATATTCAGGCTGAGAAATTAATCGTTACAAACCAAACGACAATGTCCCAGTGGGACGTCCACGATATTATGGAATCAGTCAAAGAAAAGTACCCGTACGTGCAATACCATCAGGAAATCTGCCTGGCCACACAGGTTCGTCAAGAAGCTGTATCAGAGCAGGCAAAAAAAGCGGACTTAACCATTGTTGTCGGTGATCCGAAAAGCAATAACTCCAACAGACTGGCGCAAGTGTCAGAAGAAATCGCCGGAACAAAAGCCTACCGAATCGGAGACATCAGTGAACTGAAGCTCGAATGGCTGAAAGACGTCAATACCGTCGCCGTTACCGCAGGCGCATCAACACCGACACCGATTACAAAGGAAGTCATCCGCTTTTTAGAGCAGTTTGACCACAACGATGAATCGACATGGCAGCTTGAACACAGTGTGCCGCTTAAAAAAATCCTTCCGAAAGTAAAAATAAAAAACTGAGGCCCGAGGCCTCAGTTTTTTTATAAGAAGGTAAATGGGTTTGTATCTGTTTCGGAAGCGAAAATGCGCACATCATAGTTTTTCTCTCCGGCCATTGCCGTAAGCTTCTCAGCCGTGCCTTTTCTCATGATCTTTTCAGCATAATGCCCCGGGTCCACGACGTTTAATCCCATCATCATCGCATCATGCGCTACATGGAAATAAAGATCGCCCGTCACGTAAACATCTGCACCCTTCCGCTTTGCCTGATAAATATATTTATTTCCGTCACCGCCAAGAACCGCGACTTTTTTCACCTTGCTGTTTCGCTCTCCGACCATCCGGACTCCGTTAACGTCAAACTTTTCTTTCACAAACAGCGCAAACTCTTCAAGCGTCATATCTTGCTGAAGTTTTCCGATGCGGCCGAGCCCTTTTTCAAGCGGAGACTGCTCCACCGGATAAATATCATATGCCACCTCTTCATACGGATGGCTTTTTTTCAGCGCTTTTACGACGGTTTTCTCCATACTTGCCGGAAAAACGGTCTCAAGTCTCACTTCATGGACGAGCTCCAGTTCTCCCGTCTGTCCGATAAACGGTTCTGCCCCGTCCAGCGGCTTAAAGCTGCCGATTCCCTCAGAGGAGAACGCGCAATGGCTGTAATTGCCGATATGTCCCGCTCCGGCGTTGCCAAGTGCAGTTCTTACAGCTTCTTCATAGTCTTTCGGAACATATACGGCAAGCTTTTTCAGCGGGTCCGAATATGTCGGGACGAGCACCTCTGTGTCTGTCAGGCCGAGAGCTTCGGCAAGCAGATCGTTCACACCGCCGTCCGCTACATCAAGATTCGTATGAGCCGCATATACGGCAATATCATGCTTTATACATTTCTCAATCAGTCTTCCGCCAGGCTGATCAGTGGTGATCTGTTTAAGCGGCCGAAAAATCGGCGGATGGTGGGCGATAATTAAGTCAACTTTTTTCTCAATGGCTTCATCTACCGTTTGTTCCAGAACATCCAATGTCACCATGACATTTTTCACCGGCTTATTCAATGTACCGATCTGCAGACCGATTTTATCTCCTTCCACCGCAAAAGCCTTCGGTGAAAATTGTTCAAACAGCTGGATGATTTCCTGTCCGTTCACATGTTTAGGCATGTCCGATTACCTCCTTCAGCAGAGAAATCCGCTCTTTCAATTCAGCTAATTTTTCATAATTTTCATGCTTTGCGCTGCGGCTGATCTGTTCATAAATTTGTTCAGTATGCTTAAGTTCCTGGCTCCATTTCCGAAGAAACACTTCATTCCTCTCTTTTAATAAAAACGGACCCGCAAGCATTCCGGCAGCCATCGGCACGTCCCGATACGGCGCATCACGGTCGCCAGTTTCCGCAACGAGGATTTCATAACACTTTCCGTCTTCTTCGAGAATCACTTCATCAATCAGTTCATAGCCTTCCTGATACAGCCACTCTCTTATATGAACGGCATGAATATTCGGCTGCAGAATCAGCCGTTCACGCCCCGTCAATTTCGTTTTTCCGGACTCCAAAATATGAGCGATCAGCGCTCCGCCCATGCCAGCGATTGTAATGGCGCCGGCTTCTCCTTTTTCAAGGACGCTCAGCCCGTCACCTTTCCTTACGGAGATAAGAGTGCTTAAGTCCAGTTTTTCCACCTGCTGTTTGGCGGATAGAAACGGTCCGTCTGTAATTTCACCGGCGATTGCCCGGCTTGCCAAATGATTCAAAACGGCATAGCAAGGAAGATACGCGTGGTCCGATCCGATATCAGCAACCAGGGCACCCGGAGGGATATATTCCGCCACAGACTGCAATCTTTTAGATAACTTCATTTCATTCACAATATCACAACTTTTCTCAGGTTCTTTTTCCTTTACTATCATATAAAAAAACCGCCCGGAATCCAAGCGGCGGATAGAGTTTTTCATATGTCTTTTATATAGGGACCGGTAAAGCTTTATTTAATGTCAGAAACCCATTTTGCCATGTCATCCAGCTTTTCGGCCGGCACAAGGCCCGCGGGCATCCCGTTGCCGCCTTTTTCAATTTTTGTTTTAATCTCAGCGACATCTTTTCTTTTGCCGACGCCTTTTAAGTTCGGCCCTGACACACCTTCATAGTTTTCCCCGTGACAGGTGATGCAGTTCGCTTTATAAATCTCTTCAGGTGAAGCGTTTGCAGTTTCCTTCTCGGCATTTTTGCTTTCACCGCCGCTTGCGATCTGATGCGCATCTCCATTGCCTTTTACAGCTAAAAAGAAAGTCAGCCCTATTCCCAGCACTGCAATGAGCAAAAAAGGAATCAGCGGATTCCACTTCATATCTCCATCCCCCTTTTTCATTCTCCCCCTATGTAAACACTTCTAATTCTAACTTATTTTTACAAAAAGTAAATGGTCTTGCTCAGCAATTTCAGTGATTTCACAATTTATACAAAAAGAAAAATAACTGTTTTGTTTATCACAAAATTATCTTTATTCTATTGTATAATGAATTGTATACGCTTACAATAAAGAATATAAATAAACTTATCTCATTTTCCCCCTTTCAGGACATGCCGCATTTTTTCCGAACTCATTTGCAAAACATATGCTTATCCAGTAAAATAAAGGTATATTATCCATATATCTTATACATAAAAAAGAACGGATCAAAAAGACCCGTTCCATTCTATTCGAGAAAATCCTTCAGACGTTTGCTTCTGCTCGGATGTCTCAATTTGCGAAGCGCTTTTGCTTCAATTTGGCGAATACGCTCTCTCGTTACTCCAAACACTTTGCCGACTTCTTCCAAAGTTCTTGTGCGTCCGTCATCCAGACCGAAACGGAGACGCAGCACGTTTTCTTCACGATCTGTCAACGTATCCAGCACATCTTCCAGCTGTTCTTTTAAAAGCTCATATGCCGCATGATCCGACGGAGATGTCGCTTCCTGGTCTTCGATGAAGTCACCGAGATGTGAGTCGTCTTCTTCACCGATCGGCGTTTCTAAAGAAACAGGCTCTTGAGCAATTTTTAATATCTCACGGACTTTTTCAGGCGTAAGATCCATGTCTTCAGCAATCTCTTCCGGTGTCGGCTCTCTGCCAAGATCCTGAAGAAGCTGACGCTGAACCCGGATTAATTTGTTGATGGTTTCCACCATGTGAACCGGGATACGGATTGTTCTCGCCTGGTCAGCGATGGCGCGTGTAATCGCCTGTCTGATCCACCAAGTCGCATACGTACTGAATTTATATCCTTTACGGTAGTCAAACTTCTCGACTGCTTTCATGAGACCCATGTTTCCTTCTTGGATCAAGTCTAAGAAAAGCATGCCGCGGCCGACATACCGTTTAGCAATGCTGACAACTAAACGAAGGTTTGCTTCAGCCAGTCTGCGTTTAGATTCCTCGTCACCCTCTTCAATTTTTTGAGCGTAGGTGATTTCTTCTTTAGCAGAAAGAAGATTTACCCGTCCGATTTCCTTAAGGTACATGCGGACTGGATCATTGATCTTTACACCAGGCGGTACGCTGAGGTCATTAAGGTCAAATTCTTCTTCGGCTTTGGCAAGCTGTTGAATATTAGGATCTTCCGTTTCTTCATTTTCACTAATTAATTCAACACCTTGTTCTCCTAAAAATTCATAATACTCATCCATTTGGTCTGATTCAATTTCAAAGCTGGACATGCGTTCAGCAATTTCTTCATATGTTAAAACGCCACGTTTTTTTCCAGTTTCAGTAAGCTGCTCTTTTACCTGGTCTAATGTAAGTTCTGTTTCTGTTTCGTGGGTTTGTTTATCAGCCATTATGGATCCCTCCTTCCAAAGCTTGCAACGAATTCTAAAAGCGGTATGTTTCTTATCCGCCCCGGAAGCCTTCTCTCTTTTTCAGCATGCAGGGCTGCGGATAATAAATGACAATTCATGATGAGGTTAAGCGATCTATTTGCTCCTCCGCAAGGAATCATTGCCAATCAGAACGCAAGCCTCTTTTTGGTGTTACTTTAATGATCGGTTCAATGCAACAATTTCTTGAGCCAGAGACGCAGCTTTCACGAAGTCTTTCTGCCTCTCCGCATCCGCTCTTTCTGCTTCTTTTTCCTTTATCATTGACCATTTTCGGTGATCCAACACTTTTTTTACGTAATCGGATAACTCGGCCTCTGAGAGCTCCTCGTTTACTTGGAGCATCCCTATATCTGAAAGCAGCTGGCTGATTTCCTCATCCTGCATTCTCGCCATAAGATGCTGCGGCGTCATGTCAGCGCCCTCTTCATATACAGCGTACAGGTATGCTGCCAGCGCACGATGTCCGTCAATGTTAAATTCAAAGCCGACACGCTCAATCACTTTCTTTATGACGTTTCGGTCTCTCAGCATATGAGCGAGCAGAAGTCTTTCCGCGTTCTCATAGGCGGGACGGAGACGGCGCCGTTTCGCTTTTGTCGTCACCCGGGCCCGTCTTGTCTGCGGTTCGGCGTTTTTGTCGCCGGGGGCGTTTTGTCTGGCGTAGATGGAAAGCTGTTCCGTCAAAGATTCTACCGAAAGAGAAAATTCTGAGGCGAGCTGCTTCACATACATTTCCTGCTCAAGCGACCCGGAAAGAGCGCTGATTTCTTTCAGCACCTCTTTCATGTAAGCGAGCCGGTCTCCTTCGTCAGATAAGTTTTTCCCTTTGCGGAAATACTGCATTTTAAAAGCCATGACCGTAACGCTTGCATCAATGATGTCGGTCCGGAATTTTTCTCCGCCCCGGGTTCTGATATAATCATCAGGATCAAGCCCGTCAGGCAGCATGCTTACTCTTACCTTACAATCGGCTTTCTGGAGCAGGCCGGCCGCTTTCAGCGTAGCTTCGTACCCGGCTTTATCCGAATCGTAGCAGAGAATGACCTCCTGAACATTTCTTCTGAGGATTTTCACATGCTCTTCGGTGAGCGACGTCCCCATTGTGGCGATACTTTCTTTTACGCCTGAGCTGACGGCGGATATGACGTCAGCGAATCCTTCAAACAGAACGGCTCTCTCCTCTTTCCTGATCGGCAGGCGCGCCTTATGAAAGTTATACAGCAGCTTAGATTTATGAAACAGCGGCGTTTCCGGGCTGTTCATATATTTCGGCTGCTGGCTTCCGAGCGCCCTTCCTGAAAAAGCCGCCACGGCTCCGTGGTGATCATGAATGGGAAACATAATTCTGTTTCTGAAACGGTCAAAATACCCGCTGCCGTCTTCCCTTCTGATCAGCAGACCCGCTTTTTCCATCAGTTCTTCCTCAAAACCGCGCTTTTTCAAGAATTTCGTCATGAAATCCCAGGAATCCAGCGCGTAGCCGATTTCAAACTCATCTATGAGCTCTTTCGTAAAACCCCTTGATAAAAGGTAATCTAACGCTTCCTGGCCTTCCTTTGTATTTATTAGCAAATGATGGTAAAATTTCTTCAGAAGCTCGTGGGCTTCCGCCATCTTCTGCTCTCCGGAAGATTCAGGCCTGGATGCAGAGTGAATCGTTATATCATCAGGGAAATCAATCTGATATTTATCCGCAAGGTGAGAAACAGCTTCCGTAAATGAATAGCCTTCCATCTGCCGTAAGAAAGAGAAAACGTTCCCGCCCGCACCGCATCCGAAGCAATGAAAGATCTGCTTATCGCTGGAGACGGAAAACGAGGGCGTGTTTTCCCCGTGAAACGGACAGAGCCCAAAGTAGTTGCGGCCTTGCTTTTTCAATTGGACATAATCACCTATGACTTCAACAATGTCTGCTGACTGCTGCACCTGATTAACTACTTCATCTGGTATGCGGTTTCCCATCTTATAACACTCCGTCGTACATTATTCGATGCTTTGATTTGAAATCCCTTCATCATTCGACAGGATTTTTTTAAGCAGGGTAACAAATCGATTCCGATCTTCTTTATTTAATTTTTTAGGTCCTTTGGAATGAATGCCGCTTCTTCTCATTTTGCCTGACATATGACGGCTCATCAGAGCGAAGTCAATCGTGTCTTCAGTATAAGAACGGCCCCTTTCCGATAAGACGGCAATATTTCTGTTCAGCAAAAGAGATGCTAAACCGATATCCTGCGTGACTACGACGTCTCCCGATCTCACATGGTTTGCGATATATAAATCTGCCGCTTCTTTATGAGGATCAACGTATACCCAGTTCTCGTCTTTGCTTCTGGAAAGCTGGTAGTGTTCAAATGATGCGACGAAAATAACCCGAACGCTGTATTGCGATGCAATGAGCATTATTTCCTCTTTTACGGGGCATGCGTCTGCATCGACAAAAATCGTCTTTTCTTTTTCATTTAGAAGACTAATTCTCCATCCCTCCATCAATCTCCTGCATAAAAACAAGCGAAATCGCATATGCTCCATGACTGCGGATCTATTTTGAGCTTTGTCGAAAAATTTCCGGGAGTTATTCTTGACATCTTACCCATAATAGTTTATTCGTATCACACGAAGCTTAAACCTAAAAATAAACATTTTATCACAATTTTTTATTATAATACAAACTTCGTGAAGATGCCATCCTTTTTGTTTATTCCCTATTTGCATACCCAAAAACCCAGGATAAAGCGTCCTGAGTTATCGGCCCTTTGTTTTGAGATGATGAATGATGTTCGCTGTTTCCTCGACCGCTTTATTCGAAACGTCAACGACTTGGCAGCCGATCCGGTCCACGATTTTCTCAAAATACTCCAGCTCTTCTTTAATTCTGTTGATATTGGCGTAAATGGCTTTGTCATTTAAGCCGAGAGATTTTAACCGTTCTTTTCGTATATGGTTCAGTTTATCAGGGCTGATTTTTAAGCCGATGCATTTTTTCGGATCAACGCTGAACAGTTCTTCCGGCGGATCGACTTCAGGAACGATCGGCACATTGGCCACTTTCAGACGCTTATGGGCAAGATATTGTGATAATGGGGTTTTAGACGTTCTGGATACTCCGAGCAGGATGATATCGGCTTTTAAAATGCCTCTTGGATCCCTGCCATCGTCATATTTGACGGCAAACTCGATCGCCTCGACCTTTTTGAAATAATCTTCATCAAGCTGGCGGACGCGGCCCGGTTCATATTTGGCGGTCAGACCGTAAGCCGATTCCATTTTATCGATGAGCGGACCGATAATATCGTAATACAGCACATTCGCTTTTTCCGCTTGTTCAACCAGGTATTTGCGCATTTCAGGAACAACGAGCGTAAAACAAATAATGCCGCCGTCCGCTTTGGCGAGAGACACGACTTCATTAATGGTGCCGATATCTTCCACATAAGGTATTCTTCTGATATGCGTATCATCGGCTGAGCCGTTAAACTGGCTGAGCGAGGCTTTTACAACGAGTTCGGCGGTTTCTCCGACTGAGTCTGATACTACATAAATGATGCGATTGTCCATGTTATCCCCCCGTTAGTTTTCAAGCTTATATGATTTCATTTTCTGATAAACTGACAAGTATCTTAGTCATATTCGTTTTGGTAAACCGGCCGATGACCTCAAAGCCTTTATCCGTATCTTTAATAACGGGCAGGGCATCGATCTGTTTTTCAATTAAATACTTGGCGATGTCCATCACATAATCGTCACGCCGGCAGACGGCGATATTCGGCATTCTTGTCATGATAATATGAACCGGTATTGAGGCAAGTTCCTGCTGGCCGATGCTCGCCCGCAGCAAATCTTTGCGTGACAGCACACCGACTAAGACAGCATCACGATCTACGACAAATAACGTGCCGACATCTTCTAAAAACATGGTGCAGATGGCATCGTATACCGAGACATTCTCATTGATGACAACAGGGATCGATTGAAAATCTTTCACTTGCAGCTTTTTCAGTTTATCCGCAAGCAACTGATTTCCCGTTTTCCCCGTATAAAAATAACCGACCCGCGGACGGGCCTCTAAGAAGCCTGACATGGTGAGTATGGCCAAGTCCGGCCGCAGCGTAGCCCTCGTTAAATTGAGCTGTTCTGCGATATGCTCTCCGGTAATCGGGCCGTTTTCCTTTACAATCTGTAAAATTTGTTCTTGCCGTTTATTTAATTCGATCGTACTCACCACCTTTATGGAAGGGTTTCTTTATCTATGTTTTCATTCTGTGATGTTTATGTAAAAGGGGAAAAGACGATTGCCGATCACACAGCAACCGTCTTTTTCTTTATTTTACAATAAGATGATTCATATTAGCAAAAGACTTGATCACATCTGCAAGAGCGGTCATTTGCGCTAAACGGTTGGTTTTTAATGCTTCATCGTCCGCATTTACCATCGTGTGATTAAAGTAGTCTTCAATCGGCTCCTTTAATCCGCTGAGCACATCAAGCGCCTGTTCATAGTTTTTGGAGGCAAAGCTTTCCGCGACACTGTCTTTTGTTTTTTGATAAGCGTCAAACAGCTTTTTCTCCTGTTCATTTTCAAACAGATCCGGCTTGATATCGCGGCTCTCGCCTTTTTTGCTGATAGAGATAACCCGGCCGAGTGATTCAGCCGTTTCTTTAAAGCCGGGTGCGCCGAGGTGCTTCTCAAGCACTCTTGCCTTATGAACGGCTGCATACGGCTCAAGCTCTGTGCTGTCCAGAACGGCTTCAATAACGTCATGACGGATGTCTTCAGCGTTTAAGACGTATTTCAGACGCTGTGTAAAGAAATCATGGAGCTCATTTTCTTTTTCCGTTTCTGTCAATGACAGCAGCTCTTTAAACGAAATGCCCCAATTGCGGTCGATCAGAATGGAAACGATGCCGCTTGCCTGACGGCGCAATCCGTACGGATCCTGAGAACCTGTCGGAATTACGTCAATGCTGAAGAAGGAAGCAATCGTGTCCAGTTTATCAGCTAAAGCCACGACCGCGCCGGTAAAGGTTGAAGGCACTTCTCCCCCGGCCGCTCTCGGCATATAGTGCTCATTGACAGCGGCAGCGACGGCATCATCTTCACCGAGCATGCGCGCATATTTTTCTCCCATTACGCCTTGAAGCTCAGGGAACTCATAGATCATATGTGTAACCAGGTCAAATTTAGAAATCTCTGCGGCGCGCTTCACAAGTTTTTGCGACTGTTCATCCGCTTTCAGACGGACAGCAAGTTTGCCCGCAATGGCGGCCACTCTTCTTACTTTATCTCCAAGGGAGCCGAGCTCTTCATGGAAAACGATATTTTCCAGTTTCTTCACATTTTCATCAATGTTCAGCTTTTGGTCTTCTTTGTAGAAGAACGCAGCATCTGAAAGCCTTGCTCTCAGCACTTTCTCGTTTCCGCGGGCAACATTTTCAATTGCATGGCTGTTCCCGTTTCTTACCGTAATAAAATGAGGCAGCAGATTCCCGTTTTCATCTTTTACCGGAAAGTAGCGCTGATGCTCTTTCATTGTTGTTACAAGCACTTCTTCAGGGATAGAAAGAAATTCGGATTCAAAAGATCCGTAAAGCGCTGTCGGGTATTCCACCAGATGGTTGACTTCGTTCAGCAGATCCTCATCGATCGGAATATTCCATTTCTTCTCGGCCGCAAGCGCGTCCAGCTGGCTTTGGATCATTTGTTTGCGTTCTTTCGGGTCAGCAATGACGCTTTGTTCTTTCAGCAGCTTTTCGTATGATGCCGGTGCATCAACGGATACTTCTTGGCCGAGAAAGCGGTGTCCCTGCGTGTTCCGGCCCGTCTCTACATTTGTGATTTCAAACGGAATGACATCTTTTCCAAAGAGAGCGGCAATCCATTTGATCGGACGGATATAGCGCAGATCCTGCGTGCCCCAGCGCATGTTTTTCGGAAAATGCATTCCGGCAATCAAATTTTCCAGCTGCGGTAAAAGTGTTTTCGTCTCTTGTCCCGCCTGGAATTTTTGAACGAAGACATATTCCGTGCCGTTTACATCTTTTATATACAGGTCATCCACTCCGGCGCCTTGGCCTTTTGAAAATCCGATAGCGGCTTTTGTCCAGTTTCCGTCAGCATCCTGAGCGATTTTTTTCGCCGGGCCTTTTGCTTCTTCCTGAATATCAGCCTGTTTTTCTGCTACGTCTTTTATATATACTGCCAGACGTCTCGGCGTATTAAAAAGTTTCACTTCGCCGTGGGCGATATTTTTTTCAGCCAGCCACTCGGTCAGCTTTTCACCGAGCTGCACCATGCTGTCATGTAAAAACCGCGCCGGCATTTCCTCGAGTCCGATCTCTAAAAGCAAGTCTTGTTTACTCATGGGAAGAGCCCTCCTCTTTAAGCATTGGGAACCCTAATTTTTCCCTTTCTTCATAATACGTTTTTGCCACTTTTCTCGCTAAGTTGCGGACACGGCCGATATAACCCGTCCGCTCCGTCACCGAGATCGCGCCTTTTGCATCGAGCAGATTAAATGTGTGAGAGCATTTCAGCACATAATCATAGGCCGGATGCACGAGCCCGTTATCCATTTGTCTGATCGCTTCTTTTTCATAGGTGCTGAACAAATGGAAAAGCATATCCACGTCAGATGTTTCAAAAGTATAAACGGAATGCTCATATTCAGCCATCATAAATAAATCTTTCACAGTAAATCCTGACGTCCATTCAAGATCAAAGACGTTTTCTTTATCCTGAATATATGACGCGAGACGTTCAATACCATATGTGATTTCAACGGATACCGGTTTACATTCAATTCCGCCCACCTGCTGGAAGTATGTAAACTGAGTAATTTCCATCCCGTCAAGCCATACTTCCCAGCCGAGACCTGCACAGCCTAAAGACGGGTTTTCCCAGTTGTCTTCTACGAAACGGATATCATGTTCAAGCGGGTCAATGCCAAGCGCACGCAATGAATCAAGGTAAAGCTCTTGAATGTTATCAGGCGACGGCTTGATAATGACTTGGAATTGGTGATGCTGATAGAGCCTGTTCGGGTTTTCACCGTACCGTCCGTCCGCAGGCCGTCTGGACGGCTCAACGTAAGCCACTCTCCACGGTTCCGGCCCGATGCTTCGTAAAAATGTATACGGGCTCATTGTGCCTGCGCCTTTCTCCACATCATACGACTGCATGAGCACACAGCCTTCATTCGACCAGTGCTTCTGCAAGGTTAAAATCATATCTTGAATGTTCATTTCAAGCACCTCCACTTTCTCCATTCTTTTACAAGTGCGGCGGCAACCAAAAAACTCCCGTCTCTATGCTTGCCGGCCGCAAACATAGGGACGAGAGTTCTCCCGCGGTTCCACCCTAGTTGCTGAGGATGTGAATCACTCAGCCTCTTTTTAAAGGGTTGCTCGAGAATGCCTTTCGTTGCGCGCTCATCCTTAGCTTACACTGCCCTAAGGTCGCTTGTATGAGTTGGACGCAAGTACTTCTTTCTGTCACTGCAACATATTTTATAATAAATGATCATATAAAAAGATGGGCAGAATGTCAACTTTTGTTTTCATCCAAAAGGTTCTTCATGCTTTCCATCTGATCTAAAAACCGTTTTGACTTTAAATAAAGTCCTGAATATTCCTCGTAATACAGATCAATGACCCGTTTAATTTCGTTTTTGGTTTCCTGTTTTAACGAGACGCTGCCGAGCCTTCCGATATCAAAGTAATAAAAAAGCCTTAGCAGCCTTGCCGTTTGCGGCGACATCGGAACTCTGTACGGATCCTTTTCAAAGCAGCGGTGGCAGATAAACCCGTTATCTCTTATCGAAAAATGAAACGTCCCTTCCCCGCTTTTGCAGTGGACACAATGATTCAGCTCCGGATACAGCCCCATGACGCCGAGCATTTTCATCTGCACGATGGAGGTGATCACGTCCGGGTCAGTCCCGTCATTCAGCCTCTTAAAGGATTCGAGAATCAATTCGAATAAATAGGGGTTCGGTTTCTTCTCTTCCGTTCCTTTGTCAGTGAGTTCAGCGATAAAAGCGGCATACGCCGTCAAAAATAAATCTTCTCTGATCGTTCTCATGCTGAGAATCATTTCACCCTGCTGGAGCGTGCCGAGTCCGGATGTTCTTTGCATTAAAAATGACCCGTACAAAAACGGCTGGCTGACTGCTGACAGCCGGCTGGCTGACTTCCTGGCGCCCCTTGCCATGACGCCTATTTTGCCGTGTTCCCTCGTCAGCAATGTCACGATTTTATTCGTCTCCCCGTAGTCATTCGTACGGAGCACGATTCCTTCACATTTAGTCAGCATTTCCGCACCTTCCAACAACGGGAGGGGCCAAGAGGTTTACAAAATTGGAAAATCAATTCGGGCTAGCTCATCTTCCGGTTCTTCGGGTCTTTCCAGGTTCTCTTTTTCCAGTTCTTTAAAAAGAAGGTACGTATCAACACTTCCTGTTTGAGAAAATACGTTCCAGGTAAAATTCAACACAAAAAACCCACCTTTCATCATTAAACTAGCTGTGCAATCCAAATTCTTACCCTTATCTTGACCTGATGTCCTCCTTTTCATGTTAAACAAATTTTGCTAACGAATCCCTGCTTCTGTGAGGTAATCTCACACCTCAGGCATGCGCCTTAGATGAATTAATATTCATCCTCTTTAAAGCCGAAATCACGCAGCTGAGACATTTTATTCCGCCAGTCCTTCTGCACCTTCACCCATAATTCCAGGTAAACGCGTGAGCCCAAAAGAGCTTCAATATCAGCCCGCGCTCTTTTGCCGACTTCTTTCAGAAGCGCTCCTTTTTTGCCGATGACAATGCCTTTTTGAGAATCCCGCTCGACCACAATGGTGGCGGCGACATGGACGGAGCCGTTTTCCTGCCCTTTAATGGACTCGATGGCGACAGCGATGCTGTGCGGCACTTCTTCCCTTGTCAGATGGAGCACCTTTTCCCTGATCAGTTCAGAAATAATGAACCGCTCGGGATGGTCAGTCACCTGATCGCTCGGATAGAACTGAGGCCCTTCCGGTAAATACGCTTCAATCTGCGCGAGAAGGGTTTCGACGTTGTTCCCTTCCAAAGCTGAGATCGGCACGATTTCCTTAAACGGATAGCGCGTACGGTACTCATCAATTAAAAGAAGCAGCTGGTCAGGGTGGATCTTATCAATTTTGTTTACGATCAGAAAGACCGGCGTGGACGTCTGTCCGAGCTTTTCAATGATAAACTCGTCGCCTTTTCCGTACCCTTCTTCGGCGTTAATCATAAATAACACCAAGTCAACTTCTTTCAGCGTATTCTGCGCCACTTTCATCATAAAGTCGCCAAGCTTGTGCTTTGGTTTGTGAATGCCCGGTGTATCAATGAAAATGGTCTGCGACGTGCCGGTTGTCAGCACCCCTTGGACTTTATTTCTTGTCGTCTGGGGTTTGTCGCTCATGATGGCGATCTTTTGACCGATGACCCTGTTTAAAAAGGTAGACTTTCCTACGTTCGGTCTTCCGATGATAGATACAAATCCTGATTTAAAGCTTTCGTTCGTCATGTAAATCCTCCGATGAAAATGCGCCCGGCAATAATTCTTCCGCAGTCATTTCTTTTATTTGTCCTTGTAAGTTGGTCAGAATAACAAGCATATCCTTTGAGCACAGCTCGGAAATTACTTGCCTGCAGGCTCCGCAAGGCGAAACCGGTCCCGGAGTATCCGCAGCCACGGCGAGCATCGCAAATTCCGTATCCCCCTCGGAAACAGCTTTGAATATCGCCGTGCGTTCAGCACAGTTGCACATGCTGTATGCCGCATTTTCAATGTTGCAGCCTCTGTACACTTTTCCGTCTTTGGTAAGAAGAGCGGCTCCCACTCTGAAATTTGAATACGGCACATACGCTGTGTCCCGCGCTTTTAATGCTTCTGCAATCAATTCTTGTCTGTTCATGTGTACTTAATTCCTCTCTTACCTTTATCCTGTATGATACCGCTGTCACTTTTATTTTACATAATTATGATTGGTTTTTCACGCCCATTTTTGGCAATGTAAAATAATTGTAAGAATCTTCTGCTAACATATCTTCGGCAAGAAGATGAGTAAACCAATGATACACGATATCACGGCAAAGACGCAAACGGCTCCGGCGGCCGCGTCCTTTGCCGCTTTTGCGAGCGGGTGATACTGATCGGTAACTAAATCCACAACATGCTCTATTGCCGTATTTAAAAGCTCCAAAGCAAGCATTCCTCCGATCAGCATCAAAACAACGGCCCATTCGGCTGTGCTCAGCCCGGTGAGAAAACCGCAAACGATAACGGCGCAGGCCGCGGTAATATGAAATTGAAAATTCCGCTCTGACCGCGCCGTTTTCCAGATTCCCCTCCATGCATGGACAAAGCTCTTCAGGAACCTGCTCCACTCGTTTTTATGATCTCGTGAGTCCATACTCATCCAGCAAATCCTTTTGCTTTGAAAACATTTCTTCCTCTTCTTCTTTTGTCATGTGATCATAGCCAAGCAAATGCAAAAAGCCGTGCACGGCCAGAAAACCGAGCTCTCTCATAAATGAATGGCCGTACTCTTCCGCCTGCTCTTTCGTTCTGTCTGCGCTGATGATAATATCTCCTAAAACAGGCGGCATGTCGGCGCCTACGATTTCAACCTCATCTTCGCCTTCTTCTTCAAGCGCAAACGAAATGACGTCAGTCGGAGTGTCTTTTCCCCGGTAGTCTCTGTTGATTTCTCTGATTTCCTCATTTGTCACAATCGTGACCGATACTTCAGCCTGGTCCTGAACGCCTTCTTTTTCCGCCGCGAATTGGAGCAGCTTCTCCACTTCTTGGAGCGCATCAGCTGAGACGCTGTTCGTTTCATCAACAATATCTATGAGTAAACCCATTTATTTCACCTTCTTCGTAGCCTCCGGATATTCAATCCGGGAGTGGAAAATTCCTTTTAAAGTCGCACATAGTGTTTTTGCGATCGTATCCAGTTCTCGGAACGTGAGATCACATTCTGAGAATTGTCCGTCCTGAAGCTTATCGGATATAATTCCCCGCACCAGTTTTTCGATCCGCTCGGGATTGGGATTATGCATGGAACGGACGGCGGCTTCAACGCTGTCGGCCACTGAAATAATAGCCGCTTCTTTCGATTGCGGCTTCGGCCCCGGGTAGCGGAACTCTTTCTCTGTAATCTGGTCGCCCTTTTCTTTCGCTTTATAATAAAAGAATTTTAAAAGGGACGTTCCGTGATGCTGCTCCGCGATATCCACAAGCTCTTTCGGAAACTTATAGCTTCTGAGCATATTCGCACCGTCTGTCGTATGTGCGATAATGATATTTTTGCTGAGCTGCGGAGACAGCTTGTCATGCGGATTATCCATATTCATCTGATTTTCAATAAAATATTGCGGACGTTTCGTTTTGCCGAGATCGTGATAATACGCTCCGACCCGTGCTAAAAGACCGTTTGCCCCTACGGCTTCACAAGCCGCTTCCGACAGATTTGCCACCATGACGCTGTGATGATATGTACCGGGTGTTTCCGTTAAAATCTTTCGAAGCAGGGGATGATTCGGATTAGACAGTTCAATCAGCCTCATTGTTGAAAGAATGCCGAATCCCGTCTCAAAAAACGGCATCAGACCGATAATCAAAACGGATGAAGCAAGTCCCGAGACGACCCCCATCAGCATCAGCGTTCCGATTTCAACCGGTGACAGCGCCGTATTTTGTATTAATAAAAGCGACAGCACGATAATCATATTAATAAATGAGACGAACAGTCCCGTCTGCAATATTTTTGATCTCGCATTATGTTTTCCCAAAAACAGAATGCCTGAAATGCTGCTGATTAAATAGTAAATGCCGATGACGTAATTAAATGTTCCCGTCACACCCTGATTAAACATCATACTGCCGCAGATCGCCAGAATGATGCTTCCTAAAATGGCGAGCCTTTCATTGAGCAGCAGCCTGATTAAAATCGCGCCGGCGGCGATCGGCACAAGATAGCCGATATTGGTGTATTCAATCTTCTGAAAGAGACTGACGACTTCCATAATGACGAGAATAAGCGTTGTAATGATAGAAAACAACAAAAGAGATTTATTTTTCAGCTTAAGCTCCTGCTGCTGTTTCTCAAAATAGTAGACAAGCGTGGCGATAAACAGCCCGATCATCAGAAGCAGACCGCTGATCGGTTTTAACAGGTTGGAATTATTCAAAAGACCCGTCAGTTCAAGCTTCCTGTATACTTCCCGGTCGATCAGGTCATTCTCTTCCACGAGAACCTGTCCCTGTTTGATCTGTACCGGCTGGACGCTGTCTGACGCTTCCTGGCGTTTTTCATCGGTCGCTTTCGGATCAAATACGTAATTCGGGATGACCGCGTATTTTCCGATTTCAGTCGCAGCCGCTAAATATTTTGACGGCACAGAAGCGCTTTTCAGCTCTTTTGCGACCTTATCCTTCGCTTCAGCAAGCTTTTCAGAAGGAATTTCACTGCTCATCACCGTATTCACCGCGGTAATAACGGAATCCCTCACAAATGAGAAATCTTCATTGTTTGCATGGAGAAGCGATTTAATGGCATCTTCCGAGACGGATTCATTGACATCCTGTGTCAGCTTGTTTTTCACCGATTTTACCAGTGATTTTTCCGAAGGTGACTTTTTGTCTTTTTCCGCATCTTTTTTCACTTCGCCGATGCTGTCAAAAATGGAAGTGATCAGGTCAAGCCGGTTGTCGGTATAGCCTTTTTTCAGAGTGTATTGATCTTCCACCGCATCTTCGGCCGCCTGCTTTTTCGATTCCGTCGCCTGCTGATCTTCCACTGTGGCGGGCGCGTAAATCGTCTTATCACTGACTGCAAACAAATCCAAATTAAGTGATTCAGGTTTTACATGAATAAAGAGCAAACCAAACATGATCGCTGAAAGCAGCAGGTACAGCAGCACATGGGCTGAGCGGGCATGTCTGAAACTGCGGAACCGTTCCCGGGCGCTTTTGCCCTTTCCCTTCTTTTTCAAAACAAGAACCTCCTCCCTGAAACATCAGGAACACATCATATAAAAATGACCCGATAACGGGAGATCGGGTCATTTTTGCATTACTTTTGCTTATCATAAGCTTCAATAATTTTTGCAACAAGCGGATGCCTGACCACATCTGTCTGGTCAAGTTCAATCACGGAGATGCCGTTTACGTCCTTCAGCATATCCTTCGCCACTGCAAGTCCCGATGTGACGCCTTTCGGCAGGTCAATTTGGCTTACGTCGCCCGTAATGATCATTTTAGAGCCAAAACCCAATCTCGTCAAAAACATTTTCATTTGAGCGGGAGTGGTATTCTGGGCTTCATCAAGAATCACATACGCGTCGTCAAGCGTCCGCCCTCTCATATAGGCAAGCGGGGCGATTTCGATAACCCCTCTTTCCATAAGACGCTCCGTATGGTCGCTTCCGAGCACATCATGGAGCGCGTCATACAGCGGGCGCAGATAAGGATCTACTTTTTCCTTTAAATCTCCGGGCAGAAAACCGAGGCTCTCGCCGGCTTCCACAGCGGGTCTTGTTAAAATGATTTTTTTAATGTGGCCGTTTTTTAAAGCGTGCACCGCTTTTACGACCGCCAAATAAGTTTTGCCGGTTCCCGCCGGCCCGATGCCGAACACCATGTCGTTTTTCTTCATCGCCGCCACATATTCTCTTTGGCCGATGGTTTTGACACGGATCGGTTTGCCTTTTGCCGTTTTCGTTATTTCCTCTTCATACATGCTTTCAAAATAGTCCAGTTCATCTTTTTTTGCCATTTTCACGGCATACAGCACATCACGTTCCGAAATCTCGATCCCCTTGCGAATTAAAGTAAGGAGCGAGCCCAATAATCTGTCAGCGATCTCAAATGTTTCATCATTCCCGGAAACGTAAATGGTTTCACCGCGTGTGATGAGGCTAATGCCCAGATCCTTCTCCATTAAATGTAAAAAGGCATCTTGGCTGCCGAACAAAGAAAGTGCTTCGTCCGGGCTTTTCAGTTTGTGATTAATCGCAAGTAAATGTTCTGCCATTCTTTAGTCTCCCTGAACAATAGGTGTGGTTTGAACGATATCTTCTATAACTTGGTAGAGAATAATCAACTTTACTTTACCATTCTCAACGGATTGGTGCAAAACTTTTTCACTTTCCACCTCTCCGCTGCCGTTTAATCGCTTTTCTACATCTTGTCTTCCCATTTTGATACCGGCCTGAACCGCTTCGCCTTTCGTATAAGTCCGCACGGATGTTTCACTTTCTCTTGTCTGTTCTTGAACGTAAGAAACCGGAAGCTTCATTCCCAGAAATTGAAACGGATGCTTTTCTTCCTCTGTTTTCGGATGTTTCAACGGCTTCTCATTAAATTCAAAGCCCCAAAAAGGCACGCCCCATGATCCGAAAGACAGCTTGTGCTTCGTCCTTACTTTACCCGTATATAGCGTAAATGATGTTTCAAGAGGCACGGTTACTTCTGACTTGTACCATGTTTCTCCGTAAATTTCCGCTTTTGAGGCGACTTTCCGGTCTTCATTTCCGATCAGTCCTGAGACGAGGAGCTGTCCTTTGTCAACATGATCGTTCACAAAAGCCATCGGCTGCCCCTTTTGCACGAACATCCTTTTGATGACCGCCTTCTTTTTGGCAACGATATGGCGGGGGCTCACGTACTTTTCTTTTGTCGGTTCGTTTTTTTCGACCACTTTCATATGAAGGGCTGTCCCGTTCAATTCCACACCGACCCACGTAATATTATCGATACCGTTTGTTAATGATTTTTGAATTTTCTCCGGCGTCATCATTAAAAATTGCAAACGGCCTTTTTTTACACCGATTTCTTCAAGGTGCTTTACCATCTGATGCTCGGTCTCTGGCTTGGCCCCTTTAATATCAATTTCCCAAATCATGTTGGACAAAAGAAACAATATAACAAAAAATATCACAAATCCCGCAGTGAAACCCAGATTTAATTTTGATTTGAGAAGCAGAAAGGGAAGACCCTTTCTTTTTGTAAAGCTTGCTTTGCATTCATGTTTTCTGATGACTCTTCTGAAAGCATGTACATCTTGAAGCTGAATCATCAGCAGAACACAGTCTTGCTTTTTTTTCACCGCAAAGATGGCGATTCCGTTTCTCGTGCATTCATTCAGCAGCCGTTCAATCCCTTTTCCTTTGACTTCCATTTGGACTTTACCCGAAAAAAATGACAGCCATTTGTTTTTCACATTATTTCCCCCCGGCTTTATGAATCGACATATCGTACGTGATCTATCGTGCCTTCCAAAAGGATTTCCTCAGGAAGGATTGCCTTAATGACCAAGTTTTTTCCTGATATGATACACTGCCCCTGCTTGAGCATCAGCCTGACTTCTTCTTCGCTGAACAGCAGGAGGCCTCTGTGATTCTCTATGTAGATATGAAGTCTGCCGACCATCGTAATACGAGGCAGATCCATCATAACGTCCGGGGGAATTTCCAATGCTCTTGTCAGCCATGCCTTTACACGATTCTTTCTTTGCCCCATAAAAAAAGAACCCCCTTTCATCTCATATGTATGATTTGAAAAGGGGTTCTAACACTTTATTTTTTACCGATGTTCCGCATGGTCCGGTGCGGTTTTTTTGCACGGGGCGGACCCAAAACCTCACTGAATATAATGCCTTGGACCGCAGTTTCTTTATTTATTTTGAGGGCTGATTTCTTCAGAGACGCGTTTCGTGCGCGTGGGGATGCCAGCTTATGTTCAAGCCCGTTAAACATCTGCTCCGTCTCCGCTAGGCGCTGTTCAGCTTCCCTTCTTTTTTGCTCAAAAGGGTTCTCTTCTGAAACGGCAGGCAATTCTTCCGCTTCCGGCTTATGCTCTTTCTGCGGCTGTTTTTGATCCTGCTTTTTTGCCTGATTTCCGGGACGTGTACCCGGCGGACGTTTATCATCTTTGTTTTTCTTGCCGAATATTGCCGATATAATGCCGATGACGGCGGCAATGACGAGCGGATTTGTCAGAATCTCGTGCATATAGCGGCTCCCTCCTTAATAGAGAGGTTATTGTTGGTCTTCATCTTGCTGGTCATTCGTCAGCTTGCCGATAGAATCCCTCATGTCCGTATCCGCGTCGATATTTTTTATGTTCATATAGTCCATGACGCCGATGTTTCCTTCACGCAACGCTTCTGCCATCGCAAGCGGCACTTCGGCTTCTGCTTCCACGACTTTCGCACGCATTTCTTCTACGCGAGCGCGCATTTCCTGCTCTTGGGCGACCGCCATGGCGCGGCGCTCTTCGGCTTTGGCCTGCGCAATGTTTTTGTCTGCTTCTGCCTGATCCGTCTGAAGAATCGCTCCGATGTTTTTGCCGATATCAACGTCGGCGATGTCAATCGAAAGAATTTCAAATGCGGTGCCTGAATCCAGCCCTTTGCCAAGTACGGTCTGCGATATCATATCAGGGTTTTCAAGCACTTTTTTATGATTCTGTGATGAACCGATTGTCGAGACAATCCCTTCTCCGACACGGGCGACAATCGTCTCTTCTCCCGCTCCTCCGACAAGGCGCTCGATATTGGCCCTTACCGTGATTCTGGCTTTTGCTTTTACTTCAATTCCGTCCATGGCGACACCCGCGATAAACGGTGTTTCAATGACCTTCGGGTTGACGCTCATCTGTACGGCTTCCAATACGTCACGCCCGGCCAGGTCAATGGCTGCGCAGCGTTCAAATGTCAGCTCAATATTGGCGCGCTGTGCCGCAATCAGGGCATTGACCACCCTGTCGACATTACCTCCGGCCAGATAATGGCTTTCGAGCTGATTTGTTGTTGCGGCAAGGCCGGCTTTGTGCGCTTTAATTAACGGATTGACAACGCGGCTTGGTATGACGCGCCGCAGCCTCATCCCGACCAAAGTAAAAATGCTGATTCTGACTCCTGCCGCAAGCGCCGAAATCCATAGCATCACCGGTACAAAGGTGAAGAATATGGCTAACACAATAATGGCAGCAGCAACTAATGCTAAAATCGCCAAACTTGACAGTTCCATCTAATTCCTCCTCAAGGTTATCATCTATATTTCTCTCACGACAATGCGTGAGCCTTCCGCTTTCACTACTTTCACCTGTCTGTCTTTTTCAGTGAATGATCCTTCCGAGACGACATCCAGACGTTCATCATCAATAATGACGGTGCCTGACGGTCTGAGGGCTGTAGCGGTAATGCCGACTTTTCCCAACAGTTCCGTCCGGTTCTGATTTGAAACATAACCGCTCTCCGTGCTTGTTGAATCAGTTAATATTAATTTTTTAAAGAATTTCATTCGTTTCCCCAACACCCTTGTTAATATGATAAAGGCTGTAATAGACACAGCAATGGCGATCAAGAGAGAAACCGCCATTACGGTAAAGCTGCCCGCAGCGAGAAAGAGGCTCGCGATGACGCCTGCAATACCGATAAGACCGATTATGCCTCCGGGCAGGAATATCTCTAAAAGGATAAAAACGAAGCCCGCGCAAAATAAGAATACGCTGTCATAGCCGGCGAATCCGGCAGCGATATGCCCGGTGAAAAACAGCAGCATGGCCGTCAGTCCGACGGCACCCGGTATCCCGAGGCCCGGCGAGAACAATTCAATGGTCAAACCAAGCAAAGCAAGCGTTAATAAGACGGGGACAACAAACGGATTTGTCAGCCATCGGCCCAGTTTGCCGACGAAACCTTCTTCTGCATGGTGAACATCCGCTTTGTCAAAACCGAGCTTTGTATATAAAGCATCAAGGTCTGAAACCGTGCCCTCCGAATATCCGACTTCCTTAGCTTTTTCAGCTGTCAGTGTCAGCAGTTTTCCCTTTGGGGCGCCCGCTTCCTTTGCATTAATGGCGGGATCTGCCATGGCCAGGGCGTATTTCGGATTTCGGTTGTTTTTAACCGCTGCGTCCTCCATTTCTGCATGCCACAGTGATTGGGCCTTTTTGTCCGCCGCGTTTCCTTTTCCGTCGATGATGGCTGCGGCACCCATTTTTCCGCCCGGCGCCATATAGATTTCATCTGCCTGAAGCGCTATATACGCTCCCGCAGAAAGCGCCCGTTTATTAACGTAAGCGGTAACAGGCACATCCGCGCGGCCGATGATATCCGCAATATCCAAGGCTGATTGAACGGCGCCTCCCGGTGTATTGATGTCAAGAATAATGTGTGACGCGCCGGACTCCTTCGCTTCTTTGAAAGAACGCGATAAAAACGAGGCGAGCCCCTGTTCGACATTTTTCTCAACCGGGATGACATAAACCGATGGGTGATCAGCTTTCGCGTTCAATTGAACCCCTAATAAAGATAATACAAATAAGCCCAATAGAGCAACAGCAATTCCGGTTTTTTTTCGGAACAAGGCAAATATACCCTCCTTCCCGTTTCGTTCTTCTTTATATACGTAACAAATGTACTTTAGTTTCATTTTTTTATGTATAAAAAAAGACATCTCTCAAGGAAAGATGTCTTTTTTCTTGTCAATTAAGATAATTGACTGCTGACAAGTCTGTTAATTACGCTGCCGTCAGCTTTACCTTTTACTTTAGGCATAATAGCACTCATCACTTTGCCCATGTCCGCTTTGGAGCTCGCACCGACTTCAGCGATGGTTTCATTTACGATTGTCTGCAGCTCTTCTTCAGAGAGCTGCTTCGGTAAATAAACTTCTAAAATGTCCAGCTCTTTTTGAACTTTATCTACTAAATCTAAACGATTAGCGTTTGAAAATTCATGGAGGGAGTCTTTACGTTGCTTAAGTTCACGAGATAGGACAGTAAGTTCCTCATCCTCGGTCAAACTGTCTTTCTTAAGCTTAATTGCTTCGTTTTGAAGTGAAGCTTTCACCATTCGAACGACAGTCAGTTTGTCTTTCTCACGGCTTTTCATATACAGCTTCATATCTTGGTTAAGTCGCTCAAGAAGACTCATAAATCCACCCTCTTTTAGAATTTGCGTTTTCTAGCAGCTTCTGACTTTTTCTTGCGCTTTACGCTAGGTTTTTCATAAAATTCGCGCTTTCTTGCTTCTTGCAAAGTACCTGTCTTTGATACACTGCGTTTGAAGCGACGAAGAGCATCTTCAAGCGATTCGTTTTTTCTAACGACCGTTTTTGACATTCTCTTTCCCTCCCTCCGAATACACCAATCGACTACCTTTAAAAAGATACATATATAAACATGTACTTTGACATTATAATATAAGCCATCAGTCAGGTCAACTAAGCGAGCTCACTTTTCCGTCATGAATAAGGCTGCTTGTCTATATAATGATGGAAAGGGGTGTTTCGTTTGATTATACTGATTCTCTTTACCGCACTTATCCTGGTTTTTTTACTCGGAATGAGCCTGCTCAGGCAGGGGCTGATCGCATTAACGTATTCAAAAATTGAGAAAAGCCTGCTCTTATTTACCGACCACCCTTTGAAAGCTTTTCTCATAAGCATCGTGTTCACTGGTTTTCTTCAGAGCAGCTCAGCCTTCATGGTCATTGTCATCGGCTTTGTCAGTGCGGGCGCTTTATCTTTTAAACGGACCATTCCGATGATTCTCGGCACGAATGTCGGCTCAACGTTTACGACGGAGTTTTTAGCCATCAAGATGGATGTGCTCATTTGGGTGCTTTTTATCGGAGGCCTTGTGTTTATCCTCCTCCGTAAATATCCGTTCAGGCAGATCGGCATAAGCTTCCTCGGTCTCGGCATCATCTTTTTTTGCATCACATGCTTCAGCCGGCTCGCCGTTCCGCTGACAGAAATGAAGGCGGGGGCGGAGGTTTTGCGACATGTGAATGATTCGAGCTGGTCCGCTCTTTTTATCGGTATGATATTGACCGCAATCATTCATTCAAGCTCCGTCTGCATCGGCATTTTGATGAGTTTTATGAACGAAGGGGTGATCGGCATTGAACAAGCGGTCAGCGTCGTTCTGGGATCTAATATCGGGACATGCGTCACGGCCGTCATGGCTGCTGTTTCAGGCGGTTATGCCGCCAGACAGACCGCCGGTGCTCACGTTGTGTTTAATATTCTCGGCGTGCTGCTCGTATTTCCCTTCCTGTCCGCATCAGCAGGTTTTACGGAGCGCCTGTCTGATGATCCCGCGCAGATGATTGCGCATTTCAGCCTGTTATTTAACGTAGTCACCGCCCTATTGTTTCTGCCGTTCACACATTTGTTTTACCGGCTGATTGACAGGCTGATTCCTCCGAAACCTTAAAAAAACCGATGCGGGAAGGCACCGGTTTTTTTAAATATGTTATGAAGACATGCGCATGTTTCGGGTCATTTCATCCTCAACGACGCGGACGAATTGTCCTTCGTTATACGGATAACCCGCTTTTTGAATTTTGACTTTGACAAGTTTGCCGATTAGATCTTCCGTGCCTTTGAAGACGACTTTCATGTAATTGTCCGTATAGCCGACGAACATGCCGTCTTCATCAGACTCTTTAAACGCCTCTTCCGGAATGATTTCCAGAACCTCTCCTTCATAATCGGAGGCGTATTCTTTGGCAAGCTGGTCAGACAGCGCGATCAGCTTATGCACCCGTTCGTTTTTCACGTTCTCGTCAACCTGGTCTTCCATTCTGGCCGCAGGTGTTCCGGTGCGTTTGCTGTAAGGGAATACGTGAAGCTCTGAAAACTTATGTTCTTTAATGAACCGATATGTTTCCATAAATTCTTCTTCCGTTTCACCCGGGAAACCGACGATGACATCAGATGTGACGGCCAGACCCGGCAGCGCTTCTTTCAGCTTATTTAAACGGTCCGCGAAAAATTCCATCGTATATTTGCGTCTCATCCGTTTCAGAACGGTGTTTGATCCTGACTGAATCGGGATATGAAGGTGGCGGACGATTTTATCAGACGCATCCAGCACTTCAATTACTTCATCAGTGATTTGGCTTGCTTCAATAGATGAAATTCTGATCCGCTTCAGTCCTTCTACACGTGTATCAAGCTCGCGGAGAAGCTTGGCGAAATTATAATCTTTCATATCTTCGCCGTAGCCGCCCGTATGAATCCCCGTCAGGACGATTTCTTTATAGCCGGCATCCACCAGCTGCTGCGCCTGTTTAATGACTTCTTCCGGATCGCGGGAACGAAGCAGGCCGCGCGCCCAAGGGATAATGCAGAACGTACAGAAGTTGTTGCAGCCCTCTTGGATTTTTAACGACGCTCTTGTGCGGTCAGTAAAAGCGGGAACATCCAGCTCTTCAAACACGCGTGCTTTCATAATATTGCCGACGCCGTTGATCGGCTGGCGCTCTTCCCTGTACTGCTCAATGTAACCAAGCATTTTTTCACGATCCTGCGTGCCGACGACGATGTCAACACCCGGGATGGCCATAATTTCTGCCGGAGAGGTTTGCGCATAGCACCCTGTTACGCAGATGACGCCGTCAGGATTTTGGCGGATCGCCCGTCTGATGACTTGACGGCTTTTTTTATCTCCCGTGTTTGTTACCGTACATGTATTAATGACATATACATCTGCTGTCTGTTCGAATTCTTTTCGTTCATAACCCGCATCTTTAAACAGCTGCCAGATTGCTTCTGTTTCATAATGGTTGACCTTGCAGCCAAGGGTATGAAAAGCAACAGTTGCCATTACTGATCACCTCTTAATAACTCTGTATGATAGGAAACTGCGCTTAACGCGTAAAGAGGCGCAGTTTCAGTCCGTAAAATTCTCGGTCCGAGGCCGCATAAGACGGCGCCTTTTTCTGAAAGCTGATGAACTTCAGACTCGGTCAGACCGCCTTCAGGGCCGAATACGATTAAAAGAGACGAACCTTGCGGAAGGCTTTTGAGCTCCGCGGCGAAAGCGCCCGTTTCTCCCTGCTTTGATGACTCCTCGTATGCAACGACACATTTATCGACATTCTCCGTCATTTCAAGCAGCTGCCGGAACGTATGAACGGTTTTCACTTCGGGAATTTCATTGCGGTACGATTGCTCCGCCGCTTCCTTCGCGATTTTCGCCCATCTCTCCCGTTTTTTCTTTGCCTTTTTGTCGTCTAGCTTAACGACGGATCTGGCGCCTTGAAAAGGGATGAACATACTTGCCCCCAGCTCGGTCCCTTTTTGGATAATCCATTCAAGCTTATCGCCTTTCGGAAGGCCGCTTGCGATCCTGATCTTCAAAGGCAGTTCACGGTTTTCACCCGTCCACTCAGCAATGCTGCATGATATATGATCTTTAGAAACCTCTTTAAGCAGGCAAAACGCTTCATGGCCGTCTTTCGAACAGCAGATAATCCGGTCTCCCGCACTCATTCTCATGACGTTCGCTATATGGTGGACGTCTTCCCCCGTGATTTGAAAATCAGGAGTTTCGTCCATCTCCTGCTTCGTGAGCTCGATAAAATATCGTTGCATACGCTGTGACACCTACTAACTGTTATTTTTTCGCGATGATGCTGACCCAATCTTCCATAGACAGAATTTCTATGATGGTAAAGCCGGCTTTTTCCAACGCTTCTTTTACTTCCTGTTTTTTCTGGCCGATAATGCCTGAAGTAATAAAATGGCCTCCGTCTTTGAGCAGGTCGTACGCCTGTGATGTAAAGCGGAGAATCACTTCTGCCAAAATATTTGCGACAATGACATCATGTTCGCCCGTGATGCCGTCTAACAAATTGTTCTGCTTCACTTCGGCCGTATCACTCACTTTGTTCAATTTCACATTCAGACGCGCGCTTTCAACAGCGACCGGATCAAGGTCATACGCATGAACCGATTCGGCCTCAAGCATGGCGGCCGCGATGCTTAAAATTCCTGAACCGGTGCCGACATCAATGATACGGTCGCCTTTTTGAACGATACGCTCAAGCGCCTGAATGCACAGAACTGTTGTCGGATGCGTTCCCGTACCGAATGCCATACCCGGGTCCATTTCGATAATCAGTTCATCTGTATGAACAGGTGTATACGTTTCCCATGTGGGAACGATCGTGAACTTTTCAGAAATTTTCACAGGATGATAATACTTTTTCCAAGCTGTCGCCCATTCTTCTTCATTAACTTCAGAAATGGTGATTTTATTTCTGCCCAAATCAATGTCGTACAAAAGCAGATTATTAATCGTCTCTTTAATGCCGTCCACCGTTTCGCCGAGGAAACTGTTGATCGGCAGATACGCTTTGACAATGACACCCTCATCGGGGTAATCATTGGGGTCGAGCTGGTAGATTTCCCCGTAAACATTCTCACGCTCTTTCATTAAATCAAGCGGATCTTCGATGACAACCCCGCTCGCACCAGCTTCATGCAAAATATTTGAGATGGGTTCGACCGCTTCATGTGTTGTGTGAATGCTGATTTCGGACCATTTCAAAACTACCAACTCCTATCCAATCATTACTCGCCTTTAAATGCGCGTTTTACTTTGTCAAAGAAACTCATTTCTTGTTCATCCGGCAGGTTTCCGCTGACTTCAGCGAACTCGCGGATGATGTCTTTTTGTTTATCTGTCAGATTCGTCGGTGTGACGACGCGGACGACAATGTGCTGGTCGCCTTGTCCGTAGCCCCGGACGTTCTGAACGCCTTTGCCTCTTAATCTGAATTTCGTGCCGGTTTGTGTGCCGGCAGGTATTTTCAATTTCACTTTTCCGTGAAGCGTCGGCACTTCCACTTCGTCTCCGAGTGCCGCTTGGGCAAACGTTAACGGCATTTCGCAATAAATATCGTCTCCGTCGCGCTCAAAGAACTCGTGGGCGCGCACATGGAATACGACAAACAGATCTCCCGCAGGCCCTCCGTTTACGCCCGGTTCACCTTGGCCCGGAACGCGCAGCTGCTGTCCGTCATCCACACCGGCAGGAATCGTGACATTGATTTTTTTCCGTTTTTTCACTTTGCCCGTGCCGCCGCAGTCAGAACACTTGTTTTTGATGATTTTTCCTGTTCCTTCACAGTGGTGGCAGACTCTTCGGTTAACCACTTTGCCAAACGGCGTGTTCTGTTCGACGTTCAGCTGGCCTGAACCTCCGCAGTGCGAGCACGTATCCGGCTTTGTTCCCGGCTTCGCGCCAGACCCTTTACATGTTTCGCAATTCTCTTCGCGCGGAATTTCAATGATCGTTTCTTTTCCGAAAGCCGCGTCTTCAAATGACAGGGTCATTGTATACTGCAGATCCGCGCCTTGCCGCGGCGCATTCGGGTCACGGCGTCTCGTGCCGCCTCCGAAGATGCTTGAGAAGATGTCATCGAAACCGAAGCCGCCGAAGTCTCCGCCGCCTCCGAAACCGCCGCCGAATCCCTGGTTAGGGTCTGTATGGCCGAATTGGTCATATTGAGCGCGTTTTTGGTCGTCTGAGAGCGCTTCGTACGCTTCTTTTACCTCTTTGAATTTTTCATCTGCTCCGGATTCTTTATTGATATCAGGATGATATTTTTTTGAAAGCTTCCGATAGGCTTTTTTGATTTCATCCTTTGAAGCGCTCTTACTTACCCCAAGCACTTCATAGTAATCACGCTTACTCATCTCGCTTCACTCTCCCGAATTTCTCACATAAATTAGATTGTATCATTTTGAATTATGTTTTTTCAATTCCTTTTATCCCGGGCAAGAAAAAAAGTCAAAGCCAAGAGATGCCTGACTTTGACTTTCTGTCTGTTGAATCAGAATATGCTGTGTGTTCTTCCGCCTATAGCCTATGCGGGAAAGAACTTATTTTTTCGTTTCGTCGTCTTTTACTTCTTCGTACTCCGCATCGACAACGTTGTCATCCGCTTTTTTACCTTCAGCGTTTGCTCCGCCTTCAGCCTGCTGCGCTTTCGCCGCTTCTTCGTAAAGCTTCATAGAAAGCTCTTGAACGATTGTTTGAAGTTCATCTTTTTTCGCTTTGATGTCTTCAATTTCGTTTTTCTCGATAGCGGCTTTCAGCGCATCTTTCGCGTCGTTTGCTTTTTTCACTTGCTCTTCGTCCACTTTGCCTTCCAGATCTTTTAATGTTTTTTCCGTTTGGAACACAAGCTGGTCAGCTTCGTTGCGGACTTCGATTTCTTCTTTTCTCTTCGCATCAGCGTCAGCGTTTTCTTCCGCTTCTTTTACCATGCGTTCGATCTCATCATCAGAAAGACCTGAAGAAGATTTGATTGTAATATTTTGTTCTTTTCCTGTGCCTAAGTCTTTCGCTCTTACGTTTACGATACCGTTTTTGTCAATATCGAAAGAAACTTCGATTTGCGGTACGCCGCGCGGTGCAGGCGGGATATCAGTAAGCTGGAAGCGGCCGAGCGTTTTGTTGTCGGCAGACATCGGGCGCTCACCTTGAAGAACATGGATATCAACAGCAGTTTGGTTATCAGCTGCAGTTGAGAATACTTGAGACTTGCTCGTCGGAATTGTCGTGTTGCGGTCGATCAGTTTTGTGAACACGCCGCCCATTGTTTCAATACCGAGAGAAAGCGGTGTAACGTCAAGAAGAACAACGTCTTTTACGTCTCCCGTGATGACGCCGCCTTGAATTGCAGCACCAAGCGCTACAACTTCATCAGGGTTTACGCCTTTATGCGCTTCTTTACCCGTTTCTTTTTTGATTGCTTCCTGTACGGCAGGAATACGTGTAGATCCGCCGACAAGGATAACTTTGTCGATTTCGCTCGCAGAAAGATCCGCATCTTGAAGAGCCTGACGGACAGGAGCCATTGTGCGCTCAACAAGGTGAGCGGAAAGCTCTTCGAATTTAGCGCGGGTCAGTGTCAGCTCAAGGTGAAGAGGACCTGCTTCTCCCGCCGTGATAAATGGTAAAGAAATTTGTGTAGATGATACGCCGGAAAGATCTTTTTTCGCTTTCTCAGCCGCATCTTTCAAACGCTGAAGCGCCATTTTGTCTTTTGAAAGATCAATCCCGTTTTCTTTTTTGAATTCTGCTACGAGATGATCGATGATGACTTGGTCAAAGTCGTCCCCGCCAAGACGGTTGTCACCGGCAGTTGAACGGACTTCAAACACGCCGTCGCCAAGTTCAAGAACAGATACGTCAAACGTACCGCCGCCAAGGTCGTAAACAAGAATTGTTTGGTCTTCGTCCGTTTTATCAAGTCCGTATGCAAGCGCTGCTGCAGTCGGCTCGTTGATAATACGCTCTACTTCAAGACCGGCGATTTTACCGGCATCTTTTGTCGCTTGGCGCTCAGCATCGTTGAAGTATGCAGGAACCGTGATAACGGCTTTTGAAACTGTTTCACCGAGGTAGCTTTCAGCATATGCTTTCAGATGCTGAAGGATAATAGCTGACACTTCTTGAGGCGTGTAGTCTTTTCCTTCGATTTCCACTTTATAGTCAGTACCCATATGGCGTTTAACAGACATGATTGTGTTAGGATTTGTGATTGATTGGCGTTTCGCCACTTCCCCTACTTGGCGCTCGCCGTTTTTAAATGCAACGACTGACGGAGTCGTACGGTTTCCCTCAGCGTTGGCGATGACTGTAGGCTCTCCGCCTTCAAGCACTGCCACACATGAGTTTGTCGTACCCAAGTCAATTCCGATTACTTTACTCACTTTGAATTACCTCCTGCTATGTAGTTATTGATTCACTTTTACCATTGAAGGACGGATGACGCGATCCTTCAGTTTGTAGCCTTTTTGCAGTTCTTCGATAACAATATTGCTGCCGAAGTTTTCATCTTCCACCTGCATGACGGCTTGGTGAAGGTTCGGATCAAATTCCTGACCGACAGCTTCGATGGCCTCTACGCCTTCTTTTTCAAGTGCGTCCATCAGCTGGCGGCGGACCATTTCCATACCTTGCAGCAAGCTTTTTGTCTGCTCGCTTTCAGCTTCTACCTGTAACGCCCGTTCAAAGTTGTCGAGAGCCGGAAGGATTTCCGTTACGACGTTTTGAGAACGGTATTTCTGAGCAGCTTCCATTTCAAGGCGGCTGCGTCGTTTATAGTTTTCAAAGTCTGCTTGAACACGCAAAAGCTTGTTTTCTTTTTCATCAAGCAAACCCTGCAATTCATCAATTTGGTGCTGAAGGGCTTCTTCCTGACCTGCCGTTTCTTCATGCTGCTCTTGTGAAGCGGCTTGTTCTGCCTGTTCTGTCACTTCTTCTTGTTCTGCTGCTTCAACCTGTTCTGCGGTTTGTTTTTCTTCTGACATTGTGTTCACCTCCCTCAAATGCTGTAAAAAGATGACTGAAAATGATTGCCAAAATTCCCTTATTCATCATACAAACTTGTGAATGCTTTTGACAAGTCCGAAGTCACGTGCTGCAGCAGGCTGACGACTCTTGAATAATTCATGCGCGTCGGCCCGATAATCGCGATTGATCCGATCTGTTTCGTATCAACTGTATAGGTGGCCGTGATTAAGCTGCAGTTTTCCATTTCTTCGTAGTCGTTTTCTTTCCCGATTTTGATTGAAATCCCGGCTTTTGATGACTGAAACAGCTTCAGAACATCCTGCTCTTTTTCAATTAAAGATAAGAGCGAGCGGACCCTTTCAATATCATGGAATTCCGGCTGATTCAGCATGTTGATCTTTCCGCCGAAAAACAATTTCTCAACGTGTGCCGCCGGATGGAATGTGGAGCGGAGCGATTCAAGTATGCTGTCATAGTTGGCGATATGCTGCCTTAAATAGGTGACAACCTCTTTGAAAATGCGCTCATTCAGTTCGTCCATCGGCACGCCCGCTAATCGATCGTTTAATATATTGACCAGTTTTTCAATATCGGCCAAATCTACTTTAGCCGGGAAATTGATGGTGCGGTTTTCGACATGCCCCGTGTTCGTGACGAGGATGGCGACCGCCTTATCCGGCTGGATCGGAACGATTTGAATCTGTTTAAGATAGTTCTCGCTCAGCGTCGGCCCGAGGACAATCGATGTGTAGTTTGTCAGATCGGACAGGATTTGCGCTGATTTTTGGACTGTTTTTTCCAGCTCGAAGATTTTTTCTTTAAATATCGAGTGAATTAAATCCAGATCGGTTTTTGTCAGCTTGACGGGTGACAGCAAATGATCGACATAATACCTGTACCCTTTTTCCGACGGAATCCGTCCTGAGGATGAATGGGTTTTTTCAATAAAGCCCAATTCCTCCAAGTCAGCCATCTCGTTTCTGATCGTTGCAGAGCTGAATGTAATCTCGTCTTTTTTTGAAAGAGTTCTTGATCCTACAGGCTGCGCTGATTGTATAAAATCATTAATGATCACTTGCAGGATCAACAGCTGACGATTTGTTAACATCATCATCACCCCTGTTAGCACTCAAGGTCAGCGAGTGCTAATTCTATATCAAAAGTAACAAACCAAAAGAAAAATGTCAATTATAACTCACCCAAAAAAGCGCCAAAAACCTCATTTCCTAATAATTTGCCCTCATGCGTTAATGCAACCGATTCTTCCGTGTCACAGATCAGGCCTTTTTCGGTTAAATCTTTGAGAACATCGGAAAACAGTTCGTCGACCGAGCGTCCGAATTTATCGAGAAAAGCTTGCTTTTGTACGCCGGACATTTTTCTGAGACCGAGGAACATTTCTTCTTCAATCTGCTCCTCACGTGTCACCTCGTGCGTGTCACGATAAGGCAGCCCCTTTTCTTCGATGAGCTGCATGTAATGTTTCACAGGCCCGGCGTTGACGGTGCGCGTGCCGCTGATATATCCGTGAGCGCCTGCGCCAAAACCGAAATACTCTTCATTGCTCCAATACGTCAGATTATGCTGCGACTCGTATCCGGGCTTTGCAAAGTTACTGATCTCGTATTGACGGATGCCCGCTTCACTCATCTGCCTCATGACCGTTTCATACATCTCGGCCTCTTGTTCTTGCGCCGGGAGATGCAGGCGGCCTTTTTGCATTAAATTATAAAACACCGTTTTCGGCTCTACGATCAGCGAGTAAACGGAATAGTGCTCCGCATCAAGAGACAAAGCCGTTTTGACGGAATTGTCAAGATCGGCCAGCGTCTGCCCCGGCAGGCCGAACATCAAATCAAGACTGATGTTGCCGAAGCCGAGAGCCCTCGCACGTTCAAAGGAAGTGAATACGTCCTTTTGTTTATGCACTCTGCCGATTTTTTGTAAAAGCTCATCTTCAAAGGTTTGAACACCGAAGCTCAGCCGGTTGACACCGGCATTTTTCATGATTTTTAATTTTTCCGGGGACAAATCATCCGGATTCGCTTCCGCGGCAAATTCTATGAGTCCGTCAGAAGGCTTCAGCACGCGGTGAATGGAATCCATCAATTTTTCCAGCTGGACGGGTGAGAGCGATGTCGGCGTGCCTCCCCCGATAAAGATCGTACGGAGATCAGGGCGTCCCGTCCGTTCTATTGTATTTATCATTTCCTTTTCGAGTGAGTTTAAGTACTCATCGACAGGCTGGCTCTGAATAAAATATTTATTGAAATCGCAATAGTGGCAGATATGCTCACAAAACGGAATATGAATATAAGCTGATTTCATTTTGAAACACCTTCTTCTTTACAGAAAGAAGCCGCAGCGCGGGACTGCGGCGGCTTCCGTTATTTTTTCGGGCTGTCATCCATTTTAAGAACGGCCATAAACGCTTCCTGCGGCACTTCTACTGAGCCGACCTGCTTCATCCGGCGTTTTCCTTCTTTTTGTTTTTCAAGAAGCTTCCGTTTCCGCGAGATGTCTCCTCCGTAACATTTTGCAAGGACGTTTTTCCGCATGGCCTTAATGGTTGAGCGGGCCACGATTTTCTGTCCGATCGCTGCTTGAATCGGTACTTCAAAGTGCTGGCGCGGAATGAGCTCTTTCAGTTTTTCTACAATTACTTTTCCGCGTTCGTACGCGTAATCGCGATGCACGATAAATGAAAGGGCGTCGATTTTTTCTCCGTTCAGCATAATGTCCATCTTGACAAGTTTAGACGGTTTGTAGCCGATCAGTTCGTAATCAAAGGACGCGTAGCCTTTTGTGCTTGATTTCAGCTGATCAAAAAATTCATATACGATTTCCGCTAATGGCATGTCATAGACAATGCTGACACGATTTGCGTCTAAATATTGCATGTCGATAAAATTGCCGCGTTTTCCTTGGCAAAGCTCCATCACCGCACCGACATAATCGTTCGGCACCATCATTGTCGCTTTTACATAAGGTTCTTCCACCCGCTCTATTTTTTGGGGATCAGGCATGTTTGACGGGTTATCCACGATGACCTTTTCGCCGTCCGTCATATATACGTCATAAATAACGCTCGGCGCGGTCGTAATAAGATCAATTTTAAATTCCCGTTCAATCCGCTCTTGAATGATCTCCATGTGAAGCATTCCTAAAAAGCCGCAGCGGAAACCGAAGCCGAGGGCTTGTGACGTCTCCGCCTCGTATTGAAGAGATGAATCGTTCAATTCAAGTTTTTCCAGAGCCTCGCGCAAATCATTATATTTGGCTGTGTCAATCGGATAAAGTCCGCAGTATACCATCGGATTGAGTTTGCGGTAGCCCGGAAGCGCTTCTGCCGCAGGCTTAACCGCGCTCGTGATCGTATCACCGACACGGGTGTCGCCGACGTTTTTGATTGCGGCTGTCAAATAGCCTACGTCACCGACTGTCAATTCGTCAGCCGGCTGCGCTTTCGGCGTGAAGACGCCGACTTCGATGACTTCAAACTCTTTTCCGGTTGCCATCATTTTAATTTTCTGGCCCGGTTTGACCGTTCCTTCTACGACTCTGATATACGCGACGACTCCGCGGTACGCGTCATAAAGCGAGTCAAAGATGAGCGCTTTCAGCGGAGCTTCCGGGTCTCCCGCGGGAGCCGGCACTTTTTCTACGATCTGTTCTAAAATGTCTTCGATGCCGATGCCCGCTTTCGCTGAAGCGAGGACGGCGTCTGAAGCGTCAAGGCCGATAACGTCCTCAACCTCTTGACGCACACGTTCTGGCTCTGCGCTCGGAAGATCGATTTTATTAATGACAGGAAGAATCTCAAGATCATTATCAAGCGCCAGATAGACGTTCGCCAATGTCTGCGCTTCTATTCCCTGAGCCGCATCAACAACGAGAATCGCGCCTTCGCAGGCAGCCAGGCTTCGCGATACTTCATATGTAAAGTCGACGTGTCCGGGCGTGTCGATGAGATGGAATATATATTCTTCTCCGTCTTTTGCTTTGTATTTCAGCTGAACGGAATTTAATTTGATGGTAATTCCCCGTTCGCGTTCAAGGTCCATTGAATCAAGCAATTGTTCTTTCATTTCCCGCTGGGTGATCGCCGATGTTTTTTCTAAAATCCGATCCGCCAAGGTCGATTTGCCGTGGTCTATGTGGGCGATGATGGAGAAATTCCGGATTCTTGACTGCCTCTCTAAACGCTTTTCTTTATCTGTCACAATCTATCACTCCTACTATTAAACGCAAAATACACTAGCTTAGATTATATCAATAGGATTGTAAACATTCAATTAAAACAAGAAAGAGAAAAGCTTCCTTTAAGGAATCATCCGCTTTTCTCTTCATCAATGCTAACGGTTCAGTTTCGAAACCCACTCATACATCGCCTGCGCCGAGTCTGTCACGGTATTTGAAAGGGTTTCCCCGGCTTTTGAAAACAAGTTGAAGGTTTCCGCCTGTTCCAGCTGTTTTTGTTTTTCTTCCAGATCTTTCGCAGTAACGGTTTGCCCCAAAATGGAAGCTTCTTTTTCCTGTCCTTCTCCGCCGCCGAGCGTGAATGCTCCTTTTAAGGAGGGATCTTTGTATCCTTTCATATCAAGCATTCCGCTGTTTGCCTGCTGCATGCCGAACAATACGCCGAAAAACATGACAATGGCGATCAGCAGGCATTTGCCGGTAAAACGGATCATTCGAATCACCTGATTTCTATTGTTTTTTCTTCTCTCCTGATTGCGAGCTGACCTTTTCTGCATCCCAGTACAGTTCGCTGAACACATCGGCCGCGGCATCTGATGCGCGCCTCAGTTCTTCAAGATTGTTATCCACGCCCCCGAATTCCAGCAGAAGCGACCGGTCGTTTAAATCTTGGTTGTACACTCCATTATCTCCCGGAGAGCCTTTTGATAAAACACCGACGCTTAAGCCGGGGTATTTTTTCTCCATCAGCTTATGAAGTTCACTTGCGAGTTTATAGTTTTCTTCAAAATTAGCGCTTTTTTTGCCGACGACGATGGCGACTCTGGCATAGCTTTTTCCTTTGATGTCGGCTGTCGTATTTTTCTTGCGGCGGGAATCCCGGTGAATGTCTATGGTATATTGCAGGTTTTTATTTTTGGTGAGCGCGCTTTTTACGACCGGCCTTGATTCGTCGTAGCTTCGTGCATAATTTAAGCCGTCTTTGTTCAGGCGGGCCTGAATGTCGGTTTTATCTACGGTCGCTCCTACACCTTGCGCTTCAAGCGCTTTTCCGAACATATCTCCGACAAGCGTGACATTGGCCTTCGAATGGCGGGCGTTATCCGGATTTGTTTCCCCCTTTAACAGAGGAAGATAGGATTCGGTATTATGAGTGTGGTAAATAAAAACGACTTTTTTGCTGCCTGTTGAATGTTTCGGCGGCGCCGTTTCTTCTTTTTTCGTTTTGTTTTCGATTTCTGCCAGGTTCACTTCTTTTTCTTTTTCCATCACCTTTGACGGCGGCGGAGATTCAGCCGGCATATTCGTATAATCCGTCCCCTGCCCCGCCAGAAGGATCTCCGTATCATATTGGGCAAATCCCGGCAGCTCACGTCCCAAGAAACTCCGCGGGTCTTCCATATTAATGCTTGTCGCCAGTTTTAAGGAAAGCCGGGACAGCTGAAAAGAGTCTTTTTCAGGAAGCTCTGAGGCGAAATAATGATTTTCCATGCCGAGGAGGTGTGCAAACGCGTCACCCGGAAGTTCTCCGGCAATTCCGTGAAGAGAATCCGAAGAAAGCCTCAGTTCAGGGCGAAGCGATGTGAGCACACCCGATAATACGAAAATAACGATAAGGCTTGTCATAAACAAAAACATGCCCTTGAGCGCATTTCCACCGTTTACTGCAACGACAATTTGACGGTTTCTGCGTTTTTTTCTCATGATTTGAATCCCTCCAGCGCTTGTCTAGTAATTACTCTATGAACAAGCTAGAGGAGGTAGAACCATTTTAATGATTATAAGAACCTTTGTTATCTTGTGACACTTTTTCATGAAGGGCGGTGTTTAACCCGTTTGCAAGCACGTTCGCCATATCATCAATAAAGGTGTCAATCTCCTTCGGCGTGACCATCAGATTATGGCCGAGCGGAGAAAGCACTTCGTGAATCAGCTGGCGTTTTTCGTTTTCGTCCAGCGTGCCGACAATACCGAGAAAGGATTGGCGTTCTTTTTCTCCGGGAAGGTCTTCGTCTGTCAGCACCTTCTTTTTGCCGAAGTTCATTCCGGCGGGCACCAGAGATCTTGACGGGCTGTCATCTTTCATCTCTCTGCCGAAATGTTTTAATATATAATCCACCGTATCGCTTGCGATCGTAACCGCATCAACAACAGTCGGTACCCCGATTGCGATGACGGGAATGCCGAGCGTTTCCTTGCTTAATTCTTTTCTCTTATTGCCGACGCCTGATCCCGGGTGAATGCCCGTATCAGAAAATTGGATGGTCGTGTTCACCCTTTCAACGGCTCTTGCCGCAAGAGCGTCTACCGCGATCACAAAATCCGGCTTTGATTCTTTGATGACACCTTGAATAATATCGCTCGTTTCAATTCCCGTTAATCCCATCACACCGGGAGCAAGCGCGCTGACCGGCCTGTACCCTTCCTGCACATTTTCAGGCTGAAGCCTGAACAGATGCCTTGTCACAAGAAGGTTTTCGGTCACGAGAGGGCCGAGCGCATCCGGCGTCACATTCCAGTTGCCGAGACCGACGATCAAACAGCTTGCATCCTTTGGAATCTTTAATGCCGATAGATAGGCGGAAAATTCCTCGGCAAACACTTCCGTTACTTTTTCCTGCATGTCAGAGTCGTGTTCCCGAACCCCTTGAGCCTCGATCGTGACATAGCGTCCCTGCTTTTTCCCCGATAGCTCGGCGCCTTCTTTGGTAATATCGACGGTTCTGACTTTAATGCCGCCCTTGTCGCGTTCTTTTTCAATAAACCCGTTTATTTCTTTTTTCTGACCGGCTTGTCCGTCTTTTACTGCCTGTTTCGTTTCTACCGCTAAATCCGTCCGTATCAGAAATTGATTGACATCCAGTTCGTTGTTTTTCACAGGGAAGACCTCCTTCAATCATCGTGGTACATAGTGTGGCCATTTACAAAACGAATCATGCGAATTTACCCATCAACGAAAAATACTTTACATTTATATTGCAATCTAAAGTTCTGTTTGATAGAATACAATTTGTTCTATTGTGAAGAAGATTTAACCTTAAGACACTGTGCTACAGGTTGTATCTTAGGAGGTGAAACACATGCCAAACATTAAATCAGCGATTAAACGTACAAAAACAAACAACGAACGCCGCGCTCATAACGCGACAATCAAATCTGCTATGCGTACTGCAATCAAACAAGTTGAAGCTTCTGTTGCTAACAACGAAGCGGATAAAGCGAAAACTGCTCTTTCTGAAGCAGCGAAACGCATTGATAAAGCAGTGAAAACAGGTCTTGTACACAAAAATGCCGCAGCTCGATACAAATCTAGACTTGCGAAACAAGTGAACGGACTTTCTGCATAATACAAAAACGATCCCTTTAACGGGGATCGTTTTTTTCATTCAGTCCGGAGAAGCTCAAGGAGAAAGAGCTCCAGCAAAAGCTGCTTGTCCTTTTTCCCCGTTTTCATTTCATAATCCATCACTGCGAGTCTTTCTATAATACGCCGCAGCTCTTCTTCAGAAAAAAGCCTCGCCTGATCCATCGCCAGCTTTACCCGGAAGGGGTGGACCTTTAAGTTGGAAGCGATTTGCTTTTGGCCGTATCCTTGTCCTGCAAAATACTTTGTCTGCATAATCAGACGGAATTGGTTGGCGATCAGCGCCATAATTTTGATCGGTTCTTCGTTTTGTTTTAAAAGATCATAAAATATTTGAAGACTTTCCGTCCGTTTTCGGTTCACGATTTTGTTGATCAGCTCAAAAATATTCTGCTCCAAACTTCTTGCGACGAGCTCCCGGACATCTTCAAGCGTGATCTCATGTCTGTCACCGGTGTAGGCGGAGAGTTTTTGTATTTCCTGATATATGGAAGACAGATGGCCGTTTGCAAGCAGAACCAAATGCTCGGCAGCTTCTGTATCGATCGTTTTATTTTCGGATTTCGCCAGATTAATCGTAAAATCAGTCGTCTCCTTTGCATTCAGCTCCTTAGCTTCAATCATAAGGGCTTTTTGCTTCAGCGCTTTCGTCAGCTTTTTCCGTTCGTCCAGCTTCTCATACGGAGCCACAATCACAAAGACCGTGTAAGGTGCAGGCTCCTTCAGATAAGTCTCCAGAGCGGCTGTATTATGCTCTATTTTTTCTTTCTTTTTTTCCCCTGTTAAAAAAGACGGGTTTTTTACGATGACCAGCCGCTTCTCTCCCATAAACGGAAACGTTTCCGCATCGGTTACGGCCTGGTCAAGCGGATCTTCTTCAAGATCAAAAACAGACAGGTTAAAATCCTTTGTCTCCTCATCAACGACAGCTTGTCTGATCCGGCTGACAGTCTCTTGGAGCAGATACGTTTCTTTTCCGTATAAGCAATAAACGGAGCGGACATCCCCTTTTTTCAGGGCTTTCCAAACATCAAATACCATGATCGTATGACTTCCTCTCTTTCTTGATCCCCTTCTATCCTAAATTGAGTTCGGCAAATAGTAAAGAGGAAGCTTTAAGGACAGCTTCCTCATTTATAATAAACGCCTGATTCACAAGCTCCCGGGTCTGCTTGTAAAAAGGCGATAATCACAAGAACAGAAAACGTTACCATCACTTCTAGATTTTTCAAAACAATTCCAGTATACTTAGGGAAGTCAGGAGGGATGAAATTGAATGATTTTGAAAAAAACGTTCAAAGCAAACGAAATGATGCTGTTGACTCAGCTGTCGGTTTTGTCGTGTCCTTCGGATTTTTCGCCTTTTTGTTCGTGATGGCAACAGCCATCCATCTTATCGGCTCTTAGCCGCATTCCGGGCTGCTGTCAATCGGCAGTCTTTTTTACTTCTTGCGCCCTGGTTTCTTCTATATCATATGGAGGAAAGACGGAAAACGTTCCGGCGCCTTTTTTAAATCTGTATTGAATCGTTCCGCTGACATCGGTGCGAAGCACATTGACAGAGTACGCCTTCAAACGATCCAGCACTTCTTCATGCGGATGATGGTATCGATTCTCTTTTCCTGCTGAAATCAGCGCTGCTTCCGGCTGAAGCTGCTTCAAAAAGGCTTCACTCGTTGAGCTTTTGCTGCCGTGATGACCCGCCTTCAATATATCAGCCTTCAGATTCGGATACGTTTTCAGCACTTCCGTTTCGCCGTCCGATTCTAAATCTCCCGTCAAAAGCCAGCTCACTCCGCTTAAAACCGTCCAAAGCACCAATGACGAATCATTTTTACTCCTTCCGTCAGACGACTCCGGAGACAGCACCTGAAACTGAAGATCACCGGCTGTAATGGTGTCGCCCCGCTTTGCTTCGGCAACGGGAATGTTGTTTTCTTTCGCCATATTTAATATGTTCTGATCTTTCGGTTCTTTTACGAATCCCACGGGGACAATTAACCGTTTGACTCTATGATTTTTGATTAACACTCCGGCTTCCCCGATGTGATCTTGATCCGCATGGGTTAAAATCAGCGCATCCAGCTTTTTCACCCCTTTTCCGTTTAAAAACGGAATCAAAACCTTCTCGCCGATAGAATACGGGTGGCGTTTTTCTTTCCATGATTCTCCGGGATAAGAAATCACTCCCCCTGTATCAACCATTACGGTCCCTTTGCGGTGCGGCGCGCTTATAAACAGTGAGTCTCCCTGCCCGATATCAAGCATATCCGCTTCTCCCCATGGACTGAAATACGGACGGCATATTAAATAAGCCAAAACCGTGCAGAAAAAAAGAGCCGATTTCCTGAGTTTTAAAAAACCTCCCTTTTCCAAAGCCGCAAAAAGCGTAAAAACGGAAACCGCAAGCAGAAGAAGGGAAACAAAGTCAGGCTTTGACACAATCATAGTAAATAAATCAACGGATGCCGCATATGTAATGAAATCATGTACAGGCTTCATCACAAGGTCGAACATATCAAACAAACATTCTCCCATCTGCCTTGAAAGTAAAAGAAGAAGGAAACCGATGACAGAAACCGGAATGACAAATAACGTATAAAATGGCACCATCACCATATTCATCGGAAAACTGACAAGTGAAATCTGCTGAAAATGATAGAGAAGAAACGGAAGTGAGCTGAGCTCCGCAATGAATGAAGCCATCGCAAGCCCGGCAAGTCTGCTTTTCCCCGCTTTCTTTAAAATGGAGGATGACAGAATTAAAGAGGCGCTTACCGCAAAGGAAAGCTGGAAGCCCGCCTGCCAAAGGAAGTAAGGATTAAACAGCAGGAGCATCAGATAAGACAGGGACAATGCAGCAGAGGAATGAATGCCGCGTTTAACAAGAGTTCCGGCGATATAAAATCCCAGCATGAGGGATGCGCGCAATACGGATGGAGCGGCACCGCTCAGCAGCGTATACACCGGCAAAAACAACAGCAGCAAAATTCCCGCTTTTTCTCTTGTCAGCCCGATTCTGATCAGAGCATAAAATAATCCCGCCGTAATAAGACCGACATGCATTCCGGAAATCGCCATTAAATGAACGACTCCTAAATTTTGATATGCACTCAGTATATCGTCCTCTATAGAAAATTTTTCACCTAAGGTCAGCGCTTCAACAATTCCGGCGGAAGATTCAGGCACGTGATTCCGAATGATCGAAATCAAATTTTTTCTGATGTTCAGCAGTTTAAACAGCGGCTGTTTGGATTTTTCACACTGCTGAATGGAAGTCACGGAAAATAACCAGTGAATCTGCTGAGAGTAAAGATATTCCTTATAATCAAAACCTCCAGGGACCGTCGCATGTGCAGGCTGTTCCAGAGAGCCTGTAAACGTGCAGCGCATCCCCGGTTCAAGCTGTTCAATGAGTCTCTTTTCCTCAAGAGACCGGATTTTGTACGAAGCCGCCCATTTTTCCTTGTCATGTGTACGGATAACGGCTGACATTTTCGCTCCGTCAACCTTCGGAATATTAGTGATGACGGCCTGTTCAGTATAACTGCCGGCCTGATACCGCGTTACATTCGCAGCGTCACAAACCGTATAAAGAAAGAAATAAAGACAAAAAGAAACGAGGCAGACGATAACCGGAGCATGCTGCTTTGTTTTTACGATAATAAAGAGAAGATACAGAAGAAAAAGGAGCAGAACCCAGAAGATATGAGCGGCGGCAATTCCCGCAGTTGCAGAAACCGCCGCCAGAGGCAGAAGAAGGTATTTATATTTCATTTATACGTAACTGGTAAACAGCTCATTGGCCTGTTCATGAATTTTTTTCAGTTCATCTGCCTTAACCCCCGCATCAGATAATTGCTGAATCAGACCTGCTACAAAAGACAATTTTTCGCGGTTTTTCAGATCGATGATCATTTCATCAAGTTCGACCTGCTCCACCTTGACTCCAGCTTGGCTGAACAGCTCTTTTGCATAAGGCTGTGTTTTGTAATCTTCGGCATAATAAACCGTTTTGATGCCTGCCTGGATAATTGATTTGCAGCATTGAATACAAGGATAATGCGTCACATAAATTTCGGCGCCCTCCGTCGGAACACCGAACTTAGAACATTGCAGAATCGCATTCATCTCTGCATGTATGGTCCGCTGGCAATGATTATCTATTAAAAGGCATCCTTCATCAGCGCAATGGACGCCGCCGGCGATTGAGCCGTTGTATCCGCCGGCAATCATCCGCTTATCTCTGACTACGGTTGCCCCGACTGACAGTCTCGGGCATGTGCTTCTCAGCGCCAGCAAATGGCTTTGCGCCATAAAATATTGATTCCATGAGATTCGTTCCACAAGTGTTCCCTCCAAAAAGTCTTGTTGCTTTTCTAAGTTTACATAGATTTAAGCAGAACCGTCAATTCACTTTACTGTAATGGAAGTTTTTATCCGCTCAAATGACTTTTCTCCAAAGCCTGATACATTCATCAAATCTTCAGCAGTCTGAAACCGTCCTTTTTCTTCTCGGTAGGCGATAATCGCTTCCGCTTTTTTCTGCCCCACCCCGGAAATCGCCTGAAGTTCGTCCAGAGATGCCGTATTGATATTGACAGCTGCATTCTCCTTTTCACCCACTGCTGTTTTCGGGCGATTCTCCTCTTCGCCTTCACTCGGAATATAAACAATCGTCCCGTCCTGCAGCTGCTCTGCTAAATTAACGTTCAATTCATCCGCCTTTTTCTTCAGGCCGCCGGCTTTTTCAATGGCTTGAGTCACTCTGTCTCCCGCTTTCATTTCATACACGCCGGGATTTCGGACCGCGCCTTTCACATCAATCATAATCTTGTCGTCTGCGGTGTCTTTTTTGTCCGCGACGGATGCTGAGGCTGTTTGGCCGAGCACGGACTGCTGTTTGACCGGCTCTTCCTTTTCAGAACGAAACAGCCAAATGCAGATAAAAACCGCCCCTGCTACAAGACAAGCGCCCAGAATTTTCAGGTTCCGCCGCAGCCGCTCCGTCATCATCGCTTTCGTCATATTGCATTGCCTCCCCGCATAAGGTTTAGAGGATTAAGGGAAAAAGGAGGGGAATTCATTGAAAATAGGCTTTATCGGCACCGGAAACATGGGAACGATCCTGATTGAATCGTTTATCGAATCAAACGCTGCCGATCCCTCACATATCACCATCACAAACAGAACAATCGAAAAAGCATTAAAACTAAAAGAACGTTTCAGCGGCATCCATGTCACCGAGGATCAGGAAAAGCTCGTACAGGAAAATGAAATAATATTCATTTGTGTAAAACCGCTGGATATATATCCTTTGCTGAAGAAACTCACACCGCATTTACGGAAAGATCACATTTTAATCTCCATTACCAGTCCCGTTCAGACGGATCAGATTGAACATACGGTTCCGTGTCAGACGGCCCGCGTCATTCCGAGCATTACGAACCGCGCCTTGGCCGGCGTCTCGCTTGTTACGTTCGGCAAAAGCTGCAGCGAGTCTGCAAAAGCGGATATTCAAACGCTGTTCACTCATATCTCAAAACCTGTAGAAATCAGCAGCGGCATTACAAGAGCGGCGTCAGACATTGTCAGCTGCGGGCCCGCTTTTATGAGTTATCTCGTTCAGCGCTTTATTGACGCGGCAGTGGAAGAAACGGACATCACCAAAGAAGAAGCAGTGATTATGTCGACGGAAATGCTTGTCGGTCTCGGAAAGCTTCTGGAAACAGGGCATTACACGCTTCCCGCCTTGCAGGAAAAAGTATGCGTAAAAGGCGGCGTCACCGGGGAAGGACTGAAGGCTCTCGAAAGCGGTGTTCAGGATATGTTCAACCGTGTCTTTCAGCGTACACATGACAAATACGATGAAGATATATCGTTAGTGAAGAAGCAATTTCACGTGTAACTGAGTATGCCATAAAGTGCTTTATCTCGCCAATCGCAAAAAACGCATTTTAAAAACCATCGTTCCGTTTAAACGATGGTTTTTGGTTTGCCTGCCGTGAAGAAAAGACGTTCAGACTCTGTTGAAGGAGGCCGGTCTGTAAAATCAGCCGTCACCTTCTTCAGTTCAAATCCGGTCTCTGCAAGCATTTGTTCATATTCTTCAATGTAAAATGTTTTTTGCTCATGCGTCTCGTCATAACGGTCATAAGATTGTCCGTTCCATACGAAAAAGGACATATCATGGATGACAGAAAGCTCTTCATCGCCGGCAAAGCTTTGCCAGATATAGCTGATCTCCTCATCCTGATCCGCATGGGTGCTGTCCGGAAAAAGCTCCGTCATTTTATATGGGGAATGGACGTCAAACAGAAGCAGGCCGTCCTCCTTCAAAACTCGAAAAACACTTTTGAAGGTGCTTAAGACATCATTTTTCGTTTTTAAGTAATTTAGGGAATCACAGCAGATGACTACAGCATCAAACTGTTCTTCAAAACCGGAAAGCTCTCTCATATCCTGCTGGAGAAAAAGAATCGGCTTTCCCGTTTTTTTCTGCTGGGCACAGCTCAGCATATCTTCACTCAAATCAATCCCCGTGACTTCGCAGCCTTTTTCAGCAAGCCTGATGGATATCTCTCCTGTTCCGCAGGCAAGATCAAGCACCCTTCCCTTTTCCGGAAGAGACGCTTCGATCCAGCCCGCCCATTCATCATACGGCGCATGTGACATTAACTCGTCATATACGCCGGCGAAGCCTTGGTAAATCATGAGTTCAAGCCGAGCTCAAGCTCTGCGAGCGGCGCGTCGCCCCATAGCTTTTCAAGATTGTAGTAGCTTCTTTCATCTTTATGGAAAACGTGGACAATAACATCGCCGAGATCAACTAAAATCCAGCGGGCCTCATCAAACCCTTCCATCTTTTTGACATCAATGCCGTTTTCTTCTGCCTGATCTTTAATTTCACGCGCAATTGCCTGAACCTGCTTATCAGAATTCCCGTGGCAGATTAAAAAGTAATCCGCTATAAGTGAGATTCCTTCCATGTCCAGCGCTAAAATATCTTCTGCACGTTTATCGTCGCATGCTTTTGCCGCGATTTTTAATACGGAAGCTTGATTCATTCTTCAAATTCCTCCTGTCAATTTTAAGACACCAGCCAATTATAGGTTGCAAACGTCTCCGGAAAGACCGGCTGGTTTTTTTTCATCAGAAATATCATTGTATTTTTCATTGCTTGTATGAGCGCTTCGTTCAGATCCGTTTCCGCCAGACGGCGCACCTCTTCCACTCCGGGAAAATGGCGGCCGGGTTCAATGTAATCCGCAACGTAAATGACTTTGTCTAAAAGCGTCATTCCGGGACGCCCTGACGTGTGATAGCGGATTGCATCCAAGATCTCAGGATCAGTGATCCCCGCTTCTTTCTCAGCCAAATACGCTCCCACAGGGGCATGCCACAGCTCGGCATTGTAATCCAAGAGCTCAGCCGGCATTTTTTCCCGCACGATGATCTGCTTCATTTCTTCTTTCGGCCGGAATTTCGCATAATCATGAAAAATGGCCGCCATTTCCGCTTTTTTCGGGTCTGCTCCGAACCGGCCTGCGAGAATAACCGCCGTATCTGTCACGCCGATTGTGTGGATGTAGCGATGCTCGGTCAGCTGTTCTTTGACGCAGGCAAGTGCTTCCTCACGATTCATATAAATCATTCTCCTCTATATACTGCCTCACTTTATCCGGCATTAAGTATTGCGTCGGCTTTTTTGCTTTGAGACGTTCTCTCAGCATCGTTGACGAAACGTCAAATTCCGGAACGTCGGCAAAAAGCAGCGGGTACGGGGTCTCAATATGATACCCCGGACGCCGCACTCCGATAAATTGAATGAGCGTGAGCAATTCGTCCAGTTTGTACCATTTCGGCAGATATTCAATCATATCCGCCCCGATAATAAAGAAAAGCTTGTCGTTCGGGTGCCGCTCCTTCAGTAAACGGACAGTATCATAGGTATAAGAAGGGCCTTTCCGGTCCATTTCCGCAAGCTCAAGCTTAAAGCCGGAATTCGAGCTGATGGCAAGCTTCAGCATCTCCACCCGGTGCCGGCTGTCTGTAAAGTCTTCATTCTGCTTATGCGGAGGGATTTTATTGGGCATAAACCAAATCTCATCGAGCTCCGCCTGATGAAGGACTTCATTAGCCATCAGAAGATGTCCGTTGTGCGGAGGGTCAAATGTGCCCCCGAATATTCCGATTTTCTTCATGTTAACCACCTTACGGAAGCTCGATTTGTTTATTTTCCTTTGATTCCTTATACAATACGATCGTATTTCCGATCGTCTGCACCAATTGTGAGCGGCTGCCTTTCACAAGGGCTTCTGCGACATCATTTTTATCGTCTTCGCAGTTTTGAAGCACGCTGACTTTAATCAGCTCTCTTGCTTCTAAAGCCTCGGCAATCTGTTTCACCATGTTTTCGTTGACTCCGCCTTTTCCCACTTGAAAAATAGGCGTTAAGTGATGCGCTTTTGAACGCAAAAACCGTTTTTGTTTTCCTGTTAACATTGTGTTCCTCCTAGTTTTCCTTCAACAATCGCTCTCATTAAGCCGCTGTCAGGCTCCTGTTCCGTCCACAGCTTGAAAGACAGTGCGGCCTGTTCCACAAACATGCCGACACCGTCAAGGGTTGTTAAACCTCTTTTTTCAGCTTCTTTTAAGAACGCCGTTTGAATCGGGTTGTATACGATATCACAAACGATGGCGCCCGTTTTGGCCCGTTCCAATGAGAGCGGCACGGCATCCGTTTTCGGATACATGCCGACAGATGTTGTATGAATAATGACGTCATATTGTTCAAGCTGATTTTCAGCTTCTTTTAAAGTAAGGGCGCGTTTCTGCTGAAAAGAGGGAGCAGCCGCAATCAGACTTTCTGCTTTTTCCGGCGTGCGGTTGCAAACGTCAAATTGTTTCGGCTCTCTGCGGACGATCGTCGTAAAAATCGCTCTTGCCGCTCCTCCCGCCCCAATCATAAGGATGGAGAGCTCTGATATCGGTTTGTCCAATACTTTGACTAAGGATTTATAAAACCCATCTCCGTCAGTATTATACCCGATGAGCCTGTCTCCCTCTCTTTTGACGGTATTTACGGCCCCGAGTACTTTCGCGCTTTCATGTATTTCATCCAGATGCTCCATGATCGCGACTTTATGCGGGACTGTGACGTTCACTCCGCAGATGCCAAGCGCCTTGATTCCGTTAACGGCGTCCTTGAGATGATGAGGTTCCACCTGAAACGCAAAATACTGCCCGTTGATGTTCTTATCTTGCAAAGCCGCGTTATGAATATCGGGTGACATTGAATGCCCGATCGGATTTCCGATTACTCCGTACAATTGTTTCATGCTCCCTCTCCCCTTCTCTCTATATTAATGAACGGCGGACAAATACGTGTACGCCTTTCGGAGCGTATGCCGTTATTTTTTTATCTGCTTGCTGCACCGTGACCCAGCCGAGACCGGAAAAAACGATATCCGTCTTTCCTTCTTTAATCGAAAACGTGTGGGGCGTAAGCTCCGGAAATTCATCCAAATGATCTTTTCCGGGCGGGGTAAGCAGTTCTCCCGCATGCTTTTCGTATAAGGCATCAGCATTTTCAAGCTTTGTTCTGTGAATCATCAATTCATTCGGCATATAGCAGACAAACGCCGTTTTATCGCCTGATACATAGTCAAACCGGGCAAGCCCGCCGAAATAAAGCGTTTGTTTTTCATTCAGCTGAAAAGTGCGCGGCTTCAGTTCTTTTTTCGGTGCCAGCACCTTTAAGTCACGCTTGTCCACGTAATGCGCCATCTGGTGATGGTTAATGATTCCCGGCGTATCATAAAGCGCAGATCCGTCATCGAGCGGGATTTCAATCGCGTCAAGTGTCGTGCCCGGAAATTGAGAGGTGGTAATAATATTCTCTTCCCCTGAGACCTCTTTAATAATCCGGTTGATAAATGTGGATTTGCCGACATTGGTACAGCCCACCACATACACATCGCGGCCTTCGCGGTAATGTTCAATGGCGTCAATGACTTCCTTCATCCCTTGTCCGCGGGAAGCGCTGATTAAAAAGACATCAAGGGGTTTTAAGCCGTATTCTTTCGCTTCGCGTTTCATCCATTGAACGAGGCGTTCCCGTTTTACGGATTTCGGCAGGATATCGGCCTTATTACCGACAAGAATAATCGGATTACCGCCGACAAAGCGGTTCAGCCCGTTTATCCAGCTTCCGTTAAAATCAAAAATATCAACGACTTTGACAATAAGAGAGTCAGTATCGCCGATTGTGTGCAAGATATTTAAAAAGTCATCATCCGTTAATGAAACATCTTGAATTTCATTGTAATTTTTCAGTCTGAAGCAGCGCTGGCAGATGACATTCTCTTTCGTGAGCGATGCCTTTGGCGCGTATCCGAGACCTTGTTTATCCTCGGTCTGGATCGTTACTCCGCAGCCGATGCAAACAACCTTTTCCATTTCTAATCCTCCCACTGAATATGGCCTTTACGTTTCAAAGAACTCAATATTCTCCGTTCAATCCGGCGGTTAAAGCGCGTCATGACTCCGTCAGAGGAAGCGACAGGCACGACGAGGATCGTATGATACCCGTTTCTGTTTCCGCCGAGAACATCAGTAAGCAGCTGATCGCCGATGACCACACAGTCTTCTTTTTTCAGATCCATGCTGCTGACGGCTCTTTTAAAGGCGCGCCCCATCGGTTTTCTTGCCTTATAAATAAACGGTATGCCAAGCGGCTCCGAGAATAATTTCACTCTTCGTTCATTATTATTGGAGACGATCGTGACTTTAATGCCGTGCTCCTTCATTTCTTCAAACCACTCGATTAATCGAGGTGTCGCACTCGGTCTGTCCCACTCCACAAGCGTGTTGTCAAGATCTGTAATAATCCCTTTCACATTGCGTTCTTTGAGCTTTTCCGGTGTGATATGAAATATATTTTTCACAAATTCGTCAGGTAAAAAAAACTTTTTTAACAAAACCCGCACCCTTCCTTTTCTTTCTATCATCTATATGTCGAAACCTGTCAGATTTAAAAACAAAGTCGGACTCAGTAAAAAAATTTCGACAAAAATTGGGTTTCTTCACCAGTTGTGGATAAAATTACACACATTATCCACTCTTATTACATCCGGATTTATCCAGATTATAAACAAGATACTAACAAGTTATCCACTTACGAGTGTGGATAACAGAACGATTGTTCTTATTTGTATTTCATGGTAGATTAAAGATAACCTCACCATGATTGAAACGCAACCTTCCATCATATGCTTGCGTCTGATGATTGATTACAATTGTAAGGAGGTGCCACTCCCATTAATTGGGTCCCCGGCATGAGAAAGCTTTCTGATGAATTACTAATAGAATCTTATTTCAAAGCCAATGAAATGAATTTGAGCCGTGAATTTATCGAGTTAATTGAAAACGAAATCAAAAGAAGATCGCTCGGACACATTATTTCCGTTTCTTCTTAAACAGAAAAAAGTTCCCGGGCGAATTTCCTTTTTTTACTCAGATGACTGATATTATATCACTTCGGTTATGCGCATTACTACCACTTTCAACAAAAAACACCCCTAAAATAGAGGTGTTTAAGAGGACGGCTGCTATATATTGAACCAATACAGACCGCCCAGGACGAGAATGACGACGAGCAGCACAACAAAAAATGCGTACCAGTACCCCGCATTCACCCGAGGAGGCGGGCATACAGGATGTTGCGGAGGGAAACCGCGGTTCATAGCAATCGCCTCCAAAAAGATGTTTTTTCTACAGCCTATGAAGCAGAAGCAAAACGGTTTAGGCAGCTGACGGCGTCAGCGTTCCAAAACCCGCCCATTTTTTATGCCTTCAATTAAGATTCTGGCGCCTTTTGGCGTCATATGATTTCCGGAAGGATCTATCAGTCCGGATTGGATCAGCGCCCGGTCTGTATCTTTGCCGCCGTCCGCGCGTATAAAGTGTTTCCAGTTATCCACCAGCGGCACTTTCAACTCAGCTGCAACCTGCCTCGTAACGCTGTTATAGGAATTATGCCATTTTCTCGCACCGCCTTTTTCTTTAAAGGCTGAGGCTTTATATCTCGAATAGTAATAGAGATGATGCGTTCCGTTTCCTTCTATAACCGGGATGCACGTCATTAAAATCGGCTTTATGCCGTGATTTCTGCTTTCGTTTATGAAATAAGTCAGGTTTTCTTTAAACCGTTTCTTTGATACCCGCGGCTGATCGCCCGTCAAAATGCCCGCATCATTTGTTCCGAACATGATAAATAAATATTGGGGCTTACGCTCCAGCACATCGCTTTGAAAGCGCAGGCGCGCATCCTCAGTCGTCTGGCCGCCTATTCCCGCATTTATAACCGTAAGACGGCCGCGTTCCGCTGTTTTTAAAATATTTACCCACTGCTGCGCCTTCGGATAATCACGATAATCCCAGTTGGAACCGCGCGTATTGCTGTCGCCGAATGCGACAACACTTTTTTCTTTGCCCGCGGCGCATCCTGATAACAGACAGATTATCGTAATAAAAAGAACAGCAAACTTCATTTTCTCTCCCCCCAAACCTTACCTCCTATGGTACACATCTCTTTGGCGGCTTTCAACGCGGCGCTCTCTTTACTGGATATGAAAAGGACCGGAATCCTGTCCGATCAAATCCGAAACCTTAACAAACGTGTAGCCCTGCTTTTTCAGCTTGGGAATGATTTCTTTCAAAGCCTCAACCGTCTGGCGCCGGTTTCCTCCGCCATCATGCAGAAGAACGATATCTCCATCTCTGGCATGTGAAACAACGTGCCTGACGATTTTTCCTTTCCCGGGCCTTTTCCAGTCTCTCGGGTCTTGGTTCCATGACCACATGATGATATGATAGCCCTCTTTTAAGATGCTTTTGAAAGCCGTATGATTCAGCGACCCTCCCGGCGGGCGGAATAACTTGTCTCCTTCCGGCTGAAGCGATGTGATATGATGCGCGGAGCTGTGAAGCTCTTGTAAAATGTCTTTGCGTTTCAGACGGTGAAAATAAACATGGTTCATCGTATGGTTGCCGATTTCATGCCCTTCTTCAACGATGCGTTTTGCCGTTATGGGGTATTTGTCTATACGGCTCCCGACACAAAAAAAGGTTGCTTTAACATTGTGCTGTTTCAGCACGTCTAACACAGCCTCCGTATAGACAGGATGGGGGCCGTCATCGAAGGTTAAAGATAGTTTCTTTTTTTCAGACCTTATATCCCAGTACACGTTTCCCGTTTTCTCCATGTCACTTCTTTTTAAAGATTTCGCATCGGCGGACACGGCAGTGAGACTCGTGAGGACGCATATCATGATGATCAGATGAAAGCATCTCAACGTTTACACCTCCAGTAAACACTACTGTTAACGTGTCCCCTTTTATAAAAAATCATTCTCTGCATCAAATGATGCACATCACCCGCTTCCCGCTTGTTTTTGTCCAAATCCGGGTGCAGCCTTTTCTCATCAAACGGCAAATGCTGATAAACAAATACGCTTATCGGACAGCTTATTTTAATAGAAGGAGATAGATTTGTGCTGTATACTAAATGAAAAGAGGTGAACGTGCAGATGATAAAAAAGGGATTCAGTCTTGCCGTCATCATTGCTGTCGTGATGATCGGCTTTATGCAAAAAGACGTCTGGCTCAGCATGATTCGCGCGGGCGGCATGTACGCCGTGCTTATGAGTATCCTTCTGGTCGCAGCTGACGTATTTTTTCCGATCGTTCCATTCGCCATTATCGCGGCCTTAAACGGAGCGGTTTTCGGGATTGTAAACGGGGTGTGGATTACATTGTCAGGCGCGATGCTCGGAACAATGGCATTGTTTTTTCTCGTCCGTTACGGATTCAGAGACTGGGCCAGAAAAAAGCTGATGGCTTACCCGGCCGCAGCCCAATATGAAGATTCATTTCATCAGCACGCGTTTACGGCGGTGCTTTTCGGGCGGCTGATTCCGATTATACCGTCGCTTGCCATGAATACCGTCTGCGGGCTGAGTAATATCCGATGGCCGATCTTTTTTTCTGCGTCGGTGCTCGGCAAAATTCCGAACATTGTGATCGTGACCGTCGCAGGCGCTTCATTTACAAGCAACAAACTGCTGTCTTTCGGGATTTACGGAATGTATATGCTCGTCTTAATGGCGGTCATTTATAAGAAGTTTCCCGGACTTTTAAAAACAACGAAAAAATGAAGCGCGTACCGCCCCCTATTCCGGCGGTACGGCTCCTCTCATTCTGAACCGACCACTACCATATTTTTCTTTCTGTAAAATGACAAAGCCGCTCTGAAAAACTGCCTCACGTATTGATGCAGTTTCGTTCCGCAACCCCTTCCCCTCTGCTGCTCAGTCATATAGTAAAGGTGCACATAACCGATTTTTTGGCTGCGGTAAAATTTGATGGAAGCTTCAAGCTGTCCGATCGGCTGCCCGTTATGAAAAAGCAGCATAAAACCGTCGGGAAAGCATTTGATTTGGGATGACAGCCACCTGAGATATTCATCCTTATTAAAATGATCCGCCGTGCCAAAGCTGACGAAAAACGAATCCTCACGAAATGAAACGGCCGTCTCTTTATGTTTGTTTAAATTGATCCGCTTGAAATACATCAGGAGTCCTCCTTTTTGCGGCCGCAAATAAGAACGAGCATAAAACGGCTGCCAACGCCAGCATAACAGCAGTGCCTGCGATGACGATGCCGCGGACGGAAGAACTGACAGAAGCCGCTCCGAAAACCGCCGTTACTACTATAATGAAGACGGCTTCGATTAATGAATAAAAGCTCCCCACTCTCCCCATGATGTCCACCGGAACATTCTTTTGATAAAACGTCAGAAAGCCTGTATTGGCAAACGCCAGAAAAAAAGCGAGAAGGAAAAATCCGAAAGCAGCCGTCCAAAAAACGTCAGAAAACGCATAAATCATATATCCGGCCGCTGTGAATAAAGAGCCCATTCCCATTAATAAAGAAGCCGGTATTTTAAAGAACACATTGACAAGCGCCCCCGCAATAATGCCTGCCCCTGAGACACTGACGAGAAAACCGTAATCGGCATCAGTCAGCTGAAGAACCTCTTTTGCAAAAGCGGCTTCAAGCGAATCAAGCGCGGATAGCATAACGTTCATGACCAGACTGAATAAAAAATAAATGATCATGACGTTTCGCGCCGTTCGGCTGAAGCGATAGACGAGCTTCCAATCTTCTTTGTAAACTGCCAAAGAAAGCTTCTGTGCGGGAGAATGTACGTGAGGCTCATTTTCAAGGTTCGGCAGCATCATCGTGATGAAACCGGACAGCACTAAAGCCGCCGCATTCAACCAAATCGCAAAAATCGGCGTGCCGACGATAAAAAGCAGCCCGGCCGCAGCCGGCCCGAGGAGAAAAGCCCCTGATTCCGACAAAGCCCTTAGTGAATTGAATCGTTTTCTCCTTTCAGCCGGAATAAGCATCGTCACATACGCCATGGAACACGGACGAAACATCGCATTGGCCATTTGAATCAAAAACACGATACAATAAATGGAAAACAAAGACCGTACAGTAAACATCAGCGGCAGAACGGCAATGAATGCAGCCCGGATGAAATCAAGCGACATCATCATATTCCGTTTGTTACACCGGTCGATGATGCTGCCAGCCCACCCATTTGTCATCAAAACAGCCGCAGGCCTGATCAAATAAAGGATGGAAACCGCAAAAGCAGACTCCGTTTCTTTTAAGACAATAAGATTAAGAGACAAAAAATAAATCCATTCACCAATATTTGCTATCCCGATTCCGGTTAACAGAAGCATCGGGTACCGCCAAGACTTCAGGTTTTTCATCTTATCCCTCCCTTAGAAATAAAAAACGCCCTCAAGACAATAAAGTCTTGAGGACGGGAAACAGCCCGCTATGCCACCTCAATTCGGTTTGGTGCCGGCCTTGCCGGGTACAAAGCTTACTCGGTAACAGGAGTATCCGCCGCATCATCCTCGTTTTTCATGATTCCGATGCGAAGCTAAGAGGTTTGTTTCAACACATCCATTCATACTCCTTCACAGCTCCCGGAGCTCTCTGTCATGAATGATATCTGTCTACTCGTCTCTTCAGCGCTTTTCAGTTATGTTCTTTTCGCCCTTACTTTTTTTAACAATATACAGGCTCAATCAGCAAAAATCAAGAGGCTGTAAGAAATAAAACCCGATTTTGATTAATTTCCCTGTACAGACACAAACAGCCCTACCGACACATACAGTTACATATAGGCGATTGCCTACATAACTTTGTGGAGGTGAGGACGGTGACAGGTGTTTTTGCAGCGCTCGGGTTTATTGTGAAAGAACTTGTGTTTTTAGTATCATACGTGAAAAATAATGCCTTTCCACAACCGCTCTCAAATAATGAGGAGAAAAAATACTTAGACCTTATGGCTGAAGGAGATGAACACGCCCGCAACATGCTGATCGAACATAATCTCCGTTTAGTCGCCCATATTGTGAAAAAATTCGAAAACACGGGAGAGGACGCAGAAGATCTGATCTCCATCGGTACAATCGGGCTGATCAAAGGAATTGAAAGCTATTCAGCCGGAAAAGGCACGAAGCTTGCCACATATGCCGCACGATGTATTGAAAATGAGATTTTAATGCATCTGCGCGCATTGAAAAAAACGAAAAAAGACGTCTCCCTTCATGATCCGATCGGCCAGGATAAAGAAGGGAATGAAATAAGCCTGATCGATGTCCTCAAGTCGGAAAGCGAAGATGTGATCGACACTATTCAGCTCAACATGGAACTTGAAAAGGTCAAAAAATATATCGACATTTTAGACGACCGCGAAAAAGAAGTCATCGTCGGCCGCTTCGGGCTTGATTTAAAAAAAGAAAAAACGCAGCGCGAGATCGCAAAGGAGCTCGGCATTTCAAGGAGTTATGTGTCGCGGATTGAAAAACGCGCATTGATGAAGATGTTCCATGAGTTTTATCGAGCGGAAAAGGAGAAGCGGAAGAAGAAGGGAAAGTGAGCGAAAAGCCGGATCTGACATCCCGGCTTTTTCTAATATATCTTTTTCAATCATGACTTTAAACAGAATATGCGTAGCGCTCAGTATGAAGGGATAAATATACAAACTGTTTAATCGCGTCAAGGCCTGTGAAGAATTCATTTGTGATACGGCCATTTTCAAAATCTATTTTGTAGGTTTGAGAGGTCCCTATGACTTCGCTGTCATCTTCAATATCATCAAATTCAATTTCTGAGAAAAGGGACATGATAAGATCACTCCTATAACGTTCCTCCATTTATTGATTGAATGAACCATAATAAAAACCGCTCCTAAAGAGCGGTTTTAAAATATAAGAAATAATCATTCTAAGAAAAAATTGAAAGGGATTTATTTACTGCTTTTTGAGCATGGATTAAAGTCGTATCAAATAATGGCACTTTTGAATCCTCTGCCTTTACTAATAGTCCAATTTCAGTGCATCCAAGAATAATTCCTTCTGCTCCTCTATCCACCAAATTATTTATGATCTTCTTATAAATGTTTTTGGAAGACTGTTTAATTTCACCCAGACATAGTTCTTGATAAATAATATTATTTATTAATTCTCTTTCATCATCATCAGGAACAATGACATTAATATCATGAGACGCAATACGTGATTTATAAAAATCTTGTTCCATCGTATATTTAGTACCAAGCAATCCTACTGAGCGAATGTCTTGTCTAATAATTTGTTCTGCAGTTGCATCGGCAATATGCAAAATAGGTATAGTGATCATTTCTTGGATATATCCAAGAACTTTATGCATAGTATTTGTACATATTACAATAAAATCTGCACCTGCTTTTTCTAATGATTTTGCAACTTGACCTAAAGCTTCACCTGCTTTATCCCAAGCTCCTATGGATTGATAATGTTCAATTTCCTTAAAATCAACACTGTATAAAAGGCATTTTGCCGAGTGAAGCCCTCCTAACTTCTTTTTTATTTCTTCATTGATAATTCGATAATACTCAGCTGAAGATTCCCAACTCATTCCGCCAATAAGACCAATAGTTTTCATAACCCACCTCGGATGAAATTTTTCAAAATATTATAGTTATTCTATAGCATAGATTAGGTCTTTACAATTATTTATTTTTTCAGGATTATTATCATTAAATTTTATCGAGAATAAAAAATGATTGTCCGCCTTTTAAGGAGAAAACCATCAAATTCTCACCCATTTTCAGTTCTTCATCTTCTCCAGAGCGCAACCGTTTAGGAATAATAATCAAATCAGCAGGTATTATTAATTTGTCATTTTCATTAAGCCTTATTTCAATAGATGAAACGGAAATCACTTCAGCCGGCATAATATCCACCGGTGACTCACATTCAATAAAGTCAGAATATAGAAAAAGAGATGTGACAGTTATGAAAATCATTTTTCTCATTCGTTACTGCATTTTGATATCAAATGACTTGACTTATAAGTCTTTAACTTGCGTCCTCTCTCAAACGATTCAACGCCGGACGCTCTAAAAAGCTCCTCAGAAAATCCTTCACAGGCATATTTCAGTCCCTGCTTTCTTTATGTAGACCTCGATCTGGCTGCCGATGCTCGAGCCCTTGTTCCTCGGTTGATAACCTTACAGCTAATGGCTATCATCCTGAAGTTTGTCCTACTGAGGTGATTTTCAACGGTGGAAAAAAGAAAAACTAGTTACTGATTAGTAACTAGTTTTTATCTTAAAAGATTCAAATATTAGGTTTCAGATTTTCTGGTTTAACCATCTCATCAAATTGTTCTTCCGTTAAAATGTAAGTTGCACGCAGTCTTTTTAGCATTAACCCTTCCTTATGAACAAACTTGGAATTTTCGAATAATTTTCATACCCGATAAGGTTCTAATTCTCTAAGTTTTCGTATCAATATCCTCTGTGTAATCCATGGGATTAACCTTTTAAGTTCATTAATCCTAACTGTTTTATTAGACAAAGCTTACAGATCGAATTTCATGGCGCCTATCGATTTTGCAATTTCTGGATCTTGGTACGACCCGAAAAGACTTTCTCCTTTATCAAGGGTGGAAATTTTTTCGATATCCTCTAAGCTCAACAAAAAAATAAAACCTAGTTGAAACTTTACAAGACAAGCTGAATGGACTATAGTCTAATTAGACTAAAATATTGATGTAAAGAAGTGAAAAAATTAGATGATAAAGTCTTTTTTAATGTTGGGGCAGTCGAATATGGCGGGCCGTGGATTTTTGAATGAAGTAGACCCTATCTATAATGAAAAAATTAAAATGCTGCGCAATGGACAGTGGCAAATGATGACAGAGCCGATTAATTACGACCGTCCGGTTTCCGGCGTTGGCTTGGCGGCATCTTTTGCAGATGCTTGGTCGAAAGCTCATCCCGATGAAGAAATTGGCTTGATCCCTTGTGCGGAAGGTGGCAGTTCATTGAATGACTGGCATCCGGAAGGCATCCTTTTTCAGCATGCTTTGTCCGAAGCCCGCTTCGCCCTCCAGTCCAGTCAAATTTGCGGAATCCTTTGGCACCAAGGTGAGAGTGACAGTTATCGTTCGCTGCATGAAACTTATTACGAGAAATTAACTCTTATCATCGAGACGCTAAGAAACGAGTTGAAACTTGATGAGGTACCGTTGATTATTGGAGGGCTTGGTGACTTTCTTGGGAAGACTGGTTTTGGACAGCACGCGACTGAATTTCGACAGGTTAATGAACAATTGCTGCGTTTTGCCAATGAACAACATAATTGTTATTTTGTTACTGCGACAGATTTGACTCCGAACCCTGATGGCATTCATTTAGACGCAGCTTCACAACGCAAATTCGGTTACCGCTATTTCGAGGCTTTTTCGAAAAAGCACCATATCCTGAAACCCATTTCGGGAGAGGAGCAATCACTGAAAGTGAATGGTGACTATTCTAAAACAGAACAGATTTACCTTCATAGTATGGATTTGGCTTCGGGTAAAATCACGTACGCGGAATTTGAGGCGCGGATGGCGAAGGTGATGAAACCATGATTCCCTTACTTATCCTTGGCTTGCTCATCCAAAACCCCGGAGCTCACGGCTATGAACTTCTGGCTTTAATGGAAAAACGTCATTACAAATACATTGTTAACTTCACGAAAGGTTCATTTTATTACAATCTGCAGCAACTTGAAGAAAAGTGTTTGATTGAACAGATTCAGCAGAAACCCTCAACCAGCGGGCGTGAAATCCGTAACTTTAACGTCACAGAATCGGGAAGGGCAGAATTCGAGAAATTAATGATCAAATACGGGACCAAATCGGAATATGTGAACCTGCAATTTTATGGGGCGTTACTCTTTGCTGATGAATTCGATAAAAATAAATTACTGGATCTGATCCAATCACAAATCGATCAGACTAAAACTCGAATCGAACTCCTTGATGAATACCTGTCCATCACTCAAGAAATTCCCGGCACAATCAATTACTTTCGCCGTATGAACGAAAATTCCCGTTCACATCACTTGGTTAATTTAGAGTGGTTCGAAAAATTGAAAGCAGAAATAGAGTGAGCTATTGCATAATAAAAAATGCAATGTTACATATATAAGAAGATGAGTTACCTACATATAAAACCTGTGTCGCAGATATCTAGTAACATCATTGATACAGGTTTTATACTCCTTCTTTAATTAAACCAGTAATAGGGTTGTCAACACTTGCCCCAAACAAGAGCAAGTGAATCTGCTGCGTGTTCTTCTTTTTTCAATCCTTCGTATTAATAACCACTTTTTACACCTATTTAGTATTCAAATAAGTCAACTGATTTTTCTCCTTCTTCCGCTAAACTGCTGCTTTCGTCGAATAAGTAAAAGTGATCTCCCTTAAAGAGGAATCACTTCCTCTAATTGAACAAGCAGTGAAGGTGAACATCGTTCTCGACATAACTAAAATTTTTTATATACCTCTGCGTAAGCAACTTTCAATTGATTGATATTAAACCCCTCCAACAAGAAAACTCCGTTTAACAATCCATTTCATTTGGATAACCCTTCACCTTTTGGACTTTTTCCCCGCGAAAAGGAAGTCATCGTCGGCCGCTTCGGGCTTGATTTAAAAAAGAAAAAACGCAGCGTGAGATCGCAAAGGAGCTCGGTATTTCAAGAAGTTACGTGTCGCGGATTGAAAAACGTCATTGAGGCATCCTTCCTCAGGCCATTCAAAGCCGGACGTTCTAAAAGCTCCGCAGAAAATCCATCAACGGCATACTGCAGCACATCCTTAGTCCCTGCTTTCTTTATGCAGGCCTCGATCTGGCTGTTAATGCTTGATCACTTGCTCGGCTGCCCCCCCATATATTACCACCACCCTGGATCTTTTTCCTTTAGAGTTTTATTAAATATTGACAGCATTTGTCAGCTTGCGGTCCCTCGATGATTATTACCTTCATAAAATGCATATTGCTATGTAATAACTGTTTGTCCTGGGTTATTTTAAATTAGGTGAAAAACAAATAAAAAAACACCGATAGTAGGAAACCATTGGTGTTTGCAAGACATTTTCACGCCCAGTAAGCTTAAAACTTTGTTTTTGAAAAACTATATAAACTAATATTTTTTTATGTTGATTGCAACAGTTTAATGATTTAGTTTTATTGAGGAGTAAAAACGACATAAGTTTGAAGATTACATGTCCACCAAAAGATTAAAAACTGACCGGCAGTTCTTCGAGTGCTCTCATCAGAAAATTCCCTTTCCATTTAATTTGTTCCTTTTCACCTTTTATCTGTATATTTGGACAGCGGCGTAATAAGGTGGAAATAGCAATCTTTGCTTCTAACCGTGCAAGCTGTGCACCAAGGCAAAAATGGCTGCCGTGACCAAAAGCAATGTGACGGTTGTTCTTTCTTTCAATATCAAATATGTCGGCATTTTGAAATATCTTTTCATCACGGTTTGCTGATGCTAAGGAAATGATGATCACGTCTTTCCGTTTAATCTCCTGCCCATGCAGTATAAACGGTTCGGCCGTCCAGCGAATCGTCGTTAACTCAACAGGGCTGTGAAACCGCAATGCTTCTTCTATAGCTGAATTCATCAAGGCCGGCTGCTGACGGAGCTTCTCTAGTTGATCATGGTGACACATCAGAGCATATGTCATATTGGTGATTAAGTTTACAGTTGTTTCATGACCTGCAACGATAAGCAGCACAATCATCGAGTACAATTCTTCTGTACTTAATTGTGTGCTTTCACTTTCCGCTTGAATTAATGCACTGATTAAATCTCCTGCAGGCTCGCTCCTTTTTTTACGAACTAAGTATTCCAGATATTCAACAAATTCCCCTAACAAATGGTCATTCTCCTGAAGTCTTTCAGGGGCATCTGAAAAATCAATGATCGCTTGCGACCAAACTCTGAATTTTTGACGGTCTTCTAGGGGAATGCCAAGCATTTCACTTATCACGATAATCGGCAAAGGAAACGCATAATCGTTTACCAGGTTCATGAATTTGCTGGGCTGTACTTTATCCAATAAAGAATCTGCTATATGTTGGATTCTGTCTTCCAACTGCAAAATCATCCGATGAGTAAATGCTTTCTGAACAAGAGTCCGCAAGCGATTGTGATCAGGGGGATCTGAATTAAGCATATGCTTTGTTAAAGGCTCTTCATTCTTCAATAGAATAGGATGTTTCTCTTCTTTTGCGGTAATTACATTTTCATAGTTTTTCTTTAATTTTTCGTTCTTTAATAAATGTATTGCATCATCATATCTCGTTATGAGCCAGCCTTCCCCCAGAGTTCCTAAAGATAATGGGTAGAGAGGGTGTGATTTTCGAGAATCTTTATAAAAATCATATGCTTCATCTTTAAATGCTCTGGAAGACAATTGACTTTCCGTCAAAATGGTTACACTCTTTTTCGGTTTTGAAGACATTCATTCAACCTCCATCTTCATAAGTGTTATGATCATCTTTAAATATCAAAAGAGAAATCTAATTATATGTTTGAAGGACTTTTCTTTTAAAACCCCAACAACAATTTCACCATTCTGAATACCAGCAAAACAGAAATGCTTTTTAAAATATGCTTTTGTTAGTACTTTATGCATTTCAAAAATAAATGAACGATCTTTTTTCGTATTTTACAGAAAATCCATAGAAGGATATTGATTGAAAGATTCATAAAATAGCCTTGCCACTTTGTTTAATTCATCAGCTCTTGCTTGTCGATAAAGAAACATTGATACACCTCCTTTTCAAATAAACATTTTTCGACTCCTGAACACATGTTCATTATAATGGTAAGAAAATTTGAGTATCAATCTGCAATTTAGCTGTACATGTACATTAATGAACATGCAAAGCTAAATTGTATATTAACGGAGGACACTATGGGGGACAGACGCTCAATCAAGACAAAAAGTGCTATAAAACATGCCTTTTTAAAGTTGCTTCTAGAAAAAGAAATCAACAAAATAACTGTTTCCGACTTATCTAAAAAAGCCGATATAGGACGAGGCACCTTTTATCTTCACTACAAAGATGTTTTCGACTTATATGAGCAGATCGAAGACGAAATATTTGAACAGCTAGGAAGCATTTATGACGCATCTTTTCCAAGTGATGATCCAATGAACATGCTGACCTTTATAGAAAAAACTACAGAATACATATATCAAAACGTCGAAATTTTCACATTGTTAACAAAACCAAAAATGAATGTCCTTTCAATCAACAAACTTAAAGCGTTTTTCAAAACGAAAATGATTGAGGAATTGAGCGTGATACGACAATTTGCAAAATCCATTACGGAAACCGAGAAATTTGAAACAACATTTATCGTTTCAGGTGTAGTAGGAATTATAGAGGAATGGATTAACAACGGGATGATACAAACACCTGCTTGTATCTCCAGTATAATTCATCAATTGTTATTAAAATTTGAAGATTAGCATGCAAAAAGGTAACGAATTGTCTATTGAATATATTTTTTCGTCTTTAATGCGGTTATTGTAAGCCTTTTGTTTCTTGACAGATTTTAAACACACAAAAAAATACCAAGGGGCTCAAAACCTTTGGTATCATGGTGATTAAATTTAAATAACATCTTTCAATTATTCAACTACCCCTTTTCGTATGGCAAATACTACGGCTTGTGTACGATCTTCAACACCAAGTTTTTGAAAAATGCGATGGACATGTGTCTTTACTGTCCCTTGTGAGATATGAAGAATGTCCGCAATTTCTGAATTTCTCCGGCCGTAAGCCATTTGCTGCAATACATCGGTTTCGCGTTCAGTTAAGGGTTCGGGCAAGTCTGAAGGTTTGGTATCATTTTGTTCATTATTCCTATCTTCACTAATAGCTTGTGCAAGTGCCTTACTAGCCATTGCTGTTCGGTAAATCGCTTGACCTTGGTTAACCCAACGAATACCATCTAGAAGTTCTTTCGTATCGGTATCCTTTAATAAATAACCAACAGCACCGGCTCGAATGCCATCAAATACATAATCTTGGACATCGAATGTTGTAAGAAGCACCACTTTGATATAAGGCATTTAATCAAGAATGTTATAAGTAGCTTCTATGCCTGTCCCATTTGGCATTTGAATGTCCATAAGGACCACATCAGGATTCGTTTTTTTTGTAATCTCTATCGTTGTTTTCCCATCAGCTGCTTCACCAACAACTTCCATGTCTGCTTGTGAATCAATGATATATTTTAAAGCCTGACGGACAATAGGTTGATCATCAGCCAGTACGATTCGAATCTTATTTTTTTCATCCATTTCCTATTTCCTCCCACAAAAGAATAAACTCATTTTTTACGGATTATGTATATCATGATGTGACCTTTTTTCAATTGGGAGTGTTATCTCAATACAAAGACCATGCGGTTTCACTGAAGTAAATGTACACATCCCTCCATGATGTTGACAACGTTCTATCATTCCATTTAACCCGAACCCTGCTTCCAACGGCACCTCATCCACATAGTCCCCATTATCAGATACCTTTAAAATAATTTCATCATTCACTTCCTCAAGGTGAATTGTAACCGATGTGGCATTTGAGTGACGTAAAATGTTAGTCAGGGATTCTTGCAGTGTGCGGTATAGTACATACAATACTGGTTTCATTGGGCCATTCGGAAATTTTTGATTCCTGAACAAAATTAAATTGAATTGAAGAGCGACCTTGAATTTGAGATACGAGTCCTTTTAATGCGATAATCCCGAGACCCATTTCGTCGCTTGACCATTCTCTTACTGAAATACGAACTTCAGCCATAGCTTGCCTTGCTATCTGAAGTAATTGTGTGGTTACTTCAGATGCCCTTTTCGGTTCATCCGGCAGCATAATTTCAAGAGCCTGCAGCTGAACGATTAAGGATGTAAGCTGGTGGCCAAGACCATCATGAATTTCACGAGCAAGCCTTATACGCTCTTCTAAAGCTGCATATTTCATGGAATGCATAGCAGCTTCCTGCAGTTCAGCGTGTGCTTCTTTTAACTCTTGATGCGCCTTGTTTATTTCTTGCAGGTGTAATTCCTTCATTCGATAAGCATTTTTCCAAATCTTACGAATTAAGACCACTATTGTAAGCAAGGGCAGAATAGAAGATAAATACTTGTACTTATCATAAACCGTTGCCAAAATCCAAACTAATGGACATAACAAAGTTGCGTCAGTTATCCCATATACATCATTCAAAATTAACTCTATTGCTATAATCAAGAGCGAAATAACAGCATATTTTATTCCGCTCCACCATGTCTCCCGTGCCCATAGTAAAACGAAATATAACAGTATCATTAAAGAAAATCCAATGACAGCCTCAAATACTTGATTCGTGAATTCTTTATACAACACATATAACAAAGCAATGGTTGCAATTTTTTAGCATTTGCCCAAAAGTACAATAGGAAGCTTGCCTGTTAGTACGTTTTGTTTATTCGATTTTAAAATTAAAATAAATAAGAATTCTTATAGAATTTCCCCCTAGGAGGAGATCTCCAATGAAATCAATTGATCTCATCATTGAAGCACTCAATAGAAAAGGGATCCTAACTGAAAAAACATTTAAAAACCGATATTCTAAAATTTTTAAAAAAAGAAAAAGTTTTATAAAGAAACGAATCAAGAGGGTTTTGAAGGAAAAGAAAAGAGGATAACGTATGTATTGGACTTTAGGTAGCTTATTTTATCTCCTCATCGGTACTTGTATTTTCATTAGAGTCATTAGGAACAGCCAATCAAGTTCTTGGTTACTTTTAATATTAGCAGCTCCATTTATTATTTTTGGTTACCCATACTTCTTTTTACAGCAGCTTCTTGCTAAACGATAAATTGTTACGTCTTATCTAAATGCAATGTTGACAGTATTCTTATTAATTATTTGAAAACAACGTTTCAATTTGAATTTTATGGAATTCCTTTCGCTAAAAACAAACCAGCTGGCCCTGCACCAATAATAGTTTCATTGTGCATGTATTTTTCCTCCGATTGTTTGATTAGACTTAACACTTCATATCATATCAAAAAACGCCTAAAACCCCGTAGTATTCCACAAAGGGATTATAATGAAGATTTGTGTCATCGGCCATAAAGAATCCCTTTTTATTCTCAGTCATTTAAAAGCTGACCTTATGTTCATCTTTTGTCATTTTGGCCAAAACAGTTCCGATCCCAGGGCACCATGTTAAAAAAACTGCTGCAATACCCAACCCTATCTTTTTTATATTCACTCCCCTCCTTCCAAATCATACAACATTGGGGAAATGTTTTCCTTTTAAAATTTTTTGGCATTAATATAGGTATATCTACTTTAATGTCGAATAATATATAGCTATGCGAACTATACCCCGGCATTGCTTTAAGGAGGAAAAACAGTGCATCATTTTTGGGAAGCAACTGAAGAAGATCCTTATAAACTTGATAGTGTAACTGAAGATATGATCAAACACACCGAAAACAGGTTAAATATCATTCTGCCTGAGTCGTACAAGAAGCTTATACTCAAGCAAAATGGAGGAATGATAAATTACAATGCATTCCCCACAACTGTGCAGAATTCGTGGGCAGAAGATCATATTGAGTTTGATTACCTGCTAGGGCTAGGTGAAGACCCAGGAATTTTAGACAGTTCATACCTAATAAAGGAATGGGATTTACCCGAAAATGTTCTCCTTATTCATGGAGACGGACATACTTGGACAGCTATGGATTATCGAGAAACAAACTCAAACCCTCCAATTCACTACTTCGATGTGGAAACTGATCAGGATTTCAAACTAGCAACCTCGTTTGACGAATTTTTGTCAAAACTGTATTTGCATCATTACGATATGGACAAGATATAACAATGAAGAAACAGAAATTCACAATGTATCTGAGTCAATAACTCCTTCAACAGTCAAGGCGATCCGTGAAAAAGCCGGCTTCAATGAGAGCTTCGAGCCAACTCCAAAAGCAGACTCAATTCTTGTTATGCCTTCAATTTCTTTCTTTTTTGGCGACTACCGATTTTCTCGTAAAGTTCTTGGAGTCGCAGAATCGTTAGCTCTTTAAAAACGAGATCATTTCGTAACATTCATTGTTCTCCTGCTAATTACTTAGTCCGAATTAAAAACCCAACGAAAAACGAAAGAAAACGTTGGAATTCAAACAAAAAAACGGCGCATTTCCCCGCCAATGGGACAGTTTTTTGATCATATTAAAGAGCAGCTTAAAGCAGCTGCTCTTTTGTGAGGGTATTATAACTAGATATTTTTAAGATTTTAAATTTAATTGCTTTCTAAGTTTTTTTGATAATTGGTTTCTCGTTTCATCAGTTACAACATGATACCATAAGTTATCTATTCTTTTATCTTCACCTTTTATTTCTAGCTGTTTAATATTTTTCACGGCTTCTTTATAGGAATTTTGGATATCAATCATTTTATCCATTGTTAAGTTAGTTTGAATATTGTCTTCTAATGCAGCTAAAATTCCTTGATAGTTTTTTAATGAATTTAATTTTGTGCCTTCATGAATCATTTGGTTAATGATTTCACGCTGCCGCTGCTGACGGCCCAAGTCCCCGCGTGGATCTTCTTTTCTCATTCGTGCATATTTAAGGGCAACCTTTCCATCAATGTGCTGTTTCCCTTTTGGTATATGCACACCTTCAAGGGTGAAAGGAAATTCATTATTTACCGTTATCCCGCCAATAGCATCCACAATATCTTTAAATCCCTCCATGTTTACTTTGATATAGTAATGAATTGGAATATTTAAAAATTGTTCGACAGTTTTTACGGAACCTTCTATTCCCTCATAAGTATATGCCGAGTTTATTTTGATATTAGTATTCTTCGATTGCATGAATAATCTGGTATCACGCGGAATACTTACCATTGTTGATTTTTTTGTAATTGGATTAACAGTTAATACAATCATGGAGTCAGTGCGTCCTTTATCACCTGGGCGCTCATCTACGCCCAGCAAGAGTATTGATATGGGATCGTGTTTATTAACAACATTTTGTGACTTGGAATCCCTATCCAGAGGCTCATACATGTGACTGACCGATTTTGCTACAGTACGGTAAATAGTGTAGTAAGTCAGTCCTCCAACCGTTAACAATAGAGCTAGAATAAACAGTATAATATTTTGCATTTTCAGTTTCCTTCTTCCGATTTTCATCCATAATTCCTTTCATAATGAAGAGTTTAAAAATGTAAGTATTGACAGTTCTTTATTATCGCTTATCTTGCGAAATTCAGTTGAATCTGAATTGAACCGGTTTTATTGAATCATTAATTGCTTTCATTTCGTAGCCGTTATCTTTGAAATACTTTAATAATTCTTCCAAGTAAGCTGCGGTAGTTGGTTTTTCATGCATTAACACAACAAGAGGTTCTTTCCCTACTAGGTTATTTACTTGTTGGATTGTGTTCTTTACCATTTCTCCATGAGTGTACTTCCAGTCTTCTGAATCAACTGTCCAATCCCAGAGATCAAACCGGTCACGCTTCACTACCTCTCTAAATGGACCAGTAATGTAAGGTTTTGATCCGTAGGGTGCTCTTATCAAATGTGATTTAGTTTTGGTTGTTTCTTTGATAAAGTTAAGCGTATCGTTCATTTCCTTTTCAAAACTCTCAGGGGATTTATAGATTTCGGATACTTGATGCGTCACACCGTGAGACCCGACAGAGTGACCGTTTTTCACCATTTTTCTCACAATATCAGTATTTTGCTCGATGTTAGGCTTTAACATAAAGAACGTCCCTTTTGCATTGTATTTATCGAGCAAATCCATGATTTTCTCTGAAGCAGCTGGGTTTGGTCCATCATCAAATGTTAAATAGACAACCTTTCCGATTTCAGCTGATGTTTTTTGTCCTTCCTTTTTCTCTGCTGCATTTTTGTTCTTCTCTTTGTGTATCTCCTCAGAAGAGGCTTTCCTTTCTTTTAATGAATCTAGCTTAGGACCAGCCATGGCATTCCAGGAAAGGCATACTAAAGTTATACAAAGTATAAGAAATACACAAAAACCTACTCCTAATAATCGTTCCATTCGCAATTTATGTTTGCTTTTGGGTGAATTCGGCATTCTTCCAACTCCTCATTTGCAATAGTTTCTTTAACTAGTCACATAGACAAAACGTCAATGGACAAGCTTTGATAGAAATGAATCTTTTATTAATATAAATTGAGGGTATCGCAAAAGTTTGATCAACTTGTAAACAAAATGTCACAAAAAAAGATACTTACAAACTGCAATTTTTTTGCGTGCAGGAAATATAAAGGAATGTAATCCTTTGCAGATAATAAAAAAACCCGATTTCTTTAAACAGAAATCGGGTTTTTGAGACTCTACATCACAATTATTTAAAGGCTATGATATATGATGAGTTTTCCGAAGAGAAATACAGGTCTTTATCATTAATGAGCAGGTTTTTGCCATCAGGACTCCAATACATTTCTGACGGACTGGTACCGTGGTATATTGGTTCTGCATTCAGGATGTTTTTTCCTTGCAGTCTTCCTGCATAAGTGTTGTCTTTGCCATATAAAGAGTAGGCAATTCTTTTTCGATCATTTGACATTTTGAAAACATCCACATTTTCAAGCAGAACAGAGAGCTCACTGTTTCTTAAATCGTATTTGCACAACGTTCCTCCGGTACCTAAAAATAAAAATTGGTAATTGTTTAACCAAACAGGTTCGCCATAACTAGTTTGACGTTTGTTCTTAATCACGATCCCATCATTGGTTATGGTGCCTGTTATAATGCGTTTTTGTTGCCCATGTAACATTGTAAGCAGCAAATGACATCTGTCATCTGAAATTGATGCTGCAATAAGGGACTCTTTTTCATCTAAATCATTCAATGGATATGTTTTGAGAGTTCCAGAATCCGTATTATACACATTGACCGCGGCCTTTCCATTTTTCGCAGGATCAATGACAATATAACAAATATCTTTACCGTTATTTGACCATGAAATATCTTGTACATAGGCACCCTTGTTAGAAGAAAAGCTGGCTATTTTCTTTTTGTTTCTGTTCGTCAGTGACATTAGATTTAATGTGATCCTATCCGTTGAAATCGTTAATCCGACAGCGTTTTTCCCATCGGGAGACATTTTTATGTCAGCAGTGTTGCTTTCAATGGTTTGAAGAGTTTCAGGTTTTTCAAAGGGGAAAGAAAGGCGCTGAATAGGATGCGATGCTAAACGTTCAGTTGTGTCATTCCCTTTGAAATAACCAACCACAGTGTTTGACGCAGACCATCCAAGCAACTGGTCAACCTTGGGGAGACGATATATTTTCTTAACATGAAAGGAGCCGGACTTCTGAACCTCAGTCTGATTCTCTTCCTTGTTTGGAATGATAATGGTTTCAGATTGCTTTCTCACATTATAACTGGCCGCAAAAATGACGAAAATTAATATTAGCCCTGACCATATGATAAGTTGTTTGGTCTTCATGATTATTTCTCAACCTTCATATAAGCTAATTCGATACTTATAATTGTATTATTATTTTTATAGAACATCTTGATTGTTCCCCCATGCTCCTCTGCAATTGTTTTAACTATACTTAATCCCAAGCCTAGACTTCCCTCTTCCGCAGCCTTTCGGTTAATTGAATAAAAAGGCTCCATCACTTTTGTGTATTGGTTATCTTCATATGGATCACTTGGATTCTTGAATATGAAAAGAACCTGATCTCCAACAACTTTTGCCGTAATAGTGATTGCTGAATTCGATAAACTGTATTTGATCGCATTGTCCAGAAGGTTTATAAAAAGCTGGCGCAGTCTATTCATTTGACCATATACATAGAGGTCTTCTTCAATTTCAAACCTGATTTTCTTTTTATATCGCCCTGCCCGAAATTTCATAGATTCACATACATCTTTTAATATCGATCCTGCATCTATCCTATTAAATTGATCTTTAGATGTTTCTCGGGATACCTCAAGGAGTTTTATGACCAAATTGTGCAGCCGCCGGCTTTCTTCCACAATATGATTCATTCCTTTATTAAAAAACTTCTGATCTGATGCACCTTTTTGTTTTATGATTTCAGCATATCCCTGTATGGAAGTCAAAGGTGTTTTTAACTCATGGGTCATATTGTCAAAAAAACGTTTTTCCTGTTCGTTAAGTTTTCTTAACCTGTCCCTATCTTTTTCAATCGTTAAGATTTGATCTCTAATTTTGGTAACCATATCATTAAAATTAATCGTAAGCTGTCCAATTTCATCTTTTCTATGAAAGTGGATATCCACATCCAATTTTCCCTGTTTGACTTTTGAAGTAGCCCCTGTCAGCTTAACGATTGGAATCGTGATATGTCTCGAGAGGATATAAGAGAATAGAAACGCTGCAACAAATATAGCAAGGGCAATATAAAAAATAATATTTAAAATCTCTCCGCTTTGTTTGTAAAGCAAATTAAAATTTTTGGAAATGCGTAAAATGCCGACTTTTGTACCGTCAATGACAACTGGAAAAGAGAAAAACACTTCTGCTTTATTTTGGTCATGAGTGATATGGTAAGCATTCTTGCCGTTAATCGCTTTTTTAAGATCCTCATCAGCACCTTGTGAAAAAACGGTTTTATTAGAAGAAGACAATAAAGTGCCATTTACGGTATAAACACCTATATTGTTTCCTGTTGAATGAGTTAGACTTTCCACTATTTCATCGGCCATATCACCGAAGTAAAGTTCGTTGTTTTTATAATGATTGATTAAAAATGCCTGGTTGATATACACGATACTGTTTTTTTTCAAGTCTATTAAATCTGAGGTCACAATCTTTTCATTGCTTGACCAAATCACGCTTTTGACCGTTTGGTTGAGTACAAGGAAAGAAAGAGAGAAAATCAGAAAGAAACCAATAATGAATTTACCCTTAATGGTATGTAACACTCTCTATTCCTCCTGTTTCTCAAATTTATATCCGATACCAAACACTGTTTTAATCAATCCGCTTGCGTTCAGTTTCTTTCGGAGCCTTTGTATATGAGTGTCTACCGTACGTGTATCCCCGGCAAAGTCATACCCCCAGATGAATTCCAACAGCTCAGAACGTGTGAATATTTTCCGCGGATGGTCAATCAAGGTCTTAAGCAGATCAAATTCTTTAGGAGTCAAATCAACAATGTTCCCGTCTTTTTTTACTATTCTTTCATCTGGGATGATCACAATATTTTTAAACTGAATATGATTTTCGTTAGCCGTTTCTTGATTATTTACGAGGTCAGCTTGTTCAAGGCGCCTAAGTATCGTTCGAATTCTAGCGGTAACTTCGCGCAAATCAAAAGGCTTTGTAATATAATCATCAGCTCCAAATTCCAACCCAAGTACTTTATCAGTGATATCTGACTTTGCGGTGATCATAAGTATAGGGATATTATAGCGATGAGTCACTATTTTACAGATGTCCAATCCGCTGAAATCTGGCAGCATCCAATCGAGCAGCAGCAGATCGGGTTTGAATTGATCTATTTTTTTCATCCCTAAAGCCCCGGTGGCTGCGGCACACGTTTGAAAACCTTCTTGTGAAAGCCCGTATGAAAGGAGATCAGCTATTGCTTCATCATCTTCAATGATAAGTATTTTAGTGTCATGTAACATTTCATTCATTCCCTATTCATGGTTAGTTTAAATTTTAGTTTATTATAACACCCTTTGAAGAGAGTTCATTAATAACTTGGAATTATACAAGAATTGTCAATGTCATTTCCGATACTTGTAACCTGCCAGGCAAGTGCTGATTGTTTAAACGATGAAACAGTGGTAGATCTGTACAATGTAAAGAAAATAGATAAAAAAAGAAAAGGGGGAGGGCCAACGAGTGTGGAAAGGATGGAAGGAGAAAGATGATGATCAAGCTGATCTTGTTACTACATACACTATAGAAGAATTAGAGAAAACAAAAATGGTCAATGATAAAGATCTATGAGGAAGGCAATTAGCGATGCAAAACCAAAACAATTTTAATTTTAAATCACTGAAAATGAATCTTTTTGACCGCATTGAAAACAATTGTGATATCTTCTTACAAAGTATTCTGGAAAAGTGAAATTTATACTATTCAATCTATCAAATAAGACCCGATTGATTTATATGACCTATCTATCTGACCCGTTTTATAATTTCTTTCCCTTCCAGTTATATGATTTCTGACCGAACAGAAAATACTCATTTTTCATCATTATTCCAAACGAGAAACTTTATATACTTTTGTTCAAGGAAAGGGGGGGCATAAAGCAGGAAACGAGAAATAAGTTGTCTGTTGTCGGCCTATGGATCTCTAAAAATCTCAAGGAGGAATTGAATTGAATAAAAAGATAATCACATCCGTCACCGCTCTGATGCTCGCTGCTTCCAGTCTGCCTGCTTTTGCCCACGCTAAAGAAAAAGAGGCTGAACCCACTGTTACATCAACACCGGCCGTTAAACAAACAATGAACCTTAATCAGCCTAAGGCCGGAACTGGCATACCTGGTGTTAATTTCAATGTGAATCTTGACGTCCTCGGCATAGCAAATGCAATCCAAGGTGCTGTTGTGCAGAACGCAAACCGACCGGGTTTTGTCAAAAACATGATGGAATCTACTTTTTACTCTGCGGGACAGAAATATAATGTCATGGTATTTAATTTGGCCCAGAATTACGAAGATCACTTCAGAGGCGTCAAATTCTATGGATCTGCCGTTCTTAATGGAGTGGTATACGGGATCTGGGTGTTTGAAGATGGGGAATTCACCAACCAAGGAGATGGCGGCTGGGATAACTGGGCGTTCAGAGGCTGGTTTGACAGAGATGGCAAACATGTCACATTTTATAAACCGTAAAAAGTCAAAAAGGTGTGCAGCTGATAAAGTTGCACACCTTTTTGATGTTTTGCTGAAAGTAAATTTATGTGCCGATCAGTCAAATAAAGTTCCTTATCAACAAGTAAGATTTATATGTAGTCTAATCTGTACGTCTTTTGAAGTAAAGTATGAGGCATTCAAGGAGCTGTTAGGACGTCTTCGTTACTCAACGTTGTCGCTTCACATTTTCAACAAATCCAGTCGGAGAGGACAATTGGACTTTTAAACATTTCTTTAAGGATGATAAGGAGCTCTATAAGCATATTGGGTGTTGCTGCCTCTATCCTAGCTTTAGGTATCGCCTGCCTTGATTTATTTTTTCATTTGATCAGATACTTTGAAAATGACAAGCTGCCTTCTTGTTGGTGCACGGATATCTTTGATCTTTTCATGCATTGGATTTACCGCTTCAATGAAACCCAAGCAGTTATTAGGTGGTTTTCTGTACAAATACAGGTGAATAACTTAATTTATTACATATAAGTTATCCTGCAAAACTGTGCACGAAATGTCGGATAGATACATTTCGCTCCTGTTATTCTTTTGGTAAAGGAGGTCAAATAAATGGATTCGCTTAAAAGGATGAACAGCGCATTAACGTATATCGAAGAAAACCTCACGAACGATATTGATTTCAAAGAAGCATCAAGGCTTGCTTTCTGCTCTGAATATCATTTTAAAAGGATGTTTTCCTTCCTTACAGGTATTTCATTATCGGAATATATTCGCCGCAGACGTCTTACTCTTGCAGCTTTTGAACTTAAAGACAGCCGCGTAAAGGTGATTAATCTTGCAATAAAATACGGGTATCACTCACCAGATTCTTTTGCACGAGCATTTCAAAATCTGCATGGCATAAGACCATCAGAAGCTAGACATAATGGCCATTCACTTAAAGCTTATCCGCGAATGACATTCCAGTTATCAATCAAAGGAGGAAATGAAATGAACTATCGCATTGAAGAAAAAGAGGCATTTCGCATCGTCGGCATTAAAAAAAGAGTCCCTATTTTGTTCAAAGGCGTGAATCCTGACATTGCATCGATGTGGGAAAGTTTAGATGAAGCAGCAATCAATCAACTTAAAGAGCTTTCTAATGTAGCGCCTGTAGGACTCATTAGTGCATCCACGAACTTTTCTGAAGGCCGGACAGAGGAAAACGGAGAGCTTGATCACTATATTGGCGCAGCCACAACGAAACATTGCCCAAATCACCTATCACAGCTTGAAGTCTCTGCCTCAACATGGGCTGTATTCGAAGCAGCCGGATCATTTCCGGATGCACTGCAGGAAGTATGGGGGCGGATTTATTCCGAATGGTTTCCATCGTCACATTATGAACAAATTGAAGGCCCAGAAATCCTGTGGAATGAGCATAAAGATGTAACATCGCCATCTTTTAAAAGTGAAATTTGGATACCCATTTCAAAAAAGCAATATATCTTACAATGAAATTAGACGAATTGAAGGTTTTAAGGAAGGGGTCTCATCCCTTCCTCTTTAAGTTACTAACCCGATCTGCAGCATTATTGATACCACTAATCTACGAATTGAGTTTTTTAATGAGCAGAGCCGTTCTTACTGAAAATCTAAATTGAGGTGTCCTATTGCGTTTTGATGATCTGCTTCTCACCTCTTATTTTCCGCCTTAACGTCCGATCCTTTCTGCAATTGCTTCTGCAAAGTCGGACGTTGATGATTGACCGCCAAGATCTCCTGTTTTAATTCCTGCCTTCACGGTTTCCCGAAGTGAGTTTTCTATTAATTCCGCTGCTTCTTTCAGTTTTTTATCACGATACTGTGTACTGAGCATTCAAACAACATAGCAATTGAAAGTATAATACGATAGGATTCGCAATATTTTCCCTGCAATGTCAGGTGCTGAACCGTGAGCAGCCTGGGCCATTGCCTGCTTTCCCATTTGTATTAATTGACAGTGCAAGCCCCAAGCTGCCGACGAACTAAATGTACCGTCATTGCATCAATATGATAATCATCCACTTCAGGGTATTGTTCCGGCATTTCTCGGCACGTATTCAAAAAGAGTCCCGAGCCATGTAACCTTCTTACGGCGTTCCATCGCACTTTGAAAGGCTGCATGCGCAATACGTGTAATCGCCTTTTTAGTGAAAACTCCAGTCAATACAGCCACTTCCGGGGTTACCTGCCATTCCCCTAAACCGATATACATATTTCGGCCAGCGTAAAAGCCTTCCGTATTTTCACGGTAAATGACCAAATTAGCTTTCCCTGCAATACTTTTCATTCCAGGTATTGTCTTTGCCGGCGGCAATGGCTTTTCACTCAATGGTAACCAGCTTAAACCTGGACAGGTTTCAGGGTGTATCTACTCATTGGAGTTCCGTTTCTTGCAACTTAACCAAAAACTTCCTTACAAAGAACAAATCACTTCTCTATTGTGGGATGCTGCCGAAAATAAATGACTTCACAACAGAGAAACTGAAAGCGGTATAAAAAAACAGCTCCGTTAAAATGGCCGGAACCGTCTTTGACTTTTGGATTTTGCAGTTATCTCCATCGTTAGTTTAATTAGAATTCAGATAATCCAAGACACGATCAACTCTTTCATTGACTGAGTAATCTCCTTCAATTTTTAACAATGGACAAGATAAATCTGCCATCCAATGTTCGTGTAAAGCTTTGCTTCTAACTTCCATTCCGGCATTATCATATAAAGAAGCCCACTCTAAAAATGTTTTTGATTGTTCATATTTACTGCCGCCGTCTAACACTTCGTTTCCATAACGGTGAAATTCCCTATGCCTTAATCTCTCAAGCCGTATATCCTGCGGAATCCATAAGAAGATGACAAGGTCAAAATAACTTTTTAGATCATCGCCCCAGCCGCACACTGCGCCAGAAAGAATCCATTTCTCATTTATTGTCAAGTCTTTTTCAAGCAACTTTCTTCTTTCAGGAATTTCTCTTTTCTTAGTGAATTTATCTGTCCAATAGTAATCATCAGTATCAAGATGCGTATGAGGCAAATGCTTTGATAATGCAACTCCCAATGTTGAAGTTCCGACTCCGGAGGCTCCCAGTATGTGAATCTTATTTTTCATAGTTCCCTCTCCTTATGAAGCAACGAAACTCCCTGTCCGCTGCACAAGGTTCTTACTATTGTTTTAACATAAATCCCCAAAAACCTTTACTTTGTCAGGGGAATCCAAATGCGTGTTAAAACCATACTGCTTACGAACTTCATGGTCATTTTCAAACAGAATGACTAACTTTCTCTCCGGCCTATTTTAATATCCTCATACACTTTCTCAAAAGTCTCGATTGGCAGTGAAAACTTGGTTGTTTTCTCGTTACGATAATTGATCATGATCTCAATTTGATTATTTTTTTGTTCAAACTCAATAAGTGCATTCTCCCATTTATCTCTGATTGAAATGATACAATTTCCATTTTTCTTTTCCTTTTTCTTATAAATGTAATTCACTTTAACTCCCCTTTCATTGATCGACAAAAGGTTTCGGAATAAGGAAGCTCCTCAAAAAAAGGATCAAAACTTTTATCAAGTTTGATCCTTTTCCCTTTTTAGTCATTTCTTTGCGAACGTTTATAGACATTCACGGTTACCAGCCAGCTCATAACGATGATTCCTGCAAAAAGAATGAGCATATTACTGTACAAATAAGCGGAATGATCAGCGTTAACAGGCAGCAGCCTTTGATCCAGCAAGCGGACCGATAATAAACCGCCTGCAATCGAAATACCCGTCCCCTCTGATAAAAAGCTTGTAAAATTAAGCAGACTCATTCCGGCGCCGGCTTCCTTTTGTTTCAAACTGCCAGACACAATTGTAGATATAACCGTTTTTGTGAAGGAGAGCCCCCCAAAAACAAAAACGATTATAACGGTCATGAGCCAAGGTGTCGCATCTATGAAAAAGGCAGCGATTAAAAAACTGGAAGACACCAATGCAATCCCAATGGTCAGCACATATAAAGAACCTTTCCGATCAACAAGCCATCCTCCAATGTAACCGAAGATGATGACGCTCATCGTCCCGGGGAACATAATCCCGCTTCCAATTGCCGCAGTACTTAAATGGTGAACATCTTTCATCATATAAGGAACCATAGACACAAATCCTGCAGCAGTGCCAAATATCAGGCCTCCGCAAAGGACGCCCATCATAAACAAGACATTTTTCCCCAGTGCAGGGTCAACAAAGGGATTTTGAGTTTTCCTAATATGTTTCACAAATATCAGGAAAGCCAGAATACTGATGATCAGAAAAGATAGTCTATATGACGTTGTAAACAGCAGAAAAAATACGATGCCTGCAGACATTAATATAATCCCCGTCATATCAAAGCGCCCGCTGATTCTTTCTTCCTTTTCCAGCAGTTTCATCAGGAATGGAACGGTGATAACTGTTGCTGTCGGAATAAGCAGCAAATATGACCAGTGAATATAATGAGCGATCATTCCGCCAATAGCTGGTCCGGCACCTTCCCCCATTGCCACCAGCGACCCGATCAGACCAATTGCTTTACCCCTGTTTTCTTTCGGAATATAGCGTACTACTGCAACCATCACAAGAGCCGGGAATGCGGCTGCACCAGCCCCTTGAATAAATCGGGCCAGAATGAGTACAGGAAAGAAAGAGTGTCCGACAAATCCAATGATCGATCCGAAGCCATTTACCATAATTCCAAATAGGAGCAGCTTTTTGATGCCCAGTTGATCTGATAACTTCCCATACAGAGCAGTTCCGATGGAAAAGGTTAACATAAAGGCCGTGTTCACCCAGTTTGCACTCGCCGGCAGTTTATGAAAATCGTTGGCGATATCAGGTAATGAGACGTTCAAAACCATTTCATTTAATACGCTGAAAAATGACAAAACACAAAGCCAAATGAACACTTGGTTGTGCCGTAAAGCTGACTGTGAATAAGGCGTATTCACAATTTTCCCTCCATTAATGAGGGCAGACGCAGTTTATAGGGCCATTGATACGCTTCCCTCTTTTAATTGTACCCTGTTCATTTTTTTGCACTTCATCCATAACTCCCCCTGCATTGATTGATATACCTTATTATAAATCTTCAAACCGATGTTTTGAATACTTTGCGACCACACCCGCTAAATGACGAAACATCAAATACTGTTATCTTTAAAATTTACAGTACCAAAAAACCGCAATTTCATTTGCTGTTGAAAAATTGGAATAAAGCATTGTATCGACCGCTCCTATGACAAAGTTATTTTTGGCATAAAAATGACAAGCTGAAACATTAATATCTTGTGTTTCAAGCATAAGACCGCATAAATGATTCTCCTTTGCCCACTCAATCGCTTTATGTAATAAAGCCGTCCCGACACCATTTTTTCTATAATCTTTTGCAACGGCAATGTCTTCAATCAGTGCGTATCCATTCCAATTAGAACGAAGCTTACTCCGGCCGACACAGTCGTTCTCTGCGTAATAAAAAAAGACAGCTTTATCCTCTTCTTCAATATAACTGACATCAATGTCTTCATCGTCATATTTTTTGACATAAGGTTCAGCAAATTTCTCCTCTGTATATGTCCAAACATTGTCCTCAAATGAAGGGATGATTCTCCCTGAAACAACGAAAGGTTCGTTTGGTTTATTGAAGTCTTTCATATTGAATCGCGTCATTTTAGTTATCATCATAATCACCTTTCTGCATTTATTGACCTTAATTTACATCTTTTGAACTCTTGATTCGTCTGCATGTCATGGATACCGGTTTAATCACTCTAAGACTAAAACAAAAAAGATACCAACATCGATTGGTATCATCTATTCATTCGAGCCCTTACAACAACATTCTATTTCGGAGCTTCCAAACCGAATGTTGCCCATTCCTCTTTTGCCGGACCATAAATACCCGGAACAGGTAAACCTGCTTGTCTCATAAGGACAGTCATTTGTCCTCGATGATGGTTTTGATGTTGAATTAAAAACATCAAAAGTGAACCATTCGGCAATTGCTGACCAATAAAGTTGACACATTCTTGAAGTGTATCGTCAGTCCATTGCGTTTTTAACGCCTGTACAAATGCATTACTGGCTTGATGATAACTCTCAGCAATAAACCGCGCCGATGCAGGAACAGGATAATCTTCAGCCGGAGCGTGAAATGTTAAATCTGTGTTTGAGGTAATGATGTGAATGGCAGCGACAGTATGCCATGCAATACGGCCTAAAGTCCAATGTTGTGAAGTGATTTCTTGTTTAAGTGATTCATCAGTCAGATGATTCAGCAGTTTCTGTGTCGCATCGGCTTCGAACTCCCAAGATTTCAAAAAATGGTCTAAGGTTTGAAACATAAAAATCCTCCTTATCCTTTCTTGTTTTTCTATGTATCTACAGTTCAATTATAGTGCTCCGCTTAGTTAAAAAAGAACAAAACGATAGACAGACATTTTTAACAGAAAGCCCGATCTGACAACAACAGACAAAAAATAAGAACATAACGGATAACTCTATCCTTCTTTTTCTTCAATCGACAAAAAAAAGATAGCTGTTCAAACAGGATTCTTCTGTCTAATATTTTCGCTTTGCAAAAGTCCATATCGTCTTAGTGATTGAACCGGAGACAAAACAGCTCCCCGTCATCATAGCCACCCATATGAAAAATGTCGGCTCGGCACCTATTACAATAAACATGAATATCAAGGACAAAATGAAGACAATAACAACCATCATCCATACTTTTTTAAAGATGAAATACCCTAATATCCCTAACAGAAAAGAAGCTGCCGGAAGAAAAATAAGAATGATATACGCGGGACTCAACAGCGGGCTAATACAAACACCTCCCAATTTATTTAAAAACGAGGAAGTTCCTGCTTTTTGTCTGATATGAAGTGATTTTTTTCATCTTGATATTATGCCGTTTCATTCATTTTATACATATTATACCAATACCATCGAGTCAAATATAGATATTTATTCATTTTTAACATATTTTAGGTAAATCAGGATTGAATTAAAGTCTGAGGATAGCCCGCTTTTTCTTTCCCTAGTAAGTCCTGCCGCATTGGCTTTAGCCCATCATTGTTTTTGCAGCGCTAATATTCTCATAATCGTGTGCATGACGTTGCTTTCCTCATTTGATTTGATGACAAAGTGCGCCGCATCTTTTATTTCGTCAATGGCATTCTTAACCGCAAAGCTGTAGGATGCCGCTTCCATCAATTCTTTGTCATTGCGGCCGTCACCGAACGCCATTGTTTCATCAGCCGAAACCCCTATTAATCGCTGCAGTTCTTGTACTGTTGTTCCTTTATGTATTCCGATATTTGATATGTCCATCCAGGTATCCTCTGATGCTACGATATATAATTGGTGAAAAAATTCATGCAGCTTTTCTCTCGTTTCCGGACAGTTGGCGTCGGGATCATGAACCGTAATCTTGATAAAATCGTCTTTTATCTCAGTAAAATCAGTTATTTTCGTTACATGTGCATAAGAGGCATTTACATATATCATCTCACTTTCAGACAGATTTTCTTTTACGATCGCGCCTTTTTTTGTGCATGCGATAATGCTATGCCCGCAGCTGATTTTTTCTAAAGCGCCTATAATTGACAGTCCCGCTTCATTGCTGATCAAAGATTCATATACGAACTTGCCGTTCTTTTTTATACGTGTGGCACTGTCTCCTAAAATCCAAAAATCTTTCGCATCTTCTCCGAATAAAGCTTCCACCCTTTCACACTGCTTCCCGGTGCAGATGGCGAAAGCGACATGCTGTTCCTCCATTACTCGTTTTGTCTTTTCAAATAACGTTCTGTCAAAATCGCCTTGATTATTTAAAAATGTACCGTCTAAATCAGTAATCACTAATTTAATCATCGTTCAGCACCTCCGCAGTTAAAATGTCTATTTCAGACAAAGGGTTTTTCACATTTGAGAATGGAATCAATCGCATTTAAGACCCCTTCTTCATTGTTTGATTGCGTGATATGCGCGGCAGCCTGTTTAATGCTTTCCTGCGCATTATCCATAGCGACTCCGTATTTCACGGCAGACACCATCTCCAAATCATTGCCGCTGTCTCCGAAGGCCGCGCATTCTTCATCATTTATCCCCCATTGTTTCTGGAGAAGCTTAATCCCGCTTGCTTTATGAAGCCCCGGTATGATCAGATCTATGTCACCGTGCCCGCTTGATACAGGCGTGACGAAAGACCCGATGGCGTCTTTTAAATGCCTCAGAAGTGCGGAACAATGTTCGGCGGGAAAGCTGATGGAAAATTTTAAAATGTCATCATCGATGTTTTCAAAATGCGGCACCCTTTTTAACACATAATAATACTTACTGGCATGCAGATATTCATCTTCACTGGCATTTTCATGAATATACGCGCTTTTTTTTCCGCAGACAATGACGTTTTTCACCTCATACTGCTCTAAAGCACGGATCACTGCTTTTATAGTGTCTTCAGACATGTTACCCGCGAATAATTCTTCTCCGGCATTCACGACGAAAGCGCCATTCTCGGCAACGAAAGCGATTTCACTTTCGATCTCCGAAAAAAAGGATGTAAGCTGCGCATACTGGTTTCCGCTTGCTACGGCAAATTTAATTCCCCGCGCTTTTAATTCACGATACTGATTCATAAAACGCTCTTTGTTATATGCCATTTCATCATTCAAAAACGTTCCGTCCATATCAACCGCTATCAGTTTGATACTCATATTGTCCTCCTTTTTTCGGCCGCTTTTGTCAGCGGCCCTTGAAGAGATCATACATAAAGCGTATGAACGAATTATATCCGCAGTTGTTTTGACCGTAAATCGTTGGCTGACGTCTTGTTTTGAATGACACAAAAAGTGATTTGTCACATGAAAATAACACTATGTTTCTTTTAAAAATGATATGTTACGATGAGATGTACATTCACCATTCTCATAAAAAGGAGAATCCCCCTGCATGTTCACACACAAAATGATTGCTTCATTTAACGAGCTTGAAACTTCTTTATACAACTACATCTCCCAAAACAGCGAGAAAGTCGTCTATATGCGCATCCGTGAATTGGCAAATGAAACCCATGTATCTACGGCTTCTATTTTACGTTTCTGCAAAAAAATAAACTGTGAAGGGTTTTCAGAGTTTAAGGTGAAGCTGAAAATGTATGCGGAGGCAAATAAAAAAACGATTTTAAAGAGTCCCCATCATTCCGTTGCCGAGTTTTTTGAAAGAACAGTAAGCGGAGGCATGGAAGAAAAGCTGAAGGAAGCAGCTGCCCTTGCGGCCGATGCAGAAAGCGTCATTTTTATCGGAGTGGGAAGTTCAGGAATTCTCGCCGAATACGGAGCCAGATATTTTTCGTGCTTAGGGAAACTTTCAATGTATATTAAAGATCCTTACTTTCCGGCCCATTCCCATTTCCGCCATAACAGCATCACGATCGCATTATCGGTTTCAGGTGAAGGAGATTCTACGGTGACTCATCTGAATCAGCTGAAACAAGAAGGAAGCCGGGTCATCAGTATTACAAATCATAAACATTCAACCATTGCCAAAATGTCCGATGTGAATATTTCATATTACGTGACGGAAGAATGGGTTGAAAATGCGAATATCACCACCCAAATCCCCGCTATGTACATACTTGAATCGATGGCTCGGGAGATATACAAATTGAGAGAATAAATTCAGGAACGAAAACACTGATACGCTGGAAATTTCGGTATTTTTGCAAAAGTGATGAGGAACCCTTCTCTGATGCTAGAGAAGGGTTTTGAGGATCACAGATGAGACACAATACAATTTGCATGGCCTGCCAGTTTATATTCTCCCAAACCGGAAGGCAGGAGAATATGATCTCCTTTTCTAAAGGGATATTCATGCCCGCCTGCAATCATTATTCCGTCTCCTTCGATCACGCTGACAAGAAGGAAGGGATGATGCTGGAATAGATTTGCTTCACCTTTTACAACCCACTTTTCGACTGAAAAATAAGGACATTCTATTAAAACAGCTGCCAGCAGATCATCTGTTTGTTTATAGTGAACGGTCGGCCGTTCACGGACAGATGGAATGTCTATCACGTCTATACTTTTTTCCAGATGGAGCTCGCGCAACCTGCCGTCCGCATCTTTTCTTCCGTAATCATACAATCTGTAAGTCGTATCTGAATTTTGCTGCGTCTCTAAAATAAGTGTGCCCTTTCCAATCGCGTGAACGGTGCCGCTTGGAACATAGAAGAAATCTCCCGGCTTTACCTTAACTCTGTTCAAGAGCCCGTCCCATTCTCCGCGCTCAATCATGGATATCAGTTCTTCTTTTGTTGTTGCGTTGTGGCCGAAAATGATCTCCGCATCTTTTGCACAATCAATGATATACCAGCATTCGGTTTTTCCAAGTTCTCCGTTTTCATGCATTTTGGCAAAGTCATCATTCGGATGCACCTGGACGGAAAGGTCTTGGTCCGCGTCCAAAATTTTTGTAAGAAGAGGAAAACGGTTTCCTTCAAGGTTTCTGAATAAATCTCTGTGATGCTCCCACAATTCACCGAGCGTACATCCTTTATACATGCCGTTTCGAACTGTGCTCTGTCCATTTTGATGAGCGGCGAAGGCCCAGCACTCCCCTGTCCGCTCGGACGGAATATTATAGTGAAAATCACGCAGGGCGGCGCCTCCCCAAATTCTTTCTTTGAAAACCGGATTGAAAAATATCGGTTCAGTAGACATGATCATCCCCCGCTTTATTCGATTTCTTCCAGAAGCTCATACGCCTCTTCTTTTGTCTGAACGGCGAGCAGCCTTTCCCGATAGCTGTCATCCATCAGTTTTCGGGATAACATCTGCAATATTTTCAGATGCTGATTTCCGCCGCTTTCCTTAGGTACGGCAATCATAAAAATCAGTTTTGCATCAGAACCATCAAGGCTGTTCCAGTCAACACCCGAACGTCTTATTCCGAATGCGACACCCGGCTTTTTGACGGCTTCAGACTTTCCGTGCGGAATGGCGATATTCATACCTATCGCCGTGGTTCCCTGCTGTTCCCGACTCAAAATGGCCTGCTTAAATCCGCTGTCAGACAGCAGCATACCTTTACGGGACATTTTCTCGATCATTTCATCGATAATGTCATCCCTCGTTTCGCCGGATAAATGCGGTTCAATCAAGTCCGTACTGATAATGTCAGTCAGTTTTTTGATTTCGGTCATCCCGGCTTTTCGGCTGTCAGCCTGAGATGGTTCCTTTGTTTCTTTTGCCGCTGCAGCTTCATTTGGTGCAGCAGACGGCAGCACCTCGCCGGGCGCGGGGGATTTCGCCATATCTTTCTTCAGTACATTAACCAACAGAGCGGTGACAAGAGAGCCTGCTGTTACAGCGATAAAAAACATCAATACATGATCTACTGCTCCAAGTACAGCAACGATGGGGCCGCCGTGTGCCACTCTGTCCCCCACATGGCCGATCATCGCTATCACCGAGCCGGTCATAGAACCCGCCATAATACTCGGGATCACTCGAAGGGGGTCTTGGGCCGCAAATGGAATAGCTCCTTCCGTGATACCGAAAAGGCCCATCGTAAATGAAGCTTTTCCCATTTCTCTTTCTGCGGCGGCGAATTTTCTTTTTCCTAAAAACGTTGCAATCCCAAGCCCTATCGGCGGTATACAAATGGAAACGGCAATCGGGCCCATAATTTCATAATTTCCTTCTCCGATCATTGCCGATCCGAAAAGAAAGGCCACCTTGTTTACGGGTCCTCCCATATCAAAGGAGATCATCGCTCCTAAAATCAATGCCAGAAGAATTGAGCTCGAACCTTTCATTCCCGCAAGCCAAACCGTTAATGATGCGAAAATATGAGCGACGGGGGCGCCGATCAGAAATACAAACGCCAAACCGACGATCAGTGAGGCAAACACCGGAATAATAATGATCGGCATAATCGGCTGTATTGCTTTAGGAACTTTACATTTTTTGATTCCAAGCGCCGCGTATCCCGCCAAAAATCCCGCAATGATTCCTCCGAGGAATCCTGCGCCGCTTGCACTGTCGTAAAAGCTGCCGGATGCCGCAATATATCCGCCGATCATTCCGGGGACAAGACCCGGCTTATCAGCGATGCTGAACGCGATGTACCCGGCTAAAATCGGGATCATGAATGAAAAAGAAGCACTGCCGATCTGTTCAATCGTTTTCCAAAAAGACTCGTCCGGAATGACTAAGCCCTTTGGTGTTTTTTCTCCTCCAAGCGTCAATGCAACCGCTATCAATAATCCGCCGACAACAATGAAAGGAACCATAAAAGAAACGCCGTTCATTAAATGACGGTAAATCGGGTTTTGTTTTTTGCCCTGCTGACTTGCGGATTCAGCTTTTGAAGCAGATTGATAGACCGGCACTTCACCGCTAAGCGCTTTTTGAATTAATTCTTCCGGTTTGCGGATGCCTTCCTGAACCCCGACAGCCAGCAGCTTTTTTCCCGCGAATCGGTCTTTGTTCACCGAACGGTCCGCCGCGATAATGATTGCGTCTGCTTCCCGGATTTCCTCTTCGGTCAGCCTATTTTCCACCCCGATTCCGCCCTGGGTTTCCACTTTGATCTCAACGCCTAATCTGCCGGCTGCTTTTTGTAAATTTTCAGCAGCCATATACGTATGGGCAATGCCGTTCGGACATGATGTAATCGCTAACAGTTTCATATAAATCCTCCTTTGCAGTCTGAATTTCAAGATCTTGTCTCAACTTTATACTGAAATCAGCCTGTGATAAGCGCGTTTTTTTACCATAAGTTCCGGAAATAACGGCATTTTTCCCTATAAACAGAAAAAAAGCAGGGAGCCATTCCCTGCTTTTAATAGTTTAAATACGATAAAAACGTCATTACATTTTTTTCTTCCGTCAGTTTTTGAATAAGTGCCGGCTGCTCGCTAAGATAGGAAAGCTCACTGAATAATTGCTTTACCTTGTTTTGATCTTCGTGTTTGACGGCAAGCATAAAAACGAGCGACACCTTTTCCGTCCCCCACTCAATCGGCTCTTTTAAGGTGGCGATTGCAATGGCTGATTGTTTGATATATTTAGAGTTCGCGTGAGGGATGGCAATACCCGCCCCGATATTTGTCGCCGACATTTTTTCTCTCATTACTGCATGAATGCCATACTCTTTTTCTACATAGCCTTTTTCATATAAAGCCTGCGCCAGCTTTTCAATGACCTGATAACGGTGCTCTGTCTCTTGCTGTAAAAAAACGAGAAACGGAGTCGTGTCGTTCAGCATTTTAAACGTTTTTTGCTCCCGGCGGTGTGATGTATCAAGCTGTTGCATAAATGCGCTGAGCTTCTTTTCATCAGCAGACTCCAAAAGCGGTGATACGACAATATGAGGGATCGTTACATTTCCAAGCCCTATCGTAGAAATGACGAAATCTATATCTTTATGCTTTTTGATATACTCTGTCAGCTCCGCTTTTGCGATACAGTCTTTTACCGTAATGTGATGAAATTTGCGTTCAATTTTAGTCCGCAGCAATTGCGACATGCCAATGCCCATATGGCAGACGATGATCGTCCTTTTAGGGTTATGACTGCTTCGGCGCAGCCGTTCGATCGCTGCCTGAAAATGCAGCGTCAAATATGCCGCCTCTTCTTCAGGAATACAAAGATCAAATGTTTGATTGATGTCTTCTAAAACGTCAATGATAAGATGAAACAAATAAGGGTACATTTTTTTGATGTCGTGAAGCATGGGGTTTGAAACAGAGAGATCATAGCTCAGCCGCTTCAACACCGGATCGAGATGAATGTTCAATCCGTTGATCAGTTCCTGGTCTTTATGAAAATCCAGCATTTGCAGTTCTGAAACACAGTTGATCAAATGCCTGACGACTTTGGAAAACTCAGAATCTTCAAGATCAAGCTTCTTTTCTTGCTGCGATGGATAGCGGACTTTCCCGCCTATTATATGTAAAGTTAAATAGACGGCTTCTTCCTCAGGAAACCGTATGGCAAATACCGGCTCAAGCCGTTTTAAACAAGCCAGTGTCCATTCATATTCTTTCTTCTTTTTTACCGCGTCCAGCTGTCTTGCAGAAATGGCGACCGGCTGTTTCATTTTGATACGGCGGATCGTCAGCAATGTATGCAGCAGCAAACTTTCAAATGTTTCATCCGTAAAATAGATAGAATGGTTTTTTTGTAATAACTTGATTTCTTTTCTCACAAAGTCCGCTTCATGACTTAAAAACTTACTTTTTATAAATTGGCTTGTAAATTCCGCATTATCAATCAAATCTGAAATTCGCGCCAATGCTTTTCTTTTGTTTTTTTCGTCCCCTTCAATCTTTAAACCGAGCCGCTGTTTAGATACCAGCGTGAGATCAAATCGCTTCAGCCACTCTTCAACCGCACTTACATCCTTTTTAATCGAAGCTCTGTTTACAAAATGCTGTGCGGCAATTTCTTTTGCGGAAACGGGCTTTGAATTCATTAATAAATCATAAGCGATGTGAAGTATTCTTTCTTCATCGGTCTTGTGCCTGCATGTAAAGTGCTCATTATAAATTTGCCGGCTTAATCGTGACCTTTCCTGTTCAGATATATGTAAATAGACGCCTAATCCCGGTTTGCGGATCAGCTGAGCTTGAGCATGTTCATTCAGGAAATCTTCAATCGTTTTCAAATCATTCCTGATCGTTTTTTCAGAACAGCGGACCCTGTCTGCAAAATCTTGCACAACTAAGTAGTCATCAGGTTCAGATAACAACAGATACAAAATCTTTTTCTGCCTTGAATTCATGTATTTCATCTGTTTTTCTATCCTTCCTGTTCGTTTCTGCTGGAGCAATTGTGATAGGTTAAATATACTGCGCATACGAAACCGTTTTCATTTTATAGTGAAACAAAAGAGTAAAAAGTTTTGTTTTTTACCGCAGGTTCCGGAAAAATCATGTTTTATACAGAGGCTGTTCACCTTTTATTGACAGCAAAACACCAACCGTCTTTAAACGATTGGTGTCGGCAGCGAAAACCTGCTGTTACAGCCAAAATGTTTCGCCAAGCGCTAATGCTTTCAGGTTTTCAGGAGGTAATGCAAGCCGGTCCCACTCGCCGTGCAGTCTGCTTAATGCTTCCGGGCCTGTATCATCAGCAAGCCGGAATGCCCCGTAATGCATGGGAATGAAACTGTCAGCCTTCAGCTCCAAAAACGCTTTCACGGCGTCTTCCGGATTGATATGTGACACTTGCATAAACCATTCCGGTTCGTATGCCCCGATCGGCATCAGAGCCGCCTTAATACGAAACCTCTTTCCGATTTCTTTAAAGCCTTCAAAATAGCCTGTATCTCCTGCAAAATAGATGGATTCGCCGTTTTCGCTTTCTATGACCCAGCCTCCCCAATGAGAGGTATCGGTATCCCAAAGCGTTCTCCGTGTCCAGTGCTGGGCCGGAACAAATGATATATTCACCCCCCGCATTTCAAAACGATCCCACCAATTCATTTCATGAACGTTTTTGCGGCCTTTTTTGTTGAACAGCTTTTTCAATCCCGCAGGCACGTAAAAATCCGGGTTTCCTCTCAGTTTTTTTATACTCGGAAAATCAAGATGGTCATAATGCCCGTGTGAAATGAGCACGGCATCAATGTCAGGCAGTTCGCTCAATTCATATCCCGGCTCTGTCAGCCGTTTTTGAAAACCCATCCGCCGCGCCCATACAGGGTCGGTCATTATGTTAAGCCCCTGTATTTGGATCAGAAATGAAGAATGGCCGATCCATGTTATGGCGGTTTCCGTCCGATTGACGGCAACATCACGGACATCCCTAGTGACCGCTTTCGGAATGTTCTCGCTTAAGTCTTTACTTTTTTCTCTTCGTTCTTTCATCCATTTCCACATGTCCCTGAATCCATGTTCATTCTTCACGCCATTCAAGTTTTCATATCTTTTTTTCATTATCATTCTCCCTTGACACGTGTATTCCATTAGATTCATCGGACATTTATACAATGTCTGTAAATACCGCCCCGCTTGCTTCGGCTAAATCTTGAGGCGCTGCTTTCAGCTGCATTCCGATTTTCCCCGCACTGACAATCATAAACTCCAGTGTTTCAGCGGATCTATCAATAAAAGTCGGAAACCTTTTTTTCATTCCGATCGGAGAGCAGCCGCCGCGCATATAGCCGGTCACTCCTAAAAGGTCCTTCATGGCAATCATTTCTATTTTCTTCTCACCTGCCGCCTTCGCAGCCTTTTTCAGATTCAGTTCTTTTGCAACGGGAACGACAAAGACGTAATAACGATCTGTTCCTGCAGATGCCACTAAGGTTTTATAAACATATTCGGCAGCGTATCCGATTTTTTGTGAAACGGAAAGACCGTCTGCGGGCTGTCCCCCTTCTGTTTTGTAACCTAATAGCTCATAGGGAATGTTTTGCTGCTCAATGATACGGACAGCATTTGTTTTCACTATTTTTTTCGCCATGGTTTTCCTCCGTTTTCTGTATTTCTGTCTGCTTTATTTTCAACTTCGATTTTAATAAAATGACCGCTCAGTTGCGTGCTTTGTAATACTCAAGTGCAAACTGTTTAAAACGCTCAGCAGCGGGAGAGAGAGCATAGTTTTTCAGCTGGGCTAACGCTATGGTGCGTTCGCATTGGTAATCTGCAACCGGAAGAAAAACGACCGGAAAGTATGAATGCTCCGCGGTTTTCGGCAGCACTGCAGCCCCCAGACCCGCGGCGGTCAGCCCTAATATGGTTGACACTTCCTCTCCTTCAAATGCGAGATGCGGGTGTATATTCAAATCCCGGCACATCAGATCAAACATATACCTCAGTCCGTATCCCGGTTTAAAACCCACAAAATCCTCGTCCTGCATCTCTTTCATTTGAATGCTTTTATTTCCTGCAAGCGGGTGGTTCTCAGGTAGCACCGCATAAAGAGGCTCTTTCTCCAACACTGTCCATTGTAAAAGCTCGCTGGGAAGCGGCGGGGAGGTGAGACAGATATCCGCATCTCCCGTTTCCACCATTTTGCGAAGCGTTTCATTTGCGCCTTGATAAAGCCGGAAGGTCACGTTTGGGTATAGCTTTTTAAATTCGGCAATCAGCTGAGGCATTAAGCGCAGCCCGAGTGTATGAAGAAAAGATACAGATATTTCGCCGTGTTCCAGGCTCATATTCTTTTTCACTTGTTCAACGCCTTCATTTAAAGCTCGTCTCGCTTGTTTTGCTTTTATTAAGAACTGCTCTCCGTGCCTTGTCAGCCGGACGGCTTTTGTCTCTCTGTAAAATAACGGCGCGCCTAATTCTTCTTCGAGCCTGATAATCGATCGGCTTAATGCAGGCTGAGAAATCATCCTTTCTTTTGCCGCATTTGTGAAATGCTGATGAGTTGCCGCCGCAATGAAGTTGTCAATTTGATGAAGCTCCATTTTCTCCTTCTCCCCTTTCTTCATAACCTACACGCATTAATTCTATAGTTATTATAAATTAGACACATTGAAATGAAAAGCGTACGATACATATATAACCAACAGTGAGAAAAGAGGGACATTCATGACGTTTATTCAGCCTCATACAAAGGCTTACAGAAAGGCCAGCTTGGCTCTGTTTATCAGCGGCTTTGTGACCTTTGCCACGCTTTACACGACACAGCCGCTTATGCCTTTGTTTTCGGAAGAGTTTCATATTTCCGCTGCGGCTGCCAGCTTAACTTTATCCATCTCAACAGCCGTTTTGGCATTTTCATTATTGGCCGCCGCTTCGTTGTCTGACGGATTCGGCAGAAAAAAATTAATGGTGCTGTCGTTAACAGCTACATCTGTTTTAGGTCTATTAACAGCGTTCAGTCCGACTTTTCCGGCGCTTTTGGCGATGAGGGCGCTGCTCGGTATTTTCCTGGCAGGCGTTCCGGCTGTCGCTATGACATATGTAGGCGAGGAGTTTGATCCGAAGGGCCTCGGGAAAATGATGGGCTTGTATATCAGCGGCACAAGCATCGGGGGAATGAGCGGCAGGCTGTTAACGGGGCTTCTGACCGATGTATTCGGCTGGCGGCCCGCGCTTGCCATCATCGGCATTCTTTCTATTGTATTAAGCTATTTGTTTTGGCGTTTTCTTCCGGCTCCGCGCCATTCGTCTGAGCGGCATGCGGGCGTAAAAGCGGCATGTAAGGAATACGGAGCGGTCCTGCACCGCAAACGGCTGCTTTTGTTAATATCTCTGGGATTTATATTAATGGGGAGTTTTGTGACATTATATAATTATATCGGCTTTCATTTAATGGCGGCTCCTTACCATTTGTCGCAGACTGTGATCGGTTTTATTTTTATTGTCTATCTCGCGGGAACGTTCAGCTCGGTCTATATGGGGAAAAAAGCAGATCTTTTCGGAAGCGCGAAAATGATTAAGATTGCGATTTTTGTTATGCTTGCCGGCGCAGCGGTGACACTTTTGCCCCAGCTTGCGCTTAAAATCGCGGGGATTGCCGTCTTTACCTTCGGCTTTTTCGGCGCGCATTCGATCGCAAGCGCCTGGGTCGGCCGCGCAGCCGGTGATCATCGCGCGCAAGCCTCTTCATTATATCTGCTTGCATACTATATCGGTTCAAGTGTGGCCGGGTCTTGCGGCGGTTTCTTTTGGACGCATTTTCATTGGATCGGTATCATTTCATTTATTTCGGTTTTGCTATTGCTGTCTTATCCGGTTTTATTTCTGGCGGAATTCAGAAAAAAGGGACATAGCCGTCTGCATGTAAATCAATAAAAACATTAAAGATTTGTGTCTTTTGTCCGATACTAAAGATAAGGCCGGCACGATACTCCCTATAACTATTCCTTTTGATTCAGTAGATTTCAAATATCGTGCCGGCTTTCTTCAATTAAAAAACATTCTTCAGTTGTCTCACTCTTCTGTTACATACCTGCCCAAACATCTTTCGCATATCTTCCTTCCGCCTGCAGCTGTTCAAGCCACTCCAAGGAAACTTTTGAATCAGTGTTATGCACCTTTTCATACGCCTGAAGCAGTACATTTTCCACGGCCGGAGCCATTTTGCTTCCGTCACCGCATATATAGAGATGGCCGCCTTGGTCAAGAAGAGCAATAATTTGTTCAGCCTCGCGAAGCAGAACATCCTGTACATATACTTTACAGTCCTGATCTAACCTGGAATACGCCCGGCGCACGGTGACAAGGCCGTTTTTCTCCGCATGGTCGAATTCATTTTTGTACAGATCGTCTTGTTCAGGATGTCTGCAGCCGAAGTATAAATGAGCTTCGCCCAGGCTGTTACCGGACATTTTTTCGGCAGCACGCGCCTGGATAAATCCCCTGAACGGCGCAATTCCTGTGCCTGCTCCGACCATAATGAGAGGCGTTTTCGGATTTTCAGGCAATGCGAAACCCGACTGCGGCGAGCGGATGAAACAGACGGCAGAATCGCCATTCTGTAATCCGGCTAAATAGTTCGAAGCCACGCCCCGGTATTCCCCACGGCCGCTCCATGCCGGAGCCGTCACAACGCCGACCGTGATACTGAGCTCCCCGCTAGTTGCCTTCGGTGAGCTTGAGATTGAATAATAGCGCGCCTTTAAGGACGGCAGAAGTTCTAAAAAGCGCTCAAACGGCAGTTCACATGCAGGATAATCTTCCAGCAGGTCCAGCATGGTCATTCGTTTTTTCAGCACGTTTTCTTTATATGCCGTATCATCAGAATAAAGATGCTCCAATTCTTTTTGATGCGGCGGGCACACGGTATGTGCGGCAAGTTCGCGAAGCTGGGCTCTCGTTGCCGGCTCCTGCAGCTCTACATAGGACGCCAAGAGCTCCGGCGCATTAACCGGCCGGTCCATCGGCAGATGAGGCAGCTGCCGGCCCTTGATCTTAAAGTGCTGGTTCGGATCAAGACCGAATCGGCGAATGACACGGCTGATCAGTTCCCCGCTGTTTTGCGGAAGCACCCCGAGATGATCTCCTTCCTGATACGTTTCTGTTTCGGGGAGACGCAGCTCAATATGCCGGACTGAGCGCTTGCTGCTTTCGGTATGAAGCTCTTTGTTTGTGATGACCTCCGCCTCAAATGCTTTGTACGTTTTGGCAATCGGCGTCTCGGCTGCTTCACTTACGTATTCGATTGATAACTGTGATTTGTTTGTCTGTTTTGGAGCGGCCTCTATATGAAAAGCCTTCATGATGTCCTTCCAGAATGAGTCTTCCCAGGCTTCCTGACTGTACTCAAAATCATCGGCATTGTCGCCCTCCCCGATAGAGGTCAGCCGTTTTGCCCCTTTTTCTTCAAGCACTTTGTCTATCAGGCGGGGGATCCTCTGGTAAGTGGCGGCCCAGTTGCGGTCTCCGCAGCCGAAAACGGCGTAAGAAACACCCTTTAATTCCTGATCTTCAAGGGTTTCCATCCATTTCACAAAACCCGCCGCATTATCAGGCGGCGCCCCGTTATAAGAAGCCGTAACAATAACGACCGCGCCTTTTACAGGCAGTTTCCCGGCATAATCATCGAGCGGGCCGGTTTCAGTTGAAAATCCTTTGCTTCTTCCGATATCAGCCAGCTCTTCCGCGATTCCTTCCGCAGTTCCTAAATTTGATCCGTAAAGAATGAGAAGCGGTGTTCCGTGGGACGGGATTTCTTTCGTTTCTTCTTTGTGACCGCTTCCTTCAGCTTTATGGTTTTGTACGGGCTGATGATTGGACACGTCCTTGTTTTTCACACGGATTTTAAAATCACCGGGTTTAATGGTTAGAGCTTCTTTAATCGTAAGCTCATAATCAGTATGATCAATCAGTTCAAAGTGTTTCAGGACAAGGCCGAGCACCATTGTCGCTTCCTGCAGGGCAAACTGCATCCCGATGCATGCGCGCTGTCCGTTTCCGAACGGCTTATACGCATCAGCCGGAGTGGCCGCGGGATCGCTGAACCTTTCCGGACGGAATGACTCGGCATCTTCTCCCCACGCGCTTTTATCCCGATGCAGCTGCGGAGTCAGAATCGTCACCGGCTGTCCCTTCGCAATCGGATATTTCCCGCCGAGAACCGTATCTTCCTTCGCGTACAGAGAAAATGCCGGGGCAGTCGGATACAGCCGCAAAGTCTCGTTTAGCACCATGCGGATATATGTCAGCTGCTGAATCTGCTTATATTCAGGGGTCTCTCCCGTCAGCACCCGCTCGGCTTCCTGAACAGCTTTTTTCAATTTATCTTTATTTTTCAGCAGGCAGTATATCGCAAAAGAAAGCAGCCCGCTTGTGGTTTCATGCCCAGCGATCAAAAAGGTAATGATTTGATAACGGATATTTTCATCATCCAGCCTTTCCCCCGTTACAGGGTCTTTCGCTTCAAGCATCAATGCTAAAAGGTCAGACAGATTCTCATCCGGATTTTCCCTCCGCTCAGCGATGATCCGGTCTACAAGCGAATTCATCTCTTCAATATCCTGCTGGAACTGATGTCTCGTTTTGATCATCAGCTTGTCCTGCAGGCTGTGTCTCTGCGATTGGCGCATTGCCTCCTGCAGCGCACGAAGCATACTTGTGATAAAAGGATGCTGTGTGTCGCGGTAAAAGCTGTTAAAGCGGTAATGAAATCCGCACAGGCCGATTGTATCCAGCGTCAGGCGCGTCATATCTTCGGCAACGTCAATTTCTTCATTCGGATTTAATCTGCTCCACTTCTGCACGAGCTGCATGGCAATATCCAGCATCATTGAATGATAGCCTTTCATCGCCTTCTGGCTGAAGCTCGGCAATAAAATCCGATGCGCTTTCTGCCAGTTCTTTTCGTGAGTCCAGCTCGTAAATAGTCCGTCACCGCCAAACTCACGGACTTTCAGCAGAGCTTTGCTGAGGTTTTTGTCAAATCGCTTTTCATCACAGACTTCTGCCGCAAGCTCGCGGCCTGATACGAAGACCCCGACAGAGCTCGGAAATTCAAAACGAAAGATCGGGCCGTATTCTTCGGCAATTTTCCAAAGCGATTGTGACAGTTTTTCTTTTTCCAAGTGAGGGAGATTTTTCAGAGGCCCGTATGTTTTCGGCTGCGGTATAGCGCTTAGCTGTTTCATATCGATCTTCCTTCCTTCGGCGTATAATTAATGAGTTCTGATGGCATCCCAAGAACATTGTTCCAATTCTTTCAGAAACGGTTTTGTTATTTCGACGCTTCCCGTCCGGACAAGCTGATAGAGTTTGAGATATGCCCCGAGCAGCAGCGCCATCAGCACATTGGACGGCAGATTGCGGAGCACGCCTTCAGACTTGCCGCGCTGAAAAAAGACGTCAAGCATCTGTGTTATTTCATCAAGAAGCTTACGGCTCGTTTCATTCAGAAAGTAGGCGTCCTTATTCGTTTCAAGAAAAAACAATGCATACTCACTTTCCTTCGTAAAATCAATCAGACAATAAAACAGGTGATGAAACCCTTCTCTTACAGATATCCCCTGAAAGTCTGTTTTGACTTTTTTCATAAAACGCTGCGCACTTTCCTGATACAGTACGTTCACAAGTGTCTCTTTACTGTCAAAGTAACGGTAAATTGTGCCGGTTCCGACATCGGCCTGAGCGGCAATCATCGGAATCGTCGTGGCGTCAAATCCTCTATCTGTAAACAAAGTAAGCGACGCTTTCATAATGAGTTCAACCTTGTTTGAAGCTGTCATTTCATCCCCCTTTCTAAATGCGGAATGAATATTCATTCCGTTTGTTCAAAATATTTAAAATGTACGGTCATCTGATTACCATTGTATAAGAAAAAAACTTTTTTTAATATAAAATATATGTGAAATAACCAAAAATAAGGAAATATGCCCAATTTCACAAAAAGAGCTGCAGTGACTTAAGCAGCTCTTTTTATTTCCCAAGAAATATTCTATTTAATGGCAGTAATAAAATGGAATGAATCTCTGCTGACAACTGAAATGTCTCTGAAATGCTGATCATAGAGCACCCCAATCACATCCTTCTCACTCATCCGCGAAGGTTTCAAAACCATATAGAAACACCCGTCAATTTGAAGAACGCGGTACACTTCTTTACATGCTGTCCGGTAATCGCTGACTGTTTCAGCAGTATGTAATGAGAAGACTTTATGAAAGCTGCGGTCGCGGAACGGTATGCTTTCCGGCCTTCCCTGCTGAATGTTTCCGAGCCCGGCTTTTATAACCGAACGGTTTGCGCGCTGTGTTTTCCGTATTTTACGTTTCGATGTTTCTATGCTTTTAAGACTGCCCTTTTCAAGCTGTCCGATGATTTGTTTAAACATTGAGCCGTTTCCGGTCCCGATTTCCAAAATGCGGTCGTATTCCTGTATGTCCATCAAGATTTGCTGAATGACTGACTCTGCCGGTTCTGATGCAGCAAAGTATTTCGCGCGCATTCGTTTTAATGCTGAAGATGTATGTTGCAACATTGTATAACACCCGCTTTTCCATTCCTGTGATTTATTATTCAGAAATAATATTACCTCGTATTAGTATGAGGTACTAACTAGACGCACTTCTCTTCATGAACGTTTCGATTTATTTGAAATTTATATTTGTTTTCATAAAAAAAAGACGGAAAACGTAGGTTTTCCGCCTGCTCTAGTACCAATAATACGGTGCTATATATCTTGTCTGCCGGGAAAGCGCCGCCATTCTCTGCCGGCGATACGGGTTGCCGTAGCCGTGTTTAAATGAATGGGGCATTGACGTATACCCGTGCCCGATGGATGGAATTCTGTTCTGACCGCCTTGCATGCTATCACCCGCTTACCAATTTTTCTTTCTTTACCATGGTATGCAGGCCGTCTGCGACGTGACAGCAACATCCTCGCTAAACCTGGTCCTTCTCCATTGTGTAATGATTCAGCAGTTCAATTCTGAACATGATGATCTCCTCCTTCTCCTCCGTTTTGGCCCTTCGTGTCCGTTAGTTCATATAAAAATGTTTCAGCTGGCGTTCTTTCGCTTCATTATAAAACTCTTCGACCTGCTGTTCTCGTTCATACTCTTCCGCACTTTTAAAACGCTTTGAAATGGTCAGTGTTAAAAAGAAAAGATTGATGGTCATTATCGCTCACCCCCTTTCAATATCCGCACAAGCGAAAATAACCCGCAGCAAAGTTCATATGCGCTGCGGGCAGACTAAATCCGCAGACAAAAGAAGACGGTGCTTCTTTCCCTGCGGGGAGCTGCGAATGTCCTGATACTCCGAAATTAACGTGCTTGACGGGCAGAGGTTAAGGAAGGACACGAACTCTTCCACAGGCTGAATCGGTTCAATTGTAGATTTTGATTGCCGTTTAACGTCGTCATGTGATTCAACCTCCCTTTGCTTTTTTCTTACTTTGTAAGTATATCCATCAGCTTCCATTTTGTAAACATTTTTCTCAAGATTTGGACGGAAAATGTGCTGGCATTCCGCTTCAATTGTCCGTGTTTTCCGGCATCTTTATTACCTCAGGAAACTCTTTTCATCCCTTGCTTTTTCTGATCTTTTTTTGAATATGCAATAAAATAAATAAGGCCGACAAACACTGCCCCGCCGATGACATTCCCGATAAAGGCCGGAATGAGATTGCCAATCAGATCACCCCACGAAAAAGAACCTGCAAAAATCGCAGCCGGGATGATAAACATATTGGCTACAACGTGCTGAAAACCAATTGCGACAAACGCCATAATCGGAAACCATATACCCGCGATTTTTCCGGCTCCGTCTTCCGCGCCGAAAGAAAGCCAGACGGCCAAACAGACAAGCCAGTTACAGCCGATCGCCGAAACAATGACTTTTCCAAACGGCATATCCAATTTGCCTTGTGCGACCGCAATCGTTTTTTCCAAATACGGTCCTGTTTCGGTTAATCCGACAACATGTCCGAAAAAGTAAGCGACAAACAGTGCGCCGACAAGATTCATCAACGTCACGATCACCCAATTTTTCACTAATGCACCGGCGGATATTCTTCTGGAAAACAGCGCCATGGATACCGACATCATATTTCCCGTAATCAGCTCCGCGCCGGCAAGAACGACGAGCACCAATCCGATGGGAAACACGGACGCCCCGATTAAACTCGACAGGCTTCCCCATTCTTTCGGAAGGTCGCCGATGACACGGATATCAAGCAAATAACCGAGTGCGATAAACGCTCCTCCCAAAAATCCTAATACAATCAGTGCTGAAAGCGGTGAATGCACCTTTTTTACCCCTGATTCGACCGCAAGCTCCGCTATTTCGTCCGGTTTACGAAAAGCCATAATAACCCCTCCATTTATCATTTCAGCCCGCAGTTTCCAAAGACGCCTAACAAAAAAGGCAGCATTCAACTAACCCGTCTGAAAAAACGGGGTTTGAATGCTGCCTAACTTGTATGCATACCCATACAACAATATCAAGCAGAATGAAAATATGCGGTATAGAATATGTACAGATCATGCACACATTCCATAAAAAATCGTCCTTGGGCCACTGCTGGCAGTTCATATCATATCAAATGTGACAATTTCGTGTCAATTGAATATTGTCAGCTTTTGATTTCTTCTTTATGCTCTTCAATTGAGCGGTCAAAGACAAACACCGATACGGCAATATTTTCCTCTATTTTAATATCTGAAAACAGATGCACCAGCTTTGCTCCGATGAGCTCTTCCATTCCGTCAGGCGTTTGTTTTGAATACAGTTCCTGAATTAAGCTGGTCCGCGCCGCATGAACCATTTCTCTTCCTTCAGGCGTGCGTGCGATAAACTGCTCACTTGCGCTTAGATTGCCGTAAAGTGTAGATACCGCCATGTTATCCACAAAAACGGTGTGAATTCGTTCAGGCCCCTTTCCAAATAATTCTTTGCGCAATTTCCGGATAATATCGTTAAATTCATGAATTTTTTTAGACATATTGTCCCCTCCGATTTTAGCCTATGAAAGACATTCCCGGTTCCCCTTTGTGACATTTCACCTGGTTAAATTTTTCCTTTCGTATTGTATTATAATAAATATCACCTTATAATAAAAGCAGTGAAGATGGATTTGTAATAGGAAACGTGTTATGAGTCTATCGTTTTATACAAATAGGATTGGTCTGTTAGTAAGACTTGCTAGTGAACTATTCCGCCATGCGTATTTATACCGTTCTCCGGACAGGAGGCCGGTATCTATGTGCATGGCTTTTTTTCGAGTTTACAAGATGGAGGGGAATTGGAAGTGACAGACGTTCAGTCTATCCGTGTCAAAATTGACGGCACGGAGTATGAAGCACCAGAGGGGTCTAAGATTTTAGATATTTTAAACCAAAACGGAATTGAGATTCCGCAAATATGCCATGTACCGGAAGTGGATCCGATTCAAACATGTGACACCTGTATTGTTGAAGTAAACGGGAAATTGCAGCGCTCTTGTTCCACGGCTGCAGAAAACGGGATGTCCATCTCGCTTACGTCGGGAAGGGTAAAAGAGGCTCAGACAGAGGCCATGGACCGCCTGCTCGAGAATCACCTGCTTTACTGTACGGTATGCGATAACAACAACGGCAACTGCACACTGCATAATACAGCGGAAATGATGGGAATTGAGCATCAGAAATATCCGTATACGCCGAAAGATGATTCAAAGTGCGCGGTTGATATGTCTCACCCGTTTTACCGCTATGATCCGAACCAATGCATCGCCTGCGGCCAGTGTGTGGAAGTGTGTCAAAACCTTCAGGTGAATGAGACCCTTTCAATTGATTGGGAGCGCGACCGCCCGCGGGTCATTTGGGATGAAGGCGTCGCCATTAATGAATCATCCTGCGTCAGCTGCGGCCAGTGTGTCACTGTCTGCCCTTGTAACGCACTGATGGAAAAATCAATGCTCGGCCAAGCCGGATTTATGACAGGAATAAAAGAAGATGTCATGGAACCGATGATTGATTTAGTAAAAAATGTTGAACCCGACTATACAAGCATCTTCGCCGTGTCAGAAGTGGAAGCGGCTATGCGCGATAAACGGACGAAAAAAACAAAAACAGTCTGCACGTTCTGCGGCGTCGGATGCTCTTTTGAAGTATGGACAAAAGGACGTGACATCCTTAAAATTCAGCCTGTTTCCGATGCTCCGGTTAACGCGATTTCCACTTGTGTGAAAGGGAAATTCGGCTGGGACTTCGTGAATTCGGAAGAACGGATTACAAAACCGCTTATCCGGAAAAACGGCGCATTTGTTGAATCGTCATGGGAAGAAGCTCTTGATCTTGTCGCTTCAAGACTCGGTTCGATCAAGGCCGAACACGGAAATGGTTCTGTCGGCTTTATTTCTTCTTCTAAAATTACGAATGAAGACAACTATGTCATTCAAAAATTGGCGCGCCAAGTATTTGAAACCAACAACGTGGATAACTGCTCACGCTACTGCCAGTCACCGGCAACGGACGGCTTATTCCGCACCGTCGGAATGGGCGGTGACGCCGGCACAATTAAAGATATCGCAAAAGCGGGCCTCGTGCTCATCGTCGGCGCCAATCCGGCGGAAGGACATCCGGTTCTGGCCACACGCGTGAAACGCGCCCATAAACTGCACGGCCAAAAACTGATTGTTGCCGATCTGCGCAGAAATGAAATGGCTGAACGGTCCGACCTCTTTATCAGCCCGAAACAAGGGACTGACCAGGTCTGGCTCATGGCAGTAACGAAATATATGATTGACCAAGGCTGGCACGATCAAGCGTTTATTGATGAAAATGTCAACTACTTTGATGATTATAAAGAAACGCTGGAAAAATACACATTGGAATATGCGGAGCGCATCACCGGACTTTCTCAGGATACGATCATCCGTATTGCCGAAATGATTCGTGATGCTGACGGCACTTGTGTTCTTTGGGGCATGGGCGTTACTCAAAATACAGGCGGCTCTGATACATCAGCGGCGATTTCCAACCTGCTGCTTGCCACAGGAAACTACCGCCGTCCGGGGGCCGGAGCCTATCCGCTGCGTGGACATAACAACGTTCAAGGCGCTTGCGATATGGGAACTCTTCCAGGCTGGCTTCCGGGGTATCAGCATATTACCGATGATGCGGCACGCGCTAAATTCGAAAAAGCTTACGGTGTTGAAATTGACGGCAAGCCGGGTCTTGATAATATCGAAATGCTCCATGCGATTGAAGAAGGAAACATGAAAGCCATGTATCTTGTCGGTGAAGATATGGCGCTCGTCGATTCAAACGCCAACCATGTTCATGACATTTTATCCAGCCTTGATTTCTTTGTTGTGCAGGATATTTTCCTTTCAAGAACGGCGCAATACGCGGATGTCATCCTGCCTGCGGTTCCATCTCTTGAAAAAGACGGAACATTTACAAACACAGAGCGGCGTGTGCAAAGATTGTATCAGGCGCTTCCGACACTCGGCGATGCAAAACCCGACTGGTGGATTATTCAGGAAGTCGCCAATCGTTTAGGCGCTGATTGGAATTACACGCATCCTAGCGACATTTTCTCAGAAATGGCGAGCCTTTCTCCGCTGTTCGGAAAAGCAAGCTACGACGTCCTTAGCGGTTGGAACAGCTTCCTGTGGGGAAGCTTTACGGGAGAAAGCACTCCGCTTCTTTATGAAGACGGCTTTAACTTCCCGGACAAAAAAGCCCGTTTTGCGCTGAGCGATTGGGTGGAGCCTGCTGTATTCCCTGAAGAATATGACCTGCATATTAACAACGGACGGATGCTTGAACATTTCCACGAAGGAAACATGACAAACAAGTCAAAAGGCATTCAGTCTAAAGTTCCGGATGTATTTGTTGAAGTATCGCCGGAGCTCGCGGCTGAACGCGGAATTTGCGACGGGACAATGATCCGGCTCGTCTCTCCTTTTGGAGCGGTTAAATTGAACGCGCTTGTGACAGACCGCGTCCGCGCAAATGAGCTTTATCTGCCGATGAACTCTACAGATAAAGATTCTGCGATTAATTTCCTGACCGGGCCTGCGTATGATTCACGGACACATACACCTGCCTATAAGCAGACAAAAGTCCGCATGGAAGTGCTCGGTTCCTGTGATACTCCGCCGCTTCCGAAAACGAATCCGCGGAACAAAAAACGTCATCCGCAAAACGGTGTGGAAGCTCAGCGAAAATGGAACCGTCCGGGCTATGTGCACTTAACTGATTAAGGAAAGGAGGAAACATTATGGCAAGCCCAATTACTGAAATTCAAAAAGAAACGAAAACAGAGGAACAGCTGAAAGCTGAAAAACTGGAAGAGCTGAAGACGCTTCTCGCAGAAAATGAAGAAGCCGTCGCGAAAACGATGTCTATCATGGCAGAGCTGAATAGCTTGGGCATTTTTGATGCCGCCGGCTATATGCTCCAGGCAAAAGAGGAGATTGCCAAAATCGCACTCGGACAGATTTCCCGGGAACCTGTCACCAATCTCCTGAATACGATGATGGCCGCGGGAGGCGCGCTGTCAAAAGCTGATCCCGAATTTATGGGCAGACTTTTAGAAAGCGCCATGGCCGGGACGGATCAGGCGCAAAGATTTTTAAAAGAGGACAGGAAAGTCAGTATGTTTGAACTGATGAAAGCCGTCAGTGATCCTGATATTAACCGCGCGCTCGGCTTCGGGCTGCAGTTTTTAAAAGGAATGGGAAAAGAATTACGTGAAACCCCGTCTGAATAAGAAATGAAAAAGCCATTGTCAAAAGACAATGGCTTTTTTTTATTCTTCGGCCTCTTCCAGCCTCTTTTTATAAATAAGTGAACGGTCAACGCAGAAATAAGCGCCCGCTAAAAATACACAATCCGTTACAAACATCAGCATTTTCTGGCCCGCAGTCAGCCCTTGTCCGGGAAGAACCGCGCCGATATAAATGAAGGTGCTGACTGCAAGCAGAATAAATGCGTAATGCTTAAAATCTTCTATTAATGATTTCAGTCTTTTCTTCTCCATATAAGGTCACCTGCCAGTTTTATAGTCTACCAACATTATAATACAAGCTGACAGCCGACAGAGAATGTAAATCTATCCATTCTTTATAAAAGTGAATCAAGCGCCTGTTTCACATCCGCCGTTAAATCCTCAGTATCCTCAATACCGACTGAGATCCGTACGAGCCCGTCGGTAATGCCAAGCGCAAGCCGGCGGTCGCGCGGGATCGAAGCGTGCGTCATTCTGGACGGCACGGAGATTAAGCTTTCAACCGCTCCTAAACTTTCCGCGATCGTAAACAGGTTCAATTTTTCTAAAAACGCGTCGACGCGTTCGCTGCTGCCGACATCAAAGGAAATCATTCCGCCGAAACCGGAGCTTTGCGCTTTTGTCAGCTCATGGCCCGGATGTTTCGCTGATCCCGGATAATAGAGCGTTTGAACGGCATCATGCGCTTCAAGCAGCTCGGCGATTTTCCCGGCGCTGTGATTGATGGCATCCATTCTGAGTCCCAGTGTTTTAATGCCTCTCATTAAGAGCCATGAATCCTGCGGTCCTAAAACGCCGCCTGTTGAGTTTTGCACATAATGAAGCTTTTCACCGAGCTCTTTATCAGCCGTGACGACTAAGCCGCCGACGACATCGCTGTGGCCGCCGAGATATTTTGTCGCGCTGTGCAGCACGATGTCCGCGCCGAAGCTGAGCGGCTGCTGGAAATACGGCGTGTAAAACGTATTATCGACGATAAGCAATACGCCCGCTTCTTTTGCGATGTCAGACATCTGTTTGAGGTCAGTCACTTTCAATAGCGGGTTTGTCGGTGTTTCGATATAAATGGCTTTCGTATTCGGGCGAATGGCCTTTTTGACTTTTTCTTCACTGCTCGTATCAACAAAGTCCGCTTCAATGCCGAAGCGGTTCAGCACGCCTGTCATCACCCGGTAAGTACCGCCGTAGACATCATCCGTCAAAATAACATGATCGCCGCTGTCAAACAGCATCATGACGGCAGTAATCGCAGCCATGCCTGAGCCGAACGCATATCCTGCCGCACCGCCTTCAAGCTCCGCAATTAAGCTTTCAAGCGCCGTCCGCGTCGGATTGGCCGTTCTTGAATATTCATAACCCGTGTGCTCGCCCGCTTTCGGCTGCCGGTACGTGCTTACTTGATAAATCGGTACGGAAACCGCTCCTGTTTTTTCATCTCCCGTAATTCCTCCGTGCACCATCAGCGTTTTTTTCTTCATTTTACTGACCTCCTTGAAAAATGTTTTTGCTTATATATCGATCGCTGCCATCAGGGAAAATAGTGACGATATTTGATCCGGCGGGCGCTTTTTTCGCTTCTTCTAGCGCTGCATAAAGAGCCGCCCCTGAAGAGCTTCCGATTAAGAGGCCTTCTTTCTCGGCCGCTTCTCTGACAAGCGAAAACGCCGTATCGTCTTCCACCGTGTAAATGGCGTCAAAATGGTTCTCGTCCATATAATCCGGGATAAACTCCATGCCGATGCCTTCCGTTTTATGGGCATGCGGCTCTCCTCCGTTCAGGATCGAGCCTTCCGGTTCAACGATCACCGTTTTGACGGCAGGATTTTTCTCCTTTAAATAAGCTGCCGTACCAGCAAAGGTGCCGCCGGAACCCGCTCCTGCGACAAAAGCGTGGATATCCCCGCCGAGCGCGTTCCATATTTCGGGCCCGATCGTTTTATAGTAAGTCAATGGATTTACTCGGTTTTTAAATTGCAGAACGGCATAAGAATTATTAATCTCTCTCTCCAGTTCAACCGCTTTTCGAATGGCTCCCTGCATGCCTTCTTCTCTCGGCGTATGCACGATGTCCGCCCCGAGAGCTTTCATAATTTGCTGCTTTTCTCTGCTGAAATGCTCCGGGACGCAAAAAACGGCGCGAAGCTGATGCTTTCTGGCGCACAGAGCGAGTCCGATCCCGGTGTTTCCGGCAGTCGCCTCAATGATAACGCCGCCCGGTTTCACCTTTCCAGTGCGAAGCGCATCTTTAATGAGCATCCCGCCCAGCCTGTCTTTAATGCTTCCGCCCGGATTCATCATCTCAAGCTTAGCATAAACCGCTGTTCCCTCCGGTATATCAAAATGCTTGAGACGGAGCAGCGGTGTATTTCCGATCAGTTCTGTAATATCTGTTATCACGTTCAATATATGTCCTCCTCCTGGAAAAGCGGAGGAGAACGAGAATCCCCCGCTTAGTGAATTCGTTTGATGACATTCAGGACAAGCTCAGTTGAATGAACGGCAGCCTGTTCTAAAAATTTATCAAATGAAACGTCAGATTCTTTTCCGGCAATATCAGATAAAGCTCTGATGACAACAAAAGGCGTTTTGAACTGGTGGCACACCTGTGCGACAGCCGCAGCTTCCATCTCAACCGCGTACAAATCCGCAAATTTGGCGCGTACGTCTTCAACCCGCTTCGGATCATTCATAAAAGAATCTCCCGTAGCGATTGTGCCTTTGGCGACTTGAATGCCGTTCAGTTCAGAAACCGCTTCCTCAGTAATGCTGATCAGCTTTTCATCAGCTTTGTATGCTGCCGGAAGACCCGGCACCTGTCCGTATTCATAGTCAAACGCCGTCACATCCACGTCATGATGGCGGACATCTGTTGAGATGACGACGTCGCCTACATTCAATGTATGATGAAAACCGCCCGCTGAGCCTGTGTTAATCACATAATCAGGTTTGAAACGGTCAAGCAGAAGCGTCGTGCTGATCGCCGCGTTGACTTTCCCGATACCTGATTTCAGCAAGATGACTTCGATGCCTTCATAGCTGCCAGTTGTAAACTCACAGTGAGCGATCATCTCTTGTTTTGCGTCTTTCAGTTTGCTTCTTAAAATCGTAACTTCCTCTTCCATTGCTCCGATGACTGCCAGTTTCATTTATACACAATCCCTTCGATTTACCGTTTAATCGCCTCCATTATCCAGACAAAGTCATTTTGCTGCGTAAACCGCGCGGCAAATCCCTCTTCTGAAAAGATGTTTTTCATTGTCGCGAGTGTCGGATAATGTTCCGTCTTTAAATCGTCCGCTAATTGATGATAGCCGTTTCGGCTTGCTTTTTGAATGGCTTCATCATAAGCTTCATGATCTTTAAAGACTGTATCGGCAAACACTATTTTATCATGCTTCTGAAGGATTGCGCCATACTGCTTTACAGCCGTTCGCTTTTCTTCATCGGTTAAATGATGAAAGGCGTACGAGCTGACGATGGTATCTATTTGAAAAGGCGGAGCGGGAAACTCCAGAAAATCTCCGTCACTGAACACGGCTTTGTCAGAAAGCTTGTCAGCCGCCAGTTTTCTCATTGACGGAGACGGTTCTACACCAAACACCTTTTTGTTCGCGGCGGCTAATTTCGCCGTTAAATTCCCCGTTCCCGGTCCGAACTCTAAAACGTTTGAACCCGAAAGTGCGACAATGCTGTCAAGAATGTTGTCATATCCTTTAAAAACAGCAGCATATTGTCTGTCAGCCCCGTGCACTGTGGCGTCATAAGTCGCTGCCCAATCTTCAAATAAAGGAATAAATTCACGGCCCATATTTTTCACTCTCCATAATTTATAATTCCTATAAGTATAGTATGGATTAATCGTGGAACAGTTCCTATCCTATCACAAAAAAGAATGGAAGGGTACTAAAATACTTTGGGATTATTGCGCAATTACGGCAGAAAGGCTTATACTTTCATTGACTCAGAAGAAAAATCAGGAGGATCTGTACTGATGAATTTTCAATTGGATTTAATCAAAGATAAAGTAGAATTTTTCGAAGCGGCATCTTTGCAGGAGCTTGAAAAGAAAATAAACGTTCAGATTGAAAACAACCAGGCGATTATGCTTCGCGTCCGTTCCGTATCCCATCAGGTGACGGCCGTTGACGGCAGAGTCCTTTACAGCGCGTCGGTGCATTTTTCAGCTGACGTATGACAGAAAAAAGCAGCTGAATAATCAGCTGCTTTTTTGCGGTTATTTTAAGGTTTCTACTTTTGTCGGCTTCCAGCCTTTTTTGTCTTTCCAAGTGATGGTGACCTGATACTTTTTGCCGTTCGTTTTGTCTAAAACTTTACCCTTCGCATCTTGCGGACTTCCATTGTTTCCGAGCCACAGCACTGTCATGTGATCTTTTGACACGCCCGTTGCGTAAGAGATGGCGTCAAGCATTTCGGCCCAGTCTTCAGAGCTTGAGTCATACGTCGCCGCATGTTCTCCCGTCTGCTTTGTGCCGACCGCTTTCCATTTTGGGTTAACAATTGTTTTCTCGACATCGCTTGATGAACCGCCCTCTGTTATTTTTGCGCCTTTAAAAGGATCGCTTGAATCAGAGTCTTTTTTGCTGCTGTCATCACTTTTCGATGAATCATCGTCTTTTTTGCTGTCAGAGTCTGAAGATGAATCAGATGTGTCCTTATCCTGTTTATCTTTTTTGTCATCGTCTGATGCCGTATCTTTTTTGCTGTCTTTTATGTCTTCATCCGATGTCTGCTTCGTCTTGCCTGATGCAGGTGTTTCCTGCTTCTGGCTCGTGTCCGCTTTTTCGCTCACGTCGCCCGACGGACTGTTGATGAAGAGGCTGACGGCAACGACGACAATAAGAATAGATACGATAGCAATTAAAATGTTAAGCACCATATTTGCTTTTCTGCGCTTATCACGGTTTTCAAAACGAGATTGTTTATTGCTCAATCATTCTGCACTCCTTTATCCCTCTTGCTCAGCATATATTTTAACATGGGCTGAGCGGTTGTTCTATGTCTGATTTATTTCATTTTCATGTACCTTTTTAACAATATCATAAAACACTGTATTTGTCAGAGCCTTATCCCCCGGCGTGTCCATGTGCAGCACCACGAGAGCGTATTTCGGCTTGTCCGCGGGAAAGTATCCCGCAAACCATTTGTGGTAAAGCGTCTGTTTTTCTTTTGTGAACATTCCCGTCTGGGCCGTTCCCGATTTGCCTGCTATCTCATACGGCAGATCCTGAAACCTTCGGCCGGTTCCTTTCGGTGAGGTGACGACTTCTCTGAGAATTTTTTGAAGCTGCTGCGCCGTATATTTGTCGATGTTTTCCCCTTTTAACGGCTGATCTTTGAATGACGCCATCGTCGTTTTGTTTTTGTATTCAATTTTGTCCGCGATTTTGACTTGTTTTTTTTCACCGCCGCGCGCGATCGCCGCCATCATATTGGCGACTTCAAGAGGCGTGACTTTCACGTTTTTTTGCCCGATCGCCGTCTGTGCGACGGCTTTTTTTACGGTTTTGTCTTTGTCATCTCCCCAAATGACCCCGCTTTTTTCATTATACAACTGCCTGAATCCGTCTTCCCGGTACAGCTTGCCTTCCCAGCCCGCCCGCTGGGTGAGACCGAGTTTTTCCGCCATGTTTTCAATAACGGAATCATCTTTTTTGATCAATTTTTCCGCAAGACTTGTAAACGTATAATTGCAGCTTTGGGCAAAGCTTTCTCCAAAACTGAGCGTGCCTTTGTCATCCCCCGGCTCTCCGTACAGGTTGAGATTGCAGTTAAAGGATGTGCCCGGCTTCACTTCGTTTTGTTCTATTGCGGCTGCGGCGATCACCGTTTTAAATACTGATCCCGGATAAATCGGCGTCAGCATGTAATTTTGCAGTGTCTGCTGCTTTGACATGTCGGCGTCAGGCTTTGAGACCATTCCGAGCACACTGCTTTTTTCAATGTCTAAAAGGACGGCTCCCCCCTTTTTTAACCCGCGGTCTTTCAATACATCTTCCATTGCTTTTTGAATATTGCGGTCGATGGAGGTTTTGACTTGCAGCGGATAAAACGCGTTTGCTTCAGCCGTATATTTGACGTCCATTCCGAATAAAGGGTTTCCCCTTCCGTCGACATGATACAAAAGTTTTGTGTCCTGATCCGCAAGTAAAAACTCATCAAACGTCCGCTCCATCCCGCTTGTCCCGATTTTTGCCGTGATCGGCAGTTCCTTCCTGCCGGGGTATTTCTTTTTCAAAAGCTCAGGGTCCTGGTTTGTCGCGCCAAACAAATGAGCGGCTATGTTTGTTTCTTTGCTGTCTTTCATATATACGCCGTAAATGCCTGGATATTTCAAAGAATTGATATTTGACACGGATTGTTTCGTCAAATGTTTTATTTTTCTGCTGTTCAGGATCACCGGTTTTTTTGCTTCCGTGAGCAGCTGCCTGAGCTCCCCCTGTTTCATTCCGAGAATGTCTGATACCCGGTCAACCGGCCAATCCTGCGTCACGAGAAAGGGAAACAGTATGACCGCAGGCTGCTTTTTTCCGGTCAGTTCTTTGCCGTTCCGATCAAGAAAAGAGCCGCGTCCGTCTGAAATAAGGACTTCTTCCGTCCGCTGCTTGACGCTCTCCTGAATCAGATTAATATTGGATTTTGAAAAAGATTCTGTGAAAAACAGCTGAATTTCAGCCAGCCTCGCAAGCAGAAAGAAAAACACGAGCAGAAAACAAATCATGGCCGCTTTCAGCCTTTTTGATACGATCATAAAAAAACACCTCATCCACATTTTGGACGAGGTGTTTCATTGTTAAACAGATCTTATGAAATTTTCACAATTTTCACGAGCATTTCTCCGCCCGGCGTCTGAACTGTCACTTCTTCGTCCACTTTTCTGCCGAGCAGGCTTTTGGCGATTGGCGAGTCGTTTGAGATTTTCCCTTCAAACGGATCAGCTTCAGCGCTTCCGACAATCGTGTAAGATTCTTCTTCACCGTCCGGCAATTCGATAAATGATACGGTTTTTCCCAAACCGACTACATTTGAACCGCCGTCGTCCTCGATGATTTTCGCATTGCGGATCATGTTTTCAAGCGTCGTGATGCGCCCTTCCACAAATGCCTGTTCTTCTTTTGCAGAATCATACTCAGAGTTCTCTGACAGATCTCCGAAGCTTCTTGCGATTTTAATGCGTTCTACTACTTCTTTACGTTTAACCGTTTTCAATTGCTCTAATTCTTGTTCAAGTTTTTGTTTTCCTTCGTGAGTCATCGGAAAAACTTTTTCTTGTGCCATGTTCCTTCACTCCTTGGTGGTTGTCCCTCAACAATAACGTGTGATTATGTATGAGAGCATAAACGAAAAAATCAAGAATGAGAACACAGGGCAGTCCTCGTTCTTCTCTCCCATATAGGTACTGTTTATCTTAAACTGAATATGTGTTTTCTGCAAATGTTTCGGTTTATAAACAGGGAAAGAAGGGAACTGTCTCATTCCCTTCCAGCCTATACATAATATGGTCTGAGTTATTTATGTCTATGCTATGGTATTACAAAATTGCATTTTGTTCAAGGATCGTTTGAATCTTCGTGACCATCAGATCAATCGCGACGTGGTTTTGCCCGCCTTCCGGAATAATGATGTCCGCGTAGCGTTTCGTCGGTTCAACAAACTGATTGTGCATCGGTCTGACGACGGACACATACTGCTCAATGACAGAATCGATTGAACGGCCTCTTTCGTTAATATCTCTCATAATCCGTCTGATGATACGGAGATCCGCGTCCGTGTCGACATAAAGTTTCATATCCATGAGGTCGCGAAGTCTTTTATCTTCGAGAACGAGAATGCCTTCCAGAATAATGACATCTTTCGGCTCAACCGGAATGGTTTCCTCAGAACGCGTATGCAGTTTATAATCATAAATCGGCTTTTCTATCGGCCGGTAATTCAAAAGCTCTTGAATATGCTCGATTAAATAGTCATTATCAAATGCGAGCGGGTGATCATAGTTTGTGTTCAGCCTTTCTTCAAACGGAAGATGGCTTTGGTCTTTATAATAAAGGTCTTGCTGGATCATTAAAATCGAGTGTCCTTTAAACTGTTCATAGATGGAACGGGTGACGCTTGTTTTTCCTGATCCGGAACCTCCTGCGATGCCTATAACTACAGGACTCTTACCCATTGGTGATTACTTCCCCTTTCTCATCATGTTGCTCGGATAAATCTTTTTGTCTACTTTAAATGTAACGATTTGCAGGGGATGGCGGGCAGCATCAAGCTCGTTTCCGTCTTCGTCCCAAATAGTGCCGATTGTGAATGTGAAATTGTCGATTTCAGGACCGAAAAATTCCACTTCGTCACCTTGTTTAAAGAAATTGCGCTGCTGGAGCGTCACCATTTGAGTTTCCTCGTTATACGCGAGCACGAGACCGGCAAAATCAAATGTTGTTTTCTTTCCGTGTTCACCGAACATCTGCTCTTCATACCCGGGCGTGCCTTCAAAGAAAGCAGGCGCGGTATCCCGGTTTGCACATTTGTCCAGCTCATCCAGCCATTCTTTTTGAATGACAAAGTTTTCAGGATCAGCGCAGTATGCGTCGATGACTTTGCGATACACGCTGACAACCGTCGCAACGTAATGAATTGATTTCATCCGGCCTTCAATTTTCAGGCTGTCGATGCCCATCTCGATCATTTGCGGAATGGATTCAATCAATTTTAAATCTTTCGGGCTCATCGCAAACGGAGCGTCTTCTTCGCCATAGAGCGCGACCGCGTTTGCACCGTCTGTCTGATACAGGTCATAATCCCAGCGGCAGGACTGACAGCAGCCGCCGCGGTTGGAATCCCGGGCTGTCATGTGATTGCTCAGCACGCATCGGCCTGAATAAGCGATACACATGGCGCCGTGGATAAAGGTTTCAATTTCAATATCCACCTTTTCCTTCATTTCTTTAATTTCCAGTCCGCTCGTTTCACGGGCAAGCACCACGCGGTCAAGCCCTTCTTCTTTCCAGAACTGCACCGCTTTCCAGTTGGAAAGGGACTGCTGTGTGCTGAGGTGAATTTCTACGTCCGGGGCCACTCTCCGGCATGTTTCAATAATCAGCGGATCAGCGACGATAATTCCGGCAACTTTTGCGTCTCCCAACGCTTTTAAGTATTCTTCCAGACCGTCCATATTTTCATTATGGGCGAAAATGTTTGTTGTCACATATATTTTTGCCCCGTATTTTTTGGCAAATTCTACGCCCTCTGCGATTTCTTCTATTGAGAAGTTATCCGCATTTGAGCGGAGTCCGTATTCCTGTCCTCCGATAAAAACCGCGTCCGCTCCGTAATGAACGGCAATTTTTAATTTTTCAAGGTTTCCTGCCGGAGCAAGGAGTTCAGGTTTTTTCGTAATGACGCGTTTTCCGTTTACGACTTTGGAAATGGTTTGATTTACGGCTGTCATCCGTTGCACCCTCCTTTTTAATAGACCGTTTCTTTAAAGAAGAATCCTGTGTCGATGCTTCTGTTCACAGGCTGAATGCTTTCAATCCGCTCTATCCAGCTCTCTTTTTTCTCTTCGTATGTCTCTCGGCTTTCGAAGCACAAATCGATTGCTTCTCTGTACATGCGGGTCACTTCAGTTAAGTATTCAGGAGACTTCAAAACTCCGTCGATTTTAAAAGAATCGATGCCGGCGTCCATCAGGTCCTCTAATTCATCAATCATGCACACATCGTTCGGGCTCATGATGTGCGTGCCGTTTTCATCTTCAAAAATCGGGTATTTATTGCCCCGTTCCTTGTCATGCAGAAACATCCCCGCTTCTTTTTTCTTCTGTTCGATGTCCATGACTTTACCCTGGTATTCGAAGTAATGGCCCACTAAAGAACGCTTCGATTGGAACATGCACGTCATGCCGTGGATTTGAATTTCAATTTCCACTTCGGCGTTTTCTTTTATGTCAATGATGCTGTCCATATTTAATTCCTTAGCCAGCACTGCCCGCCGTGCGCCTTTGCGTCCCCAGTAATTGCAGGAATAGTAGTTGGTTCCCGTTGTTTCCGTGCTCCAGTGCAGTTTAAGCTCGGGAGCCGCTTCACGCGCCGCCATTAAAACGGCCGGATCACCGAAAACAGCCGCATCAACGCCGGCCTCCTGCAAAAAGGCAAGATAGCCGTTCAGCTCGTCCACTTTTTCGTTGTGAAAAATAGCATTGACGGCGGCGTACACTTTCGCGCCTTCCTGATGAGCTGTCTTTACGGCTTCTTTTATATCTTCTCTTGAAAATTCACCGGCCAGTCTCAGGCCGTATCTCTGTTCTCCGACTAACAGGGCCGTTGCGCCCGCTTGAATGAGCGGAAGAATATCCTGTACAGAAGTCGGAGTCACCAAAAGTTCAGGTTTTTTCATGATCCTTCACCTCTTCTTTTTACTGATGGCGATGCCGTCTCCGACCGGCAGTATGACCGTTTGATAGTCAGGCCGGTCCATCAGCCATTGGTTATATTGATCAATTTTTTCAACAAGCTTCCGTCTTCTTTTCGGCTCAATGTCCGAGTGATTTTGTGCCACCAGCCCTTTAAACAGAACATTGTCCGTAAAAATGACTCCATCCGGCGCAAGCATCGGTTCATAGAGCTCAAAAAAGTTCGTGTACTGGCCTTTGGCCGCGTCGATAAAAATGGCATCATAAGGAGCCGTGACACGGACAGACTCAGAAAGTTCCAGCGCATCCCCGTGCATTACGTGAATCCGGTTTTCCATTTCAAAGTCTTTTATATTGTTCACAGCTTCTTCATAGCGTTTGTCGTCCCGTTCAATCGTGTAAATATTCGCATCCGGAAGCTCAAGCGCCATCCGTATGGCGGAATATCCGATTGCCGCGCCGATTTCCAAAATGTTTTTCGCCTGTTGAATCGACAGCATTTGAAGCAGCACTTCAATGCCCGCTTCTTCCATAATCGGAACATGGTGCTCCTTTGCATAGGCTTCAAGCTTTTTCACTTTATCAGGCCGAGGCTTCAGCATCGCGTTTATATACTCGTTTATTTGTTCATACCGATCATTCACGGCAAACAGCCTCCGTTCTAAAAAGGAGTGCCCCTGACGAATCCGCGGGGACACTCTCTTAAGACACTTCTTTATCCATAAGTAAACAACCCGATATATTTTATCATAAAACCTTTCAGAATGGAATAAAAGGAGAGCTTTTGCCCTCCTTTTATTCGCTGTCTTTTTTGGAAATATACTTTTCCTTCGCTTTATTATGGTCTTTTAATGTTTTGGTGAAAACGACCTCGCCGTTTGATTTTGCAAGGAAATAAAGATAATCCGTTTTGTCAGGGCGGAGAGCCGCTTCCCATGATGAATCACCGGCATTTGCAATCGGTCCCGGCGGCAGCCCCTTATGTTTATACGTATTAAACGGAGAATCAATTTTCAGGTCTTTGTAGTAGACCCGGCTTTTATGCTTACCGGCCGCATATAATACCGTCGGGTCAGTCTGCAGCGGCATTTTTTCTTCGAGCCTGTTGTAAAAAACGCTGGCGATTTTGTGACGGTCGGCTTTGGCGGTGGCTTCTTCTTCAATAAGTGATGCCATCGTCAGAGCGTTATGGACGGAAAGTTTCTTTTTTTCCAGTTCAGATTTATACGTTTCGATACGGGTGTTTGTTTCCTGAACCATTGCCGTCAAAATCGTGTCAAGCGATGCATCCGGATCATTAAACGGATATGTGGCCGGATACAGATAGCCTTCGAGCGGATGCTTGAGCTTCTTGTTTGAAAGTGCGTCCGTTATCGTATCAGGAAACTGTTTTTTCAGTTTGCCGATGAATGTTTTGTCATCCAGTTTCGCCATGATCTCTTCTTTTGAATATGATGTTTCTTTTGCGATCGCATCCGCAATCTGTGTAAGCTGTTTTCCTTCAGGAACGGAGATCTGAAAGGCATATCCCGTTGATCCCGCGGTCAGTTTTTTGATAATCGTATCCGCATCCATTCCTTTATTCAGGTGGTAAAATCCCGCCTGAAACCCGGAAGCGCCTTTATACTTCACATACAGCTGAAATGCTTTTTTGCTTTTGATGACATGCTGATCCTCAAGAATTTCAGCGATTGCCGAAACGGAAGAACCGCTCGGAATATTAATATTGACTGCCGTTTTGCTGCCTTTGTCAACCGGGGACAGCAGAGATTTCCCATAGAAAAAAGCACCGCAAATGATGATAAGCAGAGCGATCACGGAGGACAGTATTATCGTCGTTTTTTTGTTTTTACGCGGAAATGAATTTTTAGTCTGATTGATATTCATACAAGTATTTTCCTCCCAACAGCTCTTATACTACATGATTCATGTGCATTCGGCAATTTATTACAAAAAAAAGCCGAAGCGCATATGCGCTCCGGCTTTTTCCGTTCATTTTATTCTTCATCTTCTTCCGCTAAAAACGTGTTAAGCGTTTCTTCGATCATTTCCCACTCTTCATCGGTTTCAATCGGCATCAGTTCGCCGTCTTCACCGTTTTCGTTCGGTTCGAAACTTGAAGCGTGAATTTCGATTTCATCATCGTCTTGAGCATCAATCGGATAATAAAGTACGTAAGATTTGTTGAATGTGTCGTTTTCAAATGTAAACAGCACTTCGCAAAGCTGTTCGTTGCCTTGATCATCGACAATTGTAATGTGTTTTTCGCCGTGTTCCATTTCTTTTCACCTCTTAGTTTAAACTGTCCAGATATCCTTGAAGGATCATGACAGCCGCCATTTTATCAATGACTTTTTTTCGTTTTTGCCTGCTGACGTCAGCCGCGATCAGCATTTTTTCAGCCGCCATCGTCGTCAGACGCTCGTCCCACAGCACAACAGGGACATTGTACGCTGTTTCAAGCAGTTTCGCAAATGTTTGGCTGGCTTCGCCTCTCGGACCGATCGTCCCGTTCATGTTTTTCGGAAAACCGAGCACGATCTTCTCTACATTATAGTCTTTCATCAGCTCGGATAAACGGTCCAGACCGTAATCTCCTTCAGCCTCGTTTATTTTTATCGTCTCAATGCCCTGAGCGGTCCAGCCCATTTCATCGCTTAAAGCTACGCCGAGTGTTTTCGTTCCAAGATCAAGTCCCAATATTCTCATGAATGTATTTACGCCTCTTTATGCTGTTCTAGATAGGATTTTACCAATTCCTCAATTAATTCGTCACGTTCCAGTTTGCGAATTAAGTTCCGGGCGTCGCGATGCCTAGGAATGTATGCAGGATCTCCAGACAGCAAGTATCCGACAATCTGGTTGATAGGATTGTACCCCTTTTCCTGAAGCGCATCATATACCGTATTCAGCACTTCTTCGACGTTTGTTTCAGCAGAATCATCGGAGAAATTAAATTTCATCGTTTTATCAAACGAGCTCACCGTTTTGCACCTCTTTCCCAAATTCGCAGGCAAAGTTCAGCCTGAGGTCCTCATCTTATCATCATTCTACACTAGTTGAAAGGATTATAAAACGGATTTTATCCAATCTTCCGCAGATGCCAGCGCCTCTTCCAATTTTTCAGGCTGCTTTCCGCCGGCCTGCGCCATGTCCGGACGGCCTCCGCCTCCGCCTCCGCAGACTTCAGCCGCTTGTTTGACCATTTTGCCGGCATGAAGGCCTTTTTCGATCAGGTCTTTCGTCACGCCTGCTGAAAGGTTGACTTTCTCGTTTTGCACGGCGCCGAGAATGATGACCGCAGAACCGAGCTTCGCTTTCAGATCATCCACCATAGTGCGAAGGTGGTTCATGTCTTTCGCATTTACTTTTTCAGCCAGCACTTTTACGCCGCCGATGTCTTTTACTTTAGACAAAATGGCTCCGGCTTCCACATTGCCAAGTTTGCTGAGCAATGATTCATTTTCTCTTTGCGCTTCCTTCAGCTCCGCTTGAAGAGACTGAATTCGCTTCGGTACGTCTTTTACGTTTGATTTCAGCTCGTCCGCAGCGTGCTGCAGAAGGCTGAGCTGGCTGTTCATTTCCTGATAAGCGCCTTTTCCTGTTACGGCTTCGATTCTTCGCGTCCCTGCGCCGATCCCTGATTCGGATACGATTTTAAACAGACCGATTTCTGCCGTATTCGTGACATGGCATCCGCCGCAAAGCTCAAGGCTGTAATCTCCGACTTGTACGACGCGGACGATATCGCCGTATTTCTCGCCGAATAGGGCCATTGCGCCCATTTCTTTCGCTTCATTGATCGGTTTCAAATCAATCGCTACCGGAATGCTCTCCCAGATTTTTTCGTTGACGATTCCTTCAATGCGTTCAAGTTCTTCTTTCGTCACTTGACCGAAATGAGAGAAGTCAAAACGCAGACGATTTTCGGTAACGAGTGAACCCGCTTGGTTGACATGTGTGCCGAGAACGTCTTTCAGCGCCTGGTGCAGAAGGTGGGTTGCCGTATGGTTTTTCACCACGCCGCTTCTCATTTGATCTTCAACTTCAGCCGTCACGCTTGCGCCTTTTTGAATCGTGCCGCTAGCCACCGTGCCTTCGTGTACATGCTGACCGTTCGGAGCTTTTTTCACGTCTTTAATGGTTACGACAGCCTGCTCGCTTCTCAGCACTCCTCTGTCACCGATCTGTCCGCCGCTTTCAGCATAGAAAGGCGTTTTGTCAAGAAGGATTTGGACGGTATCCCCTTCATGCGCCTCACTGATTAATTGCCCGTCATGAAGGAGCTCGATCACCTTCGCTTCAGCTTTTACGGCACTGTAGCCGACAAATGTGCTTTCTGCGGTAATGTCGCGCAATGCCCCACCCTGAACCTGCATGCTTCCTACATCTTGGCGCGCATTTCTCGCCCGTTCACGCTGTTTTTCCATTTCGGCTTCAAAGCCTTTATGGTCAACTTTCATTTGCTCATCTTCCGCGTATTCCTCCGTTAATTCAACCGGGAATCCGTATGTATCGTACAGTTTGAATACGTCTTTTCCGGAGATGATGCCGCTGCCTTTTTCCTTCTCTTTCTTTATCACGTCGGATAAAATGGCCAGACCTTCGTTTAATGTTTCGTGGAAGCGCTCTTCCTCCGTTTTGATGACTTTGGCGATAAACTCTTGCTTTTCTTTCACCTCCGGATAGAAAGCGTCCATAATTCCTGCAACAGTCGGTACCAGCTCATACATAAACGGACGGCTGATACCGAGGGTTTTCGCGTATCGCACTGCCCGGCGCAAGAGGCGTCTCAGTACATACCCGCGCCCTTCATTTGAGGGCAGAGCTCCGTCGCTTACCGCAAATGCGACCGTTCTGATATGATCGGCGATCACTTTAAAGGCCGTATCCTTCACTGCATCCTTTCCGTAAGCATCTCCGGAAATGCGCTCTGTTGCTTCAATAATCGGCATAAACAAATCAGTGTCAAAGTTTGTCGGGACGTCCTGAATCACGGAGACCATCCGTTCAAGCCCCATGCCCGTATCAATGTTTTTCTTCGGAAGCGGTGTGTATGTGCCGTCCGGGTTGTGGTTGAACTCTGAGAATACCAGGTTCCATACTTCAAGATAACGGTCATTTTCGCCGCCCGGATACAATTCAGAATCTGACGGGTCATTGCCGTATTTCTCGCCGCGGTCATAGAAAATTTCCGTATTCGGTCCGCTCGGGCCTTCGCCGATATCCCAGAAGTTCCCTTCCAGACGAATGATTCTTTCTTCCGGAACGCCGATTTTTTCCGCCCATAGCGTATAAGCTTCTTCATCCTCAGGGTGAACCGTTACAGACAGCAGCTCCGGATCAAAGCCGATCCACTTTTCGCTCGTTAAAAACTCCCATGCCCACGTGATGGCTTCTTCTTTAAAATAATCACCGATGGAAAAGTTTCCGAGCATCTCAAAGAACGTGTGGTGGCGCGCCGTTTTCCCCACATTTTCAATATCATTTGTTCGGATTGATTTTTGCGCGTTTACAATTCTCGGATTCTCCGGCACAACGCGGCCGTCAAAGTATTTTTTCAGCGTCGCAACGCCGCTGTTGATCCATAATAAAGACGGATCTTCATGCGGAACCAATGAGGCGCTCGGTTCCACGGCATGGCCTTTTTCTTTAAAGAAATCTAAATACATTTGACGCACTTCAGCAGAAGTTAAGTGTTTCATCTATATTCCTCCTTATCACTACCCGAAATTCTCTTTTGCGACAGCAAAAAAGCTCTCTCCCTATGCAAACCATGCGTTCACACAGGGACGAGAGCTGTCTCGCGGTACCACCCTGATTACAGGCCGAAAAAGGCCTGTCACCTTTCATCCCGTAACGCAGGACTGCGGCAGCCTTTAACTGCACTCAGGATTAGCTTCCGCCGATCTTCTGCTGAAGCTCCTTTCAGCGTATCGGAGCTTCTCTCTTAAACAGGGCTTCGGCGTACTCATATCCGTCACTCGAGATTCGTATGTATTCTACTCGAAATTATAGCCAAGCAGAACCCGAATGTCAATGTTCCGTCCTGATCCGCAAAAAGTGTATGGCCGTCACTTTTAAAACGGCTGCCGCCGGTACAGCGAGAATCATGCCGGGAATGCCCGCGAGCTCTCCTCCGGCAAGGAGCGCCAGCATGATCACGACGGGGTGCATTCTGAGACTGCGCCCGACAATAAGCGGGCTCAAAATGTTTCCTTCTATAAATTGCAGAATAAAAATCGTGACGATTACGATGATCACAGCTTTAGCAGAAATCGCCAGCGAAAGGAGCAGCGCCGGTACAGCGCCGATAAACGGACCGAAATACGGGATGACATTCGTAATCCCGATGGCAAGACCCAAAATCAGCGGGTAAGGAAGCCCGAACAGCCAAAATGAAACGCCGGCTATTAACCCGAGCAAAAAACAAACGAGAAGCTGACCGCGGATGTAATCACCGAGAGAGTCGTCCACATCCCGCAGAAATTCACTCCCCCTTTTCCTCCAGGACTTCGGCGTCAAATACCAGACTGTCTTTTTCATGACGTCTATATCCTTCACCATATAGAACACGAGAAAAGGAATCGTCGCCGCGATCAGGATATAATCAAGCACGAAACGGATGCTTCTGATCGTGCTTTCAATCGTGCCGGCAAGAAACGTTTCTGTCTGCTGAATCATTTTGTCCATCCGATGGTGCATGCCGTCAGGCCAATGATCCGTGTGATTATGCAGATGCTTCAGCATACTGTTGTAGTTTTTGGCAAGACCGGGAATGCTCTCAGACAGATCCTGCAGCTGTTCAATTAAAACAGGAACCCCTTTATAAACCCCCCAGCCGATTCCGCCGAAAAACAGGCAATAAATCAGAAGCAGGCTTAAAGTTCTAGGCATCCCTTTTCTATGAAGCCATTCAGTAATCGGAAGTAAAAGATAAGCAATAAATACTGCGATGAATATAGGAATAAAGAGAGATTTTATAACAAGCCAAATGGGAGACCATAACATATCGAGCATGCAAAAGACATACACTGTTAACAAAACGAGCAGACATACAGCCGTCCACATTAAGAGCTGCAGCGGTTTTTGAAGCATGACGTTTCACCTCTTGCTTTATCTTTTGACAGAAAGCCGGAATTATTCCCCTTTCATAAACTCCGCCTTATGACGCAGACCTCTTGACGGAAATAATTATCAGAAATTACGAAATAACCTAAATAATATTCATAAAAATCTGTATAACCATCGTAATGTGTTAAAGGATTTCAAAAACTGTCCAGTCAATATGACTCATGTTTTTTTAAGGAGGATGGCCATGATTTCATTTCAGGATGTAAATAAGCACTACGGACATTTCCACGTGCTGAAAAACATTAATCTGCACATTAAAAAAGGGGAAGTCGTCGTTATCATCGGACCTTCAGGATCGGGAAAAAGCACGCTTCTCCGCTGCATTAATCAGCTGGAAACAGTTGATGGAGGCGCCTTAACGGTAAACGGCGTCTCCATCCATGACAAGAAAACGGATATAAATCAGGTCCGCCGCAATATCGGCATGGTGTTTCAGCATTTTCATCTGTACCCGCACAAAACCGTTCTGCAAAACATCATGCTCGCACCGATCAAAGTGCTTAAGGAATCAAAAGAAGAAGCAAAAGAAACGGCCTTATACTATTTGAAAAAAGTCGGTATACCGGAAAAAGCGGACGCTTATCCTTCACAGCTTTCGGGCGGCCAGCAGCAGCGTGTCGCCATCGCCAGGGGGCTTGCGATGAAGCCCGAAATTATGCTGTTTGATGAACCCACATCCGCGCTTGATCCGGAAATGATCGGGGAAGTGCTGGATGTCATGAAAACACTCGCAAAGGAAGGCATGACCATGGCAGTCGTCACACATGAAATGGGATTCGCAAAAGAAGTGGCGGACCGCATCGTGTTTATCGACGGCGGAGCCATCTTAGAAGAAGCTGCACCGGCTGAATTTTACGAAAGCCCCCGTGAAGAGAGGGCGCGTTTATTCTTAAGCCGTATTTTAAATCACTGAAAAGAAACGGAGGAGCGCTTATGTCACGCGTAACAAAATGGTTGTCATTCGGATTGATATCACTGCTGGCCGTCTTTATGCTGGCAGCCTGCGGAGGGAAAGAAACGTCCGGGGATTCAAAAGGAACGGGAAAAGACACGTTAGCCTCTATTAAAGACAGAGACAAAATCATCTTCGGCGTCAAAACCGACACGAGGTTATTCGGGCTGAAAAACCCAAGCTCCGGTGATATTGAAGGCTTCGATATTGATATCTCAAAACAGCTCGCAAAAGATATTCTGGGGGATGAGAAGAAAGCGGAATTTAAAGAAGTGACGTCAAAAACGAGAATTCCGATGCTGCAAAACGGCGATATCGATGCCATCACCGCCACGATGACGATAACGGATGAGCGGAAAAAAGAAGTTGATTTCTCAGATGTTTATTTTGAAGCCGGGCAATCCCTGCTCGTCAAAAAAGGAAGCAGCATCAAAAGCACCGAAGACCTGGGAAAAGGCTCAAAAGTATTGGCGGTAAAAGGCTCTACTTCCTCACAAAACATCAGAGAAAAAGCGCCTGACGCCTCAGTGCTGGAATTTGAAAATTACGCCGAAGCGTTCACTGCGCTTAAAGCGGGACAGGGAGATGCGCTCACAACCGATAATGCGATTTTATACGGCATGGCAGATGAAAATAAACAATATCAGCTGACAGGCGAAACCTTCACCGATGAACCTTACGGAATCGCCGTCAAAAAAGGCCAATCCGGACTCATCAAGGAAATCAACGCCTCTTTGAAAAAAATGAAAGCCGACGGCAGGTACGAAAAAATCTATAAAAAATGGATTAAAGAAGAACCGGCAAAATAGAAAGGACCGCGGGATGAGCAGCCATGCTCATCCCCGTTTTATAAGGAGTGACATAGATGAACTTTTCAATTTTAACGGAAAACTTCGATATGTATATGGACGGTTTCCTGCACACATTGCTTGCGAGCTTCGTCGCGCTGGCAGGCAGTTTTGCGCTGGGCGTTCTGATCGCAGTCATGAGAATCACGGCTTTCAAACCCCTTCAATGGATCGGCACTGCGTATGTGGAATTTATCCGGAACATCCCGCTTCTCCTCATCACATTCGTTTTTTATTTCGGACTTCCGAACGCCGGGCTGAGACTGGACGGCTTTCAGGCGGGAACGATTGCGCTGACGATTTATACGTCCGCCTTTATCGCAGAAGCCATCAGAGCCGGAATTCAGACTGTCTCCAAAGGGCAGATGGAAGCGGCCAGATCGTCAGGCTTCACCTACAGTCAGGCGATGAGATATATCATTCTTCCTCAGGCCGTAAAAATCGTGATTCCCCCGCTCGGAAACCAATTTCTCAACCTTGTCAAAAACTCATCAATACTCGGAGTGGTGGCGGGACTCGATTTGATGTATCAGGCGGATCTCGTTTCCTCAAGCACTCTTGTCGTGTTTGATGTCTATATTTTCGTCGCGCTTTTTTATTTGATATTAACGATCCCGCTCAGCATCGGGGTTCACTATTTGGAAAGACGTCTCGGAAAGAGTTATTAGAAAAGGAGAGTGAAAAACATGGATTTTAGCGGCGCCTATACACCTGACCATCTGCTGTTTTTATGGGACGGCTTTTTGGTCACACTTTATGTTGCGCTGATCTCCATTGTCCTGAGTTTTATTTTCGGGCTTGCCGCCGGCACTTTGCGCTATGCGAAAATTCCTATCGTCTCGGGCAGTATAGCGGCCATTGTGGAAACCATCCGCAACCTGCCGCTGTTATTAATCATTTTCTTTACGTTTTTTGCCCTTCCGGAAATCGGGATCAAACTGGAAATTACCGCGGCCGCCATTACGGCGCTGACGATTTTTGAATCGGCCATGCTGTCAGAAATCATCAGAAGCGGTTTGCAATCCGTTGACAAAGGACAGATTGAAGCGGCGCGTTCTTCAGGACTGACATACACGCAGACTCTTTTTCTCGTCGTCATGCCGCAGGCGCTCAGGCGTATGGTTCCTCCGATTGTGAGCCAGTTTATCTCCTTATTAAAGGATACGTCACTTGCGGTCGTCATCGCTCTGCCCGAACTGATTCATAACGCGCAGATTTTAAACGGACAAAGCGCTGACGGAGGATATTTTTTCCCGATCTTTCTGCTAGCGGCCCTGATGTATTTCGCGGTCAATTACAGCCTGTCTCTCGCAGCCAGACGGCTGGAAGCGAGACAAACGTAAAAAGGATACTTCCGGAGAAGTATCCTTTTTTCTGCTTAAAACATTTTCATGACTCGTCTTCTCATCCGTTTCATACCTTTTTTATTCAGCATATCGGACTGAGAAGCCATACGATACATAACGGCTCCAGCTCCTAAAGCCAACAGAGAGGTCATTGTTCTGCCCATCGCGCGTATCTCCTTTCAACTTTAAAAATTGATACTGCGTTCGTCTTCAGAAAACAAATCATCAAGACTGCTTAACGTGCCGTCTTCCTCTACTTGATGTGTCGCAATTTTGCCTTTGGCCACCGTCAGCTCAATGAAGCAGCCCCAACAATAGTATTGGTTTACGCCGATTTTGCCGATATCTTTACTTTTGCAGTTCGGACATACAAGCACAGACTACACCTCTTATCCGTTCAGGACGATGCCTTCTTTCCCCGCTTCAATAAGCGTATCGGCGGCGCGGCGCACTTGGCGTCTGCCAGCCAGATCTGAAAAGAAGCCGTCCGAGAGTTCATATGCTACGATTATGCCCCTGTCCAAACAAAAGTATACATCTTCCAGCAAACCGAACATTTCACCATCGGGCGATTTCACCGGCTGCATTTTAATCTGTTCAAAGGTGAAACAGCTCTTCGGCAAAGGCTGCAAATGAGCATGACCGGCAGCTACGGCTTCTTGTTCCATCTCTTTTATATCACTTGCCTCTAAAAAAAGATGGCGGTTGTGAAACAGGCGTTTCTGCTCCAGCACGAAACCGAGAAACCGGCCGTCCAGAGAGAAACATACATCCGATATCATCCCGAGACTGCGCCCGGTGTTTTCGTCATATACTGTTCGTCCTTCAGCTGCATGGCATGTTCTCAAAGTGTGATCAACCACCTTTTGTTGAACACGTATAGGTTTTGCCAAGAAGCCGGGCAGCATACTTTGAAATGACTTCCACAGGCGAAAACCCGGCGCATGTTTATGCTCCGGGTTTTATTTACGCTTTTTCTTCCATAAAGTCAAACGGCGTGATACCTTCCATTCCGATGTTCGCATCATATACACTGAACGGCAGCTCTTTTTGCAGGGCGGCCAGTTCCGCATCCATCTCTTCAGTCTGCTCTGTGAGCCTGTTTTTAAGCGACGTCTGTCTGACGGTGGCATCATTGTTTTTGACGCCCCATTCAAGCGCTTCTTCTTCTCCGCAAAGAATCAGAAATTTTTTCGCTCTTGTTATGGCGGTATAAAGCAGATTTCTCCTGAGCATTCGATAGTAGCCTTTGACGACAGGCAGGACGACAATCGGGAATTCGCTTCCCTGCGACTTATGAATGGAACAGCAGTAAGCGTGGGTAAACTGGCTGAAATCCTTTTTCGTAAAGGTGATTTCGTTGCCGTCAAACGAGACGACGACCATGTCTTCTTTTTCCGTATTTTCTTTGGCATAAAAAATGGACACGATTTCGCCGATATCGCCGTTAAACACATTGTTTTCCGGCTGGTTGACAAGCTGCAATATTTTATCGCCCGTCCTGTAGACGACATCACCGAATTTCAGCTCCCGCCTTTTTTCTTTCGGCGGATTCATGATGTCTTGAAGAAGCATATTCAGCTCGTTAATTCCCGCTTTTCCCCTGTACATCGGGGCAAGCACTTGAATATCCCTGGAGGTATACCCCTTTTTTAACGCGTTCGAGACGACCTGATCCACGACTTCTTTAATCTGTGAAGAATTACAGCGGATAAATGAGCGGTCCTTAGTCGGCGCGGTCAGCCCCTTTGGAAGTAGTCCTTTTTTCATATCATGCGCAAGTTCCACAATGGATGATCCTTCAGCCTGACGGTAAATATCTGTCAGGCGCACGGTCGGCAGCACCTCAGAAGCCAAAAGGTCTCTCAGCACCTGCCCCGGTCCTACTGAAGGAAGCTGGTCTTCATCACCGACGACAATGAGCTGAATGTGCTTAGGAAGCGCCTTAAACAAATGGCTGGCGAGCCAGATATCGAGCATACTCGCTTCGTCTATAATGATCAGTTTCCCTTCAATCGGCTGATCTTCATTGTAGGTAAAGCCTTCAGCGCCATTCCAGCCGAGCAGCCTGTGAATCGTAACAGCCGGCAGACCCGTAGATTCGCTCATCCGTTTTGCGGCTCTTCCCGTCGGCGCGGCAAGCAGCACCGGGAACGTCTCGTCTTTTTTATAATCACCGGGGTCAAGCGATACTCCGTGCAGTTCACTGTATAATTCCACGATTCCTTTAATAACGGTCGTTTTCCCCGTCCCAGGTCCTCCGGTCAGTAAAAGCATGGGTGAAGACAGCGCTTTTTGAATGGCATCCTTTTGGCTTGGTGCGTATTGAACATTCATCCGTTCTTCCAGTTCACCGAGCGCAAGCAGAAATTCCGATTCAGGAAATTGATCGGCATACTCCGTCTGAGCCGCAATGTCGAGCACGCGTTTTGCGACATTTTGTTCCGCGTAAAACAAGGACGGAAAATAGCAGCGTTCTCCTTCAATGACGATATCCTTACTCTCCCCGAGGGCGATGATGCCGTCAGCCGCATCCATTTCCGTGACGCGGCCGCCTTCAGCTGACTGATTCAGAAGCGTTTGCGTATTGATAATCAGCTGCTTTGTCTCTATGTACGTATGGCCTTCTGAAAGACAGGTCGATTCAATCGTATATAAGATTGCCGCTTTGATCCGCTCCGGGTGGTTTCCTGACAGACCCATTTTTCCGCCCAGCTCGTCAGCTTTCACAAAGCCGATGCCTTCAACGTCTTTTACAAGCTGATAAGGATTTTCCTGAATTTTCTCCAGGGTTTCCGTTTCGTAGGCCTGATATATTTTCATTGATAGCTGGGGCCCGAAACCGTATTGGTTCAGAGAGATCATAATCTGCTCAAGCCCCTGATGCCGCTGCAGCTCTCCGGCAAGCTTATCCGCTTTCTTTTTCGACATTTTCGGCACATCGTAAAGCACCGACGCATCCGTCAAAATTTTATTGAGCGCGCCGTCTCCGAGCTTTTTGACGATTTCTTCCGCCGTTTTTTTTCCGATTCCTTCAAACAGATCACTTGATAAGTAGTGAATGATCCCTTCTTTTGTGGTCGGAATTTCTTTTTTAAAGTGTTCAGCCTGAAATTGCAGGCCGAACTTAGGATGCGTGGCGGTTTTTCCGTAAAATGTGTAGGTCTCATCTTCTTGCAGCAGAGGGAAGTAGCCCGTTACGGATACGACCTTGTCTTCGATCGCCTCAGACGTTTCTGCAACTTTGACTTTCAGCACTGTATACAGGTTGGTGTCATTATGATAAATGACCGTATGAATGACGCCTTTTACATACGGCTGTTCTTCGATGTTCAGCTGATCCACGAGCCTTCCCTCCTTTTGTTATGACTGGGTGATAAGCTGTTTCGCATGAAGCGCAAGCATATGATCAGGCTGTATGCCGATTGCGCCTTCCAGCATCTCAAGCGCCTTTTCACGATTTTCTTTGTACGCGTAAGCGACTCCGGCATTATAAAATGCGTCCGCGTGGCTTGGGTCCTGCTCGATCACCGTCTCAAACTGCGCCAGAGCTTCATCCAGCATTTCTTCATTTGCGAGGCACATTCCGAACTGGAAGCGTGCTTCCGTGTCATTTTCGTTTAATTCAACGGCACGCTGCAAATACGGCAGTGCAAGCTTCGGCCGCTCTAATTTAACGAGAACGGTCCCCAGCATATAAAACAAATCTCCGTTTTCCATTCCGGAGCGAAGCGCTTTTTCAAACATATCCTTCGCTTCGGGAAACGATTCTTTCATCACATATACGTTTCCCGCACCGTAATAAGCGGCTGCCGCCGAATTGTCCAATTCGAGCGCTCTGTTATAGAATGCAAGCGCCCGTTCGAGTTCGTTCACAGAAGAAAGCAGATTTGCGAAGTTGATATACGGCACCGGATCTTGCCCGTTTTCCTCAATCGCTTTCGTAAAGGCCTCTGCCGCTTTTTCAAAATCGCCCTCCTGCATGGCGTCAATCCCGATTTTATTATAATCCATTTTTAACTTCCTTTCGCTAAAAAACCCCAACATGCGAGTTGAGGTTTTTTACATGTGTTATACGTACCACAGTTTTGTTCCGTCTTTATAAACGTCGTCTATCGTTCCGCCGCCGAGGCACTCTTCTCCGTCATAAAAAACGACGGCTTGTCCCGGCGTAACGGCGCGTACCTGCCCGTCAAAAATGACTTCCGCTTCATCATCACCCGTCATTTTCACCGTTACTTTGTGATCTTCCTGACGGTAGCGGAATTTCGCCGTGCATGTCATTTCGCCGCCGTCCATCAGACCGGGACGCGTCCAGCTGACATTTGTCGCCGTGATCTTATCGGAATACAGAAGCGGATTATGGAATCCTTGATCAACATACAGAATGTTTTTTTCAAGATCTTTACCGACGGCGAACCACGGCTCGCCGCTTCCGCCGATTCCAAGACCGTGGCGCTGTCCGATTGTATAATACATCAGACCGTCATGACGCCCTTTTACTTCTCCGTCCATTGTCATCATATCGCCCGGCTGAGCGGGGAGATATTGGCTGAGAAACGTTTTGAAGTTGCGTTCGCCGATAAAGCAGATTCCCGTGCTGTCTTTTTTCGCAGCTGTCGCAAGTTCCGCTTCTTTGGCGATTTCCCGTACGCGGCTTTTTTGCAGATCACCGATCGGGAACATGACTTTGCTGAGCTGTTCCTGATTGAGCTGATTCAGAAAATAAGTCTGGTCCTTGTTTTCATCCAGGCCGCGGAGCATGCGCACTGTACCTGCGCTTCTGTCCACGCGGGCGTAATGGCCCGTCGCAAGATAATCCGCGCCGAGTGACAGAGCATGATCCAAGAAAGCCTTAAACTTAATTTCTTTATTGCACATGACATCCGGATTGGGGGTTCTTCCGGCTTTATATTCATCAAGGAAATATTGAAATACCTTTTCCCAATATTGCTTTTCAAAATTGACGGCATAATACGGAATTCCGATCTGGTTGCAGACCCGGATGACGTCTTCATAATCTTCCGTCGCCGTGCAAAAACCGTTTTCGTCCGTATCATCCCAGTTTTTCATAAAGATTCCGATTACATCGTAGCCCTGCTCCTTCAGCAGAAGGGCCGCCACGGAAGAGTCCACGCCGCCGGACATGCCGACTACGACTCTTGTATCCTCCGGCCGTTTTTCCATTTGCATTCACTCCATTAAAAACGTAAGTCCGCCGTTTTAAGCAAGCCGTTTAACGACGGCGGCAAGCTTTTCGGCGGCTGTTTCGATTTGTTCCACCGTATTGCCGAGGCCGAAGCTGAGGCGGATTGACGAAGTCAGCCTGCCGCTCTCACTTCCGAACATGGCCGTAAGCACATGGGACGGAAGAACGGATCCCGCTGTACAAGCAGATCCGCTGGAGACGGCAATGCCTTCCATGTCAAGATTGACCAGCAGCGCTTCCACCGGCACACCGGGAAAGTAAAGGTTTAAAATATGAGGCAGGCATTTCTCGGCATCTCCGTTCACCTCCGCTGTTACGCAGGATTTTTCCAGCGTGCTCATGATGATGTTCTTAAACTCCTTATACTTCGCTGTTTTCTCTTCCCTCTCACGGTTTGAAAGGACGACCGCTTCTTTTAAGCCGGCGATGCCCGGTACATTTTCCGTCCCCGCGCGGCGCTTTCGTTCCTGCTCTCCCCCGAGAAGAATCGGTGACAGCTTCACCTCTTGATTTACATATAAAAAGCCTGTCCCTTTAGGCCCGTTAAGCTTGTGACCGGAAACAGACAGCATGTCAATTCTGCTTTTTTTCACGTCAATCGGCATATAACCGAATGCCTGGACGGCATCTGTGTGAAAATAGGCCTGATGCCCGCTTAACAGCTCTCCGATTTCGTCAATCGGCTGAATGGTTCCGACTTCGTTATTGCCATACATGACGGTAACAAGGATTGTATCATCACGGAGCGCTTCTTTCACCTGATTTGCACTGATCCGTCCTGAAGGGCCGGGGATAAGGTATGTCACCTCAAAGCCGTCTTCTTCCAGCTTTTCGCAGGCGTGCAACACAGCATGATGCTCAACAGCGGTCGTAATGATATGCTTTCCTTCATTCTTCCGGGCGGCAGCCGTTCCGAAAATCGCTAAATTATCAGCCTCCGTGCCGCCGCTTGTGAAAATAATTTCCTGTTCTTTCGCACTGATTTCGCGCGCGATGTCCGCTCTCGCTTCATCGACCCATTTCCGGGATTCTCTCCCGAATGAATGAATGCTTGACGGGTTGCCGAAACTGCCGAAGAAATGGGGCTTCATCTCTTCGAGCACACGCTCATCCATCGGGGAAGTCGCGGCATGATCTAAATAAATCCGTTCCATTGTCTGTACACCTCTGGTTTAAATATAGAACATATAAGCTTCCTGCTCGCCGTCCGTGTAGCTCGCAAGGTCTTCTAACGTCGTGCTGTCCAGCACGTCTTTTACAGCGTCGCGGATGCGGATCCATAACTCCCGCTTGGCAGGCTCTTCATCCTCAAGCACTTCTACCGGGCTGATCGGCCCTTCCAGCACTCTGATAATATCTCCGGCCGTTATCTCTTCAGGCTGGCCCCCGAGCACGTAACCCCCGTAAGCGCCTCTGATGCTTTTTACGAGTCCGGCGTTTCTGAGCGGTGATACAAGCTGTTCCAAGTAATGCTCAGAAAGGCTGTTTGTTTGGGCGATGCTTTTGAGCGACGTCGGACCGTCTCCGTGCTTTTTCGCCAATTCAATCATAATGGTGAGCCCGTATCTTCCCTTTGTCGATATTTTCAATATGAACACCCCAGTCAATTCTAATTGTTAATTTATACAAGTAAATGGATATGAATAATCTGTTTAGTATCTTATAGACCAACTGTTATTATAACATAACTTATCCTAATTTTCATTGAAACACGGGGCCCGCCGCAATTCGCTTTTCTAATCGTCCGTTTTCCGTTACCCTGTATATGTAAGGAGAGATGTACATGAAACCACTGGCGTATCGGATGCGGCCTGCCAATATCGAAGACATTATCGGCCAGGAACATTTGGTCAAAGAAGATAAAATCATCGGCAGAATGGTGCGTGCAAAGCACTTATCATCCATGATCCTGTACGGACCGCCGGGCATCGGAAAAACATCCATCGCCACAGCGATCGCAGGATCGACAAGCATCGCATTCAGGAAATTGAATGCCGTCATTCATAATAAAAAAGACATGGAGATTGTCGTACAGGAAGCGAAAATGTCAGGCCAGGTCATTTTAATCCTTGACGAAGTGCACAGGCTTGATAAGGGAAAGCAGGATTTTCTGCTGCCCTATTTAGAAAACGGCATGATTATTTTAATTGGCGCGACAACCGCCAACCCTTATCATGCCATTAACCCGGCCATCAGAAGCCGGACCCAGATATTTGAGCTTGAACCGTTAACACCCGATCTGATCAAGCAGGCATTGAAAAGAGCGCTCACAGATGAACACCGGGGACTCGGTTCTTACAGCGTTTCGGTGGACGACGACGCGATGGATCATTTCGCACAAGGGTGCGGGGGAGACGTCCGCTCCGCTTTGAACGCACTGGAGCTTGCCGTGCTCTCCACAAAGGAATCAAGCGACGGCACGGTCCGGATTACACGGGAAACAGCGGAAGAATGTCTGCAGAAAAAAAGCTATACTCATGATAAAAACGGCGATGCGCATTATGACGTCTTATCCGCCTTCCAAAAATCGATCCGAGGCTCGGACGCAAACGCCGCCCTTCATTATCTGGCCCGTCTGATCGAAGCCGGCGATCTTGAAAGCATATCAAGAAGGCTTCTCGTGATCGCCTATGAAGATATCGGCCTCGCAAGCCCGCAGGCAGGCCCCCGGGTGCTGAGCGCGATTCAGACCGCAGAACGGATCGGCTTTCCGGAAGCGAGAATTCCGCTGGCCAATGCGGTAATCGAATTATGCCTCTCGCCAAAATCAAACTCCGCCATCTCAGCCGTTGATGAGGCTCTCAAAGACATCAGGACGGGTAAAATCGGCGATGTGCCGAAACATTTAAAAGACGCCCACTATAAAGGGGCCCAAGAGCTCGGACGCGGGATCGGCTATCAATATCCTCACGATTTCGAAAACGGATGGGTCGAACAGCAATATTTGCCCGATCCGTTAAAAAACAAGCAATACTATAAACCGAAACAAACGGGGAAATTTGAAGCCGCCATAAAGCAAGTGTATGAAAAACTGATGAAGCAGAAAAAATAACCGGACAAGGACACCCTATGTGTTCTTGTCTTTTTTGATACCAGCCAAAATCTTTCGTGTAAACGGCGGATTCAAATAAAAAAACAGCCTTTCCTGAAGAAGGCTGTTTTTCTTTTTATTTATCTTTAACCCGTTTAATGTCGATGTCCTTTAAGAGCTCCATGACAACATGTCCGCCCATAATCAGACCGGCCACTGACGGAACCCAGGCGTTGGAAGACGGCGGCATTTGCGCTTTGCGGATTTTCGCTTCATCATTCCCGACTTCTTTTCTGACGTCTTCACGGATGACGATCGGGCTTTCATCAGAAAAAATGACCTGTACGCCTTTTTTAATGCCCTCTTTGCGAAGCCTTGTGCGGACGACTTTGGCAATCGGATCGGTATGGGTTTTTGAAATATCAGCAATCTGAAAGCGTGTCGGGTCTGTTTTATTCGCCGCTCCCATGCTTGAAATCAGCGGAACATTCCGTTTCAGACATTCTTTCATCAGATGAATTTTATAATGAATCGTATCCGACGCGTCAATGACGTAATCAAGCGGATACTCAAAGAACTGCTCATATGTCTCTTCTGTATAAAACATTTTTAAGGCAATGACATCGCAATCCGGATTAATATCCGCGATCCGCGCTTTCATCAAGTCTGTTTTCGGCTGTCCCACCGTCGACAAGAGCGCATGCAGCTGGCGGTTTACGTTTGTAATGTCAACATCATCTTTATCGACAAGCACGATCCGCCCCACTCCGGACCTCGCCAATGCTTCGGCTGCGAATGAACCGACTCCGCCGACGCCGAGAACGGCCACCGTGCTGTTTTTTAACGTGTCCAGCCCTTCTTTTCCAATCGCTAGCTCATTTCTGGAAAACTGATGTAACAAGAACCTCACTCCACATTCTGGTTTTATAAACTCGGCTTGTCAAAAAGCCGCTGGTTTTAGCGCACAAAAAATAAAGTCCCAATTGTGCCGTTGCAGCTTTCCTTCGTTTTGAACCCGCTCTCAGCAGGTGGGTGCCCTTTTTTAAATCTTGTAAGTCCTCTTAACGAATGAAAAGAGGCATGTACGCCATTTAAAAATGCGGGCTCCCAAATCAAAAAAATGTTCGGTCAAAACTAGGTGTACAACTAACACATCAGGACTTTATTTAACTTGTCAAAATCATATCACAGCAGATTTTGATTTTCAAGAAACAAACTGCTGATCTTTACTGTTTCACTTTTCTTTTGACAGAAAGGTGAAGTTCTTCAAGCTGGGCGTCGCTCACTTCGCCGGGCGCTTCCGTAAGAAGGCAGCTTGCGCTTGCCGTTTTCGGGAAAGCGATCGTATCTCTTAAGTTTGTGCGGCCTGCAAGAAGCATAACCAAACGGTCTAAGCCGAGCGCGATTCCGCCGTGCGGAGGGGCGCCGTATTCAAAGGCTTCAAGAAGGTATCCGAATTCCTCCTCCGCTTCTTCTTTTGTAAAGCCGAGAAGCCCGAACATTTTTTCCTGAACGTCTTTTTCAAAAATACGGATTGAGCCTCCGCCGAGTTCATAGCCGTTTAAGACAAGGTCGTAAGCCTGCGCTTTCATATCTTCAGGCGCCGTTTCAATCAGGTCAAGATCTTCACGGACAGGCATTGTAAACGGGTGGTGAGCCGCATAGAAACGGCCTTCTTCCTCGTCATGCTCCAGTAACGGCCAGTCCACAACCCACAGGAAGTTGAAAAGGCTTTCGTCAATCAGGCCGCGTTCTTTGCCGAGCTTTAAGCGAAGCGCGCCGAGGGATTGAGCCACAACCTCAAACTTATCAGCGCCGAACAGGAGCAGATCGCCTTCAGAAGCATCAAGCGCTTCAGCCAGTTTTGCCTGCTTCTCTTCATCAAAGAATTTCGCAATCGGGCCTTTTACGCCGTCAGCTTCAACTTTCACCCAAGCGAGACCTTTCGCGCCGTAATTTCCGGCAAATACGCCGAGCGCATCGATATCTTTTCTGGAATAGTCGCCGGCAGCGCCTTTGACATTGATCGCTTTTACAACGCCGCCGTTTGCCACGGCTGATGAGAACACCTTAAATTCAGTATCTTTCACTATGTCTGACACGTCCGTCAGCAGCATGCCGAAGCGGGTGTCAGGCTTGTCGGAACCGTAGCTGTTCATCGCTTCTTCATATGTCATTCGCGGAAGCGGAAGCGGTACTTCAACACCTTTTGTTTCAAGCATGACTTTCGCCATCATCTCTTCCGCCAGAGCCATGATGTCCTCTTGACTCATAAAGGACATTTCGATATCAATCTGCGTAAATTCCGGCTGGCGGTCGGCACGCAAGTCTTCATCGCGGAAGCAGCGGGCCACTTGATAATACCGTTCAAAGCCCGACACCATCAGAAGCTGTTTAAAAATCTGCGGCGATTGCGGAAGGGCGTAAAATTCTCCTTCATGCACCCGGCTCGGCACTAAGTAATCACGGGCGCCTTCGGGAGAGCTTTTTGTTAAAATCGGTGTTTCAATATCAAGAAATCCGTTTTCATCCAAGAAATGGCGGATGGATTTTGTGACTTGATGCCGCATTTGCAATGTTTGAAACATCGCCGGGCGGCGCAAATCCAAATAGCGGTGTTTTAACCGGACGTCTTCAGAAACGTCAGCCGCCTGGTCACTGATCGGAAACGGAGGCGTTTTCGCCGTACTGAGCACCGTCACCGCTTCAGCTTTGATTTCAATTTTACCGGTTTTCAGGTTGGGATTCACCGTGCCTTCTTCACGGGCAGAAACCGTGCCTTCGATATCAAGCACATATTCGTTTCTGATTGCTTCCGCTGCGGCAAGGGCTTCCTTCGATACGTCAGGGTTGAACACGACTTGTACAATACCCGAGCGGTCACGCAAATCAATGAAAATCAAGCCGCCGAGATCGCGCCGCTTCTGCACCCACCCTTTCAGTTTGACGGTTTCGCCAATCGCTTTTTCAGTTATCTCGCCACAATAATATGTTCTTCCAAACATAGCGTTCCTCTCCTTCACTGCTTTTGATCTGCCTTTAACACTTGTATCAGCTCGTCTAACACCACTTCACGCTGCTCTCCTGTTTCCGCATCTTTTACATTGATTTTATTTTGGGCAAGCTCATCTTCCCCTAAAATCGCAATAAAACGTGCGCCGAGACGGTCAGCCGTTTTGAATTGGCCCTTCATCTTTTTATTTTCATAATCGATTTCACTTGAGATGCCCGCTTCTCTCAGTTTGTACACGAGGGAAACGGAATAATCCTTCGCTTTTTCTCCGAGCGTCACGATGTAGCAGTCAATCCCCTGATTGACGGGAAGCTCTGTTTTCTCAGCGTCAATGGCTGCCAGCAGACGTTCGATGCTCATCGCAAATCCGATACCCGGCGCTTCAGGTCCGCCGATCTGTTCAACAAGCCCGTCATAGCGGCCCCCGCCGGCAAGGGTTGTAATCGCTCCGAATCCTTCGGCATTGCTCATAATTTCAAAAGCGGTATGGTTATAATAATCAAGCCCTCTGACAAGGTTCGGATCTATTTCGAACGGGATGCCGAGATCGTTTAAGTATTGTTTTACTTTCTCAAAATAAGCGGCTGATTCTTCATTTAAGTAATCAAGAATGGACGGAGCCGTTTTCATCAGTTCATGCTCTCTGTCTTTCTTGCAGTCAAGAATTCTGAGCGGGTTTGTGTGCAGGCGCGACTGGCAGTCTGAGCAAAATTCTCCGATGCGCGGTTCAAAATGTTTGACGAGCGCTTCCCGGTAGAATTTGCGGCTCTCCTGGTCACCAAGGCTGTTCAGCACAAGCTTGACATGTTTCAAACCGGCTTTACGGTAAATACTCATCGCAAGCGCAATGACTTCTGCATCCACGGCCGGATCTTTGGAGCCGATCGCTTCAATTCCGAATTGATAGAATTGGCGGAAACGCCCCGTCTGCGGACGTTCGTAACGGAACATCGGTCCGACATAATAAAGCTTCGTCGGCTGCACCGGGTTCGCAAATAATTTATTTTCATTGAACGCGCGGACTGCGGCAGCCGTTCCTTCCGGCCGAAGCGTCAGGCTTCTCCCTTTACGGTCTTCAAACGTGTACATTTCTTTCTGCACGATATCTGTAGACTCACCGACGCCTCTTGCGAACAATTCCGTATGTTCGAAGATCGGCGTGCGGATTTCTTTATATTGATAAGTGCGGCACGTCTCCCTCATAATTTGTTCGACGAACTGCCATCTGTCTGATTCACCCGGCAGTATGTCCTGTGTGCCTCTTGGAATGTGATATGCCATGTTACAGGCCTCCTTAATGTCTTTCTTCAAATAAAAAAACTCCCGTTCCTACTATACATGTATAGTAGGGACGAGAGTTATACCCGTGGTGCCACCCTAGTTGGAATGCCGAAGCATCCCCGCTCTGACCTTTAACGCAGGTTCACGTCCGCTGCCTAATGACTTGAAAGCGTTCAGCAGGGAACCTCCGGAGTGTTGTTTCGAGAAAGATGCAGTGCGGATCCGCTTTCAGCCCGGGACGGTTCCTCTCTTCTCCATGCATTCTGACCTACTCTTCTCCATTATCGGTTCAAAATCGTTATCATGACTTATGTACATCAATTTCTATTATAATAATGGGATTGCACTCCCCTGTCAAGTTTTATTCCGTCTGTTTTTCCTTGCGACCGCTTCTTTCGATAAGAGACCGAACTCCGTCGCCGTCTCTTCAAGAAAACCCGCCTTTTCTCTGTCGCTCTGATCACTGAAGTGCAGATTTCCTTCCGCATCGTGCAGCGCGCGTCCCATTTTTGGTTGATATTTCATGATTTGCACACCTTTTCGCTGTATTTATGACTAGTATAAACAAACCATTTTATTTTTATTTAACATTCAGCAAGGAAAATACGATATTATACAAGAATGTATTTTAGTTAGTTCAGAAAGGAGGACAGCCATGAAGAAGAGAACTCTTGCTCTTATTTTATGCGGCGTCATCATCACAGCGCTTCTTCCGTCATTCCACACCGCAATCGCCGCAGAGGGAGAAGCGGTCATCGCGACAGACAAGATCAATGTCAGAGGCGGTCCCGGCCTGAGCTATGGAATTAAGGCTGAAGTAAAAAAAGGGGAAAGATACCCGATCGCTAAAGAAGAGGGAGACTGGGTGCAGCTTCAGCTGAGCCCCGGTAAAACCGGATGGGTCGTTTCCTGGCTGATATCAAAAACAGCCGGGGGAGCAGACAATTCATCCGCAACAAGCGGAACGGTCACTTCGACCGATCCTGACCTCCGCATCAGAAAAGGCCCGGGGACATCTTATGAAGTCATCGGCAAACTTCCGCAAGGCGCACATGCATCCGTGCTGGACAAGAACAGCGGATGGGTGAACATTTCTTATCAAGGCACAACCGGATGGGTTTCTTCCGAATACGTCACCGCGGACAGCGGCGGATCGGATACGAAAGCAACTTCGGCCCGAAGCGGGTCAAAAAACGGGACGGTCGGCGTTTCTTCATTGAATGTCAGAAGTGCAGCGTCACATGATTCAGCGATTATGACTAAATTATCACGCGGAACAAAGGTTTCCATTTTAAGTGAAGACCACGGCTGGCTGAAAATTGAAGCAAACGGGCAAAAAGGCTGGGCAGCAAGCCACTACATCATAAAGGATTCTGACTCATCGGACAGCGCATCCGGCTCGGGAGACGGTTCTGCGGGCTCAGGCTCCTCGAAAAAAGTGTATATTGTTTACGGCGGCACCAACTTAAGGAGCTCGGCCTCGACTTCCGCTTCTATCGTAAAAAGAGCAGATAAAGGCGCAGCCTACCCGATTGTCGGCTCAAGCGGCAAATGGTATGAAGTCCGGCTTGAGAACGGACAAACCGCATATGTGGCAAACTGGGTCGTACAAACGTCAAAAAGCGGTGAGGAAACAGGCGAAGCACCTTCTCCCAACACGTCAGGCGGCAGCGGCTCACTTAAAAACAAAACGATTGTCGTTGATCCCGGACACGGAGGAAAAGACAGCGGAACGATCGGCTACTCCGGAAAGTTTGAAAAAAACGTAACCATTAAAACCGCTAAGCTGCTGGCCCAAAAATTGCGGGCATCCGGTGCAAACGTGTATATCACCAGACAGGATGATACTTTTATCAGCCTGCAGGCCAGGGTCTCAACGTCCCATTACCGGAATGCGGATGCCTTTATCAGCATTCACTATGACAGCTATGCCGATACGTCAACGAGAGGAAGCACGGCTTATTATTACAGTCCGTCTAAGGACCGTCAGCTTGCCTCAGACGTCCATTCTGAAGTAGTGAAGCGTTCCCCTATCCCGGATCGCGGCGTTCTGTTTGGAGATTATTACGTCCTGAGGGAAAATAAACGGCCTGCCATGCTGTATGAGCTCGGCTATCTCAGTCAACCGCAAGAAGAAACAATCATACATAGCGGCTCTTACCAGGAAAAAGTGACAGACGGAATTGAAAGCGGATTGGAACATTATTTTCAATCATAAAAAAAGCTGCCGAACGGCAGCTTTTTTATTGTTTAGAATCCATAATCAATGTAATCGGCCCGGAATTCGTCAGCTGAACATCCATCATGGCTCCGAATATTCCGGTTTCCACTTTGACTCCTTTTTCCCGAAGGAGTTCGTTCCACTTTTCATAAAGGAGCACTGCCTGATCCGGTTTAGCCGCATTCATAAAATTCGGGCGTCTCCCTTTCTTCGTTTCGCCGTAAAGCGTAAACTGGGAAACGGATAAAATCTCCCCGCCCGTATCCAAAAGCGATAAATTCATCTTGCCGCTTTCATCATCAAAAATCCGAAGATTCACGATTTTATCCGCCAAGTAAGCGGCATCTTCTTCTGTATCTTCATGAGTGATGCCGACAAGCGCCATAATGCCGGGTCCGATCCGGCCGGCGACAGCGCCGTCAACCGTCACACTTGCTTCTGTTACACGCTGAACAACTAATTTCATAGCAAGCTCCTTTTAGTTCATTACCCGCCGGACTGAATAGATGTCTCTGATCTGCTTAATCCGCTCGACCACTTTGTGCAGATGATTGATGTTTTGAATAAAAATCGCCATATGAATCGTAGCGACTTTATTGCGGTCGGATTTGCCGGAGACAGAGGAGATGTTGGTTTTCGTCTCATTTACGGCTTGGAGCACCTCATTTAAAAGCCCGAGACGGTCATACCCCAAAATCTCAATCTCAACGTTATATTCTTTGCGTCTTTGAACCTGTGATTCATGCTCCCATTCAACGGGGATCAAACGTTCCTGCGCTTCATTCGTTTTGACGTTCGGACAGTCATCCCGGTGAACGGATACACCGCGCCCTTTTGTAATAAAACCGACGATATGGTCGCCCGGCACCGGGTTGCAGCATTTCGACAAGCGGACGAGAAGGTTGTCAATGCCTTTTACGCGCACACCCGCTTCCCGTTTTCTCCCTTGCGGATAATGTTTCGGCTCGGAAGTGACTTCCTGAACGATTTTTTCCTGCTCTTCCTGGTCACGCAGCTTCCGTTCTTTTTCGGTGAGCCTGTTGGCCACCTGAAGAGCGGTAATGCCGTTATACCCGACCGCCGCGTACATATCCTCTTCATTTGAGAAATTGAACTTGTCGGCAACTTTTTGAAGATTTTCGAGTGTTAAAACATCTTTCACTTCAAAATCAAGATTTTTAATTTCTTTCTCGACAAGCTCACGGCCTTTTTCGACGTTTTCTTCACGGCGCTGTTTCTTAAAGAATTGGCGGATTTTGTGTTTCGCCTGGGACGTCTGCGCCAGTTTGACCCAGTCTTGACTCGGACCGTATGAATGCTTGGACGTCAGAATCTCGACGATGTCGCCCGTCCGGAGCTTATGGTCAAGCGTCACCATTTTTCCGTTCACTTTCGCCCCGATTGTTTTGTTGCCGATCTCCGAGTGGATTCTGTAGGAAAAATCAATCGGCACAGAGCCTGACGGCAGTTCAATGACATCGCCTTTTGGCGTAAATACGTATACCATGTCAGAAAACAGATCGATTTTCAGCGATTCCATAAATTCTTCCGCATCGGTAGACTCGTTTTGGAATTCAAGAATTTCACGGAACCAGGACAGTTTTTTCTCAAATGTCGCTTCTTCGTTTGCAGCCTTGCCTTCTTTATATGCCCAGTGTGCGGCCACCCCGTATTCAGCGATCTCATGCATCTCAAACGTTCTGATCTGCACTTCCAGCGGATCGCCTTTAGGCCCGATTACGGTCGTATGCAGCGACTGATACATATTCGGCTTAGGCATCGCAATATAATCTTTGAATCTGCCCGGCATCGGCTTCCAGCACGTATGAATAATGCCGAGTACGGCGTAGCAGTCTTTAATGCTTCCGACAAGAATACGGACAGCGAGCAGATCATATATTTCATTGAACTGTTTATTTTGCAGCGCCATCTTGCGGTAAATGCTGTAGATGTGCTTCGGACGTCCTGAAAAGTCCGCTTTGATATTCACTTCTTCGACGCGTTTTTTCACTTCATTGACAACCTCTTCGACATAAAGTTCGCGTTCCGCGCGCTTTTTCTTCATGAGGTTGACGATTCTGTAATATTGCTGAGGATTCAAATAACGGAGAGCGGTGTCTTCAAGCTCCCATTTGATTTTAGAAATCCCGAGCCGATGGGCCAGCGGAGCGAAAATTTCCAGCGTCTCATTTGAAATTCTCCGCTGCTTTTCCTGCGGAAGATGCTTTAACGTCCGCATATTGTGAAGGCGATCCGCCAGCTTGATCAATATGACTCTGATATCCTGAGCCATAGCGACAAACATTTTTCGATGGTTTTCCGCCTGCTGCTCTTCTTGAGATTTATACTTAATTTTACCGAGCTTCGTCACGCCGTCGACAAGCATCGCCACTTCTTCAGAAAATGCTTCCTTCAGGTCGTCGAGGGTGACATCCGTGTCCTCTACCACATCATGCAGAAATCCGCCCGCAATTGTGGAAGGGTCCATTTCCAGATCGACGAGGATCCCCGCCACCTGAATCGGATGAATGATGTACGGCTCACCTGATTTGCGGTACTGTTCGCGATGCGCGTTTTGCGCATACAGGTAAGCTTTCTCAACAAACGCAATCTGCTCCTCCGGCAGATAAGTGCGCGCTTTATCTATTACTTGCTCGGCAGTCAATACTTGTTCGTTCGCCATGGAATCACCTTTTTTAAATGTAAACTGTATTAGTTTATTATCAAGAAAAAAACGAGAGATGTAAAGGGCAGAAGTTCAAAACACCTAAAGAATCTGTCAGGATGATGAAATAATAGGAAAAAAGCACCCTGACACGAGTGCTTTTTTCCATATGCGGTTAATATTTCATTAATGTTAAAATATCGTAATCGTCAAGCTTGTCTCTGCCATCAAGGTAAGAAAGCTCGATTAAGAACGCAATACCGGCTACGACGCCGCCCAGTTCTTCGACTAGCTTAATCGTTGCTTCGATCGTGCCGCCTGTTGCAAGCAAGTCATCAGTAATCAGCACGCGCTGTCCCGGCAGAATCGCATCTTTATGAATTGTCAGTACGTCTTTTCCGTACTCCAAACCGTAATCGACTTTAATGACCTCACGCGGAAGTTTTCCTTCTTTCCGAACCGGCGCAAAGCCGACTCCGAGAGCGTATGCAACCGGACAGCCGATAATAAAGCCGCGCGCTTCAGGCCCGACAACTAAATCAATTTCTTTTTCTTTTGCATATTCAACAATTTGGTCAGTGGCGTAACGGTATACGTCGCCTTTGTCCATCAATGTCGTAATATCTTTAAATTGTACGCCTTCTTTCGGGTAATCGGGCACAATTGTTACGTATTTTTTAAGATCCATCTGTTCTATGTCCTCCTCGTACTTTCATAAGCTTCTGAACCTTGGTTCATCAGCTTATTCAGCCATTCCTTCAGCTCATGGGCTGCGGAATAATTGAGCTTCTGGTCTAATTCCATCAGCTGCTGTTTTACCTGATAGGTTTGCGAATCTGCCAGGTCGCGTTTTTTCGCGCCGCTCACGACAGACAGCACACCATCTTCTATTTTAACAAAACCGAGATCAAAAAACACCTTTGTCATGAAATTGATTGTGTCAATTGACCATCCTCTGTGTCTCGCAAGCTCTGAACCATGCTTGCCGAAGTCAAAAGCGCCCCTTTTCAAGAGAAATGCGTAAAACCACTTGAAATCATTCCGCGATGGAAATGAGGACAGGAAATGTTCTTCATGATTGATAAAAACAAAATAAATCCGTTCCGGCTTCTTTCCGTCAAGCAAATGCTGCAGACGATCCGCTGACGGCGGCACATCCAGAAAAACGGCATATTTCCCGTCAAGCTGGAGAGCTTCCGCCTCGGATTCCGAAGTGATCCCGGCAAGCTCGCCCGACAGCTCTTTTTCACGGAGCTGATGAGCGGTTTTTTCGTTAAAGCTGATGAGCACCCGTTTTTCCTTCGGCAGCGCGGTGACCGTGTCTTCCCACGTCCGCTTGCCCCTGATATCAAAAAGCTGCCATTCCGGCACCGCAGCATCTTTAATCATCAGCTGGGGCTTCTTTCTGTTGTTCCATTCATTAATGGACATCTCGCCGACAATGGAAATCGTTGATCCGGGGACAACTCCGGCTTCAAGCTCTCCTTTGTTAAAGCCGACGCAGTCAAGGACGGCGGAATCACTTTTCACCGTCATTTTCACGTGGTTTTTATTCGCTCCGATCAGGCGCACATCATCAAGCACGGCATTTTTCACCATCACATGCGGTTTAGGGTTAAGCATGCCGAACGGCGACAGCATATTCAATTCTGTAATGCTTTCAACGGTTATGTCTTCAACGCCGCAGACAAGATCAACCTCCTGAACGGGAATAAAATCCTCTTCCGTAAGGGTTTCTTCAGCCATTTGATTCAGCCTGTCCCTTAATTCCGCCACATCTTCAGCCTTCAACGTCATTCCTGCCGCCATCGGATGCCCGCCAAAATGAGGAAGAATGTCTCTACACTGTGAAAGGCTCGTAAACAGGTTGAAGCCTCTGATGCTTCGCGCCGACCCTTTAGCGATTCCCTGCTCCTCATCTATCCCAAGCACAACAGCGGGCCGGTAAAAACGTTCAGCCAGCTTCGATGCGACAATACCGACGACTCCCGGATTCCAGCCGGCTTTTGCCACTACAATGGCAGACGGGTTTCCGCCTTGCTGCTGAACCATTTCAACAGCCTCTTCGGTCATGGTTTTCACCATTTTCTGCCGCTCTTTATTCAGCCGATCAATATCCGAAGCCAGTTCCTCCGCTTCAAACTGATCTTCAGTCATCAGCAGGTGCACGGCGGGATCGGCCTGTTCTATTCTTCCGACGGCATTGAGCCTCGGCGCGACCTGAAATCCGATCGTTTCCTCATCAGCTTGTCCGATATCTCCGCCGGAAAGCTTAATCAGAGCTTTGAGGCCCGGCCGATTTGTCGTCCTAAGCCTTTCGATTCCGAGTGACGCAATTAATCTGTTTTCATCATGAAGAGGCACCAGATCTGCAACCGTACCGATTGCCGCCAAGTCCAGCATAGCTTCCGGCAAAGAACCCGTAAGCGCGTGGGCAAGCTTAAACGCCACACCGACGCCGGCCAATTCTTTAAACGGATAGCCGCATCCCGGCTGCTTCGGGTGGATGATCGCAAATACGTCAGGAAGCTCGGGTCCCGGCTCATGGTGGTCGGTAATAATGACGTCTAAGCCCAGCTCTTTTGCGACTTCAGCTTCATGGACGGCGGCGACTCCCGTATCCACTGTAATGATCAGCGAAAATCCCCGCTCTTTTATGGAGCGGAAAGCTTGTTCATTCGGGCCGTAGCCTTCTGTGAAACGGTCGGGAATATAAAAGTCAACGTCCGCCGACAGCTGTCTGAGTGCCGTCAGCATCACCGACGTGCTTGTAACGCCGTCTGCATCGTAATCTCCGTAAATCATAATCGGTTCCCCTTGAGAAACCGCCAGTTTTATCCGATCAACTGCTTCCCGCATTCCCTTTAATTCATACGGGTCATAAAAGTCTGCATCCTTTGTATGTAAAAACAGCCTTGCGCTTTCGGCAGTATCAAAACCTCTTTTTACAAGCAGTGATGCCACAAGAGGTGTTATGTCCAATTGTTCTGTGAGTGATTTGACTTTTTCCTGATCCGGCTGCTGGATTTCCCAGCGCATTTTTGACGCTAACATAAATTCACCCCTCAACCACCCTATTATACTAGAGCGGACTGAGGGGTTTCAAATGTTATTCTGATCCTTTTTTCTCTTCAAGCATTTCTTCCGGCGGCGCGGCTGTTTTTTGGCCGTCCGAATCAGCCGTCAATTCACCTGCGGATCTGTTTTCTTTCCGCAGCATTTTAATTTCGCGCTTCAGTTTCATCACTTGAAAGATACCGGCTGAAAACACGATCAGCGCTCCCATTAACACAGAGCCTAAAATGACTAAAATCAGCGGCCATTCAGCGGTTCCGAACAGATAATCAACCTCAACCGCCCGCACGTTAATGACAGCAAAGATGGCGACAATCAAAGTAAATAGTAAAGCGAATATAATAGTCCATTGTTTATTCATGCGTCTGCCCCCAATTGTTCATTCTTATCTTTTCCCCCATTTTCCCGGGAGTAAACCCCGGTCTCAGGAAATCCGCGCCGTTAACTGCTCGCGGACCAGCTTTTTCAGTCCGCTTCTTTCTCCCGATATGACGAGGGTGTCCCCTGCTTCAATTACGGTATCAATGCCGGGGCTCAGCTGTTTTTGCCGGTTTTTCTTTACGATCGCAATAATCTGGACGTTGTAATGTTTCTTGGTCTCCAAATCTCCGATTGTACGGCTGACAGCCGGTGCATGAGATTCGGCTTTAAACCACTCAATGACGAGGTCATCAAGCGCGACTTCCACAGATTCCAGCGCTTTCGGCTTATACGTCATCCCGCCTAAAATAGCGGAAATCTGCCTCGCCTCTTCGTCGTTAAATTCAACGGATGCCAAGCATTCGTCATGATCATTCTCATCGAAGTAATAGAGCTCTTTTCTGCCGTCATCATGAAGAATAATACTGATTTTATCGTGATTTTTCGTAATGACTTCTACTTTCTGGCCGATGCCCGGAAGCTCCGACTCACGAACGTTCATAAGAACCCTCCTACATGTTTTTACAATGATGATTGATTATGTAAGCGTATGTCATTATAGCAAATGCAGGTTTTAAGTTCAATGCGGCCTGAAAAAACAGGCTGCCTTCCGGAAGACAGCCTGTTTCCTTTTACTCTTCGATTGATTTTTTCCCTTTAAATTCTTTTCCTTTCCATACAAGCCACAGCTGCGCGGCGATGTAAAGAGAGGAATAAACGCCCGTCAATAAACCGACCAATAAGGCGACGGAGAAGTTTGTAATTGACGATGAGCCCAAAATGAGCAGCACGACGACAACAATCACAACGGTCAAGACCGTATTGATCGAACGTGTAAAGGTTTGCTGCAAGCTCAGATTCACGATATGTTCCAGATCGGCAAATGACTTCGGCTTACGTTTTTTCATCTGCTCACGTATCCGGTCAAATGTAACGATCGTATCATTTATCGAGTAACCGATTATGGTGAGAATAGCGGCGATAAAGGTGACATCGACCTCCAGCCTGGCAATGCTGAAAAACGCGATGATAAAGAAAGCGTCATACAGCAGGGATACAATTGCGGCGACAGCCATTCTGTACTCGAAACGGATTGACACGTAAATAATGATGCCGATTGATGCAATGGCGACAGCATATAAGGCATTACGGGCCAGTTCTTTTCCGACTGTCGGCGATACCGTGCTGACGTTCGGTTCAGATCCGTATTTGTCCTTAAAGTACGTTTTGATTTCAGCGATTTTTTCTTTAGATGGCTCTCCGACAAACCGGGCCGCGGCAACATGGTTCTCTTTACCAGAAAGCACGATGTTTTCCGGTTCCATGCCGAGAGAGTCAAAGTCTTTTTCCACCTGCTGCGCCGTCAATGCATGATTGCTCTGCACGTCAATCCGCGCACCGCTTGCAAAATCGATTCCCAGGTTAAGCTTAAAGACCAGTAAGATGATAATTCCCGCAATGGTTACAGCGCTTGAGAAAATAAAGAAATATTTTCGCTTGCTCGTGAAATTCCATTTCTGGAATGACGTATGCGGTTCAGTATTTTCGTCGGTCTTTTGAATGTCCATAATATGTTTTTTCTTGACGCCGAACCAGCCTTTTTTCCGGTCAAGCCATCTGCTTTCCACGAGAAGGGAGAGCAGGAATCTTGAAAGGAAGACAGCTGTAATAAAGCTTGTCAGAATTGACAAAATCAGCATCGTCGCAAACCCTTTTACAGAGCTTGTCCCGAAAATAAAGAGCACGACCGCTGCGATGATCGTTGTGATGTTCGCATCGAAAATCGTCGCGAATGACCGTCTGTTCCCTGAACGGAAAGCTGAGCGGACGGATTTGCCGAGTTTCAGTTCTTCTTTTATCCGTTCATAGGTGATGATGTTGGCGTCAACCGCCATCCCGACACCCAAAATGAGCGCCGCAATACCCGGAAGCGTCAGTACCGCCTGCATCCAGTCGAACACTTGAAGCGTAATATATACGTATACAGAAAGCGTAATTACCGCTATGAGTCCAGGCAGTCTGTAATAAAGCAGCATAAATAAGAAAACAATTGCAATACCGATGATGCCGGCCTCTACCGTATCATGCAAAGCCTGCTGTCCGAATTGCGCCCCTACTGAAGTAGAGTATTTTTCGGTCAGCTTCACAGGCAGCGCGCCCGCGTTTAAAATATTGGCCAAGTCCTTCGCTTTTTGAACGGTAAACTGGCCTTCAATCGTGACATCCTTCGTGTTTAATTCCTGGCTCACATTCGGAGCGGATACATATTTCGGATGTTTTTTGCCGACTTCTTTTTTAAATGAATCGCCTTTTTGGTAATCAAGCCAGATCACAAGCTGATTATTAGGAGCCATTTTCTTGACTTTTTTCGTCACTTCTCCGAACTTATCCGCATCCTTCAGCTTAACGCTGACAATCGGTTCGTTCGTCGTCGGATCAAAGGTTTGCTTCGCGCCGTTTTCCACGAGATCAGAGCCGTTTAACAGCTCTTTATCATTCGTATCCCTGAACGAGAGCTGCGCTTCCGTTGACAGAATTTCGCGCGCCCTGTTCTGATTCGTGACGCCCGCCAGCTGTACGCGGATGCGGTTATTTCCTTCAATCTGAATGTTCGGCTCGCTTACGCCGAGAACGTTAGCCCGGCGGTTCAGCGCCTGCACCGTGCTGACGAGCACGTCTTTTGTGATTTTATCGCCTTTTTTGACGGGCTGCACATCGTACAGAACTTCAAACCCGCCGCGTAAATCCAATCCTAACGTAATATTATTGGCAGCCGGTTTTGTAAAATACCCCAGCCCTGTGCCGATCAATAATACGATCAGGAAAAACGCAATCAAGCGTCCTTTTTTCATTATGTATTTCCTCCTTAAACCTATGCCGTCAAATCATTATCTCAGCAGTTCATCTAAAGCTTCCTGACCCTCATCGCTTTCCAGCCAATTAGACGACTTAAAAGCTTCAACGGTTGCATAGTTCATAAAATCGCCAATTTTAACTGATAAAATATTGCCGGCCAATTCATGCAGCGGCAGTTCCTTTTTCTGTTTCCACTTTTTATGTATTAAGTATGACCATAAACTCTCGTGCTCAACATCATCGTATCCGAGGATTTTGAACTCTTCAAGTTTACTGTACAAGAAAGGCCGCAAATGATCTTTGTACATTTCGGCGGGATGTTTCTCCACTGGGCGCTCGCTCCTTTTTCATTTTTCTCGAAGACTTGTCATGCTCGGACGACATCGGCGCATATCTTTATTGTATATGATTCCAGGTAGTTTGAGAAGGCAGGGGTTTATAAAATGGCAAAACAGACTTTTTTAAGGGGCACTCTTATTCTCATCGCAGCCGGGATGATTACGAGAATGCTCGGCTTTGTCAACCGGGTGGTTATCGCCCGGTTTATCGGTGAAGAAGGGGTCGGTTTATACATGATGGCTGCCCCGACATTTTTCTTGGCCACCACTTTGACTCAATTCGGCCTCCCCGTTGCCATCAGCAAACTTGTCGCTGAAGCAAGCGCGCGGGGGGACCGGCAGAAAATGAAACACATTTTAGTGATGTCGCTTACCGTCACCGGGATATTAAGTCTCATCTTCACGCCGCTGTTTTTATGCTTTGCGCCGATTATGTCCGAAACGATGCTGACGGATCAGCGCACGGTTTACCCGCTTCTGGCGATTACGCCTGTCGTACCGATTATCGCGATCTCCAGCGTGCTGCGCGGTTACTTTCAGGGAAGGCAGAATATGAACCCGCTGGCGTTTTCCCAAGTGCTTGAGCAGATCGTGCGGATTTCACTTGTCGCAGTCTGCACGACGGTGTTTCTGCCGTACGGGATTGAATATGCCGCAGCCGGAGCTATGATTTCGTCTGTCATCGGGGAGCTTGCCTCTCTTATTTATTTATTCATTTGTTTTAAAGCAAATAAAACAATCAGAATCAGAAAACAATTTTTCAAGTCGATTGCAAATGGAAAAGAAACCTTCCGCCAGCTGATGAGCGTGTCGCTCCCGACAACCGGAAGCCGCTTCATCGGAAATTTATCTTGGTTTTTTGAACCTATTGTCGTCGCGCAGAGCCTTGCGATTGCAGGAGTGGCCACCGCTGCCGCCACCAGCCAGTACGGGGAGCTGACCGGATTTGCCATGACGGTTTTGACGCTGCCCAGCTTTATAACCTATTCTCTGTCAACGGCGCTTGTTCCTGCGATTAGTGAAGGGATGGAGCAAAAAAAGCTGCAAGTTGTCGAATACCGTCTGGAACAGGCGATGAGGCTGTGTCTTTTAAGCGGAGGCATTTCGGTGGTTATTTTATTCTCTTTCGCTGATGAACTGATGTCCGTCATGTACGGATCAACTAATGCGGCGGTATTTGTTAAAGTGATGGCGCCGTTTTTTCTGCTTTACTATTTTCAGGGGCCCCTTCAGGCGGTGCTGCAGGCTCTCAATTTAGCCGGGGCCGCCATGATGAACAGTTTTATCGGCGCCGCTGTCAAAACCGGCCTAATTTTTGTTTTGGCGACCAGGCCTTCCTTGGGCATCATGGGCGCCGCACTTGCGATTGTAACGGGGATGGTCCTTGTCACCCTGCTGCATGCGGCCACCGTAAGCAAGGTGCTTCCGATCAGCATTAAAATAAAAGAATACGCGCTCTGTTTTGCCGTCATATTCATTTGCGGTTATGTCAGCCGCATCATCAAACACGCCGTTCATTTTTCAGGGTCAGAGGCTGTTAATCTCACAGGCTGGATTGCAATGACCGCGATTTTGTACATAGCGCTTCTTCTGTTATTCAGGCTGATTAAAAGGGAAGAGCTGATCCGGATTCCGGTCATCGGCAAGTTCGTGACGCGGTAAAACCCATTTATGGCTCCCCTTTTTCATCTTTAAGATCAATAAAAAAAGCGCCGTCCGTAAACGTGCAGAATGATATAACCGAAAGATCGCGATATCCTCTTTTTGCTAAATTTTTTTCGAGCCAGTGTTTATCTTTCCCGATTCTGTCCAGGTGCTCGTTCTGAATGACCCCGTCAACGATAAGCGATGTTTCCATCTGCTTATCCTTATTGTTTTTCTTTTTGACGATCGACAGTTTGCCTGAAGACTCCAAAATGGCGTATGACACGTCAGAGATTCTATCGATGTTATTTTCCCTCAGCTGCATAAGAAGATCGTCAAAATTGTAGCGTTGCGATCTCATCGCCCGTTCATCAATTTTTCCCTGTTTTATAATAATGGTGGGTTTGCCGTCAAGCAGCTGCCGTATTTTTTGGCTTTTGAGCGAAATAAAAGCAAGGCTTACTTGAATAATCATTAAAACGACAATCGGCACAATTGTATGCAAAAGCTTATCTTTTACATTTTCAATTGCCAATACGGCAATCTCGGCAATCATAATGGAGACGACAAGGTCTAAAATGCTCAGTTCTCCGATTTCCCGTTTTCCCATCAGTCTGAAAATCACAAGAATGATAAAATAAAGCACAATCGTACGAAACGTAATAACGAAAATATCTTCCATATCGCACCTCCAACGGTCATAGCATTTGCCATCGGCTCTGAATTATGTAAGAAACGGGCTGAACATCATGCATTTACGTCTAATTCGAACATTCAGAGAATACATTTAGAAAAAGACGGGCTCCGGCTTGTCATATATCAGGCCGCAGAGCGGAGAGGAGATAAAAATGGAAGAAACGAAACAAGTGGGAAGAGGCGTCTTGTACGGCTTAGTGGCTATCTTTGCGGTGATGCTTCTTACGAGTTTGGCGATTTCGCTTTTACTGACGGTTACCTCAATGGAAGAATCATCTTTCAGCTGGCTGATCACCGCGCTTTCCTTTCTTTCTTTATTTGCGGGCGGTTTTATATCGGGCGGCAAAGCGAAGGAAAAAGGCTGGATGATCGGAGCGTTAACCGCCGTCTGTTTTTCATTAATCATCTTGCTGTTTCAATATTTAGGGTTCGGAAAAACGTTTACATCCGGTCAGCTTTTGTTTCATCTCGGCTTTTTGGGAGTCAGCATGCTGGGCGGCATTTTCGGAGTGAATTTGAAAGGAAGCAGATCAGCGTAATAAAAAAAGAGCGGAGAATCCGCTCTTTTTTTGTATGTATGAGCTTCGCTGTTATTCAGCGGAAGCTTCTCTGATTGCGCGGCGGTCAAATGTTAAACGGGTGTTATCACCTGTTTTAATGACGACCTTGCTTTCATCAATTGAATCAACAGTGCCGTGCAATCCTCCGATTGTCACCACTGTATCCCCTTTTTTCAGCTCTTCCTGCATCTGGCGTACGGCCTTCTGCTGCTTTTGCTGCGGACGGATGAGCAGGAAATAAAGCACTGCAAACATTAAAATAATAGGAACGATTGTGCCTAAAGTACCCATCTGTTTCCCTCCTTTCAAGAATGGTTTTATTTAGAAGCTTTTCGCATTTGGCTTATTATAGCCGTAACGCTCAAAGAACTCTTCTCGGAAATCACCAAGACGATCCTCCCGGATGGCTTGTCTGACCTGCTCCATTAAGTGTAACAGAAAATGAAGGTTATGGTAAGTTGTTAATCGAATTCCAAACGTTTCATTACAGCGGATCAAATGTCTGATGTAAGCGCGGGAGTAATTTTGGCATGTATGGCAGCTGCACTCTTCGTCAATCGGACGGAAATCACGCTCATATTTGGCGTTTTTCATATTCAGACGCCCTTCATTCGTAAACACCGTGCCGTTTCGGGCAATCCGGGTCGGCAGTACGCAGTCAAACATATCCACGCCGCGGATGGCGCCGTCAATTAAGGCATCCGGTGAACCCACACCCATTAAATATCTCGGCTTGTCCTTCGGTAAAAGCGGAGTTGTAAACTCAAGCACTCGGTTCATGACGTGCTTCGGCTCGCCGACAGATAATCCGCCTATGGCATAACCCGGAAAATCAAGCGAAACCAAGTCTTTTGCACTTTGTGTCCGCAGATCTTCGTATTCTCCGCCCTGTACGATTCCGAACAGCCCCTGCTCATCTGAGCGCCCGTGCGCCTCCAGGCAGCGTTCCGCCCAGCGGCTGGTCCGTTCCACAGAGCGTTTCATGTAATCATACTCTGCCGGATACGGCGGACACTCATCAAACGCCATCATGATATCAGAGCCGAGGGCGTTTTGAATTTCCATCGCTTTTTCCGGAGATAAAAACAGCTTGTCTCCGTTTAAGTGATTGCGGAAATGAACGCCTTCTTCTTCTATATTACGAAACTTGCTCAATGAAAAGACCTGAAAACCGCCGGAATCCGTTAAAATCGCGCGGTCCCAGTTCATAAACTTATGAAGCCCGCCCGCTTCTTTTACAATGTCGTGTCCCGGGCGGAGCCATAAATGGTACGTGTTGCTTAAAATAATGCCCGCATCCATAGATTTCAGCTCGTCCGGAGACATCGTCTTTACCGTAGCAAGCGTGCCGACCGGCATAAATACAGGCGTCTCAAAGGAGCCGTGGGGCGTATGGACTCTGCCCAGGCGCGCTCCCGTTTGTTTGCATTCCTTTATAAATTCATAACGTATCGGTTGTTCAGCCACTTTGTATGAGGCCTCCTGTCATTCAAATTAGATAATCAGCATGGCGTCGCCAAAGCTGAAGAAACGATATTCCTCTTCTACCGCATGACGGTAGGCGGAAAGAACATGCTCTCTGCCGGCAAGCGCAGAAACGAGCATAATAAGCGAAGATTTCGGCAGATGAAAATTGGTGATCATGCCGTCAATCGCTTTAAATTCATATCCCGGATAAATGAAGATGGACGTCCAGCCGCTTGAAGCTGTAAATACGCCGTCATGCTCGCCGGCAATGGTTTCCAGGGTACGCGTTGATGTCGTCCCGACCGACACAATGCGCCCACCCGCCTTTCTGACCTCGTTTAAAGAGGCGGCGGTTTCTTCCGTCATTTCATAAAATTCCGCGTGCATGTTATGCTCTTCCACATCATCCGCACTGACCGGGCGGAATGTGCCGAGTCCCACATGAAGTGTGATAAATTCAATCCGCACACCCTTTTGCTTCAGCTCGTCCAGAATCTCTTCCGTAAAATGAAGTCCGGCCGTCGGAGCTGCGGCAGATCCGATTTCTTTTGAAAAGACGGTCTGATACCGTTCTTTATCATCAAGCTGCTCTTTAATATAAGGAGGCAGCGGCATTTCACCGAGTGATTCAAGCACTTCGTAAAAAATCCCGTCATACCGGAATTCTATTTTTCTGCCTCCGTGATCAAGCTCCTCTGTGCAGACCGCTGTCAGCCGGCCGTCGCCAAATGTCAGGACCGTTCCTTTTTTTACGCGTTTCGCCGGCTTTACGAGCGTTTCCCATGTATCATTTTCTTCCTGTTTTAATAACAGAAGCTCCACTTTCGCTCCCGTATCTTCTTTTGTGCCGAATAATCTTGCAGGCAGCACACGGGTATTGTTCAAGACGAGGCAATCCCCTTCATTAAAAAAGCTTACAATCTCTTTAAATGAACTGTCCGTCAGCCCGCCCGTCTGTTTGTCGAGCACCATCAGCCGCGATGCGTCACGCTCTTTCAGCGGCACTTGGGCAATGAGGCGTTCAGGCAGTTCAAAATCAAATAAATCGACTTTCATCATTTCACCTTAATTCTGTCTATTGTTATTTCATTCTGCCGAAAAAATTAAGCAGAATGGATAGTATCACACTGATCACAATACAAGTGACAACGGGAAAGAAAAATGTAACATTTCCCTTCTTAACGAAAATATCTCCGGGCAGCCTTCCGACAAAGTGCCAGACTGCGCCGGCAATAAGCAAAACGGCACCGAGAACCATGAGAACCTTCGGAAAGTCAGTCACGGGCGGGCGCCTCCAATCGAAAATGTTCATACACAGCGGGAGTCACGACCCGTCCCCTCGGCGTCCTCTGGAGAAATCCGATCTGCAGCAGATACGGTTCGTACACATCCTCTATTGTATGCGGTTCTTCGCCGATTGTCGCGGAAATCGTATCAAGGCCGACGGGACCGCCGCTGAATTTTTCGATCATGCCCATCAGCAGCTTATGGTCGATATGATCGAGGCCGAGCGCATCGACTTGAAGACGTTCGAGCGCGTCGTGAGCGATTTCTTCCGTGATGCGGCTGTCGCCGAGCACCTGGGCAAAATCTCTCACCCTTCTGAGAAGCCGGTTTGCAACCCGAGGCGTTCCCCTTGACCGTCTGGCGATTTCCAGAGCCGGAGCTTCTTCGATATCCACTTCAAAAACGTCAGCCGTTCTTGACACGATATCTGTCAGCTCTTCCTGCGTATAGTATTCAAGGCGCGACAGCACCCCGAACCGGTCTCTGAGCGGTGCGGTCAATAATCCGACCCTTGTCGTCGCTCCTACAAGCGTAAAAGGGGGAAGGTCGAGACGGACGGAGCGGGCGGACGGGCCTTTTCCAATGACGATATCAAGGCAGAAATCCTCCATCGCCGGGTACAGCACTTCCTCAATTGAGCGGTTCAGCCTGTGAATTTCGTCAATAAACAGCACATCCCCTGGTTCGAGCGCCGTCAAAATGGCTGCCAAATCTCCCGGTCTTTCGATGGCGGGACCTGACGTCGTCCGCATCTCCACACCCATCTCATTGGCCACGATAGACGCAAGCGTTGTTTTCCCGAGACCCGGAGGCCCGTATAAAAGAACGTGGTCCAGCGTTTCCTGCCTCATTTTCGCCGCATCGATAAACACGCGCAGATTTTCTTTCACCTTCTTTTGGCCGATGTACTGGGCAAGATTCTGCGGCCTGAGGCTTTGCTCGATTATTGATTCATGGCTGTCTGCTTCACTTGAAACGAGCCGTTCATCCATGAACATCACCTTACTTTAATAATTTTTGCAATGCTTTTTTCACATATTGATCTGTTGAAAGCGACGTTTCCTCTTTTAAGTGAGGAAGCACTTTTTTAATTTCTTTTTCGGCGTAGCCGAGAACCCGGAGCGCTTCAAGCGCCTCGTCAAGCGCCGTTTCAGCCTCTTGTTTTTCAATGCGCGCTTCATGATTGAACAGGTTGTCAATCATTTCAGGCACGACGTCGGCCAGTTTGCCTTTCAAATCAAGAATAATCTGCCGCGCCGTTTTTTTGCCCACACCCGGAAATTTCACCAAAAAGGCTTCATCTTCCTGTTCGATCGCTTCGATGACGGCTCCGGGATCACCGGAACCGAGGATGGCGAGGGCCCCTTTAGGCCCGATGCCGGTGACGTTCAGCAGCTTTGTGAAAAGCGCTTTTTCTTCCCGGGTTGAAAAACCGTACAAAGAAAAGGCGTCTTCTTTTATATGATGATACGTAAAAATGGTCTCTTGATTGCTTACCTTATAAATAAACGGATTCGGAGTGAAGACCTGATAGCCGATTCCGCCGTTTTCAATCACGATGTATTGGGGAGATACGTAATCAATCGTCCCCTTCACGAATTCAATCACACCTATTCACCTCTTTGACTGCTTATCATTGTAACACAAAAACAGCCAAAGTCTTATAGAAAAGTTAACGTATGTTCGCTTTGACACCTTCCATTCAGAAAAAAAAAGACATGTGTCACATGTCTTGCGTCAAAGTCAGCCGCTGTAAGTCTTAATATGATCGATCACGCTCTCAAACTCCGCTTTTGTCCTGTACGGTATGCCGTGTTCCAAGTGCTTTTGCAATCGGCTTTCCAGCCTTCCTATATCAATCTGGAAGAAAGACTGAATCGGCTCAGCCAGCGATCCGGGACAGCCGTGAAAAGTGGAGATGACGCCTCCGTCCGTGACACCGATATAACCGTTAACCTTACTGAGCGGAGAAATGTCATCAACATGCTTACGGAAAAGGACGAAGCCTTTTTTCTGCTCAACGAGCGTCCAGCCGGCGTATGCGGCCCAAAAATCCTCCATCGCTAAAACGGTTTCATCCGTATGTTCAATGCCGACATCACCGTCAAGATAGACCTTTTCCAGCTGGACATGCACCCGAAGCGGCCCGTAATGCTCAACCTCCGCCCCGTATGCGCCTTTTCCTCCGCAAATCAGGACCGCAGCTGATAAGATAAGCATAAACAATAGACGAGCACCGCAAATTCGTTTCACCAATAACACCTCTTTATTCAATCAAACTCTTGATGCTAGTTTGACCAAAGATGCCGATGCTTAATCGTTTTCTTTCATTTGTCTGTTCCAGCCGAAAAAAAGCAGCCTCTATATGAGGGCTGCCTCGATGATTATGCCCGGCCGGCTGAAATCAGTTTCATTTGTCCGGGCGTCAGTTTGAGCCGGTATCCCCTTACGGTCAGATACACAGTTTTTGCTCCGCGGCTTTTGTCATGCTCCGTTTTTTTCATCCCGGCCCTCCGTTACGTTTTATTACCTTTATGTTAACACCGCAATATAAAGAGCGTTTTAAGAATATGTAAAGAAATGATGAAGCACTATCCATAAAAATACTGCCGGATGAAATCATCCGGCAGTCCGTTTAACGGCTGTTTCTGTTCATGTCTTGCAGCTTTGTAAAAGTAGCGTTGTCGGTAAACACTTGAATTGTACGGCCGTCCGCGAACTTTTTGGCCGCATGTTTGACATGTTTATCATCATTTTTCGTAAAAGGATGATTTGTTCTGACGGCAATGACGACTCTCGTGTCAGTCACGATGACCTGACTATCCTGTACGCCTTTTACTTTTTTCACGCGATTTGCAACTTTTGCCGCCAACCTGATGTTTTCGGCGTTGTCATACCCATTATAAGACATTGCTGCCGGCGGCGTATTGACATTTCGGCCGTTATATGTGCCGTCCGTCGTTAACGGAACCCCGTCATTAGGCGCGTACTGGTCGGACACGTTTGTCGTATTATGACGGCCGTTTCGGTTTTCCATCATTTCAGAAACGGGTCCTTGATGGTCCATTCCGTACTGGCCTCTGCCGTTACCATTATCATTCGAATAATATCCGACCGGACGTGTTGACTGATTGTAGCGTCCGTCATTCATGGCATTATTTGCTCCGCATGCCGTTAAGCTTGCCGTCACGGCTAAAACGCCCGCGATCGTCATCAGTTTTTTACCCAATGGAAAAACCCCCCGTGGATTCATCGCTGTTTGAGCGTTTTCCGCTCATGTTTAGGATGTGCGGCGGGCGGCGGGTTTAAGCTTGTCAGTTATGTCCATTCCTCAGTTGGACATAAAAAAAGGAACGACATACATCGTCCCGAAACATTAATCTTCTTCTTCCTCCGGCCGTCCGAATACTTGATTTGGACTCGGCTGATTCGGCGCGACATTAGGATTTGCTCCGCCGTAAGGCATAAAATGTCCTGCGTTTGCACCCATATTCGGATACGGCTGCACAGGCATATTTGCGTGATGGTGATGTGAACCGTGGTGGTGATGATGGTGATGATGTGAATCATGGCAGCCGCAATCATCATCCTTATATTTTCCATCATGATGAGGTGCGTTTGCGTAATGTGACGAATATCCGCCGTAATACGGCATTTGACCGTAAGGAGCACCGCCGAAACCAGATGCAGAACCATCATAATGCTCTGCATTTTCATGGGCCTGGTTTTCATATTCACCGTAACCCGCTTGCGGCCCAAATCCCGGATGATGGAATCCGTACGGTAACGGCATCGGCATGACCGGAAAGCCTCCGAAACCTCCTCCAAAACCGCCGAAACCTCCGCCTACCGGGAAGCAAGGGTGGCATAATCCAGAACCCGGCAGCATCGGTGTCACCGGAACCGGACAAGGACAAGGCATGCACGGCATCGGGTAATGCATAAAAGGCGGTTCAACGGCCGGCATATTCGGAAACGGGACATTCGGAATGTTTGGCATATTCGGCAGATGATAAGCGGCGTTTTCTTCTTCCATCTTTCCGGCTTCAGGCGCCTTTGGCATATTCGGGTAATTCGCGTTTTCCATGTTGATCATTTCCTCCTGTTGTGGAATGTTATTGTCATGCTCTTTTTCTTTCGGCTCGACAAAATGTGTCACCGGTTCCTCCGGCTTAGGAGGCGACCACGGCTGAAACAGCTGATTGGACGGGTAATATTGGTTCATATCAGCTTCCGGCAGCACATTTTCATGCTTTTCAGAGATTGGCGGCACATACGGAATTGACGGCTTTGGTTCTTCCGGTATGGTGTCTTCAATGTCCACAACTGATTTCGGTTTTTCTTTGGCATATGGATGCTCATGCTTATGCGCAGACGTTCCGAAGCCGGCCTTAGGTTCTTTCCTGACCGGAACGGCTTCTGAAGGCACCTTTATCTTCATTCCAGGCATAATTAAGTCTGGATTGCTAAGCTGATGATTCAGTTTTTTTAGCTCTTCAAGATCAACTCCGTATTTTTCAGCTATTTTCCAGAGCGAATCGCCTTTTTGAACGATATGAATTTTCAACGTTTTCCCCTCCTATGCACAAAACGTGAACGGTACATTTGTCATTACAATACGTTTCTTCACACTATATGCCGGTGGACTGGGCATGATGATAAAAAATTTTGGGAAGGAGGGGAATTTTTTATAATTACGTATGACTCAACATTCTGTTCAAAGCACGAAGCGCTTCTTCCCGAACCGCTTCCGGAACTTTAATGACACCCTTCGGCTCGCCTTTTTCAAGCTGCTCAAGCGACCACAATAAATGCGGCAGGTCGATTCTGTTCATTGTCAGACACGGACACATATCGGGATTCAATGATTCAATCTGTTTATCCGGATGCGATTGAATGAGGCGCTGAACAAGATTCATTTCCGTGCCGATCGCCCATTTGCTTCCCGGTTCAGCCTGTTCGATCGTATCAATAATGTATTTGGTAGACCCGCTGTCGTCACTGAGCGAGACCACTTCCCGCGAACATTCCGGATGAACAATAATGCGGATGCCGGAATCCCGCTGCCGCAGCTGAGAAATATTTTCCGCTGTAAACTTTTCGTGTACGGAGCAATGCCCTTTCCAAAGGATAACCTTAATGTTTTCCGGATGGTCAGTAAGCAATCGGTTCTGCACCGGGTCCCATACAGCCATTTCTGTCAGCGGAATGCCGAGGTCATAGGCCGTATTTCTGCCTAAATGCTGATCCGGTAAAAATAAAATTCTCTCTTTTTGTTTAAAAGCCCATTTCAGCACACTCCGGGCATTCGAAGAGGTGACGGTCGCTCCCCCGTGCCGTCCGACGAATGCTTTAATTTCCGCCGTCGAGTTAACATATGTTAACGGAATGATGGTGTTACCGTACAGTTCTTGAAGCTCTTGCCATGCTTTGTCCGTCTGCTGAATATCTGCCATATCAGCCATCGAGCATCCGGCGCGCATGTCGGGCAAAATGACGGTTTGGTTATCATCAGTCAGCATATCAGCGGTTTCCGCCATAAAATGCACGCCGCAAAACACAATATATTCCGCCTCTTTATTTTTTTCTGCCACTTGAGCAAGCTGCAGGGAGTCACCTGCCGTATCGGCGAATTGTATTACTTCGTCTTTTTGATAGTGATGCCCCGGAATGAACAGACGCTTTCCGAAAGCCCGTTTAATGGCGGCGACCCGCTTTTCCATTTCTCCGGTGCTCATGTCTTTATAATGGCTCGGCATCATTTCGGCTGATGCAGTTAGCACGTCAAAAATAGACATCTTAAAAATCCCCCTGTTCCGCAGCCTCAACATCCATGCTGATGTCGGCGCTTTTTACTGAATGAGTCAGAAATCCGAGTGAAATATATTGGACGCCCGTTCCTTTATAAGCGGGCAATGTGTCGAGCGTTATGCCTCCGGATGCTTCCGTTTTGATATGGCCAGGTGTCATGTCTGCAAAACGCCGGACGGACTCAGGCGGACAGTTGTCAAACATAATAACGTCTGCGCCCGCTTCTATTGCCTCAAGCAGCTGCTGTTCGGATTCGATTTCGACTTCCACCGCAAGCATCTGCCCCACCGTTTTTCTTGCCCGCTCCACGGCCGCCTTTATCGATCCGCAGGCGGCAATATGATTATCTTTTATCATGATGCCGTCATATAAGCCGAAGCGATGATTAAAGCCGCCTCCGACCCGAACGGCGTATTTTTCCAGCATTCTGAGCCCGGGTGTCGTTTTTCTCGTATCACAAATCTTAATGGACGGATCATCAAGACGCCTTTTGGCCTCATCCGTCATTGTCGCAATGCCTGACATTCTTTGTGTGAGATTCAGAATGACCCGCTCCCCCGTAAGAAGAGCCGCCGCCTGGCCTTCCATTTCAGCGAGCACGTCTCCTTTTTTCATCCGTTCTCCGTCTTTTTTCAGGGAGCGGATGCGGATATCATCGTGTAAAAGCTTCCATCCTTCACGGATAACGGCTTCTCCGGCAAACACGCCGTCTGTTTTTGCGATGATTCGCGCTTTACATTGCTGATCAGAAAAAATCGCTTGTGACGTCGCATCACCCGTTCCGATATCTTCCTGAAAAAAATGAGTCAGCATTTGTTTCAGCTGCAGAATGTCCATAGTTCCCCAATCCTTTCGTTTTTTCTGATAACTGTTCCAGATGTTGAATGAATGATTTGTTTTCCATGCCACTCTTTCTCCGTCCCGGGAAAATCAGCGCGAAAATGAGCGCCCCTGCTTTCTTCCCGAATAAGGGCTGAGGTCACAACAAGTTGCGCAGTCTTCCATAAGCAGGATAGCTCGGCTTGTTCTATTGTGATATCCTTCACATTTATATGACGCACAGATACGTTGTTAAGCCAGGATGCCAGCGCCTGCATGTTTTCTTTATCCCTGACGATGCCCGCTCCGGTTGTCATTTTGGCTTGGAGCACATGAAGCGTTGTGTCCGGCACTTCTAAGATGACGTCAGATTTCTTCGGGGTTTTTTTATATCTTCCGTTTAACGGCGTTTGAGTGATATGTTCAGCACATCGTTGCCCGCTTGCCAGCGCTTCCAGCAGTGAGTTGCTCGCAAGGCGGTTCGCCCCGTGCAAGCCTGTGCAGGCGGTCTCGCCTATGGCGTACAAATCAGGCACGGACGTTTCCCCCCAGGTATCGGCTTTTACTCCGCCCATTAAAAAATGCATTCCGGGTGCTACAGGAATCCCGCTTTCAAGATCAACACCGGCTGTTTGACAAATACCTGTTATGGTCGGAAAACGTTTCTTAAAATCGGCTATTCGGCTGCAATTTATAAAAACAGGATTTTCTTTCCTCATTTCTTCATAAATCGCCCGTGAAACCACATCCCGGGGCGCCAAATCTTCAAGCGCGTGTCTGCCAGCCATGATCCTGCGCCCGAAGCGATCCGCTAAATATCCGCCTTCTCCTCTCACTGCTTCAGAAATCAGGCCGTACACAGTCCCGTTTTTCACAAGGAGGGTCGGGTGGAACTGGGTGAACTCCATATCCGTGATCTCAGCTCTAGCGCGGAAGGCAAGAGCGATGCCGTCTCCCGTTATGGCGGAATCATTTGTGTGATATTGGTACAAACTGCCGCAGCCGCCTGATGCAAGCACTACACAATCCGCTCTTCTGTAAGAAACAGTCCCTGAAGCATCCTTTACGGCAACGCCTGCGCATCGTCCGTGTTCAATCAGCAGATCAACAACCGTCTCGTGTTCAATGATCCGTATGCCGTCCCTCAGCTGCTGAACCAGAAACTCAACCAACATCCGTCCGGTCGCATCTCCCCCGGCGTGCAGAATCCTCCTTTTGGAATGAGCGCCTTCCCTGCCGAGACAAAACGTTCCGTCCGACTTCGTATCAAAAGGGAAATGGCCTTCTATCAGCCTGTTTATCATGCTCTGTCCGCTTTTCAGCAAATGCCGCACGGCTGTTACGTCATTGTGTCCGCATCCCGCATACAGTGTATCGTTCACATGGGATTCTATAGAGTCATCTTTTGCGTATGAAACAGCAATCCCGCCTTGAGCATAATGCGAATTGCTGTTCGATACGTTTCTCTTTGTGATGACGGTCACTTGGTATGATGGAGGAAATGAGGAAGCACAGGCAAGGGCCGCCGTCCCCGAACCAATGACGATAATTGTTTTTTCAGACATACATCACCCTCCTGTTATATTTATACCTGTCTTGACACCTATATTTACACAACGATAAAATAAACTCAAGCTTTTTTTTAACATAAACGGATAGGAGACGGGCTGTATGATTTATCTTGATTACGCGGCGGGAGCGCCTTTAAGCAAAGAAGCCGCGAAAGTCTTTCAGCATCTCAGCACAGAGGTATACGGCAATGCAAGCAGCCTTCATGACGCCGGAGGAAGAGCGGCGGACGTGCTGGAATATTGCAGACATTCTGCAGGAAAATTGATCGGCGGAGCGCCAGACGGCATTTACTTTACAAGCGGCGGAACGGAAGCGAACATCTTGGCCGTCCAATCATTGCTGGACGGTCTGCCCGATTACAAAAAACATTTTATTACGACCGCAATGGAACACCATTCGATCCATAATGCCGCGGCGTTTTTAGCTGATCGGGGAATTGATGTCACCATCATATATCCAGACGAAAACGGCCTTATAACCGAGGACATACTGGCGGCTCATATCCGTCCTGACACGGGGCTCGTTTCCATACAGCACGCCAATTCAGAAACCGGCCTCATCCAGCCTGTGAATCGTCTGGCCGCTTTTCTTCACCAGAGAAACATTTTGCTTCATTGCGATTGTGTTCAAAGTTTCGGCAAACTGCCGATTGATGCGGATCAGGCGGGAATCGACGCCCTTTCCGTCTCCGGTCATAAAGTATACGGCCCGAAAGGCACCGGGGCTGTTTACATTCGGCCCGGTGTCAGCTGGAACCCGGTTTATCCGCATACCGTGCATGAAAACGGGTTCAGGCCCGGTACGGTGAATGTGCCGGCCATCGGCGCTTTTACCGCCGCTGCGGAGTATGCAGTGAAACATATGGAGGAACACCGTGAGCATGCTGACAGGCTGAGGAATTATTTGTATGACCAAATTCGGCGTCAAGGCCTTCCCATTTCATTTTCAGAGGAAGAAACCGGCGGTGAATGCCTGCCCCACATTGTCGGGTGTTTTTTTCACTCCTTTGAAGGACAATATATTATGTTAGAATGTAATCGTAACGATATTTGCATCTCAACCGGGAGCGCATGTTCCGCCGGCAGCCACGGCCCTTCTTCAGCTATGAAGGCGCTGAGAAAAACCGAACGGGAAGCGCGGCAGTTTTTCCGGATCTCATTCGGAAACGAAACAACATGTGAACAGCTCGATATGCTGATACATACATTTACGGCGCTATGGGAGCAAAAGAAAGGAGAATCAGCAATTTGACAGAAGGAACGAAGCTTACTGGGGAGAAAAGACGCGACATGCTGCTTCATTGGCTGAAAGAAGCCGGCTCGCCATTAACAGGAGGCGAATTGGCAAAAAAAGCAAATGTCTCAAGACAGGTGATCGTGCAGGACATATCACTCTTGAAAGCAAAAAACGAGCCGATCATCGCGACGAGCCAAGGCTACTTATACATCAGCATGAATGCCGGCGGCGGAAATAACGCCGAACGGATTGTCGCCTGTCTGCACGGCCCGGAGCGGACGGAAGAAGAGCTTGAACTCATTGTCGATGAAGGCGTCACCATAAAAGACGTCATTATTGAACACCCCGTATACGGCGATTTAACCGCCGCCATAAGAGTCAGCACACGGAAAGAAGTCAAACAATTCATGGATCACATTAACTCGACAAATGCCGCTTACCTTTCACAGCTGACCGGAGGCGTGCACCTTCATACGTTAAGCGCCCCGACAAAAGAGCGGATTGACCAAGCCTGCCAAGCGCTGGACGACGCGGGTATTTTAATAAAAGATTAAAAAAAAGCCCCCTGAAGGGCTTTTTTTATATCGAATATGATTGATATGTTCCCAGAAGCTTGACCCGGCAGCCGAGGGCTTCCATCTCTTGAACGGCACCGGGAATGAGAACCTGATCCATCGCCTGTTCAATATCAATAATAAAGAAATAGTTGCCGAGACCCGTTTTTGTCGGGCGCGATTCGATCTTTGATAAATTCAGGTTTCTCCATGAAAAAGCGGACAGCACCCTGTGCAGCGCACCTGATTGGTCATCTTGGGGAAGCGTTACCATCATCGTCGTTTTCGGCCGTGAAGACAGTTTCGCATTCACTTCGAATGAGACGTCTTTTTCAGGCGAAAGAATGACAAATCTCGTGTGGTTGTCCTGATAATCCTGAATATCCCGCTTCACGATGCTCAATCCGTATGTAGCGGCGGCCATTTCATTTGCAATCACGCCGATCGGAAGGTCCGAATGCTCACTGACATACTTGGCAGCCGCACCTGTTGACTTCGCATACTCATAAGGAACGGACGAAAAATGCCGGTGAAGAAATTTGTGGCATTGCGCAATCGCATGGGAATGTGAATAAATTTTCTCAAGCTTTTTCCACTCATTTTCTCTCGAAGGGTGAACGAGCAGATGCTGGTGAATCGGCAGCGTCATTTCCCCCACGATCGCAAGAGGCTGCTCATGAATCAAATAGTCAATCGTTAAGTTAACCGAGCCTTCCAGCGCGTTTTCCAAAGGAACAAATGCAAGATCAACTTCTCCCGCAACCGCCGCATCCATGCATGCCGGTATTGTTTGATAAGGTGCTTGTGTCACGCTGTTTTGAAAGCAGGAACTGACTGCTAGATGTGTAAATGTGGCTTCTGGCCCTAAATAACCGACTTTCATGTCTCTTCTCTCCTTACGCGCCTGACCCTAAGATCTCAACTTTTTCTATAAAATCAAATTTTCTCAGTTTATTCATTAACGTATGAATGTTTTCTTCCATTGCGGACGTACTGATTGAGAGCGTGACATTCGCCCTGCCCTGAAGCGGAATCGTCTGGTGAATGGAAAGCACGTTGCTTCCTGAGTCAGCCACCGCCTGCAAAAGCTGGGATAACGCGCCTGACCGATCCTCCAAATGAAAGAAAAGTGTGATTATTTGTTCTTTAACCATCGTGTAAAAAGGGAAAACCGCATCTCGGTATTTGTAAAAAGCGCTTCTGCTTAAATCAACTTTCTGCACGGCATCTGCAACCGATTCAGCCTTTTTTCTGTCCAGCAGCTTTTTGACTTCAAGGGTTTTCCGCATCGCATCAGGCAGAACGTCTTCACGCACTAAATAAAATGTCTCTTCTTTCACCTGCACCCCTCCCTTTTACATCAGAGAGCCTGCATTGCAAGCTCTCCGTTTTTTTAATCAATAAATTCAAATTCAAATTCCAGAAGCCGAATGATATCGCCGTCTTTAGCACCGCGTTCTCTGAGCGCTTCATCAACGCCCATACCGCGCATCTGTCTTGCAAAACGCTTGACGGATTCGTCACGGGAGAAGTCAGTCATTTTAAAGAGGCGTTCCAGACTGTCACCTGAAAGCACAAACGCGCCGTCCGGATCACGGGTAATGTTAAATGGAATTTCTTCGTCTTCCATCGTATACATCACGCGGTTTTCCGCCAGTTCTTCTTCATCATACAGCGGGAATTCAGGCGTTGTTTCCAGCTGATTGGCGACTTCAAACAGAAGATCGCGGAGCCCTTCTCTCGTCACCGCGCTGATCGGGAAGACAGGGTGATCATCCTGAAGCTTTTCTTTAAACGCTTTAAGATTTTCAGCCGCTTCGGGCATGTCCATTTTATTCGCAACGATAATTTGCGGACGCTCCGTCAGCCGCAGATTATATTCACTGAGCTCCTGATTAATGGTCACATAATCCTCATACGGATCACGGCCTTCCATCGCTGACATGTCAATGACGTGAACGATGACACGCGTCCGTTCGATATGGCGGAGAAATTGGTGGCCTAAGCCGACTCCTTCGTGCGCTCCTTCAATCAAACCGGGCAGATCCGCCATGACGAAGCTTCTTCCGTCATCCGTTTCCACCATGCCCAGATTCGGAACAAGCGTCGTAAAATGATAATCGGCGATTTTCGGCTTTGCCGATGAAACGACAGACAGAAGCGTAGATTTTCCGACGCTCGGGAAGCCGACGAGACCTACGTCTGCAAGCACTTTCAGTTCAAGCACGATATAGCGCTCTTTTCCGGGCTCTCCGTGCTCTGACAGCTGCGGTGCCGGGTTGGCCGGTGTCGCAAAGCGGGTATTCCCGCGTCCGCCGCGTCCGCCTTTTGCGATGACGGCGCGCTGCCCGTGCTCAGTCAGATCGGCAATGACCTGTTTTGTATCGTCATCCGTTACGACTGTGCCGGGCGGAACTTTAACAACCATATCGTCCGCATTTCTGCCGTGCTGGTTTTTAGACATGCCGTGCTCGCCGCGTATCGCTTTGAAATGCCGCTGGTACCGGAAGTCCATGAGCGTGCGCAGTCCTTCATCAACCTCAAAAACGACGTCGCCTCCATTACCTCCGTCACCGCCGGCAGGCCCGCCTTTCGGCACATATTTTTCACGGCGGAACGCAACCATTCCGTTACCGCCGTCGCCGCCTTTTACATATACTTTCACCTGATCTACAAACATAATATCCTCCGTTCTAAACCGTAAAAAACCGCTAGTTCATTCCAATTTCGGCCACACATTCATGGCCGGTCAGCTCAAATTGCATGACATCAAAGTTCTCATGCCGGGATTTGCGAAATTCATCAAACACATCTGCATTTGCAATCGTTCCATGAAAATCGAGATATACAATAAGCTGTCTGTCAGGGTGATCCGTCTGCAGCGATACGGTCAGATGATTTTCACTTTCATTGTTTACCGCCAGACCGAACAGATGAAACAGTTTTCTCATCAGGTTCGACAGCTTTTGATCATATGCCGATAAATCTTTAATTTCTCCGAGCACTTCGTATTCGAGCCTCATATAACGGGACTTCCAATTAAATGTAAGAAAGTCAAACGCCAAGTGCGGGGTTTTCAGGTTTGAGAGCTTTGATTCGTGCTTTGCATCTATGACCATTTCGTCAATAATTTCAACGACCCTGTCATACTTCTGCAAACTTAAGTTTCCTTTTATCAGCTGCAGCTTATTCATCCAATCATGACGGAAATGGCCCATTAATTGGATCAGCTCATTGATCAGAGCCGCATCGCTTACAGGTTCTTCTTGTTTCTTCGATACATCCTTCATTTTCGCACTCCCAATCGTTTAATTTCTTTTTAGGAGTCTTGATAAGTGTGTACTATGAATTATAACAGAGAAGGCTTTGTTAAAAAAACACTTGTTTTTCCTGGTTCATCATGTTCCTTTTTCGGATCGCATACAATGCGGATGCCAGGCAGAAACATTTTTGGTATCACTGCTTGGGGAACATATCCAGTGGGTATGGGAAGCTGATGTCCTCATTCAAGGCGGGGTTCACTCACGCATCCTCTGCTTTTCATTCTTGATGTTACTCCGCTTACTGCAAAAAAAACTCCAGTCAACGACCGGAGTTTTTTGTGTCATTATTGAGCTACAGGATATACGCTCACTTTTTTGCGGTCACGGCCGAAACGTTCGAATTTAACAGTTCCGTCGATTTTAGCAAAAAGAGTGTCATCTCCTCCGCGGCCCACGTTTTCACCTGGGTAGATTTTCGTTCCGCGTTGACGGTAAAGGATAGATCCGCCTGTTACGAATTGACCGTCTGCACGTTTAGCGCCTAAACGTTTAGATTCAGAGTCACGTCCGTTCTTTGTAGAACCTACACCTTTTTTAGAAGCGAAAAACTGAAGATCTAATCTAAGCATGTAACTCACCTCCTATATTTGGTTTGCAGTCAACCGTAAGTGTTCACTGTAATCCCGCTCGATCGTTTCAAGAGAAACAATCATGCCTTCAATCAGCAGCTGCGCTTTTTGCAAAGCTTCCTGATCAGCGGCTTCAGGGAATTCAAAGTAGAAATAACCCCCGTCCTCGCCTATATCAAGAATCGGTTCGAGAGGAGCCAGCGCGATAACCGCATTGACCGCTCCGAAAACGACAGCTGTGACCCCGGCGCATACGAGATCTCGTCCATGTTCAGCAAAATCGGCATGTCCCGTCATTTCAAAGGACAAAATGCCCCCGTCATTCCGGGATCTTCGAATTGTTGCCTCAATCATGCTTACGCGTTGATTTTTTCGATTGTCAATTTAGTATAAGGCTGACGATGACCTTGTTTTTTATGAACATTTTTCTTTGGCTTGTAACGGAAAACAGTGATTTTTTTCGCACGGCCTTGTTTTTCAACTTTAGCTGTAACTGTCGCGCCTGCAACTGTTGGGTTGCCGACTTTCACGCTGTCTCCGCCAACAAACAATACGTCTTCAAACGTCACTGTTTCACCTGCTTCAGCAGCAAGTTTTTCGATGTAAACAGTTTGACCTTCTTCAACTTTGATTTGTTTTCCGCCTGTTTTAATGATTGCGTACATTCTCTGCACCTCCTATTAGACTAAGACTCGCCAGCAACAGGGGGCTTTAAAGCTCTTATCACCTGTCCCGAGCGGTTGTAGCATTGGTGCTACATCCATAACATTAAAAAATATATCAGAACCAAAAGGATATGTCAATCTATTTCTAGTAAGGCAGCAGCAGGTCTTCCATAGAGGAATCTGTCCGTTTATCGGCAAAATACGCATGAAGCACTTCATTTTCATCGAGTTGGCTGAGCTTTTCGCCGGCTTTTTCAATGATAATGGGGTGCTTGCATCCCCGTTTGAATTCGGCCATGACATGCTTTACTTTGGCATCGGCCGCGACCGTCAAAGGATGCAGCATGGCAACATCGCGGTTTTTGCCGTAGTATCTCTCCAAAAGAAACCTCAGCTGAATATAGTGCCGCTTCCGGTATTCATCCCATAAAGAAGCGGCGAGAAAGACGAACAGCACCCATGCGCTGACCTGAAGGGGGACGGCCAGCACAATCCAGCAGCAGAGCAAAAGCGCGGAAACGGCCGATGTCTGCAGGCTGAGGAGATGCGCTTTTTGAAAAGCCATTTGTTTAGAAAAGTATAAAAACACAAACTTTCCGCCGTCAAGCGGCCAGATCGGCAAAAGATTGATGAAAAGAATGGAGAGATTATAAAAGGTAAACATCTCAAATGTCTGCTCACTTGCAAAACCTGACATGAAAAAGAGCCAGGCTGCCGCCTGAAGCCACACATGCTGAAGCGGGCCCGCCAGGATGACCGCGAATTCCTCTTTAAGCGGCCGGTTTCCATGCTCCTCCACCTCAACCGTTCCGCCGAAAGGGAGCAGAAAGATTCGTTTAATGCGCCACGAAAAAAACACAGCCAGAGCAGCATGCCCCAGCTCATGAACGGATACGACCAGCAAAAGACACAGCAGCGCTTTGATGTGCCCCGTCATAAGACCAAGCCCCATGATAATCCAAAGAAAAGGATGGACATGAACTTTGAAAAGGAGGCTGAGCCATTTATTCATCAAAAGTGATCACCTGGATCGGATCTATGAATTTATCGCCATCCTGGATCGCGAAATAGTACTGGCCTTTACTTTTATCGTTGGGCTTGATCGAACCGATCTTTTTCCCTTTATCGACAAAGTCGTACAATGAAACGTTAACATCTTTTAGCCGGCCGTAAATGCTGCTGGTATTGTCGGCGTGCTGCACCTTCACCGTCAGCCCTGTTTTTTTATCTTTGCTCACTTCCATAATGTAGCCTTCTTTTACGCTGTCAATGGCTTCACTGGCAGTTTCGACGACGACGCCCTCTCCGTTATTTTGAAAGTCCTGCTGGATTTTCCCCGCGGCAGGAACAGCCATATCCTGACTGACCGCCACCTGACCGTCCTTCTTTTTCGTTCCCGGCGTAAGAAAAGCGAGCGGGTTTCCGAAGGAAGATACGAACCAATTGCTTACGGCAGCAAACTGAAATTCTTTTTGAAAGGTTTGTGCGATCGCCGGTTTGATCTGACTCAGCGGCTGTTTGTCAGTTTTATAGGCAATAGCGGAGATCAGTACGAGACAGGCGGCCAGCAGGCATTTTAAAATAATAGAATGAGCGCTGATCAATGGATGCCGTCCGTTAAATTCGGGCGGGTGTTCCGTTTGATATTCGTAGTCCGGAAGAAGTTTGTGCTTTTCCTGCTCCTTGACCGTCTGCCACGCGGGAAAATTCTGCGTTTGGGCGTTTTGAACGAAAGTCCGTTTTGATTCAGGCCGCTGTTTTCTTCTTTTGGCCAGTCTTTTTCTAATTTCATCAGCTCTGTGACTCATCGCCATCATCCTTTGCAATCGTTGGGTTTGTACATCCTATGTCTTGTCCATTGCAAATATGCGCTCTTGAAAAACAAAAAAGACCTGATAAGCTGGGCTTCATCAGATCTTTGTATTCTGGTATATATTATGAACGCACGCCGAAAAATGACTTGATTTTCGCCATCATCCCTTTTTGCTGCTCTTCAAGCACCTGCAAAGGAACGGATTCTCCTAAAATGCGCCGGGCGATATTGCGGTACGCAATGCTGGCGCGGTTTTTGGAATTCATGGCAATCGGTTCGCCGATATTTGAAGCCCTGATCACCTCATCATCGTCAGCAACGATTCCGAGGAGATCAATAGACAGATGATGAACAACTTCATCCACATCCATCGTGTCACCGTTTTTCACCAGGTGATTTCTGATGCGGTTCACGATAAGGCGCGGCGGTTCGATATCTTCCTGCTCCAAAAGTCCGATAATGCGGTCAGCGTCCCGCACCGCTGATATTTCCGGCGTCGTCACAACAATCGCCTTATCAGCTCCGGAGACGGCATTTTTATAGCCTTGTTCAATTCCGGCCGGACAATCAATAATGACATAATCAAATTCCTGCTTAAGCTCCTGCACAAGCGATTTGATCTGCTCAGGGACAACAGCCGTCTTGTCGCTTGTCTGGGCAGCCGGCATTAAATGAAGCAGATCATCAAAACGTTTGTCTTTGACAAGCGCCTGATGCGTCTTGCATCTGCCTTCAATTACATCTACTAAGTCGTAAATAATTCTGTTTTCAAGACCCATTACGACATCAAGGTTGCGCAGTCCGATATCTGTGTCTACCAAACAGACGCGCTTCCCTAAAATGGCTAAGGCGGTACCGAGGTTTGCAGATGTTGTTGTTTTACCTACTCCGCCTTTTCCCGAAGTTATTACGATAGCCTCACCCAATTTCACATTCCTCCCTCAAGCCTTGTTAGATCAGGTCTTAAATGAGCCAATTGCTGAAGGCGTTCAATGACCATATTTCCGTCAGTATCTAAATAAGCACATTCCATGTCGTTCCCTTTTTGAATGTGGTCTGGGGAGCGATTTAACACGTGATTGATCCTCAATTGTGTCGGCATCATTTCTGATGCGGCGATCACAGCCCGGTTATTTCCGTTATAACCCGCGTGGGCAATCCCTTTTAATGAACCGAGAACAAATATATTTCCTCCGGCTCTGATCGTACCGCCGGGATTCACATCTCCGATTAAAAGCAAATCTCCCGTCACGTGAAGCACCTGGCCCGAACGGACGATTTTGGAAACAGAAACAATTTCCTGCTCCTCTTTCATCCGCTGCGCTTCTTCTTTGGCGATGACTTCACTGTCAATTGAATGCACGACTAAATCTTTCTTTGACGCGATCAGATCAGTCAGCTGCTCTGCCTGTTCCTGATACAGATACCGATGCCCGAGTTTAATATGAACACTGATTTTTTGGCCTTTGCCATCAGTATATTGTTCAATCGACAGCATGTTTTGAAGACCATCGAGAAGCTCATCAAAAGAACACGCATCATCCAGATGCAATGTTAAGCCGTTTTTTGTTCCTTTTATTGTTACATATTGCTGCTTTTTGGTCTTCATCAATGTTCACCTCAACAACATACTCTTTTCGTCAAAAAAAGATAAAATCCTTTTTACTCATCTCTTAATTCTTTCTTCAGACTTATATAAAACAGCCTGAAGGGCAGGACTAATATAACGGCTCCCGCAATATTCAGCAAAGCGGTGGGCAAGAACCGCTGAATGACAAAATCGTTAAACGTCATTGTGCCGCTGCGGATTAACGTCTGAATGCCGTAAACGTAAAATTCAAGCACGCATACGCTCAGCACCGCGACCAAAATGACCATCAGGGCGTTTGTCTGAAGCACTTTAAACGCTTTGGCCGCCAGATAGCATAAACCGGCAAAACCAAACATATAAACGCCTAAAACACCCGTATAATTAATGTCATAAAGAAATCCGAAAATCAAACCGTAGATCACCGCATGCTTTTGGTTGATATAAGCGGACATAAAAATCAGCGCAAGCAAAAGAAAATGCGGAACGACCTGCTGCTCGACGGAAACGAAAGGAAAACGCACCAGATCCGTATAGATGCTTTCCGCACAAAAGACCAAAATCATAATCAAAGGGAGAAGGAAACGTTTCACGATCCTTCCTCCCCTGTTGCTACGCTTCGGTTCACGACGATGACATGGTCAAGATCGTACAGGTCGGCAGCCGGTTTCACGTAAGCGATTTTCGTCAGGCCGTAAGCATCTGATTCTACATCGGTCACTTCCCCGACCGTCAGCCCTTGAGGAAATACGCCGCCCGTCCCGGATGTCTCCACGAGGTCGCCTTTTTTCACTTCGCGTTTTTCATCCGGCTCAAGGATGGTCATTTTCAGGGTCTGTTTCTTTTTATCATACCCTTCAATTAAACCGTAGCCTTTGCTTCCCTTTTTGCCGGAGATTTTGGTGGCCACTCTGTTATTGCGGTCAACATCGCTCAGCAGCTGAACGGCGGATGTGAAACTGTTGAGTCCGCTGCTTTTGATCTTCCCGACCAGCGCACCCTTTTCGTTCGTGACAGCCATGTCTTTTGCCACTTTCTGCTTCGTTCCCTTATTGATCATGATCTGCTTGTACCATTGATCAGGGTTTCTGGCGATAACGGTCGCTAAAATCGGATCATAGTCGGAAATTGATTTGACATGTCCGAGTTCATCACGCAGCTTCTTGTTTTCATCTTTGAGTTCTTGGAGCTTCGCTTCATATTGTGTCTGTCCGTCCAGCTTTTGTCTTAAGCGTTCGTTTTCCTTGTACGTGTTTTTCAGGTCTTTTATGTCCCCGAAGAACCCTGCAAAATATTCGGCAGGCGTGTGAAAAATGTTTTGAAATACTCCCGTCGTATCACCGATCAGCTTTTCAGGCCAGGTGGTATTACGGCCGTTCTTCAGCGAGAATCCAATCATAGCCACCAATATGATAATACACAGAAGTAATAGCATTAACCGTTTGTTCGGCATCGTGATACACCTCTTCTATTTAACTCCTGATTATCTTGTTTTTCCTTTGAAAAGATGGATATGCTCCAGTGCTTTTCCAGTGCCGATCGCAACACAATCCAGCGGATCTTCAGCGATAAGAACAGGCATTTTCGTTTCGTCGCTGATGACTTTGTCGAGATTGCGAAGCAGGGCGCCTCCCCCTGTTAATACAATACCTCTGTCCATAATATCAGCGGCCAGCTCAGGCGGTGTTTTTTCAAGCGTGCTCTTCACCGCGTCAACGATTGAGAGAACTGTATCACGAAGTGCATTTGCAATTTCCGTTCCCGTGATTTCGATCGTTTTCGGCAGACCTGTCAGAAGATCGCGGCCGCGGATTTCCATTGACGCATTTTCTTCACCGGTTTCTGCTGAACCGATTTCCATTTTAATAGCTTCCGCCGTACGGTCACCGATCATCAGATTATATGTTTTTCTGATATAGCTGATGATTGAGTCGTCCATTTCGTCACCGGCTACGCGGATTGACTGAGACGTGACAATGCCGCCTAAAGAAATGATCGCCACTTCAGTTGTTCCGCCGCCGATATCAACGACCATGCTGCCCGTCGGCTCCCATACCGGAAGATTCGCGCCGATTGCTGCCGCAAACGGTTCTTCAATCGGATAAGCGTCACGTGCGCCCGCTTGTCTTGTCGCGTCGATGACCGCCCGTTCTTCAACGGCCGTAATACCTGACGGCACACACACCATAACGTAAGGCTTTCTCGCAAACAATCCTTTATTTTTCACAGCCTGATTAATGTAGTATTTCATCATTGTCGCAGTTGTTTCATAGTCAGCGATAACGCCGTCTTTCATCGGACGGAGCGCAACCACGTTGCCCGGAGTTCTTCCGATCATGTTTTTCGCATCGTTACCGACCGCAACGATGGACTTCGTATCCGTTTGCAGAGCAACGACAGACGGCTCTCTCACTACGATTCCTTTTCCTTTAACAAACACAAGCGTATTCGCGGTTCCCAAATCTATACCAAGGTCTCTTGTACCAATTCCGAACATATGTATGTATCTTCCTTTCTTAAAGCAAAAATACCCTAAAGGGAAAAACTCATAAAATCTATTATATCTTAAATCAACGAAAAAAAAAGTGTTACAAATATCCTTTTTCCTTTAAACTCACAAATTTTTTGTCACCAATGACCAAATGATCCAGCAGCTCGATGCCGATTAAATTTCCGCACTCAAAAAGCCGCCTGGTTACCTCTATATCTTCCCTGCTCGGTGTAGGATCTCCTGAAGGATGATTGTGAACACAAATGAAGGACGCGGCGGATCGTTTGAAAGCTTCTTTAAACACCTCCCGCGGGTGGACAATAGATGAATTCAGACTTCCGATAAAAACGGTGCGTTTATGAATGACTTGATTTTTGGTATTTAAATATAAACAGACAAAATGCTCCTGGGATAAAAAGCGCATATCCTCCATCACATACTTCGCCCCGTCTTCCGGAGAGCGGATGACGCAATGCTCCCCGGCGGATGTCTTATGAATGCGGCTCCCCAGCTCAATTGCGGCAAGAATCTGAACGGCTTTCACCGTGCCGATTCCGGGAATGCTGGAAAGCTCCTGGGCAGAGGCGCCTTTTAACAGTCGCAGCCCGTCAAACGTCCGCAGCAGCCGGTGAGCGAGGTTCATGACGGACTCATGTTTCGTTCCCGTCCGCAGCAGGATGGCGAGCAATTCATTGTTAGAGAGATGTTCGGCTCCGAAGTGCAGAAGCCGCTCTCTCGGTTTTTCTTTTTCGGGGAAATCTCTTAATTTTAACGGCAGATCACGGATGATCAACCCCTCCTTGTTCCCCTTCCCGGTTTGAACATCAAGCTTTTATATTAAATTCTTTCAAGGCTCTCATTGTTTTAGCGACAGGAAGCCCGACGACAGAATAAAAATCACCGTCTATTTTTTTCACTAAAAGCGCGCCTTTTCCTTGGATGCCGTATGCACCTGCTTTATCCATCGGTTCTTTTGTTTCAATGTAGAGCTGTATGTCGTCTTCACTGAGCGGCCAAAACGTCACTTCCGTCGTGTCACAGAACGTTTCTTTCCGGTCATGCGTCTGAATGCTGACCGCCGTAATGACTTGATGGCTTCGGCCGGAAAGCCTCCGCAGCATGTGTGCCGCTTCTTCTCTGTCATGCGGTTTGCCGAGGCATTCGCCGTCTATGCACACCATCGTGTCAGCCCCGATAACGACTGCATCGGGATTTTCGGCCAATACAGCACCGGCTTTTTGCTCGGCCAAACATTGGACGTTTTCTTCCGGCGAAAGGTTTCGATTTAATTTTTCTTCCGTGCGGCTTGCAATAATGCTGTAAGGAATCTGAAGAAGATTAAGGAGTTCTTTTCTTCGCGGAGATTGTGATGCGAGTATTAAGCGTTTTGTCATGATTGTCATCCTTTCAGGGTTTGCTTAAGAAAAAAAGATACTTGTCTATCCTACCAAATCAAACGGGCAACCACAATTTCAGAAAAATAACTTTTTGATGACAAAATAAAAAATCCCGCCGGATGACGGGAAATGAGATACTATTTTACAACACTTAAAAGCTCTTTTTGGGCTTTCCAGCCGGATTCCGAACCCGACGTTTCCAGTTCTTTCAGCGCTTGAAGCACGGCCTCTTTCTGCTTTTTGTCAGCGGCGTCTGCGCCATCTGCCGCTTTTGCCGCTTCAGCCACTTCCGTTTTTGAAAGATCTTTGCCGGTAATCGCTTTGGCGGAGAGCTCAGATGCCTGTTTAAAAGAGTCTTCCAGTCCTGAATCGACAGCAAAGCTGAGCTCTTTTCCGCCCCAAGCCTCAAAATCATGGTCTATCAGTGTCTGGCCCAATTGCTGTGATAAGGTTTTTTCCGCGGCAAGCCCGGCGATCACATAAGTGTACCCGTCTTCTTTTGCCAAAGAAACGGCCGAGTATCCTTTTTCAGTCAGCTGGTCAACAAGCGTCTTCGCTCCTTTTTCTGATGAAAATTTTCCGGCCTGCACCGCATATGTTTTATAGTTTCCCTCTGAAGATTCCGCATCTCCTGTGCCGGCTGTTTCAGATTTGTCTTTAGAAACATCTCCCGCTTTCACCGTCTGCCCTTGTGAACCTTTGTCAGCTGATGCTGGAGCGGCGGCTTCTTTACTTCCCGACATATTTAAGGCGACAAGGCCGAGACCGGTGCCTAAAACAGCCGCAACGGCAATTGTCGTGACCGCTTTTTTAACTGGAGAAGACGGCTGCTTTTTTTTCGGAAAATGAGGGCCTGTTTTTTTCTTCTTGTATGGCGGAACGACTTTCGGGTCATCTTCAAATACCTCAGAATTCTTCTCATGGTCCCAATTGAAATCTTCTTCTTTCGGATCTTCATGGGATGCGGCGGTCTCCTGCTCCGCCTTTTTTGTTTCTTCCCAATTTGAAAATGTGACGGCCTTCTCCCCGCCTTCTTTCACATCATCTTGTCCATACATCGTTTCTTCTTGTCCGTTAATGGTTACTTTAAGAGCATTGTTTTTGGCTTTGCTGTGCTTTTTGCTCTTCCTTTTTTTCAACGTCTCTTCCCCCTTGCATTCGTCTTGGCCGTACCTTGAACTGATCATGGTTCACACTTTAGCATAGGCGTAAAAAAAAAGAACAAGACTTTTGTCGTCTTGTCCAAAAAACGTTCGCCAAATTTTTCAAGCCCCGCCTGAAGCGAGCTTGATGTAAAACGAAAACAGCTCTTCACCGTATAAATAACTCAAAGCACTCCCGGCTGAGATGGCCGGCGCAAACGGAAATGGCTGCTTTTTACCAAGCCTGCCCCGGGCTGCGGCGCACATGCCGTATACGGCTCCGATCATAACGGAAAGAAAGAATGCAATGAGCACGAGCTTCACGCCGAGCGTCAGACCGATCACCCCAAACAGTTTCACATCACCTGCGCCGATGCCTCCTTTACTGGCAAACATGATAAAAACAAGCAGAAAAAATCCGCAAACGGCTCCGGCAAACCCTGCATACCATGAATCCAGCGGAGAAAACATACGGCCGGCGATGAAAAGCGGAAGAAAAAACAGCAGAACTTTGTCAGGAATCAGCATATATTGCAGATCCGTCATAGTAACAATCATGAGCAGAGACAGAAATAACAGCGCGACTAACAGTTCTTTTGAGAAACCGAAATGAATGCCTGCAGCCGTGAATAAACACGCCGTCCAGCATTCCGCCGCCGGATACATAACCGACAGCTTTGCACGGCAGTTTCTGCATCTGCCTCTTTGCAGAATATAAGAAACGACGGGCACAAGCTCCCCCCAGGAGAGCGGCAAGCGGCAAAACGAACAGGCTGAACGCGGCGAAACAACCGAGATTCGAAGCGGGATACGGCACGCTGCTGTATAAAAAAAAGAACCGAAAATCAAACCGAGAAAAAACAGAATCAAAAGCACTCAGACCACACCTTTACTATCAATCTGGCTCAGATTATAGCAAAGAAAAACAACCTGACTGAAATGGCTGAAAATATATTTTCAGCATAAAAACACCCGGCAAAACCTGAAAAGGGTCTGCCGGGCATCCGAGGGGCTGTCAGATAAGCCACTTTCTCATTTCTGAAATAAAATATAAGGAACCGGTAATGATGATGACATCATCCGCCCCGTCTTTTTGATCTATCCATTCTTTCACACTGTCCGGGTTCTCATCGAAGCTCTTATCCGCTAGACTGCTTGCGTTATAAAGGGCTTCGGCGCTTGAAGCACGCGGAAAGTCAAATGATACAAAGTGAATAGAGTCCGCTTCGTTTTCAAGCTTTTTAATCATTTCCTGATACGGTTTGTCTTTTAATGCGCTGAATACGACATGGACGTTTTTACCAGCAAAGCGCTGCCTGATCGTTTCTGTCAGTGTGTCAACGCCTTCTTCGTTATGTGCGCCGTCCGCAAACACTAAAGGGCGGCTTTGAAGACGTTCAAACCGGCCCGGCCACGATGCTTTTTTCAGGCCGTTTCGCATTGCTTCTTCAGAAATGGCTGCGGCACCCAGACGATTCATCCATTCAGCGGCCAATATCGCCAATGCCGCATTCTGCCTTTGGTGAATGCCGATCAGCGACGTTTGAATGTTTTCATAGCATTTCGTTTCCGTTTCCAGCGAAAAGCTTTCACCGGACGGAAGCGCCGCTTCATTAAACAGTCTGCACGTTTTATATAGTGACTGATACGGAGCCTGCTTTTTTTCGGCTTCTGCTTCAATAACGCCGAGTGCTTCCGGCTGATTGACGCCCGTAATGACCGGAATGGAATTTTTAATGATACCGGCTTTCTGCCCGGCGATCTCCTCGATGGTATTGCCTAAAATCGCCATATGGTCATGTCCGATACTTGTAATGACCGACAGGAGCGGTTTCACAATATTGGTTGAATCAAATGTGCCGCCGAGCCCCGCTTCAAAAATGACAAAATCGATATCAGCCCGCTTCGCAAAATATAAAAATGCACACGCTGTAATGATTTCAAATTCTGTCACCGTTCCGGAATCGGTCTTATCGAGTTCATCCACTATCGGTTTTATGTCATTAACGAGCGTTCTCCATTCCTCATCAGAAATCGGCGTGCCGTTGACGCTGATACGCTCATTAAACGTAATGATGTAAGGCGATGTGAACGTGCCGACCGTATAACCGGCTTCTTGAAGCACGGAACGGATAAAAGCGACGGTCGATCCTTTGCCGTTTGTGCCCGCCACATGAATAGCGCGAATGTTCTTTTCCGGGTGTTCCAGTTTTTCCATCAGCTTTTCCATACGGAGAAGGCCCGGCTTAACGCCGAACTTGAGTCTGCCGTGAATCCAGCTGATCGCTTCTTTGTACGTATTAAACAATGAAATCCCCTCTTTTATACGACAAGGCGGTTTCTTAGGAAACCGCCCCGCTGTTTTATCAGCCTTTCAGCTCTGCAATCCGCTGCCGGACAGCTTCGCGTTTTGCCGTGTAGTCTTTCTCTTTTCCGCGTTCTTCTTCAATGACATGTTCAGGAGCTTTTTTAATGAATCCTTCGTTGCCGAGTTTTTTCTGAACGCGTTCGACTTCTTTTGTCAGCTTGTCGAATTCTTTTTGCAGACGGGCGATCTCCTCATCAATGTTAATCAGCCCTTCAAGCGGCAGAATGACTTCCGCTCCGGTGACGACCGCTGTCATCGCTTTGTCTGCCGCAGTGATATCCGTCCCGATTTTCAGCGTGCTCGGATTCGTAAAGCGTTCAACGTAAGAACGGTTCTTCTCAAGGCGGCCGGCAATGTCTTCCGTAGATGTTTTAATGTAAAGCTCAACCTGCTTGCTCATCGGCGTGTTGACTTCGCTCCGGATATTGCGGACAGAACGGATTAATTCAACGAGCAGTTTCATATCCGCCGCTGCCTCTTTATCCGTATGTTCCGGCACCGGAACCGGCCAAGAGCTGATCGTGATTGACTCGCCTTCATGAGGAAGATGCTGCCAGATTTCTTCCGTTAAGAATGGCATAAACGGGTGAAGAAGACGCATCGTCTGGTCAAGCACGTATGCCAGAACAGAACGGGTTGTTTTCTTCGCCGCTTCATCTTCCCCGTACAGCGGAAGCTTCGCCATTTCGATATACCAGTCGCACACATCGTCCCAGATAAAGTTGTACAGGTGGCGTCCGACTTCACCGAATTCATAACGATCCGCAAGCTGTGTTACGTCTTCTATCGTTTCATTCAGTCTTGTGAGGATCCACTTATCAGCAACTGATTTTTCACCGGACAGATCAAGCTCGTCATACGTCATGCCGTCCATGTTCATTAATGCAAAACGGGAGGCGTTCCAAATTTTATTTGCGAAGTTCCATGTGGATTCCACTTTTTCATAGCTGAAACGGAGATCCTGTCCCGGTGAACTTCCGGTTGCCAGGAAATAGCGCAGGGAATCCGCTCCGTACTTGTCGATGACATCCATCGGATCCACGCCGTTCCCAAGGGATTTACTCATTTTTCTGCCCTGCTCGTCACGGATTAAGCCGTGAATCAGCACGTCTTTGAACGGACGCTCGCCGGTAAACTCAAGACCTTGGAAAATCATCCGGGATACCCAGAAGAAAATAATGTCATATCCCGTTACAAGAACATCGGTTGAGTAATACCGCTTAAAGTCTTCAGCGTTTTCATCAGGCCAGCCCATTGTAGAAAACGGCCAAAGCGCGGAGCTGAACCATGTATCAAGCACATCTGAATCCTGTTCCCAATTTTCGCTGTCTTCAGGCGCCTCAAGGCCGACGTACACTTCTTTTGTTTCTTTGTGATACCAAGCCGGGATGCGGTGGCCCCACCACAGCTGACGGGAAATACACCAATCACGGATATTTTCCATCCAGTGCAGGTACGTTTTCTCGAACCGGTCAGGAACGAAGTGAACTTTCTCTTCTTTTGACTGAAGGTCAACCGCAGCATCGGCCAGCGGCTGCATTTTGACAAACCATTGTGTGGACAGGTACGGCTCAACAACGGCGCCGCTTCTCTCACTGTGGCCGACAGAATGCATATGGTCTTCGATTTTAAAGAGAACGCCGGATTCCTGAAGATCTTTGACGAGTTTTTTGCGGCATTCAAACCGGTCCATGCCGTTATATTGCAGCGCTTTTTCATTCATTGTTCCGTCTTCATTCATGACGAGAATCCGCTCTAAATTGTGGCGGTTTCCGAGTTCAAAGTCATTCGGATCATGGGCAGGCGTGATTTTAACGGCGCCTGATCCGAATTCCATATCAACATAATCATCGCCGACGATCGGAATTTCGCGGTTTGTAATCGGCAGAATCACCGTTTTGCCGATTAAGTGCTTGTAGCGCTCATCTTCAGGATGAACCGCGACAGCCGTGTCGCCAAGCATCGTTTCCGGACGGGTGGTCGCGATTTCAATTGAGCCTGAACCGTCTGCTAACGGGTAGCGCAAATGATAAAACGCGCCCTGTACGTCTTTATAAATCACTTCAATATCGGATAAAGCCGTTTTTGTGGCAGGATCCCAGTTGATGATATATTCGCCTCTGTAAATCAAGCCTTTCTCGTACAACTTGACGAATACTTCCCGCACGGCTTTGTTCAGCCCTTCATCAAGAGTGAAACGTTCACGTGAATAATCGAGTCCGAGTCCCATCTTGGCCCATTGGCTGCGGATGAAATCAGCATACTCTTCTTTCCACTTCCATGTTTCTTCTAAAAACTTTTCACGGCCGAGGTCATAACGGCTTGTGCCCTGTTCACGGAGTTTCGCTTCGACTTTTGCCTGAGTGGCGATGCCGGCGTGATCCATGCCCGGAAGCCAGAGCACGTCATAGCCCTGCATGCGTTTCATACGCGTAACGATATCTTGCAGCGTCGTATCCCACGCATGTCCGAGGTGCAGCCTGCCCGTCACATTCGGCGGCGGAATGACGACAGAATACGGCTGTTTCGTTTGATCGCCGCCCGCTTCAAAATATTTTCCTTTCAGCCAAAAATCATAGCGACCTTTTTCAATCGCAGACGGATCATATTTTGTCGGCATTGTTTGTTCATTTGTATCCATGATAACCCTCCAGCATGTTTAGAAATGGCTGAGCAACTAAAAAAGAGCCTTCATCCTGATAAAGGACGAAAAGCTCTTTCGCGGTACCACCTTTTTTCATGAACAGATTTGTTCATGCACTTAAACGGATAACGGGTGCGGCCCGAATTTCTCTACTGTATGTTCAAGAAATTATGCTCCCGGGCGACCTTCCAATGAGACGGCATAAGAAGCCTTTCAGCACAGTAGCTTCTCTCTCTTCATGCGTCTTTCTTGTACTCTTCCCGTTCAAAGCAGGTGTATTTATATCAGCTCATGATCTTATTTATTATGTTCTTTATTATAGTAAAAGTGTTTTTGATTCGTCAATCATCTTTTCCAAAAACCGCTGCTGTCATACATAAATGGGCATGCACCCCGCCCTTTCCCTTACATACGATACATAGAAAGGCGAATGTGAGGAGGAATTGCCCGTGAGAAAAAAATTCAATTCTTATTCGCTCCCCCAGTGGGCCAGACAGGTCCGCCTTGTATCCGCGCAAGTCATAATCCCGATTACGATCTTTCAGGGGATCAGGACGATTTTCTTTCCGACGACTTTTGATGTCCTGCTGCTTGCCATCCTGCTGTTTTTAGCGTGCGCCCTGCATTTGGAATGGATATAAAAAAACGAGTCCCGTTATGAAGAGGACTCGTTTTCCGCTTTTATTTTTTTCTCCCGTTCAATCTGATGAACCTTCATGAGAAAAGGCTCAACATTTTTCATCTGCCAAAACGCTCTTAATAATTGCGTGCACTCTTCTTTTTCAGAGCCCCTTTGGCCGGTCTGATACCGTTTCAGCACTTTGTACATGGCGGATGGATAAGCCATATAGCTGAGAAATAGGCTGATTTCCGCTTCACGGAGCGGGAATGATTTGTGATACGTATAAAACCAGTCCAGACATTCCGGGCATGCTTTCGGATAGCTTCTGAACATTCTGGAGTAAAAGCCGAGCAGGTCATTTTGCGGAGGGCCCAGCGCAGCTTTCTCGAAATTCGTGAAAAAGCCCGATCCCGCATCATTATACAGAAAGTGGCGGCTCGATAGGCTGCCGTGATTGATCACCGCTCTCGTCTTGTCATGATCCTTTGCCGCGTCAAACCATTCTTCCAGACGTTCCAGAGCAAAATTGACGGCGGAAACCGTTTCTGTAAGATACGTAACAGCCTGCAGTTCAAAAGGTGAAAGATACCACTCTTTTTCCGCCCGTTCGGCGAATTGTTCATAGACAAGCTTATCATTTTCCCAATCTCTTTTCGTTGCTTCATAAAAGCCGCTGATATCTTCAGTCCGGATTTGGATGTCCCGCACAGTCGCAGAATGGAGCTTCGCGACCTCTTTAAAAAGGTAAACATGTTTTTGATCCCGTTCCTCTTCCTGATCGTACTGAAGCCAAGGCATTAAATAATAAGAATTCTCCGTCTGTCTTCCCGCAAAAAAATCGCCGGCATACGTTCGGCAGATCGGCACAAATGATCGGTAGCCTTTCTCCTCAATCTCAATCATAAGATCCGTAAATTCACCGCTGCGGGCCGGCTTGAGCTGTTTCAAAGCAAAAATGCCGTAGTTTGAGTAGACCTTCCAAACATGCGGGCTGACAGGCTCAATATACTCAGCCGCCAGCCCGTATTCCTGAAGCACTGATTGGACTGCTTCCATTCCATTCACCACATTTTTACGGCCTCTTTGTGCTTACGCATGGCTGTTATTATATTCAGGTATATACAGAAGCTGACCTTCTTCAAGCTCGTCATCAAACGATAAAGCATTCGTTCTGATGAGCTGCTGGGATGTTATGTCATATCGTTCACACACCCGGTCGATAGTATCTTGCTGCTGTACGATACAAATTTTCATTCTTGAAAACTTTTCTTCTTCCCTTGTAAATAATTTTGTCAAGTAATGAGAGTTGTCATTTTCCTTCTGCTCGGTTCCCGGTGCCGCTTCTTCATTCTTTCTTTCAGGTTTAAGCGGCTCAGGCTGTTCAGCTTGCGCCGGCTCCTCAGGCGGCAGTTTGGAAAACTGAAAAGACAAATCGAGAGGCTTCCCGGTTTCCTCCTCCGGCGGCGCCATCTTCCTTACCTCAATTTCGAACCCTTCTTCATCATGAGCCTCTTCTTCAAGCAGCTTAGGAGCGTTGTAAAACTCCTCTTCCTGCCGTTCCGGAACGAACTCGCGATAAACGGGCGCCTGCTCTTCTTGAAAAACCGCAGGCTCATCTTCGTCTTCTGCCGCCTCATGATCGCTCTGACGGAGAAGGGGCTCGGCCTCTGGCTGCTCTTCTTTTTGAAGGAAGGGCTGTTCCGCAATTTTTGGTTTTTCTGCATGCGGAGTCAGAGTGAACGCAGGGAAAACCGGTTCTATATCATCTTTTGGCTCTTCCTGCACTTCTGCTGAATCATCCTCAAATACAGGTTCATTCCTCACAGCCGACATGATTGCAGGCTCCTCAGCTTCTTCCCGCTCTTCTTCGTGTTGGAAGGAAACAGGAGGAGGAGGCTCAGTAAATGAAACAGGTTTCGGCACCTCTTCCTGCTCCCTCAGAATCGGGGCAGTCTCCTGCTCTTCTTCTTCCCGTTCCCTCAAAATCGGGGCTGCTTCCTGCTCTTCTTCCCGCTCCCTCAGAATCGGGGCAGTTTCCTGCTCTTCTTCCTCCTGCTCTCTCAGAATCGGGGCTGCTTCCTGCTCTTCTTCTTCCCGTTCCCTCAGAATCGGGGCAGTTTCCTGCTCTTCTTCTTCCCGTTCCCTCAGAATCGGGGCTGCTTCCTGCTCTTCTTCTTCCCGTTCCCTCAGAATCGGGGCAGTCTCCTGCTCTTCTTCTTCCCGCTCCCTCAGAATCGGGACTGCTTCCTGCTCTTCTTCCTCCAGCCTGATTAAAGGCGGGATTTCTTCCTCGTTCTTCTCGGTTTCTTGTGCTGCTTCTTCTGATACAGTCAAAGGTATTTCAGGCTCATGGCGTATCATTAATTCCGGTTCGTTTTCGTCCTCAGAATGATGTCCGGCAAGATTGATCATTTCTTCTCTGGCAAATTCAGGCGCCACGTACAAAGGGATCTCCGGCTCTTTTGGCTCGGATTCCTCAAGCAGCCCTTCAATTGCCAAATCAGCTTGAATGGTTAAGATCCTTGAATCCGTCAGCTGATAATCAAAGGCATCGATAAATACGAAAACATCATTGAGGTGGCTCACTTTATTTTTCGGAATCGTAATGTCCACCGGGAAACAATGAATGAGCTCGGCCGTGCCATCCTCCCTCGCCCTCACTTCCTCTACATGCCTCAGCTCCCTATCAAGCTCTTCAAAATGACTGCTGTGATCTATGTTGTACTCGCCAGTAAGTTCTAGTGATCCTTTAATTGAGACATAATCATTTACTTCCTGCACCCTGATGTCAGGGTCTAATGAAATCGAAAGTAATTCAGAAACTTCCTGTCCTTTTTGGAAACAGATTGATTCTTCAACAGAAAATTGCAATCGGTGATTATGCGGCAAGTTCATATCCTCCTTTCATCTAATCCATACAATTAGATGTCACTAAAGGTGTATGCCGCAATCCGGGGAAATATGATAATGGAGGCATTGAAAAAAGCCGATACAAGTCTTGCTTGCATCGGCTTTTCTGTATCAGCGGCTGATCGCCTGGAACACTTTCTCAGCGGCTTGAATGGTATTTTCAATATCCTCCATTGTATGCGCAGTGGAGAGAAACAATCCTTCAAATTGAGACGGCGGCAGAAATACGCCTGCGTCAGCCATCCCTTTATAATATTTAGCAAACAGCTTTAAATCAGAAGATTTGGCTGCTTCATAGTTAATGACAGGCTCATTTGTGAAAAAGAAGCCGATCATTGAACCCGCCCGGTTAAACGTGTGCGGAATGCCATGTGCTTCAGCTGCTTTTGAAATGCCTTCTTCAAGCATATCGCCTTTTTTCACAAATTCTTGGTAAGATTCAGGTGTGAGCTGCTGTAACGTCTCAAGTCCCGCTGTCATGGCAAGCGGATTTCCTGACAATGTTCCCGCCTGGTAGATCGGACCGCTCGGCGCGATTCGTTCCATAATATCAGCTTTTCCGCCATACGCACCGACAGGAAGACCGCCGCCGATGACTTTGCCGAGACACGTTAAGTCAGGCGTCACGCCGAAATACCCTTGCGCACAGTTATAATCCACGCGAAAACCGGTCATGACCTCATCAAAAATGAGCAGCGCGCCATACTGTTCCGTAATGTCGCGAAGTCCTTGTAAAAAGCCTTCCTGCGGCGGAACAACGCCCATATTGCCTGCTACCGGTTCAACAATGACCCCGGCAATATCTTCACCGTACTCCCGGAATGCGAGTGCAACGCTTTCCAAGTCGTTGTATGGAACGGTAATCGTATTCATCGCTATTCCTTCCGGCACGCCCGGGCTGTCCGGCAGGCCGAGTGTCGCCACTCCGGATCCCGCTTTGATCAGCAGCGAATCACCATGGCCGTGGTAACAGCCTTCGAATTTCAAAATTTTGTTGCGGCCGGTATATCCTCTTGCCAGACGCAGGGCGCTCATTGTCGCCTCTGTGCCGGAGCTGACCATCCGCACGATTTCAACAGACGGCACACGGTCAATAACCAATTTGGCCAGTTCGTTTTCCACTTCAGTAGATGCCCCGAAACTTGTCCCGTTCTCGGCTACTTTTTTCAGGCTTTCAACGACCCGGTCGTTCGTGTGGCCCAAAATGAGCGGCCCCCAGCTCAGGACGTAGTCGATATATTCATTGCCGTCAATATCAAAAATTTTCGATCCTTTTCCGCGCTGCATAAAGATCGGGTCCATATCAACTGATTTAAACGCGCGCACCGGGCTGTTCACTCCGCCCGGCATCAGTTTCTGCGCTTCTTTAAAAGCGGCTTTTGATTTTTCATAGCTTCTCATCTGCCTCAGCTCCCGTCAAATGAAATCGTTACTCAGCAAGCCATTTTGCTGCGTCTTTTGCATGATACGTCATAATCAGATCGGCTCCTGCACGTTTCATGCTTGTTAAAATTTCCAGCACCATTTCTTTTTCTTTAATCCAGCCGTTTTGGGCTGCCGCTTTCACCATGGAATACTCCCCGCTCACATTATATGCGACCAGCGGCAGGTGATGGCGGTTTTTCACATCACGCATAATATCTAAGTATGACATAGACGGTTTGACGATTAAAAAGTCAGCGCCTTCTGCCGCGTCTGATTCAGCCTCACGGAGCGCTTCCAAGCGGTTGGCCGGATCCATCTGATATGTTTTTCGGTCTCCGAACTGCGGCGTGCTGTCAGCCGCGTCGCGGAACGGGCCGTAAAATTCACTTGAATATTTCACGGCATAAGACATGATCGGAATATTCGTGAATCCTTCTTTGTCGAGCGCTTCCCTGATCACTGTGACAAAACCGTCCATCATATTTGAAGGAGCGATGATGTCTGCGCCTGCTTTGGCCTGGCTGACGGCTGTCTGCGCCAGCAGCTCAAGCGACTCGTCATTGAGGATTTCTCCGTCTTTTACGACGCCGCAATGGCCGTGATCCGTGTATTCACAGAGACATGTATCAGCGATTACGATCATTTCAGGATAATGCTTTTTAATTTCAGCAATCCCTTTCTGCACAATGCCGTGATCATGAAAAGCCTGGGTTCCGCAGGCATCTTTTTCTTCCGGCACGCCGAAAACGATGACCGACTTAATGCCGAGCGATATCAGCTCAGCCATTTCATCCTTTAACAAATCGAGTGATACATGATAAACCCCCGGCATGGAAGGAACTTCTTTTTTTCCTTCGAGCCCTTCAACGACAAATAACGGGTAAATAAAATCTGAGGGGTGAAGACGTGTTTCTTTTACTAAATCTCTCATCGCAGCGTTCGCGCGCAAACGGCGGTGTCTGTTAAATGTTTGATTCATCATTATCAATCCTTTCCCGACATGCTGCACATGACGTCCAGCATGCCTTCAATCGTATAAGTGTCAGGCACATGGGATGAGATCCCGTATTCCAAGAGCGCTTTCTCTGTCAAAGGGCCGATGCTGATATAGCTCGCACCGCTGTTTTCCCACGCTTTTTCTCCGTCTCCGACAGCGTGCATAAACGTATGCACCGCCGATGAGCTGGTAAACGTAATAAAATCAAAATGAGAGCGGGATGCAGCCCGTCTCAGCTCGTCCATGCCTTTTTCATCCTGAATGGTATTGTATAACACCCATTCCCTTATTTGATAGCCAAGCGGCTCAAGCTCCGCTTTTATGACATCGCGTGATAAATTGCCCCTTATCACTGAAATGGGTTCGGCAGCTGATGCGTGCCGTTTTAAAGTATCAGCCAGACATTCCGCCACATACTCGTCAGGCATCGCATCCGTCCGGGCTCCCCGCTCTTTCAGGGCGCGCGCAGTCTTTTCACCGACGGCTGCGATTTTTTTCCGTCCCGAAAGCGCAAGACCGTGCCGATCAAGATAGGAAAAAAAGAACCGGACACCGTTTACGCTTGTAAACACAAGCCAGCCCGGCTCAGAAAGGTCTTCCCGCAGACTGTCCGCACATTCATCCGGGAGCGCTTCCTGAAAAGCGATCAGCGAAGCGGAAACAGCCGTTCCGCCAAGCGCCTCCACTTTTTTTCGGAACGGTGCGGCCTGTCTTTTGTTCCGGGTGACAAGCACGGTCTTTCCTTGTAAAGGAAGGTCATTTGCCATCCTGATCGAGCTCCTGTTTTACACTGTCGATTAATGCTTTGGCTCCTTTTTCAGACATCATCGCCGCACAGCGTTTTCCGATTTCTTCCGGGTCATGTCCCGCCGCTGTTTCTTTATAAATCGTCTTTCCGTCCGGAGACGCGACAAGACCGACCAATTCAACCTCATCCCGGTCATTGACGGACGCATACCCGGCTATCGGCACTTGGCAGCCGCCTTCCATCGCGTGTAAGAAAGCCCGTTCGGCTGCCACCGTGCGCTGCGTATACTCATCGGTAAATTGCGCAAACAGCTTCAAAAGCTCCTCATCCGACTCTCTGCATTCAATGGCAAGAGCGCCTTGGCCGACCGCAGGCAGACAGCGGTCCGGTTCGAGAAATTCAGATACGACATCATCTTTCCAGCCCATTCTCGAAAGCCCCGCAGCCGCTAAAATAATAGCATCGTAATCTTCCGTTTCAAGCTTTTGAAGTCTCGTATCGATATTGCCTCTGATCCACTTAATTGTAAGGTCAGGGCGTTCAGCAAGAATCTGGGCGCTTCTTCTTAAACTGCTGGTGCCGATGATGCCCCCTTCTTTTATGTCGTCCAGCTTTTGATGCCCCTTTGAAATCAGCGCATCACGCGGATCCTCACGTTTCGGTATGCAGCCTATGACAAGACCCTCAGGCAAAACGGCGGGCATGTCTTTCATGCTGTGAACCGCCATATCAATCTCCTGATGCAGCAGCGCCTGTTCAATCTCTTTGACAAACAAACCTTTGCCGCCCACTTTTGACAGCGTAACATCGAGGATGCGGTCGCCTTTTGTGACAATCTCCCGGATTTCAAAGTTATAGGAAGGGTTCAATTCCTTCAATTTGTTAATCACCCATTTTGTCTGGGTCATAGCCAGTTTGCTCCGTCTGGAACCTACCTTAATCGTTCTCATTTTCTTTCCTCCCGAATCTGTTTGGGCGCGTGCGTTAACTGAACCAATGGAATTGCGACAAGCTTCCGAGCAGGAAGTAATTAATCATCAGCACGAGAAAACATGCTGAATTCCATAACGCCGCCACTTTTCCCTGCAGTTCCTTAATCATTCTGATATATAAATAGTAGCTGTATAAAAGCAGCACAATAAACGAACCGAGCACTTTTGAATCAAACCAGTACAGCGTTTCCAGCGACACATACGCCCAGATCACGCCTAATATCAGGCTCAACAGCAGCATCGGAACCCCGATGACATTTAAAACGTAAGCCATATAATCAAGTTTTGACAAATCTTCAATTCTCAACAGCCATTTTCCCCACTTTTTCTTCTTTAATAAAGAATATTGAAACTGGTAAAGAAGCGAAAAAACAAAAGAAAGGGAAAAAGCGCCGTAAGACAGAATCGCCATTGTAATATGAATGACCAAAAGCTCTGAGACCAGCTGGCCGGAAAAAGCGGCCGAATGCTGATCCGTCGGTGAAAACGTATGGATCGCAATCATCGAGAAACCGATGACATTCGTGAAAAACACGATAAAATCAACGCGCAGAATCTGCGTGACCACAAGTGAGAGCGTGACAAGCACCCACGCATAAAAGTAAAGGGCCTCTGTAATATTCAAGACCGGAAATCTGCCCGTCTGCCACATGAAATAAGAAAGATAGACGGTTTGCAGAGTCCAGACAATAGAAAGCAACCAGAAGGCCATTTTCCCAGCCTTCCGGTTGTGTTGAAGAAAATCTATAAAGTAAAAAAGGACGCTTACTGCATAAATAACAATTGTCGCTTCATTAAGTCTTGCCATTGCTGTATCAATCATACAGCCCTCACTCACTTACAAGCGGACGTAAGCCCGTTTTTGCTTCTGCCTTTTGAAACGAATGAACCGTCTGGCGGTTATCCAGGCTTTTGTCCAGCTGGCGGCCGGCCTCTTCCTCAATATCGAATATCTGCATAAACAGCTTCAGCTTTTCATCTGAATCCGCTTCAGCCGCAAGCTCTTTCGCTTTCAGAATCGGGTCGCGCAGCATTTGGTTAATGATGCTTTTCGTATGTTTGCTGAGAAGTTTTTTCTCTCTTACCGTCAGATGAGGCAGCTTGCGCTCAATGCTCTGCATCGTATCGGACTGGATGGACAGCGCCTTTTCACGCAGCGCCGAAATGACCGGCACGACGCCGAGCGTATTAAGCCACTGCTTAAACTCAACAATTGCCGCTTCAATAAACAGCTCGACTTTTTCAGCGGTTTCACGGCGTTCTTGTAAGTTGGCTTCAACGATTCCTTCAAGGTCATCAATATCGTACAGAAAAACACCTTCAAGATCGTTCAGCGCCGGATCGAGATCTCTCGGCACAGCGATATCCACCATAAATAACGGACGGCCTTTCCGCTGTCTGCCCGCTCTCTCCATCATTTCTTTAGACACGACGAAATCACTTGCGCCTGTCGAACTGATTAAAATATCAGCTTCAGCAAGTGCATGTTCAAGCTGGTTTAAGCTGCGCGCTTCTCCGGAGAAACGGTCAGCGAGCGCTTTTGCCTTCAAAAACGTTCTGTTGATGACCGTTACTTTGCCGATACCCTGACCGTGCAGGTTTTCTGCGGCGAGCTCGCCCATTTTTCCCGCACCGAGAATCAAAATGTGCTTATTTGACAATGAGCCGAAGATTTTTTTCGCGAGTTCAACTGCGGCGTAACTGACGGAAACGGCATTGGCGCCGATATCGGTTTCGGCATGCGTGCGTTTGCCGACGGTCACCGCCTGTTTAAACAGCTCATTGAAAATGGTGCCGATCGTCTTTTCTGCCTGCGCCGTTTTAAAGCTCGAGCGGACCTGGCCGAGTATTTGCGTTTCTCCGATGACCATGGAATCCAAACCGCACGCCACACGAAATAAATGCTCGATCGCCGCGTCGCTCTCATAAAATTTCAGAAACGGAGACAGCTCTTCTTTCGGCAGCGAGAACCATTCGGATAAAAATGTTTTTATATAATAACGGCCGGTATGAAGCTGGTCGACCACCGCATATATTTCGGTGCGGTTGCAGGTTGACACGATAATGTTTTCAAGAACGCTTTTTTCTTCTTTTAAACGGAGCATCGCTTCTGCAAGCTCATCCGGCTGAAAACTTATTTTTTCGCGTATTTCAATAGGGGCGGATTTATAATCTACTCCCACAACAAGAATATGCATCGCTTTCATGCACCCCCGTACATCGCAATTTATTTATAATCATTCTAACATAGAATTTATTATTTATAATAATTATAACATAGTTTCTTCGGGAAAATGTGAACAGATTTCAAAAATGTTATGCTATAGTATAAAAAGCTCGTTTCCACTTAATCATCATACTAAAAATCCTTTACTGCGGGTAGGTGACAGGATGAAAAAAACATCAATTTTATTACCGGGACTTCTGCTTGCCGCTTCATTATTCGCATGGCTTCAGAGCGGACAGGTTCACCTGTTTGAGAATCAGGGGGAATGGCCGGTGCTCCTTATGCTTTTGGGCGCCGTGCTCTTGTATCAGGGCAAAAAGGAAGCGGCCGGGCCTCACGTCCTGATCGGCATGCTTCTTTTCGGCATAGGTTTACACTTTTTCGCCAAACCTGAGCTCTCATGGTGGCCGGGAGATTTTGAAATGATTCTCTTCGTCTTCGGATTCTCCTTATTTGCGGCAGCCAGAAAAGAATATGTATACGAAGCGGCTGCCATGATTGGTTTTTCCCTCTTTTTATACTTCTTTAAACAAATTACGGCGTGGCTGGAGTCCGTCCATATTCCGACGGAACACTTCAAAACATACTGGCCGTATGTTTTCATCGGAATCAGCCTTTTATTATTGTTTATCAAGCGGAACAAAACTATACGATAAAACCCAAAACGCACTGCGTTTTGGGTTTTTCATTACCGGCTGATCATTTTTTTAATGGCTCCCCATGCTTCATCTTTGCCTTTTTTCGTTTCAGAGGAAAATAAAATCAGCTCATCTTCAGGATCCATATCAAGCGTCTGTTTGACAACCTTTAAGTGCTTGTCCCATTTTCCTTTTGGAATCTTATCCGCTTTTGTCGCGATAACGATGACGGGAATGCCGTAATACTTCAGGAATTCATACATGTTCACGTCTTCAGCAGACGGCGCGTGCCTGAGGTCGACAATCTGCACGCAGGCTTTCAGCTCTTCACGGGTCGTCATATAGGTTTCAATCATTCTCCCCCATGCTTCCCGCTCGCTTTTGGAAACTTTCGCAAATCCGTACCCGGGAACGTCGACAAAATGCAATTCATCATTGATGATGTAAAAGTTTAGGGTCTGTGTTTTCCCCGGTTTTGATGACGTTCTGGCCAAGTTTTTCCGATTGATTAATGAATTGATAAAAGATGACTTTCCTACATTTGATCTTCCCGCCAGCGCGATTTCCGGAAGCCCCCCATTAGGGTACTGTTCGGGTTTGACCGCGCTGATCACGATTTCTGACTTTGTGACTTTCATTTCTTCTCTCCTACTAAGGCATGTTCCAAAACGTCATCCAGGTGAGAAACGAATATAAACTTCAGTCCTTCTCTGACGCTTTCTGGAATATCCTCTATATCTTTTTCGTTATCTTTAGGCGCAATAATAGTAGTCAGGCCCGCTCTGTGCGCGCCGAGCGCCTTTTCTTTCAGTCCGCCGATCGGAAGCACGCGGCCCCGCAGCGTGATTTCTCCCGTCATACCGACTTCGCGTTTTACCGCACGGTTCGTTAATGCTGAAACGAGCGCCGTGGCCATCGTAATTCCGGCAGAAGGGCCGTCTTTCGGCACCGCTCCTTCAGGGACATGGATATGAATGTCATACTTCTCATGGAATTTCGGGTCGATTCCGAACTGTTCCGCTTTCGAGCGGACATAACTGAAAGCGGCCTGCGCTGATTCCCGCATGACATCTCCAAGCTTCCCGGTCAAAATCAGCTTTCCTTTTCCCGGTGACAATGACACTTCGATTGACAGCGTATCTCCGCCGACCGTCGTATACGCAAGCCCCGTGACAACCCCGATTTGATCTTCGGTTTCCGCCTGTCCGTATCTGAATATCCGTTTTCCGAGATAGTCGGCCAGATTTTTCTCTGTAACGGTAATGCGTTTTCTCTCCTCAGACACAATGGCTTTCGCAGCCTTTCGGCAAATGGCGGCAATCTGGCGTTCAAGCGCTCTCACGCCGGCTTCCCTCGTATAGTAGCGGATGATGTCCGTAATCGCCTGATCCCGAATCTGCAGGTTGCTCTTTGTGAGCCCGTGCTCTTTGATTTGTTTCGGAAGCAGGTGGTCTTTCACGATCTCCAGCTTTTCGTTTTCAGTGTAGCCTGACAGGCTGATAATCTCCATTCTGTCTCTGAGAGGTCCCGGTATGGAAGCAAGGTTATTCGCAGTCGCGATAAACAGCACTTTCGATAAATCGAACGTCTCTTCAATATAGTGGTCGCTGAATGTGCTGTTTTGTTCCGGATCCAGCACCTCAAGCATCGCCGAAGACGGATCGCCTCTGAAATCAGACGACATTTTGTCGATCTCATCCAGGAGAAAGACCGGATTTTGTTTGCCGGCTTTTTTCATCCCCTGTATAATACGGCCCGGCATCGCTCCGACGTATGTGCGCCGGTGCCCGCGGATTTCAGACTCATCGCGCACTCCGCCCAGTGAAATTCTCACAAAACGGCGCCCCATGCTCGTACTGATTGATTTTGCAAGAGATGTTTTACCGACTCCCGGAGGTCCGGCCAGACAAAGAATCGGCCCTTTCAGCGTTTTCGTCAGCTGTTTCACGGCCAAATACTCCAAAATCCGCTCTTTCACTTTCTCTAAGCCGTGGTGCTCTTTATCTAAGATTTCCCCGGCTTTTTTAATATCAAGTTTATCTTCTGTTTCATCCGACCACGGAAGGGCGATGAGCCAGTCAATATAGTTGCGGATAACAGAGCTTTCCGCTGAGCTTGACGGCACTTTTTCGTAACGGCTTAATTCCTTAAGCGCCGTTTCTTTGACACGCTCAGGCATGCCTGCTTCTTCTATCTTTTCCGTGAGCGACTGAACTTCGCCGGTTTTTCCTTCTTTGTCGCCAAGCTCCTTCTGAATGGCTTTCATCTGTTCACGCAAGTAGTATTCCTTTTGAGTGCGTTCCATCGAACGTTTGACGCGTTGACCGATTTTTTTCTCAATCTCCAGCACTTCTTTTTCATTATGAATGGAACGGATGACCTTATTCAGACGTTCTTTAATATCCGCCGTTTCTAAAATGTCCTGCTTGTCCTTTAATTTCAGCGGGAGATGAGAAGCGACGATATCCGCCATTCTGCCGGGCTCTTCAATATCAGTCACAGCCGCATACGTTTCTGCGGAGATTTTTTTAGAAATTTTTATGTACTGGTCAAAATGGTCCAGCAGCGTCCGCATAAGCGCTTCGTCTTCCACGTCTTTTGAATCATCCTCATGCATCAGCTGTATATCGACCGAAGTATAATCTTCGAGTTCGGTGTATTCAAGGATCTGCGCCCGCTGAATTCCTTCTACAAGCACTCTGATCGTACCGTTGGGCAGCTTCAGCATCTGTTTAATTTTTGTATAAGTGCCGACGGCGAAAATATCCTCTTCACCCGGTTCGTCTATCGAAATATCCTGCTGAGTGGCTAAAAAAATCATATGATCATGCATCATTGCCTGTTCAAGAGCCTGAACCGACTTGTCACGGCCTACATCTAAATGTAAAACCATTGTCGGGTATACCAATAAGCCTCTTAAAGGGAGGAGCGGGATGCTGCGTTTTGTATCTTCTGCCATGTGACTGACACCTCCGTGACTTTAGTATGAACCATTATAATACAACTTTTTCATCGTTGTACAATTCCGGGATCGGGCAAAATCGGCTTATCCGCCTGCCCTGTATATAAAACAGTCTCTTCGTAGTATACCCTTTCTTTCTGTTCTGAAAAAGGAAAAGATGTCCTCCATAAAAAAACCCCATTATAAAAATGGGGTTTATACGGATTCTTTATTCATTTGGATATCAAACGGTTTTTGTTCTGAAGGAGGGTCAACCAATATGACGTCCAGCACTTCCTGGAACGTTTTTACCGCTTTAATGGTGATTCCGTCTATTCGTTTCAGAATGGACTGCTGATTTTCATATGGGATAATGACCGTTTTTGCTCCGGCCTGTTTTGCGGCTTTAATTTTCGGAATGACGCCGCCGATCGGTTTGACAAGCCCCGTCAGGCTGATTTCTCCCGTCATCGCCACTGTATGGTCGATCGGGATGCGGTGAATCGCAGAAAAAATCCCTGCGGCCATCGCGATACCTGCTGAAGGTCCGTCAATCGGGCCTCCGCCCGGAAAATTGACGTGAATGTCATAGTCTGAAGGTTTGATGCCCATTGTGCGCAGAACCGTCAGAACATTTTCTACAGATCCCTTCGCCATGCTTTTGCGGCGGATCGACTTCGATTGGCTGCCGATGCTTTCTTCCTCTGCAATTCCCGTGATATTCAGGCTTCCTTTGTCCTGTGCAGGTGTGACATTCACTTCGATTTCCAGCAATGCGCCGCTGTTCGGCCCGTAGACAGCAAGTCCGTTCACGATGCCGACTTGCGGTTCATCGGCGATTTTCTGCTCATTTTTAGGTGTAAGCTGACTGGAATGAACAACCCATTCTATATCTTCTGTCGTAATTTCTTGTCTGTCCTCAGTCACCGCCATGCCGGCGGCGATCTGGATCATATTGACGGCTTCACGTCCGTTTCTCGTATATGTGGTCAGCACACTGAGAGCTTCGTCAGAAATCTCTTTCTGAATTTTGTCGGCTGCTTTTTTCGCAACGATTTTAAGTTCATCCTTTTCCAGCTCGCGGAAAAATACTTCAAGACAGCGCGAACGGATGGCCGGCGGAATTTCATTCGGCATTCTCGTTGTCGCTCCGATCAAACGGAAATCTGCCGGAAGCCCATTTTGAAAAATATCATGAATGTGATTCGGTATTTGCGTATTTTCTTCACTGTAATACGCACTGTCTAAAAATACTTTTCGATCTTCAAGCACCTTCAGCATTTTATTCATCTGAATCGGATGAAGCTCGCCGATTTCATCAATAAACAATACCCCGCCGTGAGCATGGGTCACAGCCCCCTGTTTCGGCTGCGGAATGCCTGCTTGGCCCATCGCACCCGCTCCCTGATAAATCGGATCATGCACTGAACCGATAAGCGGATCGGCAATCCCCCGTTCATCAAACCGCGCGGTCGTCGCATCAAGTTCAACAAAAACAGCCTGCTTTTGAAACGGTGACTGTTTATGTTTTTTCGCTTCTTCCAATACCAGCCGCGCCGCAGCCGTTTTTCCGACTCCCGGAGGACCGTAAATAATGACGTGCTGCGGGTTCGGTCCGCAAAGCGCTGCTTTTAACGCTTTAATTCCGTCTTCCTGGCCGACAATGTCCTGAAAGCTTTTCGGCCGCACCTTTTCTGATAAAGGTTCTGATAAACTGATGGCGCGCATTTTGCGCAGCTGTTCCATTTCTTTTTTTGATTCTTTATCTATCGTCACTTTTTGTGTACGCTGGTTTTTGAGCAGATTCCAAAAGTATAATCCGATGACTATCCCGAAAAACAGCTGTACAAATAATGCGATCCCTGTCCAACTCATGCTGGTCCCTCCTGAAAAAACGATTTATGTATCCAATTCATTCCTCTGTCCGCTAGTATCTCCCAGCTAAGCCCGGAATAAACATTTTCAGAAGGGTCAGGACAAGAAAAAAACCTCCTGATCAATTCGAGTCAGGAGGTTTTGTCATGTTATGCTGATGTTTTATCTTGGCCGACAACTGTGCCGTCTTTTAATACAAGACGCGGTGCTTCACCGTCTGCGACTGTCGCTCCGGTAATGACACATTTTTCAATATCATCGCGGGACGGCAGATCAAACATGACGTCAAGCATGATGCCTTCAATGATAGAACGCAGGCCGCGTGCGCCTGTTTTTCGCTCGATCGCTTTTTTCGCAATTTCAGATAATGCCTCGTCTTCAAATTCAAGCTCGACATCATCAAGTTCTAACATTTTCTGGTATTGTTTGACGAGTGCGTTTTTCGGTTTAGTCAGAATTTCAACCAGTGCCGTTTCGTCAAGCTGCTCAAGGCTCGCAATGACAGGAAGACGGCCGATGAATTCAGGAATCAGACCGAAACGGAGCAAGTCTTCCGGAAGAACTTTAGAAAGCAGTTCTTCTTTTTCCAGGTCTGCCGCTTTATTATCTGAGCCGAAACCGATGACTTTTTGTCCGAGACGGCGCTTGATAATTTGTTCAATGCCGTCAAATGCACCGCCGCAAATGAACAGAATGTTCGTCGTATCGATCTGGATGAACTCCTGATGAGGATGTTTGCGTCCTCCTTGAGGCGGCACGCTTGCAACCGTTCCTTCAAGAATTTTCAGCAGCGCCTGCTGAACGCCTTCGCCTGATACGTCACGTGTAATGGACGGGTTTTCAGACTTTCGCGCTACTTTATCGATTTCATCGATATAAATGATGCCTTTTTCCGCTTTTTCCACATCATAGTCCGCTGCCTGAATCAGCTTGAGGAGGATGTTTTCTACGTCCTCACCGACATATCCGGCTTCAGTCAGAGATGTAGCGTCCGCGATCGCAAACGGCACGTTCAGAATACGGGCAAGCGTCTGGGCAAGAAGTGTTTTCCCGCTTCCAGTCGGTCCGATTAAAGAAATATTACTTTTAGAAAGCTCGACATCATCCACTTTACTGTTGGAATTGATGCGTTTGTAATGGTTGTATACCGCAACCGCAAGTGATTTCTTCGCCTGATCCTGTCCGATGACATATTCATTCAGAATCTCGCGGATTTCCTGCGGCTTCGGAACGTCTTTAAATTCGACTTCTTCTTCCGTACCAAGCTCTTCCTCTACGATTTCTGTACAGAGCTCAATACATTCGTCGCATATATATACACCCGGTCCTGCAACCAGCTTACGAACCTGATCTTGCGTTTTTCCGCAGAACGAGCATTTCAATTGTCCTTTTTCCTCGTTGAATTTAAACATTCTTTCACCCCTTAATCTTGTCTCACTTTTTCTTTTACCTGAAGGGCAAAAGAAAACGGTTCTTGCTACGATCGAGTATGTATTGCATTTTACCATACTTTCCAGTAAGACGGTAACAATGTGTTTCGCACTTGCACATTCTATATGTATGACGAAAAACAGCCCGGCAATGACTATCTTGCCCCAAGAAAAAGAGTTATATCATAATTGTACAAAACAAGGCACGAATTAATCGCGCCCTGTTTTATTATGTCTATTATTATGAACCATATTAACGGTTTTCTACAAGAAAATCAATTGCTTTTCGAACTTTTAAATCTTCTTTCATCGCGTCAGTTGAACCGATTGCCTGCTTGATGTTTTCAACCGGCATGTTGTAAGCTTCAGCCATTTTAGTCAGCTCAGCTTCAACTTCTTCGTCTGTTACTTCAAGGTTTTCAGCTTGAGCGATCGCTTCAAGAGTCAGGTTTGATTTTACGCGTTTTGCGGCATCTTCTTTCATTTGCTCTTTTAACGCGTTTTCGTCTTGGCCTGAGAATTGAGTGTAAAGCTCAAGGTTCATGCCTTGCATTTGCAGACGCTGTTCGAATTCTTTCAGCATGCGGTCAAGCTCAGTGTCGATCATCGCTTGAGGAACATCAGCTTCAGCGTTTTCAGATGCTTTCAGAACAAGCTCTTCACGCAATTTAGCGTCAGCTTCGTTTTCTTTTGCTTCTTCAAGGCGTTTTTTTGTTTTCTCAGTTAATTCAGCAAGCGTTTCAACTTCTTCGTCAATGTCTTTTGCGAATTCGTCGTTAAGCTCAGGAAGCTCTTTCGCTTTGATTTCATGAATTTTCACTTTGAAAACAGCTGGTTTTCCGGCAAGCTCTTCAGCGTGGTACTCTTCAGGGAATGTTACTTCAACATCCTTTTCAGCGCCTGCTTCAAGGCCTGTTAACTGCTCTTCGAAGCCCGGGATGAATGAACCTGATCCTACTTCAAGTGAGTAGTTCTCAGCTTTTCCGCCTTCAAACGCTTCCCCGTCAACGAAACCTTCGAAGTCAAGAACGACTGTATCGCCGTTTTCAACAGCGCCTTCTTCTTTCACGACAAGCTCAGCCTGACGCTCTTGAAGCGCTTTAAGTTCGTTTTGTACATCTTCGTCAGTAACGGCAGTGTCATCTTTTTCGATTCCTAAGCCTTTGTAGTCGCCAAGTTTCACTTCCGGTTTTACAGTCACTTTTGCAGTGAAAATCAAGCTTTCGCCTTTTTCGATTTTTTCAACATCGATTTCAGGGCGGTCTACAGGCTCAATGCCGGCTTCTTCAACCGCTTTAGGGTATTCTACAGGAAGTAAAATATCTAAAGCATCCTGGTAAAGAGCTTCAACGCCGAAACGCTGTTCGAATAAACCGCGGGGAACTTTCCCTTTGCGGAATCCAGGAATAGAAACCTGTTTTACTACTTTTTTAAATGCATCATCAAGAGCTGTTTTAAACGTATCCGCATCAACTTCAACCGTTAATACGCCTTCGTTGCCTTCTTGTTTTTCCCATTTTACAGACATGTGTTTCCCTCCAAAAATCTATTCAGGTTGTGTCGGTCTTCCATTCTAAAGCAATCCGCGGCTTTGTCAAAGAAAAAACCGCTTTGAGTCAGAATCATTATGTAATGAACTGGCAGCCTGTCCAACCGTAATTCTCATTTCAGTTAAACCGCTATACATAAATACAACCACTATATTATAACATAACGCCTACCGCTTTCAACTATATGGCGTGATTTACAAATAAGAAATTTCTTCAATATCCTTAATCATCGTGCAGGCTTCTTCGAGTTCGCGGCTGTCAAACTCGTACATCATATGAAGTTCCTCCGGCTCAATGTCAATGCCGTGCATCTCGTAACCGACCTTATGAAGCGCCGCCGCCCATAAATCAGCGTTCAAAAACTTCGGCATAAAAGGGTGCAGGACGTACAGATGCCTTCTCCACAGCTCCTCGACGGCAGCGTATAATGTAGGGTTTTCATTGCCGAGCGTTTCATCAAGCACCCGGAGAACGCGGTGCAAAATCGGAGCCGCATCAGGCTGAACGGTTTCACTCGGTATCGCGGTCATTGAATCGCCGAATTTTGTAATATGGATCGGCTTGCTGTAGTCATGCTCCGCCATCAGCGTCAAAATCATCGTCTTGATAAGCGGATGAGCGCCCGGATCTTGAAGAATCGTTTTTAAGAGACCCGTGTATTTTGCAATATTGCGGTCTTTGAGAGAATGAATCAGATTCATTTGTTCAGCGGGGCTGTTCAGCACTTTTTCCGCATCAAGAATGTCCTCGTATTCCTCCTCCCACGCTTCATCCTGCTGATCGGGATCGGTCATTTTGCGGCTGAATTCGAGCAGCCGGTAGAATTGCTCCGCACTTTCTGCGGGCAGCTGGTTTTCTTCCAGCACAGCTTCAATTGTGCTTTTGACTTCTTCATATTGTTTCAGCTGAATTAAAATGGTCATGTACACCTGCAGTACGGTGAAATAATGGCCGTACCCTTCATTCAGCATTTTCTCGCAAACTTGTTTTGCTTCTTCCAATTCCCCGAGTTCCAGAAAACAAATCGCCATGCCTAAATGTACGTCGGACTCGGTATCGCCGTGGCTTACCGCCTCTGAGAACAGTTCGAGGGCCTCCTGATACTGTTTATCCTTCATGGCGGCCATCCCTTTATCAACCAAGCGTTCTTTCAGACGGGGGAAAGGAATGATATCAGCTTTTTTCTTGTCATGCGTCATACTTTATTTCCTTTCAGGCGCTATTTTGTTCAAGTGTATCAACACGCGTCAGGAAACACAAGAAAGGATGGCGCGCACGGTGAAAAAAGCCGCCGGACAGATGCCGGGCGGCTTTTTTCAGGCTTGAAGCCATGAACTTCTTTTCGATTCAAACTGCTGAATGTCGTCCTCCAGCAGAAGCGTTAATGAAATTTCATCATAACCGTTAATCAGCATTTCCTTCCAGTGCGGATCGACTTCAAATGAAATCTCTTTTCCTTCACTGTCGTGAATGAGCTGGTTTTCCAAGTCAACCGTCATGTTAAGAGACTGATTTTCATATTGACCGGCGAGTTTTTTCCACTGATCATACGGCATACGGATGGGAAGCATACCGTTTTTAAAACAGTTTTGATGAAAAATATCGGCAAATGACGGAGCAATGATGATTTTGAAGCCGTAATCATCCAGCGCCCAAGGAGCGTGCTCACGGGATGATCCGCAGCCGAAATTCTCTCCGGCAATTAATATGGATGCGCCTTCATAGACTTTGCGGTTTAATTCAAATTCAGGATCAGGCTCACCGTTCTCAAGGTATCTCCAATCAAAAAACGCGAATCTGCCGTATCCTGTTCTTTCAATTCTTTTCAAAAACTGTTTCGGAATAATCTGGTCCGTATCGACGTTGATCCGGTTTAAGACAGCCGCTTTTCCCGTATGCGTTTTTAAAGGTTCCATCTTTTCGCGCACTCCTTACACAACTGTTTTTTCTTGATAAAACTTTCTTACATCGACGAAATGCCCGTGAATGGCCGCCATTGCCGCCATCGCCGGACTGACAAGGTGTGTTCTCGCGCCTTTTCCCTGCCTGCCTTCGAAGTTGCGGTTGGAAGTGGAAGCGCATCGTTCCCCTTCAGGCACGACATCATTGTTCATACTGAGGCACATGCTGCAGCCTGATTCTCTCCATTCAAAGCCGGCCTCGAGAAACACGCGGTGCAGCCCTTCTTCTTCGGCCTGCTGTTTCACGCTTTGAGAACCCGGCACCACAATGGCTCTGACGCTGTCGGCGACTTTTCGGCCTTTGATCATATCTGCAGCCTGGCGAAGATCGGTCATCCGCGAATTTGTACAGGAGCCGATAAACACATGCTCGACTTTAATATCTTCAATTTTTTGATTCGGTGAGATTCCCATGTATTGGTACGCGCGGATGGCTTCTTTTTTACCGTCTTCAGAATCAATCGTTTCCGGCGCCGGTATTTGGGCATCGACCGGGAGAACCATGCCGGGATTGACGCCCCATGTTACCATTGGAGAAATCTCGCTGCCGTCTAACACGATGGAATGATCGTATACGGCGCCCGGATCGGTTTTTAACGCTTTCCATTCTGCGGCGGCTTTGTCAAACTCTTCGCCTTTAGGCGCGTATTTACGGTTTTTACAATATTCGATCGTCGTGTCATCAGGAGCGATCAGTCCCGCCCGTGCTCCCGCCTCTATTGACATATTGCAGACGGTCATGCGTTCGTCCATAGACATGTTTCTGAATACTTCCCCGGTGTATTCAATGACATATCCAGTACCGAATTTCACCCCGTATTTTCCGATGACCGACAAGATGACATCCTTCGCGGTCACTCCTTTTTGGAGCGTTCCGTCAACGCGGATTTCAAGCGTTTTCGGCCGCTGCTGCCACAGTGTCTGAGTGGAAAGAACATGTTCCACCTCACTTGTGCCGATACCGAAGGCAAGCGCTCCGAACGCGCCGTGAGTCGATGTATGGCTGTCTCCGCAAACGATCGTTTTCCCCGGTAGTGTCAGACCAAGCTCAGGTCCGACTACGTGAACGATCCCCTGGTCTGCGCTGTGAAGATCCGCAAGACGGACGCCGAACTCCTCGCAATTCCGTTCAAGCGCGGTTACTTGGCGCTTTGCGACTTCATCTTTAATGTCAAAACGGTTGACGGTCGGAATATTGTGGTCCATCGTCGCGAATGTGTTCTGCGGCCGTCTGACCTTTCTTCCCTTCTGCCTTAACCCTTCAAACGCCTGAGGAGACGTCACCTCATGAATTAGGTGCAGATCAATATAGAGAAGGTCGGGTTTTCCTTCACCGCTTTTTACAACATGCCGATCCCAAATCTTTTCGATGATTGTTCGAGGCATCATCTTTGTTTCCTCCCTCTACCTATGAACTAAGACCGCTTTCTTTAAAGCGTCACACTATAGATTTTGTATTCGAGCCGGCTAATGCGGCTTTTACTTTTTTAGTAATGTCATGCGTTCCGGCATATTGGCCGTCCCGGGCGATATCACGTGTACGGCTGCCGTCTGCAAGCACCTTTGCGACCGCCTTTTCCACCGCCTGAGCTTCGTTTTCAAGTCCGAAAGATGTTCTCAAAAGCATCGCCGCTGATAAAATCGCCGCAAACGGATTGGCCATCCCTTTACCGGCGATGTCAGGCGCAGATCCATGCACGGGTTCAAACAAGTGAAGACCTGAACTTGATAAACTGGCTGACGGCAGCATGCCGAGCGAGCCTGTCAGCATGGAGGCTTCATCGCTTAAAATATCTCCGAACATATTCTCAGTTACGATGACGTCAAACTGGCTCGGAGCGTAGATGAGCTGCATCGCGGCATTATCGACAAGCATATGTTCAAGCGTCACGTCAGGAAATTCTTTTGCGATTTCCTCTGCGGTTTCCCGCCACAGCCTGCTTGAAGAAAGCACATTCGCCTTATCAACGGACGTCACTTTTCCTTTTCTGCCGGCAGCCATCTTAAAAGCTTCTCTGACAACGCGTGCGATTTCTTCTTTCTTATAAAAAAGAGTATCGACCGCTTCCTTTTCTCCCGCTTCATTGACATACTGTCTGCTCGGTTCTCCGAAATAGAGGCCGCCCGTCAGTTCCCTGACGATTACAAAGTCGACGCCGCTGATATATTCTTTTTTCAGCGGAGACGCCTCAGACAGGCTTTCAAATACGGTCACGGGACGCAGATTGGCAAACAGGCCGAGTTTTTTTCTGATGCCGAGCAGGCCTTTTTCCGGTCTGAGCTCCGGAGGATTTTGGTCCCATTTCGGTCCGCCGACTGCCCCGAGCAGGATGGCGTCGGATCTTTCACAAAGAGCCACCGTCTCCTCAGGAAGGGGGTTTTGATGGGCGTCAATGGCCGCTCCCCCGATCAGTCCGTTTTCAAATTCAAATTCATGTCCGAATTGTTCGGCAACGCTTTTCAATACATCTGCCGCTGATTCCGCCACTTCCGGTCCGATTCCGTCACCGGGAAGCAAAGCAATGCGTTTTTTCAAATCAAACGTTCTCCTTTCTATTACGAGCCGACCGCAGTCTGTCTCTTTAATCCGTCTATATTGCAATCCAGCACCAATTGCCGGTTCACGGCGTTCAAATATGCTTTTGCAGAAGCTTCCAGAACATCCTGCGCGATTCCCCGCCCTGATGATTCTTTTCCGTTCACGGTCACTCTGACGTAAACCTGAGCCAGCGCGTCTTCGCCTTTCCGGTTGGATTGGATGCGGTAGTCTGTCAGTTCAATATTTTTATCGATGCAGCGCCCGAGCGTATTATAAACGGCTTCTACGCTGCCCGCCCCCGTTGCCGCCTCTTGCATCAGCTGTTCGTTTTCCTGATTTTTTAAAGAGACTGTTGCAGTCGGCACCTGAGACGTCCCGTAATGCACTTGCAGAGACAAAAATTCATAGCCGATTTTTTTGTCTGTCACTTTTTCTTCTAAAATAAGAGAAATCAAGTCATCATCGGTGATTTCTTTTTTCTTTTCGGTCAGTTCTTTAAACATCGTAAAATATTTATTGATTTCATCACTATCAAACTGGAATCCAAGCGTATTCAGGCGGTCTTTGAACGCGTGGCGCCCGGAATGCTTTCCGAGTACAAGTGCATCAGCAGTCACGCCCACAAGTTCCGGTGAAATGATTTCATATGTTGATTTTTCTTTCAGGAAACCGTCTTGGTGAATGCCGGACTCATGTGCGAAAGCGTTATCTCCGACGATTGCTTTGTTGCGGGGAACGGCCATGCCCGTCAGTTTGCTGACAAGATCACTCGTCCGCTTCAATTCATGAAGATTGAGAGATGAATCGGCTTGATGCGCGTCATTTCTGACATGAAGCGCAACGGCGATTTCCTCTAGTGCGGCGTTCCCGGCTCTTTCTCCTATGCCGTTAATGGCGCATTCAATTTGATCAGCGCCGTTCTCAATTGCCGAAAGTGAGTTGGCAACCGCCATTCCGAGATCATCGTGGCAATGGGCTGAGAGCTTTACCCGGCTGATATTCGGAACGTGTTCCTTCATATATTTAAAGATGTTTCCGTATTCAGCCGGCGTCAGGTAACCTACAGTGTCCGGCAGGTTGATGACGCTCGCGCCGGCATCAATCACTTTTTCTACGATTTCAGCCAGAAACGGAAGTTCTGTGCGGCATGCGTCTTCTGCTGACCATTGAACGATCGGAAAGCGTTCTTTTGCATACTTCACCATTTCAACCGCTTTTTCCTTAACCTCTTCCCGCGTCATTTTCAGCTTATGCTTCAGATGAATGTCAGAGGTGGCGATAAAGATGTGAATCCGCGGGCTGGCCCCGTCTTTCAGCGCTTCCCAGGCTGCGTCGATGTCACCTTTGACAGATCGGGCAAGCCCTGTTACCGAACAATTTTTAATCGTTCTTGCGATTTCCTGCACGGCTAAAAAATCACCTCGGGATGAAGCGGGAAATCCCGCTTCAATAATGTCCACCCCGAGTCTTTCAAGCTGCTTGGCTATCGCCAGTTTCTCCCGGGAATTGAGGTTGACCCCGGGGGATTGTTCACCGTCACGAAGGGTCGTGTCGAAAACATTAATTTTGCGCAACGGAGACCACCGCTTCCTTCTTTTTGCCTTGTTTGACAAACGGCATCATTTCACGAAGCTGTCTGCCGACCTTTTCAATCTGATGCTCGTTTTCACTTGCATTGATCGCATTGAAACGAGGACGGTTCACTTGGTTTTCCACGATCCATTCTTTCGCGAATGTACCGTTTTGAATATCCGTTAATACTTGTTTCATCGATTCTTTTACCTTTGCATCGACTACGCGCGGCCCTGATACAAAATCTCCCCATTGAGCCGTATCGGAGATAGAGTATCTCATGCCCGCCAAGCCTTCTTCATACATCAAGTCTACGATCAGCTTCAGTTCGTGCAGACACTCGAAGTATGCGAGTTCAGGCTGGTAGCCGGCTTCTGTCAGCGTTTCAAAACCCGCTTTGACAAGCGCCGTTAAACCCCCGCACAGAACAGCCTGCTCACCGAACAAATCCGTTTCCGTTTCTTCCTTAAATGTTGTTTCAAGAACGCCCGCACGCGCTCCGCCGATTCCTTTTGCATAAGCAAGAGCCGTATCTTTCGCTTCGCCTGATACATCCTGATAGATGGCAAACAATGCCGGTACGCCTGCGCCTTGTTCATATGTTCTTCTGACAAGGTGTCCCGGCCCTTTAGGAGCGACAAGGAAGACATCTACATCAGCAGGAGGCACGATCTGATGGAAATGGACGTTAAATCCGTGTGCGAATACCAATGACTTGCCCGCCGTCAATTCATCTTTGATTTCAGCTTCATATACTTTTTGCTGCTGTTCATCCGGAAGAAGAACCATAATGATATCAGCCTGGGCAGCCGCTTCTCTTACCGAAAAGACTTTATGACCGTCTTCTTGGGCCTGTGTAAATGATTTGCCTTGTCTGACGCCGACAATGACATCAATTCCGCTTTCTTTTAAGTTCAGCGCGTGTGCATGACCTTGTGAACCGTAACCGATAATTGCTACTTTTTTACCCGCCAATACGTTCTCTTTGATATCACCGTTATAATATACTTTTACCATTTTAATCTCTCCCTTTTTTGTGTTATACAATTGAAATTGTTTTATTGGATGACGCCTTCTGCTGGGTTCCCCTCGCAAAAGCCGTTGTGCCCGTTCTCGCGATTTCTTTAATGCCGTAAGGTTTGAGAAGCTCTATGAGCGCTTCGATTTTATTAGATTCGCCGGTAACCTGAACGACGATGCTGTCTCTTGAGACATCAACGACGGAAGCTCTGAACGGCTCAATGATTCCATTGATTTCCGTTCTGGCCGACGGTGCGGAAACAACTTTGATTAATGCCAGCTCACGCTGTACAATCGATTGGTTTGTAATATCCGTCACTTTCAGGACGTCAATTTGTTTGTTAAGCTGCTTTGTCAGCTGCTCTACGTCATTTTCGCCTTCCACATGGACGACAAATGTAATCCTTGAAACACCGCTTGTTTCCGTGTGGCCTACAGTGATGCTTTCGATATTATAGTGTCTTTTTGTAAACAGGCCGGTGATCCGGTTTAATACTCCCGAGCGGTTGACCACCGTTAATGTGATAATGCGTTTCAAGGTTTCACCCCCACCATTTCATGAAGTCCTTTACCCGGCGCAATCATCGGGAATACTTTTTCGCTTTTGGCGACCCGGACGTCAATAACGACCGGTTCTTTTGATGAAAGCGCCTTTTTAAGCTCTTCTTCCGCCTCTTCTTCCGATGAAATCCGGACGCCTTTAATGCCGTAGGCTTCTGACAATTTGACAAAGTCAGGCTGCGCCGAGAATTTGGATTCAGAGTAGCGTTCTTCATAGAAGATTTCCTGCCACTGTCTGACCATGCCCAGACATTCGTTGTTCAAGATAACCACTTTGACAGGAAGATTCAGCTGCCGGATGACATCTAATTCCTGAAGGGTCATCTGAAAACCGCCGTCTCCGAGGATGGCAACGACCGTGGCGTTACGATCAGCCAGCTGCGCTCCGATAGCCGCCGGAAGGCCGAAGCCCATTGTGCCGAGCCCCCCCGAGGTCACCCACTTATCAGCCTTTCGAAAAGGATAAAACTGAGCCGCCCACATCTGGTGCTGGCCGACATCCGTCGCCACAATCGCCTCTCCGTTTGTGAATTGGTGAATATACTCAATCAGCTTTTGGGGTTTCAAGCCCTCTTCTCTGTTGTCTGTATACCAAAGCGGATATTCTTCTTTCCATTCTGAAAGCTGCTGTTTCCATTCCTCTGTCTGTCCCTGTTTTCCGTTTTGCTTCAATAATTCCTGAAGGACGATTTTACTGTCGCCGACCACCGGAATCTGCGTTTCAATAATTTTTCCGATTTCAGCAGGATCAATATCGATATGCGCTACTTTGGCCGATTTTGCAAAATGCTTCAGATTTCCGGTCACACGATCATCGAACCGCGCTCCGATGCTGATCAACAAGTCACAGTGGTAAAGCGCCATGTTCGCTGTGTATGTGCCGTGCATCCCCGCCATTCCCAGAAATAGAGGATGGTCTGCCGGGAAACCGCCCAGACCGAGAAGCGTGTGGGCTACAGGAATTTGCTGCTGTTCGACATAATTTTTTAAATCTTCTGAAGCTTTACCGTGCAAAACACCCGCTCCGGCTAAAATAACCGGCTTTTTCGCACTGCTGACAGCTTCCACGAGCTTTCGGATCTGCAGATAGTTAGGCTCTTTTACCGGCTGATAACCCGGAAGGCTGATCTCGTGATCATATCTGAATTCCCCTTCAAATGCTGCGACATCCTTCGGTATATCAATTAATACCGGGCCCGGTCTTCCCGTCGTGGCGATATGAAAAGCCTCTTTAATCACACGGGGGAGATCTTCCGGACGGCGGACTTGGTAGCTGTGTTTCGTAATCGGCATCGTAATTCCTAAAATGTCGGCTTCCTGGAAAGCGTCGCTGCCGATGACCGAAGTGGCCACCTGCCCGGTAAATACTACGAGCGGCAGTGAATCAATCATCGCATCCGCAAGACCGGTAACTAAATTTGTCGCGCCGGGTCCTGAGGTTGCAATCACAACCCCCGGCTTTCCGGAGATCCGCGCATACCCTTCTGCCGCGTGAATCGCGCCTTGCTCGTGGCGGGGCAGGATGTGGACCAGCCCTGATTGATACAGTTTATCGTAAATCGGAAGGACGGCTCCCCCCGGATAGCCGAAGATCATCTCGACATTTTCTTTCTTTAGTGATTCAATCAGCATCAGAGCCCCGTTCATTGTTTTTGTACAATCGGCAGACAAAGAATCCGCCTGTACATTTGTGCCCATTTTCAGTTCCTCCTTTTCAATGTTCCCTTCTAAAATCCAATTCATAAAACGCAGCGCCGGCTGACGCAAATAAAAAAGCCTTCCCACCCACATTCAGCCAAGCATTTCATGCGATAGCCAAAAGGGGCGAAAAGGCTTTGCTCTCCGCGGTACCACCCTTGTTTACGGTCATATGCAGACCGTCTCATGGATAATGATTATCCGTTTTGATAACGAGTAAACATTGCGTTCACTCGGCCGAGTCCTACTCTTCATATTTCAGACCGGCACTCTGAGGGGAGTTCACTTTGATTTGTTTTACCGGCTCTCAGCGTTACCGGCTCTCTGTGAAAAACTTCATCAAAGCTACTTATCCTCTTCTGCGCTTTTTATTATGGCAGCTCTTTTATTAAAAAAGAACCTTCTTTTGTTTGTTTTTTCAGTGTTTTATGATTTTTCTTTTTAGCGTGAATCATTTATTTATTTTTGTTTGAACTCATATTACGCCCGTTTGCAGACAGTGTCAACAGCATTTTTATAATTATTAGACAATTTAGATTAATCAATCTACTTTGTATACGCTTTCATTACTGGTACAAAGGGATCTGTAAATATTAAAAGTTTTTATCATTTTTTTATTAATCTCTCAAGATTACATGAAATTTTTCCGTTCATATACGAATATGTCACATTTTATTACACGATTTTTCTCTGTCCTTCCGGCATGCTTGTCAGATATTCCGTTCGATTGAACAGGCTCTTTATACAGATATACGCATACACTGTTCTTATCTCGTAAGAAATGAGTGATGTCATGAATAAGATGTTATCAGGCATGCAGGGCCTGCCTCCTGGATTTCCGCCTTTACCGGTCTTACCGCCGCAGTCTTACTATCCTCCGGCCCCGATGCATACAGCACCATATCAAGGCGGCCCTTCTTTTCAGCAGGGATTCCCGTCATCCGGATACGGACAGCAGACCCCGCAAAGCACGCTGTCATTCGCCGGGCAGCAATTCGTCCCATACCCTTATACATCCGGGTACTACGGCCAAACCTTCAGTGACGTCGGCGGAAGCCTCGGCGCCGGGGCACATCCCGGCGCGCTCGGAGGCGGTTTCAGCGGCCATGCCGGGGGCTTCAGCGCTCCAAGCGGATTCAGATGATACAAAAACCGGTCTCACACGGCCGGTTTCTTTTCTTATTCACAAAGTATAACGGTCATTCCATTGATTCATTTCCTGCTCCGTATAGTAATCAGCCCTTGAAACCTCAACAATGATTAAACCGCATTGAGTGATTAAAAATTGCTTCAGTTCCTCAAACAGCTCGTCTTTTCCGCAAAAGATCGTTTCTATATTGTGATTTTTATATGCAAATGTGTACTTCAAAAGCTAATTCCTCCTGCTGTCTTTCTATTGATTATTGACAAAATGTATGATAGAAATTAGATAATTTATCACTCGAGGGCGCCTTAAGTATCTTTATACATATATTTATTACGGTAAATATTACGTTAAGTTTCATTTATATTAAAATTACTTTACAATTTTCATCAAATACGGAACTTTTGTTTCGTAAAATAAAAAATAAAGTACAAAAAAACCTCAAACCCATTGTCAGGGCTTGAGGTTTTTTTATACGTCCCAGGAGAGATTCGAACTCCCGACCGACGGCTTAGAAGGCCGTTGCTCTATCCGGCTGAGCTACTGGGACATGAAAAACAAATATCTGCTGATCATTTTACCATGATATCAGCGAATTGACAATATAGTCATCCGATAAAAAAGGCCAGCGGCATCAGTTTTCACTCTGATGTCACCAGCTCTTTTTTTGTACGTCCCAGGAGAGATTCGAACTCCCGACCGACGGCTTAGAAGGCCGTTGCTCTATCCAGCTGAGCTACTGGGACAGCTTTTGCTTTATGTATCAGCGACAAGATTTATTATATACAGGTTCAAATCATAAGTCAATATTTTTTTAAAAACTTTTGATGGGGAAGAATGAAATCTCCCCCATCACTTGTTAAAAACTGATTGTATTCCCCAAGTCCTTCAATTCCCGACCCGTTTCGTCGTAAAATGTCACGGCGCCTTCTCTTTCTGTAAGAGTAAGAATGGCATAGCTTTTCACATTGCGGACTCTCGGAAGACGGATGCTGCCCGGATTAATCAAAAGCTTGCCCCGGAGCACTTCACTCCCGGCAATATGTGAATGGCCGAAGCAGACGATATCCGTCCCAAGCTCTTCCGCCCGGTAAAAAACAGTTAAAAGTGACTGTTTAATGCCGTGAAGATGCCCGTGAACGGCCAGAATTTTCTTTGAACCGGCGTCCAGAAGGAGTTCATCCTGAAACCCGCCGCCAAAGTCGCAATTGCCTTTTACCGTGTGATATGGCGTAAGCGCCGGATGTGCGGCGTCAAGCTCTGAATCACCGCAATGAATCATCAGATCCGCTTCGTCTTCGTGCCGCTTTGCAATCGTCTCCAGCTCGTCTTCAAGGCCGTGACTGTCACTTATTATCAGCACTTTCATTGCATACGCTCCCCCTTATGAATCAAGCAGCTTTGACAATTTCTTGAGCGCCTCAGCCCTGTGGCTGATTTTGTTTTTCTCAGCGCTTGTCAGCTGGGCCATGGTTTTATCTTTATCTTTCACAATAAAAATGGGATCATAGCCGAACCCGTTATCCCCCTCGGGTCCTTCCGCAATATACCCTTCAACATGACCTTCGACCGTTTTTGTTTCCTGCCCCGGCATGCTGACGGCAAGGGCGCAGCGGAAACGGGCCGTGCGCTGCTCTTTTTCGATGCCTTTTAATTCTGACAGCACCTTGTCCATATTCGCCTTATCATCTTTTGCTTCTCCGGCATAACGGGCTGAATAAACGCCCGGTCTGCCTCCAAGGTTGTCCACCGATAAACCGGAGTCGTCTGCAATGACCATTTTGTTGACGGCTTTTGCCACGGCTTCCGCTTTTAAGATGGCGTTTTCTTCAAAGGTATGTCCGGTTTCTTCAATTTCTTCCGTAAATCCGATTTCCGCCAAAGAAGAGACGCTGTAGCCTTTCGGTTCGAGTATTTCCTTGAATTCTTTCACTTTTCCCTGATTGTGTGTCGCAATAATGGCTTCTTTCACGGTGATCAGGCCTCTCTTTCTTATTTCAGTTCAGGCAATGTTTCTCCCAGCACTTCTTTTTGCTTTTGAATAAGCGTCTGGATTCCTTTTTCGGCAAGACTTAACAGTCCGTTTAAATCTTCACGGGAGAATGTGGCTTCTTCGCCCGTCCCTTGAAGCTCTACAAAACGTCCGCTTCCCGTCATGATGATATTCATGTCGACTTCAGCCGCCGAATCCTCTTCATAATTCAGATCCAAAAGAAGGCCTTCTTCTTTATCCATCCCGACAGAAATGGCCGCGAGATAATCTGTCACAGGAGAGGTTTTGATAACGCCGCTTTTTACGAGTTTGCCGATCGCAATGGCCATTGCCAAGAAGGCGCCGGTAATGGAAGCCGTTCTTGTTCCGCCGTCAGCTTGAATGACGTCACAGTCGATCCAGATCGTCCGTTCGCCGAGCTTCTCCAAATCAACGACGGCCCGGAGCGCGCGCCCGATCAGCCGCTGAATTTCCATCGTTCTGCCGGAGACCTTTCCTTTTGAAGATTCTCTTATCGTTCTTTGATTCGTCGCGCGGGGAAGCATGCTGTATTCCGCGGTGATCCAGCCTTTTCCTCCGCCGCGTAAAAATGGCGGCACCCGGTCTTCCACAGATGCATTACAGATGACCTTCGTATTTCCCGCTGTAATTAAAACAGAGCCTTCCGGGTGAGTGATAAAATCCAAATCAAATGTGATAGGGCGCAGCTCATCGTGCTGTCTTCCGTCGTGTCTCATATTTTACCTCCGATTATATGTACATAAACCTTTTGTTCCGGATTGTGAATAAAGAAAGAGGCAGCCGGAACGCTAACCTCTTTTTTACTAGTATATCAAAAATCGCAAATTAAAAACTACCCGTATTCACTTGTGACGGCCTCGAAACAGGTTTTGAAAGGGATTCTCCTTTTTCATTCACCAGTTCTGATTTTCCGTTTACTTTTATAGAAACACTTTTGATCGACGGCTGTTCGGTTAACGTGAGGACGATGCTGTCCAGTACGCCCGATGATACCATTTTTGTTTTTTCGTCGGCGCTTCCGTAAATGGAGCTGTTAAAGTCCAGTGTAACCTGGCCGTCTTTCACTTTCGGCTTGCTGAGAAGTTTAACATCGTTATTAAAGTCCGTCAAAAGCCCGCTTGCTTTGCCCGGTCCGCCGGCGAGCTGTTCAACGGCAGCGGTGATGTCATTTGTTTCCGAATTGTCAATCCGCTTTGTGACAGGCACGTAGTATTCGCTCGTCTCTGTTTCCGCCAGATAATATACAGTCAGCGGGTGGGTGTCTGTCAGATCATTCACTCCGGCCGTTTCAATATTAATCCCGTCTTTTCTGCTTAAGTCGCCCGTAATCGGCGTGCCGCCCACAGGCATTTCTTTCAGCTCGTGCCCGTTGATTCTGATTTTGACTTTATCTATTGAGCTGAATTGGGTAAGCGTCCATGTAATCGATTGCAGGATTTTTTGTTCGTCTTCTTTTTTATAGTTTTTAAATTCCTTCGAAAAATCAGCGACAGCAGTGCCGTCTTTTTTAATATCGACATTTACCGTCGTATCCGCAGGGAGCACCGCTCTGAAGCCGTTCGGCAGGATTTCTGACACAGGCCCTCCCTGAACCAAATACTCAAGGGCCTGCTTTGCGGTTCCCTCACTGTTCGGAAGTGGCAGTGTCTGTGCTGCGACATAGCCGTTTTTATCAATCAGATACAGCTCTCGCATGACTGTATTGGCCGGCTGGTCGGCTTTAGAAGTGCCGTTTTTCTCTGACTGCTTTGGTTTTGCCTGAATTCCCGCTTCATCCTTTACATATGAAATGTCTTGAGGCGGGTCAATTTCCCCGGCTGTTTTATCGGATTGAAACAAACCGCATCCAGATAACACAAAAGCCGAAGTAAGACATGTTGCAGCAATGACTGCAGGTCCTTTTTTCAGCATACTTTTCCCTCCTAAGGCTGTTTGTACTATGATGTATACGAGCCCTATCCGGGAAATAGACCGGGAAGCGCAAAAAAACCCGCCGTAAACAGCGGGTTTTTTGATTTATTTTCTGACCGGCTCTTGAAGGGAGATGCACTCGACATGGCCGATTTCGTGGCCGAACCAGTCTTCGGCAATTTTTGCGAAGCCGTTCCGCTCTCCCGTTGTAAGAAATTGATGCTCCGGTGCATGTTTCGATTGGTTTAACAAACCTTTATAAGACAAGATGGTGCTCACTTCTCTCGCCGTCTCGTCTCCGGAGGAAATGATTTTTACATGCTCTCCCATATAGTTCTGAATCGGATCTTTTAAAATCGGATAATGCGTACATCCTAAAATCAAGGTGTCAATTGATGTACCTTTTAAAGGTTCAAGCGATGCTTCAACCACTTCCTCCGCTGATTCCTGAAGAAACCGTCCGCTTTCCACAAACGGCACGAGCAGCGGACAAGCCGTGTTCTCAACTTGAAGTTCTGCGTTTAACCCGAGCAGCGCCTGCTCATACGCTCTGCTTTTAATGGTATTGACCGTGCCGATGACACCGATATGCTGGTTTTTCGTGACCTTTATCGCCGTTCTCGCACCCGGCTGAATGACGCCGACAACCGGAATATCCGTTTTGCGCTGAATATCCTCCAAGGCAATGGCCGTGGCCGTATTGCAGGCGATCACGAGCATTTTGATATGGTGGTTTTCCAGCAGGTAATCGGTCATTTCCCACGTGTATTGAAGAACTTCTTCTTCAGGACGCGGGCCGTACGGGCAGCGTTTTGTATCTCCCACATAGATGATATTTTCCTTCGGTAGCTGTCTCATGATTTCCTTAGCAACGGTTAACCCGCCAACCCCGGAATCAATGACTCCTATCGGCTGTTCCAACAAAATCGCCTCATTTTCTTTTCATTTCATGCTGCAGTTTCAATAATGATTTTTCGAAAGCGGCTGTTTCTTCTTCGGAAAATGTCGCAAACATATCCCGCAAATAAGCCTGTCTTTTCAAAATCACTTCTTGGATAATGCGCTCTCCTTCAGCGAGAAGATGAATTCTGACGACCCGTCTGTCAGCCGGGTCTTTGACCCGCTCGACAAGCTTATTTTTTTCCATGCGGTCTATCAGATCCGTCGTCGTGCTGCAAGCCAAATACATTTTGCCTGATAATTCGCCTATTGTCATATCCCCTAATTCATAAAGCCATTGAAGCCCCACGAATTGCGGCGGTGTAATTGCATATTGGTTAAGGATTTCTCTTCCTTTTTGTTTAATGATCGCAGCGATATGGCGGAGTGATTTTTCGATATCCGCAACATGCTCTACAGATTTTGATGTCATTTGTCCATCCCTCACTCAAGGATCTTTCTGGGCTATGCGCTCCGTGTCTATTTTCCTTCTTTTTTTAAGAAAATGCAAGACTGACGGAGAAAAAGGAAAAACGGGATTTTCACCGCATGCCCATCAGCCCGGGCGCCAACGCAAATAACCGGCTCCTTCTCGAAAAGAAGGAAAACCGGCAAGAATCAGAGCTCTAGCTCACCCATTCTAAGAAGCTCGACAACAGCTTGCGAACGCCCTTTCACACCTAACTTCTGCATGGCATTTGAAATGTGATTCCGTACAGTTTTTTCACTGATAAATAGCTCGCTTGCAATTTCCTTTGTTGTCTTGTCTTGAACGAGCAATTCGAATACTTCTCTTTCTCTTTTGGTCAGCAGCGGCTTTGATTGAAAATCTTTCTCCTTCAAGTATTGTAACCCTCCTTGCTAAGGTGAGAGCGAATCTGAAACGAATGGGTTTATATAGTCAAGATATCATATGTAAAGGGCGCTTCGGAGGTGACGTCTCTTAGAGAAATAGTTATCCGTTCAGGCGAGCAGAATGCCTTTCTCCCGCTCCGTCCAGCTGACCGCTTTGCCGCTTTCCTTCGACACTTGAACCATAACGACGGAACCTGTAAAGCACGGGAGGCCCGACTCATTTTCTCCAAGGTAATGAAGGGTGACGGACGCATTTCCGGCAGCGCTTGCTTTCACATAAATCCGCAGATTTTCATACGGCATCACCTGACGCATATAGTCACACTGCTGGCTTGCGACGACCGTCATCGTTTCCGAGTTTTGAGCCGTTATGCCTCGCTGTTTAAAATAAGCGATCCGTGCTTCTTCAAAATAGATGAAAGGGGTTACATTATTCATATGGCCGAACATATCCGTTTCTGAAAAACGAACCGATACTTCAGTAAAGAAAGAAAACGACTGTCTCCATTCTTCAAACGGGATATCAATATATTGCGGTTGTTTCATCACCTTCAGCTCCTTATAAAAAAACCTCTCCCGTGCGGAAGAGGCTCTTTTTCTCTTTCTTATACTCTGTCGCTTCCGAAGAAATTACGGAATGCTTGTAAATTGGTATCTCTGTTCAAAGCAGCGATTGAAGTCGTAAGCGGAATGCCTTTCGGGCAGGATTGAACACAGTTTTGTGAATTCCCGCAATCTCCGAGGCCGCCGTCTGTCATTAACGCTTCTAAACGTTCTGCTTTGTTCATCGCGCCCGTCGGATGGGCGTTAAACAGACGCACTTGCGACATCGGGGCAGGCCCCATGAATTTCGACTTGCTGTTGACGTTCGGGCAGGCTTCGAGGCAGACGCCGCATGTCATGCATTTAGACAATTCATATGCCCACTGGCGGCGTTTTTCCGGCATTCTCGGCCCCGGCCCCAAATCGTAAGTTCCGTCAATCGGCACCCATGCTTTCACTTTTTTCAGTGAATCAAACATTCTGCTGCGGTCAACCTGAAGGTCACGGACAACCGGGAATGTTTTCATCGGCTTCAGACGGATCGGCTGTTCCAGCTTATCAATCAGCGCCGTGCATGACTGGCGAGGTCTCCCATTGATGACCATGGAGCAGGCGCCGCATACTTCTTCAAGACAGTTCATGTCCCATGCGACCGGAGTGGTTTTCTCTCCTTTTGCATTCACGGGGTTTCTGCGGATTTCCATCAGGGCGGAAATCACGTTCAGATTCGGGCGGTAATTGATTTCGAATTCTTCATCGTATGGCGCGCTTTCGGGCGTATCCTGACGTGTAATGATAAACCGTATCTTTTTCTCACTCATGATTATTTCGCCACCTTCTTCTTCGAGTAGTCGCGTTTACGGGGCGCAATCAGTGATACATCGACATCCTGATATTCAAATTCCGGAGCTTCAAACGGACCGGCATGTTTAGCCATCGTCGTTTTGAGCCACTCATCGTCATTTCTTTCAGGGAAATCCGGTTTATAGTGCGCTCCCCGGCTTTCATTTCGGTTATATGCGCCGAGCGTGATGACTCTGGCAAGCTGAAGCATATTGGAGAACTGGCGGGTGAACATCGCCCCTTGGTTGCTCCATTTTGTCGTATCGTTGATATTGATTTTCTTAAAGCGTTCCATCAGCTCTTGGATTTTGTCATCCGTTTTCAAAAGCTTGTCGTTGTGGCGGACCACCGTGACGTTGGCCGTCATCCATTCTCCGAGCTCACGGTGAAGCACGTAAGCATTTTCGTCGCCGTCCATCTTCATGATATCGGCCCATTTTTCTTCTTCTTTTTTCACATAGGAATCAAATAATGAAGAAGACAGGTCTTCCGCTGATGTTTCAAGTCCGGAAACATATTTCACCGCATTCGGTCCGGCCACCATTCCACCGTAGATAGCGGAAAGCAGAGAGTTCGCCCCTAAACGGTTTCCTCCGTGCATTGAATAATCACATTCTCCCGCTGCGAACAGTCCGCGGATGCTTGTCATCTGATCATAATCAACCCACAGTCCGCCCATTGAATAGTGAACGGCAGGGAAAATTTTCATCGGAAGCTTGCGCGGGTCATCGCCCATGAATTTTTCATAGATTTCGATAATGCCGCCAAGCTTAACGTCAAGCTCTTTCGGATCTTTGTGCGACAGATCGAGATACACCATGTTTTCACCGTTGATGCCGAGTTTCTGATTCACGCACACGTCAAAGATTTCACGTGTCGCAATATCCCGCGGCACGAGGTTTCCATAAGCCGGATATTTTTCCTCAAGGAAGTACCAAGGTTTTCCGTCTTTATACGTCCAGACTCTTCCGCCCTCGCCGCGCGCCGATTCACTCATCAGACGCAGTTTATCGTCCCCCGGGATTGCTGTCGGGTGAATTTGGATAAATTCGCCGTTTGCATAATAAGCGCCCTGCTGATAGACGATTGATGCGGCAGATCCCGTGTTGATCATGCTGTTTGTTGATTTGCCGAATACGATTCCGGGACCTCCCGTCGCCATAATAACGGCGTCAGAACGGAATGACTCGATTTGCATATTGGTCAGATTTTGGGCTACGATACCGCGGCACGTGCGCTCATCGTCAAGAACCGCGCCGAGGAATTCCCAGCCTTCATATTTTGTGACAAGACCCGCCACTTCATATCTGCGCACCTGCTCGTCCAGTGCGTAAAGAAGCTGCTGACCCGTCGTCGCTCCCGCATATGCGGTTCTGTGATGCTGTGTACCCCCGAAACGGCGGAAGTCCAAGAGCCCTTCCGGCGTTCTGTTAAACATAACCCCCATGCGGTCCAATAAGTGGATAATGGACGGCGCCGCTTCACACATCGCTTTTACAGGAGGCTGGTTTGCCAAAAAGTCGCCTCCGTATACCGTGTCATCAAAATGCTCAAACGGAGAGTCTCCTTCCCCTTTTGTGTTGACAGCTCCGTTTATCCCGCCCTGCGCGCAGACCGAGTGAGAGCGTTTGACCGGAACGATGGAAAACAATTTAACGGCCGTGCCTGATTCCGCTGCTTTAATTGTCGCCATGAGGCCGGCAAGACCCCCGCCGACTACGATAATGCTTGATTGACTCATGATAGCCCCTCTCCCTCTAGTAATCTAGTTCTCTTACACAAACGCAAAAATCGCTTTTAAACCTACGTATGAAAGCGCTAAAAATATAATCAGCGTCACGTAAGTCGAAATTCTTTGAGAACGCGGCGTGACCGTGATCCCCCATGTGACCGCAAAAGACCATAAGCCGTTTGAAAAGTGGAAAATGACCGATAAAACGCCTACAATATAAAAACCGAGCATAAACGGCGAGCTCAGAATATTCGCCATCATATCGAAGTTGACTTCAGCGCCCATCTGCGCGGCAATCCGCGTCTGCCATACATGCCAGCTGACGAAAATAAGGGTGAGAATACCAGTGACACGCTGAAGCACAAACATCCAGTTTCTGAAATAACTGTAGTGGCCAGCGTTGTTTTTCGCAGTAAATGCTATGTACACACCGTAAACCGCATGATAAATTAAAGGTAAGAAAATAATAAAAATTTCTAACGCATACCTGAACGGCAGACTGTCCATAAAGCCGGCCGCCTTGTTAAACGCATCCGCTCCCCTTGCGGCAAATTGGTTGACGACTAAATGCTGGATCAAAAAGATGCCGACCGGAATAACACCGAGCAAGGAATGCAATCTTCGAAAATAAAACTCTCTGTTCCCAGACATTACTTTACCCCCTGTTTGATTTAAGTGCGAAATGTACTAAAATCTCTGCCCCCACTTCGTTTCAATTGTAAGCACTTTATTAAAATTTATTGACAATTTCATTTTACTCCTCCCTCAAAAGGGCGTCAAGAAAACGTGTACATAAATTATAATTTTCGGAATTGATTATCTGGAGGGAAAATTTTATTTTCCTGCGATATCTTTCTCACATTTTTTCGCGTGTTTTATAGGATCATCCTGTAATCCTCCCCCATGTTTAAGCTATAATAAACGAAGGAGAGAGGGGAATACATAATATGAAGAATAATTATGAAGCAGCTTTAGAACCTTTAACTGAACTCGACGTCAGCGCATACGGCTACGAATTAATCCGGGAAATCGTGCTTCCGGATATCCTCGGCCCGGAGCATTCATCGATGATGTATTGGGCGGGAAAACGCCTCGCCCGCAAATTTCCTCTTCAATCGTGGGAAGAAATCCCCGCCTTTTTTGAAAAAGCCGGCTGGGGAACTTTGACAAACGCAGGATCAAAAAAACAAGAACTGGAATTCGAACTGGAAGGACCGCTCGTATCCAGCAGGCTCAAACATCAGAAAGAGCCTTGTTTTCAGCTTGAAGCCGGTTTTATAGCCGAACAGATTCAATTGATGAACGATCAGATTGCAGAATCTTATGAACAGGTAAAAAAGAGAGCGGATAAAGTCGTCCTGACTGTAAAATGGGATATGAAGGACCCTGTATAATTGAAAAAAGGCGGTGACTCCAAGTCCCGCCTTTTTGCCTGCCCGTTTATACGGCAGACGGCTGTTTAGAAAGCTCAAACGCATCATGAAGCGCTTCGACCGCTTTCACCATATCATTTTCGCTGACAACCGCTGATACTTTTATTTCAGATGTGCTCACCATTTTGACTTGTACATTTTTTTCCGCCAGTACGGCAAACATGTCCGCGGCGACGCCGGGATTTGAAACCATGCCCGACCCGACAATGGAGACTTTCGCCAGTTTTCTTTCGGTTTCAATTTTTTCATAGTCAAGCGCGTTTTTATATTCTTCAAGCACGGCGACCGTTTGCGCGGCATCTTCCGTTTTCACTGAGAAAGAAATATCCGCTTCCCCATCGTCCGACTGTGTCTGAATAATAATGTCAACGTTGATGTTTCGTTTTGCCAGCGCGGTGAAGATTGTTGAAAGTGTTGTCAATCCGCTTGCAAGGCCCGTAACGGACACCCTCGTGATCTGGTCTTCAAATGCAATTCCTCTGACGATTAAATTCTGCTCCATTGATGATTCCTCCTCAATTAATGTTCCAGCTTCATGTTCCGTACTTGACCGCACTTCCAAAGGCACTTGGTAGTTTTTCGCGAACTCAACCGCCCGCGGGTGAAGAACACCCGCTCCTAGATTTGCAAGCTCCAGCATTTCATCATAAGAAATTCCCGCCAGTTTTCTCGCTGACCGGACATACCGCGGATCTGTCGTAAATACGCCCGGAACATCTGTATAAATGTCGCATTTATCCGCTTCCAGCGCTGCTGCAAGAGCGACCGCCGTCGTATCGGAACCGCCCCGTCCGAGCGTCGTGATGCCTCCGTCTTCCGTTACGCCCTGAAAACCGGCAACGACTGTAATTTTGCCTTCTGCAAGCTGCGAACGAATCGCCGTGATATCAATATCCGTAATTCTCGCATTACCGTGAACGGCTTCCGTGCGGACACCCGCCTGCCAGCCCGTATAAGAGACGGCGTCATATCCTTTTTCCTGAAGCGCCATGGCCAAAAGCGAAATCGTGACCTGCTCTCCCGTAGACAAAAGCATATCCATCTCGCGTCTGCTTGGTTCAGATGTGATTTCAGCCGCGAGGTTAACGAGCGCGTCGGTTGATTTTCCCATTGCCGAAACGACGACTACGACATCATGGCCTTTTTGCTTTTCAGCAATGGCGCGATTTGCGGCATTTTGAATTTTTTCGGCAGAGCCGACGGAAGTGCCTCCGAATTTTTGTACGATAAGACCCATACTAGACCACCCTTTACATTTTGGTTCGTGCGGGTGAGGAGAAAAGAGCGTTTTGTCCACAATAAAAAAAGCAATGAGAGGAATAGCTCTCATTGCTTTTTCATATCATTACGATTGATTATGAACAACGAGATAGCCCTCCAAGAAAATGAATTCTTGACAGCCTTACATTTATTTAATGCAAGGCCAGCAAATCACACCGATGGGATGTGATACACTTCGGCGACGCTCCCCTTTCAGCCTTTTTCGCAGAATCCATCATTCTCCAAAGGCTTACTATTGAAGTTCGCACCTCTATCTTCACCATATAACACGATCTTATGAAATTAGTTCACATTCTAGCAGATTTTTCAGAAAAGCACAATACTATTTTTTTAATTTTTCAAACAGCAGCTGGGCCGCCGCGGCCGGCACACCCGCTTTTTTGATATCGTCAAGGCTTGCTTCCTTCATCTTTTTGACAGATCCGAAATGTTTTAAGAGCATTTTTTTGCGTTTTTCGCCGATTCCGGGGATATCATCCAGAACGGATTGAAAGACGCTTTTTCCCCGGATCTGTCTGTGAAAGCTGATCGCAAAACGGTGAACTTCGTCCTGAATACGCTGAAGCAGGTAAAACTCTTGGCTGTTCCGCTCCAGAAACACCGGTTCAAGCGGGTCGCCGATCAAAAGGTTGGATGTTCGGTGTTTATCATCTTTCGCCAATCCCGCTACCGGTACATCAAGGCCGAGCTCATTCTCGAGCACGTCGCGCGCCGCGTTAATCTGCCCTTTTCCGCCGTCAATGATGATTAAATCCGGCAGCGGAAGGTTTTCGCGGAGCACCCTCGTGTACCTTCTTCTGACGACTTCCCTCATTGAACCGTAATCATCCGGCCCTGTTACGGTTTTAATTTTATATTTGCGGTATTCCTTTTTATTCGGTTTTCCGTCAATAAAGACAATCATGGCCGATACGGGGTTTGTGCCTTGAATATTGGAGTTGTCAAACGCTTCAATCCGATGCGGCGTGTAAATATTCAGCGCTTCGCCGAGCCGTTCGGCTGCACCGATTGACCGTTCCTCATCCCGCTCGATTAACGAGAATTTTTCCCGCAGAGCGATTTTCGCATTTTTGTGCGCAAGCAAAAGCAGCTCTTTTTTCGGGCCTTTTTTCGGCTGATGCACGGCGGTTTCCAGCAGCTCGGTGATCATGTCCCTGTCAACGCTGTCAGGCACCAGAATTTCCTTAGGCAGAAAGTGATTGTTTTTAGAGTAGAACTGGCCGATGAAGGTCAGAAATTCTTCATCCGCTTCCTGATACATCGGAAACATGCTGACGTCGCGTTCGATCAGTTTTCCTTGGCGAATGAAAAAGACTTGGACGCACATCCAGCCTTTATCGTAGGCATATGCAAACACATCGCGGTCCAGAAGGTCATTCATGGTCATTTTCTGCTTCTCCATCGTCGATTCGATGTGAGCAAGCTGGTCGCGGAATTCTTTAGCCCGTTCAAATTCAAGCTTTTCCGCCGCTTCTGCCATTTTCGCTTCGAGCTCTTTTTTGATTTCGTTATGCCCTCCCTTTAAAAAACGGGTGATGTCTTCAACAATCTCGCGGTTTGTCTCCTCAGATATATCCTTTACACATGGGGCGAGGCATTGTCCGAGATGATAATAAAGACAGACGCGGTCCGGAAGCTTTGAGCATTTCCTGAGCGGGTAAAGGCGGTCCAGCAGTTTTTTCGTTTCCCGCGCCGCCTGCACATTCGGATACGGGCCGAAATAGCGTCCCTTGTCTTTTTTGACATTCCGAGTGACAATCAGCCGAGGATGGCGTTCATGGGTGATTTTAATAAAGGGATAGGTTTTATCATCTTTCAGCATGACATTGTATTTCGGATCGTATTTTTTAATCAGATTCATTTCCAAAATAAGCGCTTCAAGATTGGAGGAAGTCACGATATATTCAAAGTCCTCAATCTCCGTCACAAGCCGTTGGGTTTTTGCGTCATGAGAACCGGTGAAATAAGACCGCACCCTGTTTTTCAAGACTTTCGCTTTCCCCACGTAGATGACTGTTTTTTGACGGTCTTTCATTAAATAACAGCCCGGCTGATCGGGAAGGAGGGCCAGCTTTTCTTTCAGTTGTTTATTCATACGTTACCCTTCCTTACATTCATTTCTCGTGTCCATTCAGTGTATCACGAACATTTGTTTTTCTCCATTCTCAGCTTTTGGAAGATCAAAAAAGGCGATTCCCTTTAAAAGGAATCGCCCTGCCGTAACGGAAGCTTTCGGCTTACAGATGTTTGTTTACAAGCTCTTCAAGAGCTTCTTTCGGTTTGAAACCGACAGATGTTTCAACGACTTCTCCGTCTTTCAATACGAGAAGTGTCGGGATGCTCATGACGCCGTATTTACCGGCAGTTTCTTGGTTTTCATCCACGTCGATTTTGACGATTTTCAGTTTGTCTCCCATTTCTTGATCGAGCTCTTCAAGAACGGGCGCGATCATTTTACAAGGTCCGCACCAAGGAGCCCAGAAATCAGCCAATACGACACCTTCACTTGTTTCAGCTGAGAACGATTGATCAGTTGCTTTTACGATAGCCATTTTGTTATTCCTCCAATTGTCAAATGATGATTTTTAGTATAGCATCTCCCATTCGTTCATGCTAATTTAATGCTTATATTATTTTCTCCCGAACCCGCCGGAAATAATCTTTTTTATACAGTATATTATAACCGGGCGGCGGGCGTTCAAAACTTAAGATGGGTCCGCAGGCAGCGTGATTAATACAACCGCCATCGGAGGAAGCTCCGCCTCAAGTTTTCCGCCCTTTTGAGCAAACCCGGAAAACGGCTTCGGTTTGACGTTTTCCGGACTGCTGAATGTATTATGGGCATTTATTTTTTCCGCGTGCAGAATCGTTCCTGAAGGCTTCCCTGTCTTTTTCATGCCCCGCAGTTCAATCTTCACATCAGCTTTGTGCAGATGATCGATATTGCAAATGCTGATATGTATGTCTCCGTTTTGCTGTTTGGACGCTGAAATGCTGACTTGCGGGAGCCGGCCGTCATTCCATTCGTACCCGGCTGCTTTTGTTTCTGTCGCCAAAAGAGAAGTGTCCTGATGCACCTTAAACATATCAAACACATGATACGTCGGCGTCAACAGCATGTCTTTCCCTTTTGTCAGGATCATTGCCTGAAGCACATTGACGGTTTGCGCGATATTGGCCATCTGTACGCGGTCTGCGTGCTGATGAAAAATGTGAAAATGCGTGGCTGCGACAAGGGCGTCGCGGATCGTATTCTGCTGATACAGAAAGCCCGGATTCGTGCCCGGCTCAGGATCAAGCCACGTGCCCCATTCATCAATGATCAGCCCGACTCTTTTTTCGGGATCGTACTGATCCATGATGGCACTGTGCCTTGTGATCAATTCATCCATATGCGCCGCTTTTTTCATCGTGATGAACCATTCATCTTCCGAAAACTCCGTCGCTGATCCTTTCCCCTTCCAGAAGTCGCCCGGTATTGTGTAATAATGAAGGCTCAGCCCGTCCATGAGATCAGCGGCTTTTTTCATTAAAGTTTCAGTCCAGCGGTAATCGTCGACATTCGCGCCGCCGGCAATTTTATAGATTTCATTACCGCTGTAATTGCGGACATAGGTTTGAAAGTTTCTGTAAAGGTCGGCATAATACTCAGGATGCATGTTTCCGCCGCAGCCCCAGTTCTCATTTCCTATTCCGAAATATTTCAGCTTCCACGGTTTTTCCCGCCCGTTTTCTTTTCTCCAGTCGGACATCGGCGTGCCCGCTTCAAACGTCATGTATTCAATCCAATCAGCCATTTCTTTAACCGTTCCGCTGCCGACGTTTCCGGCGATGTACGGTTCGCAGCCGAGCAGTTCACAAAGCATCATAAACTCGTGCGTGCCGAATTCATTGGAATCAATCGTCCCGCCCCAATGGGTATTCAGCATGGTTTTGCGTTTCCCTACGCCGTTTGCCCAATGGTATTCATCTGCAAAACAGCCGCCCGGCCATCTGAGGACGGGAATCTGAAGCTGTTTGAGGGCGTCGGCGACATCCGTCCTGATCCCGCCGGTATTCGGAATATCGGAATCTTTTCCGACCCAGATGCCCTCATATATGCCTCTTCCCAGATGTTCCGCGAAATGTCCGTATATGTTTTTATTAATGGTTCCCCGTGTGATATCAGTTTGAATGACTGCCGTATTGTGAGACAAACTTGATCATTCCTTCCCCTTAATAAGAATGAAAGCACTAGAGACAATCTATCTGGGATGAATGCTGTATGGATAAGTTTGTAAGCGCTTTACAAAAGCTTATTACATTGGTTCGTACATGTCAATCCGTTGTTTTATTAATCTATAATTTGTCCGAACTAATTAACACAAATCAAAACCCTCTGACAAATAAGCCAGAGGGTTTTAATTATGAATGAATATTGGCATTTTTAAATTCCTGGGTCAGAAGCGGAACCACTTCGAACAAATCGCCGACAATTCCGTAGTCCGCTATTTTAAATATTTCTGCTTCCGGGTCTTTGTTAATGGCAACGATGACCTTACTGTTTGACATGCCCGCCAAGTGCTGAATCGCTCCGGAAATTCCGCAGGCGATATACAAATCCGGCGTGACGACTTTTCCCGTCTGGCCGATTTGAAGGGAATAATCGCAATAGTCCGCGTCACACGCGCCGCGTGAAGCGCCCACCGCTGCTCCGAGCACCTCGGCAAGTTCTTTTAACGGTTCAAATCCATCTTTGCTTTTTACACCGCGGCCGCCTGCTACGATAATTTTCGCTTCTGATAAATCCACGCCGTCCGCCGTTTTTTTGACTACTTCTTCAATGACCGTCCGCAAATCTGCCGGAGGTGCCGCAAGCTCTTCAATATCACCCGTCCGGTTCGCGTCTTTTTCTAATGCCTGAATATTATTCGGCCGAATTGTCGCCAAAATGAACGGATCGGTTGAAATCACCTGTTCAAAGGCTTTGCCCGAATAAATCGGTCTTGTAAAAACGATGTTGTCTCCGGTAACGCTTACATCCGTGCTGTCTGAGATCAGCCCCGTTTCAAACCGGGCCGCAAGCTTAGGTGACAAATCTTTTCCCATAGAAGTGTGGCCGAAAATGACCGCATCAGGCTTTTCATTTTCGATCAGATCCCCGAGAACCGCGGCATATCCGTCCGCCGTATACTGAGAAAGCCCCGGCGCATCGGCCGTAAATACTTTGTCGGCGCCGTACTGAATGAGTTCCGGTGCTGCATCAGCCGCGCCTTTTCCCATCAGTACGCCGATGACATCTCCTCCGCCGGAAATGGTTTTGCCTGCGGCTATGGCTTCAAAGGTGACGTTCCGTAAGGCGCCGTCACGAATTTCTCCGAGTACGATCACTTTTTTTCCCATTCTGACATCCCCCAGTTTCTTTAATATCGGTTTATACGACTTTGGCTTCTTTTCTCAGCAGTGACACAAGCTCTTTCGCCTGCTCAGCGGCTTCTCCTTCGATCAGTCTGCCCGCTTCTTTTTGCGGCGGCAGAAAACGTTCGATCGTTTTGAGCTTCGGTGCGGCTTCATCTTCATCAATGTCGAGATCATCGAGCTCAAGTTCTTCCAGCGGTTTTTTCTTCGCCTTCATAATGCCCGGAAGCGACGGATAGCGCGGCTCGTTTAAGCCTTGCTGTGCCGTGATGACTAAAGGAAGTGAGGTTTTAATGATTTCGGTATCCCCTTCATTGTCTTTCTCTGCCACAGCTTCATCGCCGCTGATTGTCAGTTTTGTGATCGTTGTGACGCAAGGAATGTTCAGCAGTTCGGCAAGCCTTGGAGCCACTTGGCCTGAACCGCCGTCAATCGCGACATTTCCGCCGAGAATCAGATCATATTCCCGGTCCTTGAAGTAATGATATAAGATAGTTGAAATGGAGTATTGGTCAGGATCGCTCAGGTCATCTTCAATATTGATTAACACCGCCTGGTCACAGCCCATCGCAAGGGCGGTTCTCAGTTCTTTCTCCGCATCTTCTCCGCCGACGGTTACGGCGGTAACGGTTCCGCCGTGCTCTTCCTTCAGCTGAATGGCTTCTTCAATGGCGTATTCATCATACGGATTAATGATAAATTCGGCCCCGTCCTCCTGAATCTTTCCTGCTTCAATGACGATTTTCTCTTCTGTGTCAAACGTCCGTTTCATCAGTACAAATAGATTCATAATCTTATCCCCTTTATCTTCGCCCACCGAATTGAGGCTTTCTTTTTTCGAGAAATGCCTGAATGCCTTCTTTTGCGTCATCTGATGCAAATGCTTCCCCAAAGCGCTTTGCTTCAAGCTTTAAGCCGCCGTCATAAGAATAGATCTTGTTTGAATAAAGGAGCTCAAGCAGATAAGCCATCGACTGCGGGCTTTTTTCCGCAAATTTGCCCGCGAGCGTTTTCGCTTTTTGCAGCAGCTCTTCCTCATGTTCGGCGCCTATCGTGATAAGGCCGAGGCTGAGCGCTTCTTCTCCGGTCACAGGTTCTGAAGTGCCGATCATTTCAAGCGCTTTCGCCGTACCGACGTACCGGGGAAGCCGCTGCGTCCCGGCAAAGCCCGGAATAATGCCGAGATTCAGCTCGGGCAGGCCGAGCTTTGCATCCAATGTAGCGATTCTGATATGGCAGGCCATGGCTAGCTCAAGACCGCCGCCGAGCGCAGCGCCGTGAATCGCTGCGATAACGGGCTTCGGAAACCCTTCAATTCTTTCCATCAGCTGCTGGCCTTTATCCGCCATGGCAGAAGATTGCTCAAGATTTTCAAGCGACGTAAATTCCTTTATATCGGCGCCCGCCGAGAAAAATTTTCCCTCACCGCGAATGATGATGCTTCTGACGCTGTCATCCGTTTCACACCGGTCGAACAGACCGGACAACTCATCTAAAACCGCACCGGACAGCGCGTTGGCCGGCTGATGATTAATGGTGATCACCGCAACAGATTGTTCTACCGCCATCGAAAGGCTGTTCATCCGTCAACCCCCTTTAGTTTTGATGAATCCCTGACACCAACAGCTCCAATACCTTGTCTGACAAATCCGGAAGATCATATTTCTGATCGTTCATCACCCATGTTGTCACTGTTTCATCTATCGTCCCGAATATCATCTGCCGGGCGAGGCGGACGTCGAGATTGTCTTTCCATTCCCCCGACTTGATTCCTTCGGTCAAAATGGTGTCCAGCATGTTTAAATAACCTTTTAAAATATCATTGATTTTCAGGCGCAGCTTGATATTCGACTGTCTGAGCTCAAGCTGGGTCACAATCGCGAGGTGGCGGTCATTGCCGAGCAGTGTGAAATGCTGCTTAATAACGAGAGCGAGTTTTTCTTTTGCCGTCGTTTTTTCTTTCACTTCTTCTTCCATGCGTTCAATGAACTGGCCCATCTTTTCTTTAAAAAGAGAAATGAGTATATCCTCTTTGTTTTTGAAATATAAATAGATGGTGCCGTCCGCAACGCCGGCCTGCTTGGCGATTTTGGACACCTGTGATTGGTGATAGCCGTTTTCCGCTATGACTTCTACTGCTGCATCAATAATCTGCATATACTTTGGCCGTTTTTGGTTCAATGTCATCGTTCCTTCCTTCGATAAATGAATGACTATTCATTCATAACTTCATGATAAAAAGGAATCCGGATTTTGTCAAGTTTTTCTTTTAAGGCACCTTGTTTTCACGGGAAGCATCTTCCTCTTCGACTAAACGCCTTCTTAATATTTTTCCGACGGCCGTTTTCGGAAGCTCTTTTCTGAATTCGTAAAGCTTCGGGACTTTGTACGGCGCAAGCCGCTCTCTTGCAAACGCATCAAGCTCATCGGCATCTGCCTCGGCGCCTTTTTTCAAAACGATAAATGCTTTCACCGTTTCCCCCCTGTAGGAATCAGGAACGCCCGCTACGACGATTTCCTGAACGGCTTCATGCTCATACAGCGCCTCTTCCACCTCTCGGGGGTAAATGTTGTATCCGCCGGCAATGATGATGTCTTTTTTCCTGTCGGCGATGTAGAAAAATCCTTCCTCATCCATATATCCCATATCTCCGGTAAACAGCCAGCCGTCTCTGATGACACGCGCGGTCTCCTCCTGCTTATTCCAGTATCCTTTCATGACTTGAGGGCCTTTTACAATCAGCTCGCCGTGTTCATACGGCTCCGCAAGCCCGCCTTTTTCTTCTGAATAGATTCCGGCGTCGGTATTGGGCCAGGGACAGCCGATGCTGCCGGGTTTGTTTTTTCCCCAGATGAAGTTTGAATGGGTAACCGGTGATGCTTCGGATAATCCGTAGCCTTCCACAAGCTTTCCTCCGGTCACTTTTTCAAATTTCTGTTTGACCTCAACCGGCAGCGCCGCTGAACCGCTCGGACAGTTTTCAATGGAGGACAGATCATATTTATTCAGCTCCGGATGATGCAACAGCCCGATGTAAATCGTCGGCGCCCCGGGAAAAACCGTCGGCTTCAGCCTGTCGATTGTTTTCAAGGTATCCAAAGGATTGAATTTGGGAAGAAGGATCATTTCACATCCCTGCATAATGGAAAAATTGAGCACGGCGGTCAATCCGTACACATGAAAAAAAGGCACGATGCCGAGCACCTTTTCGGCTCCCTTTTTCATTTTGTACATCCAGGCGGCGCACATTTCTGTATTGGCCTGAATGTTCCGGTGTGTGAGCATGACACCTTTCGGATAGCCGGTTGTTCCGCCCGTGTATTGAAGCACGGCGATGTCATGCGCAGGGTCAATATCAAATGGCTCCGCTTCCTCCGCTTTTTCGTTTTTTAAAATATCCGCTAATTTGTGAATTTGTTCGCAGCCGTCATAATCAATATGCACCTGCTGTTTTTGTGTGAGCGTATACAGCATATTTTTCGGAAACGGCAAAAAGTCTTTTATACTCGTTGTAATAATGCGTTCGACGAGTGATAACGTTTTCATTTTTATCACTTTCGGAAACAGCATATCGAGGGTGATGATCACGCGCGGCGCACTGTCTTTCAGCTGATACTCAAGCTCGTGTTCCGTGTAGAGAGGGTTGGTCTGAACGACAATGCCGCCGGCAAACAATACGCCGTAAAAAGCGATGACCGACTGCGGACAATTGGGCAGCATAATGGCGGCTCTGTCCCCTTTTTTCAGGCCTGTTTTGCGTAAAAAAGCGGCTAGCTTTAACGAATCTGTGAGAACGTCTTGGAATGTGAGTTTTTTTCCGAGAAAATAAATGGCGGTGTGGTTCGGGAATTGAGCTGCGGAGTTTGTCAGATTGGATGGCAGGGTTTGATCGGTAAATTCAAGCTCATGCGGAATCTCTTCGGGATATTGAGAAAGCCATGGCTTTTCAGACTGCATAATACCTCTCCCTTCTGTTTTCCTATACGCTATTATTATAGCAGAAGGGTGATTGGAATTGGAAAGCGTTTCATGTGAAATTTCGAGTTTCAGGAGGTGTTGAGTTTGCTGGAAACGCTGCATTTTGAAGAGGGAGTTCCTATCCTGCGCCAGCTGCCGAAGCCGTTTACGTCGGCCGCCTTTTTGCTCCATCCCTTTGTCCGGATGCCTGATGGGTGGGAAGAGCAAAAGCGCAAGCGGCCTTATGAACATATGTATCCGAGTGATGAGGAGATCATCGCGATGGGCAGACCCGTTTCCTGGAAATCCGTCATGACCGTTTGCGGATTGCGCTCTGAAAAAGAGACGGCGCTTGCGCTTATGACTGCTGTCATGGCACTGCGGGATGAATATGCACATCCTGAATCCGCCGAGCTGTTAAATCGGCTTCATCATCCCGATCTGTACTTGCCGAGCGACGATATTACTTCACCATTTTTAATTCCGGGACTTTTGGATGTGTTCCGTTCAAAAGGCATAAAGCGCTGCACTTATTATGAGCCTGTCGAAGAGAAAGGCATATTTTCACTCAATCAAACGGCGGCTTCGGATGTATGCGAATTGCTGCTGGCTGACATGATCATTGCCGACGAAAAACGGCGCACCGCTTTTATGAGCATATATGATTCTTTTACGACACTCTTTCTCATGGAAGATCAAGACATGCCGTCTGTCATCCGCGCCATGAATTGGGAAGCCGTCATTTGCTCTGATACGGCCTGCATAAACTGGTATTCTCAATAAAAAAGGCCGCCGATTCTAGTTCGGCAGCCTTTTTTCAGTATTAAGATGTCATGACCAGATAAATAAGTCCGATGAACAGAAAAATTCCCGCTGCCGACAGCAGCACTTTCGCAAGCTTCTCCATTTTTCCCCGTCCCCTTAAATCCCGGCGGCCACCACAAATGACAGGCCGACTGAGATGACAAATGAAATAAAGCCGACAGCTCTGTTATCTTTTTCAATTTCTTTATCAATTTTAAACCGGGGCGTCAGAAATTCAAAGATAAAATAGCTGATTAAAAGCATAATAAATCCGTATACGCCCCAGCCGATCATTTGCAAAAGCGAATTATGCTGGGCGATGCTGTGCTGAAAGACATTTGCGATACCGAGAATTTTCCCTCCGGTCGCCATTGCCACCGCAAGATTGCCTTTTTGGATTTCCACCCAGTTTTTATAGGATGTCACCAATTCAAACACGGTCAGAAAAATGACGAGACACAAGACGGCTACACTGTAATAAGCCGCGATTTCAACAAGCTCATTTTCCCAAAAAGCATTCATGACGTTTACTCCCTTTTTATTTTAGTTCGACAATCGTTACGCCTGATCCTCCTTCTCCCGCTTCCCCGAACCGCGAGCTTTTCACGCTGCGGTGGTTTTTCAGAAGATCCTGCACCCCTTTTCGGAGGGCGCCCGTGCCTTTTCCGTGAATGATGGACACTCTCGGATAGCCGGCAAGCACCGCGTCATCTAAATATTTTTCGACGCGGCTGAGGGCGTTTTCGTAACGCTCTCCCCTGAGGTCAAGTTCAAGGGATACGTGATAATCCTTCCCTTTTACGGCGGTGATTGCTTTTTCTTTTTTCGGTTCAGGAGCCGATTTGAGAAACTCAAGATCTTTTTCCTTCACCTTCATTTTGAGGATGCCGATTTGGACGTTCCATTCTTTCTCGCCGGTTTTCTCAAGCAGCGCCCCTTTTTGTCCGAATGTGAGCACCTTTACTTCGTCGCCCGGCTTCAGCTCGCGTTTTTTCTCTGTTTTTCTTTCCGGCTGCTTTGATTTTTCAAAAGCCGGCATCGCGTCTCCGAGACGTTTTTTGGCGTCAATCAGCTCGTGTTCCTTAAAGGATCTGTGTTCTTGCTTGATGGACCGGAGTTCGCGGATGATCTGTTCGGCTTCTTTTGCGGCGGCTTCCAGTTTTTCCGCAGCTTTCTGTTCGGCTTCTTCCATCATTTTATCTTTTTGGGCGTTCAGCTCAATGATTTGCTGCTGAAGCTCTTTGTGCAGTTTTTCTGCTTCTTTTCTGATTGATTCGGTTTCAGAAAGTTCTTCATCCGCTCTTTTTTTGCTTTTTTCAAGCGATGCGATCATCAGATCGACTTCGTTATGTTCGGCGGTCATTTCTGACTTCGCCTGGCCGATGATATGCTCCGGAAGCCCAAGGCGTCTTGAGATTTCAAATGCGTTGCTTCGGCCCGGCACTCCGATCAGAAGCTTATAAGTAGGCGAAAGCGTTTCGATGTCAAATTCAACGCTGGCATTCATGACGCCTTGTCTGTTATATCCGTATGCTTTCAGTTCCGGATAATGGGTTGTCGCAAGCACTCTGGCGTTTGTCCGGTGAACTTCGTCAAGGATGCTCATGGCAAGCGCCGCTCCTTCCTGCGGATCTGTTCCGGCACCGAGTTCATCAAACAGCACAAGACTGTTTTCAGACACGTCTTTTAAAATATTGACGATATTGACCATGTGGGATGAGAACGTACTCAGACTTTGTTCGATCGACTGTTCATCGCCGATATCGGCAAACACATTGTCAAATACGGCTGCTTCCGATCCTTCATCAGCCGGTATGTGCAATCCCGCCTGCGCCATTATCGTCAGCAGCCCGAGTGTTTTTAACGTAACGGTTTTACCGCCCGTATTCGGTCCCGTGATAACGATCGTTGAGTAATCTCCGCCCAGTTCAATATCGTTGGCCACGACTTGATCTTGGGGCAGCAGCGGATGGCGCGCTTTTTTCAGCCGGATAAAACCGTCTCCGTTCATGAGTGGTTTTGTCGCCTTCATTGCTTTTGCGTATCTCGCTTTGGCGAAAATGAAATCCAGTGTCTGCAGCACTTCCACATTGTGAGCGATTTCTTGTGTGTGTTCAGCCGTATGCTCCGTCAGCATTCGGAGAATTCGTTCGATTTCCTGTTTTTCTTTTACTTTCGCCTGCTGAAGCGAGTTGTTCATATCTACGATCGCCTGCGGTTCAATAAACAGTGTCGCACCGGATGAAGATGTATCGTGGACAATTCCGCCGTAGCTTGATCTGTATTCCTGTTTGACCGGGATGACAAAGCGGTCATTCCGAATCGTAACGATGGTGTCAGACAGCATTTTAGAAGCGGAAGATGAACGCAGCATCGATTCAAGCCGGTCTCTGACTCTTGATTCAAGCGTCCTGAGCTGCGTGCGGATTCCCCTTAAAGCGGGAGACGCATGATCAAGCACTTCACCATGGTCATCAATGCAGGAGTTAATCTCCCTTTCCAAATCGCCTAATGTAATCAGCTCTTCTGCATGGGCTTGTATCAGCGGAATGCCGACGCCGTCTTCTGTCATTTGGCTGATAAAATGCTTCATTTGTTTAACGGCATACAGCAGCCCGGACAATTCGGTAAATTCCGCCGGCGTCAGCACACTGCCGATTTCCGCCCGCCGTAAAGCGGATCTTATGTCTGTCAGGCCGCCGAACGGAGCATGGCCTCTCAAGCGCATGACCGCGGATGCTTCTTCGACTTCATCCAGCTGTTTTTGGATGTCTGAGAGATCCGTCAAAGGTTTCAGCTGCAGAAGCTTCTCCCGGCCGAGCGATGAGGCGGCATGTGCGGTAATCTGTTCTTTTACTTTATGAAATTCAAGTGATGATAACACTTTTTGCTGCACGGTTTTGTGATCCTCCTTACTTAATCATTGCGCGTCAGAAATGCTTTGACCTCGTGTAGCGGCCGGGCGTTTAACACATGTTTTGTTTCCGTCCAGCCTTTGCGCGCAGCGGTCACGCCCGTTTCCATATCATCGAGCATCTCGATATTATGGGCATCGGTATTAATGACCAAAGTCACGCCTTTTTCATTTGCTTTGATCAGATGCTCAGTCCGCAAATCGAGGCGCGCGGGGTTTGCATTCAGTTCAAGCGCCGTATTTGTTTTGGCGGCGAGTTCAATCAGCATGTCGATGTCGACTTCATAGCCGGCCCGTCTGCCGATCAGGCGTCCCGTCGGGTGGGCGATAATGTCCACGTGCTTATTCGTCAGCGCCTGTTCAAGCCGTTTCATAATGACATGTTCCGGCTGGCTGAAGCTTGAATGAATAGATGCGATGACAAGATCCATTTCAGACAGAACACTGTCATCATAATCGAGCGAACCGTCGGGGAGAATGTCCATTTCTACGCCTTTAAAAATATGAAAATTTTCAAATTCAGCATTTAACGCGTCAATTTCTTCCGCCTGTTTTTTGAGCCGTTCGGCCGTTAACCCGTTGGCTACCTTTAAATATTGGGAATGGTCGGTGATCGCCATGTACTGATAGCCTTTTGCCATACACGCTTCTGCCATTTCTCTGATGGAAAAAGCGCCGTCACTCCAGGCTGAGTGCATGTGGAGATCGCCTTTTATCGCTTTATGCTCCACAAGATCCGTTTCTTCCCGGTACGTGTCGACCTCCTGCCCGGTCTCTCTGAGCTCCGGAGGAATAAACGGCAGGCCGAAGTGGGCGTAAAACGCTTCTTCGCTCGGGAATGTTTTGACGTCTCCCGTTTCTATAGTTTCTACCCCATATTCGCTGATCCGTTCACCGCGCTCTTTCGCCAGCTGGCGCATTTTAATGTTGTGATCTTTAGAACCGGTAAAATGATGCAGCGTGGTGACAAACTGTTCCTCTGTCACAAGCCGGAAATCCACACTCGTCTCATATTCAAAGGTCAGGATGACTGATACTTTTGTATCCCCGCTCGCTATCACGTCTTTTACGTTCGGGAGGGAAAGAAGCTGTTCTCTGACAGCCTCCGGATGATCTGTAGCGATAATGTAATCCAGATCTTTTACGGTTTCCCGCGCTCTTCTGAGACTGCCGGCCCGGGAATATTTCTGAATATCCGTCAGCCGGGCTAAATGTTCTTCAATTACTGAAGCAATGCCGAGCGCATAGCCGATCGGAAAACGTTCCGGCTGTTTTCCGGCTTCTCCGAGAGCCTGAAGGATTTTCTCCTCCGTTTTTTTGCCGAAACCGGCGAGCCCCTGTACTTTTTGCTGCTCGCACGCTTCTTTCAGCGATTCCGCGTCATGAACGCCCAATTCCTGATACAGCTTGGCGATTTTTTTGCCGCCGAGGCCCGGAAGCTTCAAAAGAGGAACCAAGCCTTCCGGAACTTCTTTCTGCAATTGGAGAAGCGTGCCGGACACACCTTCCTGCATATATTCACGAATGACGCCGTAAGTGCCTTTTCCGATGCCGGATATAGACATCATGTCGTCGATTTCCGACAGGCTGCGGTCATCCTGCTCAAGCGCCGCTGCCGCTTTTCGGAAGGCTGATATTTTAAACGGGTTGTCCCCTTTCAGTTCCATATAGACCGCAATCGTTTCAAGCAGCCTGATGATATCTTTTTTATGCATACTGTTAACCCCCCAGTCGTTTCCTGCTTTTCATCATACAAATTTTTCTCCTCCGGCACAACTGACGCAGAGCTTGAAAAAAACTTCTCCGGTCAAGAGAAGTTTTTTATGCCCCGTACTGGGCCCACAGTTCTTGCAGGAGCCCTGACAGATACGGCGTATGATGTGTGATGATATTTGCAAGCGTCGATTGTGCGAGCATATCCTGAAGCACGCTTACCGGCAGTACGGATGCGACGTATAACAGGATAAACGCAAATAAATAGACTTCCAGAAACCCAAGCACCCCGCCCAGCAGTTTGTTGATCTGTTTAATGACCGGAATGCTGGCGATAATATTAAGCGCCGCTCCGATAATCCGAAGCAGAATCTTTGCGATGATAAACAAAATGACAAACGCGATCGCGTTGTAATAAGCCGTCTCTACGTTTCCTTTAATAAAAGACAGAGCCGCCTGCCCGCCGGAAAAATCAGGCGCGGGTATAAAGCTCAGATGCGGGGCCAGGTTTTTGTAAAAAAGCGCTGCAAACGCAATCGAGAGGATGAAACTCGTTAAATATATAAATTGGAGGATAAATCCTCTTTTTAATCCAAGCAATGTGCCCATTAAGAGCAAAACTAAGATGATGATATCTATCATATGGTGTTCATTCCTTTTCTTTAAGCTGCCGCTCCAGTATTTCATATTTTTCTTGCAGTTTCATATAATCATGCACGACATTGACCGCAGTCAATACAGCGAGCTTATTTATATCAAGATATGGATTTTTCTCGTTGATTTCTCTCATTTTATCATCAACCACTCCGGCCACATGGCGCATGTGCGCTTTGCTTTCTTCCCCGATAATGGTGAAGTGCTGGCCGTAAATGTTTACTGTCGTTTTGGTTTTTTTGCCGTCAGACAACGTTTCTCCTCCATTCCGCGAGAATCCTAGTTCCTATCATACCACGATTATCGTTTGAATGGAAAGACGAGCCTCAGGCTGTTATGATACACTGGTATATACAGTGAAAAGTGCCAAAAAAGGAGATTATATCGTGTCCCATTCTGTTATAAAAGTATCCGCTTCCGCAATGGAACAAATGAAACAATCCTATGCCGGCTCCCTTACTCCCGCCGTTCCGCAGGGCGCCGTCTTCCAGGCTAAGCCTCCGGGCTGTACCATTACAGCCTACCGCTCGGGCAAGGTTCTCTTTCAAGGAAAAAACGCCGGCACAGAAGCGGCCCGCTGGGGAACGGCTGAGGCGCCGAAAGCAAAGAAAACCGTCAAAAAAGCGGCCGACCCGCTCTACGCTCCCCCGGCGGGCATTGCCTCCATGTCAGTGATCGGCTCTGATGAAGTCGGAACAGGCGATTACTTCGGGCCGATAACAGTTGCCTGCGCCTACGCCGACAAATCAAAGCTCTCTTTAATGAAAGAACTCGGTGTGAAGGATTCGAAGGATTTAAAAGATCCGCAGATTATTGAAATCGCCAAACTGTTAATTAAAACCATTCCTTACAGCCTGCTTGTGTTAAAAAACGAAAAATACAATCAGATGCAGGAAAAAGGCATGAGCCAAGGAAAAATGAAGGCGCTCCTTCATAATCAGGCGATTTCCAATCTGCTGAGAAAAATGAACGGCGTTAAACCGGAAGCGATTTTGATTGACCAATTCGCAGAGCCCGGCATTTATTTTAAGCATCTTTCCGGACGGGATATCGTAAAAGAAAAAACGTTTTTCAGCACGAAAGCGGAAAGCATACATCTTTCCGTCGCCGCAGCCTCTATCATTGCGCGATATTCTTTCTTAATTGAAATGGATAAGCTTTCCCGAGAGGCTGGGATGACGATTCCAAAAGGCGCGGGGCCGCACGTCGATGAAGCTGCCGCCAAGCTGATCATCAATAAGGGAGAAGGTGCGCTCAGAACGTTCACCAAACTTCATTTTGCCAATACGCAAAAAGCGAAACGCCTTGTTGAACGGAAGCGGTCATAATAAAAAAGCTTGCAGAGTGATCTGCAAGCTTTTTCTTTATCCTCTTAATACGGCCTGATATGTTTCTTCCAGCGCTTTCAGCACGTTTTCATGTACTTTTGTCACTTCTTCTTCTGTCAATGTTTGTTCAGGGTTAACATATTGGAGCGAGAAGGCGACGGATTTTTTGCCTTCTTCCATATGCTCACCTTCGTACACATCAAATACGGTGACTTCTTTCAGCAGCGCGCCGCCGGCTTCTTTGATCACGGCTTCGAGCTGTCCGCTTGTAACGGTTTTATCTGCCACAAGCGCAATGTCGCGCGTGACGGACGGGTACTTCGGAATCGGCGTATACACGACAGGTTCTGTTTCCTCGGTCAGAAGCGCGTGCAGATCAAGCTCGAACACATACGTTTCTTTGATATCCAGCTCTTTTTCCATTGCCGGATGCACCTGGCCGATAAATCCGGCAAGCGAACCGTTCAATAGAATGTTTGCCGTCCGGCCGGGATGCATGTTTTTGCGTTCCGACTGGACAAATTCAACCCGGTCTGACACATTCAATTGATGCAGCAGGCCTTCAACGATTCCTTTGGCGACGAAGAAATCAACCGGCTTTTTCTCACCCTGCCATAAATTTTTGCGCCACAATCCGGTTACAGCTCCGGCAACCCGTTCTTTTTCAACCGGTTTTGTGTTTTCTTCTTTCGTCAGAAATACAGAACCCGTTTCATATAAAGCAACGGAATCAGTCTGTCTGGCCAGATTGTATGAAACGGCTTCAAGAAGATTCGGCACGAGGCTGTGTCTGAGAATGCTTCTTTCTTCGCTCATCGGCAGAGCAAGCATCGTGTTAAATGATTTTTCGATCGCAAAAGCGGCCGCTTTTTTATCATTCGTTAATGAATAAGTGGTCGCTTGTGAAAGACCCGCTCCTTCAAGGAAACGTCTCACTTTCCGGCGTTTTGCCTGATACGGTGTCAAGCCGCCTGTCGTGCCGGCCGTTTCCGGAAGCGTGGACGGAATATTGTCATACCCGTACAATCTCGCCGCTTCTTCAATCAGGTCTTCTTCTATTCTAATATCTCCGCGGCGCGACGGCACCGTTACGACGAGAACGTCTTCAGCTTCACCGACTGCAAACCCGAGGCGCTTGTAAATGCTGATGATTTCTTCTTTAGCGATTGTCATGCCGAGCACGGCGTTCACTTTTTCAACAGACACGTGAATATTGTTTGCTTCGATTTTCAGATGGTTTTCTTCAACCGTGCCTGAGAGCACTTCTCCGCCGGCATATGCCTGAATGAGACTGCAGGCCCGTTCAGCCGCCAGCAAAACGCGTGCCGGATCAATGCCTTTTTCATATCTGGCGCTCGCTTCGCTTCTCAGTCCGAGGTCTCTCGACGCTTTGCGGACGGTCTGTCCGTCGAAATAAGCGGCTTCCAGTAAAATCGCAGTGGTGTCTTCACGGACTTCAGACTCAGCTCCGCCCATGACTCCCGCAACGGCTTGCGCTTTTTTTCCGTTTGTGATGACCAAATGGCTGCTTGACAGCTTGCGCTCTTGTTCATCCAGCGTCACGATGGTTTCGTTTTCCGCTGCTTTTCTGACGACGACCTCTTTTGAACCGAACCGGTCGTAATCGAAAGCGTGAAGCGGCTGTCCGTACTCAAGGAGGACGAAGTTTGTAATATCCACGACGTTATTATGCGGGCGGATGCCTGCATTCATCAGTTTCGTCTGCATCCAAAGCGGAGACGGGCCGATTTTGACGTTTTTAATGATTTTTGCGGCATAATGCGGATTGGCCTGCGTATCTTCAACCTTAATGGAAACAGCATCCGCCGTTTTTTCTGCCGCTTTTTCATATGAAGCCTCCGGAAGCTTTACCTCTGCGCCGAGGATAGCCGCAACTTCATAAGCCACGCCAAGCATGTTCATCGCGTCGGCGCGGTTCGGCGTTAAGCCCAATTCTAAAATCGCATCATCAAGCTGAAGGGCCGCCATTGCGTCAGCTCCCGTTTCAGCATCATTCGGAAAAACGAAAATGCCTTCCGCATATTCTTTCGCCACGAGCTTGCTTTCAATGCCGAGCTCCTGAAGGGAACAGATCATGCCGTGAGACGCTTCGCCGCGCAGCTTGGCTTTTTTAATTTTGAAATTGCCGGGAAGCACGGCTCCGACCGTTGCAACGGCAACCTTCTGTCCTTTATCAACATTCGGGGCGCCGCAGATAATCTGCACGGGTTCCTCCGCACCGATATCAACAAGGCATTTGTTGAGTTTGTCGGCATTCGGGTGCTGTTCGCGCTCAAGCACGTGCCCGATGACAACGCCTTTTACGCCCTCCCCTTTATACTCGATACCCTCAACTTCAATACCGGCTCTCGTAATTTTTTCTGCAAGCACGGCCGGGTCGATTCCCTGCAAATCAACGTAATCTTCTAACCATTTATAAGAAACAAACATGTGTATCCTCCTCTTACGCCTGTTTAAACTGCGAAATGAATCTGACATCATTGGTATAGAAATGGCGGATATCTTCAATGCCGTATTTCAGCATCGCGATACGTTCAACACCCATTCCAAAAGCAAAACCCTGGTATTCCTCAGGATTGAATCCGGCCATCTTCAGCACGTTCGGGTGAATCATGCCGGCGCCGAGAATTTCGATCCAGCCTGTTTTTTTGCAGACGGAGCAGCCTTGTCCGCCGCACTTAAAGCAGGTCACATCCACCTCGACAGAAGGCTCTGTGAATGGGAAAAAGCTCGGACGGAGCCTGATTTCACGATCTTGGCCGAACATTTTTTTGGCGACCAATTCAAGCGTGCCTTTCAGGTCGCTCATGCTGATTTTGCGGTCGACGACGAGACCCTCGATCTGCATGAATTGATGGGAATGTGTCGCGTCATCGTTGTCGCGGCGATACACTTTACCGGGACAAATGATTTTGACGGGGCCTTTTCCTTTATGCTTTTCCATCGTGCGCGTCTGCACCGGTGACGTCTGCGTTCTCATCAGCATTTCTTCTGTAATGTAAAAGCTGTCCTGCATGTCGCGGGCCGGATGTTCCTTCGGCAGGTTCAGCGCCTCAAAGTTGTAATAATCCGTTTCCACTTCAGGGCCTTCTTCGACGGTATATCCCATGCCGATAAATAAATCTTCAATTTCTTCAATAACGACCGTAAGCGGATGGCGTCCGCCGATGTTTACCTGACTGCCCGGCAATGTGACGTCAATCGTCTGGCTGCTGAGTTTTTTATTCATTTCTTCTTGTTCAAGCTGTTCATTTTTCGCCGTAATGGCTGCTGCAATGCGCTCTCTCACTTCATTGGCGAGCGCTCCCATTTTCGGGCGCTCTTCGGCAGACAGTTTGCCCATGCCGCGGAGAACTTCTGTAATCGGCCCTTTTTTTCCGAGATATTGCACCCGAATGTCGTTAACTTCTTTTAATGAACCCGCCGCTTCTACTTTTTCTGCAGCTTCCAGTTCGAGCTGTTTAAGCTTCTCTTCCATCATGCATCCTCCTTTTATGTAAACCAAACCGTTCTATGCCTTTTTCAGAAAACAAAAAAACCCGCCCCTTGAGAGAAGGGACGAGTTGTGGCCGCGGTACCACCCTTTTTAAGGCAGACTTATCTGCCGACAGCTTCATTGACATAACGGAAACGATCGTTCCGGTTCACCTTTACGCGCGTTTGGCGCGGTCCCGGTGACAACTCGAGAGGTGAAAATCAATTTTTGTGCTGCGATAAAAATGCTCTCAGTCAGCGGCATTTTCTCCCTGGAAGGCAGCGTGTGCAAAAATTGACGTCCTCTGTCACGGTTTTTACATTATTGCTATCTATTATAGTGAAATCCAAGGCTTTTCGCAACCTATCCTCTGAGATGATAAACGAGGATGGCGGCCGCTACCGCCACATTCAGCGATTCCGCCTGCCCGTACAGCGGAACGTACAGGTTGAGATCCGTTTTTTGCAGAAGGCCGGCGTCCACTCCCGCCCCCTCGTTCCCGACGATTAACGCGAACGATTCTTCAGGCTTCACGCTTTGATAAGCCGCACCGTTTTCAAGCGCCGTGCCGTAGATCGCGACGCCTTGTGATTTCAGCTCAGCGGTGAACTCATCAAGCGGACGTTTCAAAATGGGAATATGAAAATGAGATCCTTGTGCTGAACGCAGCGTTTTTCCATTGTACGGGTCTGCTGTTCCCTCACCAAGGACAACGGCGTCGATCCCCGCCGCATCTGCCGTTCTGATCATTGTTCCTAAATTCCCCGGGTCCTGCACGGCATCAATCAGAAGCAGCCGCTTCAGCTGATCAGGCTGCTTATCCGGCATATGGCAGACCGCGGCGATCCGTTGCGGCGTTTCTGTTTCCGTCACGGCTGAAAACGCGTCTTCGCTCAGCACGTAGCACGGAATGCTCATGTCCAGATCGGCCGGGATGGCGCTCTCATCGTTTACGAGAATTTCTTTTACCGTTCCCTTTGATTTGAGCGCTTCTTCTGCCAGATGCTCTCCTTCTATCAGAAATGTATTCGTTTTAAGTCTCTCTTTTTTTGTGTGAAGTTTTTTCCAGTCCTTCACTTTTTGGTTTTTTGCAGAGTCGATTCGTTTCACTTTATGTCTGTGCTCTCCTTTTTTCATGCATATTGTTATTATATCTCAAGAACAGCACATAATAAACCGCGTGCGCGGTAAGAATATGCGTATCACATTCAGGAAAAAGGAGCGGTTGTAATGGATCTTAATTTACGCAACGCCGTTATTGCCAATGTAACCGGCAATAACCAGGATCAGCTGGAGCATACTATCGTTGACGCCATCCAAAGCGGTGAAGAAAAAATGCTTCCGGGCCTCGGCGTCTTATTCGAAGTTCTTTGGCAGCATGCGTCGGACTCAGAAAAAAATGAAATGCTCAAAACACTTGAAGGCGGATTAAAACCTGCGCAATAAGCTTGAACCGGGTGATGGCACACCCGGTTTTTTTTGTATAATAATGGCGAGGGGGATCGCCATGCAGTTACAGCCGGAACTGGCAAAGAAATTGATTGCCGAAGTCAAACATATGTACAGCCGCGAAGTGATTATTGCCGATACAAAAGGAATGATCATCGCGGGCACCAACGAGGCGCGCGCCGGATGGTTTCATGAAGGCGCACTGATCTGCGCGCGCGAAAAACGGAATGTCATCATTACGAAAGAAGATGAAAAACGGCTCGAGGGCGTAAAAGCAGGACTGAACCTCCCCGTTTTTTCAGGCCATGAAGTGATCGGAGTATTCGGCCTGACAGGAGACCCGGACGATATCCTGCCTTTCGGAGAATTGCTCAGAAAAATGACGGAGCTGTTTATTAAAGAAACGCGCCATATGGAAGAAGCGCAGTGGCGTGCGAGAATGCTTGAATCCTTTATGGTTGATTGGCTGCAGCTGAAAGAATGGTCTCCGGGCTTTTTAGAAAAAGCAAAGCTCATCGGCGCAGACCTTCACGCATACCGCCGGATCATACTCATTCAAGGCCGTTATGAGCAATATAAAGCGGAGGAGCTCGGGCGGCTCTGGCAGTACGAATGCCCTGAAGACCTGTTTGTCCGCTGGGGAAATGAACGCATTCTCATTAATCATGAAGCAAATTCGGCTTCCAAAACACAGCTCATTAAAAAGATCGGCGCCGTTTTCGGGCAGCCTGTCACCGCCGGCATCGGACGGATCGTTCCGGGAGAGCGCCTCACGGAATCATACGAACAGGCGGATAAAGCACTTTCAGCCGGAATCGATGACAAGCAGGCCGTCTTTGAAGAAGATTTAAAACTGGATATGTGTCTTGCCGATATCGCACCTGGCACGAGGTCGGAATTTTCACGGCGGGTTTTCGAGCATGTACTCGGCCGGGAAGAACTTCTGGATACGCTGCGCGCCTTTTTCGACCGGCAATTATCGTTAAAGCGCACCGCCGACGACATGCATATTCATATCAATACATTGCGCTACCGTCTTTCCAAACTGGAATCACTGACAAATATGAAGCTTGACCGCCCCGAAGACATAACGGCTTTTTATTTGGCGCTGCGCTTTTTAGATCAACATACAAAAAGCACGTAATCATATCATCATTTTTCATATGTTTCTTCATAGTGTGCGGAATCGTTTTTCTTTACAATTAAATGAAAACGCTTTTCTTATCAGGGAGGTTGGGAGAACATGATTTCACGAGAGGCAAAAGAAGCGTTCATCCGGACGGTCGGGAAGGAGAATTATGATGATTCGGCGGCGGGCCGTCTTGTGTATTCTTATGATGCGGCTCCTCAGCTGCAAGCCATGCCGGATGCGGTTATCGCCCCCCGCAGCGCGGATGACGTGTCCCGTATATTAACGATTTGCAGCAGGCATGACATTCCGATCGTGCCGAGAGGTTCAGGCACAAACTTATGCGGCGGCACATGTCCGTCTGAAGGCGGGCTTGTGCTTTTATTCAAACATATGAACCGCATTCTGGAAATCGATGAAGAAAATTTGACGGCAACCGTCCAGCCGGGCGTGATTACGCAAGATATGATCCGTGCGGTTGAACAAAAAGGTTTATTTTATCCTCCTGATCCGAGCAGCATGAAAATATCGACGATCGGCGGGAATATTAATGAAAATTCCGGCGGGCTGCGCGGGCTGAAGTACGGCGTCACCCGGGATTATGTCCTCGGCCTTGAAGCCGTCTTGGCTTCAGGCGATATCATCCGCACAGGAGGAAAGCTGACAAAGGATGTCGCCGGTTATGATCTGACCCGGCTTTTCGTCGGATCAGAAGGGACACTCGGCGTTGTGACGGAAGCGACTTTAAAGCTGGTTCCGAAACCGGAAACGAAAAAAACGCTGCTTGCACTCTATGAACATATTGAAGCGGCTGCGGAATCGGTTTCTGCCATCATCGCTGAAAAAATCATTCCGGCGACACTCGAATTTCTGGATCAGCCGACACTGCAGGTCATTGAAGATTACGCCAAGATCGGGCTTCCGACCGACGCAAAAGCGGTGCTGCTGATCGAACAGGACGGTGACATCGAAACGGTCAGACGCGATATGGAAAAAATCGAAGCCATCTGTAAAAACGGAGCAGCCGTATCCGTCCAAACGGCTGAAACCGAGGAAGAGGCATTCGCGCTTACAGAGGCCAGACGGTCCGCATTATCAGCCCTTGCCCGGCTGAAACCGACAACGATTCTGGAAGATGCGACCGTGCCGAGATCACAAATTGCCAGCATGGTCAAAGCCATTAACGAGATTGCAGAAACATACGGCCTGTCCATCTGCACATTCGGCCATGCCGGAGACGGCAACCTCCATCCGACGTGCACCACCGATATCCGAAATACAGAGGAGATGGAACGTGTCGAAAAAGCTTTTGCCGCCATTTTTGAAAAAGCGATTGAGCTGGGCGGGACGATAACGGGTGAACACGGGGTCGGCATCGTAAAAGCGCCGTATTTAGAAATGAAACTGAAAACAGAGGGCATCACCGCCATGAAAGCGATCAAACAAGCGCTTGATCCCCAAAATCTGCTGAATCCGGGAAAAATATTCGCCAATTCATCAAGGAAACGCGTGGTGGTGATGAAATGACAACGGCTAAAGAGCAGAAACACATTCAAACAGAATTCAAAAACCGCATGGATGAAGGTGAATTGCTGAACTGTATGCGCTGCGGCTTCTGCCTTCCTTCCTGTCCGACCTATATCGAATCGGGATTTCAAGAATCCCATTCGCCGCGCGGCCGGATCGCCCTGATGAAAGCCGTCACTGACGGACTGATCGAGCCTGATGAAGATGTCGAGCGCTCACTTTCGCTGTGTCTCGGATGCCGGGCATGCGAGCCCGTTTGTCCGGCAGGGGTCAATTACGGACAGCTGCTTGAAGAAGCGAGGGATATCATTCATCAAAATAAAAAACATAAGCCGGGCGTGCGCCTCTTGCGGAAAGCCGCCTTCACCGGGCTTTTCCCACACCAAAACCGCATGCAGACAGCCGTGAATCTTCTCGGAATATACCAAAGATCGGGACTGCAGACCGCCGTCAGAAAAACCGGTATGCTGCGCGTTTTGCCTGAGCATCTGCGCACAATGGAACAAGTGCTCCCGCCCGCCCCGAAACGGAAAGACATGAAGGAAAGGCCGCGTTTTCTTCCTGCCGCGGGTCCCGTCCAAAAACGGGCCGCTTTTTTCTCGGGCTGCTTAATGGATACGATGTTTTTAGCGACAAATCATGCGACAACGGCGCTTTTACAGGCGGCCGGGTGTGAAATCGCGGTTCCGGACGGCCAGGCGTGCTGCGGCGCGCTTCACGGGCACAGCGGAGAAAAAGAGATGGGAAAAGAACTGGCCAAGCGGAATATCGCGGCTTTTGAGGCACTTGACGCTGATTATATCATTACAAACGCCGGCGGATGCGGCGCCTTTCTTCAGGAATATCCGCATTTACTGAGAGATGAACCTGGATGGGCGGAACGTGCCGAACAATTCGTCCGGAAGCTCAAAGACTTTTCATCCGTACTGGTTGATCTGAAGTTCCATCAAAAAAACCTGCGGGCACAGTCTCCTCATATCGTCACATATCAGGACTCCTGCCATCTCCGCAATGTGATGCATACGTCAGAGGAACCGCGCACGCTTTTGAAAAGCATTAAAGGGGCTGAGTACAGAGAAATGGAAAAGGCCGACAGCTGCTGCGGGTCGGCGGGAATTTATAATATAACAGAGTCAGAGATGTCTATGAAAATATTAGACAGCAAGATGAAAGCCGCCGGAAAAACGGAGGCGGCCGTCATCGTGACAGCCAATCCCGGATGCCTTCTGCAAATGCAGCTCGGCATTTTGCGCGAAGGATTAACAGGCCGTGTCCGCGCGGTTCATTTGGCGGATTACCTTTTGGAAGCGGCGGATTTGTCATAAGATGAAAGCAGAGAGACCGATCGGCTCTCTGCTTTTTTTATGATGCTGCAATGTTCGGACGGCCGCGGATTTATCCGGGTATTGAAGCTTCCAGTCTGGCACTCGGATCACGCCATACATTCGCCCATTTTTTCACAGCCGCAATGATAATCACAAGCCCGAGAATGAGCATGATAATGGATAAAACGCCATTCAGCACGTTGTATCCCGCCGCTTCGGGGTTCAAATACACATACCGCACCATCCAATAACCCGCATAGTTGACGGTCACGTACAAATAAGCGAGAGGAATCAGGCATGTCAGCATATAGCGCCGCTTATCCGCTATTTTTAATACGACGGTCGCACCGATAATTAAGCCGACAGACGCCATAAGCTGATTGGATACGCCGAACAGCGCCCAAATGGAGCTGATGTCGCCCGAATACAGAAGATAGCCCCACAGCAGGCAGGCGAGCGCGCTTGAGAAAATTGAGCCCGGCAGCCAGTCTGTTTTTTTCAGCGGCTTATAGACCTCTCCGAAAAACTCTTGAATCAAGTACCGGGCGACACGGGTTCCCGCATCAATCGCCGTTAAAATAAACACCGCTTCAAACATAATGACGAATTGAAAAAAGTATGAAGCCAAATGACTGAAAAACGGAATCTCCGTAAAGATATACGTCATTCCGACGGCAAGCGTAACAGCGCCGCCCGTTCTTCCTTCCAGACTGAGCCCGATTTCTTTACTCAATTCAGGCAGATGGACGACATTCATCCCGAGGGTGCGGAATATTTCAGGCGTGCTGTTAATAGCGAAATAGTCGGCGGGCTCAAGAGCGGCAGCTGCAATGAGCGCCATAATTCCGACGAGACATTCCACAAGCATCGCTCCGAAAGCAACCGGCTTTATATCACTCCATTTATCCAGCATTTTCGGCGTTGTGCCGGAACCGACAAATGCATGAAAGCCCGAAATGGCGCCGCAGGCAATCGTTATTGAAATAAACGGCCAGACAGGACCCGCGATCACCGGCCCTCCGCCGTGAATAAACTCCGTTACGGCCGGAAATTTAATGGCGGGATTGACGAAAAAGACGCCCGCGATCAAAGCGGCAAAAACCCCGATTTTCATAAAACTGCTTAAATAGTCACGAGGAGCCAGCAAAAGCCAAACCGGAAGCGCCGCGGCGAAAAACGCATAGACAGGAAGCGCCACTGCAAGCGTTTTCGCATCCAGTGTCAGCATGTCCCCGAGAGCCGTTGTCTGCAGCTGCGGCCCGATGACAACACCGGCCATTAACAAAAGAAACCCGACAGTTGATGCGAGTTTGAGATTGCCCGTTTTTTTATAGTAGAGGCCGACCCCCATCGCGATCGGAATCGTAATCCCCACCGCAAACGTTCCCCACGGGTTTTTCTCAAGCGCGTGCAGCACAACCATGGACAGCCCCGCCATCGTGATCGTAATGATAAACAGCATCGAGAGACCCGTGCAAAAGCCCGCCACCGGGCCGAGCTCTTCTTTGGCGACTTCAGAAAGCGTTTTCCCGTTTTTCCGCATTGATGCAAACAATACGACAATATCGTGCACGGCTCCTCCGATCACCGCCCCGATTAACAGCCATAAAAGCCCGGGCAGATAGCCGAACTGAGCTGCCAGAATCGGTCCGACAAGCGGGCCGGCAGCGGCGATTGCCGCGAAGTGGTGGCCGAATGACACCCACTTATTCGTCGGCACATAATCTTTCCCATCCTCAAGCACATGGGCCGGAGTCGGTGTCTGATCATTGATTTTTAATACTTTGACCATCATAAAGGTACCGTAAAGCCGATAGGCGATCGCCAGAATACATATAGACGCTATGACGATTGTAATCGCATTCATTTAATCCCAGCCCCTTTTCTCTTTTTCTAAATATTATCACAATTATCAGATAACAAGAGATGATTTTTGCGTAAAAAAAAGCCGGCGGCGCAGCCCGGCTTTTCGGAACATTATTTTCCTGATAAACGGATGACATTCCAGGACAGCGGAGTAAAATGAGCCGTTATCCCTTGAGCATTTGCCGAAGACGTTCCGTTTGAGTGAGGCGTGACTTCTTTTCTGTTTTTTTGATTGGTCGCTTTCATATCCTGATGCTCCAGCACGATATGCTCAATGATGCGGTAATCTTCAAACCCTCTCAGTTTGATCTCCGTTTCCATCAGTTCCTTGCTTTTGTTAACGGCAAAAATGGTCAGGGCTTCATCCTCTTCGCGGTAAACGGCCGCGGCATCAACATACGGCACATCCGTAAAGTCCGTCGAGTCGTATTTCGGGGAGGTAATCAGCAGCTTCATCGAAGTCCCTCTCCCGTAGACAGAGGCGTGCATGTAAGGGTAAAAGATCGGCTGCCTCCATGCTTCTCCGCCCTTTTCGGTCATGATAGGCGCAATTACGTTGACAAGCTGGGCGAGACAGGCGATCTTTAGTCTGTCCGCATGCTGCAGCATGGTAATCAGCAGTGAACCGATCAACAGCGCATCTTCAAAATTGTAGATGTCTTCGAGAATCGGCCGGGCCGTAATCCATGGCTCCACTTTTTTATCCGCTTCATTTGAGTGATACCACACATTCCATTCATCTAAAGAAAGGTGAATCGTTTTTTTGCTGCGTTTTTTCGCTTTCATATAATCACATACGGCTGTGACGGATTTAATAAAATGTTCTAAATCCATCGACTTCGCCAAATAGTTCTCAAGATCATTTTCATGGTTGCCGTAATACGTATGCAGTGAGATGTAATCCACATGCTCGTACGTATGCTCAAGCACCTCGGCCTCCCACTCGATGAAGGACGGCATGCCGCTGTTTGAGCTTCCGCAAGCCACCAATTCGATCGTCGGGTCCGTCCATTTCATCACCTTTGCCGTTTCAGCGGCAAGCCGTCCGTATTCATGCGCCGTTTTATGACCGATCTGCCAAGGGCCGTCCATCTCATTTCCTAAGCACCATGTTTTGATGCCGTAAGGTTTTTCATATCCGTGCGATTTTCGTAAGTCGCTCCAGTATGACCCTTCAGGATGGTTGCAGTATTCGACGAGGTTCCGGGCGGCATCGATCCCTCTCGTCCCGAGATTGACCGCCATATTCACTTCGGCGTTCACTTTTTTCGCCCACGTTAAAAATTCATTCGTCCCCACTTCGTTCGTTTCTGTCGTCTGCCATGCCAAATCTAGCCTCCGCGGGCGGTCCTTCACCGGCCCGACGCCGTCTTCCCAATTGTAGCCCGAGAGAAAATTCCCTCCCGGATAGCGGATGAACGGCACTTGCAATTCCTTTATTAACTCCTGCACGTCTGTTCTGAAACCGTCCTTGTCGGCTGTCGGGTGTCCGGGCTCATAAATGCCTTCATACACCGCCCGGCCCATATGTTCTATAAATGATCCGTACATCCGTTTGTCCACTTCACCGATGATATATTCTTTATCTGCTGTAATCCCCGCTTTTTTCATTACATTTCCTCCCTCTCTCTATCCCTTCACTCCGCCTACTGTGAGGCCGGAAATGAAGTATTTTTGGAAAAACAAGAATATGATGATCACCGGCAGTATCGCAAAAACGGACCCGGAAATCAGCATGTCATAGTTGTTGCCGTACGGACTCAGCAGCCCTGAAAGTCCGATTGGAAGCGTAAACATTTCTTTCGACCGAAGCACGATCAGCGGCCATAAAAAGTTATTCCAGCTGTTTAAAGATTGAAGAATGATCATTGCCCCGAATGCCGGTTTCATGAGCGGCGCCATAATTCTGAAAAAAATGCCGAATTCCGTGCAGCCGTCCATTCTCGCTGAATCAAGCAGATCCTTCGGAAGTCCGAGCGCATATTGCCGGAAAAAGAACACGGCGACAGGCGACACAATAAACGGCAGAATCACCCCCGTATAAGAATCGATCAAATGAAGACCCACCGTCAATTTGAACAACGGAAGCATCATCACTTCAAGAGGCACCATCATAATGATCAGCACAAGAACAAAAATAATATTTCTGCCTTTAAATTCGTAGACACCGAGTCCGTAGCCGATCAAAGAGGAAAAAAACAGCGTGAGAACCGTGGTGAGAACACCGAGCAGCAGGCTGTTAAAAAACCATTTGAAATAAATGCTCCCCCCGTTGAACAAATAGGTGTAGTTATCAAGGCTCATCACATCCGGATCAAGACGCAGATTCAGCCCGATGCGCATCAGCTCAGATGACGGCTTTAAAGAACCGAGCAATAGACAGATCATCGGAAAGATATACAACAGGCTCAGCATGATAAAAAACAAGGTAAACGCGACTCTGTACACGGAAAACATGTGATTGTTACGCAACGCTTATCCCTCCCCTTTAAACGAACCGGACAGTTTCAGTGAAACAAGGCTGACTAGTAAGATGACAAGCAAAAGGACAATTCCGATTGCGGCCCCGTACCCCATTTCGTTGTATGCAAGCCCCTGCTGATATAAATAACCGACAAGTGTGAGGCCGATATTGCCCGGGGAATTATTCTGCCAAAGCACATAGCTTTCCTCAAACATTCTGAAACCGCCGATAATACTGATCGTTAACACATAAACGGACACCGGCTTTAAAAATGGAAGGGTAATATGCCGGAACTTTTTCCACGTACTCGCCCCGTCAATTTCAGCCGCTTCATACAATTCTTTCGGCACGTTTTGCAATCCGGCCAGAAAGTATAGAATGTTAATGCCCATCCACCTCCATGACGCAAGCAGCACCATTAAAAACATGCCGGTACCTTTGTTGTTGAGCCAGTTTTGGGGTGATGCGCCAAGCTTCATCATCAGCTCGTTTGCAAGCGACGTATTCATTTCTCCGAACATCAGACGGAAAATAATTCCCGCTACGATCGTCGATGTTAAAGCCGGTACAAACAGAGCCGATTTAAACACATTTCTGAACCTGACGAGCTTCGAATTCAGAATCACCGCCAAAAGAAGCGGCACTGGAATCAGCACGATCAGCGTCCAGAAGGTATATTCCAATGTGTTAAACAGTGCGGTGTAAAAGGTTGGATTAAGAAGAGCGGTATAATTGGAAAACCCGACAAATGTAATTTCTCCCGGCAGTATCCGCTGAAAGCTCATGATAAACACGCTGATGATCGGATACAAAAAGAAAACGAGAAACGAAATGATAAATGGCGCCGTAAAAAGATAAGGCGCCGCTTTTTTTGAATACAGCACATTGCGCCGGCGCGGCTTCTTCCGGACTGCAGAAACGGTTTGCGCTGTCTCTGTCTTTACAGGTCTCATAAAAGCTCCCCCGCTTTCACTGTTAAATAGGGCGGCTTCTCCTATTTCTCTAATTGCTCTGCCGCCTCGTCCAAGGCTTCCTTAGGTGTTTTTTCCTGCGTCTTCAGCGCATCGAACAGCACTTGTCTGACAACGAGATCAGCCGCTTTAGAGAAGTCTTCATGCAGATAAATCGGATTGATCTCATCTTTTATTTCAAGGAGCGAGGAAAAAATTGACGTACCGTTCCGGAAGAAATCCGTGTACTTGTTTTTCTCCTTCAATTCTTTTGAATCCCACACGTCCCAGCGGAGCGGGTCAAAGCCGAGCACCGTCCAAAGCTTTATATTCCCTTCCTTCGAACCTTTCGCAAAACCGAGAAATTCTTTCGCGAGCTTCAGATGTTCAGCCTGCTTCGGCACGACGGTGGCTGTTCCGCCTAAACCCGCTGATCTGTCACCGCCTTCTTTCCAGGCCGGCATAGGGTAAATCGCCATTTTGCCTTTTAAATCAGGCATATAATCGATAAACCGTCCCATGTACCAAATGGGCATCAGCACTGAGGCTGCCCCGCCCTGATTCATAAAACCGTAGTATTCTTCGCTGTGATGGCCGCCGCCGGGAGCCGGCAGAAGGGTTTTATCATTTACCATGTCCTTTACATAATTCAGTGTGTCTGTATTCGTCTTGCTGTTCAGAATCAATTTTCCGTTTTTGCTGTAGTAGCCTGACCCTTGCTGCGAAATCATGGATAGGAATGTGGCGGAGTCGTTTGTTTCAACCGTTCCCATCGGTTTCCCAGCGGCCTCACGCACTTTTTTCCCTGCCCGCCGGTAATCTTCCCATGTCTTAATGGAGGCGGGATCAACGCCCGCTTTTTTCATGATATCCATGTTGTAAAACATGACGGTCGTCCCCACATGTGTATCAAGGCCGTACAATTTTCCGTTTTTGCTGTATAAGGCCAGACGCGCTTCCACAAACTTATCGCGGTCTTTTTCAATCAGCGGCGTCAGATTGGCAAGCGGGATATCCTTCCCCTTCAGAAAGTTCGAGAACCGGCTTAATTCCACGTCGGCTATATCGGGAAGCCCCTCACCCGCGATCAGCGAAACCGATAAATTATCATGCATTTGTCCATAAGGATAAACAACGGTATTCAGCTTGATTTTGCGATCCGGATATTTCTGATTCCATTCTTTGACCATTTCCTGATAAAACTGTTCGTGCAGACCGTTAAACGTCCAAAACGTCAGCTCTGTTTCTCCCGGCCGGCCGGCAGTCCGTTCTTGTGAACAGCCGGCGGTAAACAAGAAGAGCATCATCAGCACCAAACATACAGCGGTCGTTTTTTTCATGTCATTACCCCTTCCACTTTAGGCCGTGCGGCTATTGATGCAAATGATGTGCAAAGAGCGCTGCATTTTCATTTATGATGGTTAAACCGGTATAACGGTCTCTCAGTGTGTGCGCATGCTTAAGCGCATCGCTGACAAGGTCCTGTTTTACACCGATCTCATCGAAACAGGCGGGACCTCCCGCAGATGCGAGCCACCCGGCAATTGTCTTGCCGTCGGGAAGCCCTTCATATGCAGATTGAATCGCCTCGCGAAAGTGCGGCGGCAGTTCAGCAAGCTTTTCGTGACAAGCCAGTGCTTTGTAAGTATCACTCAGCACCGCGCACGCACAACCGACCTTCGCACCGTGGAGAATCGGAGGCTGTTTTGCCTTCAGCATTTCCATCTCAATCCAATGCGAGATGTGATGTTCTCCTCCTGAGGCGGGGCGGGAGTGGTCAAGCGCAAGCATGACAAGACCCGAAACGATCAGCGCTTCCATCAGTATCTGAATGCCGGCCTCCGTTCCCATGGCAATGGCAGCGCGGTGATCAATGCACTGCCAAAGCGCGTCTTTCACAAGCTTCGCCCCGGCTTCTGAGTACGGCTCACCCGCAAGCCTGCGGGAAATCTCCCAATCTGCCAGCGATGTTATTTTTCCGAGCATGTCTCCGAAGCCCGCGGCTGTCATTGAACGGGGCGCTTCTTTTAATACATTCGTATCCGCAAATAAGGCGATCGGCGCTTTCGTTTGAATCGTCGTTTTGATTCCGTTTAATATGAGCGGCGCTCCCGCCGACGTAAAACCGTCGACTGACGGAGCGGTGGGGAATGAGATAAACGGCAATCCGCGCTGGTAGGCGGCAAACCGCGTAATGTCGTGAATCGTTCCTGCACCGGCCGCAATGATGACATCCGTCTCTTCCGCGAGATTGATCAGCGTATAGACCAATGTCCTCTCATCAGCCGCGGCGGCCCCGGCTTCATGCTCCGGAATGATGACTTTTGACGCTTTGATCCCGCCTGCCCTCAATTCTTCCGCAAACAGACGTCCCGCCGCCTCGTACGTGTTACGGTCACAGACGATGACCGGATGATTCCAGCATTTTTTTTGCAGAAATCTGAGAAGCTCTTCTTTTGCATTCGCCCCGATCACGATATCTTCTATTTGAATCGGTGAGCGGCTGGCCCCTTCCTTGTCAAACTCGGATTGAATGTCCTCAGGAGAACGTTTCATGAAAGGATTCCCTCCTTCGCTAATTCTGTCAGGTCTTTAATAGAATCAAGGACGATGTCAGGTTCATATAGACGGGGCTCCCCAAGTTTGGCCGACCCCGTCAGAACCAATACGCTTTTCATCCCGTACAGGCTGCCCATTGCGATATCTGATTCGAGGCTGTCTCCGATAATGGCGCATTCCTCAGGGGGAAGTCCGAGCGCTTCACATGCCGCCTCAGCCATCAGCCAAGACGGTTTGCCGATGACAAGCTCAGTTTTTGCTCCGGCGGATGCTTCAATGGCCCCGATCATTCCCGCGACGTCCATGGCATGGCCGCCTTCATTCGGAAAGGAGCGGTCCCGGTTCGTGGCGATGATGCGCGCGCCGGAGGAAGCCGCCTTAAAAGCGAGATTCAGATCCTCATAGGTGACGGTTTCATGCAGGGAGATGACAAGCCAGTCTGCCGCCTGCGGGTTTTGCGCCAGGGCGACACCCGCTAAAGCGAGTTCATCAGTCAGCCCTTTCTCTCCTAACACCCACACCTTTGACAAAGGATAATGCTTCTTTAAAAATGATGCCGTCACACTGGAGGACAGCACGATGCTCCGTTCATCCGTGCGGATACCGGCACCCAGCAGTTTCTTTCGGCACATTGCTCTTGATAGATTGCCGCGGTTGCTTAAAAAGACAACGGCTTTGCCCAGTGACTGAAGGGTATGAACGGCTTCTTTTGCGCCGTCAATCAGCTCCCGCCCCCTGAATACGGTTCCGTCTAAATCAATCAGAAACCCGGCTGCGTCAAGTTTGGCCATAATAAGCATTCGCCCCGTGTTTTCTGTAAAAATGCTTATCATGCAGCACTCTGTCGATCGGACTGAGCTGTTTGTTCAGCATAAGCGAATGGTAGGCCATTTCCGCTACCGTTTCGAGCACAACGGCGTTATGCAGGGCATTCAGCGCGTCCGTTCCCCAGCAGAACGGGCCGTGGCTGTGGACGAGGACACCCGGGTTTTGTTCATACGGTTCGTTTTGAAAAGTTTCGGCTATGACTTTGCCTGTATGATATTCGTAATCTTTCACAATTTCTTCTTCATACATTTCCCTCGTGCAGGGTATAGCGCTTTCAAAGTAATCCGCGTGAGTCGTTCCGAGAGCGGGTATGTCTCTTCCGGACTGTGCCCAGCTCGTCGCCCAGCGGGAATGAGTATGAACGATTCCGCCGATAGCCGGAAACGCTTTATACAGATAAAGATGGGTCGGCGTGTCAGAAGACGGTTTCAGCGAGCCTTCGAGAATGTCTCCGTCCTCATTCAGGACGACCAGTTTGTCAGCGGTCAGCTCACTGTAATCGACACCGCTCGGTTTAATGACGATTCTCCCGCTCTCCCTGTCAATGCCGCTGACATTCCCCCATGTAAACGTGACAAGGTTATGTTCCTCAAGCTTCAGATTGGCGGCGAGCACTTCTTCTTTTAACGCTTCAAGCATGGCGGCTCCCCCCTTTCGCAAAATCACGGTTTTTAATGGCTTTCAGGCGTTTCATGACATTGTTTTCTTTGCCGAAGTAGTGTACGAGCTCTTTATATTCCGTATATAAGCTGTCATAAATCTCAGCTCTTTCCCGATTCGGGGCATAAGAGCCGTCTTTTAATTTCCCCATATGCGCACATGCTTCAGCAATATTGGAGAATCCCCCGTTTTCCCGTCCCGCGGCGAGCGCTCCGAAAATCGCGGAGCCCAGTGCAGGCGCCTGCGGAGACCCGGATAATTTAATATCCATATTTGTGACGTCTGCATAAATCTGCATGACAAACGGATTTTTTTCGGCGATTCCTCCGGCTGCGTAAAGCTCTTGGACCGGAACGCCGTTTTCCCGAAACGTTTCGATAATCATCCTCGTTCCGAACGCCGTCGCTTCAATCAATGCCCTGTAGATTTCTTCCGGCTTCGTGTGCAGCGTCATGCCGAGCATCATGCCCGTCAAATCGGCGTCCACCAAGGTTGACCGGTTTCCGTTCCACCAGTCAAGCGCGAGAAGGCCGCTTTCCCCCGGAACAAGTTCAGCTGCTTTTTTGCTGAGCAGCTCGTGAATGTCTATTTGTTTATCCTCAGCTTCCTTCTCATAGTCTCTCGGAACACACGTTTTGACGAACCATTCAAAGTGGTCGCCGACACAGGACTGCCCCGCTTCATATCCCGCATATCCGGGCAAGATGCCGTTATTGACGACCCCGCACATACCGGGGACGATATGTTCTTCGTCGCCGAGCAGCACATGGCAGGTAGACGTTCCCATGATCATCAGCATTTTCCCCGGCTCTGTAATACCGACCGCGGGCACTGACACGTGAGCGTCGACATTGGCGACGGCAACGGCCGTCCCCGGCAGAAGCCCGGTCAGCTCCGCCATTTTTTCGGTCAAACCTCCTGCTTTTTCCCCGACTGAATAAATGGAGCCGCTTAATTTATCCTTTGTAATCGTTTTCATTAACGGGTTGAGCCTTTCGAAAAAATGATCCGGCGGATACCCCGTATCCTCATTCCAGATTGCTTTGTAGCCGGCCGTGCAGTTGCTTCGCTTCAATGAACCGCACAATTGATAGACGATCCAGTCTGCCGCTTCCACAATCTGATCTGCCGCCTTGTATATATGCGGCGCTTCTTCCGCGATTTGCATGATTTTCGGGATCATCCATTCGGAAGAAATTTTACCGCCGTATCTTTTAAGGAATGTTTCATTTGTATCTTCGGCAATCGTGTTCAAACGGTCTGCATGTTTTTGAGCTGCATGATGCTTCCACAGCTTCACATAACTGTGGGGCTCCCTTTCAAATTCCGGCAGCATACAAAGCGGCTGCCCCGCGCCGTCTATCGGCAAAATCGTGCAGGCGGTAAAATCAATTCCTATGCCGATCACGTCTTTTGGATCAGCGCCCGCCTGCTCAAGCAGGTTCGGAATCGCCGTTTCCAGAACTTCGATATAATCGGCAGGATGCTGAAGGGCCCAGTCCCGAGGAAGTTTTTCACCCGTCTTCGGCAGCGTGCGGTCGATGACAGCATGAGTATATTCTTTTACCGCAGACGCGATTTCTTCGCCCGTGCGGACATTGACAAGCACCGCCCGGCCGGACAATGTGCCGAAATCAACACCAATCGTATACGCCATATCAATTCCCTCCCAACCGGTATAATACGTCATTCCATTTCAGCTCTTTTTTCAGCTCATGTATTTCGGTATTGCGGGAAATAAAGATACTTTCAATGCCTGCCATCTCAGCCCAGTCAAGCATCTGTTCAGCCGTAAGCCGGAAGGACATACAGGTATGATGGGCGCCTCCCGCCAAAATCCATGCTTCCGCAGCTGTTTTCAGCGATGGCTCCGGCTTCCACAGCACCCGCGCCACAGGGAGATTCGGCATATCATGATCAATTTCCCTGCCTTCCGCTTCATTCAGAATGAGACGGAATCGCCCGCCGATATCAATGATGCTGGCGATGATGGCTGAACCGCCGATTCCGTTAAAGACCAACCGGGCCGGATCTTCCTTCCCTCCGATTGAGAGAGGATGGACTTCGATTTTCGGCTGATCAAGGGCGATTGTCGGACATACTTCAAGCATATGTGATCCGAGAATCATCGCACGCCCCGGTTCAAAATGGTACGTATAATCTTCCATGAAGGAGGTTTGTTCTCCGTCCGCCATTATTTTCATCATTCGCACAAGGGCAGCCGTTTTCCAATCGCCTTCGCCGGCAAATCCGTACCCTTTTTCCATGAGACGCTGAACGGCAAGACCCGGAAGCTGCTTCATTCCGTGCAAAACTTCAAACGAGGTCGAAAACGCTGTATATCCGCCCCGTTCGAGAAAGGCCGTTAATCCGAGTTCAATTTTCGCCTGTTCTTTAATGGAAGCAACTTTTGCTTCATCCCGTTTTGTTTCGTCGCTGATGACATACAAGTTGTCGTATTCCTCATAAAGCGCCTCAATTTCTGCGTCGGTGACGTTGTTCATCACCTCGGTAAGATCGCCGATTCCGTACCCGTCAACCTGCCAGCCGAATTGAATGTGGGCGCCGACTTTGTCTCCGTCAGTAACCGCCACATTCCGCATATTATCGCCGAACCGGGCTACTTTAATATTCCTGCTTTCATTCCAAGCGGCAGCCGTGTTCATCCATTGCGAAATGTCATGTTTGACTTCCTCATCATCCCAATAGCCTGCGATGACTTTTCTCGTCTGCCCCATTCTTGACTGGATATATCCGTATTCCCGGTCTCCGTGAGCGGATTGGTTGCTGTTCATAAAGTCCATATCAATCGTTTCCCACGGGATGTCGCGATGATACTGGGTATGCAGATGAAGCATCGGCTTTTGAAAAGCGGAAAGACCTTCAATCCACATTTTCGCAGGGGAAAATGTATGCATCCACGTCACGACCCCGGCACAGTTTTCTTGATACTGCGCTTCCCGCAAAACCTCTCTGATTGTTTCAGATGACGTGACAACCGGTTTATGCCTGATCTTGTATCTTGATGACACCCCGCTGAGGCCGTCACATATTCCCTTTGCGTGTTTATCGACAAGCTGCAGCGTTTCCTCTCCGTATAAGTGCTGGCTTCCCGTTACAAACCAAAATTCATATTCTTTGTTCTGAAGCACATTCATTTCCCCTTCCCATCAAAATAAAGCGCTTGCATTTTTTAAAAAATATACGTACGAATATAAACTACAAAACTTTAATCCTTTTATTTGTACGAACAATTTTATTATAGTTAAGGAGGAATCAAACTGTCAATCTTTTATTGCAAGTAAAAAAGCCGGACACACATGCCCGGCTGCTCGATTAATAGGAAGGCCAGCCTGAACTCCAATCGATATCATTGATGAGCATCTTCGGAATTCCGCTGTTTTCGGCATCATACGCATGACGCACTAAAATATTCCCGTTCACAATGTCTTGACCGCCCGGGCCTTTCCAGCGGTCATTACCGGAGTCAAGAATCGTCCCTCCGCCTTCTGACATGCTTTTCCCGCTTTTATCGAGATATGGGCCGGTGATGCTTTTGCTTCTTCCATAAGCGATTTTGTACGTACTATTCACGCCTGAACAGCATTTATCAAACGACACCATTAAGTAATAGTAGCCGTTCTGGTAGGTGATGGCCGGCGCTTCCAAAGCTCCGCCGTTATTCGGTCTGGCAGCGATGGAATGAAGTGATCCCGTCGGTTTCATTGTATTTTTATCAAGCTTTGTCAGCTTAATGCCGCTCCAAAAAGAACCGAAGGCAAGCCAAGGGTTTCCGTCTTTATCAATTGTCAGCTCCGGATCAATTGCATTGTAGTTATTGGCGCTTGTTGAACGGATGACGAGCCCTTCGTCCTTCCAGTTTCCCGAACTGAGACTTGCAGATGATGAAAGACCGATCGCGGAGGTATTTTTGCCGAATGAAGAAACGGCATAATACAGCCAATACTTTCCGTTAAAATATTGAACATCGGGGGCCCATTGATTCAGCCCGTAATTCGGCACATAATTGCCCCACCATGACAGCGGAGAAGTAAAGATTGATTTCTGAACGGTCCATACGCCGCCGCTGCCCGCCTTTAAGACGCGAAGCCCCCTCTCCCCTTCCAAACCGGTTCCGAAAGCGTACCACGTGTTTCCTTCCTTCGCCATTGTCGGATCGTGAAGCAATTCATTTGATGCCCCCCAAAACGCGGCAGATGCCGGAGATGAAGACATCATCAGCAGCCCGGCTGTAACGGCTGCGCACGAAAAGCGGATCATGCGTCTGAATCTGTTTTTCATTTGTAAACCCTCCCTTTTTTAAAGCGCTTTCAAAAACGTGTTGTCAGATTTTTCTATGTCTTCTCTTATTGTAGACGCAGGGTTCATATTTGTACAGACAAAAAAAGAATCTGCTTAAAAAAGCAGATTCTTCCGTATCTTTATTGATAAGTAATACGGTCAACCGTTTCCCGATCTAATTTTTTAATCACTTCTGTGATCAATTTTACCGTATTCTCATAATCATCCCGATGCAAAATAGCGGCATGAGTGTGAATGTAGCGCGTCGCGATCGTAATGGACAGCGCCGGCACTCCGTTTGCGGTTAAGTGAATGGAACCTGAATCCGTGCCCCCTCCGGCAATGGAATCGAACTGATACGGAATTCCCGCTTCTTCCGCCGTGTTCACGACAAGGTCGCGCAGCCCTTTGTGAGATACCATTGACGCGTCATACAGAATAATTTGCGGCCCTTCACCGATTTTGCTTTGCGCCTCTTTTTCAGAAATTCCCGGTGTATCTCCGGCAATTCCGACATCCACACCGAACGCGATATCAGGCTGGATCGTATGTGCTGCTGTTTTCGCCCCGCGCAGCCCGACTTCTTCTTGAACGGTTCCGACCCCGTATACTTCATTGGGGTGATCACTGTTTTTCAGATTTTTTAATACATCGATGGCAATCGCACAGCCGATACGGTTGTCCCATGCTTTCGCCAATAAATGCTTTTCATTGTTCATCACTGTAAATTCAAAATACGGCACAATCTGGTCACCCGGAAGAACGCCCCATTCCATTGCCTCTTCACGGCTGGACGCCCCGATATCGATGAACATCTCTTTAATATCGGCGGCTTTTTTTCTGGCGTCAGGAGGCAGAATGTGAGGCGGTTTCGAACCGATGATCCCCGTGATGTCCCCTTTTTTTGTCACGACGGTGACGCGCTGGGCCAGCATGACCTGAGACCACCAGCCGCCGACGGTTTGAAAGCGGAGAAAGCCTTTATCAGTGATTTGCGTCACCATAAAACCGACTTCGTCTAAATGCCCTGAGATCATGATTTTCGGACCGTTTTCTTTGCCGGTTTTTTTGGCGATTAAGCTTCCCAGCCGGTCTGTTGTGACATCATCGGCAAATGGTTCTATGTATGATTTCATCACTTGTCTGACTTCTCTCTCATTTCCCGGTATCCCTTTTGCATCCGTTAACGCTTTCAGCATGGTGAGCGTTTCATCTAATTTTGTCATCAATAAACCTCCTTTTTTTCACTACCCTTCTTATTATACAAAACCAATGCTGAAGCATACGATTAATTCGCCTGAAAAACGGGTAAATGTTTTTATCTATTTCTTTTAAAAAAATGAAACCTTTTGTTTTGTTTTTCGTATTACATCAGATCATGACAAAGGTGAGGAGGTGCCTTCACACATATGGCCATTACAGTATTGAGGATTGTCTTGCTTGCACTTCTTATTTATTTTATTTACATGTGCGTCAAATTCTACGCAAACCCGAAAAGAAGGCTCAGACTGGCGCAATCAAAAGAGAATTTTTATTTTATTGACGAACAGAAAAACACGCGAAAAAATCTCCAGCTTACTTATAAAGGAGTGCTCTTTGAAGGAGAAAAGCATATCCCTTCCAAAGATCATCCGCTGTTTATCCATACAATATTTGTATGGACCGAAAATCCGGAAAAGCTGAACCGCTTTTCTGCAGGTGATTTTGAAGAAGTCGAAAAAAAGGTATTGGAGCGGTATCCGAATTGCAAGATTGATTGGGACCAGCCCATCAAAAAAGCGAAAAAAGCAGGCGAGCGATAAGCTCTCCTGCTTTTTATGTTTTATACATCAAATACATCATCACAAGGGCGGTTTCAGTGAGAAAAAGCAGCGGCACCCCGCATAAAAAGGATTTGTGTTTCGTCTTATGCCTGAAGGTGCGCATGCCGATCCATACGCCGAGTGAGCCGAACATGGCGGCTGTGAGCCATATTCGTTTCTCTGATATTCTCCACCGGTGCGCCTTTGCTCTTCTTTTATCAGCGCCCATGATCCAAAAGCCGTATCCGTTTATCAATACGGCGTAAATGAAGAGAGCCATTGATTGTCACCCTTTACGTAAAAAAACCGCTCCCGGAAAGAGAGCGGCTTTTTCAACTTACTTGTCTAACTGAGCTTTAGCAGCATCAGCAAGCTGATTGAAAGCAGTAAGATCGTTTACAGCAAGATCAGCAAGCATTTTGCGGTTTACTTCGATGCCTGAAAGCTTAAGACCGTGCATTAAACGGCTGTAAGAAAGACCGTTCATACGAGCAGCTGCGTTGATACGAGTGATCCAAAGCTTACGGAAGTCACGTTTTTTCTGACGACGGTCACGGAAAGCGTAGTTTCCAGATTTCATGACCTGCTGGTTTGCTACTTTGTATAATCTATGTTTTGAACCGAAATAACCTTTTGCTAATTTAAGAACCTTTTTACGACGCTGACGCGACACAGTTCCGCCTTTTACTCTTGGCATTATATTTCCCTCCTAATTGTTCCTTGTCCGATTACTTGATGTTGGCAAGCTGTTGTTTGATGCGTTTGAAGTCTCCTGCGCTCACAATAGCACCCTTGCGAAGCTTACGCTTTTGCTTTTGGGATTTGTTGGCGAATAAGTGACTTGTGTATGCATGAGAACGTTTTAACTTCCCAGAACCTGTCTTTTTAAAACGTTTAGCAGATCCGCGGTGAGTTTTCATTTTTGGCATGGGATTTCCTCCTTATTGCTTTTCGTTTTTCGGCGCGAGCATTAAGAACATGCTGCGGCCGTCCATTTTTGGTTTTGTTTCGACTGTCGCAACTTCCGCACATGCTTCAGAGAAACGGTCCAATACGCGCTGGCCGATTTCTTTATGAGTGATTGCGCGCCCTTTAAAGCGGATAGAAGCTTTCACTTTATCGCCTTTTTCAAGGAATTTAATCGCATTGCGCAATTTCGTGTTAAAGTCATGCTCATCGATCGTCGGACTTAATCTAACTTCTTTTAAGTTAATGATTTTTTGATTTTTGCGTGCTTCTTTGTCCTTTTTCTGCTGCTCGAATCTGAACTTACCGTAGTCCATGATGCGGCAGACAGGCGGTTTTGCATTTGCTGCAACTAACACAAGGTCAAGATTTGCGCGGCCGGCGATTTCAAGTGCTTCCTGACGGGACTTGATGCCGAGCTGATCGCCATTTTGTCCGATCAGACGAACTTCACGTGCACGGATACCCTCATTAACCAATTGATCTTTGCTAATAATGAGCCACCTCCATAGTTTCTTCGAATTGATTCACAACGCTTTTTGACTGCATTCTGCAGGCAAACAAAAAGTGCGGGCATGACAACACACCCACACTACGAACATCTGCATAAATAAAAATGTACGGTCAACCTGCCAACTACATGAATGTGTCAATCAGGTGAGAAGCGGGTGCCTCTGCTTGTGATTTATATTCAATTCAATAACTATTCTACACAATACCGGATCATTAGTCAAGAATGACTTCTCCGGATCAACTTTTTCATTTTAACACGATGCCAGTGTGAGCGCAAGGAAAAATGTGAAATTTCGTTCTTTGCCGCCCGCAGATGCTGCCGGACAATAAAAAACCCGGGTCTATGACCCGGGTTTATCCTCCGATGAGCTGAACGAATACCGGAATGACCAGCACCGTCACCACTCCCACGACGACAACCGCGATACTTGCCATTGCCGCTTCTACTTCCCCCATCTCAATACCGACCGCAACACCGAGTGCGTGTCCTGATGTGCCGAGAGCCAGTCCCTTAGAGATTGGGTGCTTTACTTTAAACAGTTTTAAGAATAAAGCGCCCAGAGCATAGACGATAACGGCGTTGAAAATAACGGCGAAAGCGGTGATATCGGTGATGCCGCCGATTCCTTTTGACAGCGGAAGGGCAATTGCCGTTGTCGCCGCCTGCGGAAGCATGCTTTTCATAACGGCCGCGTCAAGATGAATGCCTTTTGCGATCAAATAGACAATCGTCACTGAGCAGATAGAGCCGACAATGATAGAAGACATGATCTGCCACCAGTATTTTTTCAGTTTGTCACGCTGTTTGTATAAAGGGATGGCAAAAGCGATCGTCGCGGGCTCCAGGAAGAATTTAATAATGTCTCCTCCGCTTTTATAATCTTCATATGAAAAACCGCCGAGCTTCAGAAAAAGGATTCCAAGCACCATCGCGACAAACAGCGGGGTGAAGAGGAAAAAGCCTCTCGTTTTTTTAAATAAATACGTGCCGATGCCAAAGGCCGCAAGTGAAACGACAATACCGAAATATGGACTCATCCGATTTCCCTCCTAATGCTGCACAAGTTCTTTTTCCTGATTGGAACGGCGCACCGTTTGTTTTTCAGGAGCAGTCTTCTGACGTTTTTGGCTGACAGACAAGATCAGCTGAGAAAAAAGGCCCGTCGCCCCTAACAGAATGATGGTGGCGAGTAAGATGACGAGTGCGATCTGCACGCCGTACTGCTGCATGACGCCAAGTGAATTCATCACGGAGATGCCCGACGGGACAAATAAAAATCCGATCAGTGACGTTAATGATGTTCCCAGCGTTTCTACTTGTTCAAGCTTAATCACTTTCAGGCATAAGAGGACAAATAATAACACCAAACCTACTACGGAAGCGGGTATAGGAATGGGGACAATCGCTGCAGTCCCATTAGATATGAGCATAATTACGGCAAAAATAAATGCTTGTGTCAGAAATCCGTACACTTTTTTCGCACTCATTTTCTTCACCTCTTTCTCTTTGTTAGGTCCATTATAAAAGAGAAATCGATTTTTAAAGCGCTTTCATAATAAACGGCTGAATATTCATTCTGAAATGCAAAAAACGGCTGCTGAAATGCAAAAGCCGCCTCATATAATATGAAGCAGCTTTTTTAAGTCCTTGGCGTATGTACGGCTGACGGGAATTTTAGAGCCGTCTTTTAAGATAAGATTGTACGTCGAATTAAACCAAGGATGAATTTCCGTAATATGCTCCGTATTCACGATGAACGCGCGGTGCACTCTCAAGAAACCCGTCTCAGGCAGTTTTTTCTCAATGACAGCCAAAGTTTCATGAACGGAATAAGACGCGGCAAACGTTTTGACGGAAACGTGCCCGTCTTCCATGCCGGCGAAAATAATGTCCTTCGTATCTAAAATGACAATAGATTCACCGGCTGATACAGCCAGTTTATGCGCTCCGGCTGCGGACGGCTGCTCTGAGACGGCACCTGCCCTGTCCTGCTTCACTCTTTTAAACTTTCTGATCGTCTGGCGCACTCTTTCTTCATCAAAAGGCTTTGTTAAATAATCGAGCGCGTCGACTTCAAAGGCTTTTAAAGCAAATTGGTCATACGCCGTCGCAAAAACGACGGCCGGCGGATTTTTCATGTTTTTCAGCCGTTTGGCAATGTCAAATCCGTTTTCTCCTGACAAATCAACGTCCAAAAACAGCAGATCCGGTTTTTGATCCATCATACTGTCAAAAGCGGATTCAATATTTTCTGCTTCGTTTATGTCACTTACTTCATTCGTCCGTTTCAGCAAATAAGCTAATTCATCTCTTGCCAGCATTTCATCATCAACGATTAACACCTTCAGCATGTTCTTCTCCTTTAGTCATCAGTTTCAAAGGCAGCTCAAATGATACGTCCGTACCTTTGCCGGCCTCACTTTCCAATCGCAGGGCTGCTTTGGGGCCGAATAGCCCGATCAGCCGCTGATTTAAATTGTAAAGCGCGGTTCCCGTCCCTTCTTTAGACGGGAGCGGACGGTTTCCGAGCACGGACAGCAATTCCGGATCAATTCCCCGCCCGTTATCTCCAACCCGCATTAAAACCGACTGACCGGCGGATACCACGCTGACATTGACGGCACAGCTGTCCTGCTTTCTTGAAAATGCATGGCGGAGCGCATTTTCGACGAGGATCTGCAGCACAAAAGGAGGAATTTCGATGTCCTCCAAACCGCGTTCGATTTCAAGGCTGATTTTATATTTCCCGGGAAAACGGGCCTGCTCCAATGATAAATATGCCTGCAGATGGTTTAGTTCTTTAGAAAGCGGGATGAGCAGCTGCCTTGCCCCCTGCAGATTGGAACGGAAATAGACGCTGAGCTGCAGCAGAAGCTTTCGGGTTTTTTCCACATCCGTACGGCAAAGAGCAGAAATCGTATTGATCGCATTAAACAGAAAATGCGGATTGACCTGTGCCTGAAGCGCCTTTATTTCTGCGTCTTTCAGCAATTTGCTCTGCAGTTCCGCCTCGCCGAGTTCAAGCTGGGTGGAAAACAGCATGGCGAGTCCTTCTGCAAGCTCTTCTTCAACCCGGCTTAAACCTGACGGGCTTTTAAAGTACATTTTCAGCGTCCCGATCGTTTTGCCGTTTGACGTCAGCGGCAATACAATCGCCGCATGCAGCGGACAAGGATCATGCGTGCATTCAATTTCTTCCTTTGATGTCGCTTTCATAATATGACCCGTTTTAATGACGCGCTTTGACAATCCGGTGATCAGGCTTTCAGTAGGAATATGATGGTCGGCACCCGCGCCGACGTGCGCCAAAATCTTTTCGTTATCCGTAAGCGATACCGCGTCCGTTCCTGTTTGCCTGTGAATGATGGCGGCGACGCTTTTGCATGAGCTTTCATTCAGCCCCTGGCGGAAAAACGGAAGCGTCTGATCGGCAATCATCAGCACCCTATGGGTTTCAAGGGCTCTCGCCCGTTCTTCCTTCCTGATAATCGACTGAATGATCGAAAGAAAAATAAAAGTCCCTGACCCGTTTACCAATATCATCGGGATGCCGATGATGCTCACAAGCGTCCAAGCATCAGAAAACGGCTTGGCCATCAAGAGGATGAGCAGCATTTGCAGCGATTCCATCCCGAGTCCGACAAGCGCGGCCACCCGCGGTGTCGGCATCGCATAGCGTTTTCTGAAATACCGTCCGATCCAGCCGGACAAAATGCCCGCTAAAACGGATGAGACGGCACAGCTGACTGCGGTCGCGCCGCCGAGTGATAAACGATGCAGGCCGGCCAGTATGCCGACGCCGATCCCCACATACGGGCCGCCTAAGAGTCCGCCGATTTCAACGCCCATAATTCTTGTATTGGCAATTGAACCGGACGGATTAATTTGAAACACCCAGTCATTATTCATGATTGTATTCCGCTGAATTTCTATTCCCGTATAGTTGCTGATGATACTGAACAGCGAGAAAATTGAAATCAGCACCGCTTTGCCTTTATAGCTCTCAGGCTGCTGGAGCGCCTGTCTGAACAATCTGGTATGAGCCAGAACAAATCCCAATATGACGATAATTCCGACTCTTTCCAGCATCATGATGATCAAATGCAGCATACTTTTCACCTGTTCTTTCAAATTTTATTTTATCACGTTTCAGAGCCTGAGACAGAATCTGACACAAACCTGCCTGTTTTTTTCAAATCATCTGAAAACAAATCTTTCACAGTCTATATATCTATTGTAGAATAAACGGGAGCCTTGCGGCAGAGAGTTTCAGAATATAACAAAGAGGAGAAGATCATGAAAGCCGTATTTTTTGATTTGGACGATACACTGTTATGGGATGAAAAAAGCGTCAGAACAACATTCAGGGAAACATGTTTACAAGCGAAAAAAAAATATGGCCTTGACCCGCATACATTTGAAGAGGCGGTTCGGAAAGCGGCACGGGAATTGTATATGTCATACGAAACCTATCCTTATACGGTCATGATCGGCATTAATCCGTTTGAAGGATTGTGGGCGAATTTTTCCGAGCCGGTCAGCGAAGGATTTAAACAGCTGAATCGGATTGCGCCGGAATACAGACGAAACGCCTGGACGAACGGCTTAAAAAGCGTCGGTATAGACGATGCGGCTTACGGCGAATATTTGGCGGAGTTTTTCGCGGCGGAACGCAGACAGCGTCCGTACGTGTATGATGAAACGTTTGCAGTGCTTGATAAGCTGAAAGGTGTTTATGAATTGCTTCTGCTGACAAACGGCGACCCCAGCCTGCAGAAAGAAAAACTCGCCGGCGTTCCTGAGCTCGCGCCTTATTTTAATGAAATCGTCATCTCAGGCGCTTTCGGAAAAGGGAAACCCGACGCCTCCATATTCGAACATTGCCTCGGCCTCCTGAACCTGAAAAAAGAAGACGCCATTATGGTCGGAGATAACCTCAATACTGATATATTGGGAGCGAAACGGGCAGGCATTACGACAGTCTGGATAAACCGGACGCAAAAGAAAAATGATACGGACATTGCCCCTGATTACGTGATCAGCGATCTTCACGAGCTGTTTGCGATTATAGAGAAACAAAAAGAAAGATAATGTTATACGCAAAAAAACCCCATTCTGAATGAACGGGGTTTTTTGTATTTCCGGTTATTTTTTCGCTTCGGCTACAGCCTTTTTCACAAAATCGTCCAATGAGACGGTTTCTGATTTCTGCTCGCCGTATTTCCGGACGTTTACCGCGCCGTTTTCCGCTTCTTGGTCACCGACCACAAGCATGTACGGGATTTTTTGCATTTGCGCTTCACGGATTTTATAGCCGATTTTTTCGTCCCGGCTGTCAAGCTCGACACGCAGGCCTTCACGCTGCAGGCGCTCCTGCACTTTTTTCGCATAGTCAAGATGCACGGACGGTGATACAGGAATGACTTGGAATTGCACCGGCGCAAGCCATGTCGGAAGGGCGCCTTTGTGCTCTTCGATTAAGAAAGCAACGAAACGCTCCATCGTTGACACGACGCCGCGGTGAATAACGACAGGACGGTGCTGTTTACCGTCTTCCCCGACGTAAGTGAGATCAAAGCGTTCCGGAAGAAGGAAGTCAAGCTGTACAGTTGACAATGTCTCTTCTTTGCCGATCGCCGTTTTCACCTGTACGTCAAGCTTAGGGCCGTAAAACGCCGCTTCGCCTTCCGCTTCATAGTAGTCATGGCCGATTTCGTCCATTGCCGCCTTCAGCATGGATTGCGCTTTGTTCCACATCTCATCATCATCAAAATATTTTTCCGTGTCTTCAGGATCGCGGTAAGACAGGCGGAATGTGTAATCATTCAGGCCGAAGTCTTCGTATACGTCTTGAATCAAACGGACCGTGCGGATGAATTCTTCTTTAATCTGATCAGGGCGGACGAAAATGTGCGCGTCATTTAACGTCATGCCGCGTACGCGCTGAAGACCTGAAAGCGCCCCTGACATTTCATAACGATGCATCGTTCCCAGCTCTGCGATGCGGATCGGAAGCTCACGGTAGCTGTGAATGTCCTGCTTGTAAATCATCATATGGTGAGGACAGTTCATCGGACGGAGCACGAGTGTTTCATTGTCCATTTCCATCGGCGGGAACATGCCGTCCTGATAATGTTCCCAGTGACCTGATGTTTCGTACAGGTCTTTGCTTCCGAGAACAGGCGTATAGACGTGCTCATAACCGAGGCTCAGCTCTTTATCCACAATGTAGCGCTCGATCACGCGGCGGATGGTTGCGCCTTTCGGCAGCCAGAGCGGCAGGCCTTGTCCGACTTTTTGAGAGTTGGCGAACAATTTTAATTCTTTGCCCAGTTTTCGGTGGTCACGCTCTTTCGCTTCTTCAAGCATCCGCAAATGCTCTTTTAAGTCATCCTTTTTAAAGAAGGCCGTGCCGTAAATGCGCTGAAGCATTTGGTTTTTGCTGTCGCCGCGCCAGTATGCGCCCGCAAGGCTCAGCAGCTTAAATTCTTTAATTTTGCCTGTAGACGGCACGTGCACGCCGCGGCACAGGTCAAAAAATTCGCCCTGCTCATAAATGGAGACCGTTTCGTCTTCTGGGATGGCATCCAGCAGTTCAAGCTTCAGATTATCGCCGATTTCCGCAAACATGGCTTTTGCTTCATCACGGCTCACTTCTTTTCGGATAATCGGCAGATTTTCACCGACGATGCGTTTCATTTCTTTTTCAATCTTCGGAAGGTCATCCGGCGTCAGCGCCTGCTCCATTTCAACGTCATAATAGAACCCGTTTTCAATGACGGGGCCGACACCGAATTTCACATCTTTATAAATGCGTTTAATCGCCTGGGCCAATAAATGCGCCGTGCTGTGCCGCATGATGTTCAAACCTTCTTCTGTGCCTTCTGTAATGATTTCTACGGCACCATCCTCTTGAATCGGCGTTCTTAAATCAATTTCCTGTCCGTTCAGTTTTCCGGCTAAAGACTTTTTCTTTAATCCCGGGCTGATGGATGCCGCGATATCTTCTGTTGTTGTTCCTTTCGGAAATTCCTTTACCGCTCCGTCCGGAAATGTGATGTTGATCATATCTGACATCTTCGTCACTCCTTTTTTTATGCAAATCAAAAACCCCGCCCCCTATGAAAGGGACGAGGTTAAATAAACGGAATCGTGGTTCCACCCTTTTTTCCGCGCGGCCGATTGTTTCGGCACCTGCGGCTCTAAACTCTGTAACGGGAGTTCCCGTCAGCTATTACTGGCGCTTCTTCCGGCGTTCACAGCTGAAGTTCAAAGGCGGTAAAGACAATGATCCATAGCTGGAAAGCTTTCAGCCTGGGCTCTCCTCTCTTATAAAGCCGGTATCAATGCTTCATGTCCTTATCAATACGTGTAGCAATCATTAATCTTTTATGTATTATAAAATGTCTGCGAGAAAAATGCAACTCGGTTTTCCGTCTGATTTCGCACAGACAGCCCTGCCGCCTACACAAGGCCGTCCGTGCGGCTATCCTTCCGTCTTCTCGGCTGCAAACGCGCCCAGCGGAAAAAGGCGCACCCTCTCCTGAAACACGTTTTGAATCGTTCTGGACATCATATGCTCCGGTTTGTCCGTATACAGTTCTACCGTCTCAGGCGCAATGGAGATCAGCGGCGCAAGGAGATGGGAATCTATATACATCGGGTGCTCCCGGACAAACCGTCTGTCTATGTATTTTTTCTGTTCCCGTTCTGACAAATAGCGTAGCTCCCACAGCGTAAAAGCCCGGTCATGTACGATGCGGACTTTCTTCATCCGCGGCGGATTGGATGTCACATAATCTCTCAGAGACTGAATAAAGTTTTGATATTCCTGTTCCATCCGGTATTCATCTATCGCGGCCTCTGCGTATTCTCTGAGCCGCTCATAATACCTGCCGAGCCGGAACGTCTGAAACGAACGCACGGAAAAAACACCCGCATCAAGTGAAATCGTCCGGAGCGCATCTGAAATAAACTGTGTGCGCGGCTCTTTCTTCGGCTCGAACGGATGATCATCCAACTCTCCTTCCATAATGCTGTGTGCAAGCTGAAGGATTTGCTGCTGTTCATCCTGATCGGTGAAGCAGTATGCATCCTCAATAAGCGAAAGCATATGCTCGTCTTCTTTGCATTCCAAAAAAAACCTGACAAGTATCGGCTCAATAAAGCGCTGAACGCAAAAAGCCGTTTCAGACCTTGCGATTCCGACTTTTTTTGTGCCTTCACGGACAATAAAATGTCTCCGGTCGTCCGATTGCTGAATGAGATGTAAAAAAGCGGCGGTATCGTGGTCATCTTCAAAGATCACTTCAAGCATATTTGTCCCCCCTTACGGCATCTGTTACAAGTATATGGGGGATGTTTTTAAAATAGACGTAAAGGTTAGCTTTCACCGCCGAACAAATGGCGCACCTTCTTTTTAAATATAACGGGAAGCGATAAAAATACGATGTAAAGAAAGATCACGCAGAGTACGGTCAGCACATTGCCGGACATAAAGCTCGCGCCGAGCACATTCAGGACGATCGTCCCCGGAATGATGCCCGCTGCGGTCGCCAAAAAATACGTCATCGGCCTGACTTTCGATAGGCCTGCGGCATAGCTGATCACATCAAAGTTAACAGGCAGAATGCGCAGGATAAAAATATAAAAGAAGCCATTGGTTTTCATCTGCTTTTGAATGGCTTCCATTTTTCCATGACGGCTTTTCTCATTAAAGGCAAACAGCCCCGCCGCAAAAAATGACGCGGCGGCAGCGCCCATTGAGCCCGCCAGCGTATACACGGTGCCGAAAAACGGGCCGAACGCCAATCCTCCGGCGACGGAAACGATTGATACGGGAAACAGCACAAAAGGCCTGACGATGGAAATTCCGATAAACACAAGCGGCGCAAAAATACCGAACGATAATATCCACAGCCGGATCTCCTTAGGCGACAGATTCAGATATTTGCGGTTTGCCCACAGCAAAAGACCCGCTCCCGCCGCAGCCGCAGCCCAAGTGACAGCCTTCTTATTCCTCATTCCCTCAAATCCTTCCCATTGGACGCCGGCATCATGAACGGCGGCGGTTTTCCCCGTCAAGACGGACGGGCGAAGCCAAATATAAAATCCGCTCCATCAGTCTTGCCGCTTTTACTTCTTCCTTTTCTCCCCGCTGTGAATACGTAAAATGATGCTTCAGCTCGTCTGGTGAAAAATTAGACGAGAAGAAAGTGGGAAGCTGCTGGCTCATTCTGTGCTGAAGCACGGTGCCGATAACTTCATCCCTTACCCAGCTTGTCATTGACTCCGCTCCGATGTCATCAAGCATCAGTACGGGCGTGGTTTTCACCATATTCAGTTTCGCCTCCAACGACTGATCCTGGAGCGAGTTTTTCAGCTCTCTGACAAATTCGGGAACATATACGATCATTGATGAATACTCTTTTTCCGCCAGCTCGTTGGCAATGGCGGCTAAAATAAATGTCTTTCCGATTCCGAATTTTCCGTACAGATACAGCCCTTTGCCTTTTCCCGTTTCATTATAGCTCTTCAGAAAATCCGTCACATGCTGGAAGATGCCGACTCTGCTCGGATCGGTAATATCGATCTGCTGAAACGTCGCGCCGAGAAGATCCTGCTGAATATACATGCTCTTCATCAGGGACTTTTGCCTTTTCTGGCGGTCGAGCTTTCTCTTTTCCGGACATTCGTAATATTCAATATCGATGGAACGCCCGTTGATCACAAGCTTCGGATGATAGCCTTCAAGCAGGCTGTTCGTCCGGCTGTCTTTCGAACAGAAGGCGCACTGTTTGCTTTGCTGAACGAATTCGTACAGTTTATTTAACCCTCTGTCAATCATGCTTTGATTGATTACATCTTTCTGTTCCTTCAAAAAAGCCTGGACGTCTTCGTCAGCCATGACTTGCTGCTGCATTCGTTCCAGGCGTTTTTGAAAGTCAGGTCTTTTCGTCACGCCTTCTAAGGATCGGCTGATCGGTTCCATTCAATATCACCCCGCTTCTCTGTCTCAATAGGCAGAGTATTTTTTCAGTTTTTTCATTTCTTCCATCATTTTTTTCTTCTGTTCCTCAAGATCCTGCGCGGAAAGAGCCGGCTGTTCTTGTTTCTTCCCGGTTTCTTCTTCTTTCATCCAATCAGGGCGCTTTTCTTCCCGGACGGTTTTTTTGCCGCGCGCCGCGCCGTTTGTTTTGCCGTCCGCCCAATCAAGATATTGCCTGTGCTCTTCTATTGCCAGCTTCATTGCTTCCCGTACCGTTTTGACTTTCTTTCTGGCCCAGTGGGCGGCGATTTTTTGGATATAGTTTTTGGACAGCTTCATATCCGTTTTCAGCATGACATAATAAATCAGCACATTGGTGACGCCGGGCTCAAGCTTTTGTTCGAACATAATATCGGCGATAATCTGCAAGTCGGCTTTTGACGGCTCGGTCCCGTCCGCAATGTCCTGAAGAAGCTTTCTCGGTGATATGGTCTCAAGCTGTGCGATGAGTTCGCCGTTCAATGAATCGTCCTTTTCCGTCCGGTTTTCTCTCAAGGTGACAGGCTGTGTTTTATCAATCAGTTCCGGAAGCTTCCCGCTTCTTTCAATTTGGTACCAGTCGCTGGCCGCTTTCCTCAGCGCTTCGGCCGTTATCGTATCCTGTTCATTAATTGCGGTCATGACGACGTGCTGCATGGAGATAGGATCTATTCCGTATAAATATGAAAGCTTTTTAATGCTCTCCCGCACGTCCTGCGTGATTGATTTTCGCGGTATCATCGTTTCTGACAGTCCCGCCATGAAAAGCTCAAAATCAAACACTTCCTCCGTCACCGTATAGGAAGGCGCTTGTCCGACAGACGCCGTCTCATAGTCCTCGGAGAGCTTCATCGCCTCTTCCATATCAGGCGTCATTTTCCATTCACTCGGCTGAAAAGAGGCAAAGGCGTGATTAAACGGACGGGTAATTTCCCTTGCGCCCGCGCCGACGGAAGGATGCGTGTAAAATTGTCTCAGCTGCTGGTATTTCGTTTTACCGACTCTGTTATAAAGAAAGACATTCAGCATGCCGTCTTCAAAAAAATCATTCGGTCTGAGCGGGGGCAGCAGCTCATAAATAAACATCCGCTCTTTTTGCTCGGACTCCCGGATATACACTTTCAGCAGCCCGATCCCTTCAAGCTTTCCCTGTTCATGATGAATCTTTTTTAAATTTGACTGCATCATGCCCATCAGCTGCCTGTGCGTGGATTCCGCTCCCCACAAGCGGTTCTGCTCAAGCTCCCCCCATAAGGTCATATAAAGGGAGAATGCAAATGAACCGATCAGCGGCTGGTACAGATGTGTCAAAACCTGTCTGTCGACATCCTGAAGAAGCGAACGGCTTTTGACCGTATAAGGATCTACAGGCAATACGTCATTCCAATAGTCAGCCATGATTCTCAAACCTTCCGATATGTTTCTACTCTCATTTTACACCGTTTCTGCGATCTATCAAATGCCAATTTTGCTCATGAGAAAAGAGCCAGACACAATCTCTTAGCTCTCTCAGCGTTCTTTCTTTATTAAATCTTTCAATTCATCGATAAACACGTTTATATCCTTAAACTGCCGGTAGACGGAAGCAAAGCGGACATAAGACACCTCATCGATTTTCGCCAGACGGTCCATTACCATTTCTCCGACAAGTTCGCTTTTGACTTCAGATACACCTTGGTTTCTCAGCTCTTTTTCAATGTCAAAGCACATGTCTTCCAATGTTTTTAAAGGAACGGGCCTTTTTTCACAAGCTTTAATTAACCCGCGCAGCATTTTTTCACGGCTGAATTCTTCCCGGACGCCTTCTTTTTTCACGACGATCAGAGGCATCTCTTCAAACTTCTCAAATGTAGTGAAGCGGTAATGGCAGGCTTCGCATTCCCGCCTTCTGCGGATTGATTTCCCTTCGTCCGCAGGCCGTGAATCAAGTACGCGGGAACCGTTATGCTGGCATGAAGGACATTTCAAATTGGATCAGCTCCCATCTGTTTCGTTGCTGTAATGCGGTTCGCAAGCTCCCGGTAAATGCCCGCCAACGTTTCTAGGATGAGCCTATTTGTTGGGAGAGCCGATAGACCGGCCTTATCTTTTCTATTTTACAAAAAAAATGCTTAAAGAAAAAGCAATGCTGTTTTTTTACATTAGAAAAGGAGCATCAGCTTCAAAGCGCGTAATGGCTTTTTCAGCTTAGCTCCCTTGTGTTTGCGTTTTGAAAATTACAGTACTTTCGCTTGTGCCTGTTTAATCTGTACAGGCCCCATTCCTCTCGGTATTTCAATGTTTTCTCTTGTATCTGCATGTAATGCGTCCGCAATGTAATCCGCAGCCACATTAGGATCCAGGTCTCCACAAGTATAAACATCAATGCTTGCATATCCGTGTTCAGGAAAACTGTGAATCGTTAAATGTGACTCAGAGATGATAACGACTCCGCTTACGCCTTGCGGTGCAAATTTGTGAAATGCGACCTCGCGCACTTCAGCTCCTGATTTCAAAGCAGCATTTACAAACGTTTTTTCAATAAAATCCATGTCATTGAGCTTATCAAAATCGCATCCCCACAGCTCGGAGATGACGTGACGCCCCATTGTTTCCATAATCATGGACCCCCCTTAACAAGAATTAAAAAAGTGAATTTCCGAGAACTGACCCGGCCATTTACCACGGGGGAAAGTTAGTCCGGAGAGGTCCTAACCCTTTAAGTAATTCCGAAGCAGTCACGAGCAAGAAGTTCACGAAAGATAGTATACTGTGTTTAAGTTTATTTTGCAAGGTGTGTTTTTTGCGAATATGCCGTTAAGGGTTTTTTTCTAACAAATGTCCATGATCTTTAGTCTACACAGCTGACGGGTGTTTCATTCGCGCGGCGACATGACGGATAAGATCAACGACCCGGCAGGAATATCCCCATTCATTGTCATACCAGGCGAGCACCTTTACTTTTCGGTCTTCCATCACCATCGTTGTCAGTCCGTCGATGATCGCAGAGTGTGAATTCGTATTATAATCCGAAGAAACGAGCGGCTCATCCGAATAATCAAGAATTCCGTACATCGACGTTTTTGCGGCTCTTTGGAAAGCGGCGTTCACTTGCTCGGCCGACACATCTGTTTTCAGATCGCAGACAAGGTCCACTAATGACACATTCGGAACGGGAACACGCAAAGCAAGACCGTGAAGTTTTCCTTTCAAATGAGGCAGCACGAGCGACAGCGCTTTGGCGGCGCCTGTAGAAGTCGGAATGATGGATTCTCCGCACGCTCTCGCCCTCCGCAGATCTTTATGCGGATTGTCGATATTTTTTTGATCATTCGTGTAAGCGTGAACAGTCGTCATCAGGCCGCTTTCAATCCCGAATTCCTGATCAAGCACTTTGACGACCGGCGCAAGACAGTTTGTCGTGCAGGATGCATTTGAAATAATGACATGTTCATCGGGATTGAACTGCTCTTCATTTACTCCCATGACAATGGTAACGTCTTCATTTTTGCCCGGAGCCGTTAAAATAACTTTTTTCGCCCCTGCTTCAATATGGCTCATTGCTTTTTCTTTTGAATTAAATTTCCCCGTTGCCTCTACGACGATGTCTATTCCGCATTCTTTCCACGGAAGCTCTCTCGGGTCCCGGCGATTGAACAGCATAATATGTTTTCCGTTGACGATCAGGCTGTCGTCGGAGGTCTCAACTTCTTGATCGTATTTGCCGTGAATTGTGTCATACTTTATCAAATGAGCAAGCGTTTCCGGGGGATAGCTTGCATTAATGGCTGTTATTTGAATTTGATCATCTTCCATTGCTTTTCTGAACACCATTCTTCCGATTCTTCCAAACCCGTTGATTGCTACTTTTACCTTCATGCTCAGGTCACCCCTTTTTAATATGCCACTCTAATTTACCTTTATTTATATATAGTATAACACATTAAAAGAAATCCGCCAGTACAACTTGATAAAAATCCACCCTTATACCGATCAATATGTTGTTCAATCGGTTTTTTTGCATATAAAATGATCTTTCTTCCATAAAAAAAGCAGGATCAGCGTCTCAGGCTGCCTGCTTTTTTCTTATATTTGTCCCGGTTCTTTGAATTTGTCATTTAAAATACTGTCCTCTAAAACGGAAGACACCTCGCCGTACCGTTTAGCAATATGCATCGCGCCCCAGTCGCACAGCGCGTTTAAAATTCTTTCCAGACTGTGCCCGTATTCACTCAGCTCGTATTCCACTTTCGGCGGCACCTGATTGTATACGATCCGGTTGATGACGCCGTCAGCTTCCAGCTCCCGCAATTGCTGTGTCAGCATCTTCTGGGTGATGTCCGGCATAAGCCGTTTCAATTCGCTTGTCCGTTTTTTCCCGCGCATGAGGTGGCAGAGGATCACACACTTCCATTTTCCGCCGATCACTTCAAGGGCCGCTTCTACGGATATATTGTATTTTTTCTTCAGCAACGGTAATTCCTCCTCATCTATAGGAACTAAAAAGTGCCTATGGCACTTAAAAGTACGTTCTTTTCAATGACACTTCTATCGATCATAATGACATTTGCCGGCTGAAAAGGAATGTACTCTTATACTTATATCGTTTACCCGGCATCATTTCAACCATACATTATCGTTCAAGGAGGAAAACAGATGTCTTCACATCGCCAAAGCTATTTACCAGCGCTGCTGGCACTAGCCGTCAGCGCTTTTGCGATCGGCACAACCGAATTTATCAGCGTCGGGCTGCTGCCGCTTATATCTCAAGATCTGCATATACCTGTGACAACGGCGGGGCTTACCGTTTCCATGTATGCTCTGGGCGTGACATTCGGCGCGCCGGTTTTAACATCTCTCACATCCGGCATGTCACGGAAAACGCTGCTGCTCTGGGTGATGTTAATTTTCATCGCCGGAAATACACTCGCAGCGAGCGCTTCCTCAATCGGCGTCTTACTGGCGGCACGGGTTATTTCGGCGTTTTCCCACGGCATTTTCATGTCAATCGGGGCAACAATCGCCGCCAATATCGTGCCGGAGCATAAAAGAGCAAGCGCGATTTCCATTATGTTTACGGGGCTGACGGTGGCTACGGTGACCGGCGTTCCGTTCGGCACCTATCTCGGCCAGCAATTCGGATGGAGAATCGCATTTGCCGTCATTGTGGCGGTAGGAATCATCGCATTCCTCACAAACGCGCTTCTCGTTCCGTCACATTTGCGCAAAGGAACGAAAACCGCATTTTCCGAGCAGGTCAAACTCGTCACAAACGGCCGGTTATTGCTTTTATTTATTATTACCGCGTTAGGCTACGGCGGAACGTTTGTCGTGTTTACGTATTTATCTCCGCTTCTTCAGGAGGTAACCGGTTTCCAGAAAGAAACCGTCGCGGCCATCCTGCTCATTTACGGAATTGCGATTGCCATCGGAAACATGATTGGCGGCCGTTTATCAAACCGGAATCCGCTGAAAGCCTTGTTTTATATGTTCATTGTCCAGGCTGCTGTGCTGTTTGTTCTGACTTTTACCGCGCCGTTTAAAACAGCCGGGCTGATCACCATTATTTTCATGGGGCTGTTGGCGTTTATGAATGTGCCGGGGCTTCAGGTATATGTCGTGATGCTGAGTGAACGTTTTGCGCCAAGCGCCGTTGATACAGCATCAGCCTTAAATATCGCGGCATTCAATGCCGGAATCGCGATCGGCTCGTTTGCCGGCGGAATCATTACAGACTCAATCGGAATCATTCATACCGCTTGGATCGGGGCGCTGATGGTGCTCAGCGCCGTCGTATTAACCGGATGGAGCAGGAAGCTTGAAAAGCGGGATCGCACTGCCCTTGAAAGGAGGTGAGTTTTTCTTCAGCGCATTTTGATTGTTTCAACAGACAACTAATAGGAGGAATATATACATGACAACACATTTACAAGCAAAAGCAACATTGCATAACGGAGTAGAGATGCCTTGGTTCGGCATCGGCGTTTTCAAAGTAGAGGAAGGCGCGGAACTCGTCAACGCGGTGAAAACGGCATTGGTGCACGGCTATCGCAGCGTTGATACCGCCGCGATTTACGGAAATGAAGAAGGTGTCGGCGAAGGCATCCGCCAAGGGCTGCAAGAAGCGGGATTAAAACGTGAAGACATTTTTGTCACGTCAAAAGTATGGAATGCCGATTTAGGATATGAAGAAACGTTAAAAGCGTTTGACACAAGCTTAGAAAAACTCGGTTTAGATTATTTGGATTTATATTTGATTCATTGGCCTGTCGAAGGAAAGTACATCGATGCGTGGCGGGCGCTCGAAACCCTCTACAGGGATGGACGCATTAAGGCGATCGGGGTCAGCAATTTCCAAATTCACCATCTGAAACATCTCATGAAAGAAACGGAAATCAAGCCGATGATCAACCAGGTGGAGTACCACCCGCGTCTGACACAGAAAGAACTGCTTGCTTTCTGCACTGAACAAGGCATTCAGCTTGAAGCGTGGTCGCCATTGATGCAAGGGCAGCTGCTTGATCATCCCGTCTTACAGGAGATCGCTGAGAAGTACGGCAAATCAGCCGCTCAAGTGATTTTGCGCTGGGATTTGCAGAACGGTGTCATCACCATTCCGAAATCAACTAAAAAACATCGTATTGAAGAAAATGCAAATGTCTTTGATTTCGAACTGTCAGCTGACGATATGAAGCGGATTGATGATCTGAACGAAAATCTCCGTGTCGGTCCTGACCCTGACAATTTTGATTTTTAACCAGAAAAACACCGTTCGGCTTTCCGAACGGTGTTTGTTTATGCCCAGCCGCTCAATACTTCCTCAAGCTGGTGCTTTGTATATTCAAGACTGCCGCTGTTATCAATGACGGCGTCAGCTTTTTTTGTTTTGTCCGCTAAAGGCATTTGCGACGTTATCCGGCTCATCGCTTCTTCTTCTGTAAGGGAATTCCGCTCCATCAGCCGTTTGAGCTGAATGTCTGCCGGTACGGTGACGACGAGCACCTTGCCGACAAGATAATCAAGCCCGCTTTCATACAAAAGCGGTATATCCAAAACGACGAACTGCTCTTTTCGCGCAACGGCTTCATCCCGCTGTTTCAACATTTCCGCACGTACCGCCGGATGAACGATCTGATTCAGCTTCAGACGCTTCTGTTCGTCAGTGAAAACGATAGAACCGAGTTTTTTTCTGTCAATATCGCCATTTTCCAGCAGGATGTCTTTTCCGAATGCTTCCACAATTTGTCCGTAAGCCGGCATTCCTTTTTCCACCGCCTGTTTTGCGATGACATCCGCATCAATGACTGTTATTTTTTTGTCGATCAGCATACGCGCTACCGTGCTTTTGCCGCTTGCGATGCCTCCCGTTAAACCGATGACCAAGCTCAAAAAGCCCACTCCTTCTTACATTTTCCAAATCCCGATGATAATCAGCAGGACTCCCGGCAAAAATGTCATTTTATCTATCCAATTCCATCTTGAGAGCAAATGCCCCGCGTTTATGCCGAGTGAAACAAACAGCGAGCTCATCAGCCCGACAGTCACGCTCATCATAACCGGAGAAAAGCCGAGAATGGCCGCTCCCAGCCCGGCGCCAAACGCGTCAATGGATAAGGCGATACCGAGCAGAAGCGCCTCGACTCCGTTAATGGTTCCGGATTGATCAATATCGGCGCTGGTCGGTTTTTTCAAAATGTGAATGACGATGCCGAGCGATTTCACTTCAAGATTAAGTAGCGTTTTTTCATGCAATAAGTAATCCGGCTCTTTAGCCGGTTTGAAAAATTGCCAGATGACCCATGCCCCGATTCCGATTAAGATCAGCCCGCCCAGTTTTTCCGTGACGGATACGGGAAAAATCTTTGTCAGAAAATGGCCGATCAGCATGGATATAAACATCACAGAGGCTGAACAGCAAGCGATCACGGCAATCGCTTTGAACGGGATTTTCATTTTTCTCAAACCATACGTAAACCCGACTGAAAAACTGTCCAAGCTGACAGCAAAAGCCAAAAGCAGCAAAGAAACAATCTCCATATCCGTTTCTCCCTTTCTCTTGATCGGCAATTGTGACATATGCCTATTGGGTGAATCACAATATATATATGGAGAAAGGTCATCAACTGTGTTAGAAAAAAGTCATTCTGCTGCCGCCTGCTTGAACAGCTTCAGTTCATGATTTTTTTTGGCAGCGGGCGCAAAAATGCGTCCCTCTTCCGCCGACCACGATTTTAGAAATCATCGTGCCGCACGACTTGCACGGCTCATCCTTTTTGCCGTATACGTAATGTTTGAGCTGAAACATTCCGATTTCCCCTTGAGAATTGATATAAGACCGGACGGTGCTCCCGCCCGCGTCAATTGCTTCCTGAAGGGTGTCTTTAATTTCTGTATGAAGCGTTTTTATCTGCCCGTCTGACAGACTGTTCGCTTTTGTCTCAGGATGAATACGCGCCCGGAATAAAGCTTCATCGACATAAATATTGCCGAGGCCGACGACCGCTTTTTGATCGAGCAGGGCTGTTTTCACCGCGCGGTTCGTTTTTGCAAGCCGCTCTTTTAAATAAGCAGCGGTAAATGCTTTATCATCGGGTTCGGGCCCGAGCTGTGAAAGCGGTAATGCATTCAATTCCTCTCCCGGCGCAAACAAATGCATCGTGCCGAATTTCCGGACATCCCGGTAGCGGAGCTGTGTTCCGTCCGTCATGTGAAACACGACGTGCACATGTTTATCGTCAGGCTCATCGGCCTGATGAAGACCGTATTTCCCCTCCATCCGCAGGTGGGACACCATGACATAATGATCGAGGTGGAAAAGCAAAAACTTTCCCCTTCTTCCGATGGATCGGATTGTTTCTCCTGCAATCTGCCGCGCGAATTCCTCCGGCTCGGCGGGTTTTTTGATGATATTCGGCCATCTGATATCCGCCGATTCAATCGTTTTCCCCTTCACAAGACCGGTCAGAGTGCGCCGGACCGTTTCAACTTCTGGTAATTCCGGCACAATCATCACTTCCTTTTTCTCTGTTTATTTTGCATCGTACCAAGACGGCCCTGAAGCATAATCCGCCTTCAGCGGCACGTCTAATGCCAAAGCATGCTCCATCACTTCAGGAACCAGCTTCTCTAATATTTCAATTTCTTCCTTAGGCGCTTCAAAAATCAATTCATCGTGCACCTGAAGCAGCAGTCGTGCCTTCAGGTTTTTTTCTTTCAGCTCAGCTGCCATGTCAATCATGGCTTTTTTAATAATATCGGCGGCGCTTCCCTGAATCGGCGTATTCATGGCCGTCCGTTCCGCAAAGCTCCGCAGGTTGAAGTTGCGGCTGGTCAGCTCAGGAATATAGCGGCGGCGCTGCATAAGTGTCGTGACATATCCTTTTTGCTTCGCTTCCTGCACCGATTCTTCCATATATGCCTTGACGCCCGGGAAGCTCTCCAAATAGCGGTCTATAAAAGCGCCCGCTTCTTTCCGGGTGATGCCGAGGTTTTGTGACAGCCCGTAATCACTGATGCCGTAAACAATGCCGAAATTGACGGCCTTTGCCTGGCGGCGCATCGCTTGTGTCACTTCATCTTCACTGACATGAAACACGTCCATGGCGGTTTTTGTGTGAATGTCCATGTCATTCGTAAACGCTTCGATCAGATTTTCATCTTTTGAAATATGCGCAAGCACCCTTAATTCAATTTGTGAATAATCGGCGGCGAAAATAAGCCAGTCCGGTTCGGACGGTACGAAAGCCTGACGGATTTTCCGCCCTTCCTCCAGCCGGATCGGAATATTTTGCAGGTTCGGGTCCGTTGAGCTGAGGCGTCCGGTTTGAGTCAACGCCTGATTGAATCGTGTATGCACCTTATGAGAATCCTTGCGCGTGACCTTCAGCAGCCCTTCTATATAAGTCGATTGAAGCTTGCCGATTTGTCTGTATTGCAGGATATAAGCGACGATATCATGTTTGTCGGCGAGCTTCTCAAGCACATCGGCTGAAGTGGAATAGCCTGTTTTTGTTTTCTTTACTGGCGGCAGGCCGAGTTTTTCAAACAGAATGACGCCGAGCTGTTTTGGTGAATTGATGTTAAACGGCTCACCGGCGATGTCATGGATTTTTTCTTCATATTCTTTCAGCTTTGCCTTGAGCTCTTCGCCCATTCGCTTCAGTCTTTCAACATCCACTTTGACGCCCATTGATTCCATTTCTCCAAGAATAAGCGCAAGCGGGAGTTCGAGATCTTCATATAATTCAAGCTGATTATTTTCTTCCAGCGCGTGCAGCAGTTTGTCACGAAGGCTGTTAACGGCAGACGCTTTCCGCGCGAGATGATCGGCAAGCTCTTTTTCAGCCGGAACGGCGCGCTTTGCGCCTTTTCCGTATACCGCTTCATCTTTTGAAACGATATTCAGCCCGTATTCTTTCGCTACGCTCGCGACATCGTCGTACGAATTGCCCGGGTTTATAATGTAGGCAGCAAGAAGCGCGTCAAATTCCGTTCCCTTCAGCTCAATTCCCTGCCAGCGCAAAGCGACGACGGAACGTTTGCTGTCAAACACCCATTTTTTCATCGATTCATCTTCAGCCCAAGATTTAAAAGCTTCAGACTGAATGGCGATTTCTTTCGGAATATAATAAAGACCTGTTTCATTCACGATGGAAAAGCCGAGGATCGGTTCTTCGTGATAGTTATCACCGATTTGTTCGACGACCAAAGCGGACGGCGAAACGAGCATATCTTCGGTGATTTCTTCTGCCGTTTCGACATTGATGTCTTCAAAATTTTCTTCCGCCGTTTCCCCGCTTTCTTCACCGAGCCGCTCAAGAAGCGTATTAAAACCGAGTTCTTTAAAAATGGCAACAACTTGTTCACGGTCAAACCCTTTGTAATCTAAATCTTCGGGCTTGACTTCAATCGGCGCATTTGTCATAATCGTCGCCAGCTCTTTGCTCATCAGGGCTTGCTCCTTATATTCTTCAAGCTTTTCTTTTAATTTTTTTCCGCTGACTTCATCAATGGAATCAAGCAGTTTCTCAACCGAATGGAACTGCTTTAAGAGCTTAATCGCGGTTTTTTCTCCGACGCCGGGGACGCCCGGTATGTTATCGGATGAATCCCCCATTAATCCCTTCATATCAATGATTTGCAAAGGGGTCAGACCGTACTTTTCCTGCACGTGCTCCGGCGTGTAATCTTCCACGTCGGTAATGCCTTTTCTCGTAATGGCAACGGTCGTTTTCCCGGTTGCAAGCTGGGTTAAGTCCTTGTCCCCCGACACTACCTTTACTTCGAAGCCTTCTTTTTCAGCAGATACGGCAAGGGTGCCGATAATATCGTCCGCTTCATATTCAGGAAGCTCGTAGCGGCTGATTTTGTAGGCATCAAGGAGCTCGCGGATGAACGGCATCTGTTCTGAAAGCTCCGGCGGCGTTTTTTGTCTTCCGCCTTTATATTCTTTAAACGTGCTGTGGCGGAAAGTGGTTTTTCCCGCATCAAAAGCCACCAGCATGTGGGTCGGCTTTTCATCTTCCAGCATTTTCATTAAAATCATCGCAAACCCGTATACGGCATTTGTATGAATGCCTTTTTCATTGCTTAAAAGCGGCAATGCAAAAAACGCCCGGTATGCCAGACTGTTTCCGTCGACAAGCACTAATTTTTTTCGTTCCGTCATTCAATATCCTCCTAAGAGCAAAAGCTCGTCATTCCTCTATTTTTTAATCTCACAGCTTCTCTTATTTTAACAAAGTTCAATTTGAAAGGAAAATGAGCGAACCCCGTGAAAACGCAAAAAAGGACGGGAACAAGAAAACACGTTCCCGCCGTCAAAATTGGCTCCTTGGATGAAGGGGTTCTGTTATATCCTAACAAGATAGGTTTAACAGGTCATGAAGAAATTGTTAATCCTTTGTAAAGCTGATCACGCTTCCGGCTGCCGCTTCAGCGTCACGGTAAATACAGTGCCCTGTCCCGGCTCGCTTGTGACCTCGATTTTACCTTCATGGGCTTCTATTAAGTGCTTCACGATGGCGAGGCCGAGCCCGGTTCCTCCCGAGTTGCGGCTTCTGTCTTTATCCACGCGGTAGAATCTCTCAAATATCCGCGGGATCTCTTCCTTCTGAATGCCGATTCCCGTATCGGACACTTTGATATCGACAACGGTTTCTTTCACATGTACCGAAATCCCCACCGTCCCTTTTTCAGGCGTGTAGGTCAGGGCATTGTTCGCCAGATTCAAAAATACCTGCTTCAGCCTGTGCGCGTCACCCGTCACAAAAATCGGCTCTTCCGGGAGATCGAGCTGAAAGCTGATGCCTTTTTCCTCAGCCTTATGCCGCAAAAGCGCTTCAATTTCATGCAGAATTTTTGCAGCGTCAAAGGACTCTACGCGCATCGTAAAGTTTTGCTGCTCCATCTTGGATAAATCCAATAAATCCTGCACGAGAGATTGGAGCCGCTCACTTTCTTTCAGAATGATAGACAGAAAGTCTGAAAGCGCCTTTTCGTCTTTCATCGCTCCGTCTAACAGTGTTTCCGTAAATCCTTTAATCGAGGTGATCGGTGTTTTCAGTTCATGGGAGACATTGGCGACGAAGTCCTTTCTCATCTGCTCCAATTTTTTAATTTCCGTCATATCGTGAAAGACGAGGACGATGCCCTTCCATTCATCGTCGGGGCCCATGATCGGAACGCCGTCAACTTCAAAGTAGCGCCGCTCAATATTGATGGGAAGTCTGAGCAGCTGGCATTTTTTCGTCTCTGTCATAAAAATGTCTTCGACAAGCCGAATGATCTCCTCATGTTCAAACGCATCATGGTAAAGGCGCCGAAGCAGACGTTCAGGCTTTGTATGAAACTGCTTCGTATATGACCGGTTCACGAGATTGATAAAACCTCTCCCGTCTATTAAAATCAAACCGGATCCGATATTTTCAATAACGGTTAACAGACGATCGCGCTGCATATCCTGCGTTCTCGTCATTTCCATTAAATCGACCGCCAGGCTGTTCATCGCACGCCCGAGACGGTCCGACCGCCTTGCGTAGCCGCTGTAGGAGCGGGCGTCGTAATTCCCTTTGGACAGCTCCGTTGCCACCTTTGTCGCGGCGTCGATTGATTTTTTGTAACGGGACGTCATGTTTGTATAAAAGAAAACGATAATGATAAAAGCGGTACAAAGACTTGCTGCCAGCATGCCCCACATTTCTCCGGTAACACTTGAACCGCCGTTGATCTCAGAGGAAACGAGTACATACCCCGCAATTTTCCCGGCGTCATTTTTTACGGCAGTGCCGCGGATGACTTTGTTTTTCGACTGTACGGCTTCCTCGCTTTTATTGTGAGAAATGAACTCCTTTACGGCTGAATCATCAGCATGACTGCCGGAATGATATACGGCGTCACCCTTCTCGTTGAGCACGGAGACGTTTATACCGAGGGTGCGGCCGGCGTCACGGATTACCGTTTCATTGCTTTTATTGCCGATTCGGCCGGTGTCAAGAAGGCCCGCTATGTATACCGATTCCTTTTTCAGCTGATCCGCCGTTCTTTCTTCAGCGGATGAAGAAATAAGCTGCTGTAAAAAAAGGCCGAGAACACTGAAAACCAATATGATACATACAACGAGTAAAGCGAACAGACGCACACGGACTTTATTCATTCATTTTTGGCTCCTCCAGTTTATACCCCAAACCTCTGATTGTTTTAATATAGATGGGTTTTTTGGTATTTGATTCGATTTTGTCGCGCAGATGACTGATATGAACGTCAACAATCCGGGTATCCCCGGCAAAATCATAGTTCCAGACCGCGCTCAGCAGAAGATCTCTCGTCAGCACTCTTCCCTTATGTTTTCCTAAATACAGAAGCAGTTCAAATTCTTTAGGCGTCAATTCCAGCTGTTCTGACTTAAAGTACGCTTCGTAATGCTCCGGAAGAATTTTCAGCTCGCCGATGAGAATCTGCCCGTCCTTTTCCTCTTCTCTGCCTTGTGACAGCGAAGAAATGTCAGCCCTTCTTAAAATGGCTTTCACCCGCGCAGTGACTTCCCGCGGACTGAACGGCTTTGTCATGTAATCATCCGCTCCGAGCTCCAGTCCCAGCACTTTATCAAACTCCTCATCTTTTGCTGTCAGCATCAAGATCGGAACCATCATTTTCTGCTGTCTGAGCTGTTTACAGACGTCGATTCCGTCCACTTTCGGCAGCATGACATCCAGTACGATTAAATCCGGATTTTCATTCTCTGCCTGCTCCAGAGCCTCTTCGCCGTCTGATGCGGTGATGACATCATAGCCGGACCGTTCCAGATTATACTGTAAAAGAGTAACGATAGATTGTTCATCATCTACAACTAAAATTTTTTTGTTCATGCTGCGCCCTCCGCTGTCTATTTTCCCCGACATCCAATTTTCTCTATTTTATGTGCTGCATATCACTTTATGATTTCATTTTATCCAATACTGCCCGTTCAGACAATTCGCCTTTTTGATCATTTTCAGAGAAAGGATCGCTCAGGGAAAAAGAAAACGCTTTCATTAATTGTAAAAAGAGGAAGGCTTCTGATTCGGAAGCCTTCCCTTTTTTCTTATGACAATACTTTCATCACGTTTTTGACAGATTCAACTGATTTACTCAGCTGCGCTTTTTCATAGTCTGTCAGTTCAAGCTCGATGATTTGCTCTAGGCCGTTTCCTCCGATAATCGTCGGTACGCCTAAGTAAATGCCTTCATGACCGTATTCGCCTTCTAAGTAAGCGATGGTCGGAAGCACGCGGCGCTGATCTTTCAAAATGGCTTCTACCATTTCAGTCAGTGACGCAGCAGGCGCGTAGTAGGCGCTTCCGTTTCCGAGAAGGTTGACGATTTCCCCGCCGCCTTTTCTTGTGCGTTCTACAATCGCATCAAGACGGTCTTTCGGGATAAGCGTTTCAAGCGGAATGCCGCCCGCATAGGAATAACGGACGAGAGGAACCATGTCGTCACCGTGTCCGCCAAGAACAAAACCGGTCACATCTTTTACAGACAGGTTTAATTCTTCAGCGACGAATGTTCTGAATCGCGCAGTGTCAAGCACTCCGGATTGTCCGATGACGCGTTCTTTCGGGAAGCCTGATTCTTTGTACACCGCATATGTCATCGCATCAACAGGGTTTGTCAATACAACGATAATGCAGTCAGGAGAATATTTCACGATCTCACGTGTGACGCTTCTCATGATTTTTTCGTTTGTAGATACGAGATCATCACGGCTCATGCCCGGTTTTCTCGCAATTCCGGCTGTGATGACGACGATATCAGAACCGGCTGTGTCCTCGTAGTTGGACGTGCCTGTGATTTTCGCGTCAAATCCTTGGACCGGACTTGCTTCGAGCATGTCTAGCGCTTTTCCTTTTGTCGGGTTTTCTAATTGCGGAATATCAACGAGCACAACGTCCGCAAGCTCTTTTTGAGCTGTAAGAAAGGCTGTTGTCGCTCCCGTAAATCCTGCTCCGATAACAGAAACTTTACTGCGTGTTTTTCCCATGATTCTCTTCTCCTTTTTTGGCTTCATTAGAAGTCTGCTTTAGGTTCAGTCCATGTTTTTGATTAGCTCTTCACCAAACTCTGAACATTTCACTTCAGTTGCACCGTCCATTAATCTGGCAAAATCGTACGTTACTACTTTTGAAGCAATCGTTTTTTCCATAGATTTAATGATCAAGTCGGCAGCCTCATTCCAGTTCAGGTGTTCAAGAAGAAGCACTCCTGAAAGGATGACGGATGACGGGTTGACTTTGTCAAGGCCGGCATATTTAGGAGCCGTTCCGTGAGTCGCTTCGAAAATCGCATGCCCTGTTTCATAGTTGATGTTCGCTCCCGGCGCGATTCCGATTCCGCCTACCTGAGCGGCAAGCGCATCAGAGATATAGTCTCCGTTTAAGTTCATTGTCGCCACGACGTCGAATTCGCTCGGACGGGTTAAGATCTGCTGAAGGAAAATATCAGCGATGCTGTCTTTGACGATGATTTTTCCTGCCGCTTCCGCTTCGCTCTGCGCTTTATCAGCCGCTTCTTTTCCGTCTTTTTCGACAATGCGGTCATATTCAGCCCAAGTGAATACTTTATCTCCGTATTCTCTTTCGGCAAGCTCGTAGCCCCAGTTTTTAAATGCCCCTTCAGTGAACTTCATGATGTTTCCTTTGTGGACAAGCGTGACAGACTTACGGCCGTTTTCGATCGCATACTCAATGGCAGCTCTGACTAAGCGGCTTGTGCCTTCTTCAGAAACAGGTTTGATGCCGATTCCTGACGTTTCAGGGAAACGGATTTTGTTAACACCCATTTCATTTTGCAGGAAGCTGATCAGCTTTTCAACTTCTTCAGAACCTTTCGCATACTCAATTCCGGCGTAAATATCTTCCGTATTCTCGCGGAAAATGACCATATCCGTATCTTCAGGACGTTTGACCGGAGAAGGCACTCCCGTGAAATATCTGACAGGGCGCAGGCACGTAAACAAATCAAGCTCCTGTCTCAGCGCCACGTTCAGAGAACGGATACCGCCGCCGACCGGTGTCGTCAGAGGACCTTTGATGGCGATGAAGTACTCTCTGATGTCTTCCAGCGTTTCGGCAGGAAGCCACTCACCTGTTTTATTATAAGCCTTTTCACCGGCATAAACTTCTTTCCACGTGATTTTTTTCTCGCCTTTATATGCTTTTTCAACAGCGGCTTCCAATACTTTAGAAGCGGCGTTCCAAATATCAGGGCCTGTGCCGTCGCCTTCAATAAACGGGATAATCGGATTATTTGGTACGTTTAATACTCCATTAGAGACTGTAATTTTTTCACCTTGTGACACAATATTACCTCCCAGTATGTAATTCATATTTAGAAAACATTTTATTTTTCTTGTATAGAAAATAAAATGACTTTTCTCAAGATTCTATCAAAATTGTAAACCAATCCGGGCTTGATTAACAAGAGGCTAACGACATGAAAATCACCAGCCTCCCGTTTGATCAGGCTCTTTCATCAATCGGAACAAAAGTCTGCTTATCCGGACCCGTGTAATCAGCGCGCGGGCGGATGAGGCGGTTGTTATCGTACTGTTCAAGAATATGGGCGATCCATCCTGACATTCTGCTGACCGCAAAGATCGGCGTGAACAGATCGTGATCAATGCCGAGACTGTGGTATACAGATGCGGAATAGAAATCAACGTTAGGCGGGAGTTTTTTCTCCGACGTTACGATTTCTTCGACACGGATTGACATCTCGTACCATTTGCTTTCACCCGTCAGATTCGTCAGGCGTTTGCTCATTTCTTTTAAGTGTTTGGCGCGCGGGTCTCCATGCTTATACACACGGTGTCCGAAGCCCATTACTTTTTCCTTTTTCTCCATTTTGCTGCGAATATAAGGCTCGGCGTTTTCCACTTCGCCGATTTCTGTCAGCATTTTCATGACGGCTTCATTGGCTCCGCCGTGAAGCGGTCCTTTTAAAGCGCCGATGGCGGCAGTGATGCCTGAGTAAATATCAGATAAGGTGGCGACACATACTCTCGCCGTAAATGTTGATGCATTCAGCTCATGATCCGCATGAAGAATGAGCGCTTTGTTAAACGCTTCCACTTCGATCGGAGAAGGCTCTTCACCGTTTAAGGTGTAAAGGAAGTTCTCCGCGATTCCATACTCTTCCTTCGGTTCAACAGGATCAAGTCCTTTGCGGATTCTTGAGAAAGCGGCGACAATGCCCGGCACTTTCGCCTGCAGACGGATGGCTTTTCTGTAGTTCGCTTCCGGATTCATGACATCGGCTTCACTGTCAGTCAGACCGAGTAATGAAATCGCCGTCCGGAGCGCAGCCATTGGATGTACGTTATTGAGGGGATAGGATTTGAAGTGCTCAATGATTTCTTGTGGAACGGCAGCTTCTTTCGCAAGCTGTTTTTTCAGTTCAGCAAGTTCCGTTTTATTCGGCAGGCGCAGATGCCACAGCAAATAAATGATTTCTTCAAAACTTGCATTCTCTGTCAAGTCGTCAATATCGTACCCTACATATGTAAGGGTATCGTCGATAATAGAGCTTACAGATGATGTTGTTGCTACAACCCCTTCAAGACCGCGTGTTGCTGTCATATTCAACCTCTCCTTTTCAATCAAAATTCCCCTTTAAAGAGTATATAAAACATACGGCTTACTTAAAATGAGTCATGCAAACACTCCCTTTCCCCTTCAAGAAAATGCTTACATTTCAATGGTTGCGATTACATAACCAGTATGCTTATAGAGGAACATAACAAATTCTTATAAGCTTATTTAAGTTTAAGCCTATTCTTATTATAAACAATAATCTGATTAATTTGTAGACTTTTAACTAAAAATGTTTTAAAAGCCTTATATATCAAGGCTTTTCGTTGATAAATTTAATCGTTTGTTTTCAAGTGCTTTGTAAAACCATGTATTCTCATGTTTTCAATTGGGGGAGTTTTAGGGGGCTTTTAAATAGGACAGACGCAAATCGCTCTCCTTTCTTGCTCTAACTTTACCCTCTTTACAAAAAAGAACATTCGTTCTGTACAATTAACTCAATTCAAGGAGGGGCGCCATGAGATTTAAGGATAAAACATGACTATTAAAAAAAGCCCTATCTAAGGGCTTTTTCTGCTTTTACTTTATGAAGATGGGGTCTGATAAAAAGAGACAACTCCAATTACCATTAACACGATGACTATCCCTAAGATGGTCCATAATGTTATTTTAACGCTTTTTTTCATGTTATGACCCCCATCTTTTTATTGAGATTGTTTTTTATTATGTGCCGACTGGCTTTTCAGCTAATATATAAGTACCGACTGGCTTTTCAGCTACATGTTTATTAGAAAACCCCATAAAGCCCGCAACAGCTAACCCGCTCAAACAAGCAACAGATAATGCCGCAAAAAGAATTCTCTTTTTCATCAAATTCCCTCCAACTGCTTCATTTTCTTTTCAGCTAAAATAGCTTTATTAGAAAACTTTAGAGCCTCTTTATACAGTCCCCTTTCTTCAAATTTTTTTGAAGTGACTAAAGCCAGATCGCGAATGCTGTCAAAGTCATTTTGTTCTGCTAATCTGTTCATATGATTGTGAATCCGATCAACGCGCTCATTCAAAGGACATTGTGAAAGCTCATGAATAATATTTATTTTAGCTTCGTATATTTTATTCTGTTTTTGTCTAAGATTTTCCTGTCCCTTTTTCAAATAATATGATGCTTTATTGTTTTCCCCCATCATCACCAGCTCTTTTGCAATCATATATAATGAATTTATATAATACGATGATTCACACCAGTCTTTATTTCTTAATGCATGCTTGATGGCATTAAGACAATCCTGCGACCGCTTCGCCTCTGAGTATGTAATGCTTAAGTTGTGATGAATCATTGCTGCGAAAAAAGAATCGTCCAATTTTTTTGCCACTTTAATTGCTTGCAAATAATGTTCCTCTGATTTTTCGTATTGTCCCAATTCAGTGTAATTATGAGCAACCACCATTAGCGACGTCGCAAATTTCTTCAAATAATTTTCGTTATTCTTATAGATATTCACTGCATTGGTTATATAATTTAACGATACGATGTTCTGGCCCAACATCATGTACATAGAGGCAACCTTTGAATAAAATTCTGCAGCTTCAATTTCATCCGGTATTAATGAAAGCTTTTTTTCAGCGATATTAAATAAACTTATGGCGCTCTCGAAATTTCTCTATATGACTCGTACAGCGCTTCAAATAAATAAAAATAATATTCAATCATATGGTCTGTTTTTTGGATTTTATCAGCGTGGTTTTCATTAAAATACGAATGGGAAGGCAGCTCTTTACCTCTCACCTGATACAAAAGCATTCTATGACGCTCTTCCAATAAAGAATAGTACATTAAAACCTCTTGATCTTCTTCCATTTCATCTAAAAGCGGTTTGATCTCTTCAAAATATTTCTCAGCAGACTCAGCGTCTTGTTGTTTTATCGCGATATACCAATCATTTAATATATTTGCAACTCTTTCAGAAGCCAGTTTACTCATACGATAAACCCCTCTTTATACAAATATTCTAAATTTTCTCAAAAAATATTCTAGCATACATTTAGCATAATATGTAATATATAGGAATCATTTTCGACATACCGCATTTCTTATTTCGTTTTTACGCAATCAGAGGAAAAGGTAATTCAACCTATTTTTTTAAGTTCTAATCGAAGTCTAATAGTAAAAACAAACCAACCCAAAAGAACCGTTTTGTATTTGGAAGTTTTGTTATGTATTTACTCCGGCTTTCATCGTGGTAAAATTTCGAATAACATTTTATCGCGAAAGGATATGAGCATGAAAATCTTTGAAGCAACCTCCCTGCTTTCTGCCGCCAAACAACGCGCAACCGAATACAAAGAATTGCGCAGCCAAATGACGAACCTCAAAAAGGCGTTCCAAGGTATGGCAGACTTGGGCGACAGCGATTTTTCGGGCAAAGGCACCGACAACATCAAAGCTTTATTTCAAGATCATGCAGGCGTCACAGATGAATGGCTGGAATTGATTGATATGAAAATTGCGTTTCTCACAAGCATAGAAGCTATGATTGAAGATGCCGGCCTTTCAGACTCTTATGTGGAAGAATCTTTCCTTGAACATGAATTGACAAACGAACTTGATAAATCAAAAGCGATTATGCAAGAGCAGCGGAACGAAATGAAAGGTATCCTTGATGAAATCGCAGATATACTGCCGCTCGATCTCTTTTCAACCGATAACGCGGATCAAAAATTAGATGATTCTGATACAACAAAAAGAGATACAATACAAAAAATTGGTGAGCTGGATAACAACCTTTCAAATGAATATGGGCTGTCAGAAGCTAATGAGGCGTTCATTATGGCAGATTTTCAGGCATTACAAGATGCGACAGGTAAAGGCAAAAACGCCACCCCGCTCAACTATAATGCCAAGGCGTACCGGGAAAGTGAAATCCATCAGATGCAAGCAGGATTACATAAACAATCATCGGAATATCTTTCGTTCAAAAAACAGCAGGCAGAAGAGAGAAGAATTGCGAAGGAACAGGAAGAGCTTGCGAACAGGCCGTGGTACGAAAAAACATGGGATGTTGTTTGTGATTTTACAGGTGAGGTTACCGGATATTATGATTATAAAAGGGCAGCTGATGGAGTTGACCCCGTTACAGGTGAAAAACTTACTGCCGGGCAACGGGTCGCAGCCGGGGGAATGGCTGCTGCAGGGTATATTCCGATTGTCGGTTGGGCCGGCCGTATCTTTAAAGGCGGAAAAGCAGTCTATTCAACTGGGAAAGCGATATACAAGGCTGATAAAGCCCTCGAAATATATAAAACTCCCAAAACCTTTCATGCATTGGAAAGTTCTCAAAAAGGGCTTTATGGCTTAGTCTCAGCAAATGGTTTAAGTGAAGGGATAACAGGCCGTGATATGTTTGGGAATAAGATTTCCAAAGAACAGCAGCATAACAGTATTAATGCAGCGCTTGCTGTTTTTATGCCTTTCGGGGCAAAGGGTTTTTCCGGTAAAACAGGCCTTAAAACTTCAACTTCAGTTAAAAACACAACTATTATTGTTAGCAGAAAAGGGGCTTTGAAAGAAGCTAAAAGAGACGCCGGTATACCACGTGCTCAACATCCAGAGTCAATTAATCGAGTAGAAATGCGCACTGCTCCCCACGAAGGTAGTCGTGTAATTAAAGATAAAAATGGTAAGATCATATGGACGAGGGAGTACACTTTCACTAATAATAAAGGGGAAAAGATTATCATACAAGATCATAGTGCTGGGCATGAAAAAGGTGGTCAGGGCCCACACTTTAATGTTCGACCGATTGATAACACTCGAACAGGAAAGGTTCCTGGCACAAAAGAACATTATCCTTTTAACAAATAATTTGAGGTGATTTTATGTGGTACACAAAGATTGAAGAGAGTCGTTTTTTAAATAGTTTATATAATGAGGTGCCAAATTTAGAAAATGTACGCATCGAAGGAATTTACATAAAGGAGGAAGGCAGAAAAGTAACATTACATTTTGACATGCCATTTTATGCAGAAAACCCTCCTAAGAAATGGGCTAATTTAGGATACAACTCAATTGCTCTTCAAGTCGACTTTTTTGATATTCATTCTTTAGAAATGAAAACAACATCAGATACATACAGAGGAAACATCGAAATAAATAATGATGAAGAGGGATTATTAGAGGTTAATGTGACTGGGGAGATTACGGCAAAAATTAAAGCTGATGCAGGATTTATTCAATCAATAAATGGTTATATTAACGGCGCTATATAATTATGCTATATATACAAAAAAAGCCCCCTCTCAATGAGAGATGGGGCTTTTTATTATTCCAAAAGAGTTCTTAGTTTCATCTTTGTCTTTGGCCCATGAATGCCGTCAGCAGTCACGCCGTACATGGACTGGAATCGTTTGACTGCATTTGCGCTGTTTTCGGGCCGTAAATATCTTCATCAAACCGTTCACTAATTGAAACTGACTCATTTACTGATGTAAGTGAATTTAAATAAATTGCAGAAAAACCCTCCTCATCTCGAGAAGGGCTCGATTTCTACTTCTTTTTCTCTAAATCAGTCCGAAGAAACAAACTGATGCCGCTCAACTTTTCAATCGAAGGGCTTTATCGGGCTCTCCAACTATTTTCCCCTATGCTTTTCTTTTGCTTTTTGTTTTCTGATTAAATATTTTTGTTCCTTTATTTTTTCTCTTTGTTTTCTATTCAGTTGTTTTTTCTTTTCTTTTCTTGCTTCAAGCTCCTGTTTTATCGCTTTTTGTGCCTTAGTTGATATTTTTCATCTCTTTAGAAGCTTGTCGTTGCAATCTTTTTGGGTTTAATTTCTTAGATTTTGCTTTAACACAAACCCCTTCTTGTTCAGTGTGGGAGAGAGTCTGTAAAAGTTGATTATTAACAAAATGCATTATTTCTGAATCCTTTGGCTCTTGTCCAAACAAATGACGAATTGCTCTTAATTTCCCATCATTCACAACTTCAATGACTCCTACCCAAAACTGACCATCGTAGTAAACCGTTAATTTCATAACGATTCCCTCCTCCTAAATTTACTGAAGAATGATGGACATCCCGAGGAGGGGAAGGTTACTGACATTTTAAATCATGCATCCGGACTACCAACCGAATTGTGTTTTTTCATTCTCATTATAAATTTAACAAACTTTCAAATTGAAGGAAAGGGTCTCCGCTTATTTTAACAACACTTCAAGTTTTGCTTTGGTATCAGCACATAAATTCCATCAGCTTTTAATCCATTCATCAATTGGAATTACTGCAATCGCTGTTTTCGCTCCATGTGCGCCGTCAATCCCGAAGTTCTTTGTTACATGGTAAGCCGCTTCATTCATCGGAATAATGCAAATGGCATTTGTCTGAATTACAAAATGCGCAAGTGCAAACTCTAATTTTCTCCACAAAAAAAAGCAGCTTTACGCCGCTTTTTTACTTTACGAAGTGAATATTTTAACGATTTGCATGGCCAAGTAGGCGATTCCGGCGCCGATTAACGGGCCGACGGCGACGCCTCCGAAAAGCGCGACGGCAAGTATCGTGCCGATGACCAGCGCCGTTGTAATATGAGGGTCGTTTTCCAATAAGGTGAGACCGTTTTTGGCGATTAAGGCAACCGCGATCCCGGCACCGAGAGCGATCCACGCATAATATGATTTCATTGCTTCTCCGAGCTGTTTAAAACCGATATCACCTGTGGCAATCGGCACTAAAACGGCGATTGTAATGACGGTGACTCCCCAGTTGATGCCTTTTGACTGAATAACCGGAAATAGTTTCTGATCAAGACCGACAGCTTTTATCACAATGAGAAAGCCGACGGCAAAAAGCAATGACTGATTTTTGGCTATCAATGCGATGGCCAGCAATAATAGTAAAAATAAATTCGCCTGTGTAAACATCCTGAAAGCACCTTCTTTCATCATATCTGTATTCATATCCTTTTTTTTGACGAATAAACTAATGTAATAGGACGTGCCGACCGAGAGGAGGATCGATGTGAACCCGCACTACGCAACTGTTTTTTTCCGCGCGCTGTTTGTACTCGCTGCGGCCGGCGGCGCTTTAGCGGCCGGTTACGCCTCATTTCCGTTAACTTATCCGTTTCTGATCGCCCTTATTCTGTCATCAGCGATCATTCCCGTTGTTGACTGGCTGGACAAACTGACGGGGATGCCCCGGTCAGTCAATACAGTCATTGTCCTGGTCTTCTTTTTGCTTATTCTTCTTGGCGCGGCGACATTTCTCGTTGCGGAAATCATTTCGGGAACCGCCTATCTGGCCAAAACGCTCCCTCCCCATATCAGCGCCTTTATGACGTATTGTGAAGAGCTGTTCACTTCCCGCATTCAGCCATTGTACCACGAGCTGACCGTCCTATTTAACGGACTGGAAACCAATCAGCAGGCATCCATCGTGACGCATATTCAGACCCTCGGTGATACAGCCGCTAAAAATGCGGGGCTGATGCTTTCACATCTTTTGGAGCTGGTGCCGAAATGGATTGCCTTCCTTCCCAATACAGCTGCCGTCTTCATTTTCGCAATGCTGGCGACTTTTTTTATGACAAAGGACTGGCATAAGCTGAAGGCGCTGCTTTATTCCATTCTTCCGGAACGGGTTTCGGCAAACGCCAAGGCCGTGTCGGGAGAGCTGAAAAAAGCGATGGCAGGTTTCATTAAGGCGCAGGCCGTGCTCATACTTTTCACGATGATCATTGTCTTTATCGGACTTTTTCTTTTAGGGATTGAGCATGCGGCAACCATCGCCTTTTTTATCGGCCTGGTGGACCTTCTCCCGTATCTCGGCGCCGGGTCGGTCTTTGTTCCCTGGATTATGTATTTGGCCATTGCCGGTCAGCTTCCTCAAGCGATCGGTCTCGGTGTTTTATATATTGTCGTTCTCATTCAGCGCCAGCTGACGGAGCCGAAAATTTTAAGCAGGTCAATCGGACTTGATCCGCTTGCGACCTTAATCGCCCTGTTTGCCGGCTTTAAACTGTTCGGAATTTTAGGACTGGCTGCGGGGCCCGCGCTGCTCGTTTTCATTCAGGCCTTTATCACAACGGGCGCTTTAAAAGAAATATGGGCCTATATTACTGTTCAATCCAAATAAAAACAGCAGCCCTGTAAGAAGGCTGCCGTTTTTATTTGATAATGATCCGCTTGTTTTTTGACATTCCTCTCAGCCATTTGAACAAAAGCGGCTTCATGCGGTTCCGAGTGAACGGAATCAGAAGACAGGCCCCTGCAATATCGGACAGAAAACCCGGAAGCATCAAAAGCAGGCCTCCGAAAAAGACGCATATTCCATCAAGAAGCGCTTCCCCCGGCATTTTGCCGTGCTGCAGGTCGCGCATCACCCGATGATACACATCGGTTCCCTGTCTTTTTGCCACCAAGGCGCCTAACACGCCTGTCAAAATGATGAGAAGGAAGGTCGGAAAAATACCGAGCCATTTTCCCGCCAGCAGAAACAAGCCGATTTCAATTGCCGGACACACGATAAACAGTAAGAATAACACTCTCATTTTTCTGCCCTCCTGCCCTTCTAAAAGCGCGTCACCGCCCGCATGGGAATAGGAAAATCAGCCTAAAGACAAAAGAGAAGGGAGAACCCCCCTCTCTTTTTTAAAGCTGTTTAAAGAACGCTTGCGCGGCCTTCATACACAGCGCCGCGGGCAGCGTCAACTGTGATAACCTGTCCTTCTGTTAAAACTGAAGTTGCGTTCTCCAGACCGACGATAACCGGAATGCCCAAGCTTAAACCGACAACGGCTGCATGGCTTGTCAGACCGCCTTCTTCAGTGATGAGCGCTGATGCTTTTTCAAGTGAAGCGATCATGTCACGGTCAGTGCTTGAAGCAACCAATACTGCGCCGTCTGTCATTTTTTGTTCAGCTTCTTTCGCATTTTTTGCAACAACGACCGGACCGAATGCAGATTTGCGTCCGATGCCTTGTCCTTTTGCGATAATGCTGCCGACAGTGTGGACTTTCATCAGATTCGTCGTGCCTGATTCACCGACAGAACCTGCTGTAATGACAATCAGATCACCGCGTTTCACGATGCCGCTGTCAAGTGATTTTTGAACCGCGTCTTCAAGCATTTCATCGGTTGAAGTCGCGTTTTGGCCGCTTGCCGGGAATACACCGAATACAAGGCCGAGTTTGCGTGATACAGACTCATTGACCGTAACCGCTACAATCGGAGCCTGCGGACGGTATTTCGCGATCATACGCGCCGTATGGCCGCTTTCTGTAGGGGTAACGATAGCTGCCGCACTCAGATTGATCGCCGTGTGCGCAACTGATTGGCCGATCGCATCGGTAATCGTCATGCCGACCTGATCTCTGCGTTTAGACAGAATTTCTTTGTAGTTCAGAGATTCTTCCGTGCGTGTGGCGATGTTAAACATTGTTTGAACCGCTTCAACAGGATATTGTCCCGCAGCCGTCTCACCGGAAAGCATGATAGCGTCTGTGCCGTCGAAAATGGCGTTGGCAACGTCACTTGCTTCAGCGCGTGTCGGGCGAGGGTTGCGCTGCATGCTGTCAAGCATTTGAGTCGCAGTAATAACCGGTTTGCCGAGCGCGTTGCATTTTTTGATCATTTCTTTTTGCACGAGCGGCACTTCTTCAGCCGGAATCTCTACGCCGAGGTCTCCGCGCGCTACCATTAAGCCGTCAGATACTTCCAGGATCGCATCCAGGTTGTCCACGCCTTCCTGGTTCTCGATCTTAGGAATGATTTGAATGTCAGACGCGTTATGCTCTTCAAGCAGTTCGCGGATTTCCAGGACATCCGTAGAACGGCGTACAAATGACGCAGCGATAAAATCAACGCCTTGCTCGATACCGAATACGATGTCTTTGGCGTCTTTTTCAGTAATTCCGGGAAGGTTGACGCTGACGCCGGGAACGTTTACGCCTTTTTTATTTTTCAGCGTGCCGCTGTTTAAGATTTTTGTTTTGATTTCGTGTTTTTCCGGATTTGATTCCAGCACTTCCAATCCGATTAAACCGTCATCCAACAGGATGATAGATCCTGCTGACACGTCGTCTGCCAGGCCTTCATAAGAAACTGAGAATTTTTCAAGCGTTCCCAGCACCTGTTTCGTAGAAACGATAATTTCATTTCCCGCCTGAAGCTCAAGCGCGCCATTTTCCATATCGTGCGTACGGATTTCCGGACCTTTCGTATCGAGGAGAATCCCCACGTTTTTGCCGAGCTTTTTGCTTGCTTCTCTGATGTTTTTGATTCTTGCGCCGTGCTCTTCGAAATCACCGTGTGAAAAATTCAGACGAGCAACGTTCATACCCGCTTCCATCAATTTTGTCAGCATTTCTACACTTTCACTGGCCGGACCGATTGTACAAACGATTTTTGTTTTTTTCAACTCGTTCACTTCCTTCTGAAATCTTCAGCTTCTTCCGCCTTAAATAGACAGTTCTTTTGAAAGCTGATACATGTTTGGTTCAACAGTATGTTTTGATTCTAAAATTTCTATAATATCATGGTCTACAAGCTTGTTGTTTTGTATACCTACGCAGCGTCCGCCTTTTCCTTTAAGCAGAAGCTCAACCGCGTAAGCGCCGAGGCGGCTTGCAAGAACCCGGTCAGAAGCGCTTGGAGATCCGCCGCGCTGGATGTGCCCTAAAACGGATACCCGTGTTTCAAGGTTCGTTTCTTCTTCGATGCGTTTTCCGAATTCAACTCCGCTGCCTACCCCTTCTGCAACGATGATGATACTGTGTTTTTTGCCGCGGTCGTGCCCTCTCTTCAAACGGCCGATAATTTCCTGCATATCGTAGTCCGCTTCAGGAATTAAAATTGATTCCGCTCCGCCTGCAAGACCTGCCCATAAAGCAATGTCGCCCGCATGGCGCCCCATCACTTCAATAACGTATGTACGCTCATGAGACGTAGCGGTGTCACGGATTTTATCAATCGCATCAATTACGGTGTTTAGCGCCGTATCAAATCCGATCGTAAAATCAGTTCCCGGGATGTCATTATCTATCGTACCCGGTACACCCACACACGGAAACCCGTGTTCCGTTAATTTTTTCGCACCCATGTATGAACCGTCTCCGCCGATGACGACAAGACCTTCAATGCCGAGTTTCTTTAAATTTTCGATTCCTTTTTCACGGCCTTCAACTGTTTTGAATTCAGGACATCTGGCCGTATACAGCTTTGTTCCGCCGCGGTGGATGATGTCACCGACCGAACCAAGCTCCAGTTTCTCTATTTTTCCGCTGATTAATCCTGAATAACCGTTATAAATTCCGTACACTTCGACGTCGTGGTAGATAGCTTTCCGCACAACCGCGCGCACCGCAGCGTTCATACCCGGGGAATCCCCGCCGCTCGTTAAAACTCCTATACGCTTCATTTCCTATTCACCTCAGCAACATATATATGTTAAACATATCATGATCATTGCCCTAAAACAATGAAAAGGGACGCCTGAGCTCCCATGAAACCTTACCTATTATACAATTAAATAAATTGTTTTTAAATAAAATTTAAGGAATATCACAAAAATCACAAAAAATAAACGTGAGCCATAGGCTTCACGTCTATTCAGTTTACCCCGATATATTGATCCTCAACCGAAACTTTCCCGATTGCTTTATATTTTTCATAGCGCTGTGAGATCAATTCTTCGGCGTTCAATTGAAGAAGAGATTTTAATGTTTCTTTAAGAATACCGTCAATATAGCCCGCCTGCTGCTTGATATCATGGTGAGCTCCGCCCTTCACTTCTTTAATCATATCATCAATAATTCCTAATTCTAATAAATCGGGCGCAGTAATCTTCATGGTTTCGGCCGCTTTTTTCGCAAGGCTGGAGTCTTTCCACAAAATGGACGCGGCTCCTTCAGGAGAAATAACGGAATACGTCGAGTTCTCAAGCATCAGCATGCGGTTGCCCACACCTAATGCAAGCGCGCCTCCGCTGCCGCCTTCCCCGATGACGATACAAACGACAGGCACTGTCAGGCCGGCCATCTCGAACAGGTTCTTGGCGATGGCTTCACTTTGTCCCCGTTCCTCCGCCGCTTTACCCGGGTACGCTCCCTTCGTGTCGATGAAGCAAATAATCGGGCGGTTGAACTTATCCGCCTGCTTCATGAGACGAAGCGCTTTGCGGTAGCCCTCAGGGTGAGGCATCCCGAAATTGCGGACAAGGTTTTCTTTCGTGTCTTTTCCGCGCTGATGTCCGATAACGGTGACCGGCATGCCGTGATATTTGGCGACTCCGCCGACAATCGCCGCATCGTCTCCGTATGTTCTGTCTCCGTGGCACTCAAAAAAGTCGGTAAACAGGTATTGAATGTAATCAAGCGTCGTCGGCCGGTCGGGAAGGCGTGCGATCTGCACTCTGTCCCACGGCTTCAGGTTTTTATAAATCTCATCCTGGAGCTTGCTGAGCCGGTCTTCAAGCCTTGCGATTTCAGCGCTTAAATCCATCTCCGAATCTTGGGTAAATTTTTTCAGTTCGGCGATTTTCGTCTGCAGTTCAATCACTGGTTTTTCAAATTCTAATCTTGCAGCCACTCATGCTCACCTCCTGTTTGGTGCATGTCCAGCAGAAATGCGAGTTTGTCTTTCATGTCGTTTCGGTGAATCACCGCATCAAGCTGGCCGTGCTTTAATAAAAATTCCGCCGTCTGGAAATCTTCCGGCAGTTTTTCCCCGATCGTCTGTTCAATAATACGTCTTCCGGCAAATCCGATCAAGGCGCCCGGTTCAGCGAAATTATAATCACCGAGAGACGCGAAACTGGCCGATACGCCGCCTGTCGTCGGATGGGTCATGACAGAAATAATCAGTCCCTGCTCCTCACTGAACAGTTTTAATGCAGAGCTTGTCTTGGCCATTTGCATAAGGCTTAAGACCCCCTCCTGCATACGTGCGCCGCCGGAAGCGGTAAAGATGATAAACGGGACTTTTTCCTCTTTTGCTTTTTCAATTGCAAGCGTGATTTTTTCGCCGACAACCGAACCCATGCTGCCCATTCGGAATGTTGAATCCATGATCGCGATCACGGCAGGGAATCCGCTGATGGTTCCTTTTCCGGTAACCACCGCTTCATTCAGCGATGTTTTCTCACGGTCTTTTTCGATTTTTTCTAAGTATTCCGGGAAACCGAGCGGGTTTTCAGATATCATTCCCTGGTTGAATTCTTCGAATGAATCTTCATCCAGGAGGCTTTCAATGCGCTGCTTTGCATTCATCGGGAAATGGTGCCCGCAGTTCATGCAGACGCGCAGGTTTTTATCTAACTCTTTTGTGAGCATGATTTTTTTACATTTGGAGCACTTTGTCATAATGCCTTCCGGAACATCATGTTTAGCCTGCTCAGACGGCACGGAAGCATATTTTTTCTTTTTTGTGAATATATCCTTTAACAAATGATTACCTCCCTTTTGTGAAGGGTTCTCTTCACTGCATGTCTTCCGATTAGATAGACTTAATAATAACTTTACCGAAACTATTGTACTTTTTTTGTCAAACGGTGTCATCCTCCATTCGACATTTTTTGCTGCAAAACAGACGGAAACGGACGGATTTCATACCGTAAAAAGCGTTGTTCAGCCTTATCTGTCAGCGTTTTCAAAAGAAATAAGGATTCTGCTGAAATTTTTTTAAGACCTGCCCTTAAAAAAATGCCAGCAGTCCGTATATTGAACAGCAGCGCGTTGTTTTTTTCCAACGCGCTGCCATTTCATTTTTGTGTTATTATTCGCCGATGACTGTGAGCTGTCTTGTTTTTTCAGCCACTTCCTCAGGATCGACCGTAATTCTGGCGACGCCCGTTTCCATCGCTGCTTTCGCAACAGCTTTCGCAACGGCAGGAGCCACACGTTTGTCAAATGGAGCCGGGATGACATAATCAGCGCTTAATTCTTCCTCTGAAACGAGGGAAGCAATCGCTTCAACCGCAGCAATTTTCATTTCTTCGTTGATGTGAGTCGCGCGAACGTCAAGCGCCCCGCGGAAAATTCCAGGGAATGCCAGAACGTTGTTGACCTGGTTCGGGAAATCAGAACGGCCTGTTCCGATTACGCTTGCGCCGGCTGCGCGCGCGTCTTCAGGCATGATTTCCGGATTCGGGTTGGCCATTGCGAAGATAATCGGATCTTTCGCCATGCTTTCCACCATTTCTTTCGTCAGCGCGCCTTCGACTGATACGCCGATAAAGACGTCTGCATCTTTAATGACATCCTGCAGCGAACCGTCGTTGCGGTCTTGGTTTGTAAACTTCGCCACTTCGTTTTTCACTGCGTTCATGCCGGCCGGACGCCCTTCGTAAATCGCCCCTTTAGAGTCGCACATTACGATGTCGCGTACGCCGAAATGGTAAAGAAGCTTGATGATCGCGATGCCTGCCGCTCCCGCTCCGTTTGCCACAACTTTAATGGATGACATGGATTTTCCTGATAATTTCAGCGCGTTTACAAGTCCGGCAACGGTTACGATGGCAGTGCCGTGCTGATCATCGTGGAAAACCGGAATGTTTGTTTCTTTTTTCAGGCGCTCTTCGATAATGAAGCAGTTCGGCGCCGCAATATCTTCAAGGTTGACACCGCCGAATGTCGGTGCAAGCAGCTTCACAGTGTCAATGATTTTGTCCACATCGTTTGTGTCAAGCGCGATCGGGAATGCATCCACGCCCGCGAAACTTTTGAACAGCACCGCTTTCCCTTCCATGACCGGAAGTGAAGCTTCAGGCCCGATATTACCGAGACCGAGAACGGCTGATCCGTCTGTTACGACTGCTACCATGTTCCCCTTCATTGTATAGTCATATACTTTATTTTTATCGTCATAAATCTCTTTACAAGGCTCAGCTACTCCGGGAGAGTAGGCAAGGCTTAAGTCGTCCGCGTTTCTGACTTCTACCTTTGCTTTTGATTCCAGCTTTCCTTGATTTACTTTGTGTAAATGTAACGCTTCTTCTCTTAATGACATTCTAAACACTCCTTTTAAGTACTTTGTTATATATTCTGCCGCATAGACTGGTACAATCGCTGGAGGTGAAAAATTTCAGAATCTTTAAATAAGATAGCACAATTGTTTCAATTGTATAACAAAATGATTATTGTTACCACTATTTTAACACGACGTTTTCGCGGCCCAGCAGCTCTTTTAAACGGTATAACGCCTGATGGTCCGCCTGAATATGAAAAGTATCCGGCAGCCTGATCGTCTGCTTGTCTTTTTCATAATAAAGATAAACGCCGGTTTCCCCTTTATGCTCCAGTAAAATACGCTTCATCTTTTCCAAAAACTCCTGATTGTGCCGGCTGCCTTCGATTTTGATGTAAACAGACGGCGCTCTGTCTGCCTCCGTCTGCTCAAGAAGAGAGGCGGATGACATGATGAATTGTGTCTTCTCCTGACGCTCTTCCATTTTCCCGGCGGCGAATAAAAGCGCGCCTTCTTCTAACAGCGGAGACAGCCTTCTATATTGGTCAGGAAACACGACGGCTTCCATTTCTCCCGTTTCATCACTTAATGTGAGAAACGCCATATGCTGACCTGTCTTTGTCCGAATCGTTTTGATGCCCGCGAGCAAAGCGCCGATTGACAGCTGCCCCTTCGGCATCTGCCGCGCTGCTGTGATCGCTTGCGCCCCCCTTTTTTTCAGGAGATCCCTGAAAGCAGATAAAGGATGGCTTGAGAAATAAACACCGAGAGCTTCTTTTTCGAACCGAAGCTTGTCCACGAGCGGAAATTCCTCAGCCTCTACATATTTTGGCTTAATGGAGAACGATTCTTCCAAAAACAATCCCATTTGGTCATCGTCTGCACGAAAAAGTTCAGCGTGCTCTAAAGCCACATCAACGGAGGCCAGCAATGCGGCGCGATTTTGATTGAATTCGTCCATGGCGCCAGAAAATATAAGGGCTTCGATGGTTTTCCGATTCACGCTTTTTGCGGGTACGCGAAAGCAGAAATCGAAAAGATCCTCGAACGGTTTATGTGTTCTTGCTTTATAAATATCTTTCACTGCCGAGACGCCTACGTTTTTAACGGCCCGCAAACTGTATCTGACGGCTCCGTTTTCCGGCGCAAACGGAAAACCGCTTTTGTTTATTGACGGCGGAAGGACTTGAATCCCACTCCCCTTCGCTTCATGCAGATATTGCGATATTTTGTCCTCATTGCCGATGACGCTCGTCAACAGCCCGCACATAAAATATAACGGATAATGCGCTTTTAAATAGGCGAGCTGATAGCCGATCATGCTGTATGCGACAGCATGGCTTCTGTTGAATCCGTAGTTAGCGAATTTTACAATCAGATCGTAGACCTCGTTTGCAGTGACTACAGAATACTCCTTTTTTATGCACCCTTCAACAAAATGGCTTCGCTCTCTGTCCAGAATGTCCTTTTGCTTTTTGCTGACAGCCCGTCTGAGCAGATCCGCTTCACCTAATGAAAACCCTGCCATGCGCGAGGCGATCATCATTATCTGTTCTTGATAGACGATGACGCCGTAAGTGTCACTGAGAATATTTCTTACATCCTCGTGCGGCACTTCCACACGCGCCCGCCCGTGTTTCCGGTCGATAAATAACGGAATATTTTCCATCGGTCCCGGCCTGTAAAGCGCGTTAACCGCGACAATGTCTTCCAGTCTTGACGGCTTCAGGCGCTTCAGCACGTTTCTCATTCCTGAAGATTCCAGCTGGAAAATACCCGTCGTATCACCGTTTGACAATAGTGAGAACGTTTTTTCATCCTGATAAGAAATCTCGGAAAAATCAATTTTCGTATTCGTTTCTTTTTCAATCATCGTTTTAATGGATTCAATAAGCGTCAGGTTGCGCAAACCTAAAAAGTCCATTTTTAAAAGACCGAGATCTTCCAAGTGATCCATCGCATACTGCGTTAAATACACGCCGTCATGCCCTTCTTGAAGAGGGACAACTTCCGAAAGCGGCTCTTTACTGAGAACGACCCCGGCCGCGTGTGTTGACGTGTGCCGCGGAAGACCTTCAATTTTCCTTGCGATCTGAAACACTTTATGAAGAACGGCGGATTCGGACAGCCGCCTGTTCAGCTGAGCGGACTGCCGCCTCGCCTCCTCAAGCGTCATTCCCGGTTTTGACGGAATCAGGCGGGCAAGCTGGTCGGCTTCTTTCGGGCTGATTCCGAACACTCTCCCGGTATCCCTTAACGCCGCCTTTGCGGCCAATGTCCCGAAGGTGATAATCTGGGCGACGTGCATGGCCCCGTACTTATTTTGTACATACTGAATGACCTCATCCCTTCTCGTATCAGGGAAATCGATATCAATATCCGGCATGCTGATCCGCTCGGGATTAAGAAATCTCTCAAACAGCAGAGAATGTTTAAGCGGATCCACGTCGGTAATGAAAAGGGAGTAAGCGACAAGCGAGCCTGCCGCGGACCCTCTTCCCGGGCCTGTCACAATGCCCTTTTCATGCGCGTACTTCATAAAGTCCCATACGATGAGAAAATAATCACTGAATTTCATGCGCCTGATGATGTCCAGCTCATATTCAAGCCGGCGGACAGCGCGCTCATCAGGAGTGCCGAAACGGAGGCGCAGCCCCTCATGACAGATCTCCGCCAAATAGTCATCGGCTGATTTGCCGTCCGGTGCCGGAAAAGACGGAAGCTGTGTCTGTCCGAGGCTGACATCGACCCGGCATTGCCGGGCGATACGCGCGGCTGCTTCAATCGCTTCCGGATGCCGCGTGTAAAGCTCTGCCATTTCTTCAGGCGTCCTCAAGTATAAGTCCGGCAGATCCCCGCTCTGATCCTCCCACTTCTCTCCGGCTTTAATAGCGCACAGACAGCGGTACGCATCTTGATCTTCTTTCTTGATATAACGGACATCCCCCGCAGCGCAGACAGCGATTTCCGTTTCGGCTGACAGGCGGAGAATCTCTTCTGATAACGTCTCATGTCCTTTAAACGGCTGGTACCCTAAATAAAAACGGCCGTCTCCGAACAGCTCCCGGAATCCTTCGGCAGCCCGGACCGCTTCTTCAAACTTCCCGACTTGAAGCAGGCTTTCAATGTAGCCGTTTTCACCGGGCGTAATGGCGATCAGCCCCTCACGATAGCTCTTCATCCATTTTCGCTTCATGCCGCCCTTTGCCATGGATTGCAGCGCACTTGAGATTTTCACCAGGTTCTGATAGCCGGTGTTTGTCTCTGCTAAAAGAATGAGCGGGTGTGCTTCAAGCTCCGTATCGTCCGTGTATATAGAAGCCGTCAGACCGATAATCGGCTTAATTCCGTTTGATTTGCACGCTTTATAAAACTCAATGGCGCCGTACATCACATTTTCGTCCGTCAGCGCCAATGATGAATATCCGAGTTCCTTCGCTTGTGTAACAAGCTCTTTTACAGAAGCGGCGCTGTTTAACAGGCTGTAGCCGCTATGTACTTGCAGGTGAACAAAAGACAATGCCGCCACTCCTTTCTCATACGTTCATTTTGCCTTTCTACATTATAAGACGGGTTTTCTTAAGAAACAAACGTTCTTTTTTTGACTCATCATCATACTTGTCCGTTTCGCTCAATATGATAGAAAAGTGAGGTGGTGTATATATGGATCAGGAAGCCGGATTTATGGCGAATTTCATCAGCAGTTATTTTATCGCCCTCGGTGTGTTGCTCGGCGGCGCGCTGATCGGCGGCCTCGGGGCTTATTTATCAGGCGAGCCTCCGCTGACAGCGATCACAAAATTGGCGAACAGGCTGAAGATCTGGGCGCTTGTCGCGGCCATCGGGGGAACATTTGACGCGGTATACAGTTTCGAGCGGGGGCTGTTTGAAGGCAACACGCGCGACATCTTCAAACAGCTTCTTTTAATTATTTCAGCAATGGGCGGCGCGCAGACCGGCTGGCTGATTATTTCATGGCTGACCCAGGAGAATATGTCATCATGAGAATTCCCGAGTATTATAAAAAACCGGGATGGCAGCGTTTTTTTGCGGGAATGATGTGCGGAGCCATCGTCAGCTGGCTGTTCTTTCTGTTTACATACGGAACGTTTCAGGAAGAACAGGTGACGTTAATTGAAAAGCAGCGGGAGCACGCGCGGGATTTAAAAAACCAAATCTCCATCTATCAGAAGGATCTTCATAAATTAAATGAGGATAATAAGCAAAGACTTCTCATCCAAAGTGTTGATGTGAAGCTGATCAATGGGGAAAAATACAGAATCGCCCAGCCTGACAAGATGAAATTTGAGGAACAAGTGAAAGATAATATTTCTGAAGTCATCACAAAGGATATTGAAAGCGTGTATAAAACAAAGGAACTTTTAAAACGGACGATCGAAAACAAAATATACACCATAAATGAGAAGGAATTTAAGGCTGAAGTAAAGGAACTGACGATTTATACGAGATTGTCTGTCGAAATTCATATTTCTTTTGCGACGTAATTATGTCATTTTTAAAAAATTTCCATAGACCTGTCGCTTTTTTCTCCGCTTTTTTATAAACTGTAGATGAGACATTTTCAATGATTCTGAAGGGAGGAAGGGAAAATGGAGGTTTTTAGTGAACGCCGCTTGGCAAAAGATCATGCAGCCCGAATCAGACAAGGCTATTCCGCATATGCAGAAACAGACACACTCGCTTCCCTCATAAAAAAAGAACTCCAAATCTGTAATCTCCGCGTCTACGAAGACCTGACTGATTTCGGCTGCTGGTTCATCCCCGTGACAGATGAACACTAAGAAAGAGGGTCTCCCCTCTACTTGTGTTCGTTACATACCTCTTCCAGATCAGCAAGAATCTGATCGGTTTCATCCCAGCTGAAGATGGATGCGCCGGCCGCAAGCGGATGTCCGCCGCCATTGTATTTCCGGGCAATTCCGTTGATGACCGGACCTTTTGAACGGAACCGGACTCTGATTTGATCGTCTTCTTCTACGAAAAACACCCAAGCGCGGATACCCGAAATATTTCCGAGTGTTCCGACAAGCTGCGACGCTTCAGAAGCGGTGGTTCCATATGTCTCCAAAATGTCTTTTTTAATGAAAACGGAAGCGACGCCGTTTTCAGACAGTGACACATTTTGATAAATAAAGCCGTTAAGCTTCACCACATTTAATTTTGTTTCATACAATTGATTGAACAGCTCTGACGATGAAAATGGGAACTCAATGAGCTCTCCCGCGTATTTTAATGTCTTTTTTGTGGTGTTCGGGAATAAGAAACGCCCCGTATCACCGACGATACCCGCGTAGATCAGCTCAGCTGCTTTCGTATTCAATTTCCAGCCGTGCTGCTTTCCTTCCAGGTACAGCTCATAGATCATTTCGCTTACGGAGCTTGCATTCGTATCGACCCATAACAGATCGCCATACGGATCTTCATTTGGATGGTGGTCTATTTTCATGAGCTTTGCGCCGGAATGGTAGCGCTGATCGTCGACCCTGCCTTGGTTTGCGGTGTCGCACACGATGACAAGAGCATCTTTATAGGTTTCGTCATCCACCTCATCGAGGGAATATAAAAAAGACAAGGACGGCTCAGGCTGTCCGACGGCAAAAATATTTTTTTCGGGATACGTTTCCCGCAGGATTTCCGTAAGGCCGCACTGTGAACCGTAGGCGTCCGGGTCAGGCCTCACATGTCTATGTAAGATAATGGTGTCATATAATGATATGGTTCTGATCAGTTCGGATTTCATCGTTCTCTCCTTTTCGTTTTTATTCATTTAATCATACTCTTTATCCATGGAAAAGGAAAATCTTTCAGCAACGGTATAAACGGTTTTGCAAACTCATATAATGGAGGATTTCATTTATGCTGGTTTTTGTTTTTCTCATCGGGCTTTCTGCCTGCTTTTACGTGTATTACAAAGTAAAAGGAATCCAGACGAAACGGGCGCTGGAGAAGGAATGTTTTTCGGCTAAATCAAGTATGGCATTAGGCGCGCTGGTGCTTTTGTACGGAGTAAACCAAATGATTCTGTTTCACTCCGTCCTGACCCTGGTCATCGGCGGCGTCTTCATTTTAATCGGAGCAGGCAGCGCATGGGCCGGGTATAAAGCCTATAAGCATTATGAGCCCATCCATGCAAAGGAAGCGGAGAGGGACCACGCATAATGAATGCCAAGGGACCCGGGTGCGTCCCTTAACTTCTCTCCATCAGCTGCACCATGAGCATCGCTTTTGAAACGATGCCGCTTTGGCTTGACACTTCCACTTCCATTTTCCCGAATTTCCGGCCCGCCTCTAAAATGCGCGGTTTCACTTCAATGACCGACTCCATCTGTACGGGCTTCAGGAAGAAAATCGTAATGCTTTCAATGACCAGCTCGCCGCGTTTGCGGGAGCGTAAAAATCGGCTGGCGGCCTGGGTTAAAATCGTCGTAAACACCCCGTAAGAAATCGTGCCGAGCTGATTGGTCATTTGCGGCGTGACTTCATATTGATAAACGGCCGGCGTTTTGTCATCTTCCTCTTCTTTAAATCCCCTTGAAACAATATCATCCAGCTTTTCCCCGACCTGAGGCTGCTTTTGAACCATTTGAAGCGCTTTTAAGACATCCTGGCGGCTGATCATTCCGATCAATTTGTGATGCCCGTCTGTCACCGGAAGCACTTCAATTCCTTCCCAAACCATCATTTGAGCCGCTGAAGCGACAGATGTTTTCCCGATCACCGTGACAGGGTTTTTGGTCATTACTTTTTCAATCGGAACTGACCGGTCATGCCCCGCGATATCTTTCGATGTGAGGATTCCGTGGATTTTCATCTGCTGATCGATAACCGGGAAGCGGCCGTGTCCGGTTTCATAGTTTTTTTCGTACCATTTCTCCAGCTTATCCTTAGGGGACAGCGTCACTGTCCGATCTGCGGGCGTCAAAATGTCTTCCACGAGCACAATCTCTTTTTTTATGAGCTGATCATAGATCGCCCGGTTGATCATCGCGGCTACCGTAAAGGTATCGTAGCTCGTGGAGAGAATCGGAAGCTCAAGCATATCGGCCAGCTCGATAATGCTGTCGTCGGTATTAAACCCTCCTGTTACCAAAACAGCCGCGCCCGCTTCAAGCGCCTGGCGGTGGGCGTTGATTCGGTTCCCGACGATTAACAGGTTCCCCGCCGCCGTATAACGCATCATCGCGTCAAGCTCCATCGCGCCGATCACAAACTTATTCAACGTTTTATGCAGACCGGCTTTTCCGCCGAGCACCTGGCCGTCTATCACATTGACGACCTCGGCGTATGTCAGCTTTTCAATATTTTCTTTTTTCTTCTGTTCAATCCGGATGGTCCCCACACGTTCAATAGTGGAAACGAATCCTTTGTTTTCGGCTTCCTTAATTGCTCTGTAAGCCGTTCCTTCACTGACTTTCATTTCTTTCGCAATTCTTCTGACCGAAATTTTTTCACCGACAGGAAGCGAATCTATGTATGATAGGATTTGTTCATGCTTTGTTGCCAAGCGTTTCACCTCTAAGGACAGTCTTCTGCTTTTATTATAAGGGTACGGGGGATTCATTCGCAATGAGACGCCTGAAAAAAGGCGGCATCACAAAAAGACCTTCTGAATGCTTGATTCAGAAGGTCTTTGACACATATGTCAGGCAAGCTCAATGGTCTCGCCGGCCGCCATGACTTTGCCGACGCCTCCGGGCAGACTTTCGGCGAAAGCGTCAGGGTCCTGTTCAATGACAGGAAATGTATTGTAATGAACGGGAACGACCTGTTTCGCTCTCAGCCACTCAGCCGCGAGTTTCGCATCTTCAGGCCCCATGGTGAAGTTATCACCGATCGGCAGAAACGCCAGGTCAATGTGATTCAGTTCCCCGATCAGTTTCATATCTGAGAACAGCGCCGTGTCCCCGGCGTGGAAAATCGTTTTGCCGTCAATCGTCAATAAAATCCCGGCCGGCATCCCCGTGTACGTAATAGTTTTGTTTTCTTCATCAGTGACCGCCGATCCGTGGAATGCCTGTGTCAGTTTCACTTTGCCGAAATCAAATTGGCGCGCCCCGCCGATATGCATCGGGTGGACCTTTAAACCTTTAAAGCCGAGATAAACGGCCAGCTCGTTCGGCGCAATGACGAGCGCATCGTTTTGTTTGGCGATCTGCTCTGTATCTCCGACATGGTCATTGTGTCCGTGAGTAAGCAGGATGACATCCGCTTTCACTTCTTCCGGTTTCAAATTTGTCAGACTGTTTCCGGTCAGAAACGGATCAAAAATAATGTTATGGGTTTTCGTTTCCACTTGAATGACAGAATGTCCGTGATAAGTCACTTTCATTGTTTTCACCTCATAAAAAATTAATATTTATCAAGTTCCCTTTTTGACAAACGAAAAAACTTACAGGGATTGATGCCTGTTAATCACATTCAGCCCGCCTGTTGCTTCAATGACCGTTCCGGTTACAAGATCGGAATCTTCTTCACATAAAAAGGCGATGATTCTCGCAATATCCTCTCCGGTTCCGGACCTGCCGATCGGCGTCTTTTCTTTGCCGATTTTCCGTCTTGCTTCCTCTATAGACGCTTCTTTCATATCTCCTACAATATCACCCGGACAGACCATATTGGCCGTAATGCCTGATTCAGCTTCTTCAATCGCAATGGTTTTCGTTAACGAAGCCAATCCGACTTTAGCCGCTCCGAAAGCGGAACGGTGAAGCCAGCCGGGGGCATGGTCCGCTCCTTGAAAACCGTATGTAATAATCCGGCCGAACCGCTGCTGTCTCATGACCGGGATAACCGCTTTAAACAGATGGAAAACGGCGCTTAAATTCCCTTCAAGCATGTCATACCATTCGTCATCGGAATAATCGGCAAGCTTTTTGCGCTCAAATATGTACGGCCCGGCATTGTTAATCAGTATGTCAATCCTTCCAAACCGCTGAAGGGCTGCATCGGCGATCCGCATGAGATCTTCTTTCCGGGTTACATCGCCCTTAACGAATTGCAATCTGTCATGGCACCCGGGATAATCCGCCTTCAGACAGGCGACCGCTTCTTCGTCTTGTCTGTAATTCACTGTGACAGAAAAGCCTTTTTCCAAAAGCATTTCAGTCACTTTTCGGCCCAATCCCTTTGTACCGGCAGTGATTAGAGCATGTCGCACATTGAATACCCTCCCCAGGCAACGTTGCCGCTTCAATAAAATCAAGACGTTTCTCCCTCTACTTTACTATAAACAAACGGCAATATCACTTTTTTGCACTTCGTCCGCACGAAAAAAAAGCCGTCTTTACAGACAGCTTAATTTTCTGAAGGAGCAGAGGCTTCCTCCATGCCGACATAACCGCTTTCGTATGCCTCTGAAATGAGCCTGGCCGTTTCTTCACTTTCTTTTTCATCATAGATGTAACGGTCTTGTTCTTTGCGCATTCCTTCTACCTCCCATCTTTATAGATGTAGGGTGTCTGATATGACGGGAAAATATGAAGGAAATTTCAGCAAATTAAATGCCGGCGCAGGCTTTTGCTTTTACGAGCGCTTGTTCTACCTGCTGAAAACCCGTTCCGCCGGCGCTCATTCTTTTTTCAACCGCATGATGCGGATCGAGCACGGTATAGATGTCTTCTTCAAAGAGACTGCTGGCTTGAAGGAATTCTTCAAATGCCATATCACTTAAATAGATTCCTTTTTCAATGCAGCTGTACACAAGCTTGCCGACCACTTCATGCGCTTCTCTGAACGGCATGCCTTTTTTAGCTAAATAATCGGCAAGTTCCGTCGCGTTTGAAAAATCTTGTTTTGTCGCTTGTTTCATGATGTCTTTGTTTACTTTCATCGTTTCAATCATGCCCGTGAAAATCTGAAGGCTTCCTTCAACGGTTTTCACCGTGTCAAACATGCCTTCTTTATCTTCCTGCAGGTCTTTGTTGTAAGCGAGCGGGAGCCCTTTCATAATCGTGAAAAGCCCCATCATATCACCGTATACGCGTCCGGTTTTACCGCGGATCAGCTCCGCCATGTCGGGGTTTTTCTTCTGCGGCATCATGCTGCTTCCCGTCGCATACGTATCATCCAGTTCAATGAATCTGAATTCCTGCGAGCACCATAGAATGATTTCTTCTGATAAACGCGAAAGGTGCATCATCAGCATGCTGCTGCCGCTTAAAAACTCGAGAATAAAATCTCTGTCACTGACTCCGTCAAGACTGTTCTCATAAATGGAGTCAAAACCGAGCAGCTCCGCCGAATAGTTACGGTCTATCGGAAACGTGGTTCCGGCAAGCGCCCCGCATCCGAGCGGCGATATGTTAATCCGCTTCATAGCATCCCGAAAACGCTCTTTATCCCGTTCAAGCATCCAAAAATAAGCAAGCAGATGGTGGGCGAAAGAAATCGGCTGAGCCCGCTGTAAATGGGTGTACCCCGGCAGAATGGTCTCGACATTGGCCTCCGCTTTTTCGATCAGCGCTTTTTGGAACTGTTCAATCAGCACGATGATATGCGAGACATGATCTTTCAAATACAAATGCATGTCGGTCGCCACCTGGTCATTCCGGCTTCTGCCGGTATGCAGCTTGCCGCCTAGCGGTCCGATTTCTTCGATCAGCATTTTTTCAATATTCAAATGGATATCTTCATAATCAACAGAGAATTCAAGCGTCCCTTCCTCTGCTTTTTGCAGGAGGGTCTGCAGCCCCTGTCGGATGGCGCCTTCTTCTTCTTCCGTCAGAATGCCGCATTTTTTCAGCATTGCCGCATGAGCGAGAGACCCTGTAATATCCTCTTTGACTAAGTTTTGGTCGAATGTGATGGATGCGCCGAACTCATCGACCCACTTTTCCGGTGTTTTTTGAAAACGGCCTCCCCAAAGCTTCTTCATGCTTCAATCTGCTCCTTCTTTTTCACAATGCTGTTTACTTTTGTCGGCAGCCCCCAAAGCTCAATGAAACCGATTGCCGCGTGATGGTCAAAAGCATCGTCTTTTGTATATGTCGCAAGTTTTTCATCGTAGAGTGAATATTCCGACTTACGTCCTTCTACAATGGCATGGCCTTTAAACAGCTTGACGCGCACGACGCCGGTGACGTGTTTTTGAGTTTCTTTCAAGAATGCAAGCAGCGCGTCTTTTAACGGCGAGAACCATAAACCGTTATAGATGATTTCAGACAGTTTTTGTTCAATTGCCGGTTTGAAATGGGCCACTTCTTTCACTAAAGTCAGATCCTCAAGCTCTTTGTGAGCCGTAATCAAAGTCATCGCGCCCGGGCACTCATAAACTTCACGGGACTTAATGCCGACCAGGCGGTTTTCCACATGGTCAATCCGGCCGATGCCGTGTTTTCCGGCAGTCTCGTTCAGCTTGAGAATTAAATCAGCGAGCGGGTAGGTTACGCCGTCGATTGAAACCGGAACACCGGCTTCAAATGCGATTTCGATGATTTCCGGAACGTCCGGCGTGTTTTCAAGAGATGCTGTCAGGTCATATGCCCCTTCAGGCGGCGCCGCCCACGGGTCTTCTAATATACCGCATTCATTGGCGCGTCCCCATAGGTTCTGATCGATGGAATACGGGCTGTCAAGATTGATCGGAATCGGAATGCCCCGGCTTGCGGCATATTCAATTTCTTCTTCACGCGACCATTGCCACTCACGGACCGGAGCAATGACCTCCAGATCAGGATTTAATGATTTGATGGATACTTCGAAACGAACCTGATCGTTTCCTTTTCCCGTGCAGCCGTGCGCTACGGCCACCGCGTTTTCCTTTTCCGCGACTTCAACGAGTTTTTTCGCGATTAACGGACGGGATAATGCAGATACGAGCGGATACTTGCCTTCATACATTGTATGGGCCTGCATAGAAATAAGCGCGTACTCCCGGGCGAATTCTTCTTTCGCATCAATCACATAGGAATTTACGGCGCCTACTTCCAGCGCTTTTTGCTGAACGAATGCCAAATCCTTTCCTTCCCCTACATCTAAGCAGCAGGCAACAACATCGTATCCCTGTTCTTGCAGCCATTTTATCGCTACAGAAGTATCAAGACCTCCTGAGTATGCCAATACAACCTTTTTTTGTTCTGCCATGTTAAAAGCTCCCTTTTGTATAAAAATTAGTTTTAATTAATAAAAATGCATTTTGTATGTATACACTGTAACAAGTAAATTCTGTTTTTTCAAGCCTTTTATAAAAAAAACCCCACCCAATTTTTTGAGCGGAGCAGAGCCTTTTTATACATTTATAAATCTTTTCGGAGTTCCCGGAGCACATGAGGCAGTTCAGGAATAATCAGTTTACTCATCGCAAGCTTTACGGCGCCTGAGGAGCCGGGCGTGCAGAAGACTGCGGTATTTTGGATCACACCCGCTGCCGCTCTGGACAAAATGGCGGCGGAACCGATGTCCTCCGTATAGCTCAGCATGCGGAACAGCTCGCCGAATCCCGGAAGTTCTTTTGAAAACAGCGGCGTGACCGCTTCAATTGTGACATCCCTTTCGGCAATGCCCGTCCCTCCGTTTAACAGCACCGCATCTGTATATTCATCCATACAGCCGGATAAAACGGCTTTCTGCAATTCATCTTTTTCATCTTTAACAATGTCATAAGCGACCGTTTCAAATCCCGCTTCCCTGAGGAAGTCCATCATGACGCGCCCGCTTTTGTCGGTTTCTTTCGTTCTCGTGTCGCTGACTGTGATCACCTTGCAGCGCACGGCTGACGGGGCTTCTTGTTTATGTTCATGCACACTCATTGCTTCACCTCATCGTTTATGTATTAAACATATCGTAACGTTTGATTCTGGGGCATTCAATAAAAAAGCACACCCTAAAGGATGTGCTTTTTTCGATCATTACTGTGCAAGGCGGACAACGTCGCGTGCGATCATGACCTCTTCGTCAGTCGGAATGATCATGACTTTGACAGGAGAGTGAGGGTAGCTGATAAACGCTTCCTCGCCGCGCACGTTGTTCAGCGCAGGATCCCAATATACACCCATGAATTCTAAGCCGCGAAGCACGCGTTCTCTGACTTCGACGCTGTTTTCACCGATACCCGCAGTGAAAATAATCGCGTCAACGCCGCTCATTCTCGCAGCGTAAGAACCGATGTATTTATGGATTCTGCTTGCGAACACTTCAAGAGCCGTTTCCGCTCTTTCGTTTCCTTCTTTTGAAGCTTCCACGATATCGCGGAGGTCGCTGGAGAAACCGGATACGCCAAGCAGTCCGCTCTTTTTATTTAACGTATTTAATACTTCATCTGCCGTCTGATCCGTTTTTTCCATAATGTACGGAATCAATGCAGGGTCGATGTTTCCTGAACGTGTTCCCATCGCAACACCCGCAAGCGGTGTGAAGCCCATTGACGTATCAATGGATTTTCCGCCTTCTACGGCCGCGATACTTGCGCCGTTACCGAGGTGGCAGGAAATCAGACGCAAGTCTTCAATCGGACGGCCGAGAAGCTCAGCTGCGCGCTGTGTCACGTATTTATGAGATGTGCCGTGGAAACCGTATTTGCGGATGCCGTATTTCTCGTAGTATTCGTACGGAAGGCTGTACAGGTAAGATTGCTCAGGCATCGTTTGGTGGAACGCCGTATCAAACACTGCAACCGCAGGCACATCCGGAAGCACTTCTTTAAAGGCTTTAATGCCGACGATGTTAGCCGGGTTATGAAGCGGCGCAAGTTCTGAAATCTCTTCAATCTCACGGATTGTTTCATCCGTAAGCAAAACAGAATCGCTGAATTTTTCTCCGCCGTGAACCACACGGTGGCCGATTCCGTCAATTTCATTTAAATCCTTTATAATACCGAATTCAGTCAGCTTGTGAAGCAGCATCTTCACCGCAACCGCATGATCCGGAATATCTGTCACTTCTGTATTTTTTTCGCCGTTAACAGAGATTGTGAAAACGCTGTCGGCGATACCGATCCGTTCTACTAAACCTTTTGTTAGCACCTTTTCTGAAGGCATTTCGAATAACTGAAATTTTAAAGATGAGCTTCCTGCGTTAATTGCAATAATTTTAGACATAAATGACGCTCCTATCAAAATTCTTCTTCGTTTGTTCGTTCTTTTTTCCCAGACCATAACTGCAGTCCAAAAAATATCTGACTTTTCCATTTAAACATTGTCAACTCAGCATTTCAAGTCAACATCCATATTGGTACCGCTTACAATATGAAGTCGATATTTTCTGATAAATTTTATTTGTGCCAAATGGACGGCACGGCCTTACGGAATGTTATTTTCTTTCCTTAATTTGTGTTATCGTCCTGATTTCCATTCATTTTAAAAAGCAAAAGCAGCGCGGGATTTTGCATCTCGCACTGCTTTTTCGCCATTATTTTTCTGTTTGAATCCATTGATCCAATTTTGCCATCATCTCCCGCATCGCCTGCTGGTTCGCAAAAGAAGGAAGATTCGCCAAAAGCGCTTGTTTCGGCGGCTTTGCGTCTTCGCCTTTTTTCTGCAAGATTAAAATGCTCTTTGCCTGCGCTTCGTCTTTAAACATAGTAGCCGGCAGCTGAAGAAGGGCGTTGATATACACTTTTTCCGCAAAAAACCGCTTCAGTTTATCGCTTTGCGCGCTGTCAAACAGATGGTTCGGAATCATAAAAAATAAGTATCCGCCCGGTTTTGTATGTTTGACGCTCTGCTCAATAAATAAGTGGTGAGCAAAAGAGTGGCCTTCATCCGCTTTCAGCTCAAACGCTTCAGCGCCTTCGTCATTCGGATAGTAGCCGACCGGCAAATCGCAGATGACCGCATCGGCCGGTTCGATAAATAACGGCTGAAGACTGTCCTGGCAGAACAGCTCCATTTCTTTTTCCTGCAGATTCGCCTGAGCATAAGCGATCTTCAGAAGGACATCGTCGATTTCAATGCCGAAGCTTTTTCCCGCTTTGTCAGAAAGCTGGTTTGCCGCGGTCAGCAGAAGATTTCCGGTGCCGCAGGCGGGGTCCAGCAATGTCAGGCCTTTTCGGCCGCCCGTAAATTTATTCACGAGGTAACTGATGAAAAGGCCGATCGTATCAGGCGTCATCTGTCTGTTCGGATGGGACTTATCTTTGAGCCCTTTTAAAATGGCGAGCTGGAACGCCTTGCGGATCCATTCATGCTCCCATTTTCTGAAGTCTGCTTTCGCAAGCAGGCTGTTAAGCTCGCCGGTTTGCTTTTCCTGAAGCGGAAGCTGGTCGGCCTTTTCGAGAAAATACATCTCTCCCGCTTCCGCAAGCCCCTCAATATAAGAAATCTGAAGGCCTTCTGCTATCACTTGGGCGGCTTCATCTAAAAGTTCATAAATCTGACCGACATGGTCGTGTTGCATGCTGTTTCCTCCTTGCCATGAAAAGAGCTCCGCGGCAGCACCCGGAGCTCTTTTTCTCTCTTTACTTGATTAACGCTTTTGCAGCTTCGATAGGCTTTTCATAATTCGGGTGGTTTGTCGCTTCGCTTACGTATTCCGCGTAAACGACTTTTCCGTCCTGATCAAGGACGAATACGGAACGCGCCAAAAGACGAAGTTCTTTGATGTGAACACCGAATGCTTCACCAAATGACATCTCTTTATGATCCGATAATGTTTCAACTTTATCAATTCCGTTCGCTCCGCACCAGCGCGCTTGTGCAAACGGAAGGTCGGCGCTGATTGTATAAACGTTCACATCACCGAGTTTTGCGGCTTCTTCGTTGAAGCGGCGTGTCTGCGCGTCACATACGCCTGTGTCGATGGAAGGAATAACGGATATGATCGTTACTTTCCCTTTCATATCTGCTAATGTCTTCTCTTCTAATCCGTTTGTCAAAACCGTGAAGTCAGGAGCTTGGTCACCCGGTTTCACTTCTTGTCCGATCAGCGTCACGGCTCCGCCTTTAAATGTAATTTCAGCCATTCTGATTCCTCCCTTTATCTATGTATAGCTCTATCATAGTCGAGTTTTATGCAAACTGCAAAGGTTATGCCGCATCGTAAAAAAAGCTAACTGCGGGCGGCAGTTAACTTTTCTGTTATAAATCGATATCCGTTCTTTTTTGGTTCCGGCCTTTTTCATTCTTTTTAAACATATGCTGGATGCGTTCAATCGTTTGAGGCGCGGAGTCTAACAGTTTATCAATCAGATGGGTGTTTTCGTCTAAATGAAGCATACGCACCCCGTTTGTTCCGACAATCAGAAACGCAATCGGCGTAATGGATACTCCGCCGCCGCTTCCGCCGCCGAACGGGAGCTTCTGCTCTTTTCTTTCATCATCATCGGTTCTTTTTTCAGCCGGCTTTCCTCCAAACTCGCTTCCGCCCGCCGCAAATCCGAATCCGACCTTTGAAACCGTTAAGATTACGCTGCCGTCAGGCGTTTCAACAGGATCGCCGATGATTGTATTCACGTCAATCATTTCTTTTAAATTTTCCATAGCGGTTTTCATTAAACCTTGAATGGGATGGTCTGCCATATGCGCTCCTCCTTAAACTGATGAATCATTCTTTGAAGCAACCGGAACCGGCTGTTTCTTTCGTATGATAGAAAGTCCGTTCCGCCCGTATTTGAGCAATTTGAAAGCTGCACCTATAAGATGTCCAAAACGAAAAAAGAATATACACTGCAAATGCGTCTTGGATGCAGGCACTTGAAAAGACGGAATGACTTCGCACACCGGTTTATGTATGAAACGCAGATGATCATACAGCATCGCCGTAAGGCCTCCCTTTACGGCCCACAATCCGCCGGCGGCGATTCCCGTAACGGCGGCGTCCTTTATTCCGATAACCGTCACCCATTCGAACTTCGTAACACGGACTCCCGCAAGAAATGAGGCGCCGATTTGGCGCATCTGAAAGACTTGGTGCAGAATCATTTCTATTCTGTGAATGCTCTGTTTGACATCTTCATATGTGATTTTTTTCTTCTCTTTTTTCTGACCTTTCATTTCTGATTTCGTGTCCTGTTTGACATCAATTGACGCGTCTTCGCTGTTTACTTTAATGACGGGCAGCGTTTTTTTAAAACGGACCAGCCCGTATAAGGCCGAGAGTTTAAACGTCAGTTTGTCGTTATCTTTATCGTGAAGATATTCGAAAGTCAGGTGGATTTTCATCCTCATGAGCAGCCAGAACAAAATGAGAATGAGAATAACAGCTGCTGCGGCATATCCCATAAGCTTCACTTCCTTAGCAGCATTATCGCCAAAACCAAAAAAAATAAACCCGGACGTTTATTCCGGGTTTACTGCTTTTATTTTCGGTACAGCGCTTCGTGAATCACCGTTGTGTCGGCGATCAGATCATGAATGCCCTGCTTTTTGGGCGTAAACGCAATGACGATATAGAGAATCCAGATTTTATCGATATAACGCCCCACCGCTTCTCTGAAAATGACGGTGCTCCAAGTCAGCGGCTTTCCGGGCGTCAAAGAAGTGACCTTTAACCCGAAGACCATCTTGCCGAGTGTCTGATGAAACCATTTCGTCATGAACACAAAATAGGCGAGGTAGACGATCAGGGTTGTGACGGAATAAGCTGAGATTGTAAACATTCCGCTTGTTGCCGGGAGCTTCATCAGCGTGAATATCGGTGAAACGATGAGATGGTTTAGCCCCCAGACCACCAGCCAATCGAGAAGAAACGCCCAAAACCTGATCCAAAAGCCCGCATATGCCTGCTCGGGCGCCCTCTGTTGTTCGGCTTCCTCTTCTTTGCCGTGAAAGCCTTCGTAAGTCGCGTCCATTCTTTCTTCCCCCCTACTTTGCATAGAGATACATCATCCGCGGCGAACCGGATTGCGAAATGAGTTCTTTCATATTCAGAAAATCAATTTCGCTTTTAAACATTTTCGCTGCGCTCATGGAAAAGAGCGAGCCTAATCCGAATCCTTCCTCGTATGTGATGACTGAAGCGTTTTTCATATTTTTATGGTCCTTTTTCATCGCGCTGATCGTATCATCGTAAAAACCGAGCTCATCAACGAGGCCGATTTTTTTCGCTTGTCTGCCGTCGTAGACACGGCCGTCGGCAATTTTTTTCACATCGGATTTTGACATGTGCCGGCCTTTTGAAATGACATTGACAAATCCTTCATAAGAATCGTTGACCATTGTCTGCATGATCTTTCTTTCTTCCTTCGTCATGTCGCGGGTCGGGGACATGATGTCTTTATGCGCGCCGCTTTTAATGGTTTCAAACTTGATGCCGAGCTCATCGGCGAGCTTGGAATAATTGACGCTTTCCATGATGACGCCCAGTGAACCCGTGAGCGTTTCCGGCGAAGCATAGATTTTATCGGCGGCCGTTGAAATATAGTAGCCTCCCGATGCCGCCATGGAACCCATGGATACATAAATCGGTTTCTTCGTTTCTTTCTTTAGTTCTTCCAGTTTTTTATGTATTTCCGCGCTTTCGTATACGCCTCCGCCAGGTGAATTGATTTTCAGCACAATTCCTTTGACGCTTTTATCTTCTTTTGCACGCTCAACCTGTTTTAAAAATGATCTGTGATCATACCCGCCTGAGCTGAGCAGGCCAGCGGACCCGCCGTTATCCTCAATCGTGCCGTCCACTTCAAGCACGGCGATTTTACTGCCGGGGCTGCCCTTATCCAGCGTCACTTCCTCTGTGTCATCTGTCAGTGATGCAAAGTCAGACCCTGTATCTCCGATATTCTTCAGCACCCCGACGGTCACACTTGCAATGACTGATACGCCGAAAATGCCGAGCGCGATGACGAGCGCAATCCATCTTTTTGCATTCATTTGTTCTCCTCCTTTTCTGTCAATATTCGTACGTTCCCCCGTAAAAAAAGATTCATTTTTTTCATGAAGCGCTTTCCCTTAACGGATAAACAGGAAACATGTTACACTATTGCCACAGGTATTTTAACACAATACCTGCTGGGAGAAAAACGTAAATATGACAGCAAAGGGGAATGGGGATATGACCGATCTTCGCCGCAATGTTTATTTTTTCCACAAACAAAACAACGAAACAAAAGAACAAGTCAGCTCTTTGAAGCAGCTTGCTGAATCGCACGGTTTTACAGTTGCGGCTCAACCGGAGGATGCCGGAATTATCGCCAGCATCGGCAGCGACGGCTCATTTCTGCAAGCCGTCAGAAAAACCGGATTCCGTGATGACTGCCTGTATGTCGGCATCGCTAAAAAAGGGAAAGCCCATTTGTACTGTGATTTTCACAGCGATGAGCCTGAAAAAATGGCGGCCAGCATGACCGCGGAACAGCTTGAGGTCAGAAAATACCCGCTCATTCACGTCACGGTGGACGGCAGCAATCATTTTCACTGTTTAAACGAGGTTTCCATCCGTTCAAGCATTATTAAAACGTTTGTGATGGATGTGTTAATTGATGATCTTCATTTTGAGACGTTCAGAGGAGACGGGATGATCATTTCCACCCCGACGGGCAGCACCGCCTACAATAAATCTGTTTCAGGCGCCGTTGTTGATCCTTTGATTTCCTGCATGCAGGTATCCGAACTGGCGTCGTTGAACAACAACACATACCGTACACTCGGATCTTCGTTTATTTTAAGCTCAGACCGGAAGCTGACACTGCAGGTGGTGCAGGACGGCAATGAGCATCCGATTATCGGGCTTGATAATGAAGCGCTCAGCACGCGGAATGTCAAAAAGGTTGAGATTACACTATCCGATAAAAAAATCAAAACGGTGAAACTGAAAGACAACTCTTTCTGGGAAAAAGTAAAACGATCATTTTTATCATAAAAAAAGAGGACGGGCATCACTGCCTGTCCTCTTTTTCATATACGATACGGCCGCCGACGACGGTTTTGACAGCTTCCAATTCATGAAGCTTTTTCGGGTCCGTTCTGAACGGATCACCGCTGAGTACGGTAAAGTCGGCATCATAGCCGGGGGCGATCCGTCCGCGGCTATGTTCTTTATGGATGATGGCCGCGCTTCCCTCCGTGTAAAGCTGAATGGCTTCGTACACGGTCAGGCACTCTTTTTCATAATAGGCCGGCCCTTCCGGGTGCTGCTTGCTCGTACGGAGCACAGCCGATTGAATGCCCAGAAGCGGATCGGCCGGTTCTATCGGGGCATCTGAACCTCCGGCGCACAGCAGCCCTTTTGACAGCAGTGTTTTCCAGGCGAAAGCCGTTTTCATCCGCTCTTCTCCGAGCCTGTCAATCACCCACGGAAAATCACTGGCCACAAAATGCGGCTGAAGATCAAGTCCGATCGGCAGCCGGGCGGCTCTTTCAATCAATCCGTCATCTAATACTTGCGCATGAATGAGCCTGTCTAGCTGTCCGGGCTTTGCCGGGTATCTTTCGATAACATCCAGCACCTTTTCAAATGCAAGGTCGCCAATCGCGTGCACGGCGATCTCCATCCCTTTCTCTCTCGCTTTATAAACAAGAGCGGCAAGGGTTTCGTCATCATGCACCTGAACGCCGGAAACTGACGGATCATCGTGATAAGGCTTTTTCAATAGAGCGGTTCTGCCGCCGAGCGCGCCGTCTGCGAAGATTTTCATCGCTCCGTATTCCAGATAAGGTCCGGTCGTTTTGTCCAGAGCGCTCCAGCTGTCGACGGCTTCGTGATGAACGAGCAGATGGGCGCGAAAAGGATAAAGGCCGCTGCCGGTTAATGACTCGTACGCGGCAACGGGAACGGACGCGTCTCCGTAGTATGCCAGATCTTCTGAATGCCCGCCGGTCAGGCCTTTTGACCAGCAGTCCGTAATCGCCGTTTGAAGCGCGCGTTTGACATAGTGAAGTAGACGGGCGGCAGGGCCTGTGTCACAAGCTCTTGGGCTTTATCCAGCAGGAGGCCTGTCGGACCGGTTCCGTCCCGGACGATAATCCCGCCGTTTGGATCAGGTGTTTCGGTTGTAATTCCCGCCGCGCGCAATGCGGCCGAATTAACCGCCGCGGCGTGCCGGCATACCCGCTTCAGCAGGACGGGGCGGTCGGGAAAGAGCGGGTCAAGGTCATGCTTCGTGACGTAAACCGGCCGTTCAAACAGATTTTCATCCCAGCCTTCGCCGATCAGCCATTCGCCATCTTCCAATTCACGCTCTGCTTCTTTTGCGGCCCGCAATATCGCTTCTTTTGACGTCAGCTGCGACAAATCGAGGCGAAGCTGTTTTTCCCCGTGTCCGATTAAATGCATATGACTGTCCGTAAATCCCGGGAACATGACAGCTCCATGTAAATCGATTTCCTCTGTATCAGGCGAACCGTATGTTCCTTGGAGCTCCCGGAAGCTGCCCGTCTGCCTGACGACGCCTTCTTCGGTATAAACGGCTTTAGTGACATGATTCTTGTCCAGCATTGTATAGATGGTGCCGCCGTGCCAAATCGCTTTCATCCCCGCTCACCCTTTATCCTGTATTATGCTTTTTTATCAGCCTTCAGCCGTTCTTCACGCTGTCTCAGCTCCACACGTCTGATTTTTGCGGACGCCGTTTTCGGCAGGCTTTCGACAAACTCAATTTCTCTCGGATATTTGTAAGGCGCCGTAATCGTTTTTACGTGGTTTTGCAGTTCCTTGACAAGTTCGTCACTGCGCTTTTCATCGTCTTGTAAAACGACATAAGCTTTTACGATTGAACCTCTGATTTCATCCGGGCTCGCCACGACGGCACATTCTTTCACTTCCGGATGCTTCACGAGCGCGTCCTCTACTTCAAAAGGCCCGATTGTATATCCGGAGCTGACGATGATGTCATCATTGCGGCTCTCAAACCAAAAGTAGCCGTCCTCGTCTTTTTTCGCGCGGTCTCCTGTAAGAAAGTAATCTCCGCGAATCTGCTTTTTCGTTCTTTCAGGATCTTTATAATATTCCTTGAATAAGGCCGGTGTGCTCAAATGCACGGCGATATCGCCCGTTTCGCCAGTTTCGCATATTTCGCCTTTATCGTTTATAATCTCCACTTGATTTCCAGGGGTCGGTTTGCCCATGCTTCCCGGCTTAATATCCATGTCCTTCAGGACGCCGACTAACAGGGTGCTCTCCGTTTGGCCGTATCCGTCTCTCACTTTAATGCCGAAATGCTTCCGGAATACGTCAATGACTTCCCGGTTTAATGGCTCACCCGCAGAAACTGCGCTGTGAAGGGCAGAAAGATCATATTTGTCCAACTCCTCCACTTTTGCCATCAGGCGGTATTCCGTCGGGGTACAGCAGAAGACATTTACTTGATGGCGCTCCAGCAGCTCTAAATACGTCTTGGCGTTGAATCTGCCGTGATAAATGACTCCTGTCGCGCCGCTTCCCAGAATTGCGAGCAGCGGGCTCCACACCCATTTCTGCCAGCCGGGCGCCGCGGTGGCCCACACTGTATCGTCTTCAGAAATATCCAGCCATGCACCGGCTGATGTTTTTAAATGGGCAAAGGCCCAGCCGTGTGTATGTACAACGCCTTTAGGCTGGCCGGTCGTGCCTGAAGTATAGGACAAAAACGCCATGTCTTCTCTTGTTGTATCAGCTGTTTGAAAACTGTCTCCGTCCGCTTCAATCGTTAGGAGGTTTTTCCAGCCGACATTGTTTTCACCGATTGACAATGTCACCAGCTGCTCGGTATTCACCTCGTCAAACGCGTTTATAAATGAAGGATAAACGATAGCGCCTTTCACTTCGGCGTGTTTGATCCGGTATTCAAGGTCTTTGGCGCGCAGCATTTCCGAGCAAGGAATGACGACCATCCCCGCTTTTAAGATCGCTAAATAAACGGCATACGCTTCAAGCACTCTCGGAACCATGACAATCAGCTTATCGCCTTTTTCAAATCCGAGACCTTTCAGACGGGCTCCGATTTTATTCGTTTCTTCCATCAATTTTTCATACGTCCAGACTTTCTTGCCGCCTGTTTGATCTTCCCATATAAGCGCGTTCTTCTCTTTGGAACGGCTGAACTTTTCGATTTCATTTACAAGGTTATAGTTCTTTGGGGCGATTAAATCTTCTCGTTTTAACACGAACAACTCCTCACTTTCTTTCCCCATTATACATAAACATAGGCCATTACAATAAAAATATGCATAAATTGCTTCCCGCCTTCTATCTATACTCATGAAAAAAGAGCGGGGAATTCCCCGCTCTCTTAGCCATTATGTGAAGTTGTGATTAAAACTGCTGCTGGCTGCTTCCGCCCATGCTTTGCTGAGCAAAAGAGACAAGACGTTTTGTGATTTCTCCACCGACAGAACCGTTAGCGCGAGAAGTTGTTTCCGGTCCAAGGTTTACACCGAATTCAGAAGCGATTTCATACTTCATTTGGTCGATAGCTTGAGCAGCGCCTGGCACTAAAAGCTGGTTGCTGTTTCCGCTGTTTGATTGTTGTGACATGTGTATCACCTCCTTGTGAGTATAGAATGTGATAAAACACATGTCTTCATTCAAAAAAACTTTGGTAATTGTATACAGTTTTAAAACAGGCCGGCAAACTTATCGTGAGCTTCCTGCTCTGAGTAAACAGTGATGGTTTCGATGCCGGCAGCGGCCTCTGCAATCAGCGGTTCAAAATCAACGAAGCTTTCGAAGTGCTCGATTTTTTCTTTTTTCGGGCGTGTTTTCGGACTTGGCGGCGTAAAGATGGTGCAGCAGTCCTCAAACGGCTGAATGCTTGTTTCATAAGTGCCGATTTCTTTTGATTTCTCGATGATTTCTGTTTTGTCCATTCCGATTAAAGGGCGCAAAACCGGCGTTGCCGTCACGGCATTGATCGCATACATGCTTTCAAGCGTCTGGCTCGCTACCTGCCCGAGGCTTTCTCCCGTAATGATCGCGAGCGCTTTTCGTTCTTCTCTGATTCTGTCCGCGATTTGCAGCATAAGACGCCGCGTCGCCGTCATCGTATAGTTCTCCGGGATTTGTTTTTGGATGAGTTCCTGCGTCTTTGTAAACGGCACGATATGAAGTGTCATACTGCCGCCGAACTTTGCGAGGCATCCCGCGAGATCCATGACTTTCCGCTTTGCCCGTTCACTCGTATACGGCGGACTGAAGAAATGTACGGCTTCAACAGATAATCCCCGTTTCATCGCGTAAAAACCGGCGACCGGACTGTCAAAACCGCCGGAAAGCATCAGCATCGCTTTACCCGCGGAACCGACAGGAAGGCCTCCGGCGCCTTTTTCGTTACGAATGGTCAGGAATGTCGCTTCCTCCCTGATTTCAATCCGAAGCGGAATATCGGGATGTTTCACATCGACGGTTAATCCATCCGTGTTTTTCAAAATATGGCCGCCGATTTCAGCGTTCATCGCATTCGTATCTAATTCAAACTGTTTGTAAGCCCGTTTCGTCTCGACCTTAAACGTATTCCCCGGTTTATATTCGCCTTCTATCGCGGCTAAAGCCGTTTTTTTAATGTCTTCCAGCTTGCTTTCGCATTTAATTGCGAGACTAAAGCTTTGAATGCCGAATATATTCTTTAATAAGGAACAAATTTCCTTCGGATTTTCTCCATTAAGTGTAATTGACAACCGGTCCCGGTTTGAAAAGTATTTTACTTTTTTATAATCCTTTAATACCAGGCGGATATTCTGTTTTAATCTTTCAATAAAACTGCGTCTGTTTTTTCCTTTTGTGGATATTTCACCAAAACGGATTAAAATATGATCGTAATTCATATGCTACCTCATCATTTTTTTTAGTTTTTGAACAGCCGGCGCCAGCACGGCCATAAACGGCTCCGTGATGTCAGCCGTATGGCTGAAGTTCAGGCTGACTCTGATGCTGCTTGATGCAATCTGTTCGCCTTTATTCATTTTCAGAAGAACACGGCTCGGTTTGTGCTCTCTTGCCGAACATGCCGCGGTTGTGGAGACATATATTCCTTTTTCCTCAAGCATGTGCAGCAGCACTTCCGCCTTCACGCCCGGAACGGAAAAATTAATGATATGCGGCGCGCTGTTTTCGGCGGGAGTATTGATGACGACCCCGTCCGTCCCGCTCAGCCTTTCCATGAGCGCATTCTTGGCAGCCTCCATGGAAGAAAGCCGCTCGTTCATGTCACGCGCGGAAAGATTGATCGCTTTCGCAAGGGAAACGGCGCCTGCCGTGTGTTCTGTTCCGGCGCGGACGCCTTTTTGCTGCGAGCCGCCCGTTATAAGCGGAATGAGCCGCGTTCCTTTTTTGACGATAAGCGCTCCGGTTCCTTTTAAGCCGTGAAACTTATGCCCTGAAACGGTGCAAAGGTCAATGCCCGCTTCTTCTATAGACAGAGGAACTTTATGAATGCCCTGCACATGATCAACATGAAACAGAATATTCCGGTGCTGCTTCAAAAACCCGCCGATTTCCTTTACGGGCTGAATGGAGCCGACTTCGTTATTGACATGCATGACGCTGACGATTATCGTATCCGGCCTGATAGCCGATTTGACGTCTTTCAAAGAAACGAAGCCGTTTTGATCGGCCGGAAGATATGTGACTTCAAAGCCGAACAGCTCTGTCAGCTGATCAAGCGTCTCCGTCACAGAAGGATGCTCAATCGCCGAAGCAATGATATGTCTTCCTTTACTCATGTTTGCCCAGGCTGCTCCCTTTAACGCCGCGTTATTCGCTTCAGTCGCGCCTGATGTAAATACAATATCATAATTTTTTAAACGCAAGGTTTTTTTTATTTGCTGAGCGGCCGCTTCAAGGAGCTGTTCCGTCTCAGTTCCTAACTGGTGCAGGGACGAAGGATTGCCGAAATAACGGCTGCTCGTCTGTTTATACACTTCCAAAACCTCTTCATACGGCTCGGTCGTTGAGCTGTTGTCTAAATATATCATTTTTTTTACTCCTTTAATGAAAACGGTACATCGTATGATATTTATGCTACCATAACAAAAGTAAATATAAATTCGCAATAAATCGAGTATTGACTTCTCTGTACATTGCCATATAATAAGTAATGTTCGTTTTGTTATATTATCTGACAATTAATTGACAGAATATTTAAACATAGTATTTAGGAGGATTTTTATGAAACACTCACTACCTGTCAAAGATACCGTTATTATCGGTTTCATGCTTTTCGCACTTTTTTTCGGGGCAGGAAATATGATATATCCGCCGGAGCTCGGGCAAGCTGCGGGGCATAATGTCTGGAAAGCGATGGGCGGTTTCTTACTGACCGGCGTAGGTCTGCCGCTTTTGGGTATTATCGCCATCGCATTAACGGGCAAAGACGCAAAAGGGCTTGCCGATAAAGCTCATCCGGTATTCGGGACTATTTTCACCGTTGTGCTTTATTTATCAATCGGGCCGCTTTTCGCGATTCCGAGAACCGGAACCGTTTCATATGAAATCGGTGCAGTTCCGTTTTTAAGCGGCATTCCGGAAAGATTATCTTTATTTGTTTTCACGTTGATCTTTTTTGCTATTACGTATTATTTAGCTCTTAATCCTTCCAAAATCGTTGACAGAGTCGGAAAGATTTTGACTCCTATTAAATTCGGTATTATTCTAATCATCGTCGTAAAAGCCATTGTCACTCCGATGGGCGGACTGGGCGCCGTACATCAGGCATATTCCGGAATGCCGGTGTTCAAAGGATTTTTGGAAGGCTATAAAACAATGGACGCGCTCGCCTCAATCGTCTTCGGCGTCGTTGTCGTCAACGCTGTTAAAAGCAGGGGCGTCACCCAGCGTAAAGCGCTCGCGGCCGCTTGTATTAAAGCGGGTCTGATTGCAGCGGCAGGTTTGACATTCATTTATTTATCTTTGGCCTATTTGGGAGCGACAAGCACGGACGCTGTGGGGCCGCTCGGCGAAGGCGCAAAGATTTTATCAGCTTCATCAGATTACCTGTTCGGTTCACTGGGAAACATCGTTCTCGGCTCTGCCATCACCGTTGCGTGTTTAACGACAAGCATCGGGCTTGTCACATCTTGCGGCGAATATTTTTCAAAATTGATTCCCGCTTTATCATACAAAATGGTGGTTACGATTGTCACGCTGTTCAGTCTGGCGATTTCAAATTTCGGACTTGCTGAGATTATTGCATTTTCAGTTCCTATTTTATCAGCGATTTACCCGCTGGCGATTGTCATTATCGTCCTTTCCTTTATTGATAAAATCTTTAAGGAAAGACAGGAAGTCTATATCGCCTGCCTGATCGGAACAGGGCTGTTCAGTATCTTGGACGGTTTGAAGGCAGCAGGCATTCCGCTCGGATCATTAGATTCATTCTTAAACGCAAATCTTCCGCTTTACAGCATGGGAATCGGCTGGGTGCTTCCGGGCATTGCCGGAGCGATCATCGGCTGCATCATCACGTTTTTTACCAGCCCGCCCATCGAATTAAATAAAGCAAAATCGTAACATTCAGCGCTTGCGGCTTGACGTATATCAGCCGCAGGCGCTTTTTATATTCCGTGAGAAACTAAAAAACTGCACCTCTGATTTCCATCAGGGTGCAGTTTTTGCTTATGCGTCTATGAAGCAGATTGATCAGCTTTAATTTTTTTCACGGCGCCGGGAGCTGCTTTTTCAACAGCATCTGCCGCCATCTCATAAGCTTCATTATAGCTGTAAGCGTAAAACAGCCGTTCCGCTTCTTTCAGCTGTTCGGATAAAATATGATTCTGGCTTCGGAAGCGGTTGCCGTACTGGATGATCCGCTCAATCAGCTTCACCTGAATCACAAGATCTTCCGCCTCTTCGCTGACTTCCTCAACCGCCTTTTCGGCTTCGGTCAGATGTTTGGCGGCTTCCTCCATGTTCAGCGGCAGCACTTCCAATTGGCTGACGGTTTCTTCTATATGATGATTTGCCGTCTCGAGCTTGTCCTTGACTTGTTCAGGAATTCCCGGCACGTTGCTTTTTTGCAGCATTCGGGCCGTGTCAGAAATGGTTTTCCGAAGATGCATCAGCGTTTCCCGCGCCTGCAGTTCTTCTTTTCTGAGCGCCTGCAGATTTTCACGGTATTCGGCATGTTCTTTCTGAGCCTCTTCCATCTGCTTTTCGATGGCCTCGACTTCTTCAATCAATAGAGAGTAAGCGACATGCTCACCATCAAGCTTTTCTCTCGCCTGCTCAAGGAGCCGGCCGATCGTTTCCAGCTGTTTTTCGAAGGCATGCTGTCTGCCGATTTCACCCGCCGTCAGCTGATAGCTTTCCTTGACGAGCTCCGTTTCGGTTTTTGTGCGGTCTTTTTCTTCCTCAAGCTTCTCATACGCGATGATCAGCTCAGGCATTTTGCTTAATACGGACTGTCCGGCTTCCACTTCGCCTTCCAGCTGGTCATACATCGATTGAATGGTTTCATCAATCAGCTGAAGAATGGCGGACGCTTCGTCAACATCCAATTCTTCCAAAAGCGCGTTTTCGGCCCGTTTCAATTGATTTGTGAGTGTATCCAGCTCTTTTTCGATTTGAATATGCTCCAATTTGTAGCCTTTTTCCGTCATTTCCCGGTAGCCGTCTTTCAGCTTGGCAATTTGGTTCGGCACGGTCTGTTTACAGTCCGCAAGCAGTTTCGGAACGTCATCTATGTATGTCTGAAGCTGATCCAGTCTGCGGTCCTGTTCAAGCAGCACTTTTCTCGCTTTGATGTAATTGCCGCTTTCCGTCTCTTCTTCGAACTCTTTTATGCCGCTCCAGATTTCGTCGAGATCCGTCTCCAGGCTGTTATAAAGCTCTCCGTAGAGATGGCTGTACGCCAGAAGGTTTTTTCGCGCTTTTGAATACCGCTCACGCACCTGTTCAATCTCTCCGCGGCTTTTTTCCTCGCTCGTCACAAGGTCGCTGATCTCACGCAGTATGCCTTCTATATTTGATTCGGCTGCAGTGAGAAGGTCGTCGATGTGGACAAGCACCTGATTCGCTTTTTTAAACCGGTATTTGTCGGCGTTCTCTTCGGCATCATAAAGGAGCTCTTCTACTTTCGGCAGATGGGCTGTGACAATTTCATCCCACTCTTCGCGCCATCTTTCAAAGAACTCTTCCGTCTCTCCGGTCATTTTCAGATGTTTGATCTTGGACATTTCTTCCACTATCGAACGGTTTAAAATTTCAATCTTCCATGACTCCAGCCGGTCAATTTCCGTATAAATTTTTTTCCTGAAAAAGTAGCCCGCCGCAAAGAGCGCGAGCAGTATAACCAATAATCCGATGACTAACTCCATAATGAGCCCCCTTGTTGTTCTCTTAATCTGTCAGGGTGTTTTATGTATTCAGAAAGATTTCAATATATGTATTGAGAAAATCTGTCGTTTTCATTGTTATTATGATACCATGTAACCAACATTTTTTGACCAGAAATCAAAAACTTTTTGCATAATTTCGGCAGGATTCTGCAATTTTTTAATGGAGTGACACAAATGGAAAAACGAGACGCTCATATCCACACGCCTTTTTGCCCTCACGGCTCGAAGGATGCGCTGAAACAATATGTCGAAAAGGCCCTGGAAAGAGGCTTTGACTCGATCACATTTACAGAGCACGCCCCCCTTCCTCCGTCATTTCAAGATCCCGTACCGCTTCAGGACAGCGCGATGGATCTCAGACAGATGGAGGTTTATTTGGAGTGGCTGTCAAACCTGAAAAAGGAATACGATGGACAAATCAGCATTCTGACCGGGCTAGAAACCGATTTTATCACAGGGTATGAAGAGGAAACCGCGGCGTTTCTGAACACGTACGGCCCCTCACTGGATGACGGCATTTTATCCGTTCATTTTTTGAAGACCGGTCCGTCTTATATATGTCTGGATTTTGACGAGCACGCCTTTCAGCAGCTTGCCGACCGCTTCGGAAGCGTTGAAGCCGTATATGAACAATACTATGAAACTGTGTATTCTTCCATTGTAACACCGCTCGGCCCCTTTAAGCCAAAACGGGTCGGCCATATCACGCTCGTCAAAAAATTTGCGCGCCTTTTCCCTTACAGCATGTCACCTCAAATAAGAGAGCTTGCGGTCCGCTGTCTTGACGCCGTGAAAGAACACGGAATGGAGCTGGATGTGAATACATCCGGGCTCAGAAAGAAATTTGCCGGGGAAGTATACATGGAGGATTGGATGGCTGAGACGGCGAAGCAAAAAAAAATCCCGCTCATATTCGGGTCGGACGCCCATCAAGCGGAAGATGTCGGCAGTTCCTACGAAACGTACAAAAGCATCATTACTTCATAAGCGCCGCATCAGGCCGTCGGAACACGCTTTCGATCCAGATCTTCACCTCTTCAAAATACCTTTTATAAAAGTACGGTTCATGAGGCTGCATATAGAGCACCTCCGTAATGTATTGGGGCTGAAGATACGGCATCATCAAGAGGGATTTCAATTGCAGAATAAAATGCGGCACGGGCAGCGTCAGCCGTCTGTGGCGTGACTGCCCTTCTTCAATCACCAGCTGGAAAATATATTTTTCTTTCATTAAGTAAGTAGACATAATTTCCCTGATAAGCACGGAATCAATCGTCACTTCCCGGTACACAAACCGCGTTAATTGACGGTTATCGTGCTGATAGGATAAAATATCGAAAATCACCCGCAGGATGCGTTCCTGCGCGTCTTCACCGTTCATACTGACGGCGGCTTTTTCCAGCGCTTCAGTATAGCCTTCGTAAAACTCGGAAACTAAATGTTCCATTAATCCGCCTTTCCCTTTAAAATAGTAGGAGATGTGCGCAACATTTACATCAGCTGACTTTGCGATTTCACGGACGGACGTGCCGGAATAACCTTTTTGGTTAAACAGCTGGACAGCGGCGTTAATAATTTTGTCTTTGGTGCTTACTTTCATACGGCTCACCCCTTTATGTGTAACAATTCAAGCAGAAAGGCGCCGTTCCTGTAAGAACTTCTCGACAAATGCCGGCAGAACGGCCGGAACTTTGTTTGATATTATAGAAAAAGTGAGGGTTTTCCATGTTTCATGTCGAAAAACAATCCGGAGATAAAGAAAAAAGTTATCAGCTTCTGCTTAAACAGCTCGAAGCCATGACAGAAGATGAAACGGATGCGATCGCAAATTACGCGAATGCGTCAGCGCTTTTATACCATTCATTACATGAAGTCAACTGGGCGGGGTTTTACTTCGCTAAAGAGGGCGAGCTCGTGCTCGGACCGTTTCAAGGACTTCCTGCCTGTGTGCGCATTCCGTTCGGCAGAGGCGTATGCGGCACTGCCTACTCTAATGGCGACGTGCAGCGGATTGCCGATGTGAATGCGTTCCCGGGACATATCGCCTGTGACGCGGCTTCCCAGTCAGAAATTGTCCTCCCGATCCGCGTAAACGGTGAAGTGATCGGTGTGCTGGACATTGACAGCCCCGTGAAAAACCGTTTTGATGAAACGGACGAAACCTATTTAGCAAAGTTTGTTGAAACGCTTGAAAAACGATTAGGATAAAAAAAGGAGCCCGGCCGGCAGGCCGGCTCCTTTTTTATGTCGTCGTGCTGTTTTGATGGATGATCAGCCGGTTTTTGCCGTTCCGTTTGGCGATATAAAGCGCCTCATCCGCTTGCTGAACGAGCAATTTCAACGGCATCGGGCCGGTCTTTGACCAGCAGGAAACGCCGCAGGAAATCGTCACGCGCGGCTCGGTATTTTCCCGGATGGCGCGAACCAGCCTTTTAGCGATGCGTTCTCCGGATGACACATTGATATTCGGCAGATAAACAGCCAATTCCTCGCCTCCCCACCTCGCAGCGACATCATGCTCACGAATATGGTTCTTCATAACGGAGGCCACCTGAATCAGGATCGAATCTCCCGTTTGATGACCGTATGTATCATTAATCTTTTTGAAATTATCGATATCAACGAGGATGAATACACCCCGTTTATGAATTTTCATGCTGTATTGAATTTTCTCATCCAAATAGGTTCTTGAATACAGCTCCGTCAGCTGGTCTGTCTGAACAAGATGCTCAAGCCTGTCGCGCAGCATGGAGTTCGTAACCGCCAATGTCGCATGGTGAATGAGCGCTTGAAAAAGCTTATACATTTCAAACGTAAAAGCATACAAATCCTTTTTCAATAAAATCGCGAACCCGAAGACGGTGTCATTTTCGATCATCGGCACCGCCATCAGCGAGCCGAAACCGTTTTCGCCGAATACAGTCTTTCCGCTGCCGATAAACACGCCCTTTTCTCCCTCGAAGAGCTTTTCTTTCACAATGCTGATATAGGGGTTCGCACGTTCTGTCTTAAAAAAAGCGGTATGTCCCGGAAGCAGATTTTGCGTCTCAAAATGATCAATATGAAAAAAAGCCACTTCTTCCGCATGAAACGATTGGGTCATAATGGCGGCGAGCTCCCGCATCGTATCAGTGAGTCTGAGGCGCTGATTCAGCTGGCGCGATGTTTCATTAATGAGCTCCAGATTCGCAATGCTTTTTTTCGATTGCTCATAGAGCTGCGCATTTTCAAATGCTTTTCCCGCTGCGCCCGCAAGCAGCAGCATTTCACTGAGAGTACTGCACGAAAGAACGGCATCCTGCAGCCCCTCCGTCTTCAGAACCCCGTAAGTCCCCTGCTGGCCTTTGATCGGCAGGTAAGCAGATGACCTGCCTTTTCTGAGCAGTCTCCCCGATAAATAAACCTTCTGGGCAGACGGATCGGCATCTTTTCCGTCCATATGTAATTCTTTTGCGGGAAGCTGTCTGTCCGTATCCTGATCCTGCGTGATAAACAGTGAAAAACGGAAAGACCGGAAAGCCGTACTCAAACTTGCCTGCAGTTTTTCCAAAACCTCATTTTGGTCCAAAAGCGAATGGAACATTTCTGTCATTCTGTGAATTTTCCGCTGATGCTTCGTTTTGTCAAACAGCCCGCTTTGTCTCACAGATTGATTAATAAACTGAGTAACGATCTCAGGCAATGATTCCGGGATCGGCAGCCCGACTTCCGAGCGCAGATAAAAGGATCTGCCGGACGTCTGATTCCTGATCATAAAACGGCCGTCACTCTCTTTCAGCGGAGCATAATGCGGTTCATCTTCTGTTTTTATGGTGAAACGTGTTGATTCTGCCGGTGAAAGGGTCAATGAAAGAGATGTAAAGCAGGATTCTAGAGCTGAGGCCAGCCATAACAGCGAGTCGGATAATGAGACGGATTCAGATTTCGTTAAGAAAAAAGAAAGCATTTTCTGATGAAAGGCCGTCACTTCATCAATTGTTTGTTTTTTCATTTTTATCACCTAAACATGTACTACTCATTTTTGTACATTATATCATAAACCGGCACTCTTCATGGAGAAATGGTTGACGGCGGCGGGGAAAAATCATATAATGTTCTTTGTGTGAAATATTGCAGCCTTTTTGTTCAGCTTCTGTGTTTGCATTTTGTTCCTTAGCTGTAAGGTGTATCGTGTAACTCTCTGCTGCTGGAGCGAGGATACATGAAAACAAAATGTGCACGGTCGGATCGAACAGACGGTTTTTATTTTCCACAAAATAAAACCAAAGGAGGAGTCACATTATGGCTCGCTATACAGGTCCATCTTGGAAACTGTCTCGCCGTTTAGGAATCTCTCTTAGCGGTACAGGTAAAGAATTAGAAAAACGCCCTTACGCACCAGGCCCCCACGGTCCGGGACAGCGTAAAAAACTATCAGAATACGGTTTGCAATTGCAAGAAAAGCAAAAACTTCGTCACATGTACGGTGTAAACGAACGTCAATTCCGCACATTGTTTGACAAAGCTGCAAAAATGACTGGTAAACACGGCGAAAACTTCATGATTCTTTTAGATGCACGTCTTGATAACGTTGTGTACAAGCTCGGTCTTGCGCGCACTCGCCGTCAAGCTCGCCAATTAGTTAACCACGGTCACATCCTTGTTGACGGAAGCCGCGTTGACATTCCGTCTTACCAAGTAAAACCTGGTCAAACAATCGGTGTTCGCGAAAAATCAAGAAACCTTTCTATCATCAAAGAATCTGTAGAAGTAAACAACTTCGTTCCTGAGTACCTTACTTTCGACGCTGAAAAGCTTGAAGGTACATTCACTCGTCTTCCAGAGCGCTCTGAGCTTGCTCCGGAAATTAACGAAGCGCTTATCGTTGAGTTCTACTCCCGTTAAGTAAAACGCTCTTTAAAGAGCATTGGATTAAACCCCGGACATGTTGTGATAACAATGTTTCCGGGGTTTTTCTTTTGGGCTGTCGAATAATGGACAGATGCTCCCTCTCTTTATTAAAAAAAGCCCCTGTCCGGGGCTTTTTTTATGTGCCTACTGGCTTTTCAGCTATATGTACATTAGAAACCCCCATTTGACAAGCAGAAGAAATTTTCCACATAATAAATCACCATACCTTACAAAAAGGAGAGACGAAATGAACAGCATCCCCTCTATCGTCAGCAAGCACAAAGCCTATTTTGCGGCGGGGCATACGAGACAGCTAGAATCGAGACTGAACATGCTGCAAAAGCTGAAACAAGCCATCAAAACACAAGAAGCCGATATAACAGCCGCTCTCTATCAGGATCTCCACAAATCCGAACAGGAGTCGTACACAACAGAAATCGGAATTGTACTGGAGGAAATCAGTTTTGTGATGAAGCGGCTGGGAAAATGGATCAAACCGAAACGAGTCAAAACGCCTCTGACTCACCTAGGCTCGAAAAGCATCATTATCCCTGAGCCATATGGAACCGTTTTGGTGATTGCACCTTGGAATTATCCCTTGCAGCTGGCGCTTTCACCCTTGATTGGAGCCATTGCGTCCGGAAACACAGTCGTTCTTAAACCGTCAGAATATACGCCGGCGGTTTCCGCTGTTCTTTCCAAACTTATCAGCAGCGTTTTTCCGAGTGACTATGTCGCTATGGCGGAGGGCGGGCCCGACGTCAGCACTGTGTTATTACAGCAGCCCTTTGACTATATTTTCTTCACTGGAAGCGTTGCCGTGGGAAAAATCGTCATGGAGGCCGCCGCCAAACAATTAATTCCCGTTACCTTGGAGCTCGGCGGCAAAAGTCCCTGCATTGTCCATAAGGATGCTGATATACAGCTTGCCGCCAAACGCATTGTCTTCGGGAAATTTACAAATGCAGGGCAAACCTGCATCGCACCGGATTATTTATTTGTCCACCAAGATATCAAAACGAAGCTCACAGAAGAAATGAAGCGTGTGATCAGTGAATTTTATGGCCCTCAGCCTGAACAAAATCCGCAGTACGGCAAAATCGTCAGTGAACGCCACTATCAGCGGCTGCTCAGCTTTCTGAATGATGGCATCCCGCTCACAGGCGGACAATCTGATCCCGCTCATCATAAAATTGCGCCGACCATTCTCGAACAAGTGAGGGATGACTCTCCAGTGATGCAGGAGGAGATTTTCGGGCCAATTCTTCCGCTGTTTACATACCGTGATATCGGGGAAGTCATTGAGAAAGTCCAATCGCGCCCAAAGCCGCTCGCTCTTTATGTCTTCACAACAAACAAAGAAACTGAGCGCACTGTTTTAGAGAATCTGTCGTTTGGCGGCGGCTGTGTCAATGATACGTTAATGCACGTCGCAACACCGTATTTGCCATTCGGCGGCGTCGGGGAAAGCGGCATCGGCAGCTATCACGGATTTGACAGCTTTAACACGTTTACGCACAAAAAAAGCGTCGTCAAACAAACGAACCGCTTCGACTTCGCTTTCCGTTATCCTTCTTCCAAAAACGGGCTGCGAATGATTAGGAAAATACTTAAATAAAAAAGCGCAGAGTATCTGCGCTTTTTATAAATCCTCTATACACCAATTAATCGGTTCGTCTTCCATTTCATCTTTTGATCTCTTCAAAATATTTCTCAGCAGACTCAGCGTCTTGTTGTTTTATCGCGATATACCAATCATTTAATATATTTGCAACATTTTTAGAGGCCAGTTTACTCATATGACTAAAAGGCCCTTCCGTCTAGGAAAGGCCTTTCTATTTGAAAAATTCAATTTTTATATGACTTTCTCTTCTCAAAGATAAAGGAAACAATGATGAGAATCAGAGCAACAAAAATATATGGAATATCATTGTTACTAAAATCCAAAGAAAAGGAAACTATGATATACACCAATAACAAGCCTACCAAGATGTAATTAATAATTTTATGCATTTAGCCCACCCTGAACTCTTTTAATTTTTAAAACGCTGGCACACAAGTGAAAAGGTTAGCAGCATAGATCAAATAAAAACCCTTGTCATTCCAATCACATAGGCCAGCTCCGGCTGCTAGTGCAGCTAAACCAGAAGCCACGAGAACCGGAACACCTAATTCAGAAGCAAGCAAAGAAACTCCTGCACCCGCCAAAATTAATTTTTGGGCTTTTGCAGATTTAGAATGAGAGATGAACCATGATGCTTGAGCAGAAACATCACTATCTTCTGCTCCAGAAACTTTTATATCAGATATATTACTACCCAATTTATATTGACCGTTTTTTTACACCTTTATTTAAATTTTCCAATGATGCATTAAATTCCTCGAAAGCTTTTTCGCTAACATTTGCATCTTTTGCATTCTTGTAAAAGTTTTCAGCAAAACCCTCTTTATTAACTACTGCCTTTTCTTCTAAATCAGATTTTGCAATCTCTAAGGCAATTTTCATATCAGTATCCGTATCTTTTAATTCAATAGGTTTCCCGTATTTATCGGTCACCTCTCCCTCTGATAATGGTTGTGAACACTCCTTAGAAACTTTTAGGGGCTGAGAAAGTTTCAGCCGAAGCAAATGACGGCAAGGTTAAACTAGATGCAATTGCGATAGACATTACTGAACCAAAAATCTTAAATTTCAAAATACATTTCTTCTTTTAAAAAACCATATCAAACTCTGGTTTTCAAAAAAACCCCAGCACCATACTTCGGTTCAAATTAACCAGTAAAGCTTTTTTCACCCCTGATCATTTAGTTTTACCCACTTGACCACCGGAAGGTATAAACAACTACTTATCTCAATAATTGCAGGATTTTATATCTAGTTTCCTGCCCGTAAATACCATCAGGGGTCAACCCATACATGGACTGTAATCGTTTGACTGCATTTGATGTTTTAGCCCATATGTGCTATCAATCCCACTGATACTCCTTTTGTCCGGATAAAAATAAAGAGCCGCCAACGCTGTCATGTATTTATTTTACGGCTGCGCCCCTGATTAATGGGTTTGTGACTTTGAAACTTTGTTTTGGGCTTTACGGCAGCGTTCTTTTTTCCGCTGCTTTTCAGCTCATTATCACTCTTTATATAAAACATTTTCACGTATCCGTGAAATGTCTGGCCTTTTGAATTGGTGTACTCAATATATCCCCACCCGTTCACAGTTGAAACGAGTTGATATATTACAATCGTGTCGGCCATTCGCTTTTTAACGCGGGTCTTAAAGATAAAACGGAAGGGCCAATAGCTGTTCCTGAAATTACTGCAGATAATCAATAATCTTTTTTAAGCAAATTCATGTTTCATTTTTTCTGACCTTTGACCATATTTCGTTAACTGTAAACGCCTGTGCGGTCAAAAGTTCCGAGATCAGCAGAGCCGAGAACCCCGTTTACTGGTAAAAGCAATATTTCCAAGGATGGAATGGCATTTCAGGAACTGCTTTTTCAAGGAAGAAAATACCCACTCCCCAAACGGGGCCGATATAATATAAAAAGCACCCAATCCGGGTGCTTCATACATTAAAAGATCATCGCCCTTCCTTCTTCAATCACACCATACTCAGCTGCGGTTCGAATAATTCATAGTGAATGGATTCCGGCGGTGTATTGAATTCAGAAATCAGCTTTTTCATTTCTTTAATGAACGACGGTGATCCGCACAGGTAAAAATCAGCATCTTTATCTGTCATCACTTCTTCTAACAGCTGTTTGTCAATCCGGCCTTCCCGAAAACGAATGTTTTCTGAACGGTCTTGTTCGGACGGCTCGCTGTAAATAAAGAGGGTGTCAACGGATGAGTGTTCCGCGGCTTCTTCAGCTTCATGCCGCAACGCATGATACTCTCCGCTCCTTGCCGCATGGATAAAGAGAACGTTTCGCTGCGGCTGGGTTTTGGCAACCGTCTTTAACATGCTGATCATCGGAGTAATTCCGACACCGGCACTGATGAGAACGAGATTCTTTTTGGAATCAGGATCTAATACGAAATCCCCGGCCGGAGCGCTGATCTCAATTGAATCCTTTTCGTGTAATTGGTCATGCAGATATGAGGAAACAACCCCTTCTTTTTTCACGGAAATCCGGTAATAATCCTTACCGGACACGTCGGATAAGCTGTATTGGCGGATATGCGTATAGCCCGTGTCCGGAATGTATACTTTTACACTGATATACTGTCCCGCTTTGAATTCGGGGAGAACTTGTCCGTCTTCCGGTTTTAAATAAAACGACGTTATCTCTTTGCTTTCTTTTACCTTTTTATCAATTGTAAACGCCTTATAGTCTTTCCAGCCGCCTTTTTGCGTTTCCGCTTGTTCATACATGTCCTTCTCAATTCCGATAAAAGCGTCTGCAATAACGCCGTATGCTTTTTCCCACGCCTGAATGACCTCAGGAGCAGCTCCGTCTTTTAGCACATCCTTTATCGCGATTAACAAGTACTTTCCAACGATTGGGTAATGCTCGGGCTTAACACCTATACTCCGGTGTTTATGGCTGATTTGTTTGACGACGGGAACGATGTTTTCCAGCCTGTCAATATTGGCTGCGGCCGCAATCACAGCATTCGATAAGGCCGTACGCTGTGTTTTTTTCTTTTGATTCGTCTGATTAAAGATATTCAGCAGCTCAGGGTGATGCTGAAACAGCAGGTCATAAAACCGGCCTGTGATTTCTTCACCATGCTCTTCTAAGACCGGCACTGTGCTTTTAATGATTTCAATCGTTTTTTCATCGAGCATTCTGAAATCCCCCTAAAGATGTATGCATCTCGATTGACCTGAGAAAAGAATCGTTTTTGAATTCTTTTTTATAGATTTCCCCGCTCAAAAAGGGTTAGCCATTCCAATTTGAGGCGGATTCAGGAAAAATCGAAATTGCATATGAAAAATTGTGGACTTGCCATGGTGTACTTGTCCGATGCAAAATCCTCCTTGTCAGCATTTAATAAAGTACGGGAGGTGAGATGAATGGGTAAAAAATCGAAAGTGTATTACTGTGACCCTAAGTATATTGTGACTGACAAGTATACTGACAAAGAAGTGGTTTACGTCCATCCCATCAAACACATTAACAGAGAGCATATCCGTTATGTTCCCCGCCACGTTTATCAGGAAGAAACAATTCACGAAGTCATTGATCCGGGAGATCCGGGGAAATGCGGGTGTAAAAAGAATAAAAAAAGACACAAAAAGTAATTGGTTCGATTTCTTGCCTTATCTCAGGTTAAACACGTAAGTTTCAGCAGACCTCCGTACCTTTTGGCTCCTCTTTTTCAGAGGGGTCTTTTTTCATAAGCAAATACGTTGTGAGGCGGGAATCTGCCTGATATTCTTGTCATATACAAATTCACAGGAGGCTTGATGTATGAGCAAAAAAATCGCAGTTCTGATGACAGATCAATTTGAGGATATTGAATATACAAGCCCGGCGGAAGCATTTAAAGAAGCGGGCCACAGTGTGGTGACAATAGATTTGGAAGCAGGGAAAGAAGTGACGGGCAAGCACGGTGAGAAAGTAAAGATCGATCAAGCGATCTCAGACGCAGACGCCAAGGAATTCGATGCGTTATTGATTCCCGGAGGCTTTTCACCGGATCTTCTGCGCGGAGATGACCGCCCGGGTGAATTCACTAAAGCATTCGTGGAAAATCAGAAACCCGTTTTCGCCATCTGCCACGGCCCGCAGCTGCTGATTGATACCGACCTTCTTAAAGGAAAAGATATCACGGGATTCCGCAGCATCCGCAAAGACTTAATCAATGCCGGCGCACATTATAAAGATGAAGAAGTCGTCGTGAGCCATAACATCGTAACGAGCAGAACACCTGACGATTTGGAAGCCTTTAATCGTGAATCATTGAACCTGCTGAAATAAGAGAAAAAAGCACAGACCCGTTCAGTCTGTGCATTTTTTATGGACTCTTAAAGAAACACCGTTCGTTTAGACCTATTCTCCCGCCCATCCATAATAAGTAAAATAAAGAGAGAATGTTTTAAAACCCGACAGGAGGTTCACTTATGTGGATGATCATTTTGCTGCTTATCATTTTAATCGGTTTTACCGGTAATATCGTCTCGCTTTTGAGAGCGCAAAAACACGCATCTCAAAGAATAATTGAGCTTTTAGAAAAGCAAAGCCGAAAATAATCTGTTAGCGCTGTGTTACCCATAATAGTAATAATAATTCCGGCAGATTTCCTGAAATATGATTTGATGCCCTTTCTCGTTCGGATGAAGACCTTCTGACATGCACATGCTGCGGAAAGCGGGATTATACGGGTCGATGAGATCTGTATCAAACAGGTCGGCATACGGTACAGAGAGGAGTGTGCAGGCTTCTTTTTGGGCTTTCACATAGTCAGCCAGCTTCAGACCCAGTTTATTTTTATCAGTATCACGGCGGACGATTTTTCCTTTTGATATTTTTGCTTGTCTCGTTGGGGTCACCACAATGATGCTCGCGCCTTTATTTCCGCTCCGCAGCTGCTGGATCACTTGGCAGAAGCCTCCGTAAAATGTGGTGATATCCTTTTCATCTGTGCCGATGGGAATGTGGTTGCACCAATCATCATCTGTTCCCTGGACAATGATGACATCATGTCCCTTTGTTTTAAGCGCCTGCTGATAAATGTTATCGCTTCCGTTGTTGCTCATATTAACGCCGCTGACAGACAGATTGGTTATTTCAGCGTTTGTCCGATCTTTCAGAATGTCACCAAAGCCGTATTCCGCACGCAGCCCCCGGGCGACGCTGTCACCTAAGATCGCGATTTTTGAAGCCTTCCGCAGCCTGCTTATACTGATGAAGTCAACGCTGATATGCCCGCTGTCCGTGATATGCAAAAGCTTGCTGCTTATGTTTGGCAAAGAGACTGTCTTTCCTTCAGAGTTATAAAAATCCTCATTCAGCTTCATTCGGCGTCATCCCTTCCTTTTTATCCTCCGGCATCTTTGTTGACATGAAAAACGGACACGAACAAACAGCGCCATGTTGTCAGTTCAGTGTCCGCAGATGATGATACCGGATCTTTTATGCAGTTCTCTTGCCATTATAGCAGATCTCCGTTACTTGTAATAGAGTCTGCAGTCAGCATTTAAAACAGCGTTTGCGGGTACGTTTTTGATGAGACCGTCTGCTGCGGGAACGGTGTGTCCGGCGATGCGTCCGTCTTCTGCTGCGGGAACGGTGTGTCCGGTGATGCGTCCGTCTTCTGCTGCGGGAACGGTGTGTCCGATGATGCGTCCGTCTTCTGCTGCGGGAACGGTGTGTCCGATGATGCGTCCGTCTTCTGCTGCGAGAACGGTGTGTCCGTTTTCTGCTGCGGGAACGGCGCGAACATTTTTTAGAAACCGGTTCTTGGTATAAATACTCCCCTAAACCTTCTCTTTCCGCAACGGCAACTCCATGTTCAATTTCTTTAACAGAAATAGCGTTCAATTCTGTTCACCTCCCTTTTTCTTTACAACATAACGTATGAAATGAACCCCTCACGTGTATAAGCTTCTCTCTCATATGAGCGAGAAATAGTCATTTATACAACAAAAAGACCCGTGGGAACGGGCCTTTTGCAGGCATTTTGCCGGGAACAAACGCAAACATAAGATCGGTTTATTTCTTCCTCTCGCTCTCCGGCTCGGGGTGAATCATTACCTGTGCTTGTTTGAATTCATTCGTAATATCTCTTTCAATGCGGTCACACAGGTCGTGCACGTCTTTAATCGTCACGTGAGAGGCTACGACCAGGTGAAAATCAATATACTCCTGCGGGCCGGAGCGTCTTGTACGAAAATCGTGAATTTCAATAAATTCCTGTTGAAATGTTTCAATAATCTTTAAAATTGTTTTTTCTTCCTCTTCCGACAAACGGGTATCAATCAGCGGCGGGAATGCTTCTTTCATTAACTTAAACGCTTCATATATGATATACACCGCCAGCACCATACCTATAATGGGATCAAGTATGTACCACTCCGTTACGGTAACGACCAAAAGGCTTGCCGCTACGCCTAATGATGTGTACACGTCAGTCAGTAAATGCAGGGCATTTGATTTCATTGCCACGGAATTAACCTTTTCGGCTTCTCTTTTTACGAACTTCGAAACGATCAAATTAATGAGAGCCCCCGCAAGCATCACAACAATTCCCAATAGAGGCAGATGAACCGGCGCGGGGTTGACCAGTTTTTGAACGCATTCATATATCATCCAAATCCCTGCCGCAAAAATCAGAATCGTCTCGATAGTCCCCGACAGATTCTCGACTTTTCCATGACCGTACGGATGCCCTGTATCAGCCGGCTTTTTTGAAATCCTGACGGAGATAAAGGCAATGAAGGCGGCGATCAAATCCAAAAAAGAATGAATGGCTTCAGAAAGTATCGCGACAGATCCGGTTATTATCCCCACCACTATTTTGAGCATGACGACCAGGGAATTGCTTATAACCGATAAAAAAGCGATTTTAGAGGTGTTTTCCACCGTGATCCTCCTCTTTTTAACTTCTTGAATTTATCGTATCAAACGGCATTCGTGTGGGTCTACGGCAACGTTTTTCACAAAAGCCATACATGTAACTCACCATAAACTAAGTTGGAAAGCGACAAAACAGAGGCACCTTTCTTTCAGCACTCAAGTCCCATTGACAAGATATAACCGCTTACATTATAGTAGTTTCATGAATAACCACTACGGAGGATGCTTATGGAGGATGTTCTGAAAGAATTACAGAAATTTGGATTTTCTCAATATGAATGTAAAGCATATATCGGCTTGTTGAAACACTCGCCTGTTACCGGATATGAAATCAGCAAAAGGTCAGGCGTTCCCCGCTCAATGATCTATGAGGTATTGGGGAAATTAGTTGATAAAGGCGCTGTCCATATTGTGCCGTCTGATCCGGTTACATATGCCCCGCTGGCCGGAAAAGAATTAATCGACCGGCTCCGGCACGATTTCGAGAGCTCATTCGGCTACCTTGAGGAAAAGTTATTGGCGCTGGAAAGCGAGCAGGAGATGAATGTTATCCGCCGCATCAGCACGAATGATCATGTCATCAATGAGATGAAGGATATGATTGAAAAAGCCGAGGAAGAGTTGTGGCTGTCTGTCTGGGAACAGCAGATTCCCTTTATTCAAGAAGCCGCTAACAAACGGGCCGCCGAACAATTGCCCGTCTTTTCGATTGTGTTCGGCCCTCCGGAAGTGAAGCTCGGAAATACGACACATCATAATATGTCTCCTGAAGTGGCGGAGAAACGGATGGGCGGGAGATTAACGATAGCTGCCCGCGATAATAAAGAAGTCTTAATCGCCAATTTTTCTCCGCAGACGAATGCCTGGGCCATTAAATCAGAAGATCCCGCTCTCGTTCTCGTGGCCATGGAATATATGAGGCACGATCTGATGTTCGCGGAGCTTGTGAAAGAAGTAGGGGCTGAGAAAGTTGAAGGCCTGATGAAACAAAACCATTCGTTATTTCATGTCGTCACCGGAAATCGGTTCATTTAAATGTGAACCGTATTTTCTTTGATTTTTTCATTAGTCGTTATCATTATAATCTCTATGAAAGGAGTATAAAAAATGATTAACACAGAAGTGCAAAAAACCGCCGTTTCCCGGGAAATGAACGATACGTTTTTACAGGGGGTGCGGGATTGTGTGCCTACGCTGCTGGGCTATATGAGCATCGGTTTTGCTTTCGGCATCGTTGGCGTTGCCTCTCATCTAAGCATTCTTGAAATTTGTTTGTTATCCTTGTGTGTCTATGCCGGCGCCGCCCAATTTATTATTTGCTCACTCCTTGTTTCCGGGAGTCCGATTTCCGCCATTATTTTAACGACGTTTATCGTCAATCTGCGGCACCTTCTGCTGAGCCTGACCATCGCGCCTTATTTCACGAAATACTCTTTGCTGAAAAATATCGGCTTCGGGGCTTTGCTTACTGACGAATCTTTCGGGGTAGCGGTGAACAAAGCGGCTCAGAACGGCAGGTTATACGATAAGTGGATGAACGGCCTCAATATAACCGCTTACATGTGCTGGGTTATTTCCTGCGTGATGGGCGGGCTTCTCGGACAATGGATATCTGATCCTTACGCGCTCGGCCTGGACTTTGCTTTGCCCGCTATGTTTGCGGCGCTGCTTGTGCTGCAATTGCAGTCGTCCGCTTCGGAAAAGCTGAAGCACAGCCTCTCCTTAATTCTCTATATGATCATTTTTATGGTCTTGTTATCGTATTTCGTCCCGTCACACATCGCGGTTATCGCCTCAACCGTGATTGTGGCAACGATCGGGGTGGTGACGGACAAATGAGCATCAGCACACAAATGATCTGGATTATACTCGGCTGCATGATTGTTACGCTCGTGCCGCGCATTGTTCCGTTTATATTTGTCCGGAACATTCAGATGCCTGAGTTGGCTTTAAAATGGCTCTCCTTTATTCCGCTTTGTATTTTGACGGCTCTGGTAACGGAAAGCATGATTGTGAAAACAAACAGCGCTTTGACCTTTGATTGGAAAGCCATGATCGTTCTCATCCCGACATTGCTTTGCGCGATGCGGACAAAAAGCTTATCCATCACGGTCATCACAGGAGTCGTGCTGATGGCCGCCGTCAGGCTGATATGGTGACAAACAAAAGCCTCCAATCCACAGAATGGAGGCTTTCCCTTTATGATGTCGGATTTTCTTCTTCCGTCTCTGATTCCTCGGCTTTGGCTTCGGCGTTTATGCTTTGCTGCTGTTCCCAATGATCCCGCTGCAATCTTTCTTTTGCGATGGTAAACATGAAATTCACGGCGCAGCACCCCTTCCCTGTTTTGCTTATACTATGTACTGTACTCATTTCCCCGTGCAGTATTCACAAAACATAAAAAAGCAGCCTGCCGCATTGAGCGGCCGGACTGCTTTTTATTTTCAGTACGTGATCAGGAAGTATTTTTTCTTTCCGCGGCGCAGTACGGTAAATTGATCTTCAATGCGGTCTTCAGCAGTCAGAAGATGCCCGATGTCCGTCTGGCGCTCGCCGTTAATGTAAACAGCTCCGTTTTGAATGTCTTCGCGTGCCTGCCGTTTTGAAGGCGACAATTTAGATTCCACAAGCACGTCTACTAAAGACAGTTCTTCAGAGCGGTCTTTTTCAAACGAAGGTACATCTTTAAATCCTACCTTGACGTCTTGAGCGGAAAGCTCTTTAATATTGCCGCTGAACAGCGCCTGGGAGATATGAACGGCCTGCTCAAGCGCTTCACGGCCGTGCACAAGAACAGTCACCTCTTCAGCGAGACGTTTCTGCGCTTCTCTTTTCTCAGGAGCCGTCTCCGTTTTTTCAGCATAAGCTTCAATTTCCTCTTTTGATAAGAAAGTGAAGTATTTTAAGTATTTGACGACGTCGCGGTCATCTGTATTGATCCAGAATTGGTAGAATTCGTACGGCGATGTTTTTTCTTTATCAAGCCAAATGGCTCCGCCTTCTGTTTTGCCGAACTTCGTGCCGTCAGCTTTTGTGACGAGCGGAATGGTAAGACCGAAAGCTTTCGCCCCTTCTTCTTCTGATTTTCTGATCAGTTCAAGACCGGCCGTGATGTTGCCCCACTGGTCACTGCCTCCGATTTGGAGTTTGCAGTTCTTTTCTCTGTACAGATTCAGAAAATCGTAGGATTGCAGGATCATGTAGCTGAATTCCGTGTAAGAAATCCCGGTTTCAATTCTTGAGCTTACAGTATCTTTCGCAAGCATGTAGTTAATTCCGAAGTTCTTTCCGACGTCGCGGAGAAATTCAATGATGCTCAGCTTTCCGATCCAATCAAAGTTGTTCGCTATGACAGCGGGGTTTTCTCCGGCCTCGAAATCTAAAAATCGGGAAAGCTGATTTTTAATTTTTTGCGACCATTCGACAACGATATCCTGAGTATTTAACGTACGTTCCGCTTTTTTACCGCTCGGATCGCCGATCAGTCCCGTCGCGCCGCCTACAAGCGCAATCGGATGGTGGCCTGCAAGCTGGAAACGGCGCAGTGTCAATATCGGCAGAAGGTGTCCGATGTGCAGGCTGTCAGCCGTCGGGTCAAACCCTGAGTATAAACGGATTTTTTCTTCGTTCAGCTGTTTATTCAGTCCTTCTTCATCCGTCATTTGCTGGATTAAGCCGCGGAATGATAAATCCTCTAATAAGTTAGTCATTTTGTCTGCTCCTTTGTTTATGAAATAAAAAACGCCCCTTCGTTTTAAACGAAGGGACGATATAATCGCGGTACCACCCTACTAATAAAAGCATAAAAAAGCTTTTATCACTCTTTTTGATAACGGACCGTGTCCGTTCTTTCACTACTGAAAGCCTTGGAATGGCTTTGTTCGCAAAAGCGGTTCATGAGTGTATTCGGCATATCTTATGTGCTGATTTTCACCGGCCATCAGCTCTCTTGAACAATCAGATACCCTACTTGTCTCAATCAAAACCTTTTCGTATGAAGCTTACTCATTTTTAACATAAATAAGATACGATGTCAACGCCGGCTTTAATCTTCCATTGTGGACAGATCTCCTGCCGGCAGGTTCAGCTCCCACGCCTTCAGCACACGTCTCATGATTTTTCCGCTCCGTGTTTTCGGAAGTTTATCTTTGAATTCAATTTCCCGCGGTGCGGCATGCGCGGCAAGCCCCTGTTTTACAAAGAGGCGAATGTCCTCCTTCAGCTGATCGGATGGCTCATGCCCTTCTCTGAGCGCGATAAACGCTTTAATAATTTCTCCCCGGACAGGGTCCGGCTTTCCGATGACGCCGGCTTCGGCAATCGCCGGATGTTCAACAAGTTTGCTTTCGACTTCAAACGGGCCGACGCGCTCGCCGGATGTCATGATGACATCATCGACTCTGCCTTGGAACCAGAAATAACCGTCTTCATCCATATAAGCAGAATCTCCGGAAACATACCAGCCGCCCGGCATGAAATAAGAATCATATTTCTCTTTGTTGTTCCAAATGGAATCCATCATCGACGGCCAGCCCTTTTTAATGGCGAGATTTCCCATTCGGTACGGCGGAAGCTCATTTCCCTGATTGTCAACGATCGCCGCTTCCACTCCCGGAATCGGTTTCCCCATTGAACCCGGCTTGATCTCCATGCAAGGATAATTGCAGATGAGCTGTCCGCCCGTTTCTGTCATCCACCACGTGTCGTGGATGCGCTTGCCGAATACTTTATGTCCCCACTTGATGACCTCGGGGTTCAAAGGTTCTCCGACACTCAGGACGTGACGAAGTGAAGTAAGATCAAATTTGGATGCCATTTCATCTCCTGCGCCCATAAGCATTCTGAAAGCCGTCGGAGCGCTGTACCAGACGCTGACACCGAGCTTCTCAATCGTGCCGTACCAGTTTTCCGGACTGAACCTGCCGCCTACGATCACATTCGCCGCTCCGTTCAGCCACGGCGCAAATATCCCGTACACCGTCCCGGTCACCCAGCCCGGGTCCGCAGTGCACCAGTAAATATCGTCTTCTTTAAGATCAAGCACCCACTTGCCGGTCTGGTATTGCTGAATCATGCCTTCATGAACGTGGAGCACACCTTTGGGCGTTCCGGTAGATCCTGATGTGTAGTGAAGCAGGTAGCCGTCTCTTCTGTCCATCCATTCAATATCAAGTCTCGTGCTTTCTCCCTCAGCCGCTTTATCATAATGGATGATTTTATCTCCCGCTTCTTTGCTGCCGCCGACAATGAAAATATGCTCGAGGTCAGGCAGGCTGTCCGCCGGAATCCGTCCGGCCAGTTCAGGTGTCGTCACGACAACCTTCGCCTGGCTGTTCAAGAGGCGGTCTTTGACGGCGCCTTCCATAAACGCTTCAAATAAAGGACCGGCGATCGCACCGATTTTAATTGCGCCGAGCATGATAAAGTAAAGCTCCGGCGAACGCGGCATGAAAATAAAAACGCGGTCCCCTTTTTCCACGTTTCCATACCGTCTCAGTACATTTCCCGCCCGGTTCGATTCCTCCATCATTTCTTTAAATGTGTATTTTTCATCCCGGTTCGCGTCCTTGTAATACAGCGCTACTTTGTTTTTTCGAAATGATTCGGCATGACGGTCAATCGCTTCGTACGCCGCATTCAGCTTCCCCGTCTGATGCCAGGAAAACGCCGCTTCGACCTCTTTCCAATCGAAGCTTCGGTACGTTTCCTCATAATTTCGCAGATGATAATTCCCCTTTTCCGCCGGCAACGCTTTCAAATTCATGCAACATCCCCCTTTGCTTATCTATAGACTAATTATAGTAGATGTTCACAGTTTTCTCAATTTTTAAAATATAAATTACAACACTATTGAAAACGCTTTATATTTTGTTATGCTTAAAAGAGATGTGTTTTTATTAAGAACCGACAGGCGGTGAATCAGTGAAACATCATAAAACGTACCATTCTTCATCAATTCAGACAGCAGCCGGCCCTCTTTTAGTAGAAGGGCCCGTACCTCCAGAGGACCTAGCACAGTATGAGTTTCATGAAGGCCTGACAGCCTTTCGCCTTCCTCATGAACAGCACAAAGCGTTAATCGAGATCGCCGGGCTTCCTGAAGGTCGGATCATTATCGCCAGGGACGGACAGACGATTATCGGCTATGTGACGTATTTATATCCTGATCCGCTTGAACGGTGGTCTGACGGAAATATGGAAGACCTCCTTGAACTCGGGGCGATCGAGGTCGCTCCCGGCTACAGGGGCTGTTCTGTCGGAAAAACGTTGCTGACAGTCAGCATGATGGATGAACAGATGGAACGGTACATCATCATGACGACGGAATATTACTGGCATTGGGATTTAAAAGGAATGAAAAAAGATGTGTGGGAATACAGAAAGATCATGGAAAAGATGATGAATGCCGGGGGTCTTGTCTGGTTCGCAACGGATGAACCGGAAATCAGCTCTCATCCGGCCAATTGTCTGATGGCCCGCATCGGCAGGCACGTCAGTCAGGAGTCAATTGAACAGTTCGACAGGCTTCGTTTTTATCAGCGATTTATGTATTGACTGACATACAAAGGGGATAAAAAGATGATTGCAGAACAAATCATGAAACGGGACGTTATCACCGTCTCAAAACACGACTCCATTGAAACAGCCGTCCGTAAAATGAAGGTATATCATATCCGCCATCTCCCTGTCATCGACGACGAACTGCACGTCATCGGTATTGTCACAGACAGAGACATTAAACAGGCCGGCCCCGGCAGCTTTGAACAAAAGGAACGCGGCGTGTTTCTGACAAACAAAGTGGAGACCATTATGAAGCGGAATGTCATCTGCGCTCATCCGCTTGACTTTGTGGAAGAAATATCCGCTTCCTTTTATGAGCACGGCATCGGCTGTCTGCCGATTACGGTAAACCATAAGCTGACGGGCATTTTAACGAAAACCGACGTGCTCCGGACTTTCGTCAGCCTGACAGGCGCGGCCCAGCCGGGATCACAGGTGGAAATCCTGGTGACGGATATGACAAAAAGCCTTGCTGATCTCAGCTGCATGTGCCGTGATCTTCAGCTGCAAATCCTGAGTGTGCTCGTCTATCCCCATGATTCCGCCGGGTCGAACATTCTCGTCTTCCGGGTGAAGACGATGAATCCGCTCCCTTTTATCCGTGCCGTTCAAGAAGCCGGATACAATGTCTTATGGCCGAAACATTTGAGGGATCAGCCATGAGAGACAGCGTTTTTGTTTACTCGCCTTCTTATCAGACGTATCAATTTCATCAGGAACATCCGTTCAATCAGCGTCGCGTGCTTTTAACATACGATCTGCTTCAGGCGGCGGATGCGTTTGACGAAGGAGATATCGTCACACCGCGCACGGCCGCTAAAGAAGAGCTGGCTCTCGTTCATACGGAGGATTATATACAGGCGGTGGAACTAGCGGGTGCGGGCCGGCTCCCTGCCGCAGAAGGAGAAAGCTACGGTCTCGGAACGGAAGACACCCCCGTTTTTGCCGGCATGCATGAAGCCGCGTCACTTCTGGTGGGCGGCACCTTAACGGCGGCTGATTATGTCATGACGGGACAAGCTAGGCACGCCTGCAATTTAGGAGGCGGCCTTCACCACGGCTTCCGCGGCAGGGCCTCAGGCTTTTGTATCTATAATGACAGCGCTGTGGCCATCCAATACATCCAGAAGAACTACGGGGCAAAAGTGTTATACATTGATACAGACGCCCATCACGGCGACGGCGTTCAATTTACGTTTTACGACAGGTCTGATGTCTGCACTGTTTCTTTTCACGAGACCGGGCGTTATTTATTTCCCGGGACGGGACAGGTACTGGAAAAAGGAAGCGGGCAAGGCTATGGCTATTCTTTTAACATTCCGCTGGATGCTTTCACAGAGGACGATTCCTTTCTTCACGCTTACAATACGGCCGCCTCAGAAATCGCGGCTTTTTTTAAGCCGGATGTGATTCTTACCCAAAACGGTGCCGACGCCCATTATTACGACCCATTGACACACCTGTCCAATACAATCTCCATTTATCAGGAGATCCCGCGGCTCGCTCATTCATTAGCCCATCAATATTGCAGCGGCAGATGGATCGCGGTCGGCGGCGGCGGATACGATATTTGGAGAGTCGTCCCGAGAGCATGGAGCCGCATTTGGCTTGAGATGAAAGGGATTGATCCCGGGGAGTGCATACCGCAGAAATGGATCGATAAATGGCAAAAGCACTCCCCATGCACGTTGCCCGCTTTTTGGAGTGATCCTGAACAATTATATCCTCCGATTCCCCGCAAAGAAGAAATTTCAGAAAAAAATGCCCAAACCGTGGAAAAAGCACTTTTTGCCATCCGGTCTGAGCAGCGGTATAAAACAAAATAAAAAACGACCTTATGAGGAGGTCGTTTTTTTGATCACAATTTCTACACGGCGGTTTTCTTTCATATGTCCGGGACTTTTGTTGTCCTTCACAGGTTTCGTATCCGCATACCCGGCAGAGATAAACCGTTTGGCGGAAAAGTCTTCATTCGCGGTAAAATACCGGATCACACTCGCCGCTCTTGCAGACGACAGCTCCCAATTTGACGGAAATTGATAGGTGGAAATCCGGCGGCTGTCCGTATGGCCTTCTACCTGTATGTCATTCGGAATTGTTTTTAAAAGCACCGCGATCTGATGCAGAACCGGCTCGGCGTTTTTCAGCACATCCGCTTTTCCTGTCTGAAACAGAACGGCCTCCTGCAGCACAAGAACCACTCCGCGCTCATCGCGCTTCGCCGTCAATTTTGAACTCAAATGATGCGCTTTTATGTATGTCTTCACGTTTTGTAACAGCAAATCCTGTTCTTTATTTTCGTTTGCTTTGTCTGATGACGCCGATTCACCCCCGCTGCCGTTTGTATGAATCGATGAAACGGCAGATTGAAATTTTTCCGCGTCTATTTGCGACATCGAAAAAAGCAATATAAAGAACACGAGAATGAGCGTGATCAAGTCAGCGAACGTCACCATCCATCTCGGTGAACCGCCGGAATGTTCCGGTTTGTTTCTTCTTTCAAAACGCTCTTTTCTAAGCTTCATGGACAGCGCCCTTTTTCTTGTTCGCAGGCTGTCCTTTACGCCAGTCTTCTCTTGAGCTGAAGACAACGAGCTGACTTTCGAGGTTGCGGGGATTTTTGCCCGATTGGATGCCGACAACCCCTTCGATCATGACCTGTTTGATGAAAATTTCACTTTCCGTTTTTTCTTCAAGCTTTGCCGCGATTGGGATAAACACCAAGTTGGCAAGCAGCGCTCCGTACAGCGTCGTCAATAGCGCAACGGCCATGTTCGGTCCGAGGGTATGCGGGTCATTTAAGTTTTTGAGCATGAGAACGAGTCCGACGAGCGTCCCGATCATTCCCCAGGCGGGTGCGAAATCACCGGCTTTTTCAAAAACGCGTCTTCCTTTTCTGTGTCTTTCTTCCATCGCGGCGATCTCAGAATCCATCACCAGCCGGATCGTTTCCTCGTCCCAGCCGTCAATCGCAAGCAAAAGCCCTTTTTTTAAAAACGGATCCTTGATCTCACGCGCCTGGTCATCCAGAGACAGCAGCCCCTGCCTGCGCGCCTGCTCCGAAAGGCTGACAAATACTCTGACAAGCTCTTTCACATTGTCATCCTGACGGGAGAATACCTGTTTCAGAACAGAAGGAGTTTTCTTTAAATCCCTCGGCGGAAAGCTGATAAAGATCGCCGCAGCAAGGCCGCCTGTGACGATTAAAAAAGAAGTCAGATCTAAAAATGAACTGATTCCCGCCAGTCCCGTCCCTGACAGAATACCGATTGCAACAATAATACAGCCTAACATAAAGCCAACGGGCGTCAGATAATCAAAACGTTTCATATCTTCTCCTTACTCAAGTAAAAAAGCAAGATTCCACCCCTCAGAGTGAAGCTTGCTTTTCCGTTTTTTTATGACTTGGTTGATTGTCTTAATTCGATGCGGTGAGGCAATTCGACGATATGCTCTTCAACCGGCTCTTTGTTCATCAGTTTTGTCAAAAGTCTCATCGCCACAGCGCCGATATCGTACGTAGGCTGCACGACTGTTGAAAGCTGAGGGCGGACCATCAGGCTCAATCTCGTATTGTCAAAACCGATAATATCAAGATCATCAGGAATCGAAAGACCTTGATCTTGGGCCGCATGGATAATGCCGAGGGCCATTTCATCCGTCGCAGAAAGAATCGCCGTCGGTTTCCGGTCAAGGCCCATCAAGCTTTGAAGCGCCTCCATACCGGAATCATAGGTGTAATCGCCTTCCGCTACGAATTGCTCGTTAAACGGAATCGCCGCTTCTTCAAGCGCCCGTTTGTACCCTTGCAGCTTTTTCGAACGGTTGATCGGCTCTTGCATCGGTCCGGAGACGAATGCAATATCGCGATGCCCTTTATCAATGAAAAGCTTAACGGCATCATAAATCGCCTGTTCATAATCAATGGCGACAGAAGGCGTCTCGCCCTGTTCTTCCACTGATGCCGCCAAGACGATCGGCACAGGAGAGCGCTTAAATTCTTCGACATGCTCGTCCGTAATGTTGCCGCCCATAAATACGATACCGTCCACTTGTTTGCCAAGCATCGTATTTAACAGATGCAGTTCTTTCTCAAGATTTTGGTCCGAGTTGCTTAATATAATATTATATTTGTACATCGTCGCGATATCTTCAATTCCACGCGCAAGTTCAGAGTAGAAAATGCTTGAGATATCAGGGATGATGACGCCGACCGTTGTCGTTTTTTTGCTTGCAAGCCCTCTTGCCACCGCGTTCGGGCGGTAGCCGAGCCGGTCAATGGCTTCCAATACTTTTTTTCTGGTCGTCGGTTTTACATTCGGGTTGCCGTTCACGACGCGGGAAACAGTCGCCATACTGACATTTGCTTCTCTGGCCACATCGTATATCGTAATGTTGCTCACTGAAACCACTCCTTTTACTGGATACACTTATCCTTATCTATAGCATAAACACTTTATGTAAAGAAATGTCGTACGATTTCGCATTCTGTCGTTTATGATTGTAAGCGTAAGTCAGTAGTGTACATTATTTTTCATTATTCATCAAATTTAAATATCTCTCATGAAATTATACACGTTTTTCCCAGTGATGAAAACGTTCACTTTCATTTTATAATTAAATAAAATGAAGATACGAAAAAAAGCCGCGCGAGGCGGCCTTTAAAGAGCGGAACGTTGTATTATGCTTTTACTTTCAGCATTGGCTTTAATTCGTTCAGCCATTTCTCGAATTCAGGTATATCCATCTGCTGCGCAGAGTCTGAAAGGGCAACGGAAGGATCAGGGTGAACTTCGGCCATCACGCCGTCAGCGCCGATCGCAAGCGCCGCTTTTGCTGTCGGAAGCAGGAGATCGCGGCGGCCTGTTGAGTGTGTGACGTCAACAAACACCGGCAAGTGAGTTTCCTGTTTCAAAATCGGCACGGCAGAAATGTCGAGTGTGTTTCTCGTTGCCGTTTCGTACGTTCTGATTCCGCGCTCACAAAGAATGATTTGGTCGTTTCCTTGTGACATGATGTATTCAGCTGCATTGATGAACTCTGAAATTGTTGCGGCAAGACCGCGTTTTAACAATACCGGCTTTTTAACGGAACCGGCGGCTTTCAGCAATTCAAAGTTTTGCATGTTCCGCGCGCCGATCTGAATGACATCAATGTAATCAATCGCTTGCTCAATGTGTGCGGGCGTTACGATTTCACTGATCACCGCGAGGTCATATTCATCAGCGACGCGTTTAAGAATTTGCAGGCCTTCTACGCCGAGACCTTGGAAATCATACGGACTTGTGCGGGGTTTAAACGCGCCCCCGCGCAGGATTTTAATGCCTTGTTTTTTCGCTGCGGCCGCTACTTCGGCAACCTGCTCATAGCTTTCTACGGCACAAGGTCCGACGATGAATCTCTGATCGCCGTCACCGATTTTTTCACCTTTTATGTCAACGATCGTATCTTCTGCTTTTTTCTTCCGGGAGACGAGCAACGCTTTGCTGTGGTCCTCTTCTTGAAGTTCAAGTCCGGCTTTGAAAATTTCTTTGAAAATATGCTGGATCGTTGAGTTTTCAAATGGGCCGTCATTGCTTTCAATTATGCGGTTAAGCATTGTACGCTCTCTGACAGGGTCAAATCGGTTGACACCTTGTGCTTCCTTTGCTTTACCGATTTCTTTTACAACGGCTCCGCGTTCATTGATTAATTTAAGGATTTCTAAGTTTAGTGCGTCTGCCTGCTGTCTTAGGCTCTCTAATTCCTTGTTGCTCATCTTTTTCATCCCTTCTATGCTATGTTTTATTTTAATGGTTAACATGCATCTTACTACAGTTATGCGAAAATAGGAATATGAAATAATAAATTTTTTCACATTCGGCTTTATCACAAAAACGCTTTTAAGCTTTTATGCGTTGAAGCAGTATATATTGATATCCTACATGATCCGGCTGAAATGATCAATAGTTTTTTTCAAAAAAAAAACCGCCGGTATCAACCGGCGGCCAGCAATTATGAAAGGTGCTGCTCTATTGCGTTTTTTGTGATTTGTGAATGAGACGCGTGCCATTTCACTTCGCCGTTTGCAATGACGAATACTTGCGGGCTTTCATGTTTCACGCCGTATGTCTCGGCGATATAGTTTGAAAGCGGCCGGCTGTCCTGCACCTGCAGGTAATAAGAAGGCACTTCCGAATGCGCCGATGCAAAGGCGTCAAACTCCTGAAACGCGGCTTGGCTGATCGGGCAGGTTGTGCTGTGTTTCAAAAACACGAGCGTGTTTTCTTTCTCAGCGGCATTTTTGAACTCTTCTTCAGACGATATCAGCTGTTTTGTCATGTCGGTTATCTCTCCTTATTGAAGATCAGCGATTTGCCTGACCGGCTTTTTCCCCGGCGTCTTCCGCTTCGGCCTTGATGCTTTGGGCCGTGTCCTGCATTTCGCTTCTCGTCTCTTCGGCTTTCTCGGTTAGTGTGCTCTTAGAACGGTCTTTTAAATCCTTCACTTTATTCATAATCTGGCCTGACTGATCAGCTACCAGCTGGGTGATATTAGATGTTTTGTCCTTGGCAATGCTGACATATTGAGAGCCTTTTTCTTTCGCGTCGGCCGTCATTCTGTCCGTCTTATCCTTTAACGCAGAAGCCTGACTGCCGAGATCGTCGCGCAGCTCCTTACCTGATTTAGGCGCCAGAAACAACGCCGTTGTCGCGCCGATAATTCCCCCGATCAGCGTTCCGATTAAAAAATCCTTACTATTGATTCCATCTTTGCTCATTATGATTCCTCCTTAGTGGATTTTTCTTATGATTAAAGCGATGTTTTTTTCTTTTGCTTCCACTTGTCCCATATTTCCATAGCGGCCTGGCTCCAGGTGACAACCTGACTGATCTTATCCTGATTCTCTCTTACAGAGGCCGTAACGGAACCTGCTGCCTGCTTTATGGATGTATTAAACTGCTGGATGGAAGTTCCCACTTCCTGGACAGCATGGACAACCGTATTTAATTTCTCTGATTTTTCCTGAATGTCTTCCGCGAGACGGTTTGTCTTATGTAACAGCTCGGTTGTCTCTGCGGTAATGCCTTTCATCTGCCCTTCAAGGCCGTCTAAAGTCGAGGCAACGTTTGTTAAGGTCATCTGCACGGACTTTAATGTTTTGGACAGATAGATGACGAGGATGAGAAATGCAACGGCAATGAGTGCGACGCTTAAGTAAAGAATGATGATCATCTAATACCTCCTTATTGCAGGATATAGTGGTATATACCCAATTCTTAAAATGATAAACATATATGAAAGATCTGTATGTATACTATTTCTCCGTTTATCGGTAAATCCCTTTGCAGCACGCACAAAAAAGCAGTGAAAGCCCCACTGCTTTTTCGTTACGCTATGACGTTTTCATAGGCTCTCATATATTTTTGAATGTCTCCGGCGCCCATGAAGATCAGCACTGCGCCTTCATGCGCTTTTAACACGGATGTGTCATTTTCTTCAATGAGTTCTGCGTTATCGATTTTTTCCTGAAGATCCGTGATCGTGAGCTTGCCGACGTTCTCGCGGGCAGAGCCGAAAATGTCGCACAGATACACGCGGTCGGCCGCGCTTAAGCTTTCTGCGAATTCATCCAAGAATGATTGCGTCCGTGTAAACGTATGCGGCTGAAATACCGCGATGATTTCACGTTCGGGATATTTTTGGCGCGCCGCCTCAATCGTGACTTTGATTTCAGTCGGATGGTGGGCGTAGTCGTCGATCAGCACCTGGCTGCCGATCACTTTTTCATTGAATCTGCGTTTGACGCCGCCGAATGATTCAAGTCCGAGCTTAATCATGTTCACGTCTATCTCTTCATAGTGGCAGAGCGCAATGACCGCTAAGGAATTGAGGACATTGTGATGCCCGTATGCCGGGATGTAGAACGTATCGTAAAACGTATTGCGGACAAAGACGTCAAATGTCGTGCCTTCCGTATTTTTTACGATGTTTCTCGCTTGAAAATCGTTTTCTTCTCCCGTGCCGTAATACACGACAGGCACATTGGCGTGAATTTTCGGCAGGTACTCATCATCACCGCAGGCAATGATGCCTTTGTTGACTTGAAGCGCCATGTTTTGGAAAGCATCAAACACATCGTCAATGTTGGCGAAATAATCAGGGTGGTCAAAATCAATATTCGTCATAATCGCATAATCAGGCTGATAGCTTAGAAAATGACGGCGGTACTCGCAGGCTTCAAATACAAAGTATTCGCTGCTTTCATTTCCTCTGCCCGTTCCGTCCCCGATAAGAAACGAAGTCGGCTTCGCCTGCTGCATCACGTGTGCCAAGAGGCCCGTTGTGGACGTCTTGCCGTGTGCACCCGTTACCGCGACACTTGTGTATTTTTTCATATATTCAGCTAAAAATTTATGATATCTGATGACAGGAATCCCTTCAGCGAGCGCCTTTGCGATTTCCGGATGAGAATCAGGGAATGCGTTTCCGGCGATTATCGTTAAGCCGGGTTTGATGTTATCGGCGCTGAACGGATAGATCGGGATATTTCTTTTTTCAAGGGCAGCCTGAGTGAAAATCTGCTTCTCGATATCTGATCCCTGCACCTGATACCCCGTATCATGCAGGATTTGAGCAAGCGGGCTCATACCTGTCCCTTTTATTCCAACAAAATGATAAACAGTCATAATCGTACCTCCAACAAACGTCTATCTGTTCCCCAGTATATGACGCTCATTTCATTTTGCGACCGCCGCGGGCAAAAAGCCCGCACAGCGGCGCTTCCATTTATTTTTACGTTATCGTCAGTATCTGTAACTTTCTTTTTGATTAAACCTGCCGCATGATATTTCAGCGCGTGACAGTGATGCAGTTTTGATGGTCCATCCACTATCATACCATGTTTGTGAGAAAAATGAACGATATTCTTATTCTTGAGCAATGTCAGCGGCTGTAATCAGCACTTCACGGGGTTTGCTGCCCTTCGCTTCTGAGATCATGCCTTCGGCTTCCATCATGTCAATCAGCCTCGCAGCGCGGTTATATCCGATTCTGAACCTTCTTTGAAGGCTTGAGGTGCTGGCGCTGTTTTGCTCCACGACGAATTGGCACGCCTCAGGAAACAGTTCGTCTTCTTCCTTGAGGGCGGTTCCCTGCCTGATCAGTTCTTCCTGTTCAAACAAATAAGAAGGCGGCAGCTGCTTTCTGACATGAGAGACGACGCGGTCAATCTCTCTGTCGGATACAAAGTTGCCCTGCAGGCGCACCGGTTTTCCGGTACCGTTTTCCCAGTACAGCATGTCGCCTTTTCCGAGCAGCTTTTCCGCTCCCGCCATGTCGATGATCGTTCTGGAATCTACCTGGCTTGAGACGGAGAATGCAATCCTCGTCGGTATGTTTGCCTTAATCATTCCGGTAATGACATCGACAGACGGACGCTGTGTCGCGACAAGCAGATGAATGCCGCAGGCTCTCGCTTTCTGCGCGATTCTTGCAATGCTTTCTTCCACATCGTTCGGCGCGACCATCATTAAATCGGCAAGTTCATCAATAACCACTACGAGGTACGGGAGCTTTTCGCCTGTCTTATGATCGGCGGTTAATTCATTAAAGCGGCCGATATCTCTCACACCCGAATGGGCAAACAGTTCATATCGCCGTTCCATCTCTTCCACAACCCATTTTAACGCGGCGGTCGCGGCTTTGGCGTCCGTGATGACGGGGCTGACCAAATGCGGAATTTGGTTATAAGGCGCAAGCTCGACCATTTTCGGATCAATCAGAAGCATTTTGACATCACTCGGATCCGCCTTATAAAGCAGACTGACCAAAATGGTATTGATGCAGACGCTTTTTCCCGATCCTGTCGCACCCGCTATCAACCCGTGCGGCATCTTTTTCAAATCAATGACGACCGGGTTTCCGGAAATATCGACACCGAGCGCGGCTGTAAGCGGAGACGGATTCGTCCTGAAAGCGGCGCTTCTGATCATCTGCCTTAAATCGACGACTTTGCTTACACGGTTCGGAACTTCAATGCCGATCGTGTTTTTACCGGGAATCGGCGCCTCAATCCGAATATCCTTGGCAGACAGGCTCAGTTTTATATCATCTGCTAAGTTTGTAATTTTGTTCACTTTCACTCCGGGCTCAGGATGCACTTCAAAACGTGTGACGGACGGGCCTTGTGTGACATGAACGACTTGGGCGCGCACATTAAAGTTTTTCAGTGTAACGTTTAAAAGCTCGCGCTGTTCTTCAATCCACGATTGGTCGTCATGTCTTTGCGCCGGCGGTACGTCCAGAAGCGACAGATTCGGAAAGACATAGCTCGCTCCGCCCTCCGGCGTCTTCGTCTGCTTGTGTTTATCGCTTTTAAGCATCATGACGTTAAACGGAACATTGCGCTCTTTCGGCCGCTCCGCTTTTCTCACAGTCTGAGGCTGTCCGGGATGCTCCGTTTTTTCTTCGGCAGGCCGGGACGGGGCATCGGCCGTCTCGATGCTTGCAGGTTCAGGCTCGGGGTCTGAATGCCGCGTGACTTCATTGTACTCAGGCTGAGAGTCTGCTTCCTGTTTCGCGTCGGTTTCAGCTGATTCGGGCTTGTCTTCAGACTGCGGCTGAACTTCCTCATCGTATCCGGGTTCTGTGTATGTATACACCGGTTCTTCTGCGGTTTCAAAAGGCGGTGCTTTTTCCGGCTCAGGCTCCTGATATTCCTCCTGCGGCGCCGCTTGTTCCTCTGTGTTTTCAGCCGTTCGGGATGCTTCATACTCAGGCTCTTCAATAGGCTGCGGGCGGGTTTGTTCATGCTCTTGTTCTTCTGTAAAGCCGGCAGACTCCGCGCTTTCCGTGTGCTCCCGCTCTTCAGTCTGCTGCGGTTCTGCTGCTGCAAACACTTGCTCTTTTGCATTCTCAGCCTCGGTGTGAAGCTCCTCTTTTTTAACGGCCTGGATTTCTTCCGTTTCTTGTTTCGCAAACGGGTCTGGCCGGTCATTCGTCTGTTTTGTTATCCCGGATGTTGTGAAGACGGGCTCTTTTTCCGTTTCCTGACCGGCTTTTGGCGGAACAAATTGCTCCTCTGACAGCAGTGTTACGTTCTCTTCACGCCGCTTTTCGGAAATAGGCGCTTTTTTTATGCTGTGCTGAGATTGAAAGCCGTAAACCGGTGAAGGAATGGATGACGGTTTAAAGGGCTTTTTCACCGTATCAGGCTCTTTATGTGTATGCTGTTTCCGCTCGGTTTGCTCCTTCCCGGCGGCATAATCCCGGGACGGCTGGCGGCGTTCGTGCCTTTCCCGCTGTCTTTGGTTTTGCTCCGTTCGCTTATAGCCGTCCGGAACGACGGGGAAGCGGAAATTCCCTTTCGGATATTCGTAATATATTTTAGGATCTTCCATGCGCGTGAATTTGCCTTCTGGCTGATCCGGTATCTGCTGTTTCGGGATTTGGGCATGCGTGTTCGGTTCACGTTCATGCTCTTCTTCTTTTTCACCTAAAAATAAGTCAAAAAATTTATTCAGCCAACTCATGTTTAATCACTCTCTAACTCCCTTTTTAGTAGTCTGGGACGATATTTAGTATACCATTGCCGGGCGGCTCAGAAAAGATTAAGCTCCCAACTGAAGAAAGCCGTTAAGCAGGCCTGCTTAACGGCTTTCTCTCACATCATTCGATTCTGTGTGCTTATTTATGGGAGTTAGAATTGAAATGCTTCGCCGGCCTCGCGGCTGTCTTCAAGAACAAGAATCCCTTTTTCCGCCGGCGCATCCGGCAAAGCGAGTTCTTTCGCGGAGCAGATCATGCCGCTTGACGGAACGCCTCTTAATTCAGCGTCTTTAATCACAAGTCCGCTCGGCATTACCGCGCCGACTTTAGCGACGACGACTTTTTGCCCTTTGTCCACGTTCGGCGCGCCGCAAACGATTTGAAGGGTTTCCTCTCCCACATTCACTTGGCAGATATTCAGTTTATCCGCATTCGGATGTTTTTCTTTCGATTCAACGTGACCGACAACAAATTTCGGAGAAAGGTCAACCGTCAGCGTTTCTGAGACGCCGTTTCTGTTCAGTATTTCATTCACATCCTGAACGAATGTCTCAGACAAAGCGACGGGGCCGTTGTCCTCAATCTGTAAGTAAGAAGATACGTTAAAAATGTTAAAGCCCGTCGTTTCTTTTGTTTCTTTGTTAAAGATTCTGACGACATCGCCTTCTCTTTCATAGCCGATTTCTTCGCGTGCTGCATCTTTAAGAGAGATCAGAAGCGTATCTCCCACACCTTCTTTATTGTAAAAAGCGTTCATAAGAAAAATCCTTTCTAATCCTTTTTCGGCCGGCTTTTCGCCATGATAAACACAGGTTCCAGTCTGCCTTCATTATACAGAAATGAAAGGGCCGTAATCGGCACCGTGCCGCTTGCAAAGAAGCTCATGGACATTTGCCCTAAAATATCATAACCCGATTCATTTCGAATGTCAGCAAGTATTAATACATCCTGATGCGGGACGGAAATCGCCAATTCGCCTTCAGCGGCCTGCTTGTATTCATGAAGAATCGAATCATTGAGAATCCGGCTGGCGTCATAGCCGTCATTTGCCCTGAAAAAATAAAAATAATTGTCCGCAACCGTATCCTGTTTCACGACCGAAGGAAGAGAGCGGAGATTGAATGACGCCGTCTCCCTGATGCGTTCTTTTGTCCAGTTTTCTTTCTCGAGCATCCGGCTGTCAATTAAGCGGTACGTCTTACCGAGGTCAAGCGCGTAGTAGATTCTTGTTTCGGCCGTATGGTCATCATACACGAGCGGGATGCCGTCGCTCGTTTGATCGGGAAATGATGTGGAGCGGATGACCGGATAGATTCCGGCTTCCTTTCCGGACATCTCCTGTCCGCTGCCTTCCATCGCCTCCATTGCTTCTGACACATAGTAGACGATTTCGTCGATCGCTTCTTCTTTTTTCGTCTCCCACTTCGCAATGATCGGCGGGAGCTCCAATGTGATGCCTTTTTTGGTCGTTTGATCCTCAACACGGAGGGTGTCTTTTTCTCTGTCAAAAAAGAAGGATCGGTTCTCGTGCTGCAGGCGCTGTTTTAATAAATCCGCCAGCTTGCTTGACGTCATTTTCAAAGCCCGTGGCCTCCTTTATGCTTTAGCAAGGGAATCGGTTAAAAATTGCTCAATTTCTTCTTTTGTTTTACGGTCTTTGCTGACGAAGCGGTTCACTTCTTTTCCTCCGTTAAACACAACAAAGCTCGGAATGCCGTAAATTTCCCATTCCGCGCATGTATCAATAAATTGATCGCGGTCTACGTAGTAATAAGTGAATTCAGGAAAGTCCGCTTCCAGCTCAGGGAGAAACGGCTCCACAAAGCGGCAGTCCGGGCACCAATCCGCTGAAAACATAAATACCGCCCAATCGTCTTGTACCGCTTTTTGCAATTCTTCCGTGCTTTCAATCTTTTTCATTGTCATTCCTCCATCTGGATTATGAGTTTTTTATATGCTGATGTTTGTCCAATTGGATCATACCAGACTGTGTACGGCAAGACCAACTATATGCAATATCATTATCATATTTCATTTGCATTATCAAGCAAGTTTCGTTTACCATTTTGCTTGTAGCCGTACGAAAATCTGAATATGTACATAAGGAGGGGCAAAAGATGCAGTTTGTCGTGTATTTAGCGGGTGAAATCCACAGTGATTGGCGGGACGAGATCAAACAAAAAGCAACAGCGCTGGACCTGCCGATTACGTTTGTCGGCCCGATGGAAAACCATGAACGCTCAGACAATATCGGAGAAGAGATTATGGGCGTGCAGCCCGATTCTGTTTTAAAAGACGCCAGAGCTTCTGATATCAACAATTTCCGTACAGAGGTGCTGATGGAAAAAGCCGATTTTGTGATCGCCCTGTTTGGCGAGAAATATAAACAGTGGAATACCGCGATGGATGCTTCTTATGCCATCGCAAAAGGAAAGCCGCTCATTCTCATCCGTCCGAAAGAACTTCATCATCCGCTGAAAGAGCTTTCCGGAAAAGCCAATATCACGGTCGAAACCGTCAATCAAGCGATGAAAGCACTCTCTTATTTATTTGAAACAGAATAAGCAGGCCGCCTTTATGCGGTCCTGCTTACCTATTTACAATAGAAAGGTGTCAAATTTTACCATCCAGACTCTTTTTTCGAACCCAAAACAAATTATCCGCAATCAATTATTCCCACACCCACTCCATTCCTAAATGGTGTTATTCAACTTCACACAAACCATATATTGTTTTCTTTATATGTAAGAAAGAAGAGCGAAATCTGCGCAATAACGGATACATATGCGGATCGCCGAAATTGATTAAAACCAAAAGGCGGGATACTGCCGATTATTCCGTAAGTTATTAATAAGCACTGCTGCCGCAACAATAATTACAGATCCCGCAAGAACCGGAAAAGCTAAATAGCTCCAGGCATACGCCCCTTGAATCACTACAATAGGGTCCGCTCCAGCAGGTGGATGAGTAGTCTTTGTAACCGCCATAAAAAATATAGATAGCCCCACTCCTAAAGCCAATGTCCAGGGATGAGAACCAAGAAGATTATATATAACAAGTCCAGTCAATGTCGAAATGAAGTGTCCCCCAATAATATTTCTAGGTTGTGATAAAGGGGCATTCCACGCTCCGAAAGCCAGTACACAACTTGCCCCAAAAGGCGCCATCAGCCACAGAGATCCAGTTTTATAGGTTATCAATGACAAGATTAAAATTGTTATAAAACCACCTAATAAGCCTGTTGAAGCATCTTTAACATTTACTTTTAAAGGACTTTTTCCTCCCCCTTTCATTTTTTTGAAATAATATCCTTTTTTACTTTGTACATTTTCTGCTGTTTGCTCAATCTTCAATATAACCCCTCCTTTTCACTAAGTTTAAATCATCTTAACTAACCTGTAAATGATATTTTAAGAGGTTATAATTTTAGGGTTACAATCCATCCCTCTTTATAGATCATTCTTCTCTTCAAAAGTGATCCTTTAAGAACGCTTGCGGTAACATTTTTTTGTTTGAAATTTTAAACGTTCATTTGGTTTTAGATGCGAATGAGTTGTTTTATGAAACCATATTTTTGTTTTCCTTATGAATTGTTTTCAAAAAAGACAAACAGCCTTACTCAAAAAAATATTGAGATAAGGCTGTTCATTAAATTTTATTTATATATGAAGATTCAACATTAAAATAAAGTGCAAGATTTATTCCGACCACAATGTAATAGAGGAAATTCGTTTTATGTTTTCTTAAGATGACGGGAAACCTTTTCTCTGTTGCCGCATATCTTCATTGAACACCATTTTCTCCTTCCGGTGTTATCAAGGAATAATAAGACGCATTCTTCATTAGCACATCGCTTCATTAACTTGATCTTTTTTGTATATATAAGCGATAAACCTTCATAAGCGATGAGCGATATAATTGCATCATCAATTTTTCCAATCGGAATACGAGCGAGTTTGCCATCGAGAATCTTATATGTAAATGGAGCCGATTCAATCTTTTTTTCTAAAAAAGTGATAAAAGATTCTCCAGGTTCTTCACCATCTGCAATTTTCTCAAAATTTTCTCTTAGTGCTGATCGTAACTCAAGTATTTTTTCAACCATCACAGTAGTCAGTTCATCTTGTGCTTTTTTTAAAGTTAATTGATTGAAAAAAGGGGTTCCTTTCCCCATTAACCTTAACCATTCCAAAAGATCCTCTTTTGACTTTAACAAATTATGACGTTTACCATAACTCACCACCTCAGTATTAACCAGATCAAGAGGAAGATTGTTAGAGATGAGAGGAAATTTTATGTTTGTCTTTTTTGTCATAAATATACCTCCTTGCAGAACAAATAAAAAATGCAAATGTCACTCGATTTTGTGAAATCGCTACTCAGCTCAATGCTCGGATTGGAACAATTTTGATAATAATATTGAAAAACAATATGTGTTACCTACTTCTATTTTTAATACGCTTTACACTTATATTCACAACAAAGAACTGTCTCGATCATGCGGCTTAAAGCAGAATGTAAAAACAGCAGTCAATAAGTATTCAAAGAGACTTATTGACTGCTTATTTTTTTTACACATTTTCTCTGATCGTTTCGACCGTCTGTTTGTCACTCGCCATGACCAGCTTAATGAGCATTTCTTTCGCCGCGGCATAATCATCGACATGGATGATCGCGGCATTTGTATGAATGTATCTTGAACAAATGCCGATGACGGCAGACGGAACCCCGCTGTTTGATATGTGAACCCGTCCGGCATCCGTTCCCCCGCCTGAAGCGAAATATTGATAAGGGATATTGTGCGTTTCCGCCATATCAAGGACGAACTCTCTCATCCCGCGGTGCATGACCGTCGTTCTGTCGAGAATGCGGAGCAGCACCCCCTCGCCGAGACGGCCGAACAGCTCCTTATCGCCGCTCATATCATTTGCCGGGCTGGCATCAAGCGCGAAAAAGAGATCAGGCTGAATCATATTGGCCGCTGTCTGCGCCCCTCTCAAGCCGACTTCCTCCTGAACGGTGGCCCCGGCGTACAGATTGTTCGGCAGGTCTTTTCCTTGCAGCTCTTTTAATAATTCAATGCTTAACCCGCAGCCGTAGCGGTTATCCCACGCTTTGGACAATATTTTCTTCTCGTTGGCCATCGGGGTGAACGGGCAGACCGGCACGACCTGCTGTCCCGGTCTGATCCCCATTTTGACCGCGTCCTCTCTGTCATCGGCACCGATATCAATCATCATATTTTTGATCTCCATCGGCTTTGCGCGTTGGGCATCTGTTAAAATGTGGGGCGGGATGCTTGAGATGACGCCGATAATCGGTCCGTTATCCGTCTGCACCTCGACGCGCTGGGCAAGCAGCACCTGACTCCACCAGCCGCCGAGCGTCTGAAATCTCAGCATGCCATTATCCGTAATCTGCGTTACCATAAACCCGACTTCGTCCATATGGCCGGCTACCATAACGGTCGGCGCATCTTCAGCGCCGCGCCTTACTCCGAAAACACTTCCGAGTCTGTCCTGCACGATGTCATCCGCATATTTCGCAAGCTCCCGTTTCATAAAGGAGCGGACCTGATGTTCATTTCCCGGTGCGCCGGGAAGCTGCGTCAGCGTCCGGAAAAGCGTTTTCGTTTCCTCATTCATATTTTCCCCTCATTTCTATGTAATGCTTTTATTTTATTAGAAAAACAACCGTTTTCCAAGCGCTCAGATTGAATGGGCTGGAAAACCGCCGCTTTACTTAACACCGTCTGGCATCTTCTGTATAATAAAAACTACGACATAATTGGAGGTGCTTCATATTGAAATTACGTCATTTTCTCTTAGGTGCAGGAGTCGGATTATGCGCTGCCATCGCAGTGAAAAAGTATGCGATGAAACCTTATATCTCTTCAGAAAAAGCGCTCCGTATCGTGAAAGCGGCTTTTAAACAGCGCGGGCCGATAGACGGATCATGGATTTACACAGAGCCCGAGCCCTACCAGGTAAACGGAGAAACCATCCAGGTATACAAAACCGGCGTGACACGTTCGGCATTCGGCGAACTGGAGCAATATGAAGTTATGGTCAATGCAAAAACAGGCCAGATTGTCGATGTCATTGATTCTGTCGCCTCATAATTCGGACAAGCAAAAAATAAAGCCCAAAACCATCAGCGTTTTGGGCTTTATTCGGTTACATCGGCCGAATTCGTTTATATACGGGGTGCCACATCGCATCCTGCACCGTTTGAATCAGATCCTCGGGTTCCGTTTCCGCTACACCGTCCTGAATGGCCGCTTTCGCTACGGCTACCGCCACAGTTGCCGATACCGTCCTGAGATCCTCCACTTTCGGAAGCATCGGGGCCCCCGGCTTGCCGACGTCCACCATACCGGCGATGGCATTCGCGCAGGCAACGAACATATTGTCCGTAATGAGCCTTGCTTTTGTCACAATCGTGCCGAGTCCGAGTCCCGGGAATACGAGCGCGTTGTTCGCCTGTCCGATATGGTAGGTAACGCCGTTATACGCGACAGGCGGGAATGGACTACCCGTAGTGACAAGTGCGCGGCCTTCCGTCCATTTAATTAAATCTTCAGGTTTTGCTTCTGATAATGTGGTCGGGTTTGACATCGGCAAAATAGCGGGCCGTTTGACATGCGAGGCCATTTCTTTGACGATTTCTTCCGTAAATGCGCCTGATACGGTGGATGTGCCGATCAGAATCGTCGGCTTGGCCTGACGCACCGTCTCCGCCAGATCAATTGATCCGCCTTCACCGCTGCGGCCGTACTCTTTCACTTCATCAGCAGAGCGCGCGTACGGAACCTGAAAATCACGCAAGTCCTTCATATCATCCGTTAATAATCCGTTTCTGTCGATACACCAAAAATGGCTGTAGGATTCATCTTCGCTTAATCCGTCATGCACCATAGCTTCGCGCAGCTGCTCAGCAATTCCGATACCGGCCGTTCCCGCGCCGAAGACGACGACTTTATGCTCTTTTAAAGGCACTTTTGATGCTTTCGCACACGCTAAAACAGCTGCAAGCGATACCGCGCCCGTTCCTTGAATGTCATCATTAAACGTACAGACTTTATCTTTATACCGTTTTAATATGCCGCGGGCGTTAGCCGTACCGAAATCCTCCCAATGAAGGAGCGCATTCGGGAATGTTTCCCGGGCAAGCGAGACATACTCATCAATAAAGCGGTCATATTTCTCGCCGCGCACTCTTGAATGCTGGTTTCCGACATACAGCGGGTCATTTAAGAGGCTTTCCTGATTTGTCCCCGCGTCCAACACGACCGCAAGCACTCGTGACGGATCAATTCCGGCCGCCGCCGTATACACCGCAAGTTTCCCGACAGAAATGGCGATGCCGCCGACGCCCCAGTCACCGATTCCCAGAATGCCCTCGGCATCTGTGGCAACGATTAAGTCAATGTTTTCATTTTTTCCGAACTGCTGAAATGCGGCGCGCATTCCTTCAGGGTCATCTATTGACAAATACAGACCGCGGGGTTTTCTGTACTCATGGCTGTAACGCTGGATCGCGGTGCCGACGGTCGGCGTATATACGATCGGCAGCATTTCGCCTAAATGATCATTTAACAGCCTGTAAAATAACGTTTCATTCCGGTCATGGAGAGCGGTCAAGTAGACATTTTTGCTCAGCTCATCAGGCTGCGAACTGAATTGTTCGTAGGCCCGCCTCGCCTGCTCTTCGATTGTCAATACTTTCGGCGGCAGAAATCCCTCGAGGCCGAGTTCCTCTCTTTCCTCCTGTGTAAAGGCCACCCCTTTATTTAAAAAAGGCGTAGAAAGCACTTCTAATCCGCGCAGAGTTGTTTTGATTTCTCCATCTTTCGTCACTTGAAATTGATTCACCTGTCTCTTCCTTTCAAAGCAATTTGTCTTAGGTTTGCTTTTATTCCCGAAATTCATACAGGTAAATCATCGATCCGCCTATTTTTTCTCCCGTCTGACAGATGCAGCCACTTCGCCGTCTTCTCCCCATTTTACCGCTCTGTAAATCGCGTCGTGATAGAAAATCAGCCAGGCGTCTTTTTCTGCCGCAAACGTCTGCCATTTCTGCTTTTGCGGAATAGAGGTCATCGGATAATCATCATAGGCCAGCACCCATAACGGATTTTTATGCGCGTTCGTCGGCATCAGGTCGGCAAAATGCACAGCCGTCTCCCCTCCGTCTTCTAAGACGATGACGCTGTGGCCGTCGCTGTGGCCGCCGGTGTGGTGCATCGTAATGCCTTCTGTCAGCTGATACTCGTTCTCAAAGGTTTCGACCTGATCTTGTACCGCCTCCCAATTTTCTCTCCAATATGTATTTTTCGATCTGATATTAGGGTTTCTCATTTCGCGCCACTCTGTTGCAGAAGTGACAATGCGGGCATTCGGGAAAACAGAGACAAGCTCCTCTCCGCTGTATTCCGTCAAGCCGCATGCATGGTCAAAATGAAGATGGGTCATCGCAGCAATATGAATGTCCTCACAGGAAAGCCCGAGTTCACAAAGAGATTGTTTCAGATTGGATTCCTGTGTTACGCCGTAATTCCTTTTTTGTTTATCAGAGAATTTCCCTCTGCCGATACCCGCGTCAACCAATATATTCAGGCCGTTTTTTCTGATCAGAATCGGGTCTGTTCTTAATTCAATCTGGTTTTTGTCATTTACGGGGTATTTTCTCGACCATAAAGGCTTCGGGACAACGCCGAACATCGCTCCTCCGTCCATATGCGTTACACCGCCGTCCAGCCATCTTAATGAAATATTCCCAATATTCAATGTCTCCATCTTGATCCCTCCTGATGTAATGGTAGCAAATGGCGGCATAAAAAAACAGACTCCCGCATCAGAGTCTGTCTTTTGTTCTCCATTCAACTTCGGCCCGGTAAATCGGCTGGCCGAGCGCGGAGAATTTTTCTTCGTATTCTGTCATAATATTGCCCTTCGGATCGCTGTTGTGCAGATCAAGGCTGACTTCCGTCAGAAGCAGGCCGTATTCGGAAAAGCTTTTCAGAGAGTATTCGAATAAACCGCGGTTATCGGTTTTAAAATGAATCTCACCTGTTTCGCCCATCACTTCTTCGTATTTTTTCAAGAACGTTTTAAATGTTAAACGGCGCTTTTCGTGACGGTTTTTCGGCCACGGGTCAGAAAAGTTTAAATATACGCGCTTGATTTCTCCCCGTTCAAATACGTCATTCAGTGTTTCCGCGTCTATATTTAACAAACGGACATTGTGAGCCCCGCTGTCCTTTACTTTTTGGACGGCAGTGACGATGACGCTTTTAAACAGCTCAATTCCGATATAGTTGATATCCGGATTCTGCTTGGCCATTCCTGAAATGAACTGCCCTTTTCCCGTACCGACTTCAATATGGATCGGGTTGTCATTGCCAAAGACCGTGTTCCATCGCCCTTTATACTGGGCCGGATCACTGATGGCGATGTCAGCGTTTTCTGCCAGAAAATCATTCGCCCAAGGTTTATGGCGCATTCTCATATGATTGACACCTCTATCTATAATTTCGAGTAACAACATACCATGAAACATAAAGAGCCGCAAGCGCCTTTTAAAGGCGCCGGCTGCATAAAAAAAGAGGCTCCCCGGTCCGGAACACTCATGTGATGCATAAAACCGCACCGCTTTGCACAATGTATGACACAGAAAGGATGTGTATATGAATCATGGGCTTAACAAGCGAACATCAGGTCCGGTTATTAAAGGACATACTGGCCGACCATCAATTGGATTGCTGCGGCACGGTTGCCGAGTATGAACAGCTGGAGCGCGTCATCAAATCACTGATGGCCAACACCGGGCTTGATTCAAATATAAAAAACGTGCTCGAGGACATCTACCGCTACAGCCAGTCCGGCATCACGGCCGATTCCATCGACACGCATATTCAGGAGCACCAAAACCATTTGTCCCAATGGGTGGAGCAGATGGATTCGTACTCCTGACTACTTGACAATCCGCTTCATCAGGGCATGAAGCTCTCCCATGGCATCATGATACGCTTTGTCGTTTCCTTTTGATTTGTGCCAGGCGATGAAGGTGATGGTCTCCGATAACATGTACCACGCCATCCGCAGCCGAAGCCCTTCCGTGAGCTTCATGCCGTACATCCCAAGCCAGCTGTCCCACGCTGGCTCTTCGACGTAATGATACAATAAAGGGCCGAGATCCATGGCCGGATCGGCTATCATGGCGCCGTCCCAATCTATTAAATACAGCTGGTTGTCTTCAGACAGAAGCCAGTTATTATGATTCACATCACAATGGCAAACGACTTTTTCACCGAATTGCACCTGATCCACATGAGCTTCCAAATAAGCAAGGCCTTCCTGAATAAGCGGCGAAAATTGCCGCACGGCAAAGACGGCCTGCTTCAGCTGCGACAAAAGGGCGCCCGGATCAAGCGGTTCTTTTCCCAATCTTTTCAGCATGTCGAGCAAAGCTTTTGATGTGTGGATTTTGCGGAGCAGCTCAGCCACCGGGCGTCCGCTCATATCCTTTGCCTTCAGCTCCCTGCCCGCCATCCAATGCTGAGCCGTAATGACGTCTCCGTTTTCCATCCGTTTCGTCCAAACCAGCTTCGGAACAATGCCTTCGGCGGATAACACGGCTAAAAAGGGCGAGCTATTACGTTTTAAAAAAAGCTGTTGGCCGTTATGTTTCGCATAATATGCATCTCCTGTAGCTCCTCCGGCGGGGAAGATCTCCCAATCGCTACCTAGTAATTGTCCCAACCAGTTCATATCAATGTTCAACCCATCATTTCTTAAAATATTTTAGAATAGGCCTCCAGCCTTTCTCTATTGGCGGAGCGGCCTGTCATAAACAATTTCATGAGAATAAAAAAGACAGCTATTGAGAGTCTCATATGCTAATCAATAGCCGTCCTATAAATTTTAGCGCTACAGCACAAACTTCGTCAAGCAAAACTAGCAAGAACACCTGTGAATTCTGAAGATTTATGCCGGAACCGCTCTTTGCCGTGAAACATTTGACGGGTTTCATTTGTTTATTATGTTTTTATTTTCAACGGCGCACCGCCCGGCATAAGCCGAAACGGCGTCGTTCCGATCAGCTCGCCGTCAGCGTGAAACGGAATTTTCCCATCTGTTTCAAAAACGAATTCCTTCCCCTTTATCATCGTCACTCCGTCCATTTTGATATGCCGGCCGAAGCTCATCGCCCATAAAAAACGATACAGAGAGAAAAAGGACAGGTTTTCTGCGATGACAATATCAAAATGGTTTTGACGGGGATTTGCTGAAGGCGCCGCTTTCATGCCGCCTCCGTAATAAGGGTGATTAGCCGCAATGACAAACCAGACATTGCGGAATTCACGCCTCTGGCCGTCTGCCGTGCAAACAAATCTGAACGGCTGAAACCCCGAGGCCGTATGTAAATGCGCGAGCGGGTAAATCACAAAGCCGAGACGCAAAAACCGAAGAACGCGCGAAAACGGAAAATTCGCGGCTGCCTTCAAAACTGAGGCATCGAAGCCGACAGACAGGTGGTTAATAAAATAAAGTGATTGCGCTTTGTCATGAAAAAAGTTGATGTTTCCCGCAAAAAATTTCCGTGTGAGCGGGCGGTGCAGACTTTTGATTTCTTGGAGGAGCGCCGACTTCTTAATACCGAGCCCTTTGGAAAAGTCATTGTACGAACCGGCAGGCACAAAGGTCAGCTCAATCTGATCCGTTCCTTTCAGTCCGTTAATGACTTCATGAATCGTCCCGTCACCGCCGATGACGAACAGCCGCTTAAGCTTATGATCCTGCATCATTGAAATCTGTCTCGCCAGCACCTCCGCATGTCCGGGATGCCCGGTCAAAAAAGAGCGGTGGCTGACCCCGCGCCTGGTCAGCTCTTTTTGAACTGATTTCCAGACACGCCGGCCCCGCCCGCCTCCTGAGACCGGATTAATAATAAAAAACCATTGATTCATCGTTTGTTTTCACCTGCTTCATAGATGAAGAGACAGCCGCCAAACGTCCGTTTTAATCAAGCCATTCCTGTCTCCGGCTTGAATCGCTTAAGCCGTAAGACAAAAGAGCCTTCGCCGCCTTGAGCTGGTGGTGCTTGATCGGCGCCGTATTTTTCTGCTGCTTTTCCAGCCACTCTGCGGCAGTCCGTTTATCAGCTATTTCCAGCCCGTACGGCGGCTCCGGGTAATCAATATAAGACGTTCTGCTGAGCAAAAGCTTCCGCACGGGAATGTCGGCCTGCTTTTCTTTTACGATTTGCGAAACGACCGAGCCTGTCCGGTGCAGGCTGAGAGACGGATTCAATACTTGGCGCGTGCTGCCGGAGCCTCTTTCTTCCCAAAAACGGTGTTTTGATCCGATATATACGCTGTCCTCTTCCGCTTCCATAAAAGCGGCGCAGAAGATCTCCAGCGGCGAGATGATGATCATGCTCAGTTCGACGGACGCCTGCTGAATTTGCAGAACCGGATGATACATCACAAAATAGGAATCGGGCAGCTTTTGAGCCAGCATTTTTAACATCCTGTCCCTTTTGACCGCCTGCGAAAGCTCAGACTTTTGAGAAAGCGTGGAGCTCGCCCATTTTAATTGAAAGTCATACAGCTGATCTTTGAAAAAAGGCGCGAGCTCAGACTTTCGAGACGGGAGATTCCCGAACAGCGCCTCTTCTCCCTCCGGCTCATCAAACCATTGGTGCCTCTTTTCATTTATATCGGCCGTATTTTCTTCTTTTCTCTTTTTCAAGGAAAATTTTTTCCTGGCCGGCGCTTGATCGGTTTCCCCGCCGGCAGCCGTTTCCGTTTCTTTTTCTTCCGTCATCCGGTCAAACGCTTCAAGAAGCGCCTCCCAGCGTTCTTTCTTCAGCCGAATAAACTGGTTCATATAATGATATGGATCAAGTTCATATCTGGATATGCAGTCGTGAATTTTGATGATCTGTGCCATGTGATTTCTCCACTCCGAATATTTGTTTATGTCAATTGAAACTGTGCGATTTCTTCGTATTTAGGCGACCGGTCAAGATGGGTCTGAAACAGGGAAAACCGGCTGACGGCACTTTTCACCCTGCCGCTTTCAAACGGCACATCGTCAGGAAACGGCCGGTCTCCCGCCCACTTCCGCGCCATCGTCATATGAGGGTGATACGGGCGTTTTTCCACTTGAAAACCGGCTTTCAAAACAGCCTGTTTTGTTTTTTCCCGCAAATCAAAGAGCAGTTCATTCCGTTCGGGCTCAAGGTGAAGCACTCTCGGCTGTCTGCGGTCGCCGAAAATATCCAGATGCTGAAACTGTACGGTAAACGGCTGCGCTGCCGACGCAGCATCTGCGAGCAGAGACGATAATTTCGCAAGCCGTTCTTCATCCGCGGCTCCGAGAAAAATGAGTGTAATATGATAGTCATGCGGGTGCACCCATTTTTTGAATGATAACGCCGGCTCCTTTTTGGCTGCTTCCCAAATCGGTTCAGCAATGTCAGCCGAAATCGGAATGCCGATAAAATAATGCGGCAATGAAGCTCTCATACGAGGATCTCCCCCTCTTTGGTTATGGTGTTATTATAAAACGGATAAGCGGAGAGGAGAACCCTGTCCGCTCATTATGATAGGATATTATGTACCGAACGTTTTATACAGAAAGGAATGAGCCGGCCTTGAAAATCGTAAACAGCACGGCGGAGCTGATCGGCGGCACACCGATCGTAAAGCTCAATCGCCTTCAGCCAGAACATGCAGCGCAAGTCTATTTAAAATTAGAATCGTTTAACCCGAGCGGCAGTGTTAAAGACAGAGCGGCTTACAATATGATCATTGAAGCGGAAGACAGCGGGCATTTAAAACCCGGCTCTGTCATCATCGAACCGACAAGCGGCAACACAGGCATCGGCCTGGCGATGAACGCGGCGGCGCGCGGCTACAAGGCAATCCTCGTCATGCCTGACACGATGACGAAAGAACGCATCAACCTCCTGAAAGCGTACGGCGCGGAGGTTGTGTTAACACCGGGGGCGGAAAGAATGCCCGGCAGCATCAAAAAAGCGAAAGAACTCGCCGAACAGATTCCGGGAAGTTTTATCCCGATGCAATTCGATAACGGCGCAAATCCAGATGCCCACCGAAAAACGACGGCCATTGAAATCTATCAGGCCGTTCAGCTGCTCAACAGACCGCTCGGTGCTTTTGTGGCAACGGCGGGAACGGGCGGAACCATTACCGGAACCGGAGAAACGCTGAAAGAGCTTTTTCCGGATATGATTATTCATGTCGCCGAGCCTGCGGGATCTCCCGTCCTGTCTGGCGGAAAACCCGGCGCTCATAAGCTTGTCGGGACAAGCCCCGGATTTATTCCCGGCATACTGAATCAGGACGTTTACGATGAAATCATGAAAATATCTGATGAAGATGCGTATACGACAACACGTCGTCTGGCCCGGGAAGAAGGTATACTCGTCGGCCCGTCTTCAGGCGCCGCCTGCTTCGCCGCCATTGAAACCGCCAAACGCCTCCCTTCCGAACAGATCGTCATCTGTATGACGGCCGATACGGGGGAACGTTATTTATCAACGGATTTATGGTCATTTGAATGATAAAAAGGGATGCCGCTTTCGGCGTCCCTTTTTATTATCACTTGGCAAGCTCATAAATGGCTTCGGCATATAAAGCAGTTGACCGGAGCAGGTCATCAATTTCGATGTACTCATTCTTTTGATGCGCGCTGTCAGGCCGGCCGGGGAACAGCGGCCCGAACGCGACGCCCGCCGAAAGAGATCTCGCATACGTTCCTCCGCCGATTGAAATCAGATCCGCTTTCTTTCCCGTCTGTCCTTCGTAGACCTTTTGAAGCGTCTTTACGAGCGGATGATCGGCAGAAACGTGGTGCGGTTTGCTGTCTTTAAATTCTTCAAGCCGGAATTCTTCAGCAGACGTAAAAGCATCACGGATGACTTTGCTGTCTGAAGTGACAGGATAACGGATGTTGATGCCGAGTTCTCCTTCCTCACCCTTTCTGTATGTAAAGGTGCCGACATTCAATGTAAGCTCTCCGCTGATGTCATCCCTGCAATCGATTTTCAGTTTTTTGCCTCGTGTATCATTTAAAAAATAGTCACTGACGGTTTTGACAAAGTGCTTTCCGGCTTCATCCAGCTCCGTTCCGTTAAGGCATTCAGCAAGCTTTAAGCCGGCATTGACACCATTATCCGGTTCCATCGCGTGGCATGATTTTCCGTATACCCGAAGCGTCAGTTTTCCATTTTCCGAAACTGCTTCACCTTGTGTTTTTGACTGCTCAAGCCATTTGCTGAAATATGCGTGCACGGCATCAAGACCGTCCCCTTCAATAACCGCTTCAGCCGCATCCGGCACCATGTTCAGGCGCAGTCCTGAACGGAATGACAGAAGCCCGTTTTTTGCGTCTTTGTCAGAAGCGCTTTTTGCAATGCGCAGTGACGCATCTATAATTCCTTTTTCCGCGTTAATGATCGGAAAATCCGCGTCTGGAGCAAAGCCGATGTCAGGCATTTTTTCGTGTTTGAAGTAGTGATCCACGCATCTCCAATCACTTTCTTCATCCGTTCCGATGATGATTCTCACGCGTTTGGATAAAGGAAGCTGCATGTCTTTGACGATTTTCAGCGCATAAAACGCCGCCATTGTCGGCCCTTTATCATCTATGGCGCCTCTGGCATATATCCGGCCGTCCCTGATATCGGCTGAAAACGGATCGCTCGTCCAACCGTCTCCGGGCGGAACGACATCGACGTGGCACAAAACGCCGACGATTTCGTCACCCGTTCCCCATTCAATATGGCCCGCATAGCCGTCAAGATTCTTTACGGTGAAGCCTTCTTTTTCACCGAATTCCAGCAGTGACGTCAGGCTGGCATTGACGCCTTCTCCAAACGGCCGGCCGGGACCGGCTGTTGATTCGTCCATTACGCTGTTGATCTGCAAAAACTTCTGCGTGTCACGGATCAGATCTTCTTTGTTTCTGATGACTTCAACTTCCCAGTTCATCACAAATCCCCTTTCTTGATAAAGACTTGCAAAATGTCGATAAAACGAATAATATAGATGATGTTTTGAAAAAATGTTCGTCATTGGAGGTACTTATGTTTCATCTCGACAAGCATCAAACGACAATAAAAAGAGAAATTACCGCGGGATTGACCACCTTTTTCACAATGGTGTATATCATTGTCGTCAATCCGGTGATCCTTTCCAATGCGGGAATTCCGTTTGACCAGGTGTTCACCGCGACGATTATCGCTTCCATTGTCGGAACTTTATGGATGGCTCTCGCTGCGAATTTTCCGATCGCCATTGCCCCCGGCATGGGCTTAAACGCGTATCTTGCCTTTCACGTTGTCGGCACAGGCAGCGGCATTACGTATCAGACGGCTTTCAGCGCCGTTTTTATCGCGGGAGTCATCTTTATTATTTTATCGTTAACGCCTTTAAGAAAACAACTTATAGAAGCGATTCCGGACAATTTAAAATACGGAATTACGACCGGCATCGGCTTATTTATCGCTTTTATCGGCTTACGCCAATCCGGAATCATCACGGCTGATAAATCTAATCTGGTTGCACTCGGCGATCTTCATTCGCCTGCCGTCATTTTAACGCTTATCGGACTTATCATCAGTATTGTACTGATGGTGCTGAATGTAAACGGGGCTCTGTTCATCGGAATGGCGCTGACCGCCGTCATTGCCTTTTTGACCGGGCAGATCCATTTCGCGAAAGGATTTATGTCCTTCCCGCACCTGCCGGAGGGGCTTTTGATCACAAATCCGTTCGGTGCCCTCGGGGATGTCGTGCATCACGGTCTGTACGCCGTTGTGTTTTCTTTTCTTCTCGTTACGATTTTTGACACGACCGGCACCATGATCGGTGTCGCCGAACAAGCGGGATTGATCAAAAACAATCAGCTGCCGAATGCCAGAAGAGCGCTTTTGGCTGATTCGACCGCTACGACGGTGGGAAGCATCTTCGGCACCAGCCCGACGACCGCGTTCGTTGAATCTTCAGCAGGTGTGGCGGCCGGCGGAAGAACGGGTCTGACGGCGCTGACGATAGCCGTTATGTTTGCCGTTTCCATGTTTTTCAGCCCGCTTGTCAGCGTCTTATCGGAAGTGTCCGCGATTACGTCACCGGCTCTGATTATTGTCGGCAGCCTGATGATGGGCGCGGTATCGAATATCCGCTGGAATGAGCTTGATGAAGCGTTCCCGGCCTTTCTCGTCATTTTGGCGATGCCTTTAACGTCCAGTATTTCAACCGGAATCGCACTCGGCTTCATTTCATATCCGCTTGTTAAAGCAGCTAAGAAAAAATGGCGCGAAATCCATCCTTTAGTCATCATCTTCGCCATACTGTTTTTTATTCAGCTTTTTATTTTGAACGGACATTAAGAAAAATCCCTTTCCTTTTTCGGAAAGGGATTTTCACATATAAAGAACGGAAAGAATCGCGGCAATGAGACACCAGGCGGAACAGATGATTTGAATGACGGTTAATGCGCTGTTTCGCGCCCTGAAATAGTCATCACTGTCTCTCTTGATACCGCTTAAAACCGGTTTATCCGTGATCCGGTCAAATAAAAGCGACGCGGCATAGCGGCTGACGATCGCAAACAAAATGAGGACTGCCGGCTTCACTAAGAGCGGAAGAACGAGAATAAGAGCCGTAAAAGCCGCAGTTAAAAGGTAAAGCTGCCGGAGATACCCGCCGTTTCGGATCAGCACTTTAAAGAACAATTCTTTCCACGCCGTATACGCCGACCGTTTTGTAAAGATGTGCTTTGAGCCGGGATATAAAAACGGCTTGCTCCGCCCTTTATTTTTACCATTCGGGAGCTGCACATCATGGCTGAGCATCAAAACAGAGGCCGCGAATGAAAGCTTGCGCCTGTTCTCCTCAAGCACTTCTTCCTCAAAGGCTGATAATGTCTCCGTCCCTTTCCAAGTCAAAAGAGCGGAACAGATGAACAATATACAGCCCGCCGGCCAAAGCCAATACCATTCGGCGGCAAAGACGATCATAAAAAACGCACCCGCCATCAGAACCATCACTTTCAGCCAGCCCGCCGCCTGATTCCCGAATGTCCGCCTGCTGTTTTTTCTGTGCCGATGTACGGCTAATATCGCGGTATGGAAGCCGAACAGACAGCAAAACATACCTGAATATGCCGGTAAGGTACAGTCACCGTACTGGCGCCATAAGGGAAATAACAATACGGCAAGCGCACCCCATTTGATAAGGGAAAGGAACATCGAATACAAAAGCGCATACCGTTTCAGCTTTTGCATCAGATGTTTTGCATGCACCAAAAATACGTGATCCGCTTCCAGCAAAAAGGTATGAATAAAACCCGTGCACAACAGCAGGGCACTGAATACATACAGCCAGCCCCATCCTAATACTCCTGCCGCTCCATTAAGAAGCCCCCTGCCGTTCAGCCAATCAGCATATTGATAAACGGCAAATGCGGCAGCCGGAAGAACGATATACAGCGCGACCGTCCAATCAATGACCGTCTGGAACACCTTCCATTGATACCGCCAATAATGAGACAGCCTTTGAAAAAACAAAGCCCGCCCGGTCATCGCTGACTGCTCCGAACCGCTGAATAAAAGCAATCCAGCAGTGAACGGCTTCCCGTTTTTTCCTGAAGCTCCTCTAACGTGCCTTGAAGAAGCAGAGCGCCCTGATCCAGCAAATAAAACCGGTCGCAGATTTTTTCCGCCGTATCCAGAACATGAGTGCACATCAAAATCCCCGCGCCCCTTTCTTTCTCAGCAATCAGCATGTCGGTAAACAGCTTTGTTGAGATCGGATCAAGTCCGATAAAAGGCTCATCAATGATGTAAATATCCGGCTTCGCCAAAAATGCCTGTATGAGCATCAATTTTTGCTGCATCCCTTTTGAAAAGCCGGAAGGCAAATCATGTTTTACAGACGTCAGCGAAAACTCTTCAAGCAGCCGCCCTGCCCGCTCACGGCATTCTTCCCCTTCTATACCCCGCAATGACCCGGTCAGCTCGAGGTGCTCCCAAAGCGTCAGTTCATCGTAAAAACTCGGACGCTCCGGTATGTAAGCATAAGATGAATCATTCCACTCAATACCGCCTTCTATATCCCGGGACAGCCCGAGAACCGCCTTTATCACTGTGCTTTTTCCCGCGCCGTTCGCTCCGATTAAACCGGCAATTTCACCAGCGTTGACTGACAGAGATACATCATAAATCACCTTCGGCCTGTCAGCATAACCGGCGCAGACAATGTTTGCATTCAATAATTCTCCCAAACTTCTCACTCCCCCGTTTTCATACGGACATGTATAAAAAAAGTTTCAGTTTCCATAATAATAAAAGCGGACCGGGCATAGTAATGCACCAAGGCGGCACCCATTTGGAAAAAATTATCTGCGCTTATTCCTAGATTCATGTTGTCCATATCGTGTATAATGGAGGCAGTTAAAAGAGAAAAAACAGAATGTCATCCTTTGTTGCTTATTCGTACGAAGTTTTAGAGTCGAAAGTTGTGGTATATCAAGTCCATCCGATCTTATGATAGGGAGTGGTTTTTTGAAACCTTCAACAAATCGTATGCTGACTCGGATTAAATCAGTTTACATGTTCATCCAGGAAAAAGGCCTTGTGACAACACAGGAACTGGTTGATGAATTCGGCATTACACCTAGAACCATTCAGCGAGACTTAAATGTGTTAGCATACAATGATCTTGTTCATAGTCCTAGCCGAGGCAAGTGGGAGACAACACGAAAAAAAGTGAAAATTACATCTTAAGTGAACAATTACATAAGGCCCTTTTCGGCCTGACATGCTGCAAGGCAAAGCAGCGTCTTTGCCTTGTTTTTTGTTCCTCTATATAAAAAGCCCAAAACAAATCTGTTTTGGGCTTTTCTGATATCGATTACACTTCAGCGCCTCTCAGCGTTTCGAGCTCCTCTTCAGTCAGCTCGCGGAATTCTCCCGGTTTAAGATCCGGGTCAAGAGAAACAGCCCCCATCGAAAGCCGCTTCAAATAAGCCACTTCATTTCCGACAGCCTTTGCCATCAGCTTCACCTGATGATATTTGCCTTCTGTAATGGTCAAGTGAATCACCGTTTCATCCGGGCTTTCTGTAATGATTTCAACGGCTGCCGGCTTCGTCTTATAGCCTCCTTCAATGACGACGCCTCTTTCCAGATGAACGATGTCTTCCGGTGACAGAGGTGAAATTAACCGGACCTCATATGTTTTGGGCACATGCTTTTTCGGAGAAAGCAGGCGATGAGCGAGCTGCCCGTCATTGGTCAGAAGCAAAAAGCCTTCCGTATCCTTATCAAGACGTCCCGCCGGAAACGGTTCAAAACGCTGTTCTTCAGGCGTCAGCAGATCAACCACCGTTTGCTGGCGGCTGTCTTCTGTAGCGGACAGCACTCCTTGCGGCTTATTCATCATGACATAAATAAATTCACGATAGTCTGCCGGCTCTCCGTATACCGTGATGTCCTGTTTTTCCGGATCAACATGGGTCTTCACATCTTTCGCCGGCTCTCCGTCAATCATGACAGCCCCAGCCTTGACGATTTTTTTCACATCTTTTCTTGAGCCGAATCCGCTGTTGGCAAGCAGCTTATCAAGTCTCATCCTGATCCTCTCCTTTAAAAAGAAAAGCCCGCGATAAGCGGACTATTCATTATTCTTAATGGGCGGAATGCCTGCCTCTCCTCAAAACGCGGGGCAGACGGTTTCCAAACATTTTCTGTAAAAATCCGATTCGGTACGCGGCAAACATGTATACTGCACCGCCGACAGCGGCGCAGACAAAGACGACAATCGCCGCATGCACCTGGCCGCTTTGGTATGTTACAAAGAAACTGAGCAGCCATTGAGTCAGCTTGACCGCGACTCCCATCACGACGGACAGGACCGCGATTAAAATGACCCGTTTTATAAGTACCGTATACGAATAGCCCGCATGGCGCTTAATCATAATAAAACCGTACAGAAGAGAAGCGATATAACCGAGCGCCGTTGCCAAGATGGCCCCGTCTCCCTGAAACAGCTTGATCAGCGGCACGTTCAGCATCACTTTTATAATGACGCCGATGAAAAGGCTCACGACAGCAAATTTCTGCTTATTAATCCCTTGCAGGATCGCGGCGTTTACGGTAAACAGAGAAAACAGAATCGCGACAGGCGCGTACCAGAACAATATATCCTGTCCGATATCCGGGCGAAGACTTTCAGAGCCGTAGAAGAACGTATAGGCCGGACCCGATAACACGGACATCCCGACAACAGCGGGAATAACCAAAAACAGAATGATTTGCATCGTCTGGTTAATCTGCTGGTTCAAAAGCTTATAATTCCTGCTCGTAAACGATTCAGTAATCGTCGGAATCAGCGTCAGACCGAAAGCGGTCGCCAGAGAAACCGGGATCATCACAAGCTTCGGCACATAAAGGGTGACAATCGCAAGCATGTCCTGGCTGATATCCTTATGGCCCGCCGCAATCATCGCTTTATTAAACGTATTCGTATCGATATATGAATACAAAGGAATCGCCAGTCCGACAAATACGTAAGGAGCGGCATAACTGAAAAGCTCAATGAACATTTTTTTATAACTTAAGTTCGCAGACGGGACGAGATTCGGCTTCATCGCCAGAAGATCGCCCTTCCGCTTATTCCAGTAAATATAAAGGACGACAAGCCCTCCGAATGATCCGATCAGCGCCGCGAAAGTCGCGTATCCGACTGCGATGACAAGGCCGCCGTTGATCACTCTTAAAATCAAATACGTTGCGCCCAATAAAAAGATGATCCGGGCAAGCTGCTCCACAACCTGTGAAACGGCTGTCGGCCCCATCATCTGATGACCTTGGAAAAAACCGCGCACAAGACTCATAATCGGCACGACCAAAAGTGCCAGACTGACCATCCGGATGACATAAACGACGTGGTCAATCGTAAGTCCGTTGTTACTCGTGCCGCCGAGAGATGTTTCCGCAAAAAACGGCGCTGAAATATAAAGAATTGAAAAAGCGATCATCCCGGTTACGAGCATAACCGACATTCCCGCTCTCAGCATCCGCCTGCTCGTCTCATAGTCTCCCTTGGAATTATATTTCGAGACAAATTTTGAAACCGCGGCGGGAAATCCCATCGTGGCAATGTTTAAAAACAGTGTATATTGATTATATCCGTATTGAAACAAAGCTCCGCCCGTCGCTCCGACCATCGCTCCGAACGGGATCAGATAAATCATCCCTAAAATCCGCGATATATAGGTGCCGAGCGTCAGCACGAACGTGCCCCTTAACAATTTGCTTGACATGTTTCCTCATCACCATTTTCTACGAAGATTCAACTTTTCTATTTTAACACAACTGGGCAATTAGACGGTAATAATTACAGCGGGAAACTTTTTGGGAAAACCCTTTAAAAACAAAATACGTTTAAGGATTCCCTTTCTTTCGCTATAATAGCAGAAAGCGGACATTTTCGCCTATTATACGTGAAAAAGAAAGTTGTTGATGAAATATGAAACATTATGACGTGATTGTGATCGGCGGGGGTCCCTCCGGTTTAATGGCTGCGATTGCCGCAGGCGAAGAAGGGGCGGACGTATTATTAATCGATAAAGGAAACAAGCTGGGACGGAAGCTGGCGATTTCCGGCGGCGGGCGCTGCAACGTGACCAACCGCCTCCCCGTTGAAGAAATCATCAAACACATCCCCGGCAACGGCCGCTTTTTATACAGCGCGTTTTCCGAATTTAATAATGAAGATATCATCGCCTTTTTTGAAAAACTCGGCATTCAGCTGAAAGAAGAAGACCACGGGCGCATGTTCCCGGTGACGGACAAAGCGCAAAGCGTTGTCGATGCGCTTTTGAACCGATTAAAACAACTGAATGTCACCATCCGCACAAATGAAAAAATCAAAGAAGTGCGGTACGAGAACGGCAGGACAGCAGGCATTACGACAAACAATGACGAACACATTAACGCAGACGCCGTCATTATCGCGGTCGGCGGAAAATCAGTCCCGCATACCGGAAGCACCGGAGACGGCTATGCATGGGCGGAAGCGGCCGGTCATACCGTGACCGAACTCTTTCCGACGGAAGTGCCGGTTACGTCGTCAGAACCGTTTATTAAACAAAAAACACTTCAGGGGCTGTCTCTTAGAAACGCGGCCGTCAGCGTCCTGAATAAAAAAGGCAAACCAATCGTCACACACGTGATGGACATGCTGTTTACCCATTTCGGCTTGTCAGGCCCCGCCATTCTCCGCTGCAGCCAATTTGTCGTCAAAGAACTGAAAAAGCAGCCAGAGGTCAAACTCCGCATCGATCTGTTTCCCGGCATCAACGAGGAAGAGTTATTTCAAAAGATGCACAAGGAACTGAAAGACGCACCGAAAAAAGCGCTCAAAAACGCGCTGAAGCCGTGGATGCAGGAACGGTACCTGCTTTTTCTTCTGGAACGGAACGGTCTTGATCCGCAGACAAGCTTTACGGAACTGCCGAAGGATCAATTCAGGGCTTTTGTCAAAGACTGCAAACAATTTACGGTTGCCGCTGACGGAACGCTTTCTTTGGACAAAGCATTTGTCACAGGCGGAGGTGTTTCCGTAAAAGAGATTGAGCCGAAACAAATGGCGTCAAAAAAAATGGAAGGCTTATATTTTTGCGGAGAAATACTCGATATTCACGGCTATACCGGGGGCTACAATATCACTTCAGCCTTTGTCACGGGGCGTCTCGCCGGTTTGAATGCAGGACGTTTCTCACGCTCGCTCTAAATGGTTTAAAGCGCATTTACCTGAGCGTTCCCGTTGATAATTGACCAAAAACATGATAGAGTTTTCTGCGTTTTGTTTCACCTGATTGAGGGAATAGGAAGAAAGGAATGATCTGCAATCGTACGACCATACTAAAACAAAATGGCGTATTGAAAAAAATAGTCAGAGGGTGAGAACGTTTGAAGAAGAACATCTCCAGTGTTTTTTGGATTGTGATTGTCATCACAGCCGCTGCGGTTTTATGGGGGGCCATTTCTCCTGACAGCCTGCAGCAAGTCACTGATACGGCACAAAAATTTATTACGGATTCTTTCGGCTGGTATTATCTGCTGGTCGTTTCTATATTTGTCGGTTTCTGTCTCTTTCTCATTGTGAGTCCGATCGGCACAATAAAACTCGGAAAACCCGGGGAAAAACCGGAATTCGGCTTATTATCATGGTTTGCCATGCTTTTCAGCGCGGGCATGGGAATCGGTTTGGTATTTTACGGGGCTGCGGAACCGATCAGCCATTACGCCATCAGCTCTCCCTCAGGTGAAACAGAAACGCCCCAAGCATTTCGTGATGCGCTCCGGTACACATTTTTCCACTGGGGGCTGCACGCTTGGGCCATCTATGCGGTCGTCGCTTTATGTATCGCATATTTTCAATTCAGAAAAGACGCGCCCGGTTTGATCAGCAGCACACTGACACCGCTTTTGGGTGATAAAGTAAACGGGCCGATCGGCAAAGCGATTGACTGTATCGCGGTGTTTGCGACCGTTGTCGGTGTGGCGACAAGCTTAGGGCTCGGAGCGACTCAGATCAACGGCGGTCTGCATTATTTATTCGGCATTCCGAAAACATTTTCCATTCAGCTGATCCTGATCGCTGTCGTGACCGTGTTATTTTTGATTTCTGCGTGGAGCGGAATCGGCAAAGGGATTAAATACTTAAGCAATACCAACATGGCGCTCGCGGCTATTTTAATGATCTTTATGCTCATTGCAGGCCCGACGGTGCTGATTATGAACTCATTTACCGATTCTATCGGCCAATACATCCAAAATATCGTGCAGATGAGCTTTCGCTTGTCTCCGAATGATCCCCAAAAACGCGAATGGATTAACAGCTGGACCATTTTCTATTGGGCCTGGTGGATATCCTGGTCGCCGTTTGTCGGCATTTTTATCGCCCGTGTATCAAGAGGCCGGACGATCCGGGAATTTTTGATCGGGGTATTGGTGACACCTTGTATATTGGCTTTCTTATGGTTTGCGATCTTCGGTGTATCCGCGATGGATCTTCAGCAGAAAGGCGTATTCAATGTCGCGGGAATGTCAACGGATACAATGCTGTTCGGCACACTCAGCCACTATCCGCTGACAATGGTGACATCCGTAATAACGCTTCTTCTGATCGCTGTATTCTTTATTACATCAGCTGATTCAGCGACATTTGTGCTTGGAATGCAGACGACTTACGGCTCGCTGAACCCTTCAAACCGGGTGAAAGTCACCTGGGGCATTATCCAGTCTGCCGTAGCAGCGGTTTTATTATATTCCGGCGGTCTTGCCGCACTGCAAAACACGGCCATTCTCGCCGCGGTTCCGTTTTCAGTCGTGATTCTTCTGATGATTGTGTCTCTGTACAAGTCATTAGCGAGCGAGAGAAAAGGAATCAAACAAGCGGAGAAATACCAAAAACCAAGAAGTCCCCGCGTCAAAAAAGCATAATGAACAAAGAAGTCCGGCATTTCGTCCGGGCTTCTTTATTTTCGGTATAAAATGAGAGCGGAAAAACAATAAAGCTGCTCACCTTCAGGATCACAGGCCGCCGCTACCGTATATTTAATATCAACGAGCTGTTCATCAGAAATCCCCTTTAAAAATGTATTGACTTCCGTCTGCAGATCCTTTTCATGCTCCTCATCAAAAACAGCTATCTTCAGCACATCACCCTCTCCTTTCTCTATCAATTTATTCCGGTTCAATTGAAATATGATAGAGAAAAACAGATTTTCTTTTTTACTGATTTTTTACTAAAAGTGACCGAAAATAGTTGTTGAAAACGCTTACTAACGTATGATAATATCACTTTAACAATAACCAGTTCATTTCTGTTTAGTAAATATTTAGTAAAAAGGAGATGCGAAATGGTCCGTCTCAAAGATATTGCCTTACAGGCATCTGTATCCAGCGCGACAGTATCGAGAATTTTGAATAAGGATGACTCTTTAGCCGTGACTGATGAAACAAGAGAAAAAGTTCTGAGGATCGCCGATAAGCTGGGCTATCAGCCGTCGGCAAAAAAACGGAAGAACCGCAGCCGCAGCGATTCAGCGCCCCTGATCGGCGTTGTCAGCTGCCTGTCACCCGAAGAAGAACGGCAGGATCCTTATTTTTCAGCGATCCGAAAAGGCATTGAGGAAGAATGCTTTCGGCAAAAAGTTTTTATCACATCTTCTATCCATCTCGGTTCTTTTCAAGAGCATATGTTTCACGAACTGGACGGCGTGATCATAATCGGCAGCCTGCAAGACGAGGCGCTTACGAACATCAGCGCCGCTTTCAGGCACGCGGTATTTGTTAACGGCACCCCCGATCCCGCCCGCTACGATTCCGTCAGCGTGGATTTTTATGCCGCAGCGCAGAAGGCGATAGAACATCTTCTGTCGCTCGGTTACCAGCGGCTCGGTTATATCGGCGGACGGGAGCGGGAGCATACCGTCATAGACGGTGTAAACAGCAATAAAACGATTGAGGATAAGCGTCTGACCGCTTTCTTACAAACGGCCGGCGCCGAGCCGGAGCATGTACTGATCGGCGAATACAGCATGCATGAAGGGTTCCGGCTGATGAATGAAGCCATCAAAGGCGGAAGTCTCCCCGATGCCTTTTTTATCGCAAGTGATTCGATGGCTGTCGGCGCTTTAAAAGCCTTGCAGGAAGCCGGCCTTCAAGTCCCGCGCGATACGGCGGTTGTCAGCTTCAACGGAATTGATGAGGCAGAATACGCCAGCACGCCGTTATCAACGGTAAAAGTATACACGGAAGAGATGGGCCGGACGGGTGTCAAATTGCTTCTCGACCGTTTAAACGGCAGAACCGTCCCGCTGGCCGTGACGCTCCCCACTTCATTGATTGTCAGACAAAGCTGCGGCTCACAAGAAAGGAGGTGACGTGTCCCGCAGCGTTTATATCATATTTAAAGGAGGAAAAGATGAAACGCTTACTGGCTTTGTTTCTTTCTTTTACTTGCATGATACTTCCCGGCTGCTCGGCAGAACAGAGCGGCGCCGGAGAAAAGCAGAAAACATTGACAGTCTATTCCACCATATCCTCAGACAGCGAACGAGCCGTATTCAGAAAGTTGGCTGATTCATTCCAAAAAGAACATCCGGACATTCAAGTAAACGTTCATTTCCCAGGCAATGACTACGAAAATATGATGAGGGTCAGAATGGCAGCCGGTGACATGCCTGATCTTTTCGACACACACGGCTGGGCCAAAATCCGCTACGGAGAATATACCGCCGACCTCAGCGGCATGTCTTGGACGAAGCGGCTCGATCCGAATTTAAACAGCATGCTCAAAGACGCCAAAGGCAGAATATACGCCTTCCCTTTGAATCAGGCAAAGGACGGACTGGCCTACAACCGCACGCTGTTGAAAAAATACGGAATCAAACCGCCGGAAACAATGGATGATTTTATGAAGGCACTGCGACAGATTAAAGAAAAAAGCGGCGGAACAGTCACCCCCTTCTGGTTTGCCGGCTATGAGAAAAGCTCCTTTGCCCAATATTACGATCAATTCGCCGCACCGCTTCTCATCACAGATCCCGCACACCGTTACAAAAAACAACTGTTAAACGGAACCTTCCGCTGGACACACTTCACCTATTTATCTGACAAACTGAAAGAGATGCAAAAGGAAAACCTGCTCAATATAGATGCCGTGACGGCAAAACGATCCCAGCTCATCGAACTGATGGCGCAAAACAAAATCGCCTTTACGCTGCAGGGCGGCACCCTCGGCCAAGACGTCGCTCAAATCAATCCGAAGGTAAAAGTCGGCATCATACCGACCCCGGCCGTCCACAAGGGAGACGCGCCGGTTTGGATCGGAGGCGAACGTTACACGCTGGCGGCATTCAAGGATTCCCTGCGGCTTGAAGAAGCGAAACAGTTTATCGCATTTATGGCCCGCCCCGAGCATGCAAAATCAATTGCCGAAGCGACCTCGCTTCCGGCCGGATTAGTGAATGTGCAAACGGACATTTTTTACGCAAATGACTATAAGCGCTATCAGCATATTAAGGTGCAGCCTTATTTTGACCGCCTTTATTTGCCAAACGGAATGTGGGATGTGATGGGAACAGCCGGGCAGGAGCTGATGGCCGATATCTTAACCCCCGCTGAAATTTCAGCGAAACTCGGCAGGGAATATAAGCGGCTACGGCTTCAATCTGATTCACAGGGAGCTGAAAAAAATGAGTGATCTTGCAAGAGAAACCCAAGGATTTCAACATCAAAAGCCGGTAAAATCCGCGTCACTATGGTGGATGTACGTTCCCGCTCTTGCCACGGTTTTTATTTTCATGATTTTTCCGTTTGTCAAAGGCGCTTTTATCACATTTACAAACTGGAACGGCTTCTCACAGACGTATCAATGGGTGGGAGTCACTCAATATAAAAGGCTTTTTACAGATCCGGACACGTGGCTTGTTGTGAAAAACACTTTGCTTTACGGCATCGGAAGCACTTTTTTTCAGAATATGCTCGGACTTTTATATGCGCTGCTTTTGAATCAAAGCTTAAAAATGAAGGCGCTCACAAGAACGATCGTCTACTTGCCCGTCATTATCAGTCCGCTGATAATGGGATACATTTGGTATTTTATTTTCTCATATGACGGGGGTGCGCTGAATGATGTGCTTGGCGCACTGGGAATCGGTCCTGTCAACGCCTTGGCAAGCCCTGCGGCAAACCCATGGATTATCGTCATGATTAACACGTATCAATACGCAGGCATTGCGATGATTGTATATTTGGCGGGGCTGCAAAGCATACCGAAAGATTATTACGAAGCCGCAAAAATGGATGGCGCGGGAGGTCTTCAACCGTTTTTCACCATCACTCTGCCTCTATTGATGCCGGCTGTCACCATCAACATGGTCATCAATATCATCGGCGGGCTGAAGCTGTTTGATGTCATTTTCGCGCTGACCGCAGGCGGGCCGGGCAATTCCTCTCAATCGATGTCGACGTTTATGTATGATTTATATTTTAAACGGCAGGATGCGGGATATGCCGCCGCCCAAGGCGTGTTTATGTCCGTCATTATTCTTGTCATCAGCTTTTCGGCTCTCGTGTATTTCAAGCGAAAGGAGACAGAAATGTCATGAAAACAGCCCGAATGCGGATTTTTACGCTGTTGGCAGCCGTTATCTCGTGCGTTCATATTGTCCCCTTTTATATTTTGCTGACCACGTCATTAAAAGCAAAAGGAGACTACAGTTCAAAATGGTCGCTGCCATCCGCCATTTCATTTCATAATTTTCGTGAAGCATGGGAACGTGCCTCTCTCGGGCAATCCTTTCTGAACACGATCATCATTACAGCCGTTTCCGCCGCCTTGTTAATTTTCATGGGTTCGCTTGCCGCATACCCGCTTGCAAGAAGAAATACAAAGCTGAACAAAATCGTCTTCGGCCTTTTGATTTCAATCATGATCATCCCGCCTTTGACTTCCATGGTTCCTTTATACAAGATGGTCGCTGATGCGGGGCTGATCAATACGCATGCCGCAGCCATTCTCATTAATACGGCTGCATATATGCCGCTGACCGTTTTCTTATATTCAGGGTTTATCCGCTCTTCCATTCCGAAAGAGCTTGAGGAAGCCGCCAGGATGGACGGCGCGGGATTGATCAGGACTTTTTATACAATCGTGTTTCCTTTGTTGAAACCGATTACCGCAACGGTCTGCATTATTTCCTGCGTGTTTATCTGGAACGATTACCAATTTGCGATTTTCTTTTTACAAGATCAAAAGGTGCAGACATTGACCGTGGCCATGGCGGGATTCTTCGGCGAAAACGCGAACAATCTTCACTTAGTCGCCGCAGCCGCAATTATGGCGATGCTGCCGATGGTCGTATTGTTTTTGGCGCTTCAAAAATATTTTATCTCAGGGCTGTCCTCCGGGGCGGTCAAAGGCTGAGAAGAAAAGGGAGGAATTTCTGTTGAAGAAAATTACGTTTATCGGAGCGGGAAGCACGATTTTCGCAAAAAATGTACTGGGGGACTGCTTACTGACTGAAGCATTAAACGGGTTTGAATTCGCGCTTTATGATATTGACGCTGTACGGCTGAAAGAATCCCAGCTCATGCTGGAAAACATGAGAGACCGCTACAATACGAGTATATCCATCATCTCCTACGATGACCGAAAACAGGCGCTGAAACACGCCGGCTATGTGATAAACGCCATTCAGGTCGGCGGCTATAAACCCGCGACGGTCATTGACTTTGACATCCCGAAGCGGTACGGTCTCCGCCAGACGATTGCCGATACCGTCGGGATAGGCGGCATTTTCCGTTCCCTTCGCACCATCCCCGTTTTATTTGACATCGCAAAAGACATGGAAGAGGTCTGCCCGGATGCGTGGCTGTTAAACTATACAAATCCGATGGCCTCTCTGACCGGAGCGATGCTCAGACATACAAATGTAAAAACGGTCGGCCTGTGCCACAGCGTCCAGGTATGTACCAAAGATCTGTTTGACTCACTCGGCATGGATCACGAAGGTACGGAAGAACGCATTGCCGGCATCAACCACATGGCTTGGCTTTTGGAGATTAAAAAAGACGGAATTGATTTATATCCGGAAATTAAAAGACGGGCACGCGAAAAACAAAAGACGAAACATAAGGACATGGTGCGGTTTGAGCTGATGGATAAATTCGGCTGCTACGTAACGGAATCATCTGAGCATAATGCCGAATATCACCCGTATTTTATAAAAAGCCGGTATCCTGAGCTGATAGATGAACTCCAAATTCCGCTTGATGAATATCCGAGGAGATGCGCGGAACAAATCAACAATTGGGAAACGATGAGAGACGGCATCATCAACAACCAAAACCTGACGCACGAACGCTCAAAAGAATACGGTTCGAGAATTATAGAAGCGATGGAGACGGGCCGTCCGTTCACATTCGGCGGCAATGTGCTGAATACCGGGCTGATACCGAATCTGCCCGCGAAAGCGGTCGTTGAAGTGCCTTGCACAGCCGTCAAAAACCACATTATGCCGTGCTATTCGGGCGAACTTCCGGAGCAGCTCGCGGCGCTCAACAGAACAAACATTAACACACAGCTTTTAACCATCGAAGCGGCCGTTACATTAAAAAAGGAAGCCGTATATCAGGCGGCCATGCTTGACCCGCATACGAGCGCCGAGCTTTCCATGAATGACATCATATCTTTGTGCGATGACTTATTTGAAGCGCACAAAGACCGGCTTCCGGCTTATCACTGATCATTCGCGATCCGGTCCTGGGCGGGCTGGATCGCTTTATATGTTCAGCACCAGTTTGACCGTCTGTAAAGTGTGTCCTTTAAAATCTTCTTCAAATTCACATACCCATTGAAACCCTTTCGCTTGATAAAAGGACAAGGCGATGCGGTTCTCTTTTTCTGCATGGACATAAAGCTTTTTTACCCCGCCGGACTGCCTGATGCATTCTTTAAGGAATGCCGTTCCTATCCCGCTTCCCTGGCAATCCGGGTCAATATAGATGGCGGTCAGCTCCGCATTTCCGTCTTTTTGAACCGGAGTGACATTTGCAAAACCGAGCACTCGCCCCTCTTCTTCTGCCACAAAGAACAGAGAATGCAAGAGCCGGCGTTCCATCATCTCATCCTGATAGGCGGATTCGAGAAACTGATCCTGAATGTGTCTGGGAATAATCCCTTCATACGTATGATGCCAGCTGCGTTCTGCGACTTGCCGGACCTGTTTGATATCGTTTGTTTTCATAGCGCGGATCATCGGTTTCACCTGATTCGCCTCCCGTTTTTTATAAAAAAAGAAGAAAAAGACGCACGTCCCTTTTCTTCTTTCACTTCAAAGCGTTATTTCTTCGGCTTTGTTTCGCCTTCCCACTCCAGCATGCCGCCTTCAACATTAACCGTACGGAAGCCCTGCTCATGTAAATACATACAAACGTTCATGCTTCTTTTTCCGGAGCGGCAGATAAATACATACTCCTTGTCCTTGTCTAACGCATCCATCTTCTCAGGGATATCCCCCATGCGGATGTGAACGGCCTGCGGAATCATTCCTTCGGCAACTTCTTCGTCTTCTCTGACATCAATCAGATACAGCTCTTCTCCCGCTTTTAATTTTTCTTCCAGTGCGGCTGTGCTGATTTCATTTATTTTCAATGTGTGACACTCCCATTCATCTTTATGGTGTTAAGTATACCAAAGCCCGCGGTGCAATTTCTATGATAGAGGCCTGATAAAAAAGCCCCTCTCTGTAGGAGAGGGGCTTCGTCCGGTCAGTTTGCCACGATATTGACAAGCTTGCCCGGTACGGCAATGATTTTTCGGATTGTTTTTCCTTCAAGCTGCTCTTTTACTTTTTCGTCAGCTTGTGCGAGCTGTTCTAACGCTGCTTTATCAGCATCAGCCGGAACCATTAATTTCGCTTTCACTTTTCCGTTCAGCTGGACGACGATTTCAACTTCATCATCCACCAGTTTTGATTCGTCATAAGCAGGCCAAGCCTCGTATGCAATCGAACCTTCGTGGCCGAGTTTTTCCCACAGTTCTTCAGCCAAATGCGGCGCAATAGGAGAAAGCAGCTTCACAAAACCTTCAATATATTCTTTCGGCAGTTCATTCGCTTTGTAAGCTTCATTAATGAAGACCATCAGCTGAGAAATGCCCGTGTTAAAACGAAGGGCTTCGAAGTTTTCTGTCACTTTCATGACCGTTTCATGATAGACGCGCTCAAGAGTTTCGCCCGCGCCTTCTGTCACTTTGCCCGTCAGCTCGCCGTTTTCCTCGATAAACAAACGCCATACACGGTCAAGGAAGCGGCGCGCTCCGTCAAGACCTGATTCAGACCAGGCGATAGATGCATCAAGCGGCCCCATAAACATTTCGTACAGGCGGAGCGTATCTGCTCCGTGAGACGCCACAATTTCATCCGGATTGACGACGTTTCCGCGGGATTTACTCATTTTTTCATTATTTTCCCCGAGAATCATTCCTTGGTTATACAGCTTTTGGAACGGTTCTTTCGTCGGCACGACACCGATATCATAGAGGAATTTATGCCAGAAACGAGCGTACAGAAGGTGAAGCACGGCATGCTCCGCTCCTCCGATGTAAATATCAACGGGCAGCCATTTATCCAGTTTCTCAGGTGAAGCGAGCTGATCCGGATTTTTCGGGTCGATAAAGCGGAGGAAATACCAGCAGCTTCCCGCCCATTGCGGCATCGTGTTCGTTTCTCTTCTGCCTTTTTTGCCCGTTTCAGGATCAGTGACTTCCACCCACTCTTTAATGTTGGCAAGCGGTGATTCACCTGTTCCGCTCGGTTTGATCTCATCGGTTTTCGGCAGAATCAGCGGCAGCTCTTCCGCAGGAACGGCTGTTGACGTGCCGTCTTCCCAATGAATAACCGGAATCGGCTCGCCCCAATAGCGCTGGCGGCTGAACAGCCAATCACGCAGGCGGTATGTCACTTTTTTCTCACCGTTTTTCGTTTCTTCAAGCCAGGCGATCATTTTTTCAATCGCTTCCGCTTTATTCAGTCCGTTCAGAAAGCCGGAATTGACATGCTCTCCGTCTCCCGTGTACGCTTCTTCTTCCGTGTTTCCGCCTTTTACGACTTCTTTGACAGGCAGGCTGAACACTTTGGCGAATTCAAAATCACGTTCATCATGCGCCGGCACGGCCATTACAGCGCCCGTTCCATAAGAGGCGAGGACATAATCCGCTATCCAGATCGGCAGCTTTTCTCCGTTTGCAGGGTTTACGGCATATGCGCCTGTGAAGACGCCCGTTTTTGTTTTCGCAAGATCCGTCCGTTCCAGATCACTTTTCGCCTGAACTTCTTTAACATAAGCGTCTACCGCTTCTTTTTGTTCAGGCGTCGTGATGGCCTTCACAAGCTCATGCTCAGGAGCCAGTACGGCATAAGCCGCGCCGAACAGCGTGTCCGGTCTTGTCGTAAACACCGTAAACGTGTCATCAGTGCCGTCGATCGCGAAATGCACGTTTGCGCCTTCTGAGCGTCCGATCCAGTTGCGCTGCATGTCTTTAATGCTTTCCGGCCAGTCAAGCTCTTCTAAATCTTCAAGAAGCCTGTCCGCATAAGCGGTGATTTTCAGCATCCATTGTCTCATCGGGCGGCGTTCAACCGGATGGCCGCCCCGCTCGCTTTTGCCGTCAATGACCTCTTCGTTCGCTAGCACCGTTCCGAGCGCCGGGCACCAGTTGACCGGCACTTCGTCTACGTAAGCGAGCCCTTTTTCGTACAGCTTGGTGAAGATCCACTGCGTCCACTTGTAATAGTCCGGATCAGTCGTATTGATTTCACGATCCCAATCATATGAAAATCCGAGCGATTGGATCTGGCGGCGGAAATTATCTATATTTTGTTTTGTGAACTCAGCCGGATCATTCCCCGTGTCAAGCGCGTATTGCTCAGCAGGAAGCCCGAACGCGTCCCATCCCATCGGATGAAGCACGTTGTACCCTTGCATGCGTCTCATGCGCGAAAGGATATCGGTTGCCGTATAGCCTTCCGGATGTCCGACATGAAGGCCGGCTCCTGAAGGATACGGGAACATGTCAAGCGCGTAAAACTTCGGCTTGTCATTCTCTTCACTCACGGCGAACGTTTTATGATCCAACCAGTAATTCTGCCATTTCTTTTCTATTTTTTCGTGCTGAAAACTCAACGTAAAAACCTCCTTCTGATTGAATACGGCGTATGTAGTCCAAGTATTGACGGGATGAGGAAGATTATATTCAGATTATTCTAAAACTAAAAAAAACTCCCTCATCCCAAAAAGGGACGAGAGATTTTTATTTCCCGCGGTACCACCCTCGTTAGCGCGGTTTTAGGCCGCACTCACTTGATACTTTTAACGCAGTTATGCGTCAGCGGTTTTGCCGCTGCAACTCTGAGGCGAGTTCGGAAACAGACTTGATTGACTTGCACCGGCCGTCAACTCTCTGATTGCAAAATCTGCTTCTTACTGCTCCTCTTCACTGTTCTTATCGCTACCGTAATCTTACCTGTATTTTATAGAATTCTGTTCATAAGTGCAAGCAGGTTTGTATACAATGGGAATGTACCCAGAACGGGTCATGAGCGGGGATATTATTTTGATGGAGGATTTTTTTGCTGGTGTGGTTTTGCTTCGGCCGAATCACTGTTTTGTTCTCTGACAAAATCAAAGCTCCTGAGAACAGCTTCTCCGCCGTAGCCTGCGATTATGGATAAGATGACGAGTTGAATTCCTGAATCGGGGTCAGCGGATAAGACAAGTAAGATGGAAGCAGCCATTCCGATAAAACCATCTTCCAAAAAACCGAGATAGATAAACCGCTTTGTCATTCTGGGTTTCTCCAGCCTGCCTCTCTTTTTCACATGACCGAGAACCCCCATGATGCCTCCAATTACACAAGCAATTATTACCTGATGCAGCATCTTCATCACCTTCCTAAAGCCCTTATTTAGTAAAGCGACTTCAGGCCATCCAGCCCCCTTACGAATACGATGATATTCGATATCTACATACCGGCGATTGAGCAGGAAAGTAAAAAGCTTGTTTCTTCCATTATATGTGAACACATGATCGGTAAGCTTGATGCATTAGATTCATTTTTCACCCAGTGACAATGACCTAGTCACTTACTTAGCAATGATGTGCCTTCCCCTTATATATTCAGTGTATATGAGGACAAGCCCGAATGACAAATTGCAAACTTCGGCTGCTTGAATCAGAACATATGTTATGCTACGGTTACTGTAGATTCATTTAAAAAGGGGAGAAACAACGGCTGAAAAAGCGCGCAGCTTTACGGCCAAAAGGGGGTTTTACATGGCTGACTCAAATGTATTCGGAAAACTGGAGCAGCTGGAGCTTATCAAAAAGGCGCTTGATCACGCACGCATCGGCGTGGTGATTACAGACCCCTCTCTTGAGGACAATCCCATCATATATACAAATCAGGGATTTATGGATATGACAGGCTACTCTTCCGAAGAGATATTAGGTAAGAACTGCAGATTTCTGCAAAGCAAAGAAACCGACCGTCAACAAGTCGCGAAAATAAGAAAGAGCTTAAACCAGAAAGAAAAGATCACGGTGCGGCTGAAAAACGTCAAAAAAGACGGCACCCCGTTTTGGAATGAACTCAACATTGATCCTCTGTATGTTGAAGACAAGCTCTATTTTGTCGGTTTTCAAAAAGACATTACAGAGCAGAAAGAATACGAAAAGCTCCTTGAGGATTCCCTCGCAGAAATCACGACGCTGTCAACGCCGATTGTTCCGATCCGAAACGGCATCTCCGCTTTGCCGTTAGTGGGAAACTTAACGGAAGAACGATTTGATTCAATCGTGACAACTTTGACGGACATATTAACCGCATCTAAAGATGATTACTTAATTATAGACTTATCAGGCCTGGCCGAGGTAAACGAACAGACCGCAGACCGGATTTTCAAATTGCACCATCTGCTTAAATTAATCGGCACGGAATTGATTATCACCGGGATCAAGCCTTCCCTCGCCATGAGAATGAATCAGCTTGATGCCAGCTTTTCTTCATTAAAGACATATTTAAACGTTAAGGACGCGGTCAACGTGCTTCCGGTCGTATAAACAAAAAAATCCCGCCGAAACAGCGGGATTTTTTTATGTCGTCATCGCACTTGGACGTTTTGTTTATTAACGGTTTTCAAGCGTTTGTCGTACAGCACCGTCGCTGCGATGCTGACAACAAGAAGCACCATCAGGATCAACAGCAGCACGCTCATGCCGTACTGATCAACCAGCACGCCGCCAAGGAGCGGCCCGATCATTCTGCCGCCCGTCGCCGCACTGTTGACGAATCCTTGGTAAAACCCTTCTTTCCCCTTAGGCGCAAGCTGATTGGCAATGGTAGGCACGGCAGGCCAGACAAGCATTTCTCCGACGGTTAAAATCACCATTGCGGTGAGGTACATCGGAAATTGCTTGGCGCTGAGAAGCACGCCGAACGAGACGATAAAAATACAAAAGCCGATGACCATCTGCGTTTTTAACGCACCGGACCATTTTTTCAGAACAGCTCCTATGAGAGGCTGTCCGGCGACAATTAATATTCCGTTTACGGTCCAGAGCACACTGTATAATGAAAGCGGCATACCGATGCTTTGAGTATGTGACGCAACGGTTGTGGACCACTGCGAATAGGCAATCCACCCGAGAACATACCCGCCGCTCAATATGAGAAGCGCCGTAAATTTCGTTCTGCTGCTGACAGGCTCATAGTCCAGAACAGAGACCTGGCTCGCATTTCCGGTTTTGATATTTCGAAACCCGAAAAATACGATAAGGAAAAACAGCACATACAGCAAAGCATTGGCTAAAAACACGTACGTAAACGAGTACGCCGCAACCATCCCGCCGAGTGCCGAGCCCACGGCGACACCTGCGTTCTGAGCTACATAAATCGCATTAAAAGCTCTCCGCCCGCCTTCTTTCCATACCGCTCCCGCCATGGCATAACTGGCCGGAAACACGATACCGGAACCGAAGCCGACAATGATGAGCAGCCAAATATAAACAGGCCATTGATGAAACAGAACGAGTCCGAGAAGACTTGCCAATGTGATCATAATGCCCAGCATAATGGATTTGAATCCGCCGATTTTATCAAACAAAAATCCGCCGCATAAATTCCCCGCCACACTGGCCCCGGAATTCAGCATCAGAACAATCCCCGCAACAGTCAGCGATTTCCCTAAATGATTATGAATATAGATCGTATTCAGCGGCCACAAAAAAGATGCGCCCGTCACATTGATAAACATTCCGATGATTAATATCTTCAAAGCGCGCGGCATACCGATCCCCCTCTCTCTATAAAAAACCCCATGAAAAAACGGAAACCGCAAGCCGCGGCTCCGTATCGAACACGTTATCATAGCACATTCATTCTATCGCCGCGGACGTCTTTTTTCAACATCAGAATCTGAAAAAAATAATGCCGGAATGTTGAAAAAATTACAAATGATTGGATTCACAAAAACAGGCCGGCCTCATGCTCTTTTCCTCAGCAGCCAAAACGGAATATACAGAATGAAAAAGCTCAATATCACCGCCGCTTCCATTGATAGAAGATACCACGGCCAAGGTCCGAAAACATTCAGAAGCGAAGCGGTCTTCGGTTTTTTCATTAAATATAGGTAATTTGCATTCAGCACACGATCAATAAAAAAGACACACGCCCCGTACAGATTTACGATCAGCACCGATACCCACAGCCCGCGCGCCGACGGCCTGTACCTTTCTGAAGCGGCCATGAATAGACAGGTAAGAAAAACACTGCCGTGGGAGACGAAAAACACGATGTACCGAAAATGAGGGAAAGAATACGCCCCTAAGTCAGGTGTTGCCATCGCCTGTACGGCGCTGCCCAAACCGGCAAAATAGAGGAAGGCGAACAGTTTTTTGCTTTTTGTCATGACCATCAGCATCGCCAAATAGACGGAAAGGTCGCTCAGCTGCAGCGGCAGAGCTGTTTTCAGCGACCAGGCATGATGACAAAGCAGCCATATATGATAGCTGATCTGCGACACGGCAAGGAGAATGAACAGTACATAGCGGATCATGCGATTCGGCCGGCTCTGGTTGAGCTTTTTCCGGAACATGATCACGCCCGCCCCCAGCAATCCGATGATCAACAGCGTGAAAATGTGTTCCTTGGAAAAAAGATGAAAGGCCCCTGTTTCAGGTTTCAATTGAAAATACTTCTGCATAAGGCTCCCCCGCGCGAAAAAATGACGTATGTCTATTCTTTTAAAAATCGCTTTCTTCTATTCATACAAAAAAAGCCTCCGCTTATGCGGAGGCTCCTCAACTTGTTTTACAAGGCGGATTGAATGACCTTTTTATAGTATAGCACCGACAGCATGCCGAAGATGGAGTACAGCAGCGTATACAGCGCCATGACGATGATCATCGGCGTCCACACTTCCGTTCCGAATAAAAACCATCCTGACTGAACGGCAAAATAGCTGTGGAACAGCCCGAGAACGAGCGGAATCCCGAAATGATACGCCTGCTTCCGGCGGATGCCTTTCAGCAGATCCCCCGTTGTGAAGCCGAGCTTCCGCAATATCGTGTAATCAGCCTTCTCATCCTCACACTCGCCCATTTGTTTAAAATAAAGGATACAGCCTGAGGTGATCAGAAAGGTTAATCCCAAAAAGCCGACAATAAACATGATCAGCCCCATGTTTTTCTTTTGGGTGTCAGCCGTTTCAAATTGCGAAAGCGCGCCGTCTGAATAGTGCTGCGCCTGAAACAGACCATCAGCTTTTTGGATGTCCTCTTCACGTTTGAGTGTAATGCCGAAAAACCGATTTGATTTTCCCTGGATGGACGGGTCGATATCTTTCTCGATCCGATCAAATACCTGCTGCGTGACAATAACGGTCGGCAGCCCTCCGCTTGTAAATGTATATGACAGGAGGAAGTCGTTCTTCAAGCCCTTATACGCCAGCGGTATTTTATCCGTTTTGCCGTTTATATCAATGGAACCTGACGTTTTCAGGTCGAGAAATCTTTTCATCATATCATTATATCCGGTAAACACGGCTTCTCCGTCAGAAAGCTCCGTCCCTTCTGCGTCTTTCTCGCTTATAATCGGCAGCGCCAAGCTGGACGGGTCTTGTTGAAAGCTTTTCATGTCGCCGTTTATGATGTTCTTCATATTGACACCGGCTTGAATGGTTTTGATTGTTTTCACTTTGTGTTCAATTCCGTTTTTCTTCAATAAAGCGGTAAATGAGTCAGTCTCCTTTTGGTTATCAAACGCAAAGTCCGCGGCTGTATTTTGCTCAGCCGATTTTTCCGCGGAATAGTACGAGATATAGCTTAAAGACAGCAAACCGATTGCCAGCGCCGAAAGAGTCGTAATAATCGTCAGCAGGACGGCGTTTGACTTCATCCGGAACATGATGGATGACAAAGACAGCACTTCACTGACATTCAGATACCCGCCTTTTGATTTCCGGATGAGATTTGCCAGAAAGCTGACCGAACCTTTATAAAACAGATAAGTTCCGATAATGACCGAGCCGAGAATAAACACCATGGCCGAAAACAGTTCATTCATGCTCGTAAAACTGCCTCCGAATAAATCCGCGGACACGGCATAGCCGGCGATAATGGCCCCGATACCGACAACACCGATCGCCATCTGCACCCAAGAGAGCCGTCTTATGCCGCTTTCTGACGATGACGCGGTTTTAAATAAAGACAAAATGCTTTGCCGTTTAATAAATAAGTAATTCATCATCATAATCAGCACGTAAATTGCCCCGAATACAATTAACGTCTGAACGAGCGCCTTGCTTGAAAAAAACAGTGAGACAGAGGCTTTCACACCGACTGTATGAAACAGCATCATCATACATAATTTCGAGAGAGAAAAGCCGGCAAAAATACCGATCCAAATCGATCCGAAATACAAAATGAAATTTTCTGTGCTGAGTATGCGGAAAATGTGCATTTTCGTCATGCCGATTAATCGGAATAAGCCGATTTCCCGGCCGCGCCGTTTAATAAAAATGGTGTTGGCGTATAAAAGAAATACCGACACGATCGCCACAAGCAGTACAGAGGCGGCCCGGATTGCCGCCGCTCCTTTTATGGAGCTTTTCATTTCATCAAGCGCCGGATCGTATTGCATCGTGACAAACGCGAAATAAAGGGCGGCGCTGAACACCAGCGCAAAAACGTAAAGGTAATAGTTTTTCATATTCTTTTTCAGGTTCTGGAAGATCAAATGATGAATACTCATGCCTGAACCCCGCCCAATACACTTTGCGTTTTCATAATATCCTGAAAAAAGTCCGGTCTGTCCTGGCCGCCTTTATTCAGCTGTGTATACACACGGCCGTCTTTAATGAAAACCACACGGCCGGAATAGCTGGCGGCAACCGGATCATGCGTCACCATCACAATGGTGGCGCGGCGTTTTTGATTCAGACGGCTGAGTTTATTCAGTAAATCCATGGCAGCCTTTGAATCGAGCGCTCCGGTCGGCTCATCAGCAAAAATAATGCCCGGTTCGTGAATAACAGCTCTTGCGGCAGACGTCCGCTGTTTTTGCCCGCCGGAAATTTCACTCGGATACTTATGTCGCAAATCATAGATCCCAAGCTCCTCTGCCGTCTCGGCAAATCGCAGGTCCGCCTCTTTCTTAGACATTTTCGTAATGGATAACGGCAGGAGTATGTTTTCCTTCACGGTCAGCGTGTCCAATAAATTATAATCCTGAAAAATAAAGCCGAGATGCCGTTTTCTGAATTCGGCAAGCTGTTTTTCTTTCATGGATGTAATCTCCGTCTCATTCAGTTTAATGGTGCCCGCGCTCACTTTATCAATGGAGGAAAGCACATTTAAAAGGGTCGTTTTCCCTGATCCCGACGGGCCCATAATGCTGACGAATTCCCCTTTGTGAATCTGAAGATCAATTCCTTTCAGCACCTCTTGTTTATTCAGCTTGTTTCCGTAGCTTTTTTGGATATTGCCTGCTTCTAAAATCATCTCGTTATGATTCTCCTTTTACATTGGTTATCTTTATTTTAAAAACAGAAGCCGTTTTTTTCGTTTGATTAAGCGAACAAAAGAGAAAAGCATGTGACACTTTTGTCACATGCTGAACATGCTGACGGCATCGTTCTGTTTCGGAAACACCAAGGTAAAAACCGTGCCGCTTTCCGGCTCAGAGCGCACGCTGATCTGGATGAGAAGAGGAGCCGCGGCTTTTTGAGCCAAATACAGGCCCATCCCCGTTGACGCGTGATCACGCCTCATTCGCGTCGAAGTAAATCCCTTTTCAAAAATGCGCGGAAGATCTTTGGGCTCGATGCCGATGCCGCGGTCTTCAATATTCACATGCACCCGGCCGTTTTGTTCATAGCTTTTTACGGTAATGTCATCCGCCTCACTGTATTTGACGGCATTGCTTAACAGCTGCCTGATGATGAAGGAAAGCCATTTTCCGTCACTGAGAACGTCCGGTGAATCAAGCTGAATGTCAAACCCAATCCCTTTTTGTATACACCATGATTGCAGATTTTTAATTTCTTTGAAAACGAGCGGTCTGAGCTGAATGCGCTGGAATGATAAATCATTTTCAATAAAGGACAATCGTTTCTGATGAAGCTGCTGGTCCAGAAGATGGTGAATCCGCAGCCATTCATACAGCAAAGGGGCTTTCAGCGGCTGTTCATCAAGACGCTCAATCATGAGATGCATCGCTGTCAGCGGTGTTTTGACCTCGTGAATCCATGACATCAGATCGTCCTTTTCATGCTCTGACGCCGTCTGAAGATCAAGTGAGCTTTTTCGTAATTGCTCTGTCTGCCCTTCAATGCTTTCTTCAACGATAGACTCAAACGGACTGTCAGGCGCTTTAAGATAAGACATGTCTAAATTGGCGTCCCACTCTCTTAAGCTTTTATAATAGGCGGTCTCTTTACGATAGCGGAACAAGAGAAATACAAGAAACACAAGAAGCGACAGGTAAACGAAATACAGCACCGAAAAAAACGGAATAGACGGATCAATATATGCCGCAAAAAGGAGCACAGCCTGCTGCAAAAGAAACATCGCAATCCAGCTTTTTCTTTCGAGCAGAAATGATTTAATCATAAAGACCGTCTTCTTCCTTTGCGATGTATCCCTGCCCCACCTTGGTTTCAATCATTTTCCCGATGCCTAATTGTTCGAGTTTTTTCCGCAGCCGGTTGACATTCACCGTCAGCGTATTATCACTGACGAAACGTTCATCATTCCAAAGGCTTCTGATGAGTTCTTCCCGGCTGACGATTTTATTTTTCTGCTCAGCCAGCAGTTTTAAGATCAGCAGTTCGTTTTTGGTCAGCTCGACCGAACCGTTTTTACGGCTGACCGTGTTGGTTTCTGTGTCAATGACCGCCCCGCACCATCTTTTCATCAGCGCCGGTTCTGTGCCGTATTGATGCACACGGCGGAACACCGCCTGTATTTTCGCGATTAACACATCAAAGTGAAAAGGCTTCTGAATAAAATCATCTGCCCCGAGCTGCATCGACATGACCATATCCGCGGGATGATCGCGCGAGGACAAAAAGAGAATCGGCACGTTTGATTGGGAGCGTATCATTCTGCACCAATGAAAGCCGTCAAATTTCGGCAGCTGTACATCAATGATCACCAAATCAGGCTTGATTTCGGAAAACTCCCGGATGACCCGGCTGAAATCTTTTATTCCGTGCACCGCAAATGACCAGCCCGTTAATCTCTCTTTCATCTCGTGAAACAAAGTGTTATCATCTTCTATTAACAAAATGTGAAACATGGTATCCGCCCTTTTCTGATAAATAGAGGAAAAACCGGCTGATGTCCAGCCGGCTTTTTTCCTTTACAGTTCTCTTCTTAATGCGGTCAGAACGTTGGTTTTTGTTGCTTTGCGGGCCGGATTCATACCGGAAATCACCGCGACCCCCGCACAAATGACAACTGCGATCACAACGAGGCTGAGCGGGATATAGGAGAAGGTATAATGAAGATCTTCTGCTCCGGTGTTTCCCCCTACCGCTTTTAAGATAACCGGCACAGCCAGATTGACGGCAAAACTCACTCCGTAAGAAATGATAATCCCGATGACAGAACCTAATATCCCGATATAGGCGCTTTCCATCAGGAACATTCTGCGGATGATGGACGGGCTTGCGCCGATCGCTTTCATAATCCCGATTTCCTGCGTTCGTTCCGTCACCGCCATCGTCATCGTATTGAAAATACCGATGGCAGAAATCACGACGGCGATAAAGCCGACAAAGATCAGGCCGATTTTAAAGACGAGGAAAAAGGTATTGACGCCCTTCAGCTCGGTAGTGACAGACCTGACATAAAAGCCGTCATCCGTGAGGTCTTGGGTAAGCTGATCAACATGATCGAATTTGTCCGCATACACATTGATGCTTTTTTCCGCATTTCCATTCTTCAGATCCAAGAATGTCGAGAAGTCTTTCTTGAATTGATCACTCACAAAAATATTTGTATCCTCCATCCAATCTTGGGACGGTTTTTTTGTAATTCCGACTACTTTAAAGTCGTACGTTTTCGTTTTCTCAACGTCTCCGTCTTTGTTTGTTTTGGAGATGCTGAGCTGTATCGTTTTATTAAGCAGGTCTTTCGTATAGCCTTTTGGTTTTTTCACCTCCGACATGTCGCCTTGGTGATCCTTTAACTCTTTGTCGTAAGCGTCAGCCTCTTTTTTCGTCAATAGGTTCTTCGCAAAATCATAGCCGACCACGATTTCATTCTCTGTGCGGGCGACCCTTCCCTGATCAAGCTCCATATTGGCTTTGACTTCATCGTTCATGTTTGTCAGCACAATGGCTGAATCTTCATTTGTTCGGTTTCCCAATGACGCTTTGTTCGGTTCATACACTTGTGTTCTTTCAACGACAGACTTGACATTTTTATACTTTTCCAAGTCTGATTTCTTCACGGCTTTTCCGTTATCTTGGCCGAGCACATTGATTTCCGTAACAATCTGCTGGCTCATCGTAATGTCTGTAATCGTTTTTTGGATGCCGAATCCGACGGACGCCAGCACCACTAAAAACGCGCACGCCATTGTCGTCGCCAGCACCGTCATGAAAACACGCAGCCGGTTTTTCTTCATATTTCTTCTGATAAAGTGAATCTGATCCTTAAATCTCAACCGTAACGCCCCCTTTTAATACACCGTCATGCAGCTGGAATTTTGAATGCGCGATCGAAGCGACTTCATCGTCATGCGTAATGATGACAAATGTAATCCCGCGCTCCCGGTTCAGCTGCTGAATTAATGCAAGCACCTCAAGTTCTGTTTCTGAATCAAGGCTTCCCGTCGGCTCATCAGCTAAAATAATTGACGGATTTAAAATCAGGGCTCTTGCGATACTGACACGCTGCTGCTGGCCGCCTGACAGCTCATTCGGATAATGATTCGCATGATTCTCAAGTCCGACCCGTTTCAGCATGTCCGCGACTTTCTGCTTGCGTTCAGACGGTTTGACGCCTTTTAAGGCAAGCGGCATTTCAACATTTTCATAGGTTGTCAGACTTGGAATGAGCTGAAAACTTTGAAAAATAAAGCCGAAATGCCCGAGGCGGAACTGCGCCCACTCTTTTTCACTGAAGCCCGTCACATCAGTGCCGTTAATGACGATACGGCCCTTCGTCGGCGCTATGTATCCGGATATTAAATTCAGAAGCGTTGATTTTCCGGAACCGCTCCGACCGACGATACAGGCAATTTCCCCTTTTTCAACGGTCAAAGAGACATCCTTCAGCACCGGAACCTCACTCTCTCTGCCTTTCCTGCCGATTTTAAATGAATGATCAATATGCTGTACTTCTATCACGTACACCACTCCCCCTTATATCTGTTTCGTTTTTTTATAGATGAAGTAATAACTGATGAAAAACCCGATAATCGCACCGAGAAGCATGCCGAATATGTAACCGGTATACGAGCCGTTATAAGCATATCCGCATACCCCCGCACTTCCCAGCATACTGAGCACCATGACGAGCACTTGAATGATGCGCTCAATGTGTTTGCTCAGGATAAAATGACCGCTTCGTTCACTCGGCATTTTCAGGAAATTCGCATAGCCGAATAGATAGAAACAAAATCCCATTAATGCGGAGATTAACAATGCGTGTTTGTAATACATCCATGATATATGGATGTAAGCGGCAGGCATGAAATAGATCAGAAATCCGCTCCAAGGGAAATCAATATCCGGCACAGCCTGCCTGCCAAAAAGGAACTCAGCGTTTAACAGGTAAATCGTCATAACCACGATCGGAAAGACGGAAACCGTGAACGCTGTGATCAGCTGCGCCGCTAAATTGCCCGTTATCGTGCCGGCAGCTGTCACTAATGCATAAATCATCAAGCTGATGACCAGCATCCCTGAGCTGAACGATTGAAAATGATTGACAGCGTCAGGTTTAAGCGCTAGAAACAATATGTCAGATACTCCGTAAGAAACAAACTGCGAGCTGGCTAACACGGCTGCTCCCAAGAAAAACTTCGTATGAAATATCCGGCTTCTCGAATACGGAAGACTCAGTGTAAACATCCTTTCAGCCCGGCCTCCTCTTATCAGAAAAAGCCCCATCATAACCGGAGGAATGAAATGCAGCCCAATCAAATTCCGATTGCTGTAATCAATGCTGAACGTACAAACTGAACCTGAATATTGATGAAGCGCACTCAAACAATCCTTATAGTGAAAATACTCATTTATAATTGCCAAAGGGCCTAAAATAGCTAAGAACCCCGCTGTAAGAAGCAGCAGCGTCTGCCGCTGCTTCCATTCTTTATAAAGCAAACCGCTAATCGGCACCTTGCTTTCCTCCAAACTGTTCATTTTCAAACAGATCTACATATGCTTTGACTTCCTGTAAACCGTAAAATAACTGATGAAAAACCCGATAATCGCGCCGAAGATAATGCCGGCTAAATAGCCGAACATCGTGTCTGTGACCCCATATCCGAAAACGCCGAAACCCATAACGGCAAAGGCAATCACCAAGATCTGCACCGGCCGGTCCAATTTTCTCCAAAGAAAGAATCTGCCGTTCCGTTCATTCGGATGTTTCAGAAAGCTGACGTAACCGATCAGATAAAAGACAAGGCTCATCACAATCGGAATGATTAAAACCAAATCCCTTTCTCTGATCCAGTCGTTAAACACATATCCAATAGGGGTTACAAATATAAAAAGACGGGATTCGATATAACTGCTGATAAAAGAAAATTGATCTCCGACACTAAAATCGAAAACGACCTCCAAATTCGCGGCCGGCAGACCGATGAGTAAAAAGGGCAGAACCGTTACTGTAAACGCCGTTAACAGCTGGGCGAATATCTGTCCCGTTAATGCGCCGGATGCCATTAACAAGGTGTAAGCCATAAAACTGATGACAATCATTCCGATTGAAAAATGATCAAAATCGTACGTATGGCTCGGTTTCAGCAAAGATATCAGCAATGACGCCGCTCCATAGCCTATCGCCTGAGGAACAACAATGACGGCCCCGCCGAGCCAGAATTTCGTCTGAAAGATTTGGCCTCTGCTGTAAGGCATGCTTAACAAAGCATCCATCGTTCCCTTTGTCCGTTCCAAGCCTAATAAGAAGACAGCAATGATGACACTCACAACCCAGCTGAAGGAAAGAGGCGACCCATTCGTATAATTGACAACGAATTCACAATCTTGAAGAGCTGGGTTATTCAAACATTCTTGATATGTTGAGTAGTTGTTATAAACCATAAAAGGGTTTGCCGCCATTAAAAGAATGCCGCTGCATAAAAACAACCACTGATTTTTTTTCCATTCTGTGTACAACAATCCCCGCGGTATCATTCCGGTCCTCCTCTCTTACACATGCTTCGTTTTTTTATAAATCACAAAATAACTGACCAAAAATCCGATCGCTCCTCCGACCAGCATCCCGGCCACATACCCTGTCATCGTATGTCCCGTCGAGTACCCCGCCAGGCCAAAACCGAGAACGGCGATTATGATCACCACAATCTGAATGGGCCGGTCAAGCTGTCTCCAGAGAAAAAAACGGCCGTTCCGTTCCACCGGCTGCCTGACATAGCAAAAGTACCCGATGGCATAAAATACAATGCTCATCACTGCCGGGATAATTAATATATACTTGCTGGCAGATACCCAATCTGTATCAATGTACATGATCGGATTCAAGTATTGAAAAAGATTGTATACTTTGATATAAGCATCGACTGACGGCATCAGCTCATACATGCCGGCTCCGAAGATGACTTCTACATTAGACAACGGCAACGTAATGATCAGGTATGGTGATATCGACACAGCAAACGCCGTTAACAGCTGGGCGAACGTATTCCCCGTTAAGCAGCCCGCGCTCGCAACCAATGTAAAAGCCAAAACACTCACAATAATCTCTCCGACGCTGTAATGGTGAAAGAAATATACGCGCTCAGGCTTTAACAGAAGAATGAGCAGCTCAGCCAGCCCGTAGCCGATCACCTGAGCGCCGGCAATGACCGCCGCCCCGAGCCAAAATTTAGTGTGAAACACCTGAGCGCGGGAATAAGGCAGACTGAAAAGCGTATCAATCGTTCCTTTTGTGCGCTCCAGTCCGAATAAGCAAACCGCTAAGATGACAGCGGGCGCCCAGTTTAAGTTCAGCATTCCGCTCTCCAGAGAATTCACATAAAAGTTACAATATGCTTCCGGGGTGTCCAGACAGCCTTGATAGACCAGATAGGTATTTAACACTTCAAATGGATTGACCGCCGCTAAAAAAATGCCGACCATCACAAGAACAGTTCGATTCTGCACCCATTCCCTGTACAGCAATCCCCTGTCTACCATCTCCGGTTCCCTCCAAACTTCGCGATGAAGACTTCTTCTAAGTTCACAGGAAGTTCGTTCCATACTTTCGGCTGCAGCTCTTGCAGAAAGTTCTTTTTCTTTTCATCGTTCTTTTGAATCAGCACCGTATAAAACACACCGGCATGGTCGAGAATCGGTATGTTTTGTTCTCTGATCTTCAAGGCGACGTTTTCTTCAAATGCCATTTGGATTTTCATGTACTCTTCCTTCATATCATCCAAGTCCATCACATTCGTCAGCTGATTTCCTTCCAAAAACCCGATCCGGTTGCACATTCGCTCAATATCTTCTAAACGGTGTGAGGTAATCAGAATGCTCGTTTCCCGTTCAGCCACTTCATCCACCATAAGCTGCAGCACATCATGACGCGTTACGGCGTCAATTCCGTCCGTCGGTTCATCCAAAAGAATAAGTGCCGGGCGTGAAGCAAAGGCAAGGACGAGCGCAAGCTGTTTTTTCAGGCCTGTCGATAATTCACGGTATTTCTTCGTTTCCGGAATGCCGTACCTGTTCATCAGCTCATTGGCGTAAGTCACATCAAAATTCGGATAGATTCTGCTTACAATCGCAACAAGCTGTTTATATGTATACTTGTCATAAAAAGGATTTTCAACAGGCATATAAATGATGTTCTGTTTTACTTTCGGATGCCGCTTTATTTCCACCTGATTAAATAAAACCGTCCCTTGATCCGGCAGCAGAATCTGCTGAATGAGCCGGAGCAGTGTTGTTTTCCCTGATCCGTTTCGCCCGAGCAGCCCGAAAATTTCCCCCTTTCCGATGGTGAGCGAAATATCCTTGAGCACTTCTTTACCGTCTATCGTTTTTGAGAGATTCCGCAATTCAATCATGATCCTTGCCTCCTTTCACATCAGCGCTGATTTCCTTTATCCATTCCTGCAGCTTCTCCAGCTCAACTCCCGCGTAATGGGCATCGATGATGAGCTGTTTCAATTGCTCTTTTATCATCGTCATCTTCCCTTCAACCAATGTCGTTTTTGCATTCTCCGATATATACGTTCCTCTTCCCCTCAGCGTTTCAATGACACCATCGCGTTCGAGCTCCTTGTATGCTTTACTGACTGTGTTCGGATTGGCGATAATGATCGTTGCCAATTCCCTGACAGAAGGAAGTTTATCCCCCGGCTTCATGATCCCTTTTAAACAAAGCTCTTTCAGTTGCTGTATGATCTGCTCATAAATCGGAGTTGAGCTTCTCGGATCGATTTGAATCATTTACTTCCCTTCTTTCTTTTACGAGCTGCTCTCTTTCTTTAAATGTTCTGCCATTGAAAACCGATGACGACAAGAACGACAAACAGACTGCTGGCCAAAACCGAGGCGGCGATAATAAGAGGCACATCTTGTTTTACGGATCTTTTGTTTTTCATGAAAGTTCCCCTTCCCTATGCTTAACATTTATATGTCGATTTCATTTTTTGAGTGTTTTATGTGTATTACACCAAGTAGTACACGTAATACAATAAACACACTCCGCCCTATTGTCAATTCTTTTTTAAAAAAATACAAAAAAACCCGCCGGGATTCCGGCAGGTTTGCTGAACCATTTGAAACGGCGCGGTCAGTAATCAAAATTACGCTGCAAAATCATATTGTTTTGCAAGGTCTGCAGCTGCAATCTCATTCGATAAAGCTGCTCTCTTTGCTGATCATTCGCAGATAATGACAGCTTGTTTAATTCATTCACCGCGTTTTCAAGCATCATTTGCGCTTCACTGTACTCATTATCATTATAATGCTCTTGTTTCGAAGCGGTCATAAATTGCTCATTCGCAAATTCATACGCCTGTTCGCTTCTTTGGAGATGTTCATCTACTGATTGTCTTGTTGCCAACGAAACCCCTCCTCAGTGAATGGGAAATCAAACTTAGTTTGAGCGGACCAAAAATAATAACACCCGAAGGTTGAAGGAAAGAGAACCAAATTTTCCGTGTTTAACTAAAGGAATGAGAATCCTGCCTGCAGTCATAATAAACAAAAGAAAGCCGCATCCTGTTTTCAGATTGTGAACCCCCATCATTCATGCTACAATTTTAGGATGCATCTGATGTGAGGGAGGCTTTTTGAACATTGAACGAGAATAACCCTTTTCCTTATTCAAATACGGAAAAACGGTACCATACATTAAATTATCATCTGCGGGAGCATTTCGGGCATAAAGTGTTTAAAGTCGCGCTTGACGGCGGTTTTGACTGCCCGAATCGGGACGGCACAGTTGCACACGGAGGCTGCACATTCTGCAGCGCGGCGGGCTCCGGCGATTTTGCCGGCAATCGGGCCGATGACTTACTCACGCAATTTCACGATATTAAAAACCGCATGCACGAAAAGTGGAAAGACGGCAAATATATCGCATATTTCCAAGCGTTCACGAATACGCATGCCCCGGTAGAGGAGCTGCGTGAAAAATTCGAATCCGTCCTCAAGCTTGACGGCGTTGTCGGCATGTCGATCGCGACCCGTCCGGACTGCCTGCCGGACGATGTCGTGGAATATTTGGCCGAACTGAATGAGCGGACCTATTTGTGGGTTGAACTCGGGCTGCAGACCGTGCATGAGCGGACCGCCCTTCTGATCAACCGCGCCCATGATTTTGACTGCTATGTTGAGGGTGTCAATAAACTGAGAAAACACGGCATACGCGTTTGTTCCCATATCATTAACGGGCTTCCGCTTGAAAACAGGGACATGATGATGGAGACGGCCAAAGCCGTCGCTGATTTGGATGTGCAAGGCATTAAAATTCACCTGCTTCACTTATTAAAAGGCACACCGATGGTGAAGCAATATGAAAAAGGAAAGCTGGAGTTTCTTTCTCAAGAAGAGTATGTAAGTCTTGTATGTGATCAGCTCGAAATCATTCCCCAGGAAATGATTGTTCACCGCATTACGGGAGACGGGCCGATCGAATTAATGGTCGGACCGATGTGGAGCGTCAATAAGTGGGAAGTATTGGGCGCCATTCAAAAAGAGCTGGAAACACGTGGAAGCTATCAAGGGAAGCTCTTCAGAAAGATCGGGGAGGAGACCGCCCTATGACCTTGATGCACATCCTCCCTTTCAGTAAAGAATTGCTGAAGTCCGCCGCACAGGAAGGTGATATCACGGTTGACGCGACGATGGGCAACGGACATGATACATATTTTCTGGCCGGCCTTGTCGGTGAGACAGGACATGTTCATGCTTTTGATATTCAAGCGGACGCACTCGCTAAAACGAAGGAGCGGCTCGGTGCCGACTTCAGCCCGCGCGTCACACTTCACCATAAGAGCCATGATCAAATAAAGGCATCGCTGCCTGAAGATGCGCACGGCCGTGTGGCTTGCGCCGTCTTTAATCTCGGCTATCTGCCCGGCGGCGATAAAAGCATTACGACAAACGGTCACTCAACCATTTCCGCGATCGAACAGCTCCTTGAACTGCTGAAGGAGAACGGGCTGATCGTTCTCGTTGTGTACCACGGGCATCCTGAAGGCAAGACGGAAAAAAGTTCATTACTGGAGTACTGCAGCAATCTTGATCAGGAAAAAGCGCGCGTGCTGAGCTACGGCTTTCTCAACCAGCGAAACGACCCGCCGTTTATTATAGCGATTGAAAAGAAATCTGCCGGCAAATAAAGAATCGGCCTGTCATAAGCGGGCCGACTCTTTTTGTGTTTACTTTTCAAGAAAAATCAATTACTATGAAATAATGGAAAAAAGCACATCTTTTTAGTGTATCATCTGGGAGGAGCGGCAGTTTGAATATTCTTCGCATCATATTTTCAAGTGTTCCCTATGTGATGTTCGTCATCATTTTATCAAGACATTTAGGATTTGAGTTCGCGAAAACCTATTACTGGTGGTTTGCTGCATTTTTTGTCATCGGGCTGATCGGCAAATTCGCAATGCACCTTGCGGCAAAAAAGAAACCGTTAAAAAAAGAGACAGCGTAAAATGCGCGTGTCTCTTTTTATTTACTGTTTTGCAGCACGCTGCGTGTATAAGCGGGATTGTTTGTAAAGATACCATCTGCTTTTTGTTTCAGCATAATAGGCGTCAGCGTATGCTCGTCTTCCTTATCAAAAAACACGTGCACTTTCATCTTATTGTGATGAATGCGCTTCACGACTGCTTCATTTGCCAATTTGGCGTTGAGCCCGACTGTATCAGCATACGTTCTGATGGTTTGCAGCTGCTTATCATTTATCTCCTCAGCTTCGTTATCTTTTAATAATCGAACAAGAGGAACTTTTTTATTCATAGATCGAACTTTTTTTAAGCTCTTCCCGCTAAAAGACTCAATGACTGCTTTTTGGCTGGAAATCAGCTTATGTTTTTGTAATATGTCAATCAGTTTCTTTTCCATCACCAGGCTGCCGTTGCTTTCTCTTGTCTCAATATAGTAATTGGCAGTTTGTCCGAATTTCTGTATGATTTCTTCTAATGTTAAAATCTTTTCTCCTTTTCCCGCATTCAGTTTCTTAATCTGAGCCAAAGACAGATCATCTGTCATCCCTTTACCATCTGTTGTCCGGTCTACCGTTTTATCGTGAATTGCAATCAGACGGCCGTCCTTCGTCTCCCGTAAGTCTATCTCAATATAATCTGCTTTGTCTTTAATCGCACGTGCATAAGACAAAGCGGTATGTTCCGGCTCAATCGCAGAAGAGCCCCTGTGCGCTATCAAGACAGGATGATAGCCGGCGGAAGCATGGGTGACGGAGCAGCCTCCGGAAATGGAAAGTAATGCTATGACCGCTAAATACTTTAATTTTTTCATAAAATTAAAGTATCATATTCTGCAGGCGCAAACAATGTTTCATTCTTCACATCATAAATAAAAAACTGCGCCGTCATGATGTACACGAGAGGCGCAGTTCACCCATTACGAACTTTTCGTCCAAGCCATCTTCTGAAATTTGCGGTAGGCTCTTCCGTTGATATAAAAGAAAAATGACGTTTTTCCGCTTGCCCTGATCAGCTTTCGCGCAAGGCGGCCCATTTCTTTTTGGCCGGCGACTTTGTCATCGGATAAATAGACACCGAGCAGCCCCCTGTTGATCAGCCGGTGAAAATTTTCATGCGGAATGCCTTGCAAATGTTCATCCGCTTTTTCAATAAAATGCTGCAGTCTCTGCATCATTTCTTCATGAGACTGATAATACGTACAGAAATTCAGATCGCCTTCAAGCAGATCCTCTTCCTGGTCAATTAAATAATCGAGCAGTATGTGCAGCCCTTGTATGTACGGAAAATAACTGCTGCGGATTTTCTCAGCGGTATGTTCGTTAAAATCAGGCTGGAATGAGTAAGCAACGAGACAGAAAATGCCTAACGTCGATCCGGCGCAGGCCGAGAACTCAAACCACTCCATTTCCGGAAGCTGTGACCGGTACTGCTCAAACCAGCCTTTAAGCCTCGGCACGCGTTCATGCTCAACGACATGCTTATGAACCTGAAGGTCGCAATAATAATCACACAGCTCAAGCAAATAAGGTTTAATGATACCGTAATGTTCTATTGACCCGAGCACCCGCTGGCATGTTCTCACCAGCTCATGAAGATAACCGCCGTCATCCCGCTCGTCTCTGTACTGATAGTACGGCCGCACCTCGGCGCCGACCGTCAGCGCGTCACGCATGGAGAGATGAAGCATGCGGAAGTCCTCGGGATCAAGCGAGGTGCTGCGGTCGCACAGATTGTCCAGATAATCACTGATTGTCTGATACGCGATGATAAATTGCACGCATTTCTGTTTCTGCTCTCCCGAAAGCAGGGCTAAAATGCCGCCGCCTTCACAATGAAACGATTTATCGCGGATACTTGCGGCCGCCTGCTGCCGCAGTTCGGTATTTTTAATGGAATCTGATTTTTCCCGCCACATGTTCAATTCCTGATGAACGAGCGGAAAAATTTCCCGATACACTTTTGCCATAAGGTTAAAAGGATGTTCCGGTACTGTCAACATATGCACCCCCAGCGAATTCAAATATACTGATCTGTAAAGGCTTTTGCCGCCTTAAACACAGTTTCTCTTTCCGGTTCATTAAAAATTTCATGATAAAGCCCTTCCCATTCCCGGTACGATTTATTATGGGAAGCCACACCGGAAAACCATTTGCGGACCTTCATTTTATCGACGATTTTGTCATCACCGCCCTGCATAAGCAAAAGCGGCACCTTTAAAAACGAATCAGTCGGCACCATAGCGGCATCAATGGTTTTTAAAAGCTCTCTGTACCATCTTACGGATACCTTCGTGACATATAAAGAATCGTTTTGATCCGCTTCAATCATATCCGCATTCCTCGTTGCCATATCAGGTGATAAGCCGGAATCCACTCTGAGGGACGGAGCGAGGACGTTCAGTCCTTTAGACGCAAAATCAAGGACTTTATTGACTTTTATTTGCAGACCCAGACAAGGTGATGATAAAATGAGTGCCGTAATACGGGGATTTCTCTGCTGCTTAAACCATTCTATCGCAATCAGTCCGCCCATGCTGTGGCCCAAAAGGAAAACGGGCGCTTCAAGCGTTCTCGCTTTATCAATCCATATATCTACTTCATCAATGTATTCTTGGAAAGAGCGAATATGCCCTCTGGCGCGGGTCGACGTTCCCTGACCGGGCAAATCGCCCATCACCACGTTATATCCGGAAGATCTCCACATTTCAACGAGCCATTTATAGCGCCCGTGGTATTCGCTCGCCCCGTGGATAATGACAATGGTACCGACGGGCCTGTCTGCTTTCCAAGTCCACATGCAGTTCACCTCTTACATAAATTTAGAGAAAGAAGGATGAGACATGATAATCTACCCTTATAAACAATTTACGCCTGACATACATCCTGAAGCGTTCATTGCGGATAACGCCGTCATTACGGGCGACGTCGTGATCGGAGAACAATCGAGCATTTGGTTCTCAGCCGTCATCCGGGGGGATGTTGCGCCGACAAGGATCGGAAAAAGAGTCAGCATACAAGACTTGAGCTGTCTGCATCAAAGTCCGAACCGCCCGCTTCTTATTGAAGATGACGTCACGATCGGCCATCAGGTTACACTGCACAGCGCAATCATCAGAAAGAATGCTTTAATCGGTATGGGCTCCGTCATTCTTGACGGGGCGGAAATCGGAGAAGGCGCATTTATCGGCGCCGGAAGTCTCGTTCCTCCGGGCAAAACCATTCCTCCCGGCTGTCTTGCGTTCGGCCGGCCCGCAAAGGTTATCCGCCGGCTGACAGAAGAAGACATACGGGACATGGAAAGAATCAGAACGGAATATGTTGAAAAAGGCCGATACTATAAAACACTGCAAGAGAAATAAAAATAGATCAGCTTTGTTTTACTACTGTACCATTTTTCAAAATATTATTTAAGTAAAAACCATTTGCATTCTCCCGATTGTCAGGAAACAGAAGCAAAATGTTCAGGAATTTGTTTTATTCTTCCCCCGCCGGCCCGATCCTATGAAAAAAAGAGCCCATGTCCCGGGCTCTTTTTTTACGCTTTTTCGGCGAATGTCTGTCCGTTTTCCAGATCTATGTCTTTTCTTTTATGGAAACCTTTTCCGTAATAGGCGGCTAATAATATGCCGAACCAGACAGGACCGATGATGACGGCCACCCGGGTCTCTGCATCAAAAGCCATCAGCACAACGACAAAAGCCAGAAATGCCAGCGAGATATATGAGGAAAAGGGGTATAAAGGCATTTTATATTTCAGTTTTTTCCGTTGTTCCGGCTGTAAGCTTTTACGGTATTTCATTTGGGAAAGCAAAATAATCGACCATGTCCAAATCGCCCCGAACGTCGCAATGCTCGTCACCCACGTAAACACTTTCGCCGGCACCACGTAGTTCAGCAAAACGCCGATGCACAACGCGCCCGCTGAAACCAATACCGCTTTTCCCGGCACACCGCCTTTTGTGACCGTACCGTATGCTTTAGGCGCTTCATTTTGCTCCGCCAGATTGAACAGCATGCGCCCCGTGCTGAAGATCCCGCTGTTGCAGGAAGAAAGAGCCGCCGTCAATACGACAAAATTAATGATTCCGGCTGCAGCGGGTATTCCGATTTTTTCAAATGTCAAAACAAACGGGCTTCCGCCTGAACCGATTTCCTGCCACGGATAAATTGACATAATGACAAACAAAGCTCCGACGTAAAAAATGAGAATGCGCCAAAAAACAGTATCTATGGCCCGCGCCAGTGATTTTTCCGGATTTTTGACCTCACCGGCTGTAACACCGATCAGCTCAATCCCGAGATAGGCAAACATGACCATTTGAAGCGACAGCAGCACCCCTTTAATCCCATTCGGGAAAAAGCCGCCGTGGCTCCATAAATTGCTGATTCCGAGCGCAACGCCTCCGTTTCCGAGACCGAATACGATCATCACCAGACCGATCGCGATCATTGACAGAATCGCCAAGACTTTAATGAGCGCAAACCAGAATTCAAGCTCACCGTACGCTTTGACCGCCAGAAAGTTGACAGCCGTCATAATGACGAGTGCACAAAGCGCCCAGATCCATGACGGCACGTCAGGGAACCAGTAGCCCATATAAATGCCGACCGCGGTGATTTCCGCCATGCAGGTAACAACCCATAAAAACCAATAATTCCAGCCTGTTAAAAACCCGGCAAGCGGACCGAGATAATCTCTGGCATACCGGCTGAATGAGCCGGCTACAGGCTTTTGAATCGCCATTTCCCCTAATGCCCGCATAATAAAAAACATAATCAGTCCGCTGCAGGCGTAAGCGGCTAAAATCCCCGGCCCGGCAAGCTTTATGGCAGAAGCCGACCCGAGAAACAGCCCGACTCCTATCGCGGCGCCCAACGACATAAGCGAGATATGCCGCTCTTCCAAGCCGCGGTGAAGCGTTTTTTCTTTGTTTTGCATAACTCTCCCTCCCCCTGATTTTGACAAAGAAACACAAACCGAGACGAAATAGCCAGAAAACACTTTCCGGAATCTACCCGATTAGTCCTATTATAACCTTTTTCTGAATATTGCGTAATACTTTGTCGAAAACAGAGCGGAATAGACGGTTTACAAAAAAACAATAGAAAAAAGGCTTTCGATAACATCGAAAGCCTTTTGGATTAAACGAAAATGACTTCTTTCGGCTGATGATTCAGCTCTTCCGGCACCAGTCTTTTTTCGACATTGATGCTGTGCCAGATCATGAAGATCAGCACGGTCCAGATTTTGCGGCTGTTGTCCGCTCTGTCGGCACAATGATCTTCCAGAAGCTGAAGGACATAATCCTTTTCAATATAAGCATCTGTTTCACTTTCACGAATGATGTTGCGAACCCATTCGTTCATTTCATTTTTCAGCCAGTGGCGGATCGGCACAGGGAAGCCGAGTTTTTTGCGGTTAAGCACATGATCAGGCACTACTCCTTCAGCAGCTTTGCGCAGAAGGTATTTCGTCGTGCCGTTTTTCGTTTTCAGTTCATCCGGAATTTTAGAAGCCACGTCAAACACGACTTTATCAAGGAACGGCACGCGCAGTTCCAATGAGTTGGCCATCGTCATTTTGTCAGCCTTTAACAGGATGTCGCCGCGCATCCACGTATGGATGTCAACATACTGCATTTTATTAATGTCGCTGTATGAACGGCTTTCCGTAAAGTACGGCTTCGTGACATCACGGTATGAAAGCTCTGGATTGTAATGTTTGAGCAGCTGTTTTTTCACGGGCTCTTCAAAAATCTTCGCATTACCGATATAGCGCTCCTCAAGCGGTGTGCAGCCGCGGACTAAGAGGCTTTTCCCTCTCATTCCTTCAGGCATGACGGACGCCACATGAAGAAGCATTTTTTTCAGACCGGACGGAATGCGTTCAAACGGTTTAAGCGAAAGCGGTTCGCGGTAAATATTGTACCCGCCGAACAGCTCGTCCGCGCCTTCCCCGGATAACGCGACTGTTACATGTTTTTTCGCTTCTTTCGCGACAAAGTACAAAGGAATCGCCGCCGGATCTGCAAGCGGGTCATCAAAGTGCCAGACGATTTTCGGAAGCTCGTTCATATACTCCTCAGGAGAAATGACTTTGCTGATGTTTTCAATCCCGAGCGCGGCAGCCGTTTCCTTCGCTACGTCAACCTCACTGAAGCCCTGCTGCTCAAAACCGACGGAAAATGTTTTAAGGCTCGGGTGAAATTCTTTCGCAACTGAGACGATAAAAGAAGAGTCGATACCGCCGGATAGAAACGAACCGACAGGCACGTCACTTCTCATGTGGACTTTGACAGAGTCAAAGATTGCGTCTCTGACTTCTTTCACCAATTTATTTTCATCAGACTGAACAGGCTTAAAGTTCGCTTTGAAATATGTTTTAAACGCGATGTCGCCTTCCGGGCGGATCGTAAACTGGCTGCCCGGCTCGACTTTTTTCACTTCAGCGTCAAGCGTGCTCGGTTCAGGAACGAATTGGAAAGACATATATTGCTGTAAAGAAGTTGTATCAAGATCAATGCCGTTTTGAGCGGCCATTAAACTTTTTCTTTCAGATGCAAAATATACTTTATCCCCGATGGTTGTGTAATACAGCGGTTTAATGCCGAACGGGTCTCTCGCGCCGTACATGACGCGGTCAGCTTTGTTCCAGATTAAAAACGCAAACATTCCGCGAAGCTTTGAAGCAGCTTCTTCTTTATAATGACGGTATGTCGCAAGGAGCACTTCGGTATCGGAATCTGTATTGAAAGTGTAGCCTTTCGCTTCAAGCTCTTCTCTCAATTCAATGTAGTTATAGATTTCGCCGTTAAAAATGATCCAATATTTTTCGTCTTCATATGATAAAGGCTGTCCGCCGTTTTCTACGTCAATAATACTGAGCCGTCTAAAGCCGAATCCGACGTGCTCATCATGATAATACCCATCGCTGTCAGGACCGCGGTGAACGATCATTTGGTTCATTTGTTTGATTAGCTCTTCTTGATCTGCGGTTTGAGTTAATGGATGCTTATTAAAAACACCGACAAATCCACACATAGTATAGCCTCCATAAGTGTAATTTTCTAATTGGACCCCCTTTTTATAGACGCTTTGTTACGCCATTGGTTTCACGCTATGTAAAAAATAAGCATGGCAGCATCTACAAAAAGGGAAAGCCGCTTAAGTAAGCGGCTATAAAATTATTCTCCTAGTGCTTCTTTGCGAAGCGCATCCGCCTTGTCAGTACGCTCCCAAGGAAGATCCACATCATGACGTCCGAAGTGGCCGTAAGCAGCTGTCTGCTTATAGATCGGGCGGCGCAGATCAAGCATTTTAATAATGCCGGCAGGTCTCAGGTCGAAGTTATTCCGTACGACTTCGATCAGTTTTTCTTCAGAAGCTTTTCCTGTATCAAATGTATTGATAGAAATAGAAACAGGCTGTGCCACGCCGATTGCGTATGCAAGCTGCACTTCACAAGAATCAGCAAGACCTGCTGCCACGATGTTTTTCGCTACGTATCTCGCAGCGTATGCCGCAGAACGGTCTACCTTCGTCGCATCCTTACCGGAGAATGCACCGCCGCCGTGGCGTGCATATCCGCCGTATGTGTCAACGATGATTTTACGGCCCGTAAGACCCGCATCACCTTGAGGTCCGCCGATTACGAAACGTCCCGTAGGGTTGATGAAGTATTTTGTCTCTTCATCGATCAGTTCCTCAGGCACGACAGGATTAATGACATGCTCTTTCAGATTGCGCTGAATCTGCTCAAGCGTAATTTCCGGGTGGTGCTGAGTTGAAATAACGATCGCGTCGATGCGGACCGGCTTGTTGTTTTCATCATATTCAACGGTAACTTGCGTTTTGCCGTCAGGGCGAAGGTACGGAAGAATGTCTTCTTTGCGGACTTCGCTCAAACGGCGGGCTAATTTATGCGCCAAAGAGATCGGAAGCGGCATAAGCTCTTTCGTTTCGTTACACGCATAACCGAACATCAGGCCTTGGTCTCCAGCTCCGATTGCTTCGATTTCAGCATCGCTCATTGTGCCTTCACGCGCTTCAAGAGCCTGATCGACACCCATTGCGATATCCGCAGACTGTTCATCAATTGATGTTAAAACAGCGCAAGTCTCCGCATCAAATCCATATTTGGCGCGTGTGTAGCCGATTTCTTTAATCGTTTCACGGACTGTTTTCGGAATGTCAACGTATGTTGAAGTAGTAATCTCTCCGCTTACCAGCACAAGTCCTGTCGTTACAGATGTTTCGCAGGCCACGCGCGCGTTCGGGTCATTTTTTAAAATCTCATCTAAGATACTGTCAGAAATTTGGTCACAGATTTTGTCCGGATGACCCTCAGTAACAGATTCAGATGTAAATAGTCGACGGTTTTTACTCATTCACTTTTCCTCCTGAAAAAAGATCTTTTGCAAGACCTTCTCATATGATACGGAACTCGCTCCCTCTTAATACAATGTCATACTATATCAGAGAATGTTAATTGGCATATTTTATGAAATAAAAAAACCTTTTCCACTCGAGGAAAGGGTTTGGTCTGTGTGCCTTTCACTCTTATCGCTCAAGGAAAATATTAAACCTTGCATCAGGTTAGCACCTTGGTTTCCCACAGTGTTTTCACCTGCTTTTTTACAGAGAAACCGGTTGCTGGGCTTCATCGGGCCTGTCCCTCCGCCAGCTCGGGATAAGAGTATCCGCTCAATGAAATATCTTATCGTAAAAGGGCGGAAAGTGTCAATATGAATTAAAGCGATTACGCGCCTTTATTTCGGGAAGCAATGGAAAAACACAAACAAAAAACCCCAAATAGTATAGACTATTTTCAGATATATGTTATACTAATTCCACATTCAGCGAAATACAAATAAACCGGCAAAGGAAGGTTTTTATGAAATTAGTTGATTTAACCGCAGATCTTCAAGCATTACTTGCAAGTCCGAATGTGCATCATAATTTATCGGCTCCAAAACTTACCGAAAAAGTGATCAGCCGAAATGAAGGAACGCTGACATCAACGGGCGCCGTACGCGCCACCACCGGCGCATATACAGGCCGGTCACCTAAAGATAAATTTATCGTCCGTGAACAAAGCACAGAAAATCAAATTGATTGGGGCGCGGTGAATCAGCCCATTTCTGAAGAGGCGTTTGAAAAGCTGTACGCCAAAGTCGTCAGCTACTTAAAACAGCGGGATGAACTGTTTGTTTTTGAAGGATTCGCGGGAGCGGATGAAAAATACAGACTCCCGATTACGGTCGTAAATGAATTTGCGTGGCACAATTTATTCGCGCGCCAGCTGTTTATCAGACCGGAGACGGATGAAAGAGATCCGCAAGCGCAGCCTTTCACCATTCTCTCGGCTCCGCATTTTAAAGCAGATCCGGAGACGGACGGCACGCATTCGGAAACATTTATCATTGTCTCTTTCGAAAAGCGCGTCATTTTAATCGGCGGCACCGAATACGCCGGAGAAATGAAAAAATCAATATTCTCCATTATGAACTTCCTGCTTCCGCAGCAGGATATACTGCCGATGCATTGCTCAGCCAACGTCGGTGAAAAAGGCGATGTCGCCCTGTTTTTCGGCCTTTCCGGCACAGGGAAAACGACGCTTTCAGCCGATGCGGACCGCAAACTGATCGGCGATGACGAGCACGGCTGGTCAGATTCCGGCGTTTTCAACATTGAAGGCGGATGTTACGCTAAATGTATCAATCTGAGCGAGGAAAAAGAACCGCAGATTTTTCGTGCGATCCGCTTCGGGTCTGTTCTTGAGAATGTCGTGCTTGATGAAAAAACGGGTGAAGCGGATTACGACAATTCCTTCTACACGGAAAACACAAGAGCCGCATATCCGATTGAGATGATCGGCAATATCGTGCAGCCGAGCATTGCCGGCCATCCGCAGGCGATCGTCTTTTTAACGGCGGACGCATTCGGCGTGCTTCCTCCGATCAGCAAACTGACGAAGGAACAGGCGATGTATCATTTCTTAAGCGGGTACACCAGTAAACTCGCGGGAACCGAGCGCGGCGTGACATCTCCGCAAACGACTTTCTCGACGTGTTTCGGTTCACCGTTCCTTCCGCTTCCGGCGCATGTATATGCCGAAATGCTCGGGCATAAAATCGACGAACACGGCGTTCAAGTCTTCCTGGTCAACACAGGTTGGACCGGCGGAGGGTACGGAGTCGGAGAACGGATGAAACTTTCGTATACAAGAGCGATGGTCAAGGCCGCTATTGAAGGCAGACTGAACCAGACTGACATGACGGCAGACAGCATTTTCGGCCTGCGCAGCCCCGTTCATGTTCCGGGCGTTCCGAATGAAGTTCTTCAGCCTGAAAACACGTGGAGCGATAAACAAGCATACAACGAAAAAGCGCTGTTTTTAGCCAATGAGTTTAAAGAAAACTTTAAAAAGTTTTCCCATGCAGACTCGATTGCCAAAGCCGGCGGACCTCTCGTGTAATCAAAAAAGCCAAGGGCGTTTATGCCCTCGGCTTTTGTTTTTTCAGTTTGTCGAATGAAGCGACGTGAGTCTGTATGTAATGCTTGTCCGGCCGTTCGCCCATTCGAGCTTTTGGACCTCGCCGGTGCCGGATTTCTCGCCGGTTTTCGTTTTGCGCACGTCCATCGGAATATCAAGAGGATAGACGCGGTAGCCCTCTTTCTCCAATAAAAAGATATTTTCCTCTATCCGTTTTTCATTGCCTTTTGTCACAATCATGGTATTAAATTCAACAGGCATTCCCAAAATGAAAATCCCCTTTCATTCTCTTATTCTTTATTATCATATCATAAATCAGACATCTTACCGTGTCTTCATCCATTCCGCCAGCCGCCGGACAATGCGTCTGTTTTCCTGCGGCGGAAAATAATGCGTAAAACCGCTGTAATACCAAGTTTCCACCGGTTTCCCCGCCTCTTTCAGCTTGTCCTCGATCATCCGGGCGTGTTCGATCGAAACATTCTCATCATTCTCTCCATGGATGAGCAGCACAGGGGCCTGAATGCGGTCTGCGTTTTCAAACGGCGAACGCCGTCTGTATTCATCCGGCACCTTTTTCGGCGTGCCGCCGATCACCCGCTTCATCATCCGCCGCATATCCTTCCGCTCTTCATAAGTAAGCACCATATCGCTCACACCGCCCCATGATACGAGCGAAGCCGCTTGATGCCCCATTTCAATCGCGGTCAAAAGCCCCATGATTCCGCCCCGGGAAAAACCGAAAATATGCACCCGCCCTTCCCTGACGTTCGGATGCTCCCGAAGCAGGCGAAAAGCGGAAAACGCGTCCTCTCTGTCCTCTCCCGCAAAATCTTCATTTCCCTCGCCGCCCTGGTTGCCTCTGTAATAAGGCGCAAACACGACAAAGCCTTGGGAAGCGAATTGAATGATTCTTCCGGGGCGTACCATGCCGACATTTTTTATGCCGCCGCGCAAATATAAAAAACCGTCATATGTTCCCGGCGCCGCAGGCTCGGCAAGGAGCCCCTTTACCTTCAGCCCTTCTGACTCATAGCATACCTCAAAGAGGCGGACATGCGGACTCGGAGACGGGAACCTTTTCTTTTCTGCCAGCAAAACAATGCGCCTCCTTATATCATCAGTTTTTTTATTCTATCCCAACGTGAATATGGGCACTCACACATTTTTTATACCCATCATACGATATGTAAAGCAGAAAAGGTTATTTTAACGCTTAAAACAAGGAGGTTACACCGTGAACAAATGGCTCAAAACGGGCTGCGTTTTTGTCATATGCGCCTTTTTCCTGCTCATTCTTCCGGCTTGCAGACAGGAAGAAAGTCTGACGAAGGTAAAGGTGGCGGAAGTCACACACTCCATCTTCTATACGCCTATGTATGTCGCTGAGGCAAAAGGTTTCTTTAAAAAAGAAGGGCTCCAAGTGTCACTTCAAACAACATGGGGCGGGGACAAAACGATGACATCGCTTTTGTCAAACGGGTCTGATATCGCGCTGGTCGGTTCTGAAACATCCATTTACGTGGAGGCGCAGGGAGCAAAAGATCCGGTCATCAACTTCGCGCAGCTGACACAGACGGACGGCACATTTCTCGTGTCGCGGAAGGATGAGAAATCATTCAAATGGAGCGATTTAAAAGGAAAAACATTTCTCGGCCAGCGAAAAGGCGGCATGCCCCAAATGGCCGGTGAGTACGTCCTGAAAAAGAATCACATAGAGCCGAAAAAAGATATTAACCTCGTTCAAAACATTGATTTCGCCAATATTTCCAACGCATTCGCATCCGGAACGGGTGATTATGTGCAGCTGTTTGAACCGACGGCATCCCAGTTTGAAAAAGAAGGCATCGGCCATATCGTCGCATCCTTCGGAGAAGCTTCCGGCCAAGTGCCATACACAACCTTTATGGCAAAAGAAAGTTATTTGAAAACCAATGAAAAGACGGCGGAAAAATTCACCCGCGCCATCTATCGCGCCCAGCAATGGGTGGAAAGCCATCCGGCCAAAGACATCACAAAACTGATTCAGAAGGAATTTGCCAATACCGATCCGGTCATTATCGAAACATCGATAGAGCGCTATAAAAAACAAAAGTCATTCTCTGCAGACCCAGTACTGCAAAAGGATGAATGGGAACAGCTTCAATCTATTATGGATGAAGCCGGAGAGCTCCCGAAACATATTCCGTACAGCAAACTCGTCAACACAAAAATCGCCAAAAAAGTCACCTCAGAACAATAGGAGGAACATGAATGTCTTTTTTACATGTCGATCATGTAACACATACTTATTTCTCGCTGAAAGAAAGAACAACCGCCGTGAAAGATATACATTTCCAGATTGAAAAAGGGGATTTCATCTCCTTTCTCGGGCCGAGCGGATGCGGAAAAACAACACTCCTATCCATTCTGGCCGGCCTTATCACCCCTGCGCAAGGCCGGGTTCTGATTGAAGGAAGCGTGCCGAACCATAAAGAACACCAAATCGGTTATATGCTTCAGCAGGATTATTTATTTCCTTGGAAATCAATTGAGGAAAACGTGCTGCTCGGTTTACACATTTCAAAAACATTAACAGAAGAAAAAAGAGCTGAAGTTCTCAGCCTTCTGCCTAAGCTCGGATTAATCGGCGTTGAAAAAAAATACCCGAAAGAGCTGTCAGGCGGAATGCGGCAGCGGGCGGCACTTGCCAGAACTCTTGCGCCGGACCCGGGCCTGCTGCTCCTTGATGAACCGTTTTCCGCGCTGGACTTTCAAACGAAGCTTTCTTTGGAAAACCTTGTCTTCAGAACATTAAAGGATTTTCAAAAAACCGCCGTGCTCGTCACCCACGATATCGGTGAAGCCATCGCCATGAGCGATACGATCTATTTATTTTCGAATCAGCCGGGCACCATCCACCAAATATTCACCGTGCCTAAGGAGCTCGCGGCTTTAGATCCGTTTGACGCGCGTCAGGATCCGGCCTTTCAGCCGCTGTTTCAAACCATATGGAAGGAGCTGAATTCCCTTGAAAAACAGCAGCGGCACGATTGAACAGCTTCATCAGCAGTTTAAGAAAAGACACCAAAAAGAAAAGCTCCGGGTTCGTGCGTATCAGGCCGCCATTTTCATCGTATTTTTTGCCGGCTGGGAAATATCGAGCAGGGCGGGCTGGATCGATCCGTTAATCTTCAGCTCACCCTCCGCCGTTTGCAGGCTTTTAGTTGAAAAGATTGCGGACGCATCCCTTGCGGCGCACATCGGCGTAACCTTAGGAGAAACCGTTCTCGGCTTTTTGCTCGGCACGCTCCTCGGCACATGCCTCGCCGCTCTGTTATGGTGGTCAAACAGGCTCGCCCGGGTTTTAGACCCGTACCTCGTCATTTTAAACGCGATGCCGAAGGTCGCACTCGGACCGATTCTCATCGTGGCACTCGGACCGAATTTCACAAGCATTGTCGCCATGGGAGCAGTCATCAGTGTCATTATCACGACAATCGTCGTCTTTACGGCTTTTCAAGAAGTGGATGAAAACTATATTAAGGTCATGAAAACCTTCGGCGCGAAAAGAAGCATCATGTTTAAAGAAGTCATTCTGCCGGCATGCGCCCCCGCGATTATTTCCGCGCTTAAAGTGAACGTCGGTTTATCCTGGGTCGGTGTCATCGTCGGCGAGTTTCTCGTTTCCGAAAAAGGTCTGGGCTACATGATCATTTACGGATTCCAGGTCTTCAATTTCACTCTTGTGTTCTTAAGCCTTCTGATCATCGCGATTTTTGCGACATTGATGTATCAGGGAGTCGAACTGTTAGAAAGAAAATGGACGAAAGGAAAAATATAAAAAAGACCCGTGCGTAAGCGCCGGGTCTCCGTTTTTTATGATTGAAATACGCCGTCCTCTTTCAGCTTTTTCAGGCTGATCGGAAGCACCGAATCTTTCATAATGAAACTGAACTTTTTATTTCGCGGGAGATTCTCCGGCAGTTCGCTGAACAGCACCGGCCCCTTTGTTTCAAAATAATCAGCCTGTTTTTCAAGCTTTTCAATATCGGCAAAATAAATATTCTTCACGATTACCTTTTCTCTGCCGAGAACTTTATACTGTCCGACGTACTTCAGATGTCTTACCGCGGCACCGGTTTCTTCTTTCACCTCGCGCAGGGCCGCTTCCTCCGCACATTCCATCGGCTCCACTTTTCCGCCCGGAAATTCAAACCCCCGGTCTTCGTGCTCAGTCAAAAGCCACTTATCTCCGTATCGGCATATGACCCATACGTGCTTCGGGCTGTCTGAAAAAGGCTGGTGTTCAAAGGAGAGCTGAACAGTGTTCTGATAATAGTCTTTAAACTCGTACATGTTTATCCCTCTAATCCGTTCCTTCATATCTTCCATACATCATACCACAGTTGCGTTTGTTCGGAAGCCCTTTATCAAAAATTCAGAGGAAAACCATCATACCCGCTAGTATAGCCTCCTTTGAAGCAAATGTTACGGTTTGCGCTTGAATTTATTTTTCAGGGTATCCAATAGATCGACGAGCACCTGCGGGACCGGTATGCCCAACGAGCTTGCCGTAATCACGATCTGAACCGATTCGTATAAGATATAAAACATGATAGCCAAATTACGGATGGCGCCTTCGGTATGAAGCAGCTGGTCAAAAAAATGGCAAACTGAGACTAATGCCAGGGTCACGATTTTTTTGACCAGCCGCGCAAAAAGCTTTCTTGCGCTCAGCTGCTGCAAAAGAGATTCTTTTAAGCTTGTACTGATAAACTCAATCGCCATGACCGATAGCAAAATCAGAAACGAATACTGAAAACCTCCGAAGAAAAACCCCGCTGCCGACACGATCACTGCAAAAAACGAAAAGATGCCAAAGTCTTTGCCCACTTGATCCAACATCCTTTCACAGAAACGGCCTTACATTATTCTATGAAAAGTGAATGGAACGGACTGGATTTTTCAGAAAAATGGACAACACCTCTCTTCGGCAGCAAAATAAAAGACCGAGTGCTTTATAGCCCCGGTCTTCCCTTGTTGATTATCCTAAATACGCTTTCAGCATCCAGTTATGTTTTTCGATATTCTGGTGAATAGCAAGCAGCATATCACCGGTCGTTTCGTCTCCTACCTCATCTGCGAGGTCCATGCCGCTTTTCAGCTCTTCCGCAATGACAGTGAAATCATCATAAATGTTCTGTACCATTTGTTCTGCGCTCTCATTGCCTTCCGCTTCTTTTACAGACGCCGTCTTCAATGATTCCGTCATTGTGCCGATCGGCTTGCCGTTTAATGCCAGCAGACGTTCTGCCAGATCATCAATATATGTAGCCGTTTCGTTATACAGCTCCTCGAACTTTTCATGCAATGTGAAAAAGTCCTTCCCTTTGACGTACCAATGATAGTTATGTAATTTCACATACATGACCGTCCAGTTTGCAACTTGCTTATTGACTGCATCCAATAGTTTTTCTGACATGCCTATCTTCCTCCTTTGGTTTACTATTGATATACCCTATATATCGTGTGTTAAAACATAAATTTTTAGCCCTTGATTTTATGAATGGAAAATATGTTATGATTTGTTAAAAAGGAGGGATTTCATGCTGCTTCTTCTGAGCTTCGGCTTTCTTATCGTGCTCGCCGTGCTGCTTTTATCCATCTGGTCGACTGTAAGAGCTTATAATGTAAAACATACGATTGACCCGCCGGAGGACGCATCAAAAGGCTTGACGGATAAAAAAAATCCTTAATGATGATGTGTCTGTTCCTCATGGCCGGAGGAATCATCGGCAGCCTTAGCATCCCCGACACGCACTTTTACAGTCGGCATATTATGCTGCTGTTTTGCCGTTACGTGGGATTGAACGGTATACACACCCTCTTCATCAAATTCAGTCCGCAGGTGATACGCCCCTTTTTCCTCCTTGGCCTTGCTTGTTTTGCTGCTGCCTTTTTTTCCTTCTTTCCATACTTCAAACATGACTTCATCCGCATCCGTGACACGCTTGCCGCCGTAAAAAACCTCCGCCTTGTATTCCGCTTTTTCATGCGGCGCTGCCGTTTCCGGTCCTGTAAGCTTGACCTCAAGCGCTTTAGGCTCTTCATCCGCGGAGGTTTTGTCCGAATTGCTCCCGCAGGAAGATAATAGAAATACCATACCGCACATACCTGCCAATACAGCCCGTTTCATCCCATCACTCCTTTATGTTTGCTTCTATTTTAGCAAACGCTTACACATAAGGTGTGACATTTTTTAGAAATATGTAAAAAAGCCTTTTTGCATGTCAGCAAAAAGGCCTGTTTTTTATCCGAACACTTTCAGCAAATCTTCTTTATCTTGTGACAGCCAGAAACGCATCAGACGTTTCGCGCCTTCTAAATCATGAAGTTTCGCCTGGCCGCACTGTTTTTCGTTGGCCGCCGGAATCTCCGTAATATCGATGGCTTCTTTCAGCGTAGCGTCAAGCAGGTCTACAATTTCTTCCGCTGTCGGCTCGCCGCTGACAACAAGATAATAGCCTGTCTGGCAGCCCATCGGTGAGATATCTATGATGTCGAAGTGATCGTATTTCTCAGAATGTGTGCGAATCGTAAACGCAAGCAAGTGCTCAAGCGTATGAATCGTATCCGGCTTCATCGCCTGTTTGTTCGGCTGGCAGAAGCGAATGTCAAACTTATTCACGACGCCGTCTGTTCCGACTTTATGCACTCCGCAATGTCTTACATACGGAGCCACAACCGCATTATGGTCAAGCTCAAAACTTTCTACTGAAGGCATAATGGCACTCCCTTTTTTTCAGAATATGCATCCATTATAACACAGTTTTCCGATAAGAATTGTGGCGGAAGCTTTTCAATCTCAAATTTTTTTTCTATACTAGCATCAGAAAGGTGGTTTTTTGATGAAAACCATAATGATTGCTTTAATCCGCGGATACCAGAAGTTCATCTCTCCGCTGACACCGCCGTCATGCCGCTTTTATCCGACGTGTTCACAGTACGGAATCGAAGCCGTCAAGACTCACGGCGCATTAAAAGGCGGATGGCTGACACTGAAGCGGATTTTAAAGTGCCACCCTTTTCATCCGGGCGGTGTTGATCCCGTACCGGACAAAAAACAAAAACATTAGTCCATATGCTGGTAGCCGTCGATCACCAGATCAAGTTTACCGGTTTCAGGATCAATCACCAGACCGTGCACCGGCACATTGTCAGGGAATAGCGGATGGTGTTTAATGACGTTTACGCTGTCTGTAACACTCGCTTCTACTGAATCAAAGCTTTTCAGCCATTGATCAAGATCAACTCCTGAGTGCTTCAGCATGTCAATCCGCTCTTTCGGAATACCGCGGTCGATAATTTTATCGAGCATATCCTCGCTGTTGATTTTGCTCATGCCGCAATCATGGTGGCCGATAACGCAGACTTCATCGGCGTTTAATTCGTATACGGCCACTAAAAGGCTGCGCATGATACTTCCGAACGGGTGGGCGACAAGCGCGCCGGCACTTTTAATAATTTTCACATCGCCGTTTCGCATGTTCATCGCATGCGGAAGCAATTCTACAAGACGTGTGTCCATACAGGACAAAATCGCCATCTTTTTATCCGGGAATTTAGATGTTTGGTATTTTTCATAATCTTTGTTTTTAGTGAACTGCTCATTAAATTGCATGATATCGTTTAGAAGACTCATCTTGGTGTTTCCTTTCTGCTTTTTTATTCACAATATAACATAAGACGGGTCATTTCGTCACTCCCCGCACGGATGACAAAGTGCTCAATAAATAAGACAAGCCCCATTGGGCTTGTCTTATTTCCCCATATTGTATTTTTTGTTGAACTGTTCGACTCTCCCGCCTTTTTCGTTGAATTTTTGGCGGCCTGTATAAAACGGATGCGTATCTGAGCTGACCTCTACTTTAATCAGCGGGTATGTTTTTCCGTCTTCCCACTCCGCCGTTTCCTCTGATTTTTTCGTAGAATGGCTTAAAAAGCGATAGCCGCTGTTCACATCTTGAAAAATCACTTGATGATTATCCGGATGAATATCTTTTTTCATGCTGATCTCCCTTTCTCAAATCGTAATAATTACGTTTTATTTTAAACCTTAAATACCCTCTTGTCAATCATATATGCCCCGATCCCTTGATTTCTAAACCCTGCACATATATGGAATCGAAAGAATAATCTAATCGCTTCAGCAAATAATATAACCACATTACATAAAACGGTAATTTAGAAAGGCGGTTTATGATCGTGGATGATTTAGTGTTAGCCAGAAGCCTGTTCGGGACAACCATGGGCTTTCATATTATTTTTGCGACGCTTGGTGTCGGCTTGCCTCTGATGATTTTAATGGCTGAATTGATTTATCAAAAAACAAAAGATCCGCATTATGCCATTATGGCGAAAAGGTGGACGAAGGCGCAGGCTGTTCTGCTCGGCGTGGCGATACCGACCGGAACGATCGCGGGTACACAGCTTGCCCTTTTGTGGCCCGGATTCATGGAAGTCATCGGCAGGGTGATGTCCCTCCCGTTTCAGATTGAAATTTATGCTTTCTTTATCGAAGCGCTGTTTATGTCCATTTATGTCTACGCCGCTGACCGGCTGACTCCGGCTATGCGCATCATTGCCGTTATTTTCGTTTTGATCGGCGCCGCGGCATCCGCCGTCTTAATCACAAATGTTCACGCATTTGAAGGAACGCCGGCCGGCTTTAAAATTTTAAACGGCAAAATCACTGACGTCGAACCTTGGGCAGCGTTTTTTAATCCAAGCTTTTTCACCACCGCGGGCCATGTCGTACTGACGGCTTTCATGACCGGTGCATTTATCGTCGCGTCTGTTGCGGCTTATAAAATGCTGAGAACGAGAAAACAGGAGCAGGTATACCGCTTTCACCGAAAAGCGCTGCTGCTCGCCTTAACGATCGGCGGGATATTCTCCATTATTGCCTCTTTAAACGGTCACGAGTCAGCCCAGCTTCTTTACGAATACCAGCCTGAGAAGCTTGCGGGCGCAGAAGGGCTGTTTGAAACTAGATCACACGCTCCGCTTGCGATCGGGGGTTTTACTGATGCAAAAGAAGAAAAAGTAAAATGGGCGATAGAAGTGCCGTGGGCTTTAAGCTTTTTGGCTGCAAACAGCTTTGATACCGTCGTCAAAGGATTGAACGCGTTTCCGAAAGACGAGTGGCCGCCTTTATTCATCCATACACTGTTTAACGGAATGGTCGGCATCGGAATGCTGCTCATTTTGTACTCAATCATCGGCATCGTGTGGAGAAAAATTTTAAAGAAAGACAGCTTTCCGACTTGGCTTTTGATTTTATTTTTAACCGCAGGACCGCTCAGTCTGATCGGAATTGAATTCGGGTGGATATTCGCTTGTACGGGGCGGCAGCCATGGGTGATTTACCATCTCCTGAAAACGTCTGATGTCGTCACGACAACCGGTTCAATCGGTTTGCTGTTCATCCTGTTTACAGTGGTTTACGCCATTTTGGCAGCCGCAGTCATTTATGTGCTGCTTTATTATTTCCGCAAACATCCCGTTGAGGAGGATGTAAAAGCGGCGGAATCCTAACAATAGAAAGGGCTGAATTGAAATGGACATTACCATGGATGCTCTCATTGCGATATCAATCGTATGGGGCTTCGTGTTTATCTACGCGGTCATGGCAACGATGGACTTCGGAGCCGGCTTTTGGTCGATGATTTATTTAAATAGAGAACAAACAAAGGCGACAAACATCGCCAACCGTTATTTGTCCCCGACATGGGAAGTGACCAACGTCTTTATCGTCGCAATCGTTGTCGCCCTATTCAGCTTCTTTCCAGGGGCAACCTTCGTGCTGGGAACCGTTTTATTGATCCCGGGGAGTATTATTTTGCTGCTTTTAGCCATCCGCAGCGGCTTTCTCGTCTTCTCCAATACGGCGAAGGAAAGAAAAATCATGAGATATATCTCCGGAATTTCAGGCTTCATTATTCCCGCTGTGCTGATTTTGGTCCTTCCGGTCACACACGGAGGATTTATTGATAAGACGGGCGGCGTGTATCACCTGAATTTGGCAAATGTCTTTACAAGCCTTAATGCGTATGCGTTTATCGGCTTTGCCATTTTAAGCACTTTATTTTTATCTTCACTGCTTCTGGCCGATTTTTCAAATGTTGCGGAAGAGGAGCATGCGTACCGCATCTACAGACGGAGCTCTTTAATAACAGGGCCGCTGTCGCTTCTTTTTGCCTTCTTCATTATGCTGACATTACGCTCTGAAGCCGGCTGGCTGTATACGGGCATGATGAAAGACAAGACATGGCTCATTCTGTCTGTCATTACATTTATCATTGCCGGCGCGGCTCTGTTTTTGCCGAATAAGCGCTTCGGCCGCAACCTCGGCAAACCGAGAATCGCCATGATCGCCATTGCGCTTCAATACTTTCTGGCAAGCTATGCATACGGACGGGCGCATCTTCCTTATATGATTTATCCGGATATTACGGTCATGTCAGGATTTACGGAGCCGGCAACCTTCAGGGCGCTGTTTATGACGTATATCGTCGCTTTCATTATTTTGTTTCCCGGGTTTTATTTCTTCTGGAAGCTCTTTATGAAAGACAGACGTTATATCCGCCAGGAGGAATAACAAAAATCAGGGCGGCTCATACTAATGGCGTACCTTTTATCTTGGAGGGGAGCCAGCATGGACCAAAAAATTCTGTGTGAAGTCAATAACTGTTCATATTGGGGCAGGGGAAACAAATGCACGGCCGACGCTATATATGTGGTCAGCCATACAGGCGAAACCGCTGAAAAAAGTGAAGAAACGGATTGCAAAACCTTTAAACCGCATGATTTATAAAAGTAAAGAGCTGTTTTATACAGCTCTTTTTCATTTCCGCGCCGCAAGCCTTTTTGAAATCAGCCCCTGAGCCGGAGAAAACCGGGCGGATGAGAAGCATGGCAGAAAGGCGGTTCGTCGGCAAATATATGCGGCGGCAGACGGTACAATAGCATTCATGACAAGCACATAATTTTTTATCAAGATGTACATCTTGGCCCCAGCCAGAAAGCAACACCTGCGCGCTGTTTGAAGAATAAAAAAATCATCGCATTCGCCTATTAAAAAAACCGGCTGATACAGCCGGTTCAAACGGGGGAAGGGGTGATGATGAACAGTTTCAATATAACAGCAGCATACAGGCAGCTCAACTCGCTGAAATGTCTTTTTATCAGTTGTTTGTCGTAAAAACGTCCATTTGGGTGACGTATTTTCTCATTATTTCCTGATTGACTTCGACACCCAGTCCGGGACCGTCCGGAACAGAGATGAATCCCTCTTCAATACGTATGTCGGGAGTGACAATATCCTCCTCCCAGTATCGGTCTGATGAGGAGATATCACCCGGTATCGTAAATTGCGGCAGCGAAGCAAGCGCGACTGTCTGCGCTCTCGAAATGCCGGTTTCAAACATTCCGCCGCACCAAACCGGCATGTGATGCTCTCTGCATAAGTCATGTATTTTTAAAGCCTCTGTCAGGCCTCCTACACGCGCCGGTTTTATGTTAATGATTTTACAGCTCCCAAGCTCAATCGCCCGCCTCGCGTCATCATATGAGCATATGCTTTCATCGAGGCATACCGCGGTTCTCAAGTGTTTCTGCAGGTGGCGGTGATCGACAATATCATCTGCCTGAAGCGGCTGTTCTATCATCATGAGCTGGAATTCATCCAACTCTTTCAGCCTGCTGATGTCTTTCAGTTCATATGCCGAGTTGGCATCCGCCATCAGCGGTACGTTCGGAAAACGGCTGCGGATGACTCTGATCAGATCAACGTCATGGCCGGGCTGAATTTTTATTTTTATACGTTGATAACCTTCTTTTACGTATTGCTCAATTTCCCGAAGCATCTCATCAGCCGAAGCCAGACCCACCGCCACGCCGGCGGGCACTTTATCTCTTTTGCCCCCTAAGGCTTCTGCGAGAGATATCCCCTTTTTCTTGGCATATAGATCCCACACGGCTGATTCAAGCCCCGCTTTTGCCATGCGGTTTCCTTTGAAACGCGCGAGACTGTCAGGCACTTCTGACGGATGGAAAAACTCGCGGCCTACGATATTTGGGATGAAAAAATCTCTCAGCATATGCGCGCATGTCTGAATCGTTTCTTCTGTATACCACGGAGAAGAAAACGCCGATACCTCCCCCCAGCCGGTTCTCCCGGTTTCATCGATCGCTTCCACGATCAAAAATTTACGGTCCTGCAGCGTTTCAATACTTGTTTTAAACGGTTTTTTCAGCCTCATACTTACATGATAAAGGGTGATTTTTTCAATCTTAATCATGACAATTCTCCTTTACGAAGCTCATTCAGCCGATGCCTCATCAGTTTATTGGACGCGTTCCGCGGGAGCCCGTCAACCTCGAAAAAAGCAGCCGGTATTTTATATTTTGCAAGCCGCTCACGACAAAAGGCGGTCAGCTCCTCAGAACTGACAGAAGAAGTCAGCACGAGAAAAGCATGCGGCACTTTCCCCCACTTCGGATCTTCGGCTCCCGAAACACCGGCCTCCGCTACAGCCGGATGGGCAAGCAGCGCCGCTTCCACTTCTGCCGGGTAGATATTTTCTCCGCCTGAAATAATGAGGTCCGACCGCCTGTCCAGCACGTATAAAAACCCTTCATCATCCAAATAGCCAAGATCGCCCGTTTTAAACCATCCATTATGAAAAGCGGCCTGGTTTGCGTCGTCACGATGGTAATACCCTTTCATTACATTCGGGCCTTTCACCGTAATTTCACCGTGTTCAAACGGCGCACAAGGGTTTCCGTCTTTTTCAATTCTAATTTCGCATGAAAACAGCGGTTTACCGGCCGAGCCGAGCTTGTCCATACTGAATTCCGGAGAAAGCGTGACAATCTGTGAGCAGGTTTCAGTCAAGCCGTAAGATTGGAATACCGGAAATTGTTTCCTGCGGCATTCTTCAAGGAGCGGCAGCGGTGCCGGACCCCCGCCAAGCAGAATGCAGCGCAGTGATTCAGGACATTGTTCTGTTTCCGCAAGCAGGCCCGAAAGCATGGTCTGCACCGCTGAAATGATCGTGACCTGATGGGAGCTGATGCTGTCCAGCACATCAGTGACAGAAAATTTTTGATGAAGCACGACAGGCATGCCGTAAATGACCGACTTAAACAGCGCAGACAGACCGCTGATATGAAACAGCGGCAGCGCAATAAGCCAGCGGTCCCGCTCCGTGACCCCCAGATTCAGCGCAGACGATACAGCGCTGGAATAATGATTACCGAAAGTCTGCTGCACCCCCTTCGGCCTTCCCGTTGTTCCTGACGTATACATAAGAGTCGCCGTATCATCAAGCGTTACATAAGCTTCAGGTTCAATGTCACCCGCCTCTTCAGCCTGCAGCTCGTCCACGTCCGCGGCGGCGACCGCAGATTCATATTCTTCGCGGCAAAAACCGTCCTCCGTCAATAAAAGCTTTGCCTGTGAATCTTCGAGCTGAAACAACCGTTCCTGTTTTGAGAGTTTCGTATTCAACAGCACAACTTCCGCCCCTAATAAGAAGCAGGCGTGAACGGCATAAACCATTTCCGGTCTGTTAGAAAGCAAAATCGCGGCACGGTCTCCTTTTTTAAGCGAGCAGTATTTGGACAGCCGCGCGGCCATTTGTTTAGAAGCATGATATAATTCTCTGAATGTCATCTGTTTGTTTTCAAATATGAGAGCGATTCTCTCTGGTGTCAGCTGAGCCCTTTGAATGAGCCAATTCGGCTGTTCTGTCAGCATGTTATCATCTCCGAGGTAAAAGTACTTTTTTCGAAAAGAAAACAGCTTGGACCAGAGCGGCTCAAGCTGTTTCGTAGTGTCATCTGATCACGGAAAACGAGGGAATTGACCGAAATCGGGACTGCGTTTCTCTTTAAAGGAATCGCGGCCTTCTTTCGCTTCGTCAGTCGTGTAATAAAGAAGCGTTGCATCTCCTGCAAATTGCTGAATTCCGGCGAGGCCGTCTGTATCTGCGTTAAATGCCGCTTTAAGGAAACGAAGGGCTGTAGGGCTTTTCTCAAGCATTTCTTCACACCATTTAATTGTTTCCTCTTCAAGTTTCTCTAATGGGACAACCGTATTGACAAGCCCCATGTCGAGCGCTTCCTGCGCGTTGTATTGACGGCACAGGTACCAGATTTCACGGGCTTTCTTATGTCCGACGATACGCGCCAGGTAACCTGAGCCGTAACCTGCGTCAAAGCTTCCCACTTTCGGTCCGGTTTGGCCGAAAATCGCATTATCGGCCGCAATCGTTAAATCACAGACGATATGAAGCACATGGCCTCCGCCGATGGCATAGCCTGATACCATCGCTACGACCGGTTTAGGAATAACACGGATCAAACGCTGAAGATCAAGCACATTCAGACGCGGGATCTGATCATCTCCGACATATCCGCCGTGACCGCGGACTTTTTGGTCTCCGCCTGAACAGAATGCTTTATCTCCCGCTCCCGCAAGAACGATGACACCAATATTGGAATCATCACGCGCACAAGCAAACGCGTCAATCATTTCTGATACCGTCTTAGGAGTAAATGCGTTATGTACCTCCGGGCGGTTAATTGTTATTTTTGCAATACCGTTATACGTCTCGTACAGGATTTCATCGTACTGACGTTCACTTTTCCATTCTGCAGCCATTGATATGACCTCCTTCATTTTTGCCTGAGTCCGGCCGAAAAGCTATTTTCTTTATGCTTTACAAGCCGTATAAAAACTCACTTACTATCTTACCAAAAATTCGCGGCTGTTCCACATGTACCGTGTGCCCCGCCTGTTTGACAACCTCTATTTTACTTGATGGGAGCAGGTTATGCACCTTTTGATTAATAGCGCAAAACTTTTCATCCCATTCACCGCATATGAGCAGGACGGGCGCCTTGATGCGGTGTAATGCCTCCCACCAGGAAGGCTGTGAGCCCGTCCCCATTCCGAGCAGGCTTCCTGCAAGTCCGGACGGATTATTTTTCAGCCTGCCGGCGCGGATGGACGCCTTTACGCTGTCCGGCAGAGAAAGCTGCGAGGCAAACAACGGAATGCCCTCCCAATAATCGACAAACGATGTTATACCTTCCCGCAATATAAAGTCAGCAAGCTTCCGGTCTGACTGAATCCGCTTTTTGCGTTCCTGAAGCGTGCTCAGGCCCGGGGTTGTACTTTCCAAAACTAGCGCTGACACCCGATGCGGAAATGCCTGTGCAAAGGAATACGCAAGTCTTCCCCCCATAGAATAACCAATAAGTTTCACTTTGTGAAGTTTTAATTGATCAAAAACGGCGGCAAGGTCCGCAACCTGCCGGCTCGCACTGTACCTTGCCGCTTGCACAGGCGCGTCTGTCTCCCCGTGACCCAGGCAGTCAATCATCACCATTCGTTCGCCGGGAAACATGCCGCGTAAAAACATCCATGATTCTTTGCTGCCCGTAAATCCATGCAGACAAACAATAGCTTCAGATGATTCTTGACCGCTATCAGCAACCCGATAGCACACGCCGTCGGCCGTTTTAACAGTTACAGTTTCCATTCTTTTTTCACTTCCCGCACTGCGGCCTGCAGCAGATCGCGATGGAATTGAACTCTTGATGTCCGATCTGTTTTCAGCTCGATTATATGAAGTCCGGGCTTGTCCGCCTGCGGCTGATACGCATCCTTAAATGCTTCCCATGTCTCAGGGCAAGTATACGTCCCGCCGTACAGTGCGGCGGCATGCCGGAAATCAAGGCCCGTCGGCGTACCGAACAGTTCTTCAAAATGAGTCTTATCAGATGCCTGCGGCAAAAACGAGAAAATCCCGCCGCCATCATTGTTTATTAAAATAACCGTAAGTGGAATTCCAAGTTTTTTAGCCGCTAACAGCCCGTTTAAATCATGGTAAAACGATAAATCTCCAATTACAAGCGTGACAGGAGCTTTTGTACCTTCACACAGTCCCATAGCCGAGGAGACAACCCCGTCAATGCCGTTAGCGCCGCGGTTGGCATAAACACGGAAGGAACGATCTTGTTTTTCAAAGAACGTATCCACGTCGCGAATCGGCATGCTGTTGCCGACAAAAATCGAACTGCCTTCAGGGACAAGATGCTGAAGCTGACGATATACATTTCCTTCAAAAGATAAATCATCCATGCTCGCATCCTGTAAATGACTACGGAACCGCTCATTGACAAACTGCCATTTCTCAAGCCATCCGGACGGCCGTTTTCCGGTTTCAGCTGAACGGACCGCTTCCAAAAACACAGACGGATGGCAATGAATCATATGCGCGCCGGCCTGGGTGGGATCTCTCCATCCTCCGTCTTCATCGACGATAAACTGCTCAATGGCAGGATCATCTCTGAGCCATAAAAAGAGCGGTTTGGAAACCGGCATCGGGCCGAAGCGGATCACAGCGTCCGGGCGAAGCGCCTCTTTTATTTCTTCATCTTTTAAAAACGAGTCATAAGCATCAATAATCAGCGTCTTATCATGCTCCCCGTTTCGGAGGTTTGAAAGCGGGTCAGCTAAAATCGGGAACTGAAGCATCTCGGCAAGCGCGATGATTTGCTGCTTTTCTGCTTCACCGTGAATTTCGCCGCAGACGATCATACCTCTTTCGGTTCCCGCAAGACGCTCTGTAATATGACAGAGAGAATCTTGATCAGCTGACTGAATCCCTGTTGTGACTGAGACGTGCCGCCCCTTTCTCATTCTTTCAAAAGGTCCGGCTGATAAATCCGGCATCAAAGGCTCTCTGAGCGGCACATTGATATGGACTGGGCCCATCGGGCGCTTCCCGGCTTCACTTACGGCTCTGCCGGCCAATGTTCTGATATAGCTCAGCATTTGAGGATTTTCTTCAGGCAGAGCTGAGTCTGTGAAAAACTTAACAAAGTTACCGAACAGAAAATGCTGGTTAATCGCCTGAGGCGCCCCCACTTCCCTCAATTCATGAGGCCGGTCAGCAGTCAGGACAATAAGAGGCACTCTTGAATAATGAGCTTCAATCACGGCCGGATAGAAGTTAGCCGCCGCCGTTCCTGACGTACAAATCAGCATCACCGGACGCTGACGGGCTTTTGCAAGACCGAGTGCGAAAAAACCTGCGGATCGTTCATCAATCTGTATATGGACTTGAATATCCGGGTGGGCCGCCGCCAAAACCGCCAAGGGAGTTGACCTCGACCCCGGGCAAACAACCGCGTCGGTGACACCCGATAGAGCGAATTCATCAATAAAGCTTCCGATATAATGTGTAATTGGGTTTGTCAAAGCCTTTCACCTCCTAAAGCAGAGATCATCGGCTTTAGTTTAATTTGAGTTTCTTCATATTCTGATTGCGGATCTGAATCTTCAACAATGCCGCAGCCTGCGAAAAGCCGCGCATTTTTGCCTTCAATCAGCCCTGATCGGATAGCCACGACAAATTCTCCGTTTTCCCTGCCGTCCATCCAGCCGATCGGAGCCGCATACCATCCGCGTGTCATCGGTTCAATATCAGCGATAACTTCAACAGCTTTCTGCTGGGGAGCTCCGCCCAATGCCGGTGTGGGGTGCAGCTTTTCAATTAAATCAAACAGCGAAGCGGACGTTTTAAGATGGCCTGTGATCGGTGTATATAGATGCTGAACACTTTTTGTTTTATATAATTGCGGACCTGCAGGCTTTTTCACATCGCTGCAGCTCGACAAGAAAGAATCGTGTATCATCTGAACCACAAAATCATGTTCCGCGAGATTTTTTTCGTCATGCAGCAGCTCTTTGCCGAGGCGGTCATCTTCTTGTTGATTTTCTCCGCGCTTAATTGAACCTGCCAGACAGGTGGACATAACGTCTTTGCCGGATTTTTTGATCAGCCGTTCCGGTGAAGCGCCGACAAAGCATTTATCTCCCTGCTCAATCGCAAAAACATAGCTTGTCGTTTGGTCCGTCAAAAGCTTGCGGACAACGCTCTCTGTCGGAATAGGCCCATCATATGACAAAACGACTTCCCTTGCCAGCACGACTTTATCATATTGATTTGCTTTCATATCATTTGTTGCTGTTTTAATGGCTTCAAGCCAGTTTTCCACATCAAGTTCTTCCGCTTTTGTTAAAACAGGATATTCTTCATACTCGATTGAAGAAACTGAAAAAGCTTCCGAAAAAGATTTCAGACGTTTCAGCGTATCTTCTGCCTGATTACCGTCTGCCGCCCATTGATTGACGGTTAAATAATCACCATCTGCCGTCTTTGTCAGCATGAGCGAGGGGATAAAGAACAGTCCTTCTTCGAACCCGTTCCATTCGTCTCCTCTCTCTTCAGCGGGATTAAATGAAAAACCGCCGAATAAGACAGGGCCGACCGCGGTATGCGCCGCCTCTTCTTCATGAATATGAAAAGCCGTCTTTTTAAAGCGCTCCCATTGTTCAAAAACGTCGTGATAACGCTTTCCATTTTTTTCATTCGATTGGAACAGCGCTTCTGTGCCAAGACCGACTATTGTTAATTCACTACCGGGTTCTGACCAAAAAAATCGTTTGCCTTTATATTTTTTTGCTCCGTCTTTGAAAAATGATAGAGGGTCTAAAGACGCAATACGTCTTGAATAGCTCAATAAGACAGCATGGTTGACTTGTTTGGCTTTATGTAATGCATGATCTGCTTCCTCTCGGAACGTATGCTGCACCGTTGTCACCATGAGACATTCCTCCATAATCCGTTAAATGCTTTTAATACAATACACCTGTGATGACTTTGTGTCAAACACACAGATTTGAGCACGACAAAATGCCTGCATTTCTTATTATAAACCTTTTTGCGCAAATGAATAAAGAAACAAACTTGAATTTTCTTTCCCCACTCTCGGCAATCACTGTATCCTTTTACTTCGTCATGGGAAAATGACTATTTTTATCCACCATTTTTCTGCGCAAAAGCGTTCATACTAACAGTAAGCATCACATAGAAACGAGGGATTGATGTGCTTACAAACGAACAGATCACACACTTAAAAAAAGAATTGGAAGAAGCCAGACATGATATTTTAAGCCGCTTTAAAGAAAATGACCAATTTCAGTTAACTGATGAATTCCCGTATCAGTCATCCGGCGAATTGTCTTCCTATGACAATCATCCCGGCGATCAGGCGACCGAATTATACGAGCGGGAAAAAGACCTGGCTCTGCTCGACCATGAACGGGAGCACCTTCGCGACATTGATTACTCTCTGAAACAAATTGAAAACGGCACATACGGCACATGTGAAGTCAGCGGCAAGGACATCCCTTATGACAGACTCGAAGCTCTGCCGACGGCTACGACATTGGCGGAATATTCGTCGCAGGATGCTGTTTCCAAAGACAGGCCGATTGAAGAGGAAACACCGTTCGGACAGTTTGAATTTGATGATGATGAATCAATCCGGGCGGCTTACGATAGTGAAGATGCTTATCAGGATGTTGAGGAATACGGAAGCTCAGAAACGCCTCAGGATTTAGAGGATCCGCCGCTCAGCTATGGGGATATGACAATGAACTCTGAAGAAAACATCGGCTATGCTGAGGATTATGAAAACTTTATCGCGACAGATATTACCGGAAAAAACATTTCCGTGTATCCAAGCAAAGCACACGAAAAATATGAACAGGAACTGGACGAAGAAGGAATAATGACGACCTTTGGCGATCTTCATGCTGATTAAAACCCCGGCCTGCCGGGGTTTTTGAATACAAATAAATGGTTTGCTGCATTTTCACACTGAAAACTCATACACTTAATGGTGCATGAACCTTTCAAAAGGTTTATCTTTCCAAAAAAGGGAACTAATATATTGACATTGAATGGCGGAGGGAACAAATGAAAAAGAAGTATATCGGTGCGATTATTGTATTTATCATTACATATGTCTTGTTTTCTTTAGCGGGGTTTCTCTTTCCCATCGACCGGGAATGGTACGACGCGCTGCAAAAACCTGACTGGACGCCGAGCAGATCAGTGATCGGCATCATATGGGCGGTTTTGTTTGCGCTTATTTCGCTCTCAGCAGCCTTGATATACGCAAAGTTTTCATGTTCAGAATCCAAAGCTTTTTGGGTGATGCTTCTCATCAATTATATCGTGAATCAAGGGTTCAGCTATTTTCAATTCACACAGAAAAATTTGCTTGCTGCATCTATCGATTGCCTGCTTGTGGCGGTGACAACACTCATTCTGTTGCTCATTGCCGGTAAATACAGTAAAGCTTCAGCCTGGCTTCTGGTTCCTTATTTATTATGGAGCGCTTTTGCCACATACCTGTCTTTTACCATTTACGCTATGAACGCATAAGAAAAAACCTTGCATACTATGCAAGGTTTTTTTAATGACCCGTACGGGATTCGAACCCGTGTTACCGCCGTGAAAGGGCGGTGTCTTAACCGCTTGACCAACGGGCCTTATGGCGGAGAAGGAGGGATTTGAACCCTCGCGCCGCTTACACGACCTACACCCTTAGCAGGGGCGCCTCTTCAGCCACTTGAGTACTTCTCCGTATGGCTCCACAGGCAGGATTCGAACCTGCGACCGATCGGTTAACAGCCGATAGCTCTACCACTGAGCTACTGTGGAAAAATCATCATGGTGGGCCTGAGTGGACTCGAACCACCGACCTCACGCTTATCAGGCGTGCGCTCTAACCAGCTGAGCTACAGGCCCATGACAATATAAAAATGGAGCGGGTGATGGGAATCGAACCCACGACATCAGCTTGGAAGGCTGAGGTTTTACCACTAAACTACACCCGCATGTTGTTTGGGGCGATTGATGGGAATCGAACCCACGAGTGCCAGAGCCACAATCTGGTGCGTTAACCACTTCGCCACAACCGCCAAAACAATATTAAATTAAATGGTGGCTCGGGACGGAATCGAACCGCCGACACACGGATTTTCAGTCCGTTGCTCTACCAACTGAGCTACCGAGCCTTTTTATAAATGGCGGTCCGGACGGGACTCGAACCCGCGACCTCCTGCGTGACAGGCAGGCATTCTAACCAACTGAACTACCGG
>NZ_JAWRXC010000740.1:0-231 GCF_046535225.1 Bacillus sp. SIMBA_031
TGTTTGAGGAAGCGGTGTTGTTTGCGAAGGAGTAGCCTTCAGAGGCTATTTCGGACGGGCAACATGTCACACGGCGTTGAGCCCGTTGCCATGTGTTGCACCGGGCTTCTTGTCCTTGGCGCCATGATAGGGCGCTTGCCCTGACAAGCCCTTTGCCGTTCAACGTCGCAGACGCCCGCATTGACGATGGGTTGGTGAATTCTGAAACCGGATATTACGGGTTGGATGGGA
>NZ_JAWRXC010000741.1:0-231 GCF_046535225.1 Bacillus sp. SIMBA_031
TTTCACAAATGGAGTAAGTAAACATGACTTGAGTTCATTACTATATTCAATAGTGTTATTTGGATTAAGGTAAACAGCTAAAAACTTCGTATCTGTCACTGCTATAGATTTGTGAATAGTACTTGCAGGTATATAAAGTAATGCGTTGTGAGGAACTACAATTCGTTTGTTCTCAATACTCGATTGCAATAAGCCGCTATATGGAAAGATTATTTGATGCCATGAATGGGA
>NZ_JAWRXC010000085.1:0-339 GCF_046535225.1 Bacillus sp. SIMBA_031
GTCGTAGGCTTCGCCGCCCCGAACCTCGCCCAGGAGGATCCGGTCCGGTCTGAAGCGCAGGGACAGTGCTACCAGCTGCTGGGTGCTGACACCCTTGTCGTTGTTCGACAACAGCCGGACCACGTTCGGTACACGCGGCTTGAGTTCCATCGTGTCTTCGATCGTGAGCACGCGCTCGTCGTCAGGGATAACCTCGACCAGAGCGTTGAGCAGCGTGGTCTTGCCCGATGACGTTCCGCCCGCGACCAGAATGTTCTTGCGCTGACGCACCAGTTGCGTCAGCGCTTCCAACAACAGTTCGTCTTCAACCGGGCCTGCAAAGATGGGCCGATCGGTGTC
>NZ_JAWRXC010000742.1:0-231 GCF_046535225.1 Bacillus sp. SIMBA_031
ATATTTGCGGTTTTATACGCACTTATTAACTGGCTAAACAGAGTCGCTAATTTAGTTAAATGACCACTGGCTTTTAGCTCTTTTAAAAGCGCTATATGGTTAGGCTTTGCAGCACTAAATTTTAAATCGCTTTTAACGGCATAAAGAGTGTTATTAATGTAATTTACCAATGCTTTAGCATACTGTGGTTTAGCATTGGCTAGCGATTCAAAACACCCTTCAACCCACTTT
>NZ_JAWRXC010000743.1:0-231 GCF_046535225.1 Bacillus sp. SIMBA_031
CGTGCGTATTGGAAGTCGAGCGTGCCTTCGCTAAACGACGCTTAGGGCGAAGCCGCTACATTTGCAACATCGATAACACATTCAACCGACAAGAGCGTCATGCACGAAGCAACCCAACCTCTTCCCGCGCAGCGACGTCCCCGAGCGGACCGAAACATTGACGCGCGGGGTTCATGAAAGGGTCGCACGCGAACGGCATGCCAAGTCGAAAGCCGTAGCCCACACCCTTTG
>NZ_JAWRXC010000744.1:0-231 GCF_046535225.1 Bacillus sp. SIMBA_031
TTCTTTTCGATGAAGAGTCGGACCGTGCCGGCAGGGCCGGCGTCAATCACCACCTCATGGTGCGACGGAGTGTCCGCCGTGGCGGTCGGCAGCGTGGCTAGGCCAGAAGCGATGTAGTCGCCTTGGATGCGGCCGAGAATTCCGTGTGCTTGGTTAGGCGTCTCCGAAGGCGCCGGTGACCGGAAGTGGCACTTGGCCGCAAGCTTGTTGCCCATGATCTAGTGTGGAAAT
>NZ_JAWRXC010000745.1:0-231 GCF_046535225.1 Bacillus sp. SIMBA_031
GGCAACTCCGGTGATCGGGCGGGTCGCCGTCGGCGTCTGCGCCGCGGCCAACCTGACCTTCCTGGGTGTGATCATCACAGATGTGCTATCCAGCAGCGCCTCCGCGGTTCTGTCCGCGATGGCTCCCCCGTCAGGGCGCCTCGGCCTGCTAGCTTTCGGGCTCGGGGCGTCAGTCATACTCGGTCTCATCTTCGCGGTGAACTCCCTGACCGCTCCCGCCCCCGACTACGG
>NZ_JAWRXC010000746.1:0-231 GCF_046535225.1 Bacillus sp. SIMBA_031
GGGTTTCAGTTCCGGAAATAATTTTCAAGTCAAAAGTTACTGGTAATTTCTTACTTATAAGAATTTGTTATTGGACATTCTTGATGAAATGAGTTTAGCTCAATCGAAAGCAATTGAAAATCCGACACAAAGGATGGTGAATTATACATCAAATCAAACTACTGGCAGATCAACACGTAAAAATAAAGACTTAAAAGCTATTCTTATAAGTTTTAATTTATAAGAATAAAG
>NZ_JAWRXC010000747.1:0-231 GCF_046535225.1 Bacillus sp. SIMBA_031
GGGTTGAAATGGATTTTCACGAATCAGCAGGTTAAGACTATCAACAGTTTCTCCATTAAAATAAACACTCACCGTTGCCGGCTCCAGCAATAATTTGAACTGCTCAAATTCTTTTTCAAACGGAACTCTTACATGGTTCCACCAGATGGATGATGCATACCCTCTTTTCAGATCTTTTTCACTGTTGATTCTTACCGAGCCCGTCAAAAGAACATGCATTGAAAATTTCAG
>NZ_JAWRXC010000748.1:0-231 GCF_046535225.1 Bacillus sp. SIMBA_031
CGTTGCGGCGCTTGCGCGACGCCGTCGGCAAGGCCAGAAGCACATCGGTGACTCCTTTGGTGTCGATCAACCCGGGCAGGTCCTGCACCGAATAGATGGGCAGGCCATTGAGCACTTGCCCCTGCAGGCGCTCATCGTCATCCAGGAAACCAATGATGCGCATATCCAGGCTGTTGGCCATCGCCAGGGCCAGTTGCCGTCCTGCCGTACCCGCGCCGTAGATCAGTGCCT
>NZ_JAWRXC010000749.1:0-231 GCF_046535225.1 Bacillus sp. SIMBA_031
GTATTGATTGGGTTCTTCAGCCACCCACCAGAGTTCAGCACACTGTGTAAATCTTCCGTTAATCTTGGCTATTTCTCGGTCAATAAAAATTACTTTTTCCTTATCAAGAATTTTCAAGTATGCATCATACATTGAGGTGTCTTCAATATTATTGGTGTACTTAACCGGATTGCCGTATAGGAAAGTAACAGCGTTACCTACAATCTCCTTTTGATATGCCAAAGGAATACG
>NZ_JAWRXC010000086.1:0-338 GCF_046535225.1 Bacillus sp. SIMBA_031
TCATGCTTCCCCGCTGATTTTACGCTTCAATTGCGGCTTTACCATTTAGAAACCCCGTTTCCAAACCGAACAGTAACCCTGACGAAAAGTTTATCCGGTGCTTCGCAGTTTAATGAATCGATCTTTACCATTCGCTGGCCGGAGCGGTGGCAGCATCCGGCCAGGCGGAAATGCCCGCCCCAGCATTTTCGGTCATATGTAGAGAGTTCCGTCCGATGATGAAATCCGTTTTGATTGCCGCAAGCCTCATTGGCCTGCTTGCCTCGCCTGCCCTTGGTGACGATCGCTATGCGACCCGCCCGCCCGTCGTTCTCAGCCCCGATCTGACCGCGCCCTGG
>NZ_JAWRXC010000750.1:0-230 GCF_046535225.1 Bacillus sp. SIMBA_031
GGGAAACCCCCGACTACCATCGGCGCTGAAGAGCTTAACTTCCGTGTTCGGCATGGGAACGGGTGTGACCTCTTCGCCATCATCACCAGACGTTTTAGTGACATGTATTATTATACTATGTATTTCAGAAAAAGCAAGAGTTTTTTGAAAAAATTCTCTCAAAACTAGATAACAGTAAGCATACATTCAAATTGGTTAAGTCCTCGATCGATTAGTATCTGTCAGCTCCA
>NZ_JAWRXC010000751.1:0-230 GCF_046535225.1 Bacillus sp. SIMBA_031
GTAGTGATTCCAGCGTCGGCGTATTTTGCTGGCTTAGCGTCTGACGCGCCTGTAGCCAGGTCACCAGATGGTTAAACAGTTTCGCTGGAATTAACTCGCCATCTTTCACCCCGGAAAGTTCCAGCATCGATTGCCAGATCTGTTTGCTGGGTTCCCCCGTTGCCGCCGCAAGTTTGGTCACCAGCTGTTTTAGCGCATTGTGCTCCGCCGGTAATAAAGGACGGTCGGTC
>NZ_JAWRXC010000752.1:0-230 GCF_046535225.1 Bacillus sp. SIMBA_031
GTCGGAGGCGGCCCTGCTGCCCACCGCTTTGTTGACGCCATGTACACCCGAGGCCTTGACGGCTGGCAGGTCACCGTGCTGACCGAAGAGGCCCACCTGCCCTATGACCGCGTAGCACTGAGCAGGGCACTGACGGAAGCGGACGTGGACCTCACGTTGGGCGAGGCCTCCATGTGGGACCACGATGCCTTGACCCTGGTCACCGGCGAGCGCGCTGTGAGGATTGATCC
>NZ_JAWRXC010000753.1:0-230 GCF_046535225.1 Bacillus sp. SIMBA_031
CTCGATGCGGACGCGTGGGACGCGCAAATGATGTTTCTGCTGCAACGTGGCTATCGCGTCATCGCACACGACCGCCGCGCACATGGCCGATCGACGCAGGCAGGCGACGGTCACGATATGGATACTTACTCGGATGACCTGGCCACACTGATGGATTTTCTGGACATCGAGGATGCCACGCTCGTTGGACATGCGACCGGCGGGGGCGAAGTTGCGCGCTACATTGGGCG
>NZ_JAWRXC010000754.1:0-230 GCF_046535225.1 Bacillus sp. SIMBA_031
GTGCATACTGGTTTTCCGGGCGACCCGGATCTGGGGTTTGGGAGCAATTTTGGACACTGCAACGCTGCGCGTCGCCTTCGGAGCGATCGCATTGACGCTGTTTCTGCTTTTTTATGGAGTCATATACCGCCGGACCCGCGCTCCCTACAGTGGGTGGTGGTCCTTGGCGCTGCTCCTGTTCCCCTTTGGCGCGGCCGGATACCTCTTGGACGGTACCACCCAACAGGTTT
>NZ_JAWRXC010000755.1:0-230 GCF_046535225.1 Bacillus sp. SIMBA_031
ACTACTTATTTTTATGTTCTGAGAAGTATGTTTACTCAATTCATGAACAATAGAGTCTTTCGTAGATTCAGATATTGTTCTTTGTTTTACTTGTTTTCGTAATAATAGTAGTTCTTTTTCTGCATTAACGGTTTTTTCTTTTTGCGTCTCCAATTCTAAAGAAAGATGATCAGCTTTGTCTTTTTGATTTAAAATTTCTAATTCGAGTTCTTGAGCTTTTAAATCAGTTT
>NZ_JAWRXC010000756.1:0-230 GCF_046535225.1 Bacillus sp. SIMBA_031
GTTCAGCGCAACAGGTTCGTTCAAGGCAACAGGTTCCAAGGTCAACGCAATGCAGCCCAGCAGGGCAACGCTTGGAACGCTGCTGCGCCGATGGCCGGGACGGGTTACGGTCAGCCCACGGACCCGGCCGGCGCCGCGGCCTACGGTGCCGTTCCCCCAGTGGGTGTTCCCCCGGTGGGTACTCCGCCAAAGCCCGGACGCGGCAAGCGGAGGGGCCCGGGTTCGGGCAT
>NZ_JAWRXC010000757.1:0-230 GCF_046535225.1 Bacillus sp. SIMBA_031
GTTGTAACACAAAACAAAGTTACAGAAACAAACGCAGAACCCTTTAGTGGTGGTGTTGTGTTACAGGCAACCAAAGCAGATAGTACACGTGCCCTCTTTACCTTATTTGATAATTTAGACAGTAACTTATTAGGTAAATTACTGAGTGTATTAGCCTGTATCTTACTTGCTACTTATTTTATAACCTCAGCCGACTCGGGCACCTTAATATTGTGTATTTTAGATGCTGC
>NZ_JAWRXC010000758.1:0-230 GCF_046535225.1 Bacillus sp. SIMBA_031
CTTAATGTTATTTTTTATATTCCCTAAAGGGCGTACAGTGTTACCTATTTGGTTACATTTGTATCTTAATTAATAATATAAATTTATTAAAGAAAAAAACCAGCTTTATGCTGGTTTTTTAAATAGTTTTTTAATAAATCATCAAAAAGAATTAGCGCATTGCCATCATCATTTTAGCTGGCTGTTCTAGGTATTCTTTCCATAAATTATTAAAGCGCGCTATCGTGCCG
>NZ_JAWRXC010000759.1:0-230 GCF_046535225.1 Bacillus sp. SIMBA_031
TCAATAGCATATTTACCCTTAGAAAGTTCATTGAAAGCCCACCGCATATTTGATGCTTCAGGCTCTTTTATGGCGATATATTTCCTTCCATCTTCAGTACATTTATTAATATACCCATAAGATGCTGTTCCCATAACTCTACCTTCTTTCTGCGCTCTTCTCATTCCGAAAAATGTATTTAATGCTCTTCTGTCATTTTCAACTTCCGGAGCAGCAAGATAAATTGCAAG
>NZ_JAWRXC010000760.1:0-230 GCF_046535225.1 Bacillus sp. SIMBA_031
GGCGATATCGGGAAACAGCCGAGCGAATTCACCATCATGCGGCGTCAGCACCAGACGCGTCTCGCCGCCGGCGAACAGGTCGAACAGCCGCTTCGGCTCCTGGCGAAACGAGGTGATGCCATCGGCGTCGAGAACCAGATGGCGGTCGCTGAGTGCGGCGGCATAGTCCCTCGCCTGCTCGCCGATGCCGAAACCGGGTCCGAGCACGAAGGTCTGCAGGCGATCGTCTT
>NZ_JAWRXC010000761.1:0-230 GCF_046535225.1 Bacillus sp. SIMBA_031
GAAGAAGAACCTGACACCGTCATGCCGCTGGCTACGGCGCAGGCGCGCGACATATGGCTGCTCTTCCTGCAGATCGCAGGCCGCGCCCGGCTGGGCAGTCAAACCCATGACCGGGCCTATAAAGCGTGGTGCGAGGCAGCACCGGCCGGCGCCATTGACGAACTGCACAAACTCACCGGCTTTCTGGGCGCCTTTTTGTGGTTTGCCCGGTTGATTGGCCGCGTTCACAT
>NZ_JAWRXC010000762.1:0-230 GCF_046535225.1 Bacillus sp. SIMBA_031
CTCTGGCCGCGCGCCGGCGCGCTCGACAGCGCCTGGCAGGACGAGGAAGGCGCGCGCCGCCGCAGTCGCCTGGTTCGCGGCCAGGCCTTGCTGCTGCCCTCGCACGTTGAACACAGCACGCGCGCCGAAAGCGCCGCGCAGCAGCATGGCGAACTCTATCTGGCGCCCGAACTGCTGCGCGACTGCCAGGCCGGCGGAGTGCTGCAACTGGACGGCGCGGCCCAGGCCAT
>NZ_JAWRXC010000763.1:0-230 GCF_046535225.1 Bacillus sp. SIMBA_031
GTAAGTGCTGAAGGAATTGCAAATCCAGGAGCAGCATACAGTAGTCACCTGAAATTACCCGCAGGAGGATATCGTAGTTCTTCGGACGGTGGATTTACTTATGCAGGGCAAAGAGGGTATTTCTGGAGCTCAGATACATCAAACAGCGGCGGAAAATATCTTTATATAGGATCTACCATTGCGAATGCGAGTTCAGGAGCGCCTAGAGGACAAGGAGCGTCTGTAAGATG
>NZ_JAWRXC010000764.1:0-230 GCF_046535225.1 Bacillus sp. SIMBA_031
CGCCGTGGCAGCAAAGAGCCTCGGAATCAACGCCCGCATCTACATGCCCCTTGGCGTGGCACTGCCGAAGCTCGCCGCCACGCGCAGTCACGGCGCGGAAGTGATCCTGCATGGACACAACGTGGACGAGGCCCTGGCTGAGGCGCAGCGGTATGCCAACGAAACCGGCGCCGTTTTTGTCCATCCCTTTGACAACGTGGACGTTGTTGCAGGACAAGGGACCATTGGGT
>NZ_JAWRXC010000765.1:0-230 GCF_046535225.1 Bacillus sp. SIMBA_031
GTTCACTGGCCAGCGCACAAGGCGCCTCCCTGCAGTGGTGGTTCGGCGCCGGTGCCATGGCCGCAAGTGTCCTCTGGTTCTGCTCCCTGGGATTCGGAGCCCGCTTCCTGCGCGGCTTCTTCGCGCGCCCGCTGTCCTGGCGAATCCTTGACGGCACCATCGCCGTCACGATGGTGGCGTTGGGCCTAGGGCTAATACTCGGCCGGTGACGGCAGCGAATCCATGTGGGG
>NZ_JAWRXC010000766.1:0-230 GCF_046535225.1 Bacillus sp. SIMBA_031
GGGTAATATTGTGTATTCCTGCTATGCTGAGCTCAGCAGACGGGGAGAGCATTTTGTTTCTGATCATGTGCTGAGCTATCAGGTTTCCGGTAATCTGATATTGAGTGACGGTGTTAATGAATTTGCATCTGTCGGAGGTTCTATCCGTTTTTTGCGACGCAATCAACTGTTGAAGTTCACCAAACAGCCTCCTGAAAACGGGGAATTTCAGTCGCTGTCTATTTTCCTCG
>NZ_JAWRXC010000767.1:0-229 GCF_046535225.1 Bacillus sp. SIMBA_031
GGCAGAAGCAGCGGCCCAGATCGCAACCCGGCGCGATCTGCAGCACCTGCCGCGCAGAATTCCGCAATATGGCCGAGCGTATCGGCACCCTCGTCACCGTAGCTGGCAGCATCGGGGCTGCCGCCGACACCGAAGGAATCGAGTACGAAGAGAAATGCACGTGCCATCATCAAACCAATCGCCATGCGGCCCGCAGGCCGTGATGGCGCTCAGGCATATAACGGTGTGG
>NZ_JAWRXC010000768.1:0-229 GCF_046535225.1 Bacillus sp. SIMBA_031
GTTTGTTTGAGACTGAGATAAGTGCATATAAAATAGGAAAACAAAAATATTCACTGAGTGACCTTGAAAAAATCAGTAGTAATGATATACAAGGAAAGTATCAATAATGTTTCTGGAAGAGAAAATGCATTTGATAAATTAGTTAATTTATTCCTTTGTAAAATCGTTGATGAGACAAATAATCCTAAAGAACTAAAGTTCTATTGGAAAGGAATCGCATATGATACAC
>NZ_JAWRXC010000769.1:0-229 GCF_046535225.1 Bacillus sp. SIMBA_031
CGCTTTTGTTCAGGGCGCCGTTCTTCGTGGTGGTCATTGCCGGCGCAGCAGCAGCGGCCTTGCTGCGACTGCTTGGCTGGGGTTAGCAAGTACGTTCAGGCCTGGCTGTTAAACACGATTCCGGGAATGGGGGTCTGCTCCGGAAGGGGGCGGGCCGGGCGTTCAGTCCGGATCGCGTCCTCAACCAAGGCAACCGGCCGCTTCCATGCAGCTGAACCGGGCTCCATGG
>NZ_JAWRXC010000029.1:0-1286 GCF_046535225.1 Bacillus sp. SIMBA_031
GGGACTGCCCCCCGTTTTTGAGACAGGGGTCAAAACACCTTTTAAACAGCCAATTGCCGATAGTTTATCGGTGATTGGTTGTTTAGTTTGGTTTGAATACGAATATTGTTATAATAATGAATGTATTCTATGACAGTGCGTTCTACGATGGCAGTCGTAGTTCGATCAATGCTGTTAAGATAGAACGTTTCAGACTTTAGCGAGGAATGAAACGATTCGATGGAGGCATTATCAGCGGGCGTCCCTTTGCGGGACATGCTCATGGTAATGCCTTTTGTTTTAACAGCTTTTTGATACTCGTAAGATGTATACACAGAACCTTGGTCACTATGTAACACGCAGTTCTCAGGCAGCATTGGTAGCTGATCAAGTGTGTCTAAGACAAAGGCTGTGTCCTGCTTATCCCCAATAGTAAAAGCAATCACTTCTCCATTGTATAAATCTAATATACTGGAAAGGTACAATTGTTTCTGTCCATAAGGCAAATATGTGATGTCCGTTACTAGTTTTTCAAGAGGACGATCAGACTGAAAGTTCCGATCCAATATATTATCGACCACGGCATATGGCTGCCCATCCTTCTTGCGCTTTTTCACCTTAACCCGACACTGCCATTGATTTTTCTGCATAATACGTTGAACCGTTTTATGGTTAATACACATTCTCTTTTTTAGTATGGCTGTGATTTTTCGATATCCATATCGATACTTGTGCTCTCGGCACAACGTGCCGATTTGTTTTTCCAAATGGCGCTTGGGATGATCCTTCATCAGATTCTTCTTCCAACGATAATAAGACGCTCGAGAGATACCTAAATGAATACAGATATCCTGTACGGTCATTGTGCTGTGCAATATTTCTACAAGTTCGACTGACGTTTCGCTATCAACTTCCTTTCCAATTCGTTGTACTTTTTTAAAACTTCATTCTGTTGTCTCAGGTAACGAATCTCTGCCTGCAGTTTCTCTAAATCGGAAGAATACTCCGGACCTTTTCCGTAAGTGTATTGCTTTCCAACAGGCTGTTCGAATCGATGTGTATCACCAGCCTTATACCATCTAACCCATGTCTGAACCTGTGTCTTATTCTTAATATTCAACTCCTGCAGAATCTCTTTCATAGGTACGCCTGCCAATCTCATTTCTACAGCCTTCTGCTTCGCTTCAACCGGATAACTCACTCTTGTCCCCATAGAAAAAACACCTCCAAGTCTAATTTCGGATAACAATCATCCGTATTCAAACTTGAAGGTGTTTTTATTTGTCTCATCTTATGGGGTCAGTCCC
>NZ_JAWRXC010000770.1:0-229 GCF_046535225.1 Bacillus sp. SIMBA_031
AGCAGACTTTTGCAATGCTTCTTCTGCTTTGCATTGAATAATAGAATATGCTTTTTTATTGATCTGCTGATATAGCTTGATAGCCGCTTTTTTATGGTAGGTGTTTTGCATTACCGTTTTGAGATCCCTATCCCTCATTTTAACTAGACTATTTTGAGGAAAATCACAGTCAAGAATAAGTACATTATAACCTAGTCGAAAATGCAAAACACTTGCTACAAGCGTAGTT
>NZ_JAWRXC010000771.1:0-229 GCF_046535225.1 Bacillus sp. SIMBA_031
TCAAGCTTGAAGAAGAGGGCGGCGCACCTGCGGCTGCCGCTGAAGAAGCTCCGGCCGCCGAGGCTGCTGAAGAGCCCGCTGCTGAAGAGGTTGCGGCTCCGGCCGAAGCCGCTGAAGCTGCACCCGTAGAGAACTAAGTTCTCTCCCAATCAAACTCTGGCGCATGGACTGGCTTAGCCGGATCTGCGCCAACTAATGGAAGGACGCCACCATGGCGAAGCTCAGCAAC
>NZ_JAWRXC010000772.1:0-229 GCF_046535225.1 Bacillus sp. SIMBA_031
TCAGAAAAAATTAATCATATTTTAATGGCAAAACACGACTTACAAGATTGCTCTTTACTTAGGACAGCTGCGGCCTTAAATATGACGCCACGCACACTACAGCGCTATCTAAAAAAAGAGCAAACCACGTTTGCCGCGCTGCTTGAAGCAGAGCAAAAACGACGCTTATTAACTTATATTCATCACTATTCGTTAAATAAAATCGCATTTATGCTGGGATTTAACGATC
>NZ_JAWRXC010000773.1:0-229 GCF_046535225.1 Bacillus sp. SIMBA_031
CCTTCATCGTTTGCTGAAAACTGCAAAACACCATTTTCATATTGGAAGCCATCGAGGTATTCAGTGATTTTTTTCAGCTCTATTTGGCTTTTGGGAGAAAAATAGGAGTACTCCGCCTTCAGTTTGGTTCCGTCCGCTCTGTACGTATATTGTGTATTAACATTTTTTTCAGTATCTCCCAAAAAACGATCCCGTATAATATAGGTAGCATCATAAATAACAGATGATG
>NZ_JAWRXC010000774.1:0-229 GCF_046535225.1 Bacillus sp. SIMBA_031
GGATGCCCCACGCGCTGCAACCGGGGTCCCGCCACGGGAGGTCACGAGCCGCCTCGGCGAACCACTGATTCAACGCATCGTGGAGCTTGTGAAGCTGATCGGCGTGGGGGATAGCGTCTGGAAGTGTCATACTGCGTCCACTCTAATCCAAGCGTGCGGCAGGACATTGCAGCCGATTGGGGCCATGCGGCGTGTAGGTTAGGTGCCTGGATGCAGCCACGCCTAGCCT
>NZ_JAWRXC010000087.1:0-335 GCF_046535225.1 Bacillus sp. SIMBA_031
CAGGGTTTATCGGCGCCAATTTTGTCCTCGACTGGCTCAGTGAGCCTGCTGCAGACAGTATTGTCAACGTCGACAAGCTGACATACGCCGGCAATCTGAAGTCCCTCGCTTCGCTGGCCGACGATTCGCGTCATATTTTTTCGCGGACGGACATCTGCGACCGCGCTGCACTCGACGTCCTGTTGGCCGAGTATCGCCCCCGCGCGGTCTTGCATTTTGCTGCGGAAAGCCACGTGGACCGCTCCATTCACGGACCGGCCGATTTTGTCCAGACGAATATCGTCGGCACATTTACATTGCTCGAGGCGGTGAGGGCTTACTGGTCCGGACTTGAT
>NZ_JAWRXC010000775.1:0-229 GCF_046535225.1 Bacillus sp. SIMBA_031
GCGATGGGTTCGCTACCGCTAGCCAGCGACGCGGCGTCACACCGTTGGTGACGTTGGTGAAACGACCCGGGAAGATTTTCGCAAAGTCGGCAAACAACGATTGCACCATCAGATTAGAGTGCAGTTCCGATACACCGTTAACTTTGTGGCTCACAACAACCGCCAGCCAGGCCATACGCACACGACGACCGTTGGATTCATCAATGATCGACGCCCGTCCCAGCAGATC
>NZ_JAWRXC010000776.1:0-229 GCF_046535225.1 Bacillus sp. SIMBA_031
GTATTACTTATTTAAATGCATACATAATAGCTATTTTACGAAGTAAAACTGCTGATGAAGGTCTTTTTGCTCTAAAGATGACAGTTATTGCCCTTAACAATTTAAATAAAAGATGTGAAAATACATTGCTTGTAGGCAATGTGGGTACCAAAATTACTGATATAATAAATTTATCAAGTCATCAAATGGGTTATAGCTCATCTGATGAAGATATTACTAAAGAATGGAG
>NZ_JAWRXC010000777.1:0-229 GCF_046535225.1 Bacillus sp. SIMBA_031
GTACTTCCTGGCTGAATGCCCTGAATGAGCAATGCCTGGACCTGAGCCGCGAACTGCAGCAGCTGCAATTGCCCCCCGGTAACGATCAGGCGCCCCACGCTCCGCTGACCTGGCGCCAGCTGGCACAGCTTGACGCAGACCAGTGGCCGCCCCCCGAGCGCCTGGCGGTGGCCAACGTCAGGGCAGTTGCCCGCCAGCGCATCGCCCAGGCACACGCCCTGGCCAGCCG
>NZ_JAWRXC010000088.1:0-335 GCF_046535225.1 Bacillus sp. SIMBA_031
CTGCGATGCAAGCCAAGGCACGAATTTGTTGTCTGCGGTTTTCATGCCGATCCAGTCTGCCTCGGGAAACTCACCGCCCGTGCCGCAGTCCATCACGTCACCCTTCACGAGCCGCAGCGAAAGCCACAAGCCTTTGCCATTCCAGCCCACGCGTGCGACGCGCATCCCCGCTTTTAACGCGATCAGCGCATCGCCAAAGCTCTTCGCGGCGCCTGGCTGATATGAGCGCTCGAACACATCGGCCGGCGACCAGCTGACGTAGCCCTGATGACCTTCGATGTTCGGCTTGCCACCGTCGAGATACTCGACCAGGTAGCCCGGCTCGTTTGGGTCTT
>NZ_JAWRXC010000778.1:0-229 GCF_046535225.1 Bacillus sp. SIMBA_031
GTAGGTATTATTTTAGGCATTAACTTCGATATTAACTCTACAACTTTAGGTTCTTTAGATAAGGTGTTTAGCATTATTGCTAGTATTGCCACATTATTAATGGCTCTAATCGCTACTTTTGCTCTTTTTACTTGGAAGCATCAGTTTAGCCATGCTGAGCGCTTTAAAACTTTTAAAGAATTAGAGAAAATTGCATTGGAGTGCATCGGTACGACTGAGAAATATTTAG
>NZ_JAWRXC010000779.1:0-229 GCF_046535225.1 Bacillus sp. SIMBA_031
CCTTTTATTTATTTACGTTATGTGGTATCATATAGTATTTTTACTAATTATTATGATAAAATAATGTTTTTTTTATGTAATAATTAATAAAAATATTACATTTACTGTGGAAACAATTAAACCATAATCACATGAAAAATGCAATTTTTACCTTCCTGATTCTTGTTCCCGTATTGTCGGCAGCACAAGTAGGCATTAATACTGTTATTCCTAGTGCAACCTTGGACAT
>NZ_JAWRXC010000780.1:0-228 GCF_046535225.1 Bacillus sp. SIMBA_031
CCCATGTTCGACACCCGCAACCCGGTGATCATCGTTCTCGCAACCACCATCGGCTTGTGCCTGCATGCGTTCATGTACGCCGGGCAGCCGGCCATCATGGCTGAGCTCTTCCCCACCAGGATGCGCTACTCCGGGGTCTCGCTGGGATCGCAGGTCACCTCGATCTTCGCTGGCTCACTCGCCCCGTTGTTGGCAACGCAATGGCTCAAAGACACCGGTTCCTGGCTG
>NZ_JAWRXC010000781.1:0-228 GCF_046535225.1 Bacillus sp. SIMBA_031
GCTAATTTCACTACGAGGCAAGCCTAAACGCTGCGATAAAATCATGATTTTTGAGCTTTGTAAATCTGCACTTGCGACAATACCAATTAGCTTTTGATGCTCATCAGTTACTAAAATAAAATCAGAAGGCTGAGTATTTAGTTGTTTTGATGCTTGTTCAATGGTTGTATCAAACGCTGCGCGCATAGGACTTGTTTGAGTAAAGCTAGTTACTATGCGTGTTGCAGG
>NZ_JAWRXC010000782.1:0-228 GCF_046535225.1 Bacillus sp. SIMBA_031
CTTCTAGCTTATGAACTGAGAAATGCATTAGAGCACCTTGGTGAGATTTCCGGAGAAGTTACGAATGATGAAGTTTTGGGGAATATTTTCTCTAAGTTTTGTATCGGGAAATAGGTGATGTTTTAGATTAAAAATGGCCTATATCTAACATACAGAACCACATATTATTGAAAGTAAAATAAATATTGTTGTTTTAACTTTTTCAGATTTTTATCATTATAAAGTCAG
>NZ_JAWRXC010000783.1:0-228 GCF_046535225.1 Bacillus sp. SIMBA_031
GGGCCCAGAGCAGGTGGAGCGGCGGCAAGGACTTCTCTTTCGTCCCGCTTCGCCCTGAACTGGTGATCGAAGTGGCGTACGACTATATGGAGGGCGATCGTTTCCGGCACACCACCCAGTTCCGGCGGTGGCGGACCGACCGGACACCCGGTAGTTGCACCTACTCCCAGCTGGAGGAACCGGCCGATTACGATCTCGGCGAGATCCTGAAGCTCACGTAGTCTACGG
>NZ_JAWRXC010000784.1:0-228 GCF_046535225.1 Bacillus sp. SIMBA_031
CGTTCGTGAAACGCAAAGAAGGCAACAGCCCGTATTGCGGGCTTACCAGAACGTTAACGTTCCCAGAGAAAGCGTCAACGCAAGCGCGAGCGGAATGTCGGAACTGTGGCGCTGACGACAAGGGCTGGCTGAGTTCTTCCGGACAGCGGGTTTAAGGATTGTCCGACGCATTGGGCAGGAGATTCGTCACACAGCCGAGGGCCTGGCGCCGGCACGAGAACCCGACCT
>NZ_JAWRXC010000785.1:0-228 GCF_046535225.1 Bacillus sp. SIMBA_031
ATTATTGGTTTGAGTATTCTTCCCATATAGGGTTTTCACCTTTGAAATAAACTTTCCGTTTTCCTTAGTTTCAGTTTGCAGTGGAATCCCCACCATATTAGCAGCAAGCATATTGGCATTATTTTCCTCATGGGCATATGTATAGACTGTTAACTGCTGGGAATTGTCTGAACCTATCGTCAATTGCCCCGTCGATTGGTAATGCTGGGGATTATTATAAAAATACTG
>NZ_JAWRXC010000786.1:0-228 GCF_046535225.1 Bacillus sp. SIMBA_031
GATGGCCATGGGCGCGTACAGGGCCGCCGGGGAACTTGGCCTGAAAATTCCGGACGACATTTCAATCGTCGGTTTCGACAACCAGCAGCTCATCGCCGAAAGCCTCTACCCTGCCCTGACAACCGTTGCCCTGCCCCACTACGAGATGGGCGCGTGGGCAACCGAGAACCTGATCGACGCAATCGAAGGAAAGACCGACCTCCAATTGTTCGCGGCGCATCCCACCGT
>NZ_JAWRXC010000787.1:0-225 GCF_046535225.1 Bacillus sp. SIMBA_031
GGATTTTAACGGAATATAAGACCTTGGGTCTTATAAACAGAACGTTCCCTGTCTTGTTTAGTTTTGAAGGATCATTCCTTCAAAACATAGGAACACCTGCTAAATGCGCCACTTCCTGTGGCAACGCATGTGTTAGCATGTCCTATGCGTTGTTCTTTGAAAACTAGATAACAGAAGTAATTCACATTCAATTAGTAATGCAAGATATCACGTAGTGATTCTTTT
>NZ_JAWRXC010000788.1:0-225 GCF_046535225.1 Bacillus sp. SIMBA_031
CGCACATCGCTGTGCGATTTATTTAAAACTTTGAATTAACAGGTACGTTTTGTCTTGTTTAGTTTTCAAAGATCATTTTGTTCACTTTCTCAAGCAACTTTTTAAGTATATAATAAGTTTCTCTTAAAGTCAACATGTTTTTTATAAATGGTGGAGCCTAGCGGGATCGAACCGCTGACCTCCTGCGTGCAAAGCAGGCGCTCTCCCAGCTGAGCTAAGGCCCCG
>NZ_JAWRXC010000789.1:0-201 GCF_046535225.1 Bacillus sp. SIMBA_031
GCGGCGGTCATCGCCCTCGTCCGCGGCATACAGGAGGAGCACGGAACACTCGACGGGATCATTCACGGCGCAGGCGTAATTGCTGACAACTACATTCTGAACCAGACAGAAAACGAACGGAAGACCGTCATGGCGCCGAAAGTGAAAGGGCTTATCAATCTTGATGAAGCAGCGAAAGATGTGCGGCTGGACTTTTTCATT
>NZ_JAWRXC010000089.1:0-332 GCF_046535225.1 Bacillus sp. SIMBA_031
CCCGCGGCAAGACGGAAAGACCCCGTGAACCTTTACTATAGCTTGACACTGAACATTGAGCCTTGATGTGTAGGATAGGTGGGAGGCTTTGAAGTGTGGACGCCAGTCTGCATGGAGCCGGCCTTGAAATACCACCCTTTAATGTTTGATGTTCTAACGTTGGCCCCTGATCGGGGTTGCGGACAGTGTCTGGTGGGTAGTTTGACTGGGGCGGTCTCCTCCTAAAGAGTAACGGAGGAGCACGAAGGTTGGCTAATCCTGGTCGGACATCAGGAGGTTAGTGCAATGGCATAAGCCAGCTTGACTGCGAGCGTGACGGCGCGAGCAGGTGC
>NZ_JAWRXC010000030.1:0-1055 GCF_046535225.1 Bacillus sp. SIMBA_031
ACACGGAAGTTAAGCTCTTCAGCGCCGATGGTAGTCGGGGGTTTCCCCCTGTGAGAGTAGGACGCCGCCAAGCTTTTTTATTTTATCTACCATGTTTTTGTTTATGAAGCTTATAATATTCCGCAGTAGCTCAGTGGTAGAGCTATCGGCTGTTAACCGATCGGTCGTAGGTTCGAGTCCTACCTGCGGAGCCATTGCTTCCATAGCTCAGCAGGTAGAGCACTTCCATGGTAAGGAAGAGGTCAGCGGTTCGAGCCCGCTTGGAAGCTTATCTAAAATACGTTGATCTGAGGCAGTTTCCGCATGTTATGGAACTGTTATTTTTTTATTTGGATCAGTAAAAACTGTTACTGATTGCAGCAGTTAAGGTATAGGTGTTTAAAGCACGCTTTCTGATGAAGCTAGCCTTGCTTCAATGATTCAAAGAGATTAACATAATTAATTGTTAAACGGTATTGACTTTTACCAAAACCTTGATATAATTACTTTTGTCATAATGAGCAGTATGTTTAGATTGATCTGCGGGTTATACCGTTTGGATTTTTACTGAATAAATAATAATACAGTTTACCGCTATCTGAGGCTGTATTCTGGCCATGCTTTACATTTTTACTTGCGGAAGTAGTTCAGTGGTAGAACATCACCTTGCCAAGGTGGGGGTCGCGGGTTCGAATCCCGTCTTCCGCTCCATTTTATCCCAACGGGATATTGTGATATTAATTGCGCCCGTAGCTCAATTGGATAGAGCGTTTGACTACGGATCAAAAGGTTAGGGGTTCGACTCCTCTCGGGCGCGCCATAATATTTTTAAAAATCGGGAAGTAGCTCAGCTTGGTAGAGCACATGGTTTGGGACCATGGGGTCGCAGGTTCGAATCCTGTCTTCCCGACCATTCTCAAACTTTAAAGATAATATACTGGTTTTCTTTTTCTCTCTTTTTTTTAAAAAAAATGCTTGATTTATAGAGAGATACCGTGGTATATTATTAAACGTCGCTGATGAACAGCAGACAACAACGAAAAGCTTCGGAAACAACTTGAAAAAAGTTGTTGACA
>NZ_JAWRXC010000090.1:0-331 GCF_046535225.1 Bacillus sp. SIMBA_031
CGGCGATTCCTCAAGCCGGCGGATAAAAAAGAAATAAATGAGACCGGCCGCCCGCCATACGAATACGAGCCGCCACCCCCATGAGCCTAAAGTGATGACAAAAGCGGAAACAACGTTTGCGACGGGAACGCCGATCAGTCCGATCATGGCGCAAAGGGAGATGTACTTTCCCCGTACGGAGGAGGGAAAAAATTCCGCCAAATAGCTGTTGGTCACAAGCATGGCGGCTGCGACGCCGAGCCCGGTAAAGAATCGGAAAATCATTAAGGACGGAATGTACCATGCAAGCGCATTCAGAAAAGATGAGATCGAAGAGACAAGGACAAAACAA
>NZ_JAWRXC010000091.1:0-330 GCF_046535225.1 Bacillus sp. SIMBA_031
GTGAGCTATTACGCACTCTTTCAAGGATGGCTGCTTCTAAGCCAACCTCCTGGTTGTCTTCGCAACTCCACATCCTTTCCCACTTAGCACACGCTTAGGGGCCTTAGTTGGTGGTCTGGGCTGTTTCCCTCTCGACTATGAAGCTTATCCCCCACAGTCTCACTGCTGCGCTCTGACTTACCGGCATTCGGAGTTTGGCTGACGTCAGTAACCTTGTAGGGCCCATCGGCCATCCAGTAGCTCTACCTCCGGCAAGAAACACGCAACGCTGCACCTAAATGCATTTCGGGGAGAACCAGCTATCACGGAGTTTGATTGGCCTTTCACCCC
>NZ_JAWRXC010000092.1:0-330 GCF_046535225.1 Bacillus sp. SIMBA_031
CTTGCAGAACGGAGCGAACGATCGTGGATGCTGCATGGTGAGGGTTGTGGCCGGCCCCTTGCAGCAGTCGAACCCCTGCTTGAGGCACTCTCTTGATAAGCCAAGCGAGGTGCCAGTGCGGATCAAGGACGGCATCATCCATCCCGTAGATGATATCCGTGACGCATGTTATCGGTTCAGTGCCGATGGCTGCCAGGAGGAAGCTCATGGCATTTGAAACTTTTCACCGCCCGATTTACGCGCAGCGGAAGCACTTCATTCAGGAGATCGCCGGTCTCGACGATGTCTTCGATTTCCTCGACGAATGGCCGCAAAACAGCCGCGACATCG
>NZ_JAWRXC010000031.1:0-998 GCF_046535225.1 Bacillus sp. SIMBA_031
ACGCCTGCGCCGTGAATGATCCCGTCGAGTGTTCCGTGCTCCTCCTGTATGCCGCGGACGAGGGCGATGACCGCCGCTCTGTCTGTCACGTCAACCGGTTGATACAATACGCGGACACCCGACGCTTCCAAGCGCCGTAAGCGGGCGGAGCGCTCTTCATCAAGCACTTCTGCCCTCCCCGTTAATACGAGGACGGCATTTTTGACGCGGGAGGCTATTTCTTCAGCGAAAATCAGTCCGATGCCGCCCGCTCCCCCGGTGAGGAGGTAGACCCCTTCGTCTTTCCACGGAACGGCGGCGCTTTGAGGCGCCGGCAGATGACGCCAGTTTCTGACGAGACGTTTGCCGTCTTCATAACGGATTTCCGCTTGTTCAGGATGCACCCGGTTTTCTTTCAGCTTGGCAAGAAGCGCTGATGCTGACTCGTCCGGATCGGCTTGGATGACTTGGCCGTACAGCTTCGGATGTTCAAGGTGAGCCGTTTTCAGGAAAGCGGCCAGCCCCGCCAATACATTGTCTTCCCCCCTGTCGGGGACAAGAAGCTGGATCAGCGTTTTTTTCTTCTGCTTTTCTTTGATAAGACGCGTGACGATCGCTGACAGCTCCGCCGCGCAGGCGTCATAACGGTCTTCAATCGGACCTTCGCTGTCAGCCGCACATACGGCGCCGCTTATGTCCTCAGCATTCATTCCGCCATACAGCGTCACGTATCTGAAAGACTCTTCTTGTCCGCCGCCTTCATTCGGCGGTGATTCCTGCCACTTTGGCTGAAGCAAGAGCGGTTTTTCCTCCGTTTCCTCTTCCAGAAAACGGGCGGTAAGCCCCGTCAATCGGACACATACCGCACCGTGTTCATCACACAGCTCAATATGATAGGCGCCGTCCTTTGAGGAAAGCACCGCCCACATCGTCTCACGGCACGCAGAAAACACCTGCATATCCTGGAGGGCAAACGGCAGAAACGGCCGGCCGGACGCGGAACCGTCTGAGAGCACGAG
>NZ_JAWRXC010000093.1:0-328 GCF_046535225.1 Bacillus sp. SIMBA_031
TTTCACCGAGTCCGGTGACGTACCCCTTTACATCACCGACGGGAGCCGCCGTCGGCGTGCCTGGAAACCCCGTAAGCCACTCGACGTGCCTGCGCGCAAGGTCCTGGGCCACTTGGCTGTCAGGAGCAGTGCCGGACTTCGATGCGGAGATCCAATCCGCACCCAGCGCACGGACGCGCTCCTGCCACTGCTGCTTGTCCTCGGGACTCATGTTCCGCCACCATGTGTCGCTGGCGGCATAAGCGTCCTTGCCCCAGCGCTGCTCCACCTCGTCCTTATATTGCGTGTGGTCAAAGCCGTCAAACATGTCCTTTGCCATGTACTTTCC
>NZ_JAWRXC010000094.1:0-328 GCF_046535225.1 Bacillus sp. SIMBA_031
ATATATGACTAGATTAAGGAAAAGGAATCAGGGATCAATTAATAAACAAGAATAATTACACAATTATGTCTAACAAAATATTCTTTACACTTTTCATTCTTATTTCAGCCTGCTACTTTTCCCAACGAATAATAGAAAATAATAACTTACACGTATTTATTGGTGAAAAAATCAGTGTTGTAGAATTTGATCCGAATACGCAATTAGTAAAAGGCATATCAAAAGAGATAGATCTTAAAACTGGTGATACACTAATCATTACACATAAATCATATGTAATGGATAATGCATTTCATTGTAAGTATTTTATTATTAAAAATCTGATGAA
>NZ_JAWRXC010000095.1:0-327 GCF_046535225.1 Bacillus sp. SIMBA_031
CCCACCCCTGGCCGCTCTGCCTGAACGGACATTGCGTGGCTCGGTGTGCCGTTCCAGCCATGCTGTGATGCGACCATGGAGGTCCCCGGCATGCACCATCACCGTCCTTGGGTGAAGCAGCAGCCACACGACGGCGAGGGTGAGCCCGGAAAAGACAGCCATGGCGGCAACCCCGGTGAAGCCCTCAGCCCAAGGCAAGGCAGCTCCCGGCAATCCGGCAATGAACCGCGCTGTAGCTGCCACGAGTGCCGCGCACGTTCCTGCCCCGGCAACGAGCGGCCACGCCAACCCGGGGACGACTGCGGAGACAGGGACGGCAATGGTCCC
>NZ_JAWRXC010000032.1:0-992 GCF_046535225.1 Bacillus sp. SIMBA_031
GTTACCAGTGGCTGCTGCCAGTGGCGATAAGTCGTGTCTTACCGGGTTGGACTCAAGACGATAGTTACCGGATAAGGCGCAGCGGTCGGGCTGAACGGGGGGTTCGTGCACACAGCCCAGCTTGGAGCGAACGACCTACACCGAACTGAGATACCTACAGCGTGAGCTATGAGAAAGCGCCACGCTTCCCGAAGGGAGAAAGGCGGACAGGTATCCGGTAAGCGGCAGGGTCGGAACAGGAGAGCGCACGAGGGAGCTTCCAGGGGGAAACGCCTGGTATCTTTATAGTCCTGTCGGGTTTCGCCACCTCTGACTTGAGCGTCGATTTTTGTGATGCTCGTCAGGGGGGCGGAGCCTATGGAAAAACGCCAGCAACGCGGCCTTTTTACGGTTCCTGGCCTTTTGCTGGCCTTTTGCTCACATGTTCTTTCCTGCGTTATCCCCTGATTCTGTGGATAACCGTATTACCGCCTTTGAGTGAGCTGATACCGCTCGCCGCAGCCGAACGACCGAGCGCAGCGAGTCAGTGAGCGAGGAAGCGGAAGAGCGCCTGATGCGGTATTTTCTCCTTACGCATCTGTGCGGTATTTCACACCGCAATGGTGCACTCTCAGTACAATCTGCTCTGATGCCGCATAGTTAAGCCAGTATACACTCCGCTATCGCTACGTGACTGGGTCATGGCTGCGCCCCGACACCCGCCAACACCCGCTGACGCGCCCTGACGGGCTTGTCTGCTCCCGGCATCCGCTTACAGACAAGCTGTGACCGTCTCCGGGAGCTGCATGTGTCAGAGGTTTTCACCGTCATCACCGAAACGCGCGAGGCAGCTGCGGTAAAGCTCATCAGCGTGGTCGTGAAGCGATTCACAGATGTCTGCCTGTTCATCCGCGTCCAGCTCGTTGAGTTTCTCCAGAAGCGTTAATGTCTGGCTTCTGATAAAGCGGGCCATGTTAAGGGCGGTTTTTTCCTGTTTGGTCACTGATGCCTCC
>NZ_JAWRXC010000096.1:0-326 GCF_046535225.1 Bacillus sp. SIMBA_031
GGGAAACGGATACACCACCTTGGTGATCTCGGGATCGTAGACGTGCGCGCGCAGCGCAAGCCCCGCAACGAGGCGCGAGTAGGCTACGTCATGGTCGGACTTGAACGCCATGCGCTGATACGATGCGATGAGCAGCGTAGAGCAGGCCCCAACGAAAATCACCCGTTTGAGGCGCACGGCCGAGTCACTGTTGAGCGCAGCGAAAATGATTAGCGCGAGCCAGCTAGCCAGCGAGGCGGTTGTATAGCGTGAGGCCAGTGCGGTCCCGACACCGAACCAGAGTCGGCCGCCTGCTGTCAACAACGCATTGCCCGCGACGAACACGG
>NZ_JAWRXC010000097.1:0-325 GCF_046535225.1 Bacillus sp. SIMBA_031
TTGAACATCTCAGCTTTGTCCTTGATGGGGGTGGTTTGTTTGTTGTAGGTGATCCACGAAGTTCCCGTGTACTCCCAATATCCGGCGAACTGGCCGGTCTCGAAAGCCGTTCGAACGTTGGCCGATCCCACCACGCTGGTGTTGGTGGTGGTGTTTGCTCCGTGGGCGTTCAGGACGAGGCTGGTGATGTGGGCCAGGATGAACTGCTCAGAGAAGTCCTTGGCGCCAATGACACCGGTGAGGCCGTCAAGGGCCTTACCGCCGGATGCTGCAGTTGAGGAGGAAGATGCCGCGCCTCCGCAGGCTGTTGGGATCAGTGCCACCG
>NZ_JAWRXC010000033.1:0-835 GCF_046535225.1 Bacillus sp. SIMBA_031
AATCAGCTGTTGCCCGTCTCACTGGTGAAAAGAAAAACCACCCTGGCGCCCAATACGCAAACCGCCTCTCCCCGCGCGTTGGCCGATTCATTAATGCAGCTGGCACGACAGGTTTCCCGACTGGAAAGCGGGCAGTGAGCGCAACGCAATTAATGTAAGTTAGCTCACTCATTAGGCACCGGGATCTCGACCGATGCCCTTGAGAGCCTTCAACCCAGTCAGCTCCTTCCGGTGGGCGCGGGGCATGACTATCGTCGCCGCACTTATGACTGTCTTCTTTATCATGCAACTCGTAGGACAGGTGCCGGCAGCGCTCTGGGTCATTTTCGGCGAGGACCGCTTTCGCTGGAGCGCGACGATGATCGGCCTGTCGCTTGCGGTATTCGGAATCTTGCACGCCCTCGCTCAAGCCTTCGTCACTGGTCCCGCCACCAAACGTTTCGGCGAGAAGCAGGCCATTATCGCCGGCATGGCGGCCCCACGGGTGCGCATGATCGTGCTCCTGTCGTTGAGGACCCGGCTAGGCTGGCGGGGTTGCCTTACTGGTTAGCAGAATGAATCACCGATACGCGAGCGAACGTGAAGCGACTGCTGCTGCAAAACGTCTGCGACCTGAGCAACAACATGAATGGTCTTCGGTTTCCGTGTTTCGTAAAGTCTGGAAACGCGGAAGTCAGCGCCCTGCACCATTATGTTCCGGATCTGCATCGCAGGATGCTGCTGGCTACCCTGTGGAACACCTACATCTGTATTAACGAAGCGCTGGCATTGACCCTGAGTGATTTTTCTCTGGTCCCGCCGCATCCATACCGCCAGTTGTTTACCCTCACAACGT
>NZ_JAWRXC010000098.1:0-324 GCF_046535225.1 Bacillus sp. SIMBA_031
GCTCGACAGGACGCTCGTCATCGTCACCCGCTGGTTCGGCGGTGTGCTGCTTGGCGCCGGCGGTCTGGTGCGCGCCTATGGCGGCACGGCCGCGGCCTGCCTCAGAGAGGCGGAGCTGGAAGAGACAATTCCTGCCGTCAGCGGCACCGTGCACCTGAATTTCCAGGAACTCGAGATGGTTCGCTCGAAACTGACGTCGCAGGGCATGGCGCGGATTACCGGCGAGCAGTTCGATCACGAGGGATGCCTGCTGACGCTCGAAATTCCAGAAATACACGCCGCAGAAGCCATCCTGCTGGTCACCAACCTGACCCGCGGCCGCGC
>NZ_JAWRXC010000099.1:0-320 GCF_046535225.1 Bacillus sp. SIMBA_031
AACTGCATCAGCCGCGGCATGCCGCAGGCGCGCGCCGCCTCGATCTGGCCGAAGGGAACTGAAAGCAGCCCGCCGCGGATGATCTCGCTGGCATAGGCGGCGGTATTCATCGTCAGTGCCAGCACCGCGCACCAGTAGGGGTCGCGCAGGAAGGGCCAGAATATGCTGTGACGGACAGCCGGAAACTGGCTGAGACCGTAATAGAGCAGGAAGATCTGGACGAGCAGCGGCGCGCCGCGGAAGACGAAGACGTAAGCGCGGGCAATCCACTCCAGTCCCTTGTTGCCGGACAGGCGGCAAAGCGCGATGGCTAGTGCCAG
>NZ_JAWRXC010000100.1:0-319 GCF_046535225.1 Bacillus sp. SIMBA_031
TGCATTAAGGGCCGATGGGTGCGTTAAGGCCGATCGGTGCATTAAAACCGCTGGGTGTGCTAACACCGTTCGGCGCCTTAACGGCTGCCTAGGCTGCGCCGAGGATGGGGCACCCACCAAAAGCACCACATGCAATGGGCTTGGGCTCAGTCTTACGGGGTACAGTCACCGCAAGACTGCAGGACGGAAATGAACAGGGGCTTGAATTGGCAGGGAACGCAACCTTCCGGCACAGCAACACCGCGCTGCTCTCGATCAGCAGCATCGAAGCTCCGAGGATCGTGAGTTCCAAGGATTTCGACCACAAACTTGCCCCGAC
>NZ_JAWRXC010000101.1:0-318 GCF_046535225.1 Bacillus sp. SIMBA_031
TCGGTCGAAAGCCAGTTGCAATGGATGCGCGATAGCGGACTTCGCCAGGTCGACTGCAGCTTTAAATCATGGCGGTTCGCGGTGCTCAGCGGCCTACGTTAGGACGATCGGTGCAGCCGCTTGCCATCAGCGTCGGGGTAACAAGCATCGCCGTCGAGGCTAGCGCGATCGACAAGCCGAGCTTCATCGGAAAAAGCAGCAACTGATCGAATAACGCACTGCTAGGATAAGCGGCGGCGTTCATTCCGAAAGTTTCTGGGAAAGTCTGGACGACGCCCGCGGCGGCGGCATCTTGTATCTCTGTGCCGCTAACCGACT
>NZ_JAWRXC010000102.1:0-318 GCF_046535225.1 Bacillus sp. SIMBA_031
CATGCGCTCGACGAAATCGAGGCTGACCTCGCCGAGATAGAGACAGCCGTCGATATGGGCGGCCTCGATGTCCACCAGTTTTGTGGCGCCGACAGCCTCGGCGAAACGCACGAGAAGCCGCATGGCAAAAGCAGCCGCCTCACCGTGGCGGCCATCGAGCAAGGCTTTGTCATCAGGGGAAAGCTGGAGAGAGGAATGCATGGCGGCGACGCTATCAGGTCGTCTTGCGGGAGAGAAGCGGCATGACGAATTCGACCAAAGGCGCCCTCGACAAAACTGTCACAAACACTATGTCACAAAACCTTCACAATTTCATTT
>NZ_JAWRXC010000103.1:0-316 GCF_046535225.1 Bacillus sp. SIMBA_031
GGTCAAGTCGCAGGATGGCCGCGTGATGGTCAAGGAACTGGCCTATGTCCGCGATGGCATCGTCCACCTGTCGTCTGTGAACGAGAAGCACGGAATGCTGCGGATCCCGCAGGACCAGATTGAACGAATGCATTTTGTGGGCGGTATCGTTAAGCGGTCCGCTTGGCGCCCAGATTAAGCGAGGTCGAAATGACTGATCGAACCCCTGACGACGACACCGACATCAGCAAGATCTTTAAAGATGCACTTGACGCCGATGTTCGTCGAATTATGTCTGGACAAGTGAGGGCCTTGAGCTCTGTAAACGCTAATCTGT
>NZ_JAWRXC010000104.1:0-315 GCF_046535225.1 Bacillus sp. SIMBA_031
GCCGCAAGCACGCAAATGCATGGTCCAGTCACATCAGGTCGCTGGTCGCACCGAATATCGAGCGTCGTGTGCGTCACCGAGCGTGCACGGACACCACGTGTAAGCGAAATGGCACTACACGCCGGCTCGGCCAGATCAAGCACCAACACCCGATATCCACGTACGCGACGAAGATAATGGGCGAACTGACACACCAATGTCGTTCTGCCTGTTCCACCACGGGCCGAAGCCATCAGCAGCGATTTCATGGTCGTCATTCCTCGGCTGGGGCTCCGAGCAGTGACGTCTTTTCATGGAAGTGAGACAGTCTCGGTG
>NZ_JAWRXC010000105.1:0-313 GCF_046535225.1 Bacillus sp. SIMBA_031
ATCTGACGTCAGGTTGGGGTGTACCTCAAGCTGACAGGTGGCGCCTAGGGTGGGGTCATCAGAAGTGAGGGACTTGATTTGCGGTCAACCGCGATCCCGGTTCCAGCGTCGACAAGCGGGAAAACTTTCATGGCTTATCCACCCCTGCTGCTGCTAGGGGAGCTACCCTTACGGCTCCCAAATAGTCTGCCGTGGATAGCCGAATTGGCCCCAACAGCGGATGCAATCAGGGTCACCGGAACGAGTTTGTCGAGCTCAGCCAGGTTGACGAAATCGCAATTATCGGGGGCTAACCCACGGGAGTAGAAGTAGC
>NZ_JAWRXC010000106.1:0-312 GCF_046535225.1 Bacillus sp. SIMBA_031
GTGGTGCTGGTGACCCGCAATGCCGAAAAACGCCGCCTCGCCGAAGACCTTGGCGCAACCGCGACAGTCGATCCGTCAGCCGGCGATGTCATTGAGTTGATATCGGGCAAGAACGGCATTCTCCCTGATGGTGCAGATGTAGTCATCGAATGCGCGGGGGTTCCGGAGACCATCGAGCAGGCGCCCCGCCTCGCCCGAAAAGGCGGCACCGCCGTCATCCTCGGCGTCATGCCGCAAGGCGCAACGGTTTCGATCGAACCCTTCGACCTGCTGGTCCGGGAAATCCGCCTGCTCGGATCCTTCGTCAACCCC
>NZ_JAWRXC010000003.1:0-553357 GCF_046535225.1 Bacillus sp. SIMBA_031
GTCTAATTTCGGATAACAATCATCCGTATTCAAACTTGAAGGTGTTTTTATTTGTCTCATCTTATGGGGTCAGTCCCTGAAGCTCCGGCTTTTTTCTATTCAATAATGTGCTGCACCCGGCCGATTCGCCCGTCTTCAAGGCGGACCTTAATGCCGCGCGGGTGGAAGCTTGAGTTCGTCAAAATATCCTTCACGATTCCTCTTGTCAGCTTTCCTGAACGCTGATCGGCTTTCAGGACGATATCGACTTCAAGTCCTTTTCTGATGCTGCTTCGCTGCTGGCCGTTCATATGACACATCCGTTCTTCAGTCTTTTCACTTCATATCTTATCATATCGTGTTTTCGTCTTTTTATGAAGGACAGACGAATCAATCCTTCATAGCAAATAAAAAAAGACCGCTCTGTAAGGAGCAGTCTTTTATGACATAAACGAAAGCAAAATCGGGGCCGCGCACAGCGTCATAATTGCGGCGAGAATCATGGACACGCTTGAGATCGTTCCTGATACGGAGCTGAGCTCAAATGCTTTAGATGTTCCCGCTCCGTGCGCGCTGGTTCCGAGCAGCACGCCCCGGGCAATTTCGTTATCAATGCGGAAATAGCGGATGACCCGGTCCGATGATCCTAGAGTAAACACCTCTTTATATAGAAAAAAGAAATAAGTCTGATAAAAATAGAAAAAAACTTGATTAAATACATTTTTTTGTATACAATCCTTATATATCAAAAAAAGGAGGATCAATAGTGAAATTCAAAAAAGTACTTACATATTCTTTCGGAACGATTGTTCTTTTGTCAGGTTTAGTTACAACTAATGCTTTGGCAAAAGGAGACACAAAAGATACAGGTTATTATCTCGAGATGCCAAAAGGATTTGGTGCCAATAACTATACAGGGTCTAGAACTAAATACAATGATTCCTCAGTATATCAAAAAAACTCATGGATAGGTAGAGACAGAAAAATAAATTTGTGGATAGTTAATAAAGATAAAAAGGATGTATCAGGCGGTCGTTACGTAGTTGTTAGTAGTGGTCAACATAAGAATATACCAAATGTTGCAATTGAGAAGAATCATGGTAAAGCACTCGGTGTAAGAATTGCTGGAGAGGTACAAGGCCCTCCAAATGCAGTAGTTATTGCAGCAAAAGGAGTTTGGAGTCCAGATAGTAGAAGATAGAATTTGATAATAACTAGAAAGAATTTTTTCTTTCTAGTTATTTGAATTGGGAGGTTTTTTTTTGTTTTATCAATTATTGAAAAATAATTTCATAGAAGTTTTAAGCTCGAAAAAATATAAATTTTCTTTATTAATTATGATTCTCCTTTTCGTTATTGATATTTTCATATCAATCTATCAAAAGTTTTCTCTTCCTTATTTTGATAAAGATCATTTGAGTTTTTCGTTGTATTTTTGGTTAGGCACGAACGACTCTGTTATTAGCGGTATCTTAATATTCTTATTTGTTTTAATTTCTTGCTTACCGTACAGTACAAATGTATTAGAAGAAAAGCAAAATGGTTATTTTCAATTTGTTATATCACGTTGTTCATTATTAAAATATTTTAGTTCCAAAGTGATAACAGCCTTTATTAGCGGCGGTTTCTTATTTGTTCTCCCTTTTGTGTTATCATTCATATTGATGTTAATAATGTTCGGAAACAAGTTGCCGTATACTGAATTTGTTGATAATTATGGAATGTTTCATCAGATTGCAGAGTATCATCCTAGTATTTACATGGCAATATATATTTTAATTTTGTTTTACTATGCAGGGTCTTTTGCAATTTTAGGAGTGTTTTTGTCTACTTTCCTAAAGAATAAATATCTTGCATATGTGTCACCGTTTTTGATTATTTTGGTTTTAGAACCTGTTTTCGAAATATTTTACCCACAGTTATCGCCTATATTGTTAATGAGTCCCATTCAAACTATTACAGGTATTTCGATTATATATCTGTTTGCGATACCATCTTTTGTTTTAGCAATTTCATTAGTAGGAACTTATATTGGGTTGAAAAGATATGTTCAACAATAACTTTCTGTATTATTTACTGAAAATAAGTTACAAAAGAATTTTATTAACATTTATAATTTTGCTGTTGTTAAATTCGGCCGTATTTTATAATAATACAATTAATTCAGCAATAGATATTAGTTTTATGAAAATTTTCTTGAACATATTAGGTGGACCTACAAGCTTTATAACAGTATGTGTATTTTTGTTGTCTTTGAATAGTTTGCATTTTTCAAATTATGTTATACCACGGTTTAATAAGAGAACTATTTTTTTTAGTTTTATTATTAAGCTTATCCTATTAAGGACTATTTTGTTTTTAGTATTAGCAGTATTAAGTACTTTACTTACAGCGTTACTTTTATCACCTGGTACATTTCTTAAAACTATAATTTATACAAATGGGACTATTGGATTGCAGCTAGTATGTTTGTTATTAGGGTGGGTAATGGTTTTATTAATTATTCAGTTAGTTATATTGATATTCGAATTGAAGTTTCCAAGATACGGAATGTTAATTGGTTCGGTTATTGTACTACTAATCCTATTTAATGATATGTATGATTATTTTTCAATCATATTTGTTCAGGCCATATCATCCACGTTTTACGATAAATTATATCTATTATTTATAATTGTTTTTACATCCTTGATTTGCTTGAAACTATCAAAGTCTTTTCAAATACTGAGGAGATAAATAAAAAATGTATTTATATGATGTGAAAAATATCTGGAGACAGAATAAATGGCAATGGATAATTTGGATTTTTGTTATTGCTTTTTTGCTATTTATGATAGTCCATAGTCTCAATATAATTAATATTAATTCTGTTTGGGAGTCGTTGATGGGAAATGAATTATTTTTCATGCCGTTCCCTTATTTCTTTATCTGTGGATTTTACTTGTTGATTAATGGTAATTATTTATATCAACAACGGAGTAAAACAATTTCTATTGTCCTTACTAGAGTATCCTCGAGGAAACAATGGTTATTTGGCAAACTCTTTTTTACTATAGTAATGTGTACTAGTTATTGTCTGTTGTTAATTTTATTAGTACATATAGCTGTTTTTTTAAAACATGGAAATTTTAGATATGACCATGATACAGCCTATACTTTTTTTACAGTTTTTTTAACTTTGTTAATTTGTGGTTTGTTTCAAACCATTTATATTTTGAAAGTAAAACCTATACAAGCTTTTTTTGTAGTGTATGGTCTATTGATACTTCCTGTATGGATTGACGTACCTTTTTTACCTGGTTTCTACTCTTTTATTAGCAATACTCTTATAACTCCGCATGAAGTTAATCATAGTGGTTATTTGTTTTTCTTTACTATAATAACAATTTGTTTAATTATGCTTGCAATTAAGCAAATTAGACACAAAAACTTTTTTTAAAGGGAGAACAATATGTCTTTAACAATAAAGTTAGACCATGTCACTAAAACACTTAATTCCAATAAGGTAGTAAATGATGTTTCGCTACAGTTATTTTCAGGAAAGGTTTACGGATTTAAAGGTGTGAACGGTTCGGGGAAATCGATGCTTTTCAGAGTGATTTCTGGGCTACTCGTTCCTGAAAAGGGTGTTATAACTGTGAACCAAAGCATTTTACATAAGGATATATCGTTTCCAGAGAGCATGGGGATAGTTATTGAAAATCCGGAATTTATTCCTCACTTAACGGGCAAACAGAATTTAAAAGTGCTTGCATCAATAAAAAAGAAAGCGACGGACGCAGATATTAATAAAGCATTAGACATAGTTGGTTTGGATAAAAATGATTCAAGAAAGTATAAGAAGTTCTCACTAGGAATGAAGCAACGTCTAGCTATTGGACAAGCTATTATGGAAAATCCGGATTTGCTAATCCTTGATGAGCCAACTAATGCATTGGATGAAGAAACACTTCATAAAATAAAGACTTTTTTGATCGACTATAAAAAAAGGAACAAGTTAATTCTTATTTCAAGTCACGATAAAAACTTTCTTGAATCAATTAGTGATGAAATATTTGAAGTGAAGGATGGAGGTGTAATTGTTTCAATGTAATAGCTATTAAAATTGAGTTTACTAAAAACACCATTTCTTAAGAGAAATGGTGTTTTTAATTTAAATATAGTGAAGTTAATGAGGGTTAAAAAAACGAAAGCAAAATCGGGGCCGCGCACAGTGTCATAATCGCGGCGAGAATCATGGACACGCTTGAGATCGTTCCTGATACGGAGCTGAGCTCAAATGCTTTAGATGTTCCCGCTCCGTGCGCGCTAGTTCCGAGCAGCACACCCCGGGCAATTTCGTTATCAATGCGGAAATAGCGGATGACCATCGGCCCGATGATCGTTCCCAATAAAGCCGTTAAAATGACGAAAACCGCTGTAACGGCCGGCATCCCGCCGATCATTTCTGAAACGTTCATGGCAATCGGCGTCGTCACGGATCGCGGCACGAGACTGTCGACTAAGCTGCTGCCGAGATGGAACCATTTCGCGATAAAGGCCGTTGACAGAATGGCGATACATGAACCGACCGCTACGTTCAAAATAATTTCCACGGCGTATTTCTTTAAAATCGGGAAATATTTATAAAGCGGGATAGCGAACGCCACTGTTGCCGGCTGAAGCATATCGGTCAGCAGTCCGCCGCCGAGATTGTATGTCTGATACGGGACATTGACAAGAAGCAGCAGTACGACCAAAACAGCGGGCGTAATCAGAAGCGGCGACGTATACACCCGCGGAAAACGAGTGTAGAGTTTTTTCGCGCCCAAATATACTAAGACAGTTAAGAATAAACTTATGATTCCGATGAACACGTTTGTTTTTTCTCCTTTCTTTTTGCTATCAGCTGTGTAAGCGTACCTGTTGAAACCATCACGACAAATGTGCTGATGACGACGACAAGTAAAATGCTTACGCCGAATTTAGACATAATATCTCCGTATTCAATCACTCCGACGGCAGACGGGATGAAAAACAGCAGCAGCTCACCGAGGAGCCATGCTGCGCCAAGCTCAATCCATTCAAGTTTGATAATCTTGAAATGCAATAATGTGAAAAGAATCACAATCCCGATTATACTGCCGGGAATATTTATATGAAGAGCCGCCGTGACCCAATTGATCAGACGCGCAAATATAAACAGCAGAGCGATTTGAATAACGGTAAGCAGCAATTTTTTCATAATGATGCCTCCCTTATATTTATATTGTACAGAAGGTTTTGCTATAGGTAAAATACATATAAAGAATAATGTGTATTCCTTTTGTCTATAGAAAGGATGAAATGTAATGGATATCCGGCACTTAACGTATTTCTTGGAAGTGGCCCGTTTGAAAAGCTTTACGAAGGCTTCACAGTCGCTGTATGTTTCACAGCCGACAATCTCAAAAATGATTAAAAACCTGGAGACGGAGCTCGGCATTAAGCTGTTTTACCGCAATGGCCGGCAAGTTGAACTGACTGACGCCGGGCAGAGCATGTATGTGCAGGCGCAGGAAATCACAAAGTCATTCCAAAACCTGACGTCAGAGCTGAACGATATTATGGAAGTGAAGAAAGGGCACGTCCGCATCGGTCTTCCGCCGATGATCGGGTCCGGCTTTTTCCCGAGAGTGCTCGGTGACTTCCGCGTCACATATCCCGATGTGACGTTTCAGCTTGTTGAGGACGGCTCTATTAAAGTGCAGCAAGGAGTGGAGGACGGCTCGCTTGATATCGGGGTCGTCGTGCTTCCCGCGAATAAAGAGATTTTTCATACGTTCACAATCGTCAAGGAAACCCTTATGCTCGTCGTCCATCCGTCACATCGGCTCGCGGACGAGAAGGAATGCAGTCTTCACGAATTGAAAGAAGAGCCGTTCATATTTTTCAGGGAGGATTTTGTCCTTCATAATCGAATTATGACGGAATGCGTGAAAGCCGGATTCAGGCCGCACGTCATTTATGAAACGTCACAGTGGGACTTTATCAGCGAAATGGTATCCGCCAATCTCGGTATCGGCCTGCTGCCGGAAAGAATCTGCCGCGGTCTTGATCCTGACAAAGTCAGAACCATTCCGCTCGTTCATCCGGTCATTCCGTGGCATTTAGCCATCATTTGGCGGAAAGACCGCTATATGTCCTTTGCCGCCAGAGCCTGGCTGGAGCATACGAAATCGTATTTATGGAATCCGAAAAAGAGAAAAAAGGATGATTAAGCATGGACGCACAAACCGCAGCTCAACACTTGAGTAAAGTGCGGGATCAAAACCCGCTCGTTCACAGTATCACCAATAATGTCGTCACGAACTTCACCGCTAACGGACTGCTCGCGCTCGGCGCATCGCCCGTTATGGCTTATGCAATTGAGGAGGCCGCCGACATGGCGAAAATCGCAGGAGCGCTCGTCCTGAATATAGGCACCCTCAGTTCGGCGTCGGTTGAAGCTATGATCGCAGCCGGAAAATCGGCCAATGAAAACGGTGTTCCGGTCATTTTTGATCCGGTAGGCGCCGGCGCCACGCCGTTTCGGACGGCATCAGCCCGCAAGATCATACAGGAGGTCCGCTTGTCCGCCATTCGCGGAAATGCCGCGGAAATCGCCAATATTGCCGGCGCCCCTGATTGGAAGATAAAAGGCGTGGATGCGGGGGAAGCCGGAGGAGATGTGGTTCACCTCGCTAAGACGGCTGCAAGCGGGCTGAAGACGGTCATTGCGATTACCGGAAAAACCGACGTCCTCTCCGACGGCACCGACACATACGCCGTACATAACGGTGATAAACTGCTGACGAAGGTGACGGGGGCGGGATGCCTGCTGACGTCTGTAATCGGAGCCTTCTGCGCAGCGGGGCAGGACGTTCTGCAAGCGGCCGTTTCAGCCGTTTCTGTATACGGAAGCGCCGCTCAGCTTGCCGCTTTGGACACCGTCCATAAGGGGCCGGGCAGCTTCCAGATTGAGCTTTTAAACAAGCTGGCAAGCATCTCAGAACAAGAAGCGGCCGAGCTTGCTGCAATTGAAAGGGTGACAGTAAAATGACGCGTATTTCTCGGGAAATGATGAAGGATATGTTATCGGTTTATTTTATTATGGGATCAAACAATACAAGCGCAGACCCCGTTTCTGTGGTGAAAAAAGCCATTGAGGGCGGCGCTACGCTTTTTCAATTTCGGGAAAAGGGGAGCGGTTCTTTAACAGGGGATGAACGTGTCCTGTTCGCGAAGCAGGTGCAGGATGTCTGCAGGCAGGCCGGGATTCCTTTCATCATTAATGATGATGTCGAATTGGGCTTGCGCCTTCAGGCGGACGGAGTGCATATCGGACAGGATGACGCAGACGCCGAAGAAACGAGAGCGGCAATCGGCGATATGATTCTGGGTGTGTCAGCACATAACGTCTCCGAGGTGAAGCGGGCGGAAGCCGCCGGAGCCGATTACGTCGGAATGGGCCCGGTCTATCCGACCGAAACAAAAAAAGATGCTGAAGCTGTGCAGGGCGTTACATTGATTGAAGAGGTGCGGCGTCAGGGCATCAGCATTCCGATTGTAGGAATCGGCGGCATTACGGCTGACAACGCGGCGCCCGTCATTGAAGCGGGTGCAGACGGCGTCAGCATGATCAGCGCCATCAGCCAAGCCGAAGATCCAAAAGCGGCAGCGCGCAAGTTTTCAGAGGAAATTCAGCACTCCAAAGCAGGGCTGTCCCGATAGGGCGGCCCTTTTTCTGTGTGCGCAAAAAGGCAGTGACGGACTTGGAGAATATAAGCCGTATGTCAAGAACAGGGCAATCAGCTTGCAATATCGACCGAAGCGTTTGACGGCTCTATCGCTTTGCTCAAAGTGATGCCTGAACCAATCACCGCCGGCGCCGAAGGCTTAAAAGCACTCTATGAACCAGTAAAAAGCGCGCAGTGAAAGATCATTTCGAGGTCACGGAAAAACTTGATGCGGAATTCAGCGAATTTGAAGTTTTGATGTCGAAATCAAAACGTGCGATCAATCGTATACGTCTTGTGATACATTAAGTACAGATCAAATCAGAGAGATAAGCACGAAGCTGACGGCCCTTTCTGAAACCATGTCGAAGATTGCCGATGTGCTTTAAAAGGAGTTAAGACACAGCATGAGCGATGAACAAAACAAGGAAAAACAGATCCACAGACGGGATGTCCTGAAGTGGGGCGCCGTCGCGGGCGCCGCCGTCGCTGTCGGAGCGAGCGGCCTCGGAGGACTCGCGCCGCTCTTCAAACCGGCGGCCACCGCTTCAAAGAAGAATGATGAAAAACGTGATCGTGATCAAATCGTTCCTTTTTACGGAAAGCACCAAGCAGGAATCACAACGGCGCATCAGACGTATGTGTATTTTGCAGCGCTTGATATCATGTCAAGCGACAAAGCCGATGTCATCTCCCTTTTCAAACAATGGACAAGCCTGACACAGCTGCTGACTTCAGGCGCCGTCCCGTCGGGCGAACAGAAAAATAAATATATGCCTCCGCAGGATACCGGGGAGTCGCAGGATCTGGCCCCGGCGAATTTGACCGTTACCTTCGGCTTCGGCCCCGGGTTTTTCGAGAAAGACGGGAAGGACCGCTTCGGACTGAAAGATAAAAAACCGAAGCATCTCGCCGATATTCCGCCGATGCCTAACGACAAGCTCGATAAGAAACAAGGCGGCGGTGATATCGTCATACAGGTCTGCGCGGATAATGAACAAACGGCGTTTCACGCGGTGCGCAACCTGATGAAACAGGCAGCAGGCGTGTGCGAAGTCCGCTTTCTCAATAAAGGTTTCTTAAGCGGCGGGAAAAACGGGGAAACGCCGCGCAACCTCTTCGGATTCAAAGACGGCACCGGCAACCAAAGCACAAAGGATGAAAACCTGATGAATTCGATCGTTTGGGTTCAATCAGGTGAGCCGGACTGGATGACGGGCGGCACGTACATGGCGTTTAGGAAAATTAAGATGTTTTTAGATATATGGGACCGTTCATCCTTGAAGGAACAAGAGGACACGTTCGGGCGGGTGAAAAGCTCGGGCGCGCCTTTCGGACAAAAAAAGGAAAACGATCCCGTGAAGCTGAATCAAATTCCTGCCGACTCGCATGTCAGCGTGGCAAAATCAACCGGCAGACAGATTCTGCGCCGGGCATTTTCCTATACGGACGGAATTGATCCGAAGACGGGCTATGTTGACGCAGGCCTGCTGTTTATCTGTTTTCAAAAAGACCCGGACCGCCAATTTATCCCCATGCTGAAGGCTTTGGCGGAAAAGGATGCGCTGAATGAATACACACAAACGATCGGCTCTTCCTTATTCGCCTGTCCCGGCGGCTGTAAAAAAGGAGAATATATCGCCCAAAGGCTGCTGGAATCGTGACACCTTCCATATGGAGGGTGTTTTTTAAAAAACACTTGTAACTATATATGTTACAACTTAAAATGAAAAGGAAAGGAGACTTACAATGACACTGCAGATTAAAGTATATTCTGATTATGTATGTCCGTTTTGCTTTGTCGGCAAAGCGGCGTTTGAAGAAGCAATCAAGGACAAGGACGTACAGGTGGAATGGATGCCGTTTGAATTGCGTCCGAGCCCCTCGCCGAAACTTGATCCGGTGAATGATCCCGCCAAGCGGCAGATGTGGAAAAACTCCATTGAGCCGATGGCGCAGTCTTTAGGCGTTGACATCACGTTCCCCCGCGTGTCACCGCATCCTTACACGGATTTGGCATTTGAAGGCTTTCATTTCGCAAAGGAACATGGGAAAGGAAGCGAATACCATACACGCGTTTTTCAGGCGTTCTTTCAGGAAGAACAAAATATCGGTGACGTTGGCGTGCTGACAAAGCTTGCGGAAGAAGCCGGACTTGACGGCGCTGCCTTCAAAGAGGCGCTTGAGACAAGAGCGTACAGACACGTACAGCGGGAAGCGCTCCGCCATGCTTATGAGGAAGCCGGCATTACGGCAGTGCCGACGTTTATCATCGGCGATGAGAGAATCCCTGGCGCGGCGGGAAAGGAAACCTTTGAACAAATCATTGAGCGGGAACTGAATAAACGTTAACCCGTAAAAAGCCCTCTCGATCAGCGAGAGGGCTTTGCCATATAGTGTTTGACAAATGTTTGTCTGTCCGCTTCATAAGCCGCGGCGTCAAATGAGTCGCCGCAAAAATGAAGGCACCAAGGGTCTTTTTGGCAGGCGACGCCGACTTGATAGCCGTGTTTTTGAAATTCAAGCGACTGTGATGTGTCGTAAAAATGAAAGCCGCGAAACAAATCCTCCCGCCACTCCACGTCATATTGAGCCGCCATTAACAAGCCGTCAATGGCGTCGGCGGGCGTAAACAGTCCGTCTTCATCACCGTGCTCAAAGACCAGCGGGTGATAAGCATTCCCCCGGTATTCAATCACTTTTCCCATCCGCTCTCCGCTTTCCCACCAAATGCCGTTCGGCGGCAGGGTTTTGCAGCCGGCGACACCGAGAAGGCCGAGATCCTGATGAGATTGAAAGATATGAATCATGTCATGAAGGAAATGCTGATGAATGATAAAGGTATCCTGATGCAGATAAATTTTATATTTGGAGGGGTGTCTCAGCGCTTTGTTGTAGGACGAGGCCATGCTTGCTGAATCGTATATCGGCATGATATCAACGGAGTATGAAGGGGGGACGGTAAGCTGCATGATATGGCTTTTGCACCGGGAGTACAGCGACTCGTCATTCACACAGACGACAAACAGAAATGAATGTGAATCCATTACATGCTCCTCTCGGCCTCAATCACATATTGATACGCCGATGCTTCTGTCATAAAGTCATGCCTTATGCCAAGCTGTACGCATATTTCGTGCAATGATGCAATGGCTTTGTGATAAGAGGGGTGATCAACGCGGATCGCCTCAATGCGTTTCACCTCATAGCCGGCGGCTTTAAATAATGAAAGCGTCTCTTCACGGGTAAAAAAACGCAGGTGGGTCTGATCCATTAATCCGGCGTCCCTGTAAGTCCATTTGCCGGCTAAAAGCTCCAGCACCACTGAGATGTGGCCGACATTCGGTATGCATGCAAGCACCGTGCCGTCTTTTTTTACATACGGGCGAAGCTTTTTCAGCAAGGACCACGGGTCGATAAGATGCTCAAGAACGTCTCCAAACAGCATGCAGTCGAATTGTTCAGATTCGTACGGAAGAATGGCGGATTCAATGTCGCCGCAAAGCACGTGGCTCAATTTGCTTTCCGCCTTTTTTGCGGCTTCGGGATACGCTTCAATGCCGTAAACCGTTATTCCGCGGTCTTCGATCGCCGCTCCTAAATTGCCTGTGCCGCAGCCGACATCAAGCACTGTCCGCCAGTTTTCGTCTATTTTGTTCAATAAATAAGGATTCAGGCCTTCGTAGTAGTTCTGTTGTTTTTCATCATAATAGGGATTCGTATCCATCTGTGTATCACCTCATAAATGGGCATATACACAAGATATGCAGCGGGGGGATCTCATATCACCATGTTTGGCTGTTCAATTGCGGAATGCGGACGGGAATGGTTGTCCGGTATACGGTTTGTTCTCTGATTCCCCTCTTATTGCGGATGTTCCTTTGAAAACTCGGGTGCGGGCGGACTGTGGCAGGTCATATAGTAAAAGGATCCGCCTGTAATCTTACCGCTGGCGGATGGTGTTTTTCATTGGTGTTTTTTTCTTCACCGCTTTTTCAGTATTTAAGAAGCGCCTCACATCGTCAATGTGCAAACCCATGATTCTAGCCTCTTGAATTAACAATTGCCAATCTTGATCTATATCTTTCATTACATGAGTTTTCATAAGAACCTCCAATTGAAAAATTGATTTGCCCAGCTACAGCAGCCAATGTATAACAAATATCACACATAGTTGGCCGGTAATCCCAAATTGAAGATGAATTCACCTACCTATTCCCTAAGAAAATGACTGAAATAACCAAAATCCTTCAAGAATTCTTACGTATAATAATAAACAAATAAATACTGACTGGATAGTATGCAAATAAAAATAAATCATATGACCTATTAACATTTACCCTCAAAGCGTCGACTAGCATATTCTTTTTGCATAAAAAATACCGCAAAAGAATGATTCGGTGTAAGATAAAGTGAATGATCAAACAGCTGGGGTAAAAAATGAAAAAAAACAAATTTCAAATTAAGAGAGAAGAAACATTTGAAAGTTTTATTGACGCAGGCCTTCATCTCCTGATTGAAAGAGCTTACGATTCAGTCTCAATCGATGACATCAGTAAAGCGGCGGGTTTCAGCAAAGGCGCGTTTTACGTTCATTTTGAAAGCAAGGAAGATTTTCTGAAGCATTTGTTAGACAGGCGTCAGATTAAAAAAAGGATTATCACTGGCTATCTCGACGAATTAGAAAAGCAAACAGCGCGGCCGTTGACGCTTTGTGAAGCTGCGGCAAGCGCGGCCAGCTTGTTGATGCGGTTTGTAAACAGCAAGCCTGCCTGGAATGTTGTGTCTTTTGCCGTTCATATGCCTACTTACAAAGTCGTCAGTGAATATGAAGCTTATATCCGTCTTTATAAGTTATGGATAGAAGAAAGCACCATGTACATAAATTGGCTCAAATCGAGAAATTTAATAGAAGACCATATAGATACCGAGCATACCGCTAACATGATGTGCGCGCTCATCGACGGGATGATTAAGCAATCCAATGTGCTGGGAAGGCCGGTTACTTTCCGCAGCATGTTTGACGCGCTCTATGTTTTTGTCAGCGGCAGAAAATCGGGGTAACGTTCTTCTTGATTTGACAAAAGGTTTAGAAAAGTCTTTCAGAAAGCGAGGAACTGCCATGCGCTACAGAGAAATTATGATGTATATCATTATGGGGATATTCACGACCATCGTGAATATCGTCAGTTTTTACATTCTGACGTCGGCCTTTGAGATGGATTACAAGGCGGCGACCGTCGCTGCTTGGATTCTGTCCGTTCTATTTGCATATGTCACGAATAAACTGTATGTATTTCAGCAAAAGACCGCGGGGATGCGGAGTCTGATGAAAGAATTGACGGCCTTTTTCAGCGTGCGGGTATTGTCTCTCGCCATCGATCTCGCCATGATGATTCTTCTGGTCAGTCAATTTCATATGAACGAAACGTTGGCGAAAATCGCCGATAACGTCATTATCGTAGTCGTCAACTATGCGGCCAGCAAGTGGATTGTCTTCAGAAAAGCGAAAGAAGAGGGCGTGTCATAACGGTTTCTTTCCGCGCCCCGGGGGAAAGTGTAATGGTGAAAGGGGATGCGTATGAAGCACAAAATAAAGAAAGCGTTTGCTGATGTATTCGGGGAATCGGAGGACCTGCGCATTTTCTTTGCGCCCGGCAGAGTGAATCTCATCGGAGAGCATACGGATTATAACGGGGGCCACGTCTTTCCGTGCGCGCTGACGATCGGTACATATGCAGCCGTCCGGGAGAGAGGGGACAGGCTCGTCAGAATGTACTCTCATCAATTTAAGGAAGCGGGCATAAAGGAATGCAGTCTCGATGATATCCGTTATCAAAAAGAGGACGGGTGGGCCAACTATCCGAAAGGGGTCATGGCGGAATGTCTCGGCAGCGGTTTTTCCCTTCCGCACGGCTTCGATATTGTGTTCTGGGGAAACATCCCGAACGGCGCGGGGCTGTCATCTTCGGCTTCCATTGAACTTGTTACGGCGGTCATTCTCAAGGAATGCCATGAGCTTGAGGCGGATATGCTCGACTTGGTGAAGCTCGCTCAGACGGCGGAAAATTCCTTTATCGGCGTCAGCTGCGGAATAATGGATCAATTCGCCATCGGAATGGGAAAGAAACATCATGCGATTCTGCTGAATTGCGGGACGCTCAGCTTTGAATATACAAAACTCGGGCTGTCGGGGCTGTCGATCGTTATTGCAAATACCAATAAAAAACGAACGCTTGCAGACTCAGGCTATAATACGAGGCTCAAGGAGTGCGGGGAAGCGCTTTGTGATCTTCAGAAGCATCTTTCCGTTCAATCACTGGGAGAGCTGACCCCTTCCGCTTTTGACGCTCATGCGGAGCTGATTCAGAATGAAGTGAACAGACGCCGGGCGAAACACGCCGTCTATGAAAATCACCGCACAATAGAGGCAGCCGACATGTTCAGTAACAATCAGCTTCATCATATCGGTGAATTAATGAGGGATTCGCATCTCTCTTTACGCGATGACTACGAGGTGACGAGTCATGAGCTGGATACACTGGCTGAAGCGGCCTGGCGCCACGGCGGGGTGATCGGATCAAGGATGACGGGAGCCGGTTTCGGCGGCTGTACAGTCAGTATCGTCAAGGACGATGCGGTTTCGGATTTTATTGAAACGGCAGGAGCCCGCTATGAGGAAAAGACAGGGAGAAAAGCTGACTTTTACACGGCGGATGTCGGAGCCGGAGCGAGAGAACTAAAGGGGGATGACGATGGCAATTGAGCGGCACGTGGAACGTTTAATCCGGTACGGATTGCAAAAAGAGCTGATTTCCTATCTTGATATTGAATATACAAGAAACCGTTTATATGAAGCTTTGCATATCACCCATCCGGAAGTTTCAGAACAGAAAGAAAATGAATCGGCGGCATCATTGCCGGACATATTGGCCCCGATTTATGAATGGGCGGCAGAAACGGGCCGGATTACAGCCGATACAGACACCTATCGCGACCTGCTGAGCGCGAAGATCATGGGCTGCTTTGTCCCGCAGCCGTCCGAGATTGTCCGTCGTTTTGAAGAAACAAAGGCGGTGCACGGGCCGGAGCAGGCGACAAAGGCGTTTTACCGATTTTCAGAGGATGTGTATTATATCCGTTCGGACAGAATACAGCGGAATGTCGGGTGGACGGCTGAGACGGCTTACGGAAAGCTGGACATCACGATCAACCTTTCAAAACCGGAAAAAGATCCGAAAGCAATTGCGGCTGCCAAAGAGCAGCCTCAATCCGATTATCCGAGATGTGTTCTTTGTAAAGAAAATGTCGGGTACGAGGGGAGACCGGATCACCCGGCGCGTCAAAACCTTCGTGTCATTCCGGTGATTCTCGGCGATGAGCAGTGGTTTCTGCAATTTTCTCCGTATGTGTATTACCGGGAGCATTGCATCGTTTTGAAAGACCGGCACGAACCTATGAAGATCAGTAAAAAAACGTTTGACCGGCTGCTGTCGTTCGTCAGCCAGTATCCTCACTATTTTCTCGGTTCCAATGCTGATCTGCCGATTGTTGGCGGCAGTATTTTAAGCCACGACCATTTTCAGGGGGGCAATTATGAATTCCCGATGGCGCGGGCGGAGACAGAAAGCCGGTACAGGCTGCCTGACTATCCGAAAACGGTGTTGGGAATTGTGAAGTGGCCGATGTCGGTCATCCGCCTGCAAAGCGAGAGCGCGTCTGAGCTTTCCGGCGCGGCGGATGCCATCCTGCGGGCATGGCGCGGTTATTCCGATGAGGCGGCTGATCTCCTCGCCTATTCAGGAGAAACACCGCACAATACAATTACGCCGATTGCCCGGCGGAGAAACGGTTTATTCGAATTAGATCTCGTCCTCAGAAATAACCGCACCTCTGATGAGCATCCGCTGGGAATTTTTCATCCCCATCAGGAAGTTCATCACCTGAAAAAAGAAAATATCGGACTGATTGAGGTAATGGGGCTTGCGATTCTGCCGGGCCGCCTTGAACAAGAAATGAAATACACGGCTGAAGCGCTGTGCTCACCGGACCCGGAAGCGGTCTTAACGGCAGACCTTTCTGCGGCAGCGCATAAAGATTGGGCGCTCAGTGTGCTGCATAAGCGGAAGATAACGAAAGAAAACGCGGAACAGATTCTGAAAGAGGAAATCGGCCATGCCTTTGCGCGGATACTGGAGCATGCCGGCGTCTTTAAACAGACAGAAGAAGGCAGAGCGGCTTTCCGGCGGTTTATCCGCCATTTGGGCGCTCTACCGGAAAAAAGCCCCATCCCATAAGGGACGAGGCTTTTTTTTATCCTCTGCTTCTGGCGATCAGGCTGAATAAGAATACCACGATCGCAGCTCCGATGATTGCCGGAATGATGGCAAAGCCGGCAAGGTGAGGACCCCATGTGCCGAGCAGTCCGTGCCCGATCCATGCGCCGATCAGACCGGCGATCATTGACCCGATGATTCCTCCGGGCATACTGCCTTTTACAAATAAACTTCCGATCCAGCCGATAATAATAGCGACAATCAGAGATACGATAAAACCCATAAATATCACTTCCTATTTTTTATTATTTATGCCTATATGTTACCTTCGTTTTGTCCATATTAAACATATGAATGCGTTTTTTATAATGAACATATCAAGGCGCGTTCCGGTCTTTTTTTTCACAATGCGTTGCGTTAAAATGGAAACCGTGTGAAAAGGTGTGAGCAAAGGAAAAAATATTTCTTTTGTAGAATGTTTAACAAAATGAAACTTTTTGTTGACCAGCGTTTTTTATTATGGTAAACCTTTATTTGGTATTATTCGTTCTCACTATCTTTTTTCTCTATATATGCTAAATGATCTAAAACTTTTTATGTTTGATTTGCGCAAGTGGAAAAAGTTCATGCATTTTTTGACGATTTTGTGACATTAGGTCGAAAAAAAGATGAACTTTAGAAAAAAATAAAGCTAATAAGGGCAGATTTTGATAGCATAACAAGGTAGATAGAGAAAAGATTTTGAGAAAGTACATTTCAGATTCACTACATCAATAGGAAGGATGGTGATCTTCTTGTTCAGAGCATTTAAACCGTTACTTTTAATAGCGATGTTGGCTGTTGTTTTCGTACTGGGCGGATGCAGCGACATTTCCGTTTTAGATCCGAAAGGACCTGTAGCAGACCAGCAGAAAGATCTGATTCTCTTGTCAATCGGATTTATGCTGTTCATTGTCGGCGTCGTATTCGTACTATTTACAATCATTTTAGTGAAATACCGCGACCGCAAAGGCAAAGACAGCGGAAATTACAAGCCCGAGATGCACGGCAACACGTTCTTAGAAGTAGTCTGGACAGTGATCCCAATTTTAATTGTTATTGCACTTTCTGTGCCTACCGTACAGACGATATATTCGTTAGAAAAAGCGCCTGAAGCGACAAAGGATAAAGAGCCTCTTGTTGTTTATGCTACTTCGGTAGACTGGAAATGGGTATTCAGCTACCCAGAGCAGGATATTGAGACGGTTAACTACCTGAACATTCCTGTAGACCGTCCGGTTTTATTTAAAATTTCTTCAGCCGATTCAATGGCATCGCTATGGATTCCTCAGCTTGGGGGACAAAAATACGCGATGGCGGGAATGCTGATGGATCAATACTTACAGGCTGACAAAGTGGGAACATATGAAGGCCGCAACGCGAACTTCACCGGCGAACACTTTGCCGACCAGAAATTCAACGTAAAAGCTGTTACGCAAAAAGACTTTAACAGCTGGGTGAAAAAAGCCCAAAGCGATTCTCCAAAGCTGACGAAAGAGAAGTATGACGAACTGATGCTTCCGGAGAATGTCGGTAAATTAACGTTCTCTTCTACACACTTAAAATACGTTGACCACGGCCAAGATGCCGAATATGCGATGGAGGCGCGCAAACGCCTTGGCTACAAAGCCGTATCACCGCACTCTAAAACAGATCCGTGGGAAAATGTAAAGAAAAACGAATTTAAAGTATCCGACGATAAACAAGATTGAAATTGAACAAGAAAGGAGGAAGCCCGAATGAAATTGAGATGGGATGAATTTTTTGTAACAGGTGACCCATTAATTCTGGGCGCACAAGTTTCCATTGCGCTTTCCACTATCGCTATCATCGTTGTACTCACATACTTCAAAAAGTGGAAGTGGCTCTGGTCTGAATGGCTTACGTCTGTAGACCATAAGAAACTTGGAATCATGTACATTATCTCTGCTGTTATCATGCTGTTCCGCGGCGGGGTCGACGGCTTGATGATGCGCGCCCAGTTAGCGCTTCCTAATAACAGTTTTTTAGACTCAAACCACTATAATGAGATCTTTACGACTCACGGTACGATCATGATTATCTTCATGGCGATGCCGTTTTTAATCGGTCTGATCAACGTTGTCGTACCTTTGCAGATCGGTGCGCGCGACGTAGCATTCCCTTACTTGAACAACCTGAGTTTCTGGACGTTCTTCGTAGGTGCGATGCTTTTCAATATTTCTTTCGTTATCGGAGGTTCTCCGAACGCAGGCTGGACGAGTTACATGCCGCTGGCAAGCAACGACATGAGTCCCGGGCCTGGTGAGAACTTCTACCTGCTCGGTCTTCAGATTGCCGGTATCGGTACGCTGATGACGGGTATCAACTTTATGGTGACGATCCTGAAAATGCGTACGAAAGGCATGACGCTGATGCGTATGCCGATGTTCACATGGACGACGCTGATTACAATGGTTATTATCGTATTCGCCTTCCCTGTTTTGACAGTGGCATTGGCGCTGTTATCATTTGACCGTTTGTTCGGCGCTCACTTTTTCACGCTGGAAGCCGGCGGTATGCCGATGCTTTGGGCTAACTTGTTCTGGATTTGGGGACACCCTGAAGTATATATCGTTATCTTACCGGCATTCGGTATTTTCTCTGAAATTATTTCAGCGTTTGCAAGAAAGCAGTTATTCGGTTACAAAGCGATGGTCGGCTCAATTATCGCCATTTCCGTCCTGAGTTTCCTTGTATGGACTCACCACTTCTTCACAATGGGGAACAGTGCGTCCGTTAACTCTTTCTTCTCGATTACAACGATGGCGATTTCGGTTCCGACCGGGGTTAAAATCTTTAACTGGCTCTTTACGATGTATAAAGGCCGGATCAGTTTTACAACACCGATGCTGTGGGCGCTTGCGTTCATCCCGAACTTCGTTGTCGGCGGGGTAACAGGGGTTATGCTTGCGATGGCTGCAGCGGATTATCAATACCATAATACGTACTTCCTCGTATCTCACTTCCACTATGTGCTGATCGCGGGTACGGTATTTGCATGTTTCGCAGGATTTATTTTCTGGTATCCGAAAATGTTCGGCCACAAGCTGAACGAAAGAATCGGAAAATGGTTCTTCTGGATCTTTATGATCGGATTTAATGTATGTTTCTTCCCTCAATACTTCTTGGGGCTGCAAGGTATGCCTCGCCGTATTTACACTTACGGACCGAATGACGGATGGACTGCATTGAACTTTATTTCAACTGTCGGAGCCTTCATGATGGGTGTCGGATTCTTAATCCTTTGCTATAACATCTACTACAGCTTCCGCTACTCTACTCGCGAGATCAGCGGAGATTCATGGGGCGTGGGACGTACGCTTGAGTGGGCGACTTCATCTGCGATTCCGCCGCATTACAACTTTGCGGTGCTTCCTGAAGTGAAATCTCAAGATGCGTTACTGCAATTGAAAGAAGACAAAACGGATATTCATCCGGAAAGCAAGTTCAAGAAAATCCATATGCCGCACAACTCCGGAAGACCGCTTATTATGTCAGTGGCGTTCGGTATTGCAGGCTTCGGGCTTGTATTTGAATGGTTCTGGATGGGCATTGTCGGTTTGATCGGCATTCTGCTTTGCATGGTGCTTCGTTCATTTGAATATGACAATGGCTACTATATACCTGTTGAAGAAATAAAAGAGACGGAAAGAAAGATTTCCGAATAAAGGAGGCGTGATTTATGGAACATGCAGAACACGGCAATTCTAACGCGCCTATGGAATATCAATCTGAAACCGGCAGACTCAATATTCTCGGGTTTTGGATCTTTTTAGGGGCAGAGATTGTGTTGTTCTCAACACTATTTGCAACCTTCTTCGTTCTTCAAAGAAGAACAGCAGGAGGAGTCTTACCGGCTGAATTATTTGAAGTGAAGCTTGTCATGATCATGACATTCCTGCTTCTGATCAGCAGTTTCACCTGCGGGATCGCTGTTCATGAAATGCGTCGCGGAAGTTTAAAAGGCGTCGTCATTTGGACGATCATTACGCTTCTTCTCGGCGCGGGCTTCGTCGGATGTGAGCTTAACGAGTTCATCCACTATGTACATGAAGGAGCATCTCTCGGTACAAGTGCTTTCTGGTCTGGATTCTTCGTCCTTCTGGGAACGCACGGAACGCACGTAACGATCGGTATCTTCTGGATTGCCGGCATCTTACTGCAATTGAAGAAACGCGGATTAACGCCGCAGACGTCTTCAAAAATCTTTATCTCAAGTTTATACTGGCACTTCTTAGACGTTGTTTGGATCTTCATCTTTACAGGCGTCTATCTCATCGGATTGGGGGGACTATAATATGGCAAACAAATCTGCTGAACACAGCCACTTTCCGTGGAAGCATATCGTAGGTTTTGCGTTGTCTATTATTCTGACCCTGCTGGCCCTTTGGGTTGCAGTATATACGGATTTAAGCTCATCAGCAAAACTCTGGATCATTTTCGGATTCGCATTTATCCAAGCCGGTCTTCAGCTTCTCATGTTCATGCACATGACAGAAAGCGAAAACGGCGGAATTCAAGTCGGAAACACGCTCTTCGGATTTTTCGGAGCGATTGTTATCATCCTTGGTTCCATCTGGATCTTTGCGGCGCACTACCATCACGGTGACCATATGGATGGAAACCCTCCTGGCGGTGCGAAGCATCATTCCGAACATCAGGAATAAAAAGAAACCCTCTTCGTTTATGCGAAGAGGGTTTTTTGTGCCTTTATTGGCTTCTTCTCCGGCGCAGGCGCGGAAGGCCGTAAATGATAAAGGCGGCGATATGGGCAACGATGACGTTGACGGCAAACAGGATGATCATGAGTGTGTGGCCGAGAGGGGATAGGCTGCTGGTTGCGTAAAAGTAGAAGAAAACCCACATGAGAATAATTGGCGGTATGGCCGAAAGAGCGACTTTTTTGTTATCCAGCCAGATAAAGAGGGGTGTTGCGCTCGCGACCAGTAAATAAGCAAAAAACATGTCCATCTTACATGTCTCCTTTCATTTTATGGGAGCGTTTCCAAAATGAAATACAGAGAGTGAAATGTGTCTGTTTTGTGGTCGTTTTTTGAACATTTTGTTACAATTATTATACCATGTTTTCCAATTTTTGATACCGCTTTTTCGAGAAATGTATTGCAACTATTGCCTCATTTTTGGATAGGTACAAGAAACCGGAAAGGCCAAATACCCTGTCACATTTCCGGACAATGGAATGGCGCAGGCTGTGAACCTTTGCTATGGTCAAAGAAACATGCACAGCAAGGGTGGTTTGAAGTGGACGTAAGGAAAGAAGATGTCACAGCGCCGGATGTCATTGCGCTTTTGCAGGACCATTTGAAGAGCATGACCATGCATTCTCCTCCGGAAAGTATACACGCGCTCAATGCGGACCGGCTGCGTCAGCCTGACGTTACGTTTTGGAGTGCGAGGGAAAACGGCATCCTGCTCGGCTGCGGTGCCTTAAAGGAGCTAAACAGCCGGCACGGTGAGATCAAATCAATGAAAACCTCTCGGCATCATGTCAGAAAAGGCGCAGCCAACCAGATCCTCCGCCATATGCTTGAAGAAGCAAGGCGGAGGGGCTATCAGCGGATCAGCTTAGAAACCGGTTCTATGGAGGCTTTTCTCCCCGCCAGACGCCTGTATGAAAAAGTCGGGTTTCAATATTGTAATCCGTTTGCACATTATAAAGAGGACCCGAACAGCTTGTTTATGACGTTAAACATAGACTGAAACCCCTTTTCTGACGAGAAGGGGTTTTTTATCGGAAAAGTTTCGTCACGACCGAAACATTTCCTTTTCTGACACGTCATATGTCGTGTAGTCCCCAAACCGTAAAAAATAAAAAGGAAGCAACCTCATCATGTTTTCTTGAACAGTGTTCATGTATAATAAACAATAGTGACTTCCGATGAAAATGTAAGGCGGGATAGAATGAGTCGATATAAGAAACAGCAAAATCCCTATTATCAGGGGGATTTGATTTTTATATTTGGTGTGTTTTTAATAATTAGTGTGGCGGCGATTTATGCGGCCGGACAGTTCGGGCAGTACGGAGGCAGTGCCTGGATGAAACAGATTGTCTTCTATGTTATAGGTGCGGGATTCATCGGATTATTGCTGTACTTTGATTTAGAGCAGCTTGAGAAACTGAGTCTGTACGTATTGATTGCCGGCGTGCTGTCGCTGCTCCTTTTGCGTGTGGCGCCGGAATCCATCGCGCCGATTAAAAACGGAGCGAAGAGCTGGTTTCAAATCGGCAACTTTACCCTCCAGCCCTCTGAGTTTACGAAAATAGGAATTATGATGATGGTCGCGTCCATTATATCGAAGGCGGGCCCGAAGGATCAAAGGTCACTTCGGGAAGATGTGAATCTGCTTTTGAAAATTGCGGCATGGACGGTTATTCCGATCGGGATGATCGTTTTGCAGGATGCCGGAACGGGTGCGATCTGTCTGTTTATCGTTATGGTGATGGTGTTTATGTCAGGTGTAAACTGGAAGCTGATCACCATTATCGGCGGTTCGGCCGCGCTTGTGCTTGGCCTTTTCTTAGTACTGGTAATTGAATTTCCCCATGTGGCGAATTCGATCGGCATTGCGGATTATCAAATTAACCGGATTACATCGTGGATGTCTGACTCCAGTGCGGCAACGACTCAGGCAGAGAGCGATAAAAGCTGGCAGGTGGATCAGGCCGTTATGGCGATCGGATCGGGCGGCATTACCGGAAACGGCGTTCATAATCTGAAGGTGTACGTACCTGAGGGACAGACCGACTTTATCTTTGCGATTTTGGGTGAAAGTTTTGGATTTTTGGGGTGCGCCATTGCGGTTGTCATGTTTTTCTTTTTAATTTACAGACTTGTGGTGCTGATTGACCGCTTGCATGCGTTTAACCGATTTGGCGCGTTTTTTTGCGTAGGATTTACTGCACTTATCGTGATTCACACCTTCCAGAACATCGGGATGAATATCGGCATTATGCCGGTTACCGGTATTCCGCTGCTGTTTGTCAGCTATGGGGGGAGCTCGGTGCTTTCTACATTAATCAGCTTCGGGATCGTATATAACGCAAGTGTGCAGCTGACGAAATATAAAAGCTACTTGTTCAATTCTTAATGTGAGACGGCTCGTTTTCCGGGCTGTCTTTTTTTGTTTAGAGCATTTCGCTTTTGACATGATTCCCTTTCGGATATGATATAGAGAGAAGGAGGCTTTTATATGAACAATACCATCGAAACTATACTTAATCATCGGTCGATCCGATCATTTACTGACGAGCTTCTGACAGCAGAAGAGATAGATACATTAGTGAAAAGCGCCCAGGCGGCGTCAACGTCCAGTTACGTGCAGGCTTACTCCATCATCGGCGTAACTGATAAGGAGAAAAAGCGGAAGCTGGCGGCACTGGCCGGAAACCAGCCTTACGTCGAAAATAACGGGCACTTGTTTGTGTTCTGCGCTGATTTGTACCGTCATAAAAAACTTGCTGAGGAAAAAGGCGAAAACATTACCGAGCTTCTTGAGAATACGGAAATGTTTATGGTCAGCGTCATTGATGCCGCACTTGCCGCACAAAATGTAAGTGTTGCCGCGGAATCAATGGGGCTTGGCATTTGTTATATCGGAGGCATTCGAAATGAACTTGATCAGGTGACGGAAGTGCTTGGTACACCTGACCATGTGCTGCCGCTGTTCGGCTTGGTAGTCGGTCATCCCGCTCATCCGTCCGGTCAAAAGCCGCGCCTGCCGAAACAAGCCGTATATCATGAAAACACGTACGATACGAATGAAGAACACTTCCGCAGTTATATGAAGGAATATGATGAAACCATTTCCGCTTATTATGATAAACGGACAAACGGCAAGCGGGTTGAAACGTGGTCTGATCAAATTCTGCAGTTCATGAAACAAAAACCGAGAACCTATTTAAATCAATATGTAAAAGATAAAGGTTTTCAAAAGAATTAAGAAAAAACCTCTCCTGACGGGAGAGGTTTTTTTATGTTTCACGTGTAACATATTTCGACAAAATGGAACAAGGTATATAAATGTTTATCATCAGGGATGCTTATAAGCATACAGAAAGAAAAAACGGCTTAGCAGTGGTACGATGTTGATGAGGTGACAGTGATGATTTCATTAAGCATATTAGATCAATCTCCTGTATCAGAAGGGAGTTCTGCGGAAAGTGCTCTGCGGAATACAGTAAGACTGGCGCAGGAGGCGGAAAAGCTCGGATATAAGAGGTTTTGGGTGTCAGAGCATCATTTTTCAGAGCGGTTGGCGGGTTCAAGCCCTGAAGTGCTGATCAGCCATATTGCGGCGAAAACGAATGAGATTCGTGTAGGCTCGGGCGGTGTCATGCTTCCGCATTACAGCGCATATAAGGTGGCGGAGAATTTCCGCGTGCTTGAAGGGTTGACGCCGGGCAGAATCGATCTCGGATTAGGGAGAGCGCCGGGCGGAATGCCGATCGCATCATGGGCGCTGAATGACGGCGGGAAGCGTAATGCTGATCAATATCCGCAGCAGATTCGTGAGCTGACGATGTATCTGCATGATGCAGCTGATGACAATCACCGTTTTCCGAATCTGACCGCATCACCCCTTATTAAGACGGCGCCGGAAGTCTGGCTTCTCGGTTCTTCGGGGGAAAGCGCGCTTCTGAGCGCAGAAACGGGAGCAGGCTATATGTTTGCCCACTTTATTAATGGAGAAGGCGGAGAAAGCACGACGGCACAATATAAGCGCAGATTTAAACCTTCTCTATTAGGAAAAGAACCAAAAACAGCCGTGGCGGTGTTTGTGCTGTGCGCGGACACGGAAGAGAAAGCGAAGGAACTCGCGGCCGTCATGGATTATACGCTGCTTGCGGGTGAACAGGGGATTCCGCTTCACGGCGTACCGTCTTACGAAACCGTCCGCGGCAATACGTATACACCGTATGAACAAAGACGAATTGCCGATAATCGGAATCGAATGATCATCGGAACGAAGCAGCAAGTGAAAGAACAGATTCTGGCTCTCAGTAAAGCATACGGAACAGAAGAAGTGATGGCTGTAACCATTACTCATCATTTTGAAGATAAACTTCAATCATACCGCCTGCTTCGAGAAGCTTTTGACGATTAATCAGAAAGAAACCCTGCTGATGCTCCAGCAGGGTTGTTCGGTTATTCAATGATAAAAGGTTTTTCAGTCAGCACCTGGCTTGATTTCCCTTTGTTCGCGGCATAGGCCAGCATATAATATTCTCCTGCCGGCAGTGCGGTGTCACCATTGACTTTGCCGTTCCAGTCGAAATATTGATAGCCTTTATCCTGCTTTTTGTAGATGCCGGCTTGGCCGACAAAGTCAAGATTGCTGTCATATACAAGGAAGGCAAGCTCTTCGGCTCCCGCCGGAAGATAGGTTTCAATTTGGTAGGTTCCCTGCGTTGTGCCGTCCTGCACGTCGATTGACGTCACGCGCGGATAGTCCGGCTCTTTTACAATCAGCAGCGTCGGCACTTTTGCGACTGTTTTTCCGCCTTCTCGCACTGTGACGGTTCCCTCATAGGTGCCTGCCTTTACTTTTTTGGCATTGACCTTTACTTTCGCATTGACCTTTCCGGTTTGATGAGCGGGGATCACGACCCGGTCTGTGCCCGAAACGGTAATGCCCGTGCCGTTGAAAGAGTACTCGAGCTGATATGATTTTCTGATGGACGATTGGTTTTCAATCGTAAAGGTTTCTTTTTTCGTTTCATTGCCTTTGTCTTTCATAAACGTTCCGTAAGAATAACTTCCCGGGGCGACAAGGGAGTCTGCTTTGATCGCTTTCATGATTCTGATGCTTCCGGCGCCTTGCGCATTATGCGGGTATACGTCACCGTCCGCGTCCGTTAAGGTTTCGGCCGTGTTCATGAGAGCGGCTTTTATTTGCTCCGGGCTCCATTTCGGTTTGGCCTGCTTGATGACGGCAGCTGCGCCGGCTACATGCGGGGAAGCCATGCTCGTTCCCTGCTTCGATCCGTAGCCGTACGGGTCGGCCGGATCATGGGTCGGAATAGTACTGACGATATTTACGCCGGGAGCGGAGACGTCAGGTTTAATCATCCACGTGTCCATAACCGGACCGCGTGACGAAAAGTCTGCCATTTGTTCAGTGAGCGATTTAGCCACGGATAAATTGAAAGTCGCTTTTGTGCCGCCCGCTTTTAATTGGCTGACGAGTTTTTCGCCGTCTTCTGATGAAAGCTTAATCGTCGGCACGGACATGCCCGGTACGTTGGCTTCAATTTCTCCCGGGGCATTGTTATACACAACCATACCGATCGCGCCCGCTTTTTTGGCGTTGTCGGCTTTATCCACAAAGGCGATGCTGCCCCGTTTGACGACCGCGACTTTTCCTTTCAGATCTTTGCCTTCAAAATCCTTTTGCTCGCCGATACCCGCCTCTATGAGCTCTGTTTCTTTTTTATTCAGTGCTTTTATGTCATCTTCTTTGTTGTAGCCCATTACTTTCGCTGAGGAATAGGAACCGAAGGAGACGGCGTACTCGTTCAGCGGCAGCTGGGTCGCTCCGACGGAGATGGCTTCTCTGGACGTTCCCGGAGAGCCGACGGTCCAATTGTTCGGCCCGCTGTTTCCGTTTGATGTAACGGCCGTGACGCCTTCTGACATCGCCCAGTCAAGCGCCGTGCTTGTCGCCCAGTCTGGGTTATTCACAGAATTGCCGAGAGAAAGGTTCATGACATCCGCTCCGTCCTGTACCGCGCGTTCGATGCCGGCGATGACGTTCTCCGTTGTTCCGCTTCCGCCCGGACCGAGCACACGGTAGGCAAGGAGTGTAGCATCCGGCGCGACGCCTTTAATCGTCCCGTTTGCCGCTACCGTGCCCGCGACATGGGTTCCGTGGTCAGTCGACGCGCCTCTCGGATCACCGGACGGCGTTTCTTCAGGATCGTAGTCGTTATCCACAAAATCGTATCCTTTATATTGTCCGAAATTTTTCTTTAAGTCAGGGTGTTTATATTCGACACCGGTGTCAATAATGGCAACCTTGACGCCTTTACCCGTATAGCCGAGCTTCCACGCGTCATTTGCCCCTATATAAGGCGCGCTGTCATCCATCTGCGGAGACACGGCATCCTTAGATAGGGTGATGTCTTTATCTTTGAGCTGATCGGTATGATAGGTAACATTCGGATAAACCGCTTTGACATCCTGATCACTCAGCAGTTTGGGGATTTCATTTGCCGGGAGTTTCATGGAGAAGCCGGAAAACACTTGCTCGTATTCTCTGTTGATTTTTCCGTGTTTAACGGTTTTGAGCGCTTTCTTTTTCACTTTTGCGCGTTCGCTTTTCAGCTTGCTTTTTGTCTGTGCTTTGCCGAGTTCCTTTGCTTCCGCCAGTGACTTTTCCTTCAGCTCCACGATGACTGTCGTTTGTTTGCCGGTGGTCATATCAATGTCACCGAACACCTCAGCCTTCTCAAGATCCGGAGTTTGCGGTTTTGAAGCCGGCGCAGCCTGTGAACTTGTGGATAAGGTAAAGGATAAGACAAAAGCCGGAAGCAGATAACGGATGATTCCTTTTTTCAATCGTGTTTCCCCCTTTTTCTTTATCTAAATTAGAAATCTAGTATATATTTCTTGAAAATTCAAAATAATCCTTGTGACATATGACTCATTTATGGAAATTGGTCTGTGAATAAGGAGGGAGTTATACACAGAATCCTGTGCATAACTGAATAAATTTGTGTATATATATTGTTGGGAACGAATGTTCCTATACAAAATATAGATCAAGTTTGTGGATATGTGGATATACCCTGTGTTTAAGCTGTGCTTAACCAAGGGATAAAGTGTGTATAACTTTTTTTATCGGCTTTTCCATTTTTCAGGTCATTTCCATCAGCTTTCAACAAAACTTCTGAAAACTAGTTTGTTTTTTCACTCATATTGTGACAAACAATTCGCCCGGCCGCGTCTATCATAGAGTCATAGGGTTGCTAGACCCGCTAGTTTTTAGCGGAGAAGGATCGGCCGCCTTTTCCGTTAAAGCGGAGAGAAAAACAGGCCTGCGAACAAGCTGTCTGTCAAAAAGAAGCGGAGGGATGATTTGCAATGAAACGTTTGCTAGTATCTTTACGGGTGTGGATGGTCTTTCTGATGAACTGGATGGCGCCGGGTAACGGAAGATATCCATTAGCCGCCGTGTACGGAAACCAAGCGGCTTATCATAAGAAAGCGAAGCGGACGGCTGGGGCTTTTTCGTTTGTGAGCCGTGTCCGATCGGCGGATTTGACCGATGAAACGAAATCGGCCCGCGGCAGGCTGGATAAAAACCGATGGATGCCTGCCCGCAAAGAATTGCCGAAACGGGAGCGCGCGGGTCCGACACCTTTACATCATATGAAAAAGAGGGTACAATCCCACTAAACATAAGAACGGGAGCGAACCTCTTGAGAATAGACAAAGTATTAAATAACAATGCGGCGTTAATAAAAGAAGACGGACGGGAAAAGATCGTAATGGGTCCCGGAATCGCTTTTCAAAAGAGAAAAAATGATGTGATTCAAAAACATAAAATTGAAAAAATATTTGTCGTGCACGACGAAAATGAAAAGTTCAAACAAGTGTTAGAAACGCTTCCCGAAGAGCATATAGAGGCGGCTGAAGATATCATCAGTCATGCGGAGGGAGAGCTTGCGGCACCTTTGAGCGATCACATCCACATTGCGCTGGCGGACCATTTATCCTTTGCGATCGAAAGGATTCAAAACGGCCTTCAGGTGCATAACCGATTGCTTCATGAAATTAAGGCGCTTTATAAAAAAGAATATGAGATCGGCCGCTGGGCGGTTGAACACGTGAAACAAACCCTCGGTATATCATTGCCTGATGATGAGGCGGGGTATATCGCGCTTCATATCCACACTGCCAAGGCGGATGCCAAAAGCATGTATTCGGCGATGAAGCATACAACCATGATCAAAGAAATGATCGAAAAGATCGAATCCTTTTTCGAACAGAAGGTGGATGAAGACAGTATTTCCTATCAGCGCCTCGTCACGCACTTGCGGTATGCGGTCAGCCGGTTGGACTCAAATGAAGCACTCCATTCCATGGACGAGGAGATGCTTTATTTCATCCAAAAAAAGTATCCGTTTGCTTATCGGTGTGCGCTTGAACTGGCGGCGTTTTTAAAAAATGAATATGATTTGGAACTGCCGGAATCCGAGGCCGGCTATATTACGCTGCATGTCCAGCGTCTGCAAAAAAACCCGGAATAACGCGTCTGTTTCGAGAAACAGACTTTTTTTTTGAAAACATATTGACGAAAGCGCTGTCATGAAATAGAATGAAAGCGCATTAAAAAAACTGAATCCGGCGGGATTGTGACTGGTAATGCAGGCAAGACCTAAAATTTGCGTACATGAAAAAGGGATCATGCTGACCTTTTTCGTTGGCGAATTTTAGGTCTTTTTTGATTTTAGAAAGGGGGATACATAATGAATTATCAAGAAACGGCAAAACAGCTTATCAAACATATCGGAGGGGAATCAAACGTCATCAGCGCGACACATTGCGCGACGCGGCTCAGGCTCGTCATTCAAGATGAACAGAAGATCAGCCAGGCCGGCATTGAAGAAATAGAAGGCGTAAAAGGGGCTTTCAGCAGCTCGGGGCAATATCAGATTATATTCGGCACCGGCCTCGTGAATAAAGTGTATGACGCTTTTTCAAAAGAAGCCGATTTGGGGCGGGAGGATCGTGAGACACATCAGGACGCAGCGAAAAAAAAGCTGAATCCGGCCGCAAGATTTGCGAAGACACTGTCTAACATATTCGTTCCCATCATTCCGGCTATCGTGGCAAGCGGACTTTTAATGGGGCTGCTCGGCATGATGAAGGCTTTTCACTGGGTGTCTGAACAATCATCGCTGTTTAAGCTTTTAGACATGTTTTCAAGCGCGGCGTTTATCTTCCTGCCCGTATTCATCGGGTTCAGCGCGGCGAAGGAATTTGGCGGTAATGCCTATCTCGGTGCCGTGCTCGGGGGAATTATGATCCATCCGGCGCTTTTGAATCCGTGGGGGCTTGCGGATGCATCGCCTGATTTTATGCAGCTCTTCGGCTTCGACATTGCGCTGCTCGGCTACCAAGGGACGGTCATCCCCGTACTGTTAGCCGTTTACATTATGAGCAAAGTGGAAAAGGGCACGAGAAAAATCGTGCCTCACGCATTCGATTTATTGGTCACGCCGTTTGTCACGGTGATTGTCACAGGATTTATTACCTTTATCGCAATCGGTCCGCTTGGCAGGGCGATCGGATCAGGCATTACCGTCTCGCTGACATATGTGTATGATCATGCGGGAATTGTTGCCGGACTGCTTTTCGGCGGTCTTTATCCGCTTATTGTGCTTACCGGTGTGCATCACAGCTTTCATGCGATTGAGGCCGGCCTCATCGCTGATTTGGGCAGAAACTATATCCTTCCTATCTGGTCGATGGCGAATGTCGCTCAGGGCGCGGCGGGACTGGCTGTATTTTTCCTGACGAAAAAAGCGAAAATGAAAGAAATCGCTCTGCCAGCCGCATTCTCCGCTTTTCTCGGCGTAACCGAACCAGTCATTTTCGGTGTGAACCTAAGGTACCGTAAGCCGTTTATCGCGGGAATGATCGGCGGAGCGCTGGGAGGAGCCTATGTCGTGGTGACCGGCGTCGCCGCCAATGCCTACGGTCTGACCGGAATTCCGATGATTGCCATCACGGCTCCGCTCGGTTTAGGAAATCTTATAAACTATCTGATCGGAATGGGCATCGCCTCTGTCTCGGCGTTTATTGCCGCTTACATTATGGGAGCTAAAGAAAAGGAGGCCGTCAAATGAGGACACCGGATCAAGAGCTGCGCCTGCAGGCTGAGGAAGCGAAAAAGAAGCGGGGAGAAACAGCCGCGTCAGATCCATACCGCCAGAACTATCATATTATGGCGCCGGTCGGGCTTTTAAATGATCCGAACGGCGTGATCCAATGGAACGGCGTATATCACTTGTTTTTTCAATGGCAGCCATTTCATACGGGGCATGGCGCGAAATTTTGGGCGCATGTGACGACGAAGGATTTCGTTGAGTGGAAAGAGGAAGAAATCGCGCTTGCGCCGGGTGAGTGGTATGACAAAAACGGCTGTTATTCCGGAAGCGCCATCGAAAAAGACGGGCGGCTCTGCCTGATGTACACAGGCAATGTCCGTGACGAAGAAGGCAATCGGGAAACGTATCAATGCCTCGCCGTATCCGAAGACGGGATCGTATTTGAAAAAAAAGGAGTCGTCGCGCGTCTCCCGGAAGGCTATACCGCTCATTTCCGTGATCCGAAGGTTTGGAAGAAAGACGGAGCGTATTACATGGTGCTCGGCGCGCAGACAGAAAAGCTCACCGGAAGCGCTGTATTGTTCACATCAGAGAACTTGACGGATTGGACGTTTCTCGGTGCGATTGCGGGGGCGGACTCCGGCGGTCTCGGGTCATTCGGCTATATGTGGGAATGTCCCGACCTGTTTTCCCTTGACGGAACCGACGTGCTGCTCGTATGTCCGCAGGGGCTTGAAGCCGACGGGATAAAATATCATAACAGCCACCAGGCGGGCTATTTCCTCGGCAGGCTGCATACAGAGCGGCCAGAGTTTAAGCACGGTGAATTTACGGAGCTTGACAGAGGATTTGATTTTTATGCGGCGCAGACGCTGGAAGATGATAAGGGACGGAGAATTCTGTTCGCGTGGATGGGCGTTCCGGATCAGCATGAGGGCAAACATCCGACACATGCGTATCACTGGATTCACTGCTTAACGATGCCGAGACAGCTGTCACTGTCCAACGGCAGAATCATACAGCGTCCGCTCCCGGAAATGAAATCACGCCGCAAGGATGAACAAAAGCGCCGTCTTCAATTGAATTGCTCGTCTGTAAGCCTCCCGGTGAAAGATGCGTCCCGGGCTGAAGTGCTGCTGGAAGACATCACTTGCGAATCCGGTTTTGAAATCTCAATTCGGGGCGCAGCCCGGTTTATATTTCATCAGGAAGAGGGGCTGGCTGTGCTGGAGCGCACTGCTTTCAGCGGAGAAGAAAAAGAAACGAGAAGCTGCGCCATCGGCGAGGTGCATTCCGTGCAGCTGTTTCTGGATGCATCCTCCATCGAATTGTTTTTAAATGATGGAGAAGAGGTATTCAGCGCCAGATATTTTCCTTTCCCGGGAAATGATGACGTAACCGTCACTTCGGTAGGGAAAACGGAAATAAATGGCTCAATTTGGACACTTTTGTAGAAAATCGTTCTTTTTTCTTATGTGAAACCTATGCCATCTGTGCTATTCTTCAAACGAAAGCCTATGATTCCAGGAATAAAAGGAGTTGTTTTCTCAGTTTTGAAAAATCAGAAGATGACGCCGAAATGTTTACTTGTCAAAGCCGCAGAGCAAGTGGAAGATAAGCGGGAAGAATATAAAGAAGTATTGCTTCAGCTGAATCGCATGCTCAAGAGAGCTGAGCCGCACAATGAATGGAGTGATCGGCTAATGCATACATATGAACAGATGAAGGAATATGCGCTGTTTGTGCAGTCTATTGAGATGTTTTTGCGGTCATCCGCGAAAAAAATGAAATAATCCCCCTCGATCATGAGGGGGATATTTATTTTATTTTCCGCTAAGACGCATCGCCGAATGTTTAGTCGGTCCGATGTATTGGTTCAGCGGGAAGGATTCTTTGATTGCCGCGGTGATAAATTCTTTTGCCGCATAGATGGCTTCCTTCACTTCAGCGCCTTTGGCCAGTTCTGCCGTCACGGCGGCGGAGAATGTGCATCCGGCTCCGTGCGTGTAAGGTGTATCAATCATTTCGCTTTCTAATACTTCCGCGGTTTCTCCGTCATACAGCACGTCGATCGCTTTTTCATGTTTCAATTTGCCTCCGCCTGTAATCAATACATATTTCGCGCCGAGTTCGTGAATTTTCTTGGCCGCTTCTTTCATGTCTTCCACTGTTTTTAATTCATCCATACCGCTCAGCTGGCTTGCTTCAAACAGGTTTGGCGTGATGACGGTTGCCAGAGGCGCCAATTGGGTGCGAAGCGCTTCGGCATGCTCCGGATACAGCACTTCGTTCGCTCCTTTGCAGACCATGACAGGATCGATAACGACATTCTTCAGCTGTTTTTCTTTAATCGTTTTCGCCGCAAGCTCTATGATCTCCACGGTAGGGAGCATTCCCGTTTTCATGGCGTCTACGCCGATTCCGTCAACAATCGTCGCCAGCTGTGCGCGAATCGTATCGGCATCGATCGGAAATACTTGATGATCCCAGCTGTTCTCCGGGTCCATCGCTACGATCACGGTCAAAGCCGTCATTCCGTATACGTTTTTTTCTTGAAATGTTTTTAAATCGGCCTGAATTCCCGCGCCGCCGCTGGAATCAGAACCGGCAATAGTAAGTGCTTTGTGCATTGACATATCAATGGCCTCCATCAGTGTTTTATATCTCATTATAGTTAGATTTTCTCCCGATCACAATACGGAAGGCTTGGAGGAATGATTTGACAGCCGCGGGGGATGTGCGTACAATACCTACATAAGATTACTAGGTAAGGGTGAGGAAATAAATGCTCAACAGGGAGCTTGTAAAGGGAAGCACGGTCATTCTGGTGCTGACGCTGCTGAATGAACGGCCCATGTACGGGTATGAACTTGTGAAAGAAATGGAGAAAAGAAGCGGGAATGAACTGCAAATGAAGGAAGGCACGCTGTACCCATCGCTTCATAAGCTTGAACGCCAAAGCTATATTTCTTCTTACTGGGAAAAGCAGACCAAAGGGCCGGACCGAAAATATTACCGGATCACCGATGAAGGAAAAAACATTCTAGCCGAACGGACGAAGGAATGGAATCTGTTCTCTGCTTTGATGGACCGGATGCTGAAGCGGGGCGGGCAGAATGGATAAGGACCTTTATGTGCAGGAAATCAGAAAAGGGCTGGAAGGCAAGGCCGGAAGTCGTGAATTATTAAAGGAAATCGAAAGCCATATTCATCATGCCATTTGTGATCATCTGGAAAAAGGCAAAACCGAAAGCGAAGCGATGGCGCTTATTCTGCGGGAAGTGGGGACTCCGTCTGAGATTATCTCTGCTTTTCAAAAAGCTTCGGCGGTGCCCGCGCGGACTTTTATGCTCTTTTATCTGTTCTGCAACTGCGGTCTTTTTGTGATGGGGGCGATGATTACGATGATGCACGCGTGGAGGATTCATCCCGCTGTTGACGCGCTGTGGAAAGGGATTTCCGTGTCAGTATGGCTGATTATGATCGGTTATGTGCTGTATTGGTTCCAAATCGGCTATCAAGCTGGCAAAGAGTTCGGGGCTGGCGGCAAAAAGCTTGCTGAGCGGACGGTATGGGCTTCAATGGTGCCGAATCTATGTTTTATGTTTGTCTTTTTGTTCAATCTGGTTCCGGCTGGGCTGTTTCCTTCGGCGGTCACACCGAGTTTTGCGGCAGTATGCGCCGTTGTGACGGTCTGTTTTCCGTTTTGCGGAAAATTGGGTTTTTACGCAGGCAGGCAGAGGCTTGCCTGATTTTTTTCACTATTTACATAGAAATTCTATATAGGAGTGATGAAATGAGACTGGGTTCGTGGATATACGGCGCGTGCGCCCAAATAGCCGTTACCTTATTTACCGTTTTCAGCTTGCTTCTCGTATTGCCTGTTGTGAGTCTTTTTATTATGGTAATGAACACGCTGCAAGATGCTTTTTTTGCTGTTTTCGGGATTTTGTTCCTTCTCTTATTTTATGCGCTGGGGTGGCTTTGGGCTGTTTCGTTTGCGCGTGAGTGGAAGGTGAAACTTTTCGAGCTGCAGATCAGTTCGCTCATTCCGCTGGCGGGTATATTATACTTGTACATTGACAGCGGGGTGAGTATACCGGAACTGATTCATGATTGGGATGAGGATGGATGTGCGCTTGTCCCGCCGGCTTTTGTCTGTTTGTGCACATGCTATGCGATGGTGTTGGTGCCTGTTTATCAATCAAAACTTTGGAACGCCATGGAGGCGGGCAGACTTAATGCCAAGGCGGTATGCACTGTTTGGGGAGACCTTCTGATCATTCTCGTTTTGCTGGCGGGCATGACCTGGATTTGTTTCTGAATGGGCCGAAATCAAAAATCCCCCCTGATCTCTCCGCCGCTTTATGTTTTAATAGAACATGAGAAAAAGCAGAAGGAGCGGGTCATGAATATATCAATTGTCATAGTCACGTATAACCGGATTCCGGCTTTGTGTGAGCTGCTGGAGTCGATTTCCATGCAGACCATAAAGCCTTATGAAGTGATCATTGTAAATGATGCCGGGGAATCAGTCGAGGAGGCGAAGAAGCTGTACAGCGATCTGCCGATTCAGATTATTGATTTAGAACAGAATACCGGACATGTGGAAGCGCGGAACGCAGGTGTGAAAAAAGCGTCGGGTGATTGTATCATGCTGTGCGATGATGATGATTTCATTACGCCGGGCCATTTGGAAAGAATGGCGGCTGCACTTGCTGATGCGGATTTTGTCCATTCTGACGCGGAAATTGTGTCATTTGAAGAACGGGGCGGCACGAGATACCCGGTGTCACGGAAGCCGTTCGCCTATACGGCGGATTATGCGGATATGCGGGTATTTTCCACGTACGTTCCGTCAGGAAGCATGTACAGGCGTTCTCTGCATGACACGTTAGGGTATTTTGATCCGGATGTCCATAATTATTGGGACTGGGACTTTTATTTGCGCGCCGCAAAACAGCACCATGTGAAGCGTGTTCCTTGCGCGAGCGTCATATATGCGTTTTTTGAGGGAGGCGGCAATCAGTCCGCGGATCTCGGCGGCAAACGGAAGCGGTACTTAGACCGGTTAAGCGAAAAGCACGGGCTTGGGGAGCTCCCGACGAAAAACTTCGCGGTTCTTCTTGAAGAGCCGGACATGAAGAGGCGGGAGGCGCCGACTGACATTGTGTGGGACGGAAAGCCCGTCCATTCAAGACTGCACAGTTCATAAGGGGGACGGACAGTTTGAAACAGCTTTTAAAAGACAGCTGGTGGAATCAGCTGAAAGATGAATTTGACAAACCGTATTATCAAGAGCTGAGAGAAATGCTGAAACAAGAATACAGCAGCCAAACGATTTATCCTGACAGCCATGATATTTTTAACGCCTTGCATTATACGCCCTATGAGGATGTAAAAGCGGTCATTCTCGGACAGGACCCGTATCACGGGCCAGGACAGGCGCACGGGCTTAGTTTTTCCGTTCAGCCCGGGGTCAGACAGCCGCCGTCTTTGAAAAATATTTTCATAGAGCTTCAGGACGATATCGGCTGCTCCGTACCGAACCACGGATCGCTCGTCAGCTGGGCGAAGCAGGGAGTGCTTTTGTTAAACACAGTGCTTACGGTTCGCCGCGGTCAGGCCAATTCCCACAAAGGCAAGGGATGGGAGCGGCTCACTGACCGCATCATTGATGTGGTGAATGAAAGAGAGAAGCCGATTGTCTTTATCCTGTGGGGGCGTCACGCGCAGATGAAAAAAGAGCGCATTGACACATCGAAACACATTATTATTGAATCGACTCATCCGAGCCCGTTTTCGGCAAGGAATGGCTTTTTCGGGAGCAGACCGTTTTCCCGTACAAACGCCGCCCTTGAAAAAATGGGTGAGCAGCCGATCGATTGGTGCATCCCCGACCTGCCGCAATAAACTTTTGAGGCGCTTCCGCCCGGCGGAAGCATCTTTTTTGACGTTCAGGGCGATATGCCGTCAGAAAAAATAACAAACTCAATTCTGCGATTCGCTCAGAAATTTGATAAAATGCAGGAAGAAGACAAATTACTGCTGGAGGATTTACTCATGAACATACATATCTCTGCTTTGATTCAGAAGATGGAAGAAGAACTGAGGCAGGCGAAAACGGCGCCCCACACCGAGGAGGTCAAAATGCACGCGGCCGCCATCCGCTCTCTGTGTGATGTCGTGCTCGGCACTCAGACGCACACCGCTCCGGCGCCTGTGCAGAATCCGATTCCGAAAGCGGCGCCGAAACCTTCCGCGTCTCCTTCGACAGACCCGCTGCTGCTTGAAAAAATGATGGGCAGCGCCGGGCTGAACCAATATCAGAAAAAAGCGAAAGACGAACGTGAGGAAGACGGAAACGGGGATTCCATTTTCGATTTTTAACAGGAGAGGTTGATTGACTTGAAACTGATACTCGGGGGTTTGCAATGGACGGCATTTATGATTGCGGCTGCGATTGTAGTTCCTGTCGCCATCGCACAATCATTTCACTTGAACCATGCCGATTCTGCCGCATTGATTCAGAGCACATTTTTTGTGCTTGGCGTCGCCGCGGTCATCCAATGTCTCCAGGGACATCGTCTGCCGATTAATGAAAGCCCGGCAGGCTTATGGTGGGGCGTATACACGATTTACGGCGGACTGACTGGCACGGTGTTTGCGACATTCGGCGAGACGCTGCGGGCGCTGCAGGGGGCGCTGTTATTAAGCGCTGTCTTTTTCTTTTTGTTCAGCCTTTTTAAAGTGATTGAACGGCTGGCCGTGCTGTTTACGCCGGTTGTGACCGGTGTGTATCTGCTGCTGTTGGTCATGCAGCTGAGTCAGCCGATTGTGAAAGGCCTTTTGGGCATCGGCTATTTAAAAAACAGCGTCGACGGCCTTGTATTCGGGCTCGCCATGGTTGTGACGGCGGCGATGTTCATCATGTCCCGATCGAATGTTACGTTCTTAAGACAGTATGCGATTCTCCTTTCGCTTGCCGGCGGATGGATCTTATTCGCCGTCTTCGGCGCTGCCAAACCGATTCAAATACCGGACCGCGTGATTCAGCTGCCGGCTCTTTTTCCGTTTGGAAAACCCGTGTTTGACAGCGGCCTGATCATTACGTCACTCTTCATTACCGTGCTTTTGATTGTCAACATGCTCGCGAGCATCCGGGTTGTAGAAGCGGCGGTGAAAAAATTCGGCGGCACCGTCGGGAAGCGGCGTGAGCGTCCGGCAGGGTTTGCGGCTTCGATCAGCCACCTTTTGAGCGGACTGTCAGGGGGTATTGCGCCTGTGCCGATTTCAGGGGCGGCCGGTTTTATTGAGACGACGAAGCTTCCTTCGAAAAAGCCGTTTCTTTTGGGAAGTGTATTTGTCATGATCATCAGTATGATCCCGCTATTTATGAATGCGTTTGCGAGTCTGCCCTCACCGGTCGGATTTGCGGTAAACTTCGTCGTTTTCTCCACGATGGCGGGTCTTGCCTTTACAGAGTTTGACTCTTATGAGAAAGCGGAGCAAAAACGAATCCGCTCCATTATCGGTCTGGCGCTCCTGACGGGGGTCGGCGTCATGTTTGTGCCGGAGAGCGCGTTATCAGGGATGCATCCGATCCTGATTTCGCTCTTAAGCAACGGCCTTGTGCTCGGGACGCTGCTGGCGATAGCGATTGACCGAATCCAGCTTATCAAAAAGAAAAAATCCGACAATCTCGTGTCATCGGACGGCGGACGTTGAATTTTGCCGATGTTGGGTTATGATTGAATTGGAAACTTTAACGAAAAGGCGGGAGAAAAATAGATGAAAGTGTTTATTATTCTTGGTGCGATTAACGCTTTATTGGCCGTGGCGCTGGGCGCTTTCGGCGCGCATGGGCTTGAAGGGAAAATCCCCGATAAATATTTGCAGGTGTGGCACACAGGCGTGCAATATCATATGTATCACGCGCTCGGTCTTCTGGCTGTCGCGTTTTTGGCCGAAAAGCTTTCTGGCGCAGGCAGTATTTCTGTTGCGGGCTGGCTGATGTTTGCGGGCATCGTGCTGTTTTCAGGAAGCCTGTACGTATTGAGCGTGACGCAGATTTCCATTCTCGGCGCGATTACACCGCTCGGCGGCGTGGCGTTTATCATCTCTTGGATTATGATTATCGTCGCGGCCGTCAAATATTTATAAAGAAAAAAAGCCAATCCTCTGTCAAGTGAGCGATTGGCTTTTTGATTTATCTCGGCGAATAAGAAGACATGGAGTACGGATAAGTATAAGCGATTTCCTCATCAAACGTGATGTAATCAAGGTAAATGGTCAAAAGCAGATAGCGGGTGCCCGTTTTCGGATCGCTGATGATGATATGGTCACGTCCCGCCGCCTGAATCACACCGCGGAAAATCTTTGAATTCCATTCTTTGCTGTTTTCAAATGTCATATAAATCGTCGCCGTTTTGCCTCGATTCAACCGCAGAATATTTTCAATGTATGACTCTTCAATCGGCAGCATGCCGGGAACGTTTTGTGACGATGATGAACCTGACGGAATCTGAAAGCTGCCGCCGCCCTGCTGCTGCGGCTGACCGGGGAACCCCCCGCCGAAGCTCTGCTGACCTTGCTGCATCGGCATTGTCATTTGCTGCTGCATCGGCATCATTTGTGATCCTTGGCCCTGTGGCTGCGGATAAGGATTAGGCCCGAGCTGCGGTTGGTATCCTTGCATATCCATTCCCATCCCCATCCCTTGCATTTGCTGATATTGATTCTTTTTCGGTTTCATATTGTTCCTCCTTTGATGAAAACCTCTTGATGCTGAAACCTCCTGAAAAGTATCAGACAGCCGACAGAGCAGCTGCTGTTTTTATCTATTCCACCATATGAGCCCAAAGAAAGATTTATGCGGAAAAAGAAAATACGCTCCAATAAGTCCGGACATCAGAGCCGGCTTTTTTTGTGCGCGCAATGCTGACTTTTCACATAATAGTCTGTATTCCTATCGCATCTTCCGCATAAGGAACATATGATAGCGGTAGTTTCAGGTGCGAAAAGGGGGTGACGAGTTGCCTAAAGTGTCAGTGATCATGACGAGCTATAACAAAAGTGACTATGTGGCCCGCTCTATTAAAAGTATTCTGTCTCAGACGTTTACGGACTTTGAGCTGTTCATTATGGATGACAACTCAAATGAAGCGACATTGGTGAAAATACGTCCTTTTCTCACGGATGACCGCGTCCGGTTTTATCAAAGCGATGTATCGGGCGTCAAAGAAAGAACGGAAAAAACACGCTACGCCGCCTTGATTAATCAGGCAATAGAAATGGCGGAGGGCGAGTACGTGACGTATGCGACCGACGACAACACGTATGTGCCGGAACGGCTTGAGAAAATGGTGAAAGAGCTTGATGAAGACCCGGAAAAAGCCGTCGTGTATTCAAGTTCCAAAACCTATCATCTGAATCAGCGGAAAGAGACGGTGAAGGAGACGGCCAGGCCCGCCGAACGGATCGTGTGGAACGCGCCGTGCGCCATTGACCATTGTTCGGTCATGCACCGGTTTTCCGTGCTGGAACAGGTCAAATCGGCATTCGGTTCCTATTGGGATGAAAGCCCCGCGTTTTACCGGATCGGTGACGCCCGTTTCTTCTGGAGAGTGAATCATTTTTATCCGTTTTACCCGATTTCTGAGGAGCTTGATATCAATTATATTACCGATCAATCCATCCATTATCAGCTTTTCGCGGCGGAGAAAAACGAGTTTGTGAACAGTCTTCCGCAGCAGACCACGTGCCGGGAGCTGAGGGAATCATTAAAAAAGCTTGGAAAGGGGTGAGGGCTTGTCGGCATACTTAGCGAATTATTGGGTGCTGTACCGGCAGTATATTGACCTTTTTCAGTCACTTCGCTACAAAGACATCCCGCTCGCATTGATCAGTAATTTTTATCAATATATCAGTCCGGCGCTTCGGGAGAGCATGGAGCAGAACCCAGAGCTTTTCGGTCCGGCGAATCAGCATATTCCTGAAGCCGGTATACAGCCATATTATGATCAAAAAAGGCAAAACATTAAGAAAACAGATGAGAAACCGGTAAACGGAAAAGTCATTCTGCATTTCGATCATCTTCGGTTCACCGAGGGAAACTACCGGCAGTTTGATCCGGCAAAAACAGCGGTACTGGCCAGATGGAGTCTGCCTGACCATTACGGGCTGCCCGTTATCTGCAAATTGGAGCTGACGGGAATGGGGCAAAAAGGGAACCCCGTCCCTTATATTGAAAAAGCCCATTCCATTTTGAAAGAGCTTCACAGCCATCCCGCTTTCGGAAACAGAGAATTTCAGGAACGTTTGTATAAAGACATTCCATTATTTATTGAAGCGATTGATGCCGTTGATATTTTGTTTACGGCCGAGAAGATTTCCGCCGTTGTAGTCGGCACGACAGAGGATATTTACAGCCGTGTGCTGGCGCTGATGTCAGCGAAAAAAAACGCCGTCAGCATCTGTCTCCAGCACGGAGCGCTCATGGGAGATGAAGCGTTTCTGCCCGTATTTACGGACTATCAGGCTGTATTCGGGGCTTATGAAGCGGAGTGGTATAAAGCAAAAGGCTGCAGGGATGAACAAATCATCATCACGGGGCATCCCCGTTTCGACGAGATTTTCTCAAGAGAACCGATTAATCAGGACACGTTTTACCGCAAACTTTCTTTTCTCCCGTCACAGCGGACGGTGCTGATCGCCACGCAGCCGTTTTCTGATGAATTTTATACGGGAGTGCTTGAAGAGCTTGCCGGCCAAAAGAACATGCAGCTCATTATTAAACCGCATCCGTGGGAAATCGGCAAAAACAAGCTGGATGCTTACAATCAGGTGCTGCGGAAATATAAAGCAGGAAAAATCATCAAAAAAGAGATGGAGCTGTATGACATTCTCCCGTATGTTGACGCTGCGGTGACTCAGACATCAACGGTCGGTCTTGAAGCGATGCTGTTTCAAAAGCCCGTGCTGATCGGAAAATCAGCGGGAACCCGCAGATACCCTTATTATCACTCACTTGGAGAATTTGTCTTTGAGGACCCGCAGGCACTCGCTCAGGAATTAATCCGGATATGCGAAAGCCCCGCAGAATATAAAAAAGCGGAACAGGCGCGCCGTGCTTTTGTCGCCGCGAACTACCCGGTTCAGGATTCGCTTGCCGCTTTATGCCAAGTGCTTCAGGAAAAAACCGGAGTCAGCTTCAGACGGGTTGACCCTTCATAAAAAAGATAGGAGCGCAAAGAAAATGGTGCAAAAAAGATCAGCTTTTCTTCCCTATTCATTGCCCATGATCGGGAAGGACGAAATTCAGGAGGTTATTGATACGCTTGAATCGGGCTGGCTTTCAAAGGGACCGAAAGTAGAGGCGTTTGAAAAAGCCTTTGCTGCCTGGACGGGGGCAAAGCACGCGATCGCGCTGAACTCATGTACCGCCGCTTTGTTTTTGGCCCTGAAAGCGAAAGGGATCGGTCCCGGCGACGAGGTCATCACGTCTGCCGTGACGTTCAGTTCAACGGCCAATACAATCGTGCACACAGGCGCCGTTCCGGTGTTTGTTGACATCGATCCGCTTACGCTGAATGCGGACCCTGAAAAAATTGAGGCGGCCGTCACCCCGCGGACAAAAGCGATTGTACCCGTTCATTTCGCCGGCCAGTCATGTGATATGGATCGGATTCTGGCCATCGCCGAAAAGCATCAGCTGTTTGTCTTAGAGGATGCCGCACATGCCGTGTATACCACGTATAAACAGAAAATGATCGGATCAATCGGTGATGCGACGGCATTCAGCTTTTACGCGACAAAAAACCTGGCAACCGGTGAAGGCGGCATGCTGACGACGGACGATGACGGGCTTGCCGATCAAATCAGGGTGCTCAGCCTTCACGGCATGAGCAAAGGCGCGTGGAACCGCTATTCTTCAAACGGAAGCTGGTACTACGAGGTCGAAACGCCCGGCTATAAAATGAATATGTTTGATCTTCAGGCAGCGCTTGGGCTCCATCAGCTGAAACGGATTGACAGCATGCAGCAAAGAAGAGCCGACATTGCGAGCCGCTACCAGGACGCCTTCAGACACATGAAAGGGCTGACCATCCCGCATGTCAGTGATGACGGGCGGCATGCATGGCATCTGTATGTTCTTCAAATAGAGGAGCGGGAGGCCGGGGTCAGCCGGAACGATCTGATTTCCGCTTTAAAAGACCAATATAATATCGGCACAAGTGTTCATTTTATTCCGGTTCCGTTCCATCCGTATTATCAAAAAACGTACGGGTATAAGGAAACTGACTTTCCGGCCGCGGCAGCGTATTATCACCGCACCGTGTCACTCCCTCTTTATCCGTCAATGACAGATGACGACGTTGAATACGTCATTGCAGCCGTTACGGATATCGTCAAAGGGGCTGATTAGGTGTACAGACTGAGGGAAAATCTTGCGCAGGACATGATTCATGCCTTCCTGCATCAGAAGGGCATCCAGCCGGAAGCCTATGAATCGTCGCTCTGTTTATTGGAAGAAAACAGCCTTCAAGGCGCGATTTTATATGAAAACTCTTCGTGGGAAAGTCAATTGTTCCGAAAAAATATCATCAATGTGAAGCTTGCAGCCGCAAACAGCACCGGACAGCTCAAAAGGCTGTTTCAGGAATTTTACGCGGCAAGGCGGGCGGCAGGCACTGATTTTATATTTATTAAAATACCGGCTGAAGATATCGGCGCGATGCAGGTCGTTCAGCAGCTTCCGAACGCTTATTTTGTAGGGAGTCTGCTCAAACTCGTCAGCCCGGTGCGTGTATATAACAGCACGCCGCCATTTGAGATTACAGAAGCCGGACCCGGCGACACGGAAGCGATCAGACGGCTGGCCCGCGACGCCTTTACAAAAAGCAGGTATTACCAAGACCCCCATCTCAGCTATGAAAGTGCAAACCGCCTGTTTGAAGAGTGGGCGCGGAATAACGCGGAAGGCAGAGCTTCGTTACAATTCGCCGCCACATATAAGGGAGAGACCGTGGGCTTTGTTCAGGGGCTGTCTAAAGGCGATGAATTCGTCCTTGATCTGATGGCGGTAAAACCGGGATTTGAAGGGAAAGGAGCGGGATTCCATTTAGCGGCGCACGTGATTGAACAATCATTGCGCTTTCAGCATAAGACTGTATCAGCGGGAACGCAGCTCCACAATGTAAGAGCCATCCGCCTGTATGAAAGAATGGGATTTAAAGCGGATGCGTCCTATTACTACTATCATGTGTGGCCCGGGAAGGAGGCGGACTGATGGCATCATGCAAAATCGGAACGAAGTCAATCGGCGAAGGTTCGCCCGTATTCATCATCGCCGAAGCCGGAATTAATCATGACGGAAAACTGAGCCAGGCGTTTGAATTGATAGATGCGGCCAGTGAGGCCGGCGCGGACGCGGTCAAGTTCCAAATGTTTCAGGCTGACAAAATGTATCAGAAAGACCCAGGCTTGTACAAAACCGCTGCGGGAAAAGATGTCTCGATATTTTCTTTGGTGCAATCAATGGAAATGCCCGCTGAGTGGATCGAACCGCTGCTTGAATATTGTAAGAAAAAAGGCGTGCTGTTTTTAAGCACGGTCTGTGACGAAGGCTCTGCCGACTTACTGTATGCGACTTCGCCTTCAGCCTTTAAAATCGCCTCATACGAGCTGAACCATCTGCCGTTATTGAAATATGTCGCAGGACTGAAGACACCGATTATCTTTTCCACCGCGGGCGCTGATATTTCAGATATTCAGGAGGCTTATCAAACCATTACCGGCGAGGGGAACACAGAAATTGCGATCATGCATTGTGTGGCGAAATATCCCGCGCCGCCTGAATACAGCAATCTGAGCGTCATTCCCATGCTTGCCGCCGCATTCCCGGATGCAGTGATCGGTTTCTCCGATCACAGCGCCCATCCGTATGATGTGCCGTGCGCGGCGGTCAGGCTCGGAGCGAAACTGATTGAAAAGCATTTTACGATCGATAAAAACCTGCCCGGTGCTGATCACTCCTTCGCCCTCAATCCGGATGAATTAAAAGAAATGGTTGCGGCGATCCGCTCGGTTGAAGCGGAGCTGCGGCAGGGCCATCACGCTCCGGTGCCGGAAGTGCTGTCGGGAAGCTCCCATAAAACGACGACACCGATTGAAGGAGATATCAGAAGGTTCGCTTACAGAGGCATTTTTTCAACAGCGCCGATTCAAAAAGGTGAATGTTTTACGGCTGAAAACCTTGCCGTCCTTCGTCCCGGTCAAAAACCGCAGGGGCTCCACCCGAGATATTTTGAGCTTTTAACTGACGGCGCGCGTGCGGTCAGGGATATCCCCGCCGACACGGGCATCACTTGGGATGACCTTTTGACGAAAGGCAGCCCATATGATGACTGACATTTTGTTTATCATTCAGGCGCGGATGGGAAGCGGGCGTCTTCCCGGCAAAGTGCTGAAACCGATCGGCGGGTATACGATCCTCGATATGATTGTCAAAAGGGTTCGGCAAAGCGCGTATTATGATCAATCACGGGATAATCTGATTGTCGCCTCGTCTGACAGCAAGACCGACGACATTCTGTCTGCGCACTGCCTCAGCAAGAACTACCGTGTGCACCGCGGCAGCGAGCAGCGCGTGCTTGACCGGTTTGCACAAGTCATCGAACAAGTAAAACCGGATATCGCAGTCAGACTGACGGGGGATAACCCGTTTGTCGACCCTTCGCTGCTTGATTTTCTGATTCAATCGCATTTAGATCAGCACGCAGACTACACGTATATCTGCGGTACACCGCTCGGCATCGGCGGCGAGGCGGTAAACGCGCGCCTTTTAACGGAGATCAATGCCGACAAAACGCTGGCGGACAAATATCAGGAGCATGTCACGCTTTTAATAAGAGAATCTCCTGAGAAGTACCGGCTTCTCTTTCCTGAGCCCCCGCAGGAACTCCGGGCTCCTCACTTGCGGATGACCGTCGATACCGAAGAGGACTACAGGCTGGCCCGCGAGCTGTACGTAAAAGCGGGCTCGCGTCCTGATATTCCGGCAAAAGAATTGATCCATCTGCTGAATCGTGATCCGGAGCTCAGGGCCATTAATCAAATGATCCGGCAAAAAGAGGCTGATTAGCATGCGGGTTTTGATTTTCGCGGACGGGGGCCGTGACATCGGCATGGGGCACGCGGTGCGGATGAAGCTGCTTGCCGGTGCCATTAAGAACAATTGCTCAATAACGTTCTACACAAATAAAGAGGCTTCTTCTTATCTGTCTTCTGATCAATGGGAAGTGATCATCAAGCCTGACAAGGGACAAAAGGAATTTATTGTCCGGGAAATAAACAGGCAGGCTCCTGACCTTCTCATATTCGATCTGCTCGATATGCCGTGTGACTGGTTAGAGGAAATCAAAAAGCATTCATCGGCGCGCATCGTCTTATTTGAAGAAAAACGGGAACATGTCATTCATTTATGCGATGCCGTTATAAACGGCATTTACGGAGGGCTGAAAAGCCGGACGGTTCAAATGGGCAGCGCCGCGGTATATGAAGGCCCGGATTATTTGATTCTTCATCCGGGTTTTGAAAAAGCCAAACAGCTTTATCAGCTGAGAAAAGAATGCCGGACCATATTGGTTTCATTAGGAGGAAGCGATCCGAAGAAGCTTGTCTTTAAAGTGATGGAAGCATGCCGCCGCATCCCCGGCATTCAGCGAAAACGAGTGATCATCGTCATGGGCGGCGCCGCGCCTCATGCTGATGACGTGCGCGCGCATCTTACACAAATGCCTTATGCCGAGATGGTAAGGCAGACAAATGACATGGCCGCGCTTCTCGTGAGGGCTGATATGGCCGTCGTGTCCGGCGGGATCACTTTATATGAAACCATTTGTACAGGTGTGCCCTGCATCGTACTTTCTCAAGTGGAGCATCAAACTGAGACGGCGGGAAAATTCGCCGCACGGGGGGCCGCCGTTCACCTCGGCCTTGGTGAAGGCATATCAGCGGACGTTCTCGCACGGCATATGTCTGACATGGCCGCTGATTATCCTCTGCGGACCGGACTTCATCAAAACGGAAAGCCGCTGGTTGACGGCAGGGGCATCAAACGGGCGGCGGCGATTCTTTATGATTTGTGATAAAACCACACGTAAGGAAGTGTTCATGTGAAAGGTGTTATCTTAGCCGGAGGCACCGGCTCACGCCTTATGCCGCTGACAAAAGCGGTCAATAAGCATTTACTCCCTGTCGGTCCATATCCGATGATTTACTGGTCGGTCATGAAGCTGGAAGAAGCGGGGATTACAGATATCTTGCTGATTACGCAAAAAGAATATATTCCGCAATTTCATAAACTTCTCGAAACCGGAGAAGAGCTCGGCGTCTCAATCACATATCAGGTTCAGCCAGCCGCATCCGGCATTTCCGACGGTTTATCATACGCAAAGCGGTTTACCGGGCGCGATCCGTTCGTTCTGCTTTTGGGAGATAATATTTTTGAAGATTCATTAAAACCTTATACGGAGCGTTTCGCAAAGCAGGGAAAAGGAGCAAAAGTGCTGCTGAAAGAAGTGGACGATCCGGAGCGCTTCGGCATCGCCGAGATTGATGAGGAAAACAAACGGATCAAGTCGATCATTGAAAAGCCGGAGCAGCCGCCGACCAGACTATGCGTCACAGGGATCTACATGTACGACGCAGAAGTGTTTTCTTATATTGAACAAATTTCCCCTTCAAAACGCGGCGAACTGGAAATTACGGATGTCAATAATTTATACATTGAACACAGTGAGCTGACGTATGATGTGTTAACGGGCTGGTGGGTGGATGCGGGCACGCATGAATCGCTCTACCTCGCCGGAAGCCTGGCGCATCAGGCATTACAGAAAGGACAGGAGCATTAATCATGCCAAAATCATATTTAATTACAGGGGGCGCCGGATTTATCGGCCTTACCTTCACAAAGATGATGCTGAAAGAAACAGATGCGCAGATTACCGTCCTGGATAATCTCACGTATGCAAGCAGGCCGCTTGAAATAGAAGCCTTAAAAAAGAACGGCCGTTTTCGTTTTATCAAAGGTGACATTTCTAAAAAAGAGGACATTGACAAAGTCTTTTCCCAAATGTATGACGCTGTCATTCATTTTGCGGCTGAATCCCATGTGGACAGAAGCATAAATCAGGCAGAGCCGTTCATCACAACAAATGTAATGGGCACATACCGACTGGCGGACGCAGTGTTACAGGGAAAAGCCGGCAGGCTGATTCACATTTCCACAGATGAGGTGTACGGAGATTTGGCGCCGGATGATCCCGCTTTTACAGAGACGACGCCGCTTTCTCCGAACAATCCGTATTCGGCCAGCAAGGCAAGCTCAGACCTGCTCGTCATGTCTTATGTGAGAACCCATAAGCTTCCTGCCATTATTACAAGATGCAGCAACAATTACGGGCCGTACCAGCATCATGAGAAAATGATTCCGACCATTATCAGGCATGCCGTAAACGGCACGCCGGTTCCGCTGTACGGCGACGGGATGCAGATCAGAGACTGGCTGTTTGCCGAAGATCATTGCCGCGCCATTAAGCTCGTGCTGGAAAAAGGAACACTCGGTGACATTTACAATATCGGCGGAGGAAATGAACGGACGAATAAAGAGCTTGCGTCATTTATCATGAAGGAGCTCGGTGTCGAGGAACGGTTTGCTCATGTCGAAGACAGAAAAGGGCATGACCGCCGTTACGCCATCAATGCTTCAAAGCTGAAAAATGAGCTGGGGTGGCGGCAGGACGTCACATTTGAAGAAGGAATGAGAAGAACCATTCGCTGGTATACAGACAGCCAAGACTAATCGGAAAGAAGGGGATCCGATTGACGAAGGTATTAGTAACCGGAGCGGCCGGCCAGCTGGGGCGGGAGTTATGCCGCCAGCTGAAGCGGGAAGGGTATGAAGTGATCGCCTTGACAAAAGCGATGATGAACATATCCGACCAGCGTTCGGTGCGGCACTCGTTCAGCCATTACAAGCCGGGTATCGTCGTCAATACGGCGGCATACACCTCCGTTGACAAATGTGAAACGGAGCTCGACAAAGCGTATTTAATAAACGGAATCGGCGCTTATTATGCCGCGCTTGAGGCTGAAAACACCGGCGCGAAATTCATTCACATCAGCACCGATTACGTCTTCAGCGGCAAAGGAACACGGCCATACCAGACCGATGATCCCGCAGATCCGGGCACGATTTACGGAAAAAGCAAAAAACTCGGCGAAGAACTGATCCGGTTAACGGGAAAAAACCACACCATTATCAGAACATCGTGGGTGTACGGCAGCGGCGGGCACAACTTTGTCAATACGATGCTGAAACTTGCGGATACACATGATCAGGTGCGTGTCGTTAACGATCAAGTCGGAGCGCCGACGTATACAAAAGATTTAGCCGAAACGGTGATCGGTCTGTTTGACAGGCCGCCGGGCTTATACCACGCCGCAAACAGCGGAGTGTGCAGCTGGTATGAATTCGCCAAGGCTATTTTTGAAGAAAGCGGCAGAACCGCCGCCGTGCTGCCCGTCACGACGGAGGAATACGGAAATGAGACGCCGCGCCCCGCTTATTCGGTGTTGAGTCTTGAGTCGATTGAACGGCAGGGGCTCGGCATGAGGCATTGGCGGGAAGCGCTGCGGGATTATTTACAAGGGGAGGGACAGTGCAAGTGATCGAAGGCGTAAAAATCAAAAAGCTGATCAAACACAGCGATGACCGGGGTTTTTTCTCAGAACTCGTCCGTGACGATGAACATCTCTTAGAGCGTTTCGGGCAGGCTTCCTGGTCCAAAAGCTATCCCGGCGTCATTAAAGCGTTTCACTATCATGAGAAACAGGATGACCTGTGGTTTTTCCCGACAGGCCATGCCCAGGTCGTGCTCCATGACCTTCGCGAAGAGTCGGCAACCAAGGGAGAAACGGATGTCTACTACATGGGAGAAGACAATCCGATGCTCCTTCTCATTCCCAAAGGCGTCGCACACGGGTACAGAGTGCTGGGTGAAACCCCGCTGACCATTATTTATTTCACGACGATGTCCTACAATCCGGATCAGCCTGACGAAAAAAGAATCCCGTGGAATGATGACACCATCGGATTTGATTGGCAGACGGCTCACCGGTAGCGCACAAGACGAAGACAGCGGATGTCTTCGTTTTTTTGTGTTTTGTTGACTTTGATATGAGTGGAGCCAGTGAATAAGATACGACCGCCCACTATATCATGATTGCTGGCCTGAAGGACAATTTCATCAAAAATGTCTTGGAAGATGGCGGTCAGTTAGGGACCTGAAATTTAAGAGATCCTCCCTTTCTTCTCCTATGGACATCATGCATCCTAAAAAACAAAAAATGATTTATAGAATGGGGATAGGATTTAATTAGAAAAATCTTAAGAAAAAAGTAATATTTGCTTAAGAGAAAAGAGAACTTTCCTTTATATAGTAGGAGTATATATGGAAAGGGGAAAGCGAATGACATACATCTTAAAAACGAGTCAGCTTACAAAAACATTTAAAGGAAAAGAAGTTGTTTCCGGGGTTAATATGCACGTGAAAAAAGGGGAGATTTATGGATTCTTGGGTCCCAATGGTGCAGGTAAAACAACCATTATGAAAATGATTACCAATTTAATCAAGCCTACAAGTGGTGAAATAGAAATTTTCGGTGAGAAATTAACAGATACGTCATTTGAAGTTTTAAAAAGAATGGGCACCATTATTGAATATCCCATTTTCTATGACAACCTCACTGCTAAAGAAAATTTAGATTTCCATTGTGAATATATGGGCTATTACGATAAAAAATCCATTGACCACGCTATCGAGCTTGTAAAGTTACATAATATTGATAATAAAAAAGTGAAAGAGTTTTCTTTAGGAATGAAACAAAGGTTAGGAATAGCCAGAGCTATTTCTACAAGACCAGAACTTCTCATTTTAGACGAGCCGATTAATGGCCTGGATCCAATAGGTATAAAAGAGTTAAGGGATCTCTTTAAGTTACTTTGCAGAGAATATGGAATTACATTATTAGTCTCCAGTCACATTTTAGCCGAAATGGAACAAATGTCAGATACTGTTGGTATCATACAGAATGGCAAGTTAATAAAAGAAGTTTCTATGAAGAGTATAAACGGAAAACAAACAGAGTATATAGAGGTAAAAGTCCAAAATATAAAAAAAGCGTTATATATTTTAGAGCAAAATCTGGGGATAAGAAATTTTAAAATGATTGATCAACAATTAATTCGTATCTATGAAACAGCAGTTACACAACAAGAAATCTCTAAAGCACTTATTCTGAATGACATTGGTATAGAAAGTATAAATAAAAAACACAGTTCTTTAGAAGAATACTTCTTAAATTCTATGAATGGGGAGGGAATACACACTAGATAGATTGCCCGTCTGTGTTATGCACCTATTTGCATTGTCTTAAATTCTTCTGCTGGAGGCTATTAGCATGTTAAAACTTATGAAATTAGAGTACAAAAAACATCACTTATCACAGTATTTTAAATGGGTGGCACTTTGGATATTCATCATCTTTGCCTTAGCGGCTTTTATGGGATGGGAATCTAAAAATGAAAATGAACTTATGTTTCGTGATTATGCAGATTTTATATCTCTAACTAATATTTTAATTAGAATTGTGTTTATTAGTTTTTCTGCTGTGATTTTATCCCGTTTAGTTATTGATGAATATAAAAATAAAACAATACAATTGCTGTTTACTTATCCTTTACAAAGAAAAAAATTAATGCAAGCTAAACTATCTATTGTCTTCCTATTCTGCTTTGTAAGTATTGTTATTGCTACGTTTGTTATTAACTTGTTAATTCTCTTCGTGAGTCCGCACTTATATTTATTCGAGAAGCCTGTTGAAATGAGTGAAGTTATTTCCGCTATGCCATCGACTCTTCTCACCGCTTTTATGATGGGAGGAGTGAGTCTGATTCCTTTATTTTTCGGCATGAGAAAAAAATCAACTTCTGCTACAATCACTTGGGCTGTCATAATCGGGGTCTTTATCAATGCAACAGTTTCCGACGGAGGAGAAACAGTCAGTTTAAGTCAATTTATTATCATTCCAATTATACTTTGTTTATTTGGTTTTTTAGTGGGTTATCTTTCTTACCGTAAGGTGGATCAGAAAGATTTATTGTAGATAAAAGGAGAAATTATACAATGAAGAAGATTATAGCATCATGTGCAGTGTTAATCGTAATCGGCGGAATTGTTTTAAGCCTTTATAAGACAGATACTAAAAACTTTAAAAAGAACGTGTCCTGCAATGTTGAAAAAATTGATACTTTAAAAGTATATACTGACTCATGGGATGTGAAGTTTAAAAAGAGTAATTCAAATAAGGCAACAATATCTGCTGAGGGGAAGCAGAAAGATAAGGCTCCAGTTACATTTCAAGGAGATGGGGGGGATTTGGTCGTTAGTCAAAAAGAACAAAAGAATGGCGGCTTTTTGGATGGATTTACTTTTGGGAAGCAGGGCGGCACAATCTATATTAATGTTCCCGATTCAGGTATGAACAATATTGAAATAACCAATAAAGATGGGAGTATACAATGAAGTGAAATTTCAGCTGAAAATATTGTCGTTGATAATCATTCCGGTGATGAAAAAATCAATAATGTTTCGGCTCATACTGGAAAGTTTTCATCCAAGGATGGGGCGTTAAGCGTTGAAAATAGTTCTTTTGAGAAATTAAATATAACATCTGTAAGCGGCGATAACGAGATGAAGGAAATACATAGTTCCAATGTAAAGGTTACTTCTAAAGATGGAGCGGTTTCAATCAAGGACATAACAGAAGGAAAATCTTTATCAGTAAATACGAAATCAGGAGATATAGGTGTATCTTATAAAAAAGCGCCAACTTCACTTGCTGTTTTTGCTCAGAGTAATTCTGATGTAACGTTTGATCTAGATGGGCTTAATAAGAGCCATGACGGCGTAAAACTGAAAAAAGGTGAAATTGGCGCGGGAAGTAATAAAATAAGTCTATCTAGTGAAGATGGTTCGATAAAGGTGAGATAAAAAGAGAAAAACACAAGACAACAATTCCCGCAATTGAAGAATGGTTGTCTTATTTGTTTGTATTTAAAATGTTTTGGAATATTTATCTCCTTTTGTATAAAAAATAATTATAATGAGATTAATTATCTGTATAATGATTGAAATAAACAGTGAATTAAGAATATCAGTTTTATATTTAAGGAGCGGAAAGCTTGGGTTACAAAATATTAATTGTAGAAGACGACCAATTCATAAGCGATATGGTAAGCGAAAGCTTAACGAAAGAAGGGTTTGAAGTAACAGCAGCTTTTGATGGTGAAGAAGCTTTAGACATATTGAACACCCAAAAGTTTGAGGTTATATTGTTGGATTTAATGCTTCCGAAGATAGATGGGATGGAATGTTTAAGAATGATTCGGTCCAAAAGTATGGTTCCCGTTCTTATCATGTCTGCAAAAGATGAAGATGTAGATAAGGCACTTGGTCTCGGCCTCGGGGCTGATGATTATATTTCTAAACCTTTTTCTATGCTGGAGGTAATAGCCAGAATTAAAGCAACCATTAGAAGAGAAAGACACTATAAGAGCTCCCTGTCTTCAAAGGAAGAAAAAATCATTAAAATAGGTGATTTAAGTGTTGACCTGCATAGCTTTTCTGTTAAAAAATTCAATGAAAAGATTAATCTCACGGCAAAAGAATTTAATATTTTAAAACTCTTTATTTCTAATCCTTCACAAGTATATACTAAGTCTCAACTTTATAAATCCGTATGGGAAGATGAGTATCATGGAGATGAGAATGTAATTAATGTTCATATTAGACGGCTTAGAGAGAAAATTGAGGACGATCCATCTCATCCAATGTACATAAAAACGTTGTGGGGAATCGGTTATAAGTTGGGGGATTTTTGAATTGTTTTATATGTTGGTTATTTTATTCATATGCTCTGCGGCAGTAAATATATTTCTTTTCCGAAGCCGATTAAATCTAAGGACTGAGATTAAATATATAAGAAATAAACTTCGAAAAGTTGTTAATGAAGAGACAGGCGAAAGATTATTGCTTAACACGGAAGATAAATATATAAAATCCTTGTTAATTCAAATAAACCGTCTTTTAGACCATAATCAAAAGATCAAAGGGAACTGCAATAGTATTGAACTGTCCATGCGAAAAATGTTATCAAATATTTCACACGATTTAAAGACGCCTTTAACAGTTATACTAGGTTATATTGAAATTATAAATAACGATAAAAGTCTGACTTCGGAAAAGGTTATGAGTTTACTAAAAACAGTTAATTTAAAAACGGTCGAGGTATTAGCGTTAATAAACCGTTTTTTTGAACTTGTAAAATTAGAGTCAGGAGATAAAAAATTAAATTCTTCACGAATTGACATATGTGAAGTCAGCCGAAAAATAATTTTGGATTACTACGAAATTTTAATCAGCAAAGAATTTGAAGTAGTGATTGATATACCCGATGATTCTGTCTTTGTTAGCGGAGATGAAGAGGCAATTGAGAGGGTTCTGAATAATTTAATTACGAATGCAATTCAATATGGTTCCGATGGTAAGATGGTGGGTTTAAAGATCAGAATAACTGATAATGATGTTTTTGTAGAAATATCAGATAAAGGAAAAGGAATAAATGAAATGCATAAAGACCGTGTCTTTGAACGAATGTACACATTGGAGGACTCGAGAAATACCAATTATCAGGGAAGCGGATTGGGGCTGACGATTACTAAGAGATTAGTAGAGCAAATGGAAGGAAGTATATCTCTAAATAGTGTCCCCTTCAAAGAAACAACGTTTTCTGTACGTTTAAGACGTATTAAATTTTAATAAAAGCAGTAAGGTTTCTTCTGTATACGTCTTCAAATCCCCTTTCTCTTTAATCTGAGAGGCTGACAACAGTCTCTTTTTTTTATACGCAAAAGGCTGGCATGAATCTTGCATATAAAAAGGGGCGTAACGACAATGTGAAAGGGATTGATGGGTTTTGGTGTAAAAGCGCTTACATTTTGTTCTGCCGGTAATTGAAGCTTACACGTAAAATACGATGAGGTGATAAAACATGTCAGCCAACCCGCTTTCTAAAAGCAATCAGAAAGATGAAGAAAAAGAAGTTCTTAATTTGTTCTTGTCAACACAATCGATCATAAAAGAAGCCCTGCGCAAACTGGGCTATCCTGACAATATGTATGAACTGATGAAAGAGCCGATGCGGCTTTTAACCGTCCGCATCCCTGTCAAAATGGACAATGGCTCAGTACAGGTTTTCACGGGCTACCGCTCACAGCATAATGACGCAGTCGGCCCGACAAAAGGGGGCGTGCGGTTTCATCCGGAAGTCAGTGAAGAAGAGGTCAAGGCGCTTTCCATCTGGATGACTTTAAAATGCGGCATCACAAATCTTCCTTACGGGGGCGGAAAAGGCGGCATCATCTGTGATCCGCGGACGATGTCATTCGGAGAGCTGGAACGGCTGAGCCGCGGATATGTGCGCGCGATCAGCCAGATCGTCGGTCCGACAAAGGATATTCCGGCTCCTGACGTATATACCAACTCACAGATTATGGCATGGATGATGGACGAATACAGCCGCCTGAGAGAATTTGATTCACCGGGATTCATTACGGGCAAACCGATTGTTCTCGGCGGTTCACATGGGCGGGAGACAGCGACCGCGCAAGGTGTCACGATTTGTATTGAGGAAGCCGTTAAGAAAAAAGGGATTCCATTGGAAAATGCACGGATCATCATTCAGGGGTTCGGAAATGCGGGGAGCTTTCTCGCTAAATTTATGCATGACGCCGGCGCCAAGGTGATCGGCATCTCAGACGCCCACGGCGCTTTGTATGACCCTGACGGCCTTGACATTGATTACCTGCTGGATAAGCGGGACAGCTTCGGCACGGTGACGAATCTCTTCACGGATGTCATAACGAACCGGGAGCTGCTGGAAAAGGACTGTGATATTCTCGTGCCCGCCGCAATCTCCAATCAGATTACGGCTGAAAACGCCCATCACATTAAAGCTTCAATCATTGTGGAGGCGGCAAACGGCCCGACAACGATAGATGCCACGAAAATTCTGAATGAAAGAGGCGTGCTTCTCGTGCCGGATATTTTGGCAAGCGCCGGCGGCGTGACGGTGTCTTATTTTGAATGGGTGCAAAATAATCAAGGCTTTTACTGGTCTGAGGAGGAAGTCGCCGGAAAACTGCGCAGCGTCATGGTGAATTCGTTTGAATCCATTTATCAGACAGCGCATACCCACAAAGTCGATATGCGTTTGGCCGCCTATATGACGGGCATCAGAAAGTCGGCTGAAGCCGCCCGGTTCCGCGGCTGGGTATAAGTGTTATCCGCAAAGAGATTTTGCATCAGTTATATAGCAGATCGCAAAATTTCTTTGCGTTTTCAGATTACAGCTGACAGATTCGGACAAGCTTCGTCCGCTTTCGGCAAAGATTTTCTTATTTTTATCACAAATTGCTATGCTGGTATGCTTCTTGCATCTTCATAAAGCGTGAGCACACATTACAAAATACGGGGAGGAATTCTAATGACAGTTTCATACGCACACGAACCATTTACAAATTTTCAGGAAGAGACAAATAAACAATCGTTTCAGGAAGCGCTGGCTTATGTGAATTCACAGCTCGGCAAGCATTATCCGCTTATCATCAACGGTGAAGCGATTGAAACGGATAAAAAGATCGTTTCCGTCAATCCGGCAGATAAAAAAGAAGTGATCGGTTCTGTATCGGCCGCCGGAAAAGAACTTGCGGAAAAGGCCATGCAGGCTGCGCTGCAGGCATTTCAGACATGGAAAAAAGTACGGCCGGAACACCGCGCGAATGTGCTGTTTAAAGCGGCGGCGATTATCCGCAGAAGAAAGCACGAATTCTCCGCTTATCTAGTGAAAGAAGCGGGAAAACCGTGGAAGGAAGCGGATGCTGATACGGCGGAAGCGATCGACTTTTTAGAGTATTATGCCCGTCAGATGCTGAAACTGAAAGACGGTTCCCCCGTAAAGAGCCGTGACGGAGAATATAATCAGTATCACTATGAGCCGCTTGGGGTGGGAATCGTCATTTCTCCATTCAACTTCCCGCTTGCGATCATGGCGGGAACGGCGGCGGCAGCCATCGTAACAGGCAACACGATACTGCTGAAACCGGCGGATGCGGCGCCTGTCGTGGCGGCGAAATTCGTTGAAGTGATGAAAGAAGCGGGCCTGCCGGACGGCGTACTCCAATTCATACCGGGCGACGGAGGAGAAATCGGCGACTATCTGGTTGAGCATCCGAAGACGAGATTTGTGTCGTTTACAGGCTCCCGCGCGGTCGGATGCCGCATCTATGAACGCGCCGCAAAAGTACAGCCGGGCCAAAAGTGGCTGAAACGGGTCATCGCCGAAATGGGAGGGAAAGATACGGTGCTTGTAGACAGAGATGCTGATCTTGATCTTGCCGCTTCCTCAATCGTGTATTCCGCCTTCGGATTCTCAGGCCAAAAATGTTCAGCCGGTTCCCGTGCGGTCATTCATCAGGACGTCTATGATGAAGTTGTTGAAAAAGCCGTCGCTTTAACAAAATCACTCACCGTCGGAAGTCCGGAAGATTTTGATACATACATGGGGCCAGTCATCCACGAAGCATCTTATAATAAAGTCATGAGTTATATCGAAATCGGCAAAACAGAAGGAAAACTCCTGACGGGAGGCGAAGGTGATGATTCAAAAGGATACTTTATTCAGCCGACCATTTTTGCGGATGTTGATGAAAACGCCCGCCTGATGCAGGAGGAAATTTTCGGGCCGGTCGTCGCGATCTCAAAAGCCCGTGATTTCGACCATATGCTTGAGATTGCCAATAATACCGATTACGGACTGACGGGCGCTCTGTTATCGAAAACCCGCGCGCACATTGAACGCGCCCGCGAAGATTTTCACGTCGGGAATCTATACTTCAACCGCGGCTGTACGGGAGCGATTGTCGGATACCAGCCGTTCGGCGGCTTCAATATGTCAGGAACCGATTCAAAAGCCGGAGGTCCTGACTATCTGATTCTTCATATGCAGGCAAAAACAACGTCTGAAGCCTATTAATCTTTCGGAAATAGCGCGATGAAAAAGAGAGTCGCGCTATTTTCTCTATATGAGGGTAAGGAGGATGGAATATGTATCAGCAGCTCAGCAAAATGCTTCCGGAGGAGAAAATAGAAGCCATTACGAAATCACTGGTGGCGTTAAACAGCATCAACGGCACATTGGGAGAAGGAAAAAAAGCCGACTATATCAAAGATATGATCAAGAGCTTTCCCTACTTTCAGGAGAATCCGTCACATGTGTGGGAGCAGGCGATTCCTGAGGACCCTTACGGCCGCAAAAATATTTTCGCATTTATTGAGGGGAACGGAGAAAGCCTGAATACGGTCATTTATCACGCTCATCTTGATACGGTCGGCATCGAGGATTTCGGCCCTTTAAAAGATATCGCTTTTGATTCCGACCGTCTTGCGGAATATTTCTCAAACTATGAATTTGATCGGGATGTGCAGCGGGACGCCCGCTCAGGCGAGTGGATGTTCGGAAGGGGTTCGGTTGATATGCAGAGCGGTATTGCCGTTCATCTCGCCAATCTGCTTCACTTTTCTGAACGGCGCGATCAGCTGCCGGGCCATATTCTGTTCATGGCAAACCCGGATGAAGAAAGCCAGCATTCCGGCATTTTAACCAGCATTTCTGAATTAAAACGGCTGAAACAAGAAAAGCATCTTCGTTATTTAGCAGCGATTAATAACGATTTTATCACGCCGCTGTATGAGGGTGACACGACAAGGTACATCTACACGGGCGCGGCAGGGAAGCTTTTGCCTTGCTTTGCGATTTACGGGCGGGAGGTGCATGTCGGTGATACGCTGTCCGGCATCGACCCGAATTTGATCGCATCAGAAATCACCAGAAGAATTCACAACAATATTCATATGGCGGAAAACATTGAAGGGGAGCTTGTGCTTCCGCCGACCTGCCTGTACCAGCGTGACAATAAGGAAGCGTATAACGTGCAGACCGCCGTCAGCAGCTATGTCTATTTTAATTATTTTATTTACGAGAAAACCGCCAAAGAAGTCATGGATCAGCTGACTGCCGTGGCTGACGAAGCCTGCAGAGAGACAGAGCAAAAATTATCTGATTATTATGACGAATACTGCGAGAGAACGAGCCTGCCGAAAAAAGAGATGTCATGGAACGTTCAAGTGTACAGTCTGGAAGATTACCTGAAAAAGCTGAGAAACCGCGGGATAGACCCTGCACAGTGTATCGAGCAGACATTTAAAACATATGAACATCTTGAACTGCGGATGAGATGCTTTAAAGCCGTCGAGGAACTGCAAAAACTCGATCCTGAGCAGGGAGCCAAGGTCATTATTTTCTATGCGCCGCCTTACCTTCCGCACAATTATCTGAAAGAAGAGAGCACACGGGACCGGCTTTTGCAGCATGTCATTCAAGAAGCGGTCGATAAAACAGCGGCATCAACCGGAGAAACATTCGTCTTTAAAAAGTTTTTCCCTTATTTAGCGGACGGAAGCTTTTTATCGCTGCATGAAACAGACGAGGAGGTCTCCGCCTTTACCGATAATTTTCCGGGCTGGGATGTCATCGGGACGATTCCTTTTAAAGAAATCAGGGAATTGAATATTCCGTCGGTCAATATAGGGGTATACGGAAAGGACGGCCATAAATGGACGGAACGCGTGTACAAACCGTACACATTCCATGTGCTGCCGGAGCTCATTCAGCAGACGACAATGCACCTTTTGCACAGCTACCGATTAGACATACGCACAAATGGCTGACATAACGGAATAAGGGGGATGTATATGCAGGGAGATACCAATCAAACTGAATTACAGCGCACGATGAAGGGCCGGCATTTGTTTATGATCGCCCTCGGCGGCGTGATCGGGACGGGGCTTTTTCTGGGCTCCGGTTTTACGATCAGTGAAGCGGGACCGATCGGCGCGATATTGGCTTATGTGATCGGCGGATTTTTAATGTATCTGGTGATGCTTTGTTTGGGGGAGCTCGCGGTCGCCATGCCGGTCGCAGGATCATTTCAGGCGTATGCCGCAAAGTTTCTCGGGCCGTCGACGGGATTTACGATCGGGTGGATGTACGCATTCAGCTGGGCCAATACAGTGGGGCTTGAACTGACGTCGGCGGGGATTTTAATGCAGCGGTGGTTTCCGGCCGTTCCGATTTGGGTGTGGTGCCTGGTATTCGGCGTCGTCATTTTTTCCATTAACGCGCTGTCTGCGCGGAGTTTTGCGGAAATGGAATTTTGGTTTTCCAGCATTAAGGTCATGGCCATTGTATTGTTTATTATTCTCGGCTGCGCTGCGGTATTCGGCTTTGTCGGTTTTAACGGCGGGCAGACGGCTCCGTATCTGTCAAACTTTACGACGGACAAAGGGCTTTTCCCGAACGGCGCCCAAGCCGTGCTGTTTACCCTTGTCATGGTGAATTTTTCATTCCAGGGCACCGAACTGGTCGGAATCGCCTCGGGAGAAAGCGAAAATCCGGAAAAGACGCTTCCCCGCTCAATCCGAAACGTCATATGGCGGACGCTGTTTTTCTTCGTGTTGGCGATGTTTGTTCTCGTGTCCATTTTGCCGTACCAAACGGCAGGCGTCATCGAAAGCCCGTTTGTGGCTGTGCTGGATAAAATCGGCGTTCCCTATGCGGCTGATATCATGAACTTTGTCATTCTGACCGCCATGCTGTCGGTGGCGAATTCCGGGCTGTACGCTTCGTCCAGAATGATGTGGTCCCTATCAAAAACTAAGATGGGCCCCGCTTCCTTAACGAAACTGACGAAAAAAGGCGTGCCTCTGAAAGCTCTTTCCATCACCATTGCTATCTCCGGTTTATCCCTGCTGACAAGTGTATTCGCGGCTGAAACGGTGTATGTGTGGCTCATTTCCATCTCCGGTATGATTACCGTCGTCGCGTGGATGTCAATCTGCGCTTCACAATTCGTTTTCCGGAGACGCTTTCTCGCTGAAGGAGGAAATCTGAAAGACCTGGCATTTAAAACGCCTCTTTATCCGATCGTGCCGATTCTCGGATTTTCGGTTTACGGGCTTATCTTAATCAGTCTCATCTTTATCCCCGACCAGCGTATCGGTCTGTACTGCGGCGTCCCGCTGATGATCATCTGTTACGCGTATTATCACTTCGGTATCAAAAAACGCCTGGAGCGTGAGCCGGCTTCTTCGGAAAAAGGCGCTGCCGGATAAGAAAAAAAGCCCTCCGCAAAAAGCGGCGGGCTTTACTTTGTTTTCCGTTTTGACGACAGCACATAGGATAGAACGGCACAGAACTCAAAACCGAAAATGCTGACGGCCATCGGCCAGGCATTTTCTTCTCCGGCAATACCGACAAGGGGAGCGGCAGCCGCACCGCCGATAAAGGGCAGGAGTCCGAGAAGAGCCGCAGCGCTTCCCGCGCCTTTCTCCTGTTTCTGCATAGCCAGAGAAAATCCCGTCGTCGTGACGATCCCGACAGAAGAAACAATGATGAATAAAGAAATGCAGACCGCCGTCAGGCCTAAACCAAACGCAAGTGATAAAAGCAAAGTGATGCTTCCGATGACGGCGATCAACAGCCCGGAGACAAACAGCTTCCGTTCATCATGTGTTTTGGCCATCCGTCCGGTGATTTGGGTGGCGCATATGATTCCCGCACCGTTTACGGCGAACAGCAGGCTGAACATTTGCGCTGATACGCCGTAGATGTTTTGCAGTACAAACGGCGACCCGGCAATATATGCGAACATGCCGGTCATCACAAATGCCTGGCTGAGCGCAAATCCCATAAACATCCGGTCGCCAAGCAGGCCGCGAAACGTCATCAGCGTCTCCCGGAGTCCGCCGCTTGTCCGCTTTTCCGGCGGGAGTGATTCAGGCAACGCCGTAAGCACGGCGGCAGAAATGATACAGCCGATCACCGCCAGCACGATAAATACGATTTTCCAGCCGGCGAACTGAAGGATAAATCCCCCTGTAATCGGCGCTAAAATCGGCGCCGCCCCATTGACGAGCATCAGTAATGAGAAAAAAGCCGTTAATTCTTTTCCGGAATACATATCGCGCGCGGAAGCCCGTGCGATGACGATTCCGGCCGCCCCGGTGAATCCTTGAATAAACCTCATAACAATTAAAAACGAAACAGAAGGGCTGAAGGCGCATAATAAAGAAGACAGCGTATAAAGCAGCAATGACAGAATGAGCGGCTTCCGGCGCCCGATCATATCACTGAGCGGCCCGACAACGATCTGCCCGACCGCCAGCCCCAAAAGACAAAACGTCAGGCTCAGCTGCGCAAGTGACGCTGTCGTATGAAGATCGGCCGCCACTTCAGGCAAAGCGGGCAGATACATATCGAGCGAAAGCGGCCCGAATGAAGCGAGCGTCCCTAGAATCAGTACCATGCCGAGGCCTGCGCGGGCGGCCTTTGAATCAGCGTTATTCATTCCATGACCCCCACCTTAACAAATGATTCTATCACTATAGCATAACCGGACGGCGTATTTTATATCATTTATTGAATACAAACTAAATATTTTATTTAAAATCTGAATGTAAATAAAAAATTGGAATTAGTTTTCATGTGAAATGTAAAATGAAATATAAGGATGCTAAACTATAAAACAACAAAAGGTAGAAAAGTTTTACGGAAGAGGTGTTCATAGAGCATGAACAGCAAACAAACCGATCACATCGAAACGAAACGCCGATTTCCGATCTGTCTCGCGCTTGCTTTGACATTAGGCGTATTTGCCGCCGGTTCTGAAGAGCTGGTGATTTCTCCGCTGCTTCCGGATTTAGCGCGGGCTTTCAGCTCGGATGTCAGTGTGCTGGCGCTTTCCATCAGTATTTACGGAGTGATGATTTTTATCGGGGCGCCGCTTCTCGTTCCGCTGGGAGATAAATATTCCCGGGAGCTCAGCCTGATGGCGGGGCTGCTTATATTTACGGCCGGCACGGTGATCTGCGCGCTGGCGCACAATCTCTTTTTCTTCTTTCTGGGCAGGGCGCTTTCCGGGCTTGCGGCGGGTGCGTTTGTGCCGACAGCTTATGCGGTGGTCGGCGACCGTGTGCCTTATGCGTACCGCGGCAAGGTGATGGGTCTGATCGTGTCAAGCTGGTCGCTCGCTTTGATTTTCGGCGTTCCGATCGGCTCTTTTATCGGCGGCGTTTTGAATTGGCGGTGGACGTTTTGGATTTTCGCTCTGATGTCTGTCCTCGTTGCTTCGCTCATTTTCATTGAGGCGCGCCGCAGCACGGCGGATGGGGATAAAACAGAAGAGGAAAACGGACGGCAGGCAGGCACTTTCCGGGATGCGCTGAAGGTGCCACGTGTCCCTGTATACCTCACGATCACTTTTTGCAACATGATCGGTTTTTACGGCATGTATTCATTTCTCGGCACCTATCTTCACCGCGTGCTGCCGGGGGGAAATACAGCTTCAGGGCTGCTGATCATGGTGTACGGAATCGGTTTTTCCATGAGCGTGTTCACCGGAAAAATCGCAGATAAGGCGGGGAAAATGCGCTCTTTGATCGCGGCATTGGCCGTGATCAGCATATGGCTTTCCTGTCTCGCCTATGCGCCGTCATCAATGCCGTTTTTGGTCATCGGGTTATTCGTCTGGGGATTGATGCAAAGCCTGACGGTGACCTTGCTCAGCACCATTTTAAGTGATTGCTCACAGAGCCGCCGGGGCAAAATCATGGCATTTTACAGCCTGGCGTCTAATTTGGCCGTCACCTTGGGTTCTGCTGTCATGGGTCCGGTCTATGTCGGATACGGATATGCAGCTGTCGGATTTATCTGTGCGGCCGTTACCCTCATCGGCTTTGTCCTCAGCGTTTTCGCATACAGAAGGTATGGGAAATATGAGCATCAGGCCGACCAATCATTGTATCGGTAAAATAAAGTTTCTATAATTTTATAAATGTTAATTTTAACACCCTATGTCATAGGGTGTTTTCTAATATATAGGAATAATTATCAATATTTTCAAATAATATTGACAGCTTGAACATCTATGGATAATATTTACTTAAAATTTAACAGATTGGTTGGTGCTCATGATTATATTGGATAATAGCATTCAAACAAAAAGCAAGGCTTATTCAATATCTAAACTGATTACGATCAACACGCTCGGTCCTGAAGGGACAAGCAGTGAGTACGCAGCAAAAAACTTTATCACCAATTTTACCCTTCTCCAAGGGGTGAACAGCAAATTATCACTGCATGATACATTTGAATCGTGCATTGAAAAAACGCTTCAAAGTCCGCTGGAATACACAATTGTGCCTCACGCGTATGACGGCATTAAGCACTTCTACATGAGACCGGATCTGCAGCTTCTGCAAATTTTCAGGTGCGACACCCCGATGTACGGCCTGGCTGTCCGGCCCGGTTTTGAATATACAGATGACATGCTTGAACAGGCTGTCATCGTATCCCACCCGTCTCCTATCAATTTGATTAAGTATTTTACCCGTAAAGATGTCACGTTTGATCTGGTGAACTCGACGAGCGCAGCCGCGAAAAGAGTGAAGGACGGTTTGTCCGACATCGCGCTGACAAATGAGCTGGCCAGACAAAAGTACGGCCTTCACTTTGTCAAAACATTTAAAAGCATTCCCATGAGCTGGTCATTATTCGGAAAAGGAGAGATTCATGATGAAAACTGAACAAGATTTGCAGGAACTTTATTTCCCGACGCCTAAATTAATAGAATGGGATAACGGAGTAAGACAATATTCGTCCGTCAGAGGAGATACGGAAGTTCTGCTTTCTTACGTTCCGCCGCATACAAACGTGGAACCGCATCAGCATAGGGAAGTCCAAATCGGCCTTGTCGTTTCCGGCGAGCTGTCCATGACTGTCGGAGATGTCACAAGAAAGATGACAGCGCTGGAATCAGCCTATATCGCGCCTCCTAACGTGCCTCACGGCGCAAGAAATGAGACGGATCAAGAAGTGATCGCCATTGATATCAAACGCCTGAAAGCCGGTGAAACCTACACAAGCCCCGAGGACTATTTTTTGAATATTTTTAAAACGAGAGACTTATTGCCTGGGATGGAAGTCACGTTCTTCGTGGAAGACTGGGTGGAAATCATGCTTGCCAACATTCCGGGCAACGGGGGAGAAATGCCGTTCCATAAACACCGCAATGAACAGATCGGCATCTGCATCGGCGGCGGCTATGATATGACCATTGAAGGCTGCAAAGTGGATATGACATTCGGCACAGCTTATTTCTGCGATCCGAGAGAAGATCACGGCGCCATCAACAGATTTGAAAAAGATTCAAAATCAGTCAATATCTTTTTCCCTCCGCGCTATAACAGAGCAAAAGCGAAAAAATTAGAGGCGAAAGAGTCATGAACCTGACGGATAAAACCGTCCTCATCACAGGGGGCGCATCAGGCATCGGTTATGCCGCGGTTCAGGCGTTTCTGAATCAGCAGGCGAATGTGGTCGTCGCGGATATTGATGAGGCGCAGGGAGAAGCGATGATCCGGAAAGAAAACAATGACAGGCTGCATTTTGTCCGGACGGATATTACAGATGAACCGGCATGTCAAAACGCCATCCGGTCAGCGGCGGACAAGTTCGGCGGATTGGACGTGTTAATCAATAACGCCGGCATCGAAATTGTCGCCCCGATTCATGAGATGGAGCTGAGCGATTGGAACAAGGTGCTCAACGTCAATCTGACGGGTATGTTTCTTATGAGCAAGCACGCGCTCAAGTATATGCTCAAAAGCGGCAAGGGCAATATCATTAACACGTGCTCCGTCGGAGGAGTCGTTGCATGGCCCGACATTCCCGCGTATAACGCCTCTAAAGGCGGCGTATTGCAGCTGACGCGTTCGATGGCCGTCGATTACGCCAAACACAACATCCGCGTCAATTGCGTGTGCCCGGGAATCATTGACACACCTTTGAATGAAAAGTCGTTCCTTGAAAACAACGAAGGCACGCTTGAAGAAATCAAAAAAGAAAAAGCGAAAGTCAATCCGCTGCTGAGACTCGGCAAGCCTGAAGAAATAGCGAACGTCATGCTGTTTCTCGCGTCGGATTTATCAAGCTATATGACCGGAAGCGCGATCACCGCAGACGGTGGATACACCGCACAATAGAGAAGGAGTGTTTACATATGGAGAGAAAAACAGTATTGGTTATCGCTGACCTTGGGGGATGCCCGCCGCATATGTTTTACAAAAGCGCAGCCGAAAAATACAACCTCGTCAGCTTTATTCCAAGGCCTTTTGCAATTACAGCCTCTCATGCGGCATTAATTGAAAAATACTCGGTTGCGGTCATAAAAGATAAAGACTATTTTAAGAGTCTGGCTGATTTTGAGCATCCCGATTCGATTTACTGGGCTCATGAAGATCATGACAAACCTGAGGAAGAAGTAGTCGAAGAAATCGTCAAGGCGGCCGGCATGTTCGCGGTTGACGCCATTACGACCAACAATGAACTGTTTATCGCTCCGATGGCAAAAGCGTGTGAACGTCTCGGCCTGCGGGGAGCGGGCGTACAGGCCGCTGAAAATGCCAGAGATAAAAACAAAATGAGAGCCGCCTTCAACCGGGCCGGCGTCAAATCCATCAAAAACAAACGGGTGACGACGCTGGAAGATTTCCGCGCCGCGCTTCAGGAAATTGGAACGCCGCTCATTCTGAAGCCTACATATCTGGCGAGCTCCATCGGCGTGACGCTCATCAAAGAGATGGAAACGGCCGAAGCCGAATTTAACAGAGTCAATGAATACCTGAAGTCGATCAACGTACCGAAAGCGGTCACGTTTGAAGCGCCGTTTATCGCGGAAGAATTTTTGCAGGGCGAGTATGACGACTGGTACGAAACAAGCGGTTATTCCGACTATATCAGCATAGAAGGCATCATGGCCGACGGAGAATACTTCCCTGTCGCGATTCATGATAAAACACCGCAAATCGGATTCACGGAGACATCGCATATTACGCCGTCCATCCTGGATGATGACGCGAAGCGGAAAATCGTCGAAGCAGCCAAAAAGGCGAATGAAGGACTCGGCCTCGAAAACTGCGCAACACATACAGAGATTAAATTAATGAAAAACCGGGAAGCCGGACTGATTGAATCAGCGGCACGATTTGCGGGCTGGAACATGATTCCGAATATTAAAAAGGTCTTCGGCGTCGATATGGCGCAGCTGTTATTGGATGTTCTCTGTTTCGGAAAAGAAGCCGATCTGCCGAAAGGGTTATTGGAGCAGGAGCCATGCTATGTCGCCGACTGCCACTTGTATCCTCAGCATTTCAAAGAGAACGGCCAGCTGCCTGAGACGGCTGTCGATTTCGTCATTGAAAGCATTGACATTCCCGACGGCGTCTTAAAGGGAGACACCGAAATCGTTTCTTTCTCAGCGGCCGAAGCGGGTACATCCGTGGATCTGCGGCTGTTCGAAGCGTTCAACAGCATTGCGGCGTTTGAGCTGAAAGGAAGCAATTCGGGTGACGTGGCCGAATCAATCAAACAAATTCAGCAGCAGGCGAAGCTGACTGCAAAGTATGCGTTACCGGTATGAAACAGCTGAAACCGAACTCTAAGTATTTGCTTTTCGGGCAGGCGCTTTCGTTTATGGGAGACTATTGCGTTCTCCCGGCCCTGCTCATTTTGTCTACATACTATCACGACTACTGGGTGACGTCCGGCGTCATCGCGGTCCGCAGTATTCCGATGGTGTTTCAGCCGTTTTTAGGCGTGCTCGTGGACCGGCTTGACAGGGTGAAAATCATGCTGTGGACGGATGTGATCAGAGGCGTCATCTTTTTGGGGCTGACATTTCTCCCGAAAGGCGAATATCCGCTGCTTTTTCTGGCGCTGCTGTTTGTTTCTTACGGAAGCGGCGTGTTTTTTAACCCGGCACGTCTCGCGGTCATGTCGTCTTTAGAAGCTGATATTAAAAATATCAACACTTTGTTTGCAAAAGCCACGACGATTTCGATTATTGTCGGCGCTGCAGCCGGCGGACTTTTTCTGTTAGGCGGTTCTGTGGAGCTTGCCGTCGCGTTTAACGGGGTGACCTATCTTGTCTCCGCGTTTTTCATCAGCCGCATTAAGCTTCAATACGTGCCGATTCAGTCAGAAAACGTGAGAGAAGCTTTTCAGTCGTTTAAAGAAGGCCTGAAGGAAATCAAAACAAATGCTTTTGTGTTAAACGCCATGTTCACGATGATTACGATGGCGCTTTTGTGGGGTGTCGTCTACAGCTATTTCCCGATTGTGAGCCGCTTTTTAGGCGACGGGGAAATCGGCAATTTCATCCTGACGTTCTGCATCGGCTTCGGCGGCTTTATCGGCGCCGCTCTTGTCAGCAAATGGGGCTTTAACAACAATAAAGGGCTGATGTATTTTACAGTGTTATCGATTGTCTCGCTTGCGCTGTTTTTGTTTACCCCGATTTTCGCCGTGTCAGTCATTGCCGCCATTCTTTTCTTTATCGCAATGGAATACGGTGAGGTGCTGGCGAAGGTCAAAGTTCAGGAGAACGCGGCGAACCAGATTCAGGGCCGGATTTTTTCGGTGGCGGAGGCCTCCATCGGATTGTGCATCGCCGTCGGTTCCATGCTGATCAACATTGTAGACGCGGCAGTCATCATGGCGTTTATCGTCCTTTTGGTCAGCGGACTGTTTCTGCATACAAAACTGGTCAATAAATCCTTTTCAGAACGGAATAACGAATCAGAGCAAATTCATTTATAAGGAGCCTTTCAGATGGAAATCATACCGTCCGACGTCATCAAGACACTTCCGAAACAGGAATTTTCGCTCGTTTTTCAAAAGGTAAAAGAGATGGAGGAAACGGGAGCCCAGATCATTAATCTCGGCCAGGGGAATCCCGATCTCCCCACTCCGCCGCATATCGTTGAAACATTGCGGGAGGCTGCGCTGAATCCTTCGTATCACGGATACGGCCCGTTCAGAGGCTATCCGTTTCTGAAAGAAGCCATCGCGGAATTTTATGAGAGAGAGTACGGGGTATCGGTCAATCCGGAGACAGAAGTCGCGCTGTTCGGCGGAGGGAAAGCTGGTTTGTACGTTTTGACGCAATGCCTGCTGAACCCCGGCGATATCGCCTTAGTTCCGAACCCCGGCTACCCTGAGTATTTATCGGGCATTACAATGGCCAGAGCGGAGCTGCATGAGATGCCGCTTCATCCGGAAAACGGCTATCTGCCGGATTTTGAGCGGATTGATCCCGCCGTCCTGAAAAAAGCCAAGCTGATGTTTTTGAATTACCCGAATAACCCGACGGGCGCAACTTCGGATCAGGCGTTTTATGAAAAAGCGGCTGCGTTTGCAAAAAAACATGACATCCACCTTATTCACGATTTTGCATACGGCGCGTTCGAATTTGATCAGAACCCGGCCAGCTTTCTTCAGGCGAAAGAAGCGAAAACGGTCGGCGCGGAGCTTTATTCATTTTCGAAAACCTTCAATATGGCAGGCTGGAGAATGGCATTTGCCGTGGGGAATGAGAAAATCATTCAGGCGGTCAATGAGTTTCAGGATCACGTCTTCGTCGGCATGTTCGGCGGTCTTCAGCAGGCGGCAGCGGCGGCGCTGTCAGGAAATCCTGAGCATACGGAGCGTCTGAAGCGCACATATAAAGAACGAATTGACTTTTTCACGGCGTTATGTGAAAAGGAATTAGGCTGGAGCATTGAAAAACCGAAAGGGACTTTTTATGTCTGGGCTGAAATTCCGAATGAATTCGAGTCCTCACACCAGTTTTCGGACTATCTGCTGGAGCATGCCCATGTTGTCGTGACGCCCGGCGAGATTTTCGGCAGCGGCGGAAAGCGTTATGTCAGAATATCAATGGTGGCCAAGCAGGGCGATTTGAGGGAATTCGTGCTGCGGATTCAAAAGCTCGGTTTGTCCTTTCCTTCATTACAAGAAACATCCCGCTGAGAGCGGGATGTTTTTATTATATGCTTTTCATGCTGCCGCCGTCGGCTGACACTTGCTGCCCGGTAATATAAGAGGCTTCTTCAGAGGCAAGAAAGGCAGCCAGCGCCGCGGTTTCTTCCGCAGTTCCGACACGCTTCATCGGGACGCCTGAGGCAATCCGTTCTTCCGCTTCCGCTTTAGAAATGCCGTTTTGCTTCATGACATTCTTCACGAATTGGTGATAACGGTCTGTGGCGATAAATCCGGGATTCAGACAGTTGACAGTAATGTGAAAAGGCGCAAGCTGAATGGCGATGTTTTTGCTGGCATTAATTAAAGCGGCGTTCATCATGCTGTTGGTAAACATATTGGCGCCGGGTTCTTTCCATAGGTTTCCGACGATATTAATGATTCTGCCGAATTCGTGCTGTTTCATGATTGCTGCGGCTGTTTTCATAGAGTCGATATAAGCGATTGTTTTATTCGTAAAGGTATTTGTCATATCCTCTATATCGCAGTTTTCAAAAGTATCCGGCGAGCCGCCCGGAATGTTGTTGATCAATACATCAAGCCGTCCGCATTGTGATCTGATCTCTTCAAAAATGCCGGCTCTTGTCTTCTGGTCCGACATATCGCCGGCCAGAACGGTGACGACCGCATCCGGATGTTTGGCGAGGATCTCTTCTTTTACCGATTCGATATTTTCGGGAACTCGTGAATTAATGACGGTATGAAAGCCATTGTCCGCCAGTTTCAGAGCGATCGCTTTGCCGATCCCCTGACTGGCTCCCATAATAAATGCGGTTCGTTTTGACAACTGTCTGCACCCCTTTACCAAAATGGAATCTCCTTTACATCGTAAAAAAAAATGATAAAAATAGCAAATTTTATTTAAATTCTGACAAATAAAAAACCCGCCGGACAGGCGGGTGGGTGTTACACGTGCAAAAACTTCGGAAGCGTGTCGAGAGACAAGCGGTTTCCGACAAAAAATGAACCGAATTCGCCGTAGCGCGCGCTGACTTCATCAAAGCGCATTTCGTAAACAAGTTTTTTGAACTGAAGCACATCATCGCTGAAGAGCGTGACGCCCCATTCGTAATCGTCAAAACCGACAGATCCCGTGATAATCTGTTTGACTTTGCCGGCATAGCTCCGTCCGATCAAGCCGTGGCTTCTCATCAGATTTCTGCGTTCATCCATAGAAAGCATGTACCAGTTGTCATTGCCGCTTCTTCTTTTATCCATCGGATAGAAGCAGACGTATTTCGCTTCAGGCAGCTCAGGATACAGGCGGGCGCGGACATGCGGATTTTCATACGGATCGCCTTCTCCGCTTGCGAGGTAGTTGCTCAGCTCAACCACGGACACGTAAGAGTAAGCCGGGATTGTAAATTCAGCAAGCTTTGATTTGTTAAATTCAAGCTCGATTTCGTTCAGCTCTTCCATTGTCGGGCGAAGAATCATCAGCATAAAATCAGCTTTCTGTCCGACGATGCTGTAGATGGTTTGCGAGCCTTTGCCTTCTTTTTGGGCGACGCCCCATTTTTCAAGCAGTCCCGTAAATTCGTGAATAATCGACAGGCGCTCATCGCTGGATAACATCTTCCATGACGTCCAGTCCATTGTGCGGAAATCGTGAAGCGCGTACCAGCCGTCAAGCGTTTGGGCGGCTTCGTTCGTTTTTTGCTGCTCACTCATGTATCTTCACTCCTATATCTATTCATTGATGCCTTCACTATATCACAGTTTAACCGTTTCGGCTGTGGAGAAACCTTGAATAATCCGAAGCCTTGTGTCAGAAAATAAGCCGTGAAACAAACCGTCAATTAAATTAGTTAGAAAAATAAGATTTCTTTTTGAAAGCGCTATAATAGAAGTTGCTTATTTGAATTTAGCTGGAAGAAGAGTATGCTGTAAAAGTAAGCGTTTTTTGTCAACATAGAGGAGGGTATATCGTGGCAGATTTATTTACAAAAGTACAAGAAAAAGTCGCAGGAAAAGATGTGAAAATCGTATTTCCTGAAGGGTTGGACGAACGTATCCTGGTTGCGGTCAACAACTTGGCGGGCAACAAGGTATTAAAGCCGATCGTAGTCGGCAATAAAGAAGACATTCAAGCAAAAGCGAAAGAATTAAACCTTACGCTTGACGGCGTGGACATTTTTGACCCGCATACATATGAAGGCATGGAAGAACTCGTTCAGGCTTTCGTAGAACGCCGCAAAGGCAAAGCGACGGAAGAACAAGCCCGCAAAGCTTTGCTGGACGAAAACTATTTCGGCACGATGCTTGTGTACAAAGGTCTCGCAGACGGACTTGTCAGCGGAGCTGCACATTCTACTGCTGATACGGTGCGCCCTGCACTGCAAATCATCAAAACAAAAGAAGGCGTGAAAAAAACATCAGGCGTCTTCATCATGGCCCGCGGTGACGAGCAGTATGTGTTCGCTGATTGCGCGATCAACATTGCTCCTGACAGCCAGGACCTTGCCGAAATCGCCATTGAAAGCGCCAATACGGCTCAAATGTTTGACATTGACCCGCGCGTTGCCATGCTCAGCTTCTCTACAAAAGGATCGGCGAAATCAGACGAGACGGACAAAGTGGCTGAAGCCGTGAAAATTGCGAAGGAAAAAGCGCCTGAGCTTACGCTGGACGGCGAATTCCAATTCGACGCTGCATTTGTGCCGTCTGTCGCGGAGAAAAAAGCGCCGGACTCCGACATTAAAGGAGACGCGAATGTATTTGTATTCCCAAGCCTTGAAGCAGGTAACATCGGCTACAAAATCGCTCAGCGCTTAGGCGGCTTCGAAGCGGTCGGACCGATTCTGCAAGGATTGAATATGCCTGTAAACGATCTTTCCAGAGGATGTAATGCGGAAGACGTCTACAATCTTGCGTTAATTACGGCTGCTCAAGCGCTGTAATGCGCAAAAGCCGGTCTTTACGAGGACCGGCTTTTTTTATAGAAAGAACGCCACTGCGGCCCAGCCGAACAGGGACAAACAGAGAGAACCGATCAAGCCTGCTGCGAGCGCCCGCCAGCCGTTATGACGAAATGCCGATATATGGACTTTCAAACCGAGACCCGCCATCGCCATGCCGATTAAAACATAAGACACTTGAACAAGAAACGCGGAAAACGAGGCTGAAATAACGCCTGATGTATGGATGGCGCTCATTCCGAGAAATCCGAAGATAAACCAAGGGATGGGGAGCGAAGCGGCAGAAGCCGTCTCTGACTTTCCGCTGCGGCGCGCCCGCATTCCGAGCATGAATGCGGCCGGGACGAGCAGCGCGACCCGGATCAGTTTGACGATCACCGCCATCTCGACGGCTGCTTTTCCTCCGGCGCTGCCGGCCGCCGCCGCATGCGCCACCTCGTGAAGCGTTGCCCCGCAAAAGGCTCCGTAAGCCGCAGGAGAAAAGCCCAATCCATGATAAGCAAGAGAATATACAACAGTAAAAACGGTTCCTAATAACGAAACGGCGGCCGCGCTGATGGCGGCTGCATTTTCATTTGATCTGATCTGCGGCGCGATCGCGGCAATGGCAGCCGCTCCGCAGATCGCTGTGCCGCAGGCTGTCAGCGTGCTGAGTGTCTGATCTATAAGGAATAGCCGGGACAGTCCGTATACAACGGCACCCGCAAACATCATACAGCAGACGGCAATTGCAAATACGTGCCAGCCCGCATGATAGATATCCGCCAGATTCAGTCTCATGCCAAGCAGGATGATGCCTGCTTTCAGCAAGTATTTGCTTGAGAACGCGATCTCCGGCTCTAATGCCGCCCGCTGTCCGAATACGGCGCGCCAAAGCATGCCGATCAGCATTGCAAGGACAAGCATTCCGAGCATTTGCAAAAACGGCAGGCGGCTGATATAGAAAGCCGCAAACGCAATTCCTGCGGTAACTGAAACACCCTTTACCATCTTCATCTCAGTCACTTCCCATTATCTTGATAACTCCACTTTACTGCGGTCTTAATCATTAGTAAAATATATTTATATGATCTAAACGATTAGGAAAAATAATGATTAGGGGCGATGCTTTTTGTATTATGGTGAACTGAAAACATTCATTGCCGTCGTGGAAGAAAAAAACTTTACAAAGGCGGCGCAGAAGCTGATGATTTCTCAGCCGAGCGTCAGCCTCCACATTAAAAACCTGGAGAAAGAATTTCAAACCGCTTTGCTGAACCGCTCTCCGAAGCACTTTACGACTACGCCGACGGGGGACATTCTCTATCAGCGCGCCAAGCAGATGGTCTTTTTGTACGAACAGGCCAAATCCGAAATTTACGCCCATCATCATTATGTCAAAGGGAAGCTCAAAATCGCCGCGAGTTTTACCATCGGCGAATATATTCTGCCGCCGCTTCTCGCAAAGCTCCATAACGAGTATCCCGAGCTGAACCTGGACGTCATGATCGGAAACACGGAGGAGGTCAGCGAAGCGGTTCGGATGCTTCAAGCCGATATCGGATTAATTGAAGGGCATACGGGGAAAAACGAGCTCGACATTCAGCCGTTTATGGAGGATGAATTGTGCATTGCCGCACCGAACGGACACCCGCTCGCCGGCAGAAAAAACATCCCGGCTGCCGAATTGCAGAATCAAGCGTGGGTGACGAGGGAGAAGGGTTCGGGAACGAGGGAATATTTAGACCACGTCCTTCAATCAAACGGACTGCGGCCGAAATCCATGATGACGATCAGCAGCAACCAGGGCGTCAAAGAAGCCGTGATCAGCGGAATGGGTCTTTCCGTTCTGTCAAAAAGCGTGCTGCAAAAGGATCTGCTTCACGGCAGCATTTCCGTGCTTGAGATAAAAGGATTCTCCTTAAAACGGAAACTGTCTATCATCCAATCTTCCATTATGGAGAACACAAAAAACAAAGAAATCTTCATCGCACTTTTGAAAAGCCAATTTCAATCATCTCAAGCGGAGTGATATAATAAATGCATGGAAAGCCTATGACGAAAGGGATTTAATATAGATGGGAAAGCAACCGATTGATTTACTGATGCAGCCGAGCTGGAGAATCATTGACCAATCCAGCCTCGGCCCTTATTTTGATGCGAAGCAGTCATTCGCAATGGATGATACGCTGTGCGCCTCCGTAGGCAAAGGGGAATCGCCTGCGACGGCACGCTCCTGGGTGCACCACCGGACAATCGTGCTCGGCATTCAGGACACGCGCCTGCCGTTTTTAGAGGACGGCGTGAAATTGCTGGAGGACGAAGGCTACCGTGTCATTGTCCGCAATTCCGGAGGCCTCGCCGTCGTACTGGACGAAGGCGTATTGAATATCTCGCTTATTTTTGAAGATGAGAAAAAAGGCATCGACATCGACAGAGGCTACGAGGCGATGACAGAGCTGGTGCGGCGGATGCTGCGTCCGCATAATGCCGAAATTAAAGCATATGAAATTAAAGGATCGTACTGTCCGGGCAGCTACGATCTCAGCATCGGCGGCCGAAAATTCGCGGGAATCTCACAAAGGCGCCTGCGGGGCGGAACCGCGGTTCAGATTTACCTCTGCGCCGATAAAAGCGGAAGCGAACGCGCCGATCTGATCAGACGTTTCTATCAAGCCGCTTTAAAAGACAAAAGCAACGATACAAAAGGCGTATATCCCGATATCCGGCCCGAAACGATGGCTTCATTAAGCGAATTGCTGCAAACAGACATTACCGTGCAGGACTTAATGCTGGCGCTTTTGACCGAACTGAAGGAACTCAGCGGCCGCCTGTATGCAGCCGGATTATCGCCGGAAGAAGAGAAGGTATTTGAAAAAAATCTGACCCGAATGCTGGAACGGAATGAGAAGGTGTTCGGCACGCAGGAAAGCTTGGACTAAGTCCGGGCTTTTTTTGTTTTTGGTAATTATATACTATTTAGTTATAGTGAAAAAGAAGTGTTATACCAAAACTAGTTTACATTATATACCTTATTTGATTAATATATTTATGTAGGTTCCAAATAATTCTATAAACTGAAGGAGATGGAGATATGAACTTTAAAAAAATAAAAGAAGAAAAAAGAATCACAATCCCGACACATTTGTTAGCCGGAGATGCGGAACAATCAGGCAATTCTTTCGCTTGGAGCGGCTGGGTGCTTGTAGTGCCGAGCCAAGAAGACAATCAAAACCCGAATTTGAATTTCTCTGATTTAGCCGCTCAAAAATAGGATAATCACTGTTTGGAGCCTACACATCTGAGACGAGGCGGTGAGAGTTTGACACAAGAGTATATAAGAGAAATTAAGCGGGGAGCGCTGTCATGGATTGTTAAAAATATCCATTATTTTGATATGAATCATAAAGTAGCGAATGATTTCAGGTGGCGCCTTAAAACATTTATAGAACTCATTTTTCTTATCAATTACCTGATCAGAAATCAGGCAGATGATAAGGAAGTTGCTGTTTTAACGGAGTTTATTACAGAAAGGCTCCATAATGATCAGCTTGAAGAATTTATTCATTTTGATCCGGACGGTCTCGCCGGATTGGCTATTGCGGGTGAATTTCTTACCTTGACTGATCATCCGTCACGGGCTTCGGTGATATGGGAGCTGGAAAAATTCACGGCAGCACGTTTTGATTGCAGCCTTGCTAAAATTCCCTTTCGGAAAATGGATCTGAAGTACAGTCTGCAAAGAGCAGGCGTAACCTCGGAAATAACGGATTTTTCTGACTTATATCACTACACAGCAGCTGGTCAGGATGTCCCAAATACATATATGACGGATCATGATGCGTACAGTATCACTCATACGATTTTTTATATAACAGACATGGGATGTTCTTCGCTTACGGATAAAGAGTATCATCTGCCGTCCTTAAAAGAAAAGGTCCTGAAATTTCTCGGGATCTATATCTGTCTTGAGAATTTAGATATTACCAGTGAATTATTGATGTGCAGCTCTTTTTTACATATCGACATGGATAAGGATAACCATAAACCGCTCTATGAAGCAGCCTGGAATAAAATCTATCAGGGCCGAATGAAAGAGGGGAATGTCCCGAGCATCACCTATCAACATAAACCCGGTTTGAAAGGTGAACAGCGAAGAGAAGATGTGTTTAAACATTGCTATCATACAACACTTGTCGCCGCGGGTGCCGCGCATGCCTGTCTTAGAGCAGAAAGGAACGATTAACTTGAATAGATTAGCTGAAGAGACAGATCAATTTTTATTATCTTTTGCTGAACAATCGCTTCCGGATCAAAAGAGCATTCAGCTGTTTGCCGGCTTCTGCAAGTACTACAGGAAGACGAGCCATTCTTCCGCTGTAAAAGAACATACTGAAAGGATTGCCTCCGCTTTCGTTGATAAGTCATGCTGGGAAGATCTGTTTCGCTGTAACACGGCCATTGTCAATGAGTTGATTCATATCTATTTAACGGCAAAAGCTTATAAAAAGAAGCAGGGAATGGATTCGGATGATCAGGTCATACGTCACGGATTGCAAAACGGCTATCTTATAAAAAAAGAATGGCCTTATTTTAAATACGCCGAATTCGTCGGTTTGCTGAGCGAGCTGGGAATGTCAACTGACCATGAAAAAGTGCGCTTTTACAAGAATTCGATGTTTCAGCCTTTGCTCCATGACGCGTGGAAAAGAACCGCTGAAAACGAGCTGGAGTTTGTCGAGTACTGTCTTCTTCATTTAGATCAGGGAGAGCATCTGCTTCATCCCGGCTTGAAGGCTTCCATTCAAAAATGGCTTGTGTTTTGTCTCGGCAGCCGAAAAATGAAACAGCTGTGCAATATGTTATTTATCCAATCGTGTATCGATCCATTTTTTTATGGCTGTCAAGCGGCTCTTCATCATATAAATAACGAGAATCCATCCATTCATTGTGCTCCGGCTCTTCTGCCGGCGATTGAGATTCTGAATCTGGAGTGTGGAACATGCGGATAGTCAAGGAACATTTTAATATAAAAAAAACAGAAGAATGGCTGCTGGGTTTTTGGAAGAACCTTCAGCTGCAGCCGGAAGAGATGGAAGCAGATGATCTCATGCACCTGTTTTGCGGTTTAGCGGCATGTCATCACTTTGAAAAAAGAAAGGATACAGAAGAAGTCATTCTATTCTTAGACCGTTATTTTGGAGAAAAAACGCACGAATGCCATCCGGTCCTGTTCGCGTATGCGTATCATGTGTACCGCAGGATAGATGCCGCAAAAAGCATCTTTTTTCATAACGGACTTGAACAAATGGTCCGCGGTTTACAAGAGGAACTGAAATCAGAGCCTTCCTCTATGATCCTCATGGTGTTAGGGGCTTATTTTGGGGCGGTGACTCCGGAAGAACTGATCGTGTTCTTAGAAACCGGGATGAAACGTGAGGCCGATTTGCTCATGGCACCGGGCGGCATCCAGGAAGAACAGGCGGATGCCCTTTATGCCGTCTCTTATTTGCAAATGAAAGAATTGCAGCCTTTTCTCACGGAATGGTACAAAACATCAGACTTTGCTTTTTCAGGTTTAATGTTAGCCGAGTGCAGAAAGTATCACATTGACGCCGTTGCAAAATACACAGCCATTATGAAATTTCTCCAATTCGATGAGGCGCTTTTTATACGGGAAGGGCGGGAATTTCTACGCTTTCAGCAGCGAAGCAGCGGGAGCTTCGGTTATTTGAATCCATTAGCGATGGACCAAGGGGCGGTCAGCGGCAAATTGCTGGAACTTCAATATTTCCTGCCGTCCGCTCATTATGCCGCCGCCTCTCTGTCTATGCTGTAATGTCTCTCTTTTGAAAGACGGAAAAAGAAATCAATAAACAAATAAGAATGTAGATCGCTATAACCGTCACGGAATAGGGGATGTTTAACGTTGAAATCGCATCACCCGCGCTTTTATTTACATAAGCAACGAGATTTAAATGCGGAAAGAGCGTAAATTTGTACCATGTAAATTGGGCAAGCAAATCAGTTCCGCCCAATATACTGCCGGCAAACAGCAGTAAAATGGATAAGCAAAGGGAGAGCGCCTGGCTTTTGAACAATACTGACAAAGTGAACGTAATGGTGACAATGCTTATAATTGATATGAAACGCAAAAGCAGAATGATTCCGGATGCTTTGATTGAACTGATGGTATACAGACTGTCATTTAAATGAGTATAGACGAGCGGATATGAAGCATTGGAAAAACCGAATAACACGCCGCCGATCAGCAAACAGCTCACACAGTAAAATAAGTAAACCATGCCGGTAAACAGAAGAGACGCCAGAAATTTCGATGTTAAAATCCGCCATCTTCGGTTCGGGCTTGTAGCGATAAACTTAATCGTCCCAAGGGCAAACTCTTTAGAAACAACCCCGCTGACGGTTAAAATCGCGGTTAAGCTGACGAAAATCTCAAGCCCGTTTGAAGTAACCGTGCCGAAAAACCTCCAGCCGTTCCATTCATAAGGGTTGATGTTATGCTCCAAATAATAGTCTTTATTCTTAACATCAGCAGAATAATAAACTCCTGTCGTTTCAGCCGGTTTATTAATTTCTTCCTGTTTTTTTTCGGCGAGAAGCCGTTCTTTCCAATTGTTATCCGAGGAAGCATCTAACTCATGATTCATAATAAGGCCGGCCAGCAAAACGATGAGAAACAGGAAAAAAAGAGATAAAAGTGTGCCTTTTTTTCGGGTTATTTTTATGAATTCGTTCTGCGCCAGATGAAATATGCTCATACCGCGTCCTCCTGATCTGTAATCATCATGTATTTCTCTTCCAATGACAAAGTCCTTGCAGAAACGCGGGAAATCAGAATCTCTTTCTCTGCCAAAGATTTAATGACATACGGGATGGTATCTTCTTCCGCTTCCAATTCAATGATGCGGCTGTCTTTTTGCTGTACTTGAAGAATACCTTCCTGCTCTAATATTTCTTTCGCCCTTGCCGGATGATCGACCGTGACGGTAAACAGCTTTTTCTGACCAAGGTCATGTCTGTTCTTCATGTCTTCAATTCCTAAAATCCGTCCCTTTTTAATATAGGCAACCCTATCACAAATTTCCTCCATTTCCGACAATAAATGGCTTGATAATAAAATAGAAACCCCTTGCTTCGCTAAATCGGAAAGAATGGTGCGCAATTCTTTCATTCCTTTAGGATCGAGGCCGTTCATCGGTTCATCCAGAATTAATAATCCGGGATTGTGAAGAAGAGAATAAGCGAGCCCCAAGCGCTGTTTCATGCCTAATGAGAAATGTTTCACTTTTTTGCGGGCAGCCTGCTCCAATCCGACTTTTGCAAGGGTATTCATAAGCTCATCCGTTCGCAGCGAGCTGCTGCGCAGTTTAGTAAAATATTTTAGGTTTTGCAAAGCGGTCATATTCGGATACATATCCGGGCCTTCAATGATAACCCCGATATGTCTCATAAAATATTCAAAGTCGCTGTCCGGTCTGCCTCTGAATGAAATGGCTCCTTCTGTTTTTTTAATAAGCTGTACGATCATTCTGAAAATAGTGGTTTTTCCTGAGCCGTTCGGCCCTAAAAGGCCGAATATCTCACCTTTTCTCACATCGAAAGAAATTGACTGTACAATAGGGGTATGATTGATTGTTTTAGAGACATCTTTTAATATCAGGGCTGGTTCAGTCATGATATTTGCACACCTTCCTTATGATTTAGGGTAAAAGCCGTCAAAACCGAAGAACATGCTTCCGATCAGGCCGGCAACGATTAAAATGAGAGCAATGCTATACCACATTTTTCGATTCAATGGTTTCCCTCCTTACAACGCCGACATTCCATTTGAAATAGCGCAAAAAGATGCGGAATATCAGTTTCGAAAGATCAAATCCGGCCATAAACACCGCCATACCCGCTCCAAGAACCATACATCCGTTAAAAATGGCTGTTACAATCGGCACTTTTACAAGGAGAAAGAATGATCCGGTCATCAGCATCAGGCCGATCGCCATCAAACTTAACACCGCAACAGAGGCAAAAAGAAACGGTGTCAGCATAAACATGAAGTTGAACATGCCCATCCCCAGCATCAGGCCGAATGCTTTGAAAAAGGAGCGCCATGTTTTCTGCTCCTCGGCATCACTGATGAAAATATCCGCTTTTAAGGCGCGCGCAAGTGTTTTGGGGTTTCCTAAATTGCCGGCGATTTGTTCATCGCTTTTTCCTTCAGCGCCGCCCATTTGGAATATTTCGCCGATATCGGCGAGTATCTCTTTTTGCTCACGTTCCGGCAGATCTTTTATTTCCCGCCGGAGATGTTTTAAATATTGGTCTTTACACATTCATTTTCCCTCCTTAATGATGCTGTTCACTTTTTCGGACAGGTCAAGCCATTCCGATTTTAATGTTTGATGATAAAAGGCGCCTTCTTCTGTTACTTTGTAATATTTGCGTGATGGGCCTTGATCGGAAGCTGCTGTATACGTTTTTAGGTAGTTATTTTTTGTGAGTCTTCGTAATATGGGGTAGATGGTGCCCTCCGATACAGGGAACGTTTCACTTATGATCTTGATTAATTCATAACCATATAAATCTTCATAAAGAAGCAGGGATAACACACAAAGTTCCAATGCTCCTTTTCGTAATTGGCTACTCATTTACTATCATTCCCATCATATCTAATAATTGTATTCTCTATACAGTGTATTGCACAGTAGCTAATCGATCAATAATTCCCAAGAACCATTTGGGATGAGGAATTGAATCTTTATGCTTATGTGTGGGCGGGGGACCGAGATGCGCACCCCTTGCGGGAAGAAGGCCTCCTGAACAATGTTTACATTAATATAGATCAGGATGCGCGTCATTGACAAATGGCAAAAACCCCTTTTTCCATGACAAGGAAAGGGGTTTTTCCATTATTCGGCCATTTTTTCTAAATTGCCGTTCCGGTCCATTTTAAAGGACGGAGAGGCATGTTCGTCGTCTTCAAATAAAACTAGTTTTCTGGCTCTGTTCATAATTTTCACCAAGGTTTCGTAGTCTTCCTGAATGGTTTTTTGATCTTTTTCAAGCTTTTCGACGGCCGCTTCCAGCTGCTCGGTTTTAGACTGAAGTTCTTGGTTTTCCCGTTTTAAACGGTCATTTTCCATTTGCAGGGCGGAAGTTTGCTTTCCGCTGCCTTCATAGCTCTGCAGAAATTGAATGACATCTGCCATTGTGAGCTCCGCCTTTTGGCTCGGCTGCTGAGGCGCCAGCAAATGTGATAAACTAGCTAACTCTTCCTTGAAGCTTTCATCGACATAAGGCATATGTTCGCCGGACATGACGGCTTGCCGATCCTCTTTTGGCGCTTCCGTTTGAACCGTCTCTTCGGCTGCGGTTTCCTGCATGATGTCCGCATCCGGTGCAGGCGGCTGGTATAATAGTTTCTTCTTGGCCGGCTGGCCGTTTCCGAGCGCGCGCATCCGCTGTTTCCGCTGTTTTTTGGCGAGCTGAAGCGCTTTTTCGTATTGATGGCGGACGACGGCATTCCATCTGAAACCGCACGCTGCCGACGTTCTGTTTAATTTATCGCCTACCTCTTCAAAGGCGTTCAGCTGCGTGCTTCCTTCCCGAACGTGACGGAGCACGGTTTCCGCGAGCAGCAGGTCGTTTTCCTCTGACCAGGCGTCCTGTCTTTGTTTTGTCAATGTTCTCAACCCCCAATATCTTTGATGGTATTAGAATGTCCAGATTGGAAAATATTTATACAAATTGGCTGAAAGAATGAGAGATACGCAGAGCCTTGCAGGATAAGATGAATCCTTGTACAATGAGATGTGATGTGATTTTTTTCTTTTTTAAAATTAAGATTTAACATAGAGGAACATTGAATGAAGGGAAGCGTACATCATGGCTAATGAATTCCGAGTGTGTGATGATTGCCAGGCCACCAATATTAAGACTTTGCTGCCGCGTTTGAAAGAAGCTGACCCGGATGCAAAAGTGGAGGTCGGATGTCAGTCATATTGCGGGCCCGGACGCAAAAAATCGTTTGCTTTCGTAAACAACCGCCCGCTGTCGGCGCCGACTGAGGACGAGCTGATTGAGAAAGTGAAAAAGAAGATCAAAAAGTAAATGTGTATTTTACGACAGCCTCGCCCGATGGGTCAGGCTTTTTTGCTTCAAAAAATCAATGTCGGAAAACTGGAACAAAACGCCGGACAAATTCAAGGATGTTTTCAAATTACAGAGCCGATATAATAGAATCACGGCTAAAAAAAAGAGGGAATGACGATGGCGTATCCAAACGGAAAATTATCAGAAGAAAAAGTGTTTAAAGATCCCGTTCACCGCTATGTTCATGTGCGGGACAAGCTGATCTGGGATTTGATCGGCACCCGTGAATTTCAGCGGCTGCGCCGGATCAAACAGCTCGGTACGACGTATTTGACGTTTCACGGCGCGGAACACAGCCGTTTTAACCATTCTCTCGGCGTCTATGAGATTGTCAGACGAATGGTTGATGATGTTTTTAAAGGGCGTCCTGAATGGGATGACAATGAACGCGAACTCTGTCTCAGCGCTGCGCTTTTGCACGATTTGGGACATGGGCCGTTTTCGCATTCCTTTGAAAAGGTTTTTCATCTGGATCATGAAGACTATACGAGGGAAATCATTCTCGGCGACACCGAGGTGAATCAGGTTCTCAGAAAGGCGGGACCGGGATTTCCGCAGGATGTTGCCGAAGTCATTGCCAAAACATACAAAAACAAACAGGTGGTCAGCCTGATTTCGAGCCAGATTGACGCCGACAGGATGGATTACCTTCAGCGGGACGCATACTATACGGGCGTCAGCTACGGACATTTTGATATGGAACGGATTTTAAGGGTGATGCGTCCGCGTGAGGACCAGATCGTCATTAAGCAAAGCGGCATGCACGCCGTCGAAGACTATATTATGAGCCGCTATCAAATGTACTGGCAGGTGTATTTTCACCCCGTGACGAGAAGCGCTGAAGTCATTTTGACGAAAATTCTCCACCGTGCGAAGCAGCTCCATGAAGAAGGGTATATATTCACTCATGCTCCCGTTCATTTTTATTCCATTTTTGAAGGGAAGCTGACGCTTGCGGATTATCTGAAGCTTGATGAAGCCATCATTTTATATTATTTCCAGGCTTGGGAGGAAGAAGAGGACCCGATTCTGTCCGACTTGTGCCGCCGCTTCATTAACCGCCAGCTGTTTCAATATGCCGAATTTAACCCCAACGAGGAAATGTCGGCTTATTTTGAACTGACCGCTCTGTTTAAAGAGGCGGGAATTGATCCCAATTACTATTTAGTGGTCGATTCTTCATCGGATCTGCCGTATGATTTTTATCGGCCGGGTGAAGAGGAGGAGCGTCTTCCGATTCACCTGTTAACGCAGAACGGCCAGATCAAAGAGCTGTCCAGGCAGTCCGCCATTGTCGAATCCATTTCGGGCAAACGCCGGACGGATCATAAGCTCTACTATCCGATGGACCTCATTTGTGACGATTCAGAAAACCCTGAAGCAAAATTAAAAATCCGGCAGCTGCTGGGACTGACATAGAAGGATTTTGGTAAAGAAGGAAAAGGAGATGTCGGGAATTTGTTGAAAGAACATGCAAAACTGATGAAGGTGTTCTCGGATTCTGGAGAAATCATCGGGCGGAAAAAGCTGCAGAAAATCATTTATATCGCGAAGAAAATGCAGTATCCTTTCTACGAAAAATATGATTTTCATTTTTACGGCCCGTATTCCGAAGAACTGACGCTTCGAATTGAAGAGCTGTGCAATCTTGGGTTTCTGGATGAGGTGAAGGAAAAAAAGGGCGGCTACTTTCAATACCGGTACTCGCTGACGGAGACGGGAGCCGAGTTTTTACATCATGCGGAGCTTACGATGCCGGATATGAAGAAGTACATCGACAGCGTCAACAGCCGCTCATCCAGGTTTCTGGAGCTGGTGTCTACGATTTTGTATTTTGACGGCCTTGAAGCTGAGGAAAAGAAAGAGAAAGTGTTTACGATAAAAAGCAAACAGAAATATACAGATGAAGAATATGATGAGGCGCTTCACTACATAGAAGAGCTGAAACACATTTGTTAAAGGCGATGGCTTTCGTCTTTTTTGATGAAAAAACCAGGCCGCGATAAAGCGGGCCTGGTTTTGTTTATTGTCTCAATTTGCTGTGCTTGTACGAATATAAAAAGTAAACGATGACGCCGATGATCAGCCAGACGGCAAAATAAAGCCACGTTTTCAGCGGCAGATTGACCATTAAAAACAAACAGCAGATAATGGCCAAAATCGGCAGTACTGGTACAAAAGGCACTTTAAATCCCCGCGGCAGATCCTTATGGGTGCGGCGCAGAATCAGCACGGACAGACTGACCATGGCAAATGTCAAAAGCGCGCCGATATTTGAGAGATCTGACAGCTCTTTCAGATCAACAAAACCCGCGATGCAGGCGCTGATCAGTCCGATCAGCCACGTATTAAAGATCGGAGCTCCCGATTTCTTTCCGACAATGGTAAAGACTTTCGGCAGCATTCCGTCTCTTGCCATCGCAAAAGATATACGGGTCGCCGCATATGTATGGGCGAGAACGACGGCCATCAGTCCGATCACCGCACCGGCAGCGATAACGCCCGCCACCGCGTTTTGTCCTACAGTCTGTAACACATAAGACATGGCTTCCGGCACATTAAGCTGTGAATACGGAACCATACCCGTCATGACGAGACAGACGATGACGTATACAAATGTACAGATCACCAGTGAACCGATAATACCGATCGGCAGGTTGCGCTGCGGTTTTTTGACTTCTTCAGCCGAAGCGGAAATCGCGTCAAATCCGAGAAACGCAAAAAAGACGGCAGAAGCCCCCGTAATGACGCCTTTGATTCCAAAAGGCATAAAAGGATGCCAATTGCCCGGCTTTACAAAAAAGCTTCCTGTGATGATAAACAGCAAAACAATTCCGATTTTTACGAGAACCATTATATTATTAAAGGTTTTGCTCTCTTTGGAGCCGCGTGACAGAACGACGGCAATTAATAGAGTAATGATGATGGCAGGAAGGTTGACGATGCCCCCCTGGCTCGGCACGTGCAGCAGACTTTCCGGCAAAGGCATGCCGATTTCGGCTAACAGATTATTAAAATAACTTGACCAGCCGCTTGCCACCGCCGACGCCGTCACCATATAAACGGATAAGAGCGTCCAGCCCATTAAATGGCCGACAATTTCTCCCATGGTGGTATAAGAGTAAATATAGGCGCTTCCGTAAACCGGGAGAACAGAAGCGATTTCGGCATAACATAATGCTGCAAGGCTGCAGACAACGGCTGCAATGATAAAAGAAAAGATTACGGAAGGCCCGGCATTTTTCGCGGCCGTAATGCCTGTAAGAACCATGACGCCCGTCCCGATGACGGCGCCGATGCCCAGTAAAGTTAAATCAAATCCACCCATCGTTTTGGCAGTCTGCCTGTTTCTGCTTTGTTCAAGCAGCTGGGTGATGTCTTTTTTTTGTAGGATATTCCGCAACACGCATCCCTCCATCCAAAAGCAAAAGCCAAGAGGGGCTCTTTGGCTTTTACCCGTGTCACATCTTCTGTGTAATCGACAATCCTGTGTTCTGTTTCCCCGTCTGTTCCGTTTCTTTTCCAGTCATATTGTCTGCCGCATCCGATCAGATTATCCTTTCCGTCAAACGCAGTCACCCTTAATGATTTTACCTGAATCATGTCTATAAAACCAGCATTGCATAAAAGGGATGGGTGAAAAAGTAGGAGATAATAGTCTGTATAGGGCAGGATAAAAGTTGCGGGCTTTCCGGCCGAAATTTTGACTTTCCCCGCGAGGTATCAGTAAAATGTAATAAAAAACAATCAAATGATGATGGATGCATCTTGAAATGGGGAGTTTCTGCATGGAGCACGATATATTGCAAGCAAATGTACTGGATTACGCGCTCACGAAATATTTAAAGAGCACGAAAAAGCTTGATGAGGCGACAATTCCGAAGAGTATAAACAATATCAGAGGATTTATTCTCAGGATTATTTACCGGCACGGCACGTGCACGATTAAAGATATATTGCAGGAAGTCACATTATCGCCTTCAGCCACGACAACCGCTCTGAATCATTTAGAAAAAGAGGGTTTCGTGGAAAGGTCGAGAAATAACGAAGACCGGCGCACGGTATGGATGACGCTTTCCGAATCGGGAAAAATGGCGGCCGTGCAAATGATTGAAAACCGGCAGATGCTCATTGACGAGCTGTTTGAAAAATTGACAGAGGAAGAAAAGAACACCTTTTTCAGCCTCGTTGAAAAAGTAATGAAATAAGCCGGCCTGACATAGCAGCGCCGGCCATTATCAAGGTTTACTCCGTATCGCTGATCCGATTGCCGGCGACGGCGTAATGATCCTTTCTCATTTCTTCAATCATGACAATGATCTTTTCTTCGGCTGCGCCTGTCGTTTCTTTTACGGCTTCTGTCACTTTTTCAACCAGATTCCGTTTTTGTTCATCTGTGCGGCCTTCAAGCATTTTAACGGTTACGAGCGGCATGGTGCTGATCCTCCTTTATCGTTTCCTCTCTTTGGAAGAGAGGTCACTTATAGTATACTGAATGAAGGACAATCTTGCATTTTTTAAAAAAGGGGATTTTTACATTTGGACAGATTTTTATATTATCCGCTGGAGCTTATGCCCTATGTCGTGATTACGCTGATCGTGGCATTTACGATGCATGAACTGGCGCACGCGTATGTCGCGTATCGGTTCGGAGACGATACCGCGGCGAGACAGGGCAGATTAACGCTCAATCCGATTAAACATCTTGATGTTTTCGGAACGATTCTAATTTTGGTCGCGGGTTTCGGCTGGGCCCGTCCGGTGCCGGTGAACCGCCGCGCCTTTAAAAGACCGCGGCTGGCGGGAGTGCTGGTTTCCGTCGCCGGGCCTGTAAGCAACCTGCTTCTTGCCTTTATCGGTTTCTTTTTGCTAGTGTTGATGCATGCTTACGGAATGGAGCTGCTTTCTGCATTCAGCATGGGGCTTGACCGCTTTTTCTCTATTTGGATTCAGCTGAATCTCGCGCTGTGTTTATTCAACCTGCTGCCGCTTCCTCCGCTTGACGGCTACCGGATTATTGAGGATCTCGTGCCGCCGCGGGTGCGCGCCAAAATGACTCAGTTTGAGAGCTACGGGATTATCGTGTTTCTCGTGCTGTTTGTGACACCGGTCGGCTCCTATGTCGTGTGGCCGCTGTTAAGCGAGGGGAGAGACTGGATTCTCAAGGTATTTGCCATTATATTTCAACCGCTTTTGTAGGAGGGTATTTTCATGGAAGAAAAAAAGAAGAAAACAATCGGATTTAATATTATTAAAAGTGATCCGACCGACGGACATGGCGGTTTTGGCGCCGGGGCGCTGAGCCTTGACAATATTTCTCCGGTATTTGTCGATGTGGAAGAGAAGGAAGCCTTCGTTGACATCGGCGCAATGCATGCCCGCAGTGTCGTTGAAAAAGGCATCAAATTCCTGCCGGACAAAGATGAAGTGCCGAACGGAAAACCGTACTGGCTTGTGTGGGTCACCATCGACAGAAAAGAAGAAGGCCCTTATTACGCGGGTGTGACGGCTTGTGAAATGACCGTGGACAGAAGTATCCGCAGAGGCTATAAGTCATTGCCGGAGCATGTGAATTTAATGGATAAATCAATGAAGCGCTGCATTATCGTGGACAAAATGGACGCCAGCTCAAAGCAGGTGCTTGCTGAATTTCTGCAGAAGCATGACCAAGGGCTATGGGAACGTTCATCCGATGAATTGAAAACAGGTCTGCTTCCGGAAGAAAAATAATTTGTGAACTTTTTGTGAACTTTATAAATATTTGCACTATTTTGCAATTGTACTGAGTAAACTGTTGATACAGAATCAGGACATGGAAAGTCCCGAGCCGAACCAAGACTCGGGGTTTTTCATGTTTACGCGGAGGTTTCATCATGTTCACCGTTTTTGAAATCGGGCCTTGGGTCATTGAAGCAGATGCGGCGGAAACGAGAAAACAATACGAAAAATCATGGCCTGATCCTTGCGATTGCGGGCACTGCCGGAACTTTTCCGAGGCGGTGAGTCTTCTTCCCGCCGAGAAAACAAGGCTGTTTACGCAGTTTGGGATTCGTCCGGCTGTCTGTCACGACTTGGGGGAGCATGGAAAGGAAAACGGCCTGCATCATTATGCGGGCAGCTATCCGATTGTCGGCAGGCTTAGGGAAGGCTGGCCGAAGTTTCATATCGAGTGGGCGGGAGATATCCGCTTTTCGTTTTCATTGCCGAGTACAACATTTTTTATACCGAAGGGTTTTCCTGACCCTATTATCCATCTCGACTTTTCTCTTTTGCTCCCATGGGTGCTTGAGGAAGACGCGGATTAAAGCCCGGCGCGCAATGCACCGGGCTCAGTCTTTTTTGCCGAGCCACTTATCCCACCATTTTTTGCGCGGAGCTTCTTTACGGGCGGGGGCGTGTTCCTTTTCTTTTTTAGACGGTTCCGCTCCGTAGCACACATCCGCGGGCTCAGTGCCTGCGATGAAATACGTATAATGTTTCGCGGCGCAGCCAGGTCCCGAAGTGTAGCCGGAAGCGGGATCGATATAGACGCCCGTGACGCCCTTCGGCGGTTTAAGCGCTATTTCCGGTTCTCCTTCGAGTGCCTTCTCCATAAAGTCCGCCCAAATCGTCTTCGCATAGCTTTTTTCTTCTACTGAATCAATCGTGCTGCTTTTGTCATAGCCTGTCCATACACCGGCGGCAAGAGCCGGGTTAAAGCCGATCATCCAGCTGTCTGCGCTGGTCGTGCCTGATTTACCGCCATAGGTTCGGGTCAGCCGGTCAGAAATGGTGCGTCCCGTGACGGAAGTATAGCCGTTTAAATCCTGATCAAACATGCCCGTCATCATGCTCGCCGTCACAAAAGCGGCTTTTTTATCAAGCGTCTGCTGATGTCCGCGCGGCTGTTCATACAAGACGTTGCCGGCGGTATCCGTCACTTTTGTGATAAAGGAAGGGGTGATTTGTTTTCCCCCGTTTGCGAGCATCGCGTAGGCATTAACCATCTCAATCGGGCGCACGGGTTCAGTTCCTAGCGCCAGAGACGGAAGGGGCTTTAAATGTTCGCTGATGCCGAATTCCTTTGCCGCCGACACGAGCTTATTCATGCCGAGAAAGAGATGGGTCTTCACGGCATAAATGTTGTCTGATAACGCAAGCGCCTGAAGCAGCGTAATCGGTTTATTGGCGTAGTAGCCGTTGTAATTGCTTGGAGAATAAGTATCTCCGTTGTCGTCAATCTGGAACTCTGTGGCTTCGCTTTTCATCAGCGTGACCGGTGTAAAGCCGCTTTGAATCGCTTTGTAGTACAAAAGCGGCTTGATCGTGGAAGCCGGCTGCCGTTTCGCCTGTGTCGCCCGGTCAAACGGGCTTTTTTCGTAGTCACGTCCGCCGAGAAGCGCAAGCACGCGCCCTGTTGCCGGATCAATCGCGGAAAAGCCGACCTGAATGTCAGAGCCGGTACGGATCGTATGTGCCACAGTGTTTTCCGCAATCCGCTGCATGCGCTTATCAAGCGTCGTATAAACACGCAATCCGCTCGTTGCGAGCTGTTCGCGCGTCATGCCGAGCTTTTTCTCGAGTTCTTTCATCGCATCATCGTAAAAATAAGGCGCCGTTTTCGCTGCGGTTCTGTTTTTCAGCGGCTGATAGGCAAGCGGCATTTTCTTAAGCCTTTCCGCCTTTTCGTTTGAGATCATTTTTTGTCCGGCCATCAGTCGGAGAATGGTTTCCTGGCGCTGTTTGGCCTTCTTTTCGCTGACATATGGCGAATAGCCGGACGGGCCTTTCGGTATGCCCGCCAGAAGCACGGCTTCCGCATCGTTCAGATCTTTGGCGTGTTTGCCGAAATACAGGCGGGAGGCGGCTTCAATTCCATATGCGCCGTGGCCGTAATATATCGTATTTACATAACCTTCTAAAATCTCGTTTTTAGAATAGTTCTGTTCAAGGCGGATCGTGTAAAATGCTTCGTTCCATTTTCGTTTCCATGTCTTATCATGCTCAAGGTAGAGATTTCTCGCGTATTGCTGGGTGATGGTGCTTGCGCCCTGAACCTTGGCCATTGCCTTTATGTCAGCCAGCGCGGCGGCGGCCATCCGCCGGTAATCAAAACCGTGGTGATTGTAAAAGTTTTGATCCTCCACCGCAATCGCGGCCTGCACCGCTATCGGATTGATATCTTTTAACCGGACCCAGTAGCGCTTTTCCCCGAAATCGGTCTCACCTAGCTTTGAGCCGTCATTTGCATAAAGAATCGTAGACTGAGGAACCCGGACGGAGGGGGCCCCCTGCCATTTCGCTGCAAGAAGAACGGATGTGAAGCAGACGCCGGCCAGCATTCCGCCGATCAGTGTCAGAAAGATGCAGGCGCGGATGATTTTGAACGTGATTCTGAGCTGTTTTCCAGATACTTTATCCACTTTTGGGAACCCCCTTTTTCATGATTCTATTATTATGTGAAAAAAGGGGGTTTTTTAAACATATCAAACCGGACACTTCTTTACTTTTTTCCCTCCATCCTCTATACTTTTTCCTTAGGTGAAAATGAGATTTTAACCGGAATAAAAGCGATACAGACGCTTACAATAAATGAAATAAGCCTTGAAAGGGAGATGACAATTGAGCGAGCTTTGGTATACGGAGAAGCAGACGAAGAATTTCGGCATTACATTAAAGGTGAAACAAACATTACATACGGAACAGACGGAATTTCAGCATCTGGAAATGGTGGAGACAGAAGAATTCGGCAACATGCTGTTCTTAGACGGAATGGTCATGACTTCTGAAAAAGACGAATTCGTCTATCATGAAATGGTTGCGCACGTCCCGTTATTTACGCACCCGAATCCGGAAAACGTCCTCGTTGTCGGCGGCGGAGACGGCGGTGTCATCAGAGAGATTCTGAAGCACCCAAGCGTAAAAAAAGCGACGCTTGTCGACATTGACGGCAAGGTTATTGAATACTCTAAAAAATTCCTTCCGTCCATTGCGGGCAAGCTTGATGATCCGCGCGTCGACGTGAGAGTCGATGACGGTTTCATGCACATCGCGAAATCAGAGAATGAGTATGACGTCATCATGGTTGATTCAACAGAACCGGTCGGACCGGCCGTCAATCTGTTCTCAAAAGGCTTCTATGCCGGAATTTCCAAGGCGTTAAAAGAAGACGGCATCTTCGTCGCGCAGACGGACAACCCGTGGTTTACACCGGAACTGATTACAAACGTACAGCGTGACGTGAAAGAAATCTTCCCGATCACCCGTCTGTATACGGCTAATATCCCGACGTACCCGAGCGGCCTGTGGACATTTACGATCGGTTCTAAAAAGTACGATCCGCTTGAAGTGGAGGACAGCCGTTTCTTTGACATCGACACGAAATATTATACGAAAGAGCTTCACAAAGCGGCATTTGTTCTTCCGAAATTTGTGAGCGATTTAATCAAATAAAAACGTACGGCGCAGGAGCGAATCTTGCGCTTTTTTACAGGAAAGCGAGGGTTTTATCATGAGGTTTGATGAAGCATATTCAGGAAAAGTATTTATCGCAAGCCGCCCCGACTGGAAAGAGGCGGACGCCATCCTTTACGGCATGCCGATGGATTGGACGGTCAGCTACCGTCCGGGTTCGCGGTTTGGCCCGGGGAGAATCCGCGAGGTGTCTATCGGTCTTGAAGAATACAGCCCGTATCTCGACCGTGACTTGGCTGATTTGAATTTCTTTGACGCCGGCGACATTCCGCTCCCGTTCGGCAATCCGCAAAGAAGCCTTGATATGATTGAAGAATACGTGGACAGCATTTTAGAAAAAGGCAAGTTCCCGCTCGGCATGGGAGGGGAGCACCTTGTATCATGGCCTGTCATAAAAGCCATGTATAAGAAGTTTCCGGACCTTGCCATCATTCATTTTGACGCGCACACCGACCTGCGCACGGATTATGAAGGCGAACCGCTTTCCCATTCTACTCCGATCCGCAAAGCGGCCGAGCTCATCGGGCCGCAAAACGTATTTTCATTCGGCATCCGTTCCGGAATGATGGAAGAATTTGAATGGGCGAAAGAAAACGGCATGCACATTTCTAAATTTGAAGTGCTTGAGCCGCTGAAAAAAGTGCTGCCGCAGCTTGCGGGACGCCCTGTTTATGTCACCATCGATATCGACGTGCTTGACCCCGCTCATGCGCCGGGCACGGGCACGGTTGACGCAGGAGGCATCACGTCTAAAGAATTGCTCGCGTCCATCCATGAAATCGCGCGCTCAGAAGTTAACGTAAAAGGCGCTGACCTCGTAGAAGTCGCGCCTGTCTATGACCACTCAGAACAAACCGCAAACACGGCAAGCAAGATGATTCGTGAAATGCTGCTTGGGTTTGTGAAATAAAAGAATTTCCCCCGCTTGAAACATGGCGGGGGATTTTTATATTGTATATAAACTACTTAGAAGTTAGTAAAAGCAACATATTATTTTACCATTAATAATTGATGTTATTGATAAAAATTATATAATAGGGTATTATTTAGTAAATACATCTTTAGAAAGGAAGTTAGAATGAAAACAGCAGTAGAAAATGAATTGGAATTAAAAAAGATTGAAATTTCTGTAATTAAACTGATAATTGCTGAAAAACCTAATAAAGAGATCGCTAAGTCATTAAACTACTCGCAGCGTAATGTCGAATATATCATAGCCGGTCTCTGTAAAAAGTGGAATGTGAGTACTAGAGTGGGTATTGTTTCGGAAGCATATAAAAGGAATTGTATACAGTGAACGAAATGAAAGAAAAACCCCTATTGAGGGGGTTTATTTATATATGCTAAAAAAACATTCTATATAGGAATGCCGTAAAAATAAAAACTGAGATTGTCAGGTAGTTCAAATTCGTTCTCCATTTCAGAAGAATAAACAAAAGAAATAAGTATGCAATATTGAACAAATCAAAGATAGAAAAAATCAAATGATTACTTGTGAAAAATAAACTAGTGTTTGGATGTTCTGCGAAAATGTTTTTGAATGATATAAGAAAAAACTTAATTGCGACCGGGATGTTAGAAAACATAAATAGGGAATAAAAGGTTTTAATCTTAATTTGAGCGCCAAGAAAATTTATAATGAGAAATAATACAAATCCTTCAAAAATCACCCCGAACATTAAAAGTAACAGTGCGGCTATCGCAATGATATAATCTAAATGTTTTACTTGCTCAACAACTTGTATAGGGATGTTTTTGGGAATTAAACTTTTCATAAAAGGCAATAGGGAACTTAAATAAAAAGCTAACCCGATAATATAAAACAAAAATGAGGACAAAAAATTAATGTTTCGGTCCTTAAATGAAGATAATTCAATTTGCATAATCCTAAGAGACTCCTTTTATAAAGATAGGTGTAATAAATGTTTCTAACATAGCTGCTATAATTAAACCGAGAAATATAATACCAATAAATTTAAAAGTGAATTTTAAATTTATTTTGAGGAGTAATAAATCCAAAGTTAATTTCATTCCTACAGAAGCTGCAAGAAGCAATACCGGGACTTCAATTATTCCATGGGGTATAACAAGCAGTAAAAGGTTTAAATTGTCTTTGATGTTTCCTATGGCATTTCCTAAAATTAATCCATTAATAATTAAAACTGCAATCGTGCCAAGTGACAGCGTCAACGGGCCTAAAAAAACAAGCAGACTCGCTACTTTAATATTATTAAAGAAAATCTGAAAAAAATCCGGACGGATATTTCGATTTAGATTATTTACATTTGAAGCGGGAGCTGTATAAAAATATGCTGTAAATAAAGCAATTAAAAATAAGATCAGACAGATTATGTACAATTTGACTAAAACGTTCTTTTTAAACAAAGTATTTTCATCCATTCGTTTAAGGGACTGCCAGGGATATTGAATTTAATGTTTTATGTTAAGCTGCTGCTGTACTTGCTGCAGCCAATTGTTCTAAAACGGCTAATGGCAAGCCTGCACCAAGAGATCCTAAAACAGTAATGATAGCCAGGACTGAACCCGTTGCGGTGATAGCACTGACAATCCAACTAGGAGCTATTATTCCAGCTCTGTTTAAAATATCGATGACATCCATGCTTAAATGATTATGTTTTATACTGAAAAGAGCGAGAACAATGATTCCTGATGCTACTAATGTAAAAATCGCTTTACTATTTTGTGTTTTTAAAAGTAGACTCATTTTTTCCTCCAATTTTTTCAATATCCCCAGCAAGTTAAATAATAAAATATATTGGAAGCTATTTGAATTGCGGATTTCCGAAAAAAATATTTTAGAGGTGAAATCCGTTAAGGTATCTGCTGACTTATTTCAGTACAAAGAAAGCCGGACCATATGTATGATCCGGCTTTCTTTGTACTGAAACATTTATACTTTTTTTTCAAGAATAATATCAAAATAATCGGCTGCCCCATAACCTGAAATAGGAGGAGCAAATATTTGAACCAGCTTCCACCCTTGCTGCGAATACTTTTCAATAATTTCTTTATAGTCTTCTTTAGGCTTTCCTTTCCATCGGTTTACTTCTACTTTTATGAACTTATATTCGTACATTGGTGTATAATCCTCCGGAAGTGTATTGGAATTGTTACCTTGTTTTTCGATTATGATAAACTTGAATCCATAAATAGAGCGCGCAGCCTATTAAAAGTATTGGAAATTGCCATCCTGTATTTCCGTTTTTAAAATAATCTATTAATGACCATATCAGTAAAGCGACAGTATAAAAACTAAATGCTATTCTGGCGGCTATACCCGATTGGTGTTTTTGCATCTCATCCATTTTCTTCATAAGAACCGCTCCCTTAATTTTTTTTGGCGTTATAGTTGAATACTTTATCTATTCCCGTATTTAATGCGTGAGCTATCGAAAATGCCAGACTTAAAGTTGGGTCATATTTATTATTTTCAATTGCATTGATGGTTTGTCTGGTCACATTGCAGAGCTTAGCCAGATCATTTTGTGAAATATCAGCTGCTGTTCTAAGTTTTTTTATATTGTTATCCACTAAAACCCTCCTTAAATATTTTTGTTTTTATTTTAAATTTTCAAATTTATATATATTTATTTTAAATAATATATGTATATGTGTCAAATACTTTTTACACATTTGAATTTTAAGGTATACTTTTTGTTTTTGCAAATTAGTTGTTTATATAAAAAACGGCTTGCAGTTTAACCTGCAAGCCTAAAAGTAATCATCATTTAAATCATTCCGCGCTGAGCAACTTCAAATTGATGTTCCGGTGCACTTGCAATGTCGGCTGAAACAAAAATAGTGCCTATCGCTAAGCAAGTAAGTGCTAATTTATACTTCAATTTCATACAACTTCACACCTCCTTGAATCTTGTGTCTTGTTTCTTCCACCTTTAAAAAATATGCGGAAGCCTTCTCGAAATTTTCTCTTTCATGATAATATTTTGCCACATCTAAGGCAAAATCTTCAAGATCAGCATACATCGATTTATCTCTGAGAAAGTCAAAACATTCCATGATTGCTTCTTCATCAGGCTCACCGACATATAAAGATTCTAAAAATTCATACTCGGCGATATATAGGGAATCTTCTGCCTCCTCTGCATAAGATACCCCTTTGTCATGATATTGTCTGGCTATGGCCATATTTCCGATTTTATAATGTATTTGTGTGATTAAGAAATAGGCTTGCGGGAGAGAAGTGATGATGTTCCCATCTTCAAAAACAGCTATTGCCCGTTTTATGTAATCAATGGCTGGTTTGTAATTTTCTTGGCTGTTAAAACAAAGTCCGATATTATATAGAGTCCGGCCCATTAATTGAGGCTGCTGTTCTGCCTCTGCCATGGCATAAGCCTTTTTAAAATGCTGAATTGCTTCATCATATTGCTTTAAGTCAAGAAAGTTGGTAGCGAACAATGAATGGCACTGAAGCACCCTTATATTATATGCCTCCTGCTTATGATAAATTTTATAAGCCTGCCGGGCATAATCCATAGAAAAATAAGTCTGTTTCATATAATAGTAGGACTCTGACATCTTAAAATAAAATTCAGCTTTCTCGATACAATCTTTGACAAAATCAAGCTTATATTCAGCTTTCTTAAAAAACTGAATCGCTGAAAGATATTCACGGCATTCCAGCTCATACATACCCCGGAAAAAATTAAAATAATAATCAAGACGTCCGGTCAGCCGGGCCTGCTTTTTATCAATTTCCGCGAGCAGATCCGATAGTCTCGGCTGTTCTTCTATCCGCTGCGATTCCAGCGGTTCGAGGTATTCGAGCATCAGATTGTGGCGGAATTCCATGAGAGAATAGTATAGATGAAGATCCTGATCATCTTCCAGGCCTGCAAGTTCTTCTTTGATTTCTCTCCGCAAGTACTCGGCGTCCGGGATGCTGAACCTTCGAATGTACATATACCATTCGTTGATTTTTTCTCCAACCGCTGAAGATGATAAAACACTCGCCACTATTCCCAATCCCTCCCTTCCACGTTATGTATATGACATATTTTATCATTTTCATTCGGAAGGATAGCGCAAAAATACCGCAAACTTTTCCCCGTTGACAAGCCGTCCGCCGAAGGAGCAGCATTTTTCCCGCAGCCTAGGATTTCCGTTTTTTTCATTTTCCTTAAAAATCATGTTTATCTTCAAAACCAATCAGCAAAGATGGTAAGATAGGAGGAAGCGGTTGAACTTTTTCCCTTGAAAACTTATACTATTCAGGTTAAGCGGGATGATGAAAAGGAAGTGTCAGCATGAGACAGGAGACACCAGTAGCCATTCATGTGCAATCATTCATACACAACGGCTCAGAAGAAGAGTCGGTTGAATTTACATCGAGTGGATTCTATTACGTGAGAAACGGCAAAACGTATCTTTCCTATCACGAAGAGCATGATTTGGGCAAGATTAAAACGGTCGTCAAGATTACAGAAAAAGAGATTCTCGTGATGAGATCGGGCGCCATCCAAATGAAACAGCGGTTCATTCCGGGGGCATCGACACTCACTCAATATAAACTGCCGTTCGGACAAATGGAGCTCCGTACGGAAACGAAAAACATACAAGCTGATGTCGGCGGTTCGGAAGGCTCCGTCAAGATGACATATAACATGACTGTAGGCGAAAACCAAGAACATGTACATAACATGACGATCCAATATAAGGAGGAAACAAAGGCATGAACATTGCGGAACAAATGAAGGACGTGCTGAAGGAAGAGATCAAAGCGGCCGTTCTGAAAGCGGGCCTGGCGGACGAAAGCCAGATTCCAAGCGTACTGTTAGAAACGCCGAAAGAAAAAACACACGGTGATTATTCCACAAACATGGCGATGCAGCTGGCGAGAATCGCAAAAAAAGCGCCGCGCCAAATCGCTGAGGAGATCGTGGCGTCATTTGATAAAGGCAAAGCTTCCATTGAAAAGATGGATATTGCGGGACCCGGCTTTATCAACTTTTACATGAACAACAGCTACTTAACAAAACTGATTCCGTCCGTGCTTGAAGCGGGTGAACATTACGGGGAGACAAACATCGGACAAGGCGAAAAGATTCAGGTCGAATTCGTATCGGCCAACCCGACGGGAGATCTTCACTTAGGCCATGCGCGCGGCGCGGCGGTAGGTGACGCGCTGTGCAGCGTGCTTTCTAAAGCGGGCTATGATGTGAGCCGCGAATACTATATTAATGATGCGGGCAACCAGATTAACAACCTGGCGCTTTCCGTTGAAGTCCGTTATTTTGAAGCGCTCGGTCTCGAGAAACCGATGCCGGAAGACGGCTACCGCGGCGAGGATATTATTGCTATCGGGAAAAAGCTTGCCGAAGATTTCGGCGACCGTTTCGTACATGAAGAGGAGAGCGAACGTCAGGCGTTTTTCCGTGAATACGGCTTAAAGTACGAGCTTGATAAACTTCGCTCCGACTTGGAAAATTTCCGCGTGCCGTTTGACGTATGGTATTCTGAAACGTCACTGTACGAAAACGGAAAAATTGATCAGGCGCTCGAGGCGCTTCGCGAAAAGGGCCATGTATACGAAGAGGACGGCGCGACATGGTTCCGTTCCACAACATTCGGCGACGATAAAGACCGTGTGCTGATCAAAAAAGACGGCTCATACACTTATTTGCTGCCGGATATCGCATACCATAAAGACAAACTTGACCGCGGATTCGACAAGCTCATCAATGTATGGGGCGCGGATCACCACGGGTATATTCCGCGTATGAAAGCGGCAATTGAAGCGCTCGGTTACAAGAAAGGCACATTGGAAGTTGAGATCATTCAGCTCGTTCATTTATACAAAAACGGCGAAAAAATGAAGATGAGCAAACGTACGGGGAAAGCCGTAACGATGCGCGACCTGATTGAAGAGGTCGGCCTTGACGCGGTCCGTTATTTCTTCGCGATGCGCAGCGCTGATACGCACATGGATTTTGACTTGGATCTTGCCGTATCCACATCTAACGAAAACCCTGTGTATTATGCGCAATACGCACATGCACGTATTTGCAGCATGCTTCGCCAAGGGGAAGAGCAGGGACTTAAACCGGCGGCAGATCTTGATTTCAGCCATATTCAATCAGAAAAAGAATATGACCTGCTGAAAACGATCGGCGGCTTCCCTGAGGCAGTGGCAGAAGCGGCGGAAAAACGCATTCCTCACCGTGTCACAAACTATATTTATGATCTGGCTTCCGCTCTGCACAGCTTCTACAATGCGGAGAAAGTCATCGATCCGGAAAATAAAGAGAAGAGCCGCGCGCGTCTCGCTTTAATGAAGGCGACGCAAATTACGCTGAACAATGCGCTTCAGCTGATCGGCGTATCCGCTCCGGAAAAAATGTAATGATGATCAAAGGACAAAGTCTTCGGGCTTTGTTCTTTTTTTGTATATAAAGCGTGTGATGTAATTCACAATCCCGCACACTGAGTTTTTGTATGATAAGACTGATATTGAATCAGTGAAAGGGGCAAGCCGAATGATCAATCGTCAACATATTCAATTATCGTTGCAGTCATTAAGCTTAGTGGCAGGGTTTATGGTGTGGGTGCTGATTTCATCGCTCATTTCTCAAATGACATCAGATATTCATTTAAGCAAAGGCGAGATTTCATTGGTGACGGCGATTCCCGTTATTCTCGGATCGCTTCTCCGTATTCCTTTAGGATATTTAACGAACAGGTATGGCGCGCGGCTGATGTTTATGATCAGCTTCATCCTGCTTTTGTTTCCTGTATTTTGGATCAGTATCGCGGATTCTTTGTTTGATTTAATCGCGGGCGGCTTTTTCTTAGGGATCGGGGGAGCGGTATTCTCCATCGGAGTGACGTCCCTCCCGAAATATTATCCGAAAGAAAAGCACGGTGTCGTCAATGGGATTTACGGTGCCGGAAACATCGGGACCGCCGTTACTACCTTTGCGGCGCCGGTTATCGCTCAAGCCGCGGGATGGAAAGCAACCGTGCAGATGTATCTTGTTTTGCTGGCTGTTTTCGCATTACTGCATGTTTTGTTCGGCGACCGGCATGAGAAGAAAGTCAAAGTTTCCATAAAGACACAAATGAAAGCCGTTTACCGAAATCATGTGCTGTGGATGTTGAGCCTGTTTTATTTTATTACGTTCGGCGCCTTTGTCGCCTTTACCATCTATCTTCCGAATTTTTTGGTTGAGCATTTTGGGCTGAGCCCTGCGGACGCCGGTCTGCGGACGGCCGGATTTATTGCGGTCTCTACGCTGCTCAGGCCTGTGGGAGGATTTCTTGCAGATAAACTGAGTCCGCTCCGCATTCTGATGTTCGTTTTCGCAGGGCTTACGCTGTCAGGCGTCATGCTGTCATTCTCCCCGACGATCGGCCTTTATGCGTTTGGATCGTTGACGGTGGCAGTCTGCTCAGGGATTGGAAACGGGACTGTATTTAAACTGGTGCCTTTCTACTTTTCGAAGCAAGCGGGGATTGCCAACGGTATTGTGTCAGCTATGGGCGGACTGGGCGGTTTTTTCCCTCCGCTGATTCTGGCAAGTGTATTTCAGGCAACAGGCCAATACGCGATCGGGTTTATGGCGCTTTCGGAGGTCGCGTTAGCCAGCTTTGTTCTTGTGATCTGGATGTATTGGCAGGAAAAAATGAAAACACATACGGAGAGAAACAGTCAGAGCCTCAATTCATAATGATCCATTCACAAGATTGTTAGTTTTTTCTGGGTGAGTGCAAATCAGGTCACGTTACAATATACATACGCAACGTGACTTTCTTCGAGGTGAGCTCATGAATATTCTCTCTGTCCGAAAATCTGATAAAGAACTTCTTTCCCGCGAACTGCATGAATTGCTGGAATCGATCAGTACGAAAAGGAAAATGAAAAAACACACGTATTTGTTTCAAGAAGGAATGGATGCAAAAGAGCTTTATCTGATTCAATCAGGACTCATTGAAATCGGCAAGCTGACGTCTGACGGAAAAGACCTGACGCTTAGAATCTGCCAAAAAAACGATATTGTCGGGGAATTGACGCTATTCACAGATGAGCCGAGATATATGCTCAGTGCGAAAGTGTTAGAGGATGGCGAGGTGCTCGTCATTAATAAAAACAAGCTGGAAAAGGAATTGATCCAAAACGGTGTTTTGACGTTTGAATTTATGAAATGGATGAGCACCCATCTTCGAAAAATCCAGTCCAAGATCAGGGACCTGCTTCTTCACGGCAAAAAGGGGGCGCTCTATTCCACCCTTATCCGCTTATCAAACAGCTACGGGGTGGAACGAAGTGACGGGATTCTGATTAACATTGTGCTGACAAATCAGGATTTGGCTAAGTTTTGCGCGGCGGCAAGGGAGAGCGTCAACCGCATGCTGGGAGACCTCCGCAAACAAGGGGTTATTTCGATAGACGAAACCGGAAAAATTATTTTGCACAAGCGGGACTATTTACGATGCGAGATCGAGTGTGAAAATTGTCCGCTTGAGATCTGCAATATTGACTGAAAAAACAAGGACAGCGCTGTCCTTGTTTTTTCACCTTGTGATAAACAGGCACATGACGGCAAGAAAGAAGCCGGCATTTACGATTTCCAGAATGCCGATCGTTTTCACCGGCCAGTCTCTTCCGTGAAAAAACCAGGCCCGCAGACTGCTTGGGATAAAAGCGAGAAACGCCCAGCCTGCCCCGAGAAGAGCCGATAAAAAGGGGAGCAAGAGGTGATATCCCCACGACCAGTATGCAAAGGTTCTGTTTTTTCTCTCCCGTATGACCGATTTCACATAAAAAGAACTCCCGACAAAAAATAAAGCGGATTGCAAGAATAGAAACCAAGCCCAGCCGTCAAGGGTTCCCGTTCCCAGCCAGCAGCTCGCAAGCCCGCCTGAACAAAAGAACAGAACACCTGCAATATTATTCGTGAGCGCCCGTTCGTTTTTTCGGCGGGCATAATGCGTATGTATGAGAAACAGCGGCAATAAAAAAACGCCGATCCAGACGAGCTGCGGCTTATGAAAGACAGAAATGATCAAAAAGCAGCAGGCCGGAAAACCGTAATACCATATCCACTTTTGATAGGGCTGAAGCTGTTTCTTTTTCAAAGCGAGCGAAACGGGATAAACCGTCAAGTAAAGGAACAGCCAGCCCAAAAAGAGCGGAATATGCCAGAAAACCGGGCATCCCTTGACCATGCCGAGTAAAAATGGAATCAGCAGCATCGCCCATGCGCCGTGCTGCTTCGGAATCATCGCCTTCATCGAAACCCTCCTTTTTATTTCATTATAAGTGCAAACACTCTCCTGATAAGTGACTTTTATCATACAAGCTGTGAAATACATCACTGCCGCGCGGGCTCAATCGGGCTACACTAAAGCTATCCTTAGCACAGGAGGCTTTCCTATGAATCAGTGTGACTATTTATTATTTCTGAAACAACTTCCTATGTTTAATGAAGTGCCTCTGTCCATTGTCGAAACCTTGCTGAAAAACGGGACGTTTATCCGCGGCTCATCTGACCAATCTCCATCCTTTCTTCATTCACAATCCGTTTATATTGTATTAAAAGGCAATATCCGTTTTACGGACAGCAGACTCCCTGAAGGGTCGCAAACCGTTGCGCTGTGGGAAAAAGGCGATGTGTTTCCGATTGATGAAAAAGGCGGGCTCTCTTTATCGCCTTTTATCTCAGTCAATGCCTCACCGGATATTCTAGTACTCCATATTCCATATTCCGTATTTAAGCAAATGATGTCTTACCATCCGCGGCTGCAAATGAACTTTTTGGCGATGCTTCAGCAAAATGTCTTCTGTTCCTATCAGTTGTTTTTGCGATATCTGCACACATCACGGGATGAAAACGCCGAACCCGGTTCTTAAACAGAACCGGTTTTTTTTGACGACGCCGGGCGTCCTCATATCGTTTGAAAATCCTTCCTGCTGCTCTGTGTGAACGTTTTGTGAAAAAAGCAGAGTGTGTGACATAGTTCACAAGGTGATGCGCCGTCTCTGTTTATAGTGTACATAGCATCACCTGACTCGGAAGGAGTGAACGATCATGAAGAAAAAGAAAATGAGTCCGTTGCTCAGGAGATTAAACTATTTTTCTCCTATCGAACATCATTCAAATAACCATAGCCAAACGACAAGCGAAGATCGTGATTGGGAGAATGTATATAGAAACAGATGGCAGTACGACAAAGTCGTTCGCTCCACCCACGGCGTCAACTGCACCGGTTCTTGCAGCTGGAATATTTATGTGAAAAACGGAATTGTCACGTGGGAAGGACAAAACTTGAATTATCCATCAACAGGCCCGGATATGCCTGATTTCGAACCGAGAGGCTGTCCGCGGGGGGCCAGTTTTTCTTGGTACATCTACAGCCCGCTCCGTGTGAAATATCCATATGTGCGCGGTGTGCTGATCAATTTGTGGCGGGAAGCATTGCAGACGCATCAAAATCCGCTGGATGCCTGGAAATCGATCGTCGAAAACCCTGAAAAAGCGAAGTCCTATAAACAGGCAAGGGGGAAAGGCGGCTTTGTCCGCGCAGAATGGCCGGAGGTGCTGAAGCTGATTTCAGCCTCTCTGCTGTATACAGTGATGAAATACGGGCCTGACCGGAATGTCGGTTTTTCTCCGATCCCGGCGATGTCCATGATCAGCCACGCATCAGGTTCGCGATTCATGTCGTTAATCGGCGGCCCAATGCTCAGTTTTTATGACTGGTATGCGGATCTTCCGCCGGCGTCCCCGCAAATTTGGGGCGACCAGACGGACGTTCCGGAGAGCAGTGATTGGTACAATTCAGGCTATATCATCACATGGGGCTCCAACGTTCCGTTAACGAGAACGCCTGATGCGCATTTTCTGGCGGAAGCCCGCTATAAAGGCGCCAAGGTCATTTCAATCAGCCCGGATTTTGCGGAATCCTCAAAGTTTGCGGATGACTGGCTGAGTATCCGCCAGGGGACTGACGGGGCGCTTGCGATGGCGATGGGTCACGTCATTTTGCAGGAATTTTACGTGAACCAAGAAACGGAACGTTTTATTGAGTACGCGAAGCAATACACCGATTTTCCATTCTTCGTCACTCTGTCAAAAGAGAACGGCGTGTATACAGCCGGGCGGTTTCTGCATGCAAAAGACATCGGGCGGCAGACAAAAAATGATCAGTGGAAGCCGGCGGTCTGGAATGAACAGACAGGTGCGTTTGCCATACCGCAAGGAACAATGGGCTCCCGCTGGGACGGGCAGCAGAAATGGAATCTGCACATGATCGACGAAGACACCGGGGAACAGATTAAGCCCCGCCTCTCCGTGCTCGGAATAGAGGACGAAATCGGCATGGTGCGCATTCCGTATTTTTCAAATGACGGAAACAAAGTGCTTGAGCGGAATCTTCCTATTAAAAAATTGGATCTGAATGGTGAGGAGACGTACGTCACGACCGTGTTTGACTTGATATTGGCCAACTACGGCGTGAACCGGGGCATCGGCGGACAATCAGCCGCATCTTATGATGATCCCCGTCCGTTCACACCTGCCTGGCAGGAACAGATCACGGGAATTAAAAGAGAAGCCGTTATACAGATTGCCAGGGAGTTTGCCCAAAATGCGATCGATACAGACGGCCGGTCCATGATTATCGTAGGGGCCGGCATTAACCATTGGTTCAACTCCGACACGATTTACCGCGCGGTGTTAAATCTTGTTTTACTCGTAGGCGCCCAAGGCGTAAACGGCGGAGGCTGGGCCCATTACGTGGGGCAGGAAAAGCTCCGTCCCGCTGAAGGGTGGCAGACGATTGCAACCGCAAAGGACTGGGAAGGCGTGCCTAAACTGCAAAACGGCACCTCGTTTTTCTACTTTGCGACAGACCAGTGGCGTTATGAAGACCAGCCGATCAGTGACTTGGCTTCACCGATCGCTTCTTCATCCCGCTACAAGCATCACGCCGATTACAATGTGCTGGCGGCGCGATTAGGGTGGCTTCCGTCTTACCCAACATTCAATCAAAACGGCATTGATCTGTACAAAGAAGCTGAGAAGGCGGGGGCGGCGACACCTGAAGACGTAGGTGCGTACGTGGCCTCACGGCTTCAAGAGAAAAAACTGAAATTCGCGATTGAAGACCCAGACAATGAAGTGAATTTCCCGAGGAATCTCTTCGTATGGCGGGCCAATCTGATCTCAAGCTCAGGAAAAGGGCATGAATACTTTCTTAAGCATCTGCTGGGGACGACGAACGGTTTGATGAATGACGACAGCGACAGCATTCGCCCTGAAGAAATCAAATGGCGGGAGCAGGCACCGGAAGGAAAGCTCGACTTGTTAATCAATCTCGATTTTCGAATGGCGGGTACGGCGCTGTATTCCGATATCGTGCTGCCGGCGGCGACATGGTATGAAAAACACGATCTCAGCAGCACGGATATGCATCCGTTTATTCATCCATTTGCTCCGGCCATCTCGGCGCCGTGGGAATCGAAGTCAGACTGGGATATTTTCAAGGCGCTGTCAAAAGCCGTTTCCGATCTGGCGGAAGAAGTCGATATGGAGCCGGTGAAAGAGGTAGTCGCCACGCCGCTCCTCCACGACACGATGCAGGAATTGGCCCAGCCGTTCGGCAAAATCAATGACTGGAGCAAGGGTGAATGTGAAGCCATTCCGGGAAAAACGATGCCGAACATCCATGTCGTTGAACGGGATTACAAACACATTTTTCATAAAATGACCGCGCTCGGCCCTCATACGGCTTTAAAACCGAGCGGAACAAAAGGGATGAGCTGGTCGATTGCGGATGAATATGAATCACTCAAACAGAGACTGGGAGAAACCGATTCAAACAGCGTTGCCAAAGGATGCCCGAATATAAGTGAAGCGAAGCAGGCGGCGGAAGCGATTTTAACCCTGTCGTCCACCTCCAATGGAAAAGTCGCCGTGAAAGCATGGGAATCACTTGAAAACATCACAAACCTGAAGCTGAAAGACCTGGCGGAAGAGCGCGAGGAAGAATGCTTTACGTTCGAGCAAATTACAGCCCAGCCGAAAACGGTCATCACCTCTCCGGCCTTTACCGGCTCAGAAAAAGGAGGGCGCAGGTATTCGCCGTTTACGACGAATGTGGAAAAATTAATTCCGTGGCGGACGATGACAGGCAGACAATCCTATTATGTCGATCATGAACTGATGATGGAATTCGGTGAAACGATGGCGACATTTAAACCGATCCTCCAGCACCGTCCGTTCCTAAGCAAGCGGCCTGATCAAGAGGGCAAAGAGATCGTTCTTAATTATTTGACGCCGCATAATAAATGGTCCGTCCACAGCATGTATTTTGATTCTCTGCCGATGCTGACGCTGTTCCGCGGCGGGCCGACCGTGTGGATGAATAAAGATGATGCTGCGGATACGGATATCAAAGACAACGATTGGATTGAATGCTTCAACCGAAACGGTGTTGTCGTCGCGAGAGCGGTTTTGTCTCACCGGATTCCTAAAGGAATGGCGTTTATGCACCATGCCCAGGACCGCCACATCAACGTGCCCGGCACAAAACTGACGAATAACCGCGGAGGCACCCATAACAGCCCGACAAGGATTCACGTCAAGCCGACCCAGATGATCGGGGGCTATGCCCAGCTCAGCTACGGCTTTAACTATTACGGTCCGACGGGGAATCAGCGCGATCTGAATGTCGTCATCCGCAAGCTGAAGGAGGTCGATTGGCTTGAAGATTAAAGCGCAAATCGGGATGGTCATGAACTTGGATAAATGCATCGGCTGCCACACGTGCAGCGTCACCTGCAAAAACACGTGGACAAACCGTTCCGGTGCGGAATATATGTACTTCAATAATGTAGAAACAAAGCCTGGCATCGGCTACCCGAAGCAATGGGAGGACCAGGACAAATATAAAGGCGGCTGGACGTTGAAAAAAGGAAAGCTTGAACTGAAATCAGGCCCGAAAACGAATCGGCTTGCAGGCCTTTTCTATAACCCGAACCAGCCGACGATTGATGACTACTATGAACCTTGGAACTATGATTATGAAACATTAACAAACAGCCCGCAGAAAAAACACCAGCCGGTGGCACGGCCGAAATCGTCCTTGACGGGGGATTTCATGAATATCGAATGGGGCCCGAACTGGGAGGATGATCTCGCGGGCGGGCATATTACGGGTCTTGAAGATCCAAACGTTCAAAAAATGGAGGAATCCATTAAAACGGAATTCGATGAAGTCTTTATGATGTATCTGCCGCGTATTTGCGAACACTGCATCAATCCGGCGTGCGTGTCCTCCTGCCCGTCCGGCGCTATGTACAAACGTGAGGAGGACGGCATTGTGCTTGTTGATCAAAACGCATGCCGTTCATGGAGATATTGCGTCTCATCCTGTCCTTATAAAAAAGTCTATTTTAACTGGCAAACGAACAAAGCGGAAAAATGCACACTCTGCTTTCCGCGTTTGGAGGCGGGGCTGCCGACTATTTGCTCTGAAACGTGTGTGGGCAGAATCCGCTATCTCGGCGTCATGCTGTATGACGCGGACAAAGTGGAGGAAGCGGCCTCCGTTGAAAATGAAAAGGATCTCTACCAATCCCAACTGGACGTTTTTCTTGATCCGAATGATCCTGAGATTGCCAAACTGGCAAAAGAACAAGGCATCCCGGCTGAATGGATAGAGGCTGCGCAGCAATCGCCGATCTATAAAATGATCATCGACTGGAAGATTGCGCTTCCGCTTCACCCTGAGTACCGCACGCTGCCGATGGTGTGGTACATTCCGCCGCTGAGCCCGATTATGAATCTCTTTGAAGGAAAAGGCAGCCGGCAAACGGCGGAAGCGATTTTTCCGGCTATCGACCAAATGAGAATTCCGATTGACTATTTGGCGCAGCTGTTAACGGCCGGTGATACGGATCATATTCGGTCAACGTTAAAGAAAATGTCTGTCATGCGCCAGTATATGAGGGCGGTGCAGACGAATAAATCAATCGATCCGGAACTGATCTCCAGTGTCGGCTTAACAGAACAGCAAATTGAAGATATGTATCGGCTGCTTGCGATCGCCAAATATGATGACCGCTTTGTGATACCGAGCAGCCATCGAGAAGAAGTATCAGATTTATATGCTGAACAAGGGAGCTGCGGCTTATCATTTTCAGGCGGCCCGGGCTCTTGTTTCTAATTTTTCATAAATGAGGTGTAATAACATGAACACCACAGACCGGCAAATGACGTTCTCCGCTCTTTCCGTTCTTCTCTCATATCCGGATGAAGAGTGGAGAGCCGGGCTTCCCGATTGGAAGGCTCTTATCCATGACATCACCAATCAGCAAATCCGGGAGAAATTGCTGCACTTTTTAGAGGCGGCAGCCGGCTTTTCTCCGCAAGCGCTGATTGAACACTATGTGTATACGTTCGATTTCGGAAAAAAAACGAATATGTACGTCACCTACTTTAACTCAGGCGAGCAGAGGGAACGCGGCATCGAATTGCTGCATTTAAAAAACACCTACCAGCAATCCGGTTTCCTGCCGACAGATAAAGAACTGCCAGATTACCTGCCGCTGATGCTGGAATTCGCCGCGGTTGCGGAGATTGAAGCGGCGAGAAGCGTGTTTGAGAAATACCTGTCCAATGTGAGAGAGCTGGCTTCCCGCCTCGAAAAAAATGACAGCATCTATGCTGAGCTGCTGCACGTGCTGCAGGCCGCGCTGGAAAACATCGGTGTGCGTGAAAGCATTGAAGAAGGGGCTGTTCAGGCATGAGCGGGCAGATCCTGTGGGGCGTTATGCCATACATTGTATTGACGATCTTTATCGGCGGGCATATTTACCGCTATCAGCATGACCAATTCGGCTGGACGGCGAAATCAAGCGAGCTGTTAGAAAAGAAAAAACTCGCCGCTGGCAGCACACTTTTTCACTGGGGCTTACTATGCGTTGTCGGCGGACATGTCATGGGAATTTTGATCCCGGAAGGCGTGTATGCTTCTCTTGGCATTTCCGAGCATATGTATCACAAAATAGCGATCGGCGCAGGCCTGCCGGCGGGGATCGCGGCATGTACCGGACTTGTCATCCTGACGTACAGAAGGCTGTTTGACAAAAGAATCCGCAAAACCAGCTCGCCATCGGATATCCTGACGCTTATTCTGCTGCTGTTCATGATGCTGTCGGGCGTTGCGGCCACGTTCCTCAACATTGACTCGAAAGGATTTGATTACAGGGCAACAGTCGGGCCGTGGTTCAGGGAAATTGTTTTGTTCCGCCCTGACGCTTCTTTGATGGAAAGTGTCCCGCTATGGTTTAAGTTTCATATCATCATAGGGTACGTCGTTTTTATCCTCTGGCCGTTTACAAGATTGGTTCACGTGTTCAGCCTGCCCCTCAAGTATTTGGCCCGCAGCTATGTTGTCTATCGGAAACGCACGTAAAAATCCCCCCTGCAAAAGGGGGATTTTTTATGGTGAAAAAATAAAAACATAAGATATTTTCTGCCAAGGTAATGGCTGGGCGGCGGGGATTCCTGTTATGTTTTATTTGGAAATAACATCAACGAAAGGAGAGTGAAGAATGAAGCGGATTTTCCTCATTTTAGCCGCCTGTCTGATGACAAGCGCCGGCGTCCTGACACTCAGACATTCTCATGTATTAACCGGCGGCACAGCGGGACTGTCACTAAGCCTGTCATACGTGTTTCATTCCTCGTTTGCGATTATCTTCTTTCTGATCAATATCCCGTTTTATATATTTTCTCTCATCAGAATGGGAATCAAATTCACTCTATCCACCGTTTTTGCAGTCACAGTGCTGACTCTGTTTACCGGCGCGGATCACTGGCTGCCGCCGGTCTCTGTTTCACCGCTTGCCGGGGCGATTTGCGGCGGGGCGCTGATCGGGTTGGGCTTGTCGCTCATGTTTTATCATCAGGCATCGCTCGGCGGCGCCAATATCCTCGCTTTATTTCTGCAAAAGCGCTGCGGATGGAATCCGGGTGCCGTTAATTTCCTCTTCGATTTTGGCGTCGTGCTGGCCGGTATTTTTTCCGTCGGATTGCTGAAAGGGCTCTTCTCCTTAGTGTCGATAGCAGTCACCGGTCTGATCATCGGCATCTTCAAAAATAAAATCAAAGGCAGCTGCTCGCTCAATCCGGCATTGCTTCAGAACATCACACCCGGCCAATCACAGGAAGCTTCATCATAAGCCTTTCCGCTCGTGCGGAGAGGCTTTTTCATATGTTTACAAGCCGGAAAACAGAGGGTATACAGAGATATCGGATCAGATGGGGGAGAGTCGGGATGCTGAAAAGGAGACTGGAATTTTGCTTTTTATATATGATGCTTATCGGAGCATATGTCATATGGTTTTTTCCGGTTTCCAGGCTTGAGTTTTACGGAGGGGTGCTTTGCTATGCAAGCATTATTTTGTTCAGCATCTATTCGTTAATTCTTGAAAACCGCACCTCGCAGCACACGCTGTTATGGATTCATATTCTTGTGTTTTTTCCGATCGCCGGGTACTTATTTTACCTTTTTTCCGGCCAGCTTTATGAAAAAGGCAAGCTGTTCAGGTCGAAACGGACATACAACCGGGAAAAGCTGAGAACGATATTTGATATGGAACAAACTCCTGATCTGACCGGGCTGAAAGGAAATCAGAAGCGTTTCTTTCAATATTCAATCAAGGCGTCCCATATGAATATCAATACAAAAAGCAGGCTGAAGGTGCTCAAAAACGGGGGCGAAACATTTCCGGAGCTGTTTGAGGCGCTCCGGGAGGCCGCGTCATTTATACATATTGAGTATTACATGTTCAAATCAGACATGCTCGGGCACAAGATGATGGACATTATGATGGAAAAGGCGCGTCAAGGCGTGGAAGTGCGGTTTTTGTTCGACGCGGCCGGCAGCCTGAAGCTGGCCGGAAAAGATATTAAAAAACTGAAACGCGCGGGCGTGAACATCGTACCGTTTCTGCCGCTGAAATACGGTTTTTTCAACCAAAAATTCAATTTCAGAAATCACCGCAAGATCGTCATCGTTGACGGGAAAGTCGGTTTTGTCGGCGGGCTGAATGTCGGCAAGGAGTATATCGGCAAAGACCAAGATGTCGGCTTTTGGCGGGACACACATATGAAAGTCGAAGGAGAAATCGTTCAGACGCTCCACAGCATTTTTATGCTTGATTGGGAATACGTTTCGGATGAGGTGCTGATTGATCAGAAAGCATACACCCGCCCGGTTGCTGCAGAAAGCGGCGGCGTCTATCAAGTCGTTCCGACAGGGCCCGATATGAAGGAGCGGATGAGCGATCTGTATTATGCCATGATAGCGGCGGCCGAATCGTCTGTATGGATCGCGACGCCTTATTTCGTGCCGAATGAGCCGATTCGCACAGCGCTAAAGGAGGCTGCTGCCAGAGGCGTCCGGGTGCGTGTCATGGTGCCGGAAACCAATGACGGGTTTTTAACCCAGTATGCGACGAGATCGTATTTCCCCGAGCTTCTTCGCGAAGGAATCGAAGTCTATTCTTATCAAAAAGGCTTTATGCATCAAAAGGTGCTCATCACTGACGGAAACCTCGCCTCTGTCGGGACAGCGAATACGGACATGAGAAGCTTTCAGCTGAACTTTGAAGTCAATGTCTTTTTTACAGATCAAGAGGCGATCAAAGATCTTGAAGCGCATTATCTGGAGGATATGAAGGAGTCTGAAAAAATCAGCCCCGTCCGTTTCTATAAGCGCACATTATGGGAAAGAACGAAGGAATCCTTCGCACGGTTATTTTCCGGCGTTTTATAAAAAACGCTTTTAAAACTCCTTGTGTATAGTATAATTGAGAAATATTATCATTAAGAACGAGGCACAAGGAGGACGGAATCGTGCTGCGACAATTTTTTTCTTATTATAAACCGTACAAAAAGCTGTTTTTTCTCGACTTCTTTTCTGCCATCGCCGGCGGATTGATGGAGCTGAGTTTTCCTCTGATTGTCAATTACTTTATCGATAAATTGCTCCCGGGGCGGGATTGGAGTCTGATTATTTTGACTTCGGCGGCTTTATTCGGGGTCTACGCCCTCAGCTCGGCGCTTCAGTATGTTGTGACGTATTGGGGCCATATGCTCGGCATTAACATTGAAACCGATATGCGGAAAAAGCTTTTCGACCATCTGCAAAAGCTTTCGTTCAAATTTTACGATAACAACAAAACGGGCAGTTTAATGTCCAAGCTCACCAATGATTTGATGTATATCGGAGAAACCGCCCACCACGGGCCTGAAGACCTGTTTATCGCGATTATGACGATTTTGGGCGCGTTCGGTGTGATGCTGTTTATTAACTGGCAGCTTGCGCTGTTGACTTTTATCATTATGCCGGTCGTCATTTGGCTTGCTTTGTATTTTAATAAAAAAATGACTTCTGCGTTTACAAAACTGAACAAAGACGTCGGGGACTTCAGCGCGAGGGTTGAAAACAATATCGGCGGCATCCGTCTTGTTCAGGCTTTCAGCAATGAAGCGTTTGAAACGCAGCGGTTTGACGTGAACAATCAGCGTTTCCGCAAAACAAAGCTGACGTCATATAAAATCATGGCGAAAAACGGCTCGATCAGTTACATGCTGACAAGATTCGTCACGCTGTTCGTCCTGTTGTGCGGGACATGGTTCGTGATCCGCGGATCGTTATCTTACGGGGAATTCGTCGCTTTTGTGCTGCTGACGAACGTTCTGTTCCGTCCGATTGATAAAATCAACGCGATTATTGAGATGTATCCGAGAGGCATTGCCGGTTTTAAAAGCTTTATAGAAATACTGGAAACGGAGCCTGATATCAAGGACGCCCCGAACGCGAGACATGTGTCCGGTTTAAAAGGGAATATCCGTTATGATCGTGTGTCATTCGGTTACGAAGAAAACAGTCCGGTTCTGTCGGGAATCAATTTGTCCATTCATGCCGGGGAAACAGTCGCATTCGTCGGGCCTTCGGGAGCGGGAAAATCAACGCTGACAAGTCTGCTGCCGCGCTTTTATGAGCCGTCTGAAGGCGTGATTTCCATTGACGGTATCGATATTAAGGACATGACGCTGTCATCTCTGCGCGGACAAATCGGCGTCGTCCAGCAGGATGTCTTTCTGTTTTCCGGCACATTGCGGGAAAACATTGCTTACGGGCGGCTCGACGCGTCTGAGGAAGAAATCTGGCAGGCCGTCCGCCAGGCGCATTTAGAGGACTTGGTAAACGGGTATCCCGACGGTTTAAACACGGTGATCGGCGAGCGCGGGGTGAAACTGTCAGGCGGGCAGAAGCAGCGGCTTTCCATCGCCAGAATGTTTTTGAAAAACCCGTCGATCTTAATTTTAGACGAGGCTACATCAGCCCTCGATACAGAAACGGAAGCCGCCATTCAAAAATCGCTGCAAGAGCTGTCTGAAGGACGCACAACGCTTGTGATCGCCCATCGGCTGGCTACGATTAAGGATGCGGACCGGATCGTCGTCGTCACGAAAGAAGGCATTGCTGAACAAGGTCATCATAAGGAACTGCTGGCATCCGGCGGCATGTACCAGAGACTCCATCAGGCCCAATTCGGCGAGCTGATACATCAATAAAAGAAAAAGGATAGACAAAAGGGGCCGGGCAGCCTCCTGTCTATCCTTTTTTTATGTAGTCCGTATTTAATGGGCTTCTTTTTGCGCAGGTTCGATGATATGTTTGAAACGGTCAACAAGCTGCACCGCTTTCTTTCCTTCCACTACAATTAAATATTCTTGTTCTTTATGGGCCATTCTGAACGTTTCCAGCTCAATGATATCTTTGATTTTGCACATCGTTTTTTTAGAGTAGATATACAGCTCGTGGCCTCCCGTGTGGCAAAGCTGATAAAGCTGAAGCATGTTTCGTAAAGTGAACTTCTTAGCGGCTATTTTCAAAGATGTAATGTTTTTCATATGTTTTCTCCTCCGTCTGATGGTCTGTTATTTCGGAAATTCCCCATATAAACGGGTGATAAACCTGGTTATGCCTTCCACCTCAGCACTCCGCCCGCCAGGCGTTTGACTCCGCGGATGGCGCTTAATTCTTCGACGATCCGGAGCAGCGCCCGGTCTTTCTCTTTTGCCTCAATCATAAAGTCGATGTCCGTATCCCATTGTCTGAACCGCTCCAGCACCGGCAGAATAAAATTCGCATCCACATAGTCCGCATGACTGCGTACGGCTGATTCCGATTTTGGCGAGGAGAGATGGACCTTCGGCTTTAAGCCGATCCGCTGCCATGTTTTGATCATCCGCGGAAGAATGTCATCTAAATCAGCGTCATCGGTCGGATTGGCGTAAAAATGGTGATAATCAAACACAAACGGAATGCCTTCTTGCTCACATATACTGAGTGTTTCCTCGGACGTATATGTTTTATCATCGTTTTCTAAAGTCATCCGCTGTTTGATGACATCGGGAAGTTCTTTCAGATTCACGCGGAAACGGCCAAGGGCGCTTTGTTTGTCACCGTAAGCGCCTCCGACATGGATGTTGATGACGGAACGGTCCGCGATGCCCATTGCGTCCAGCATGTCATAATGATAGGCCATATCCTTGACCGCATTTGCGGTAATCTCCTGTTTCGGGCTTGTAAAAAGCGTGAATTGGTTCGGATGAAAGCTCGTTCTGAGGTCATATTTTCTGACCAGCCCGCCGATCTCACGAAACTCCTGGCGAAACGGCGTAACAAAATCCCACAGCACGTCCGGATGGGTGGCGAGCGGCACAATCGAGCTTGAGAACCTGTACAGCGGGATGCCGTGGCCGATCACATAGTGGATCGTGCGCAGCGTATTGGTGAGATTGGCTTTCGTCACAGAAAGCAGGGCGTCTTTCCGCTCACTGCGGGAAAGCTTGGTATAGCGCGCATATGTTAAGGTTTTTGCGGGGGACGCGTCCCAAAGGCACATGGCGTTTGCGACGAATCCGAATCTGAACAGCATATGGTTTCTCCTTTATAAAAAGTAAGATATGGCCTTTCCCAGCCATTCTGCAGGAAGCTGTCTGACGGAGCGCTGTTTCACTTTTTCTAATGTGAGAAGCTCGGATTTTTCGATGTCCTGCTTTATGGTTGAAAGCACTTCCTTTGTAAAGGCTTCATCATGAATGATGACATTCACCTCTTCATTCCAGAACAGGCTCCGTTTATCAAAATTCGGCGTGCCGATAATGCTGATGCGGTCATCTATAATGAAGGCTTTGACATGATAAAAGCCTTGATAATACCGATAGATGAGGCAGCCGGCCTTCAGAAGCTCGGGATAATAGGTAAAAGCTGTTTCCCGAACGAGCGGGTGGTCTGATTTCATCGGAACGATCAAGATGACTTTGACGCCTTTTCGGCAGGCTGAAATAAGCGCTTCCTGAAGCTTTTTGCTCGGTACATAATAAGGCGTGCCGATAATGATTTTTTTCTCCGCCTTACGGATGCAGTTTTCATAATGCGATTCAAGCGAAAAACCGTCAGATGCATATGTCCTATGAGAGATATTCCCTTCGGATAATGCCGGATAAACCCCGGGTGATCCGGGTGTTTTTCCGGTGTTTCGTTTCAGATCGCTTACAAAAAGAGTCTGAAGATCCGCCGTGCCTTCGCCGGTCATCCGCAGGTGATAATCCTCCCAGTTTCCGAACTTCGCTTTTTTGCCGAGGTACTCTTCAGCGATATTAAAACCGCCGACATAGCCGATTTTGCCGTCAATGACGGTCACTTTCCGGTGATTCCGTTTTTGCAGCCTGAAAAATAGAAACGGAAATGCCGGTTTATTTAGAAAATGAACGTGAACGCCGGCTTTTTTCATCGTTTGAATGGAAGGCTTTTTCACTTGGCGGCTGCCCGCCCAATCGAGCAGCAGATATACGGAGACGCCGGCTTGGGCCTTTTCTTTCAATAAATCAAACATCTCATGGCTGACTTGGTCGTTCTTCATAATAAAAAACATCATATGAATAGAAGAGACGGCTTGGCGGATATCGGCCGTCATCTGCCGCACAAGCTCGCTGCCGCAGTGAATGAGTGTGATATCACTCTTTTTCGGGTCAAAAACGGGCTCATACGCCTGTTTTTTGTACGCCGCCCGGCCAAGCAGCATATCAAGCAGCATAAGTGCGATCAATATGATAAAAATGACAAGCAACACAAAAATGACCTTCATACCGACGCTCCTTTCCGAAGTATTCGTAGTGTGCCCTGAGAATGTGAATTTAATTATTGACTGAACACTCATTCATTATTTATGATAAAGTAAAGATATGACAATGAAGAGGGGTATCAGAACAAAGGGGGAGACAAGATGAACGCATTTCTCATGGTAAACGCGCTGCTGTTTTCAGCTGTAACCGCTTACGCCTTTTATTTATTCGTTTACCTGATCAGAACGAGGATCGCTTATATTAAGCTCGGCCAAAGGGAAGAATTTGATAAACGCCTGAAAGAACGTCTTCAGAAGATATGGGTGAATGTGTTCGGACAGAAAAAACTGCTGAAAGATAAAAAGAGCGGCATCATCCACGTTCTGTTTTTTTACGGTTTTATACTCGTTCAGTTCGGCGCAATTGATTTTATTCTGAAAGGGCTGCTTCCGGACCGCCATCTGCCGTTCGGTCCGCTTTATCCGGCGTTTACCTTTTTTCAGGAAATCGTTACGTTTCTGATTTTAATCGCCGTAGTCTGGGCGTTTTACCGGCGCTACATTGAAAAGCTCGTCAGACTGAAACGCGGGTTTAAAGCGGGGCTTGTCCTGCTGTTTATCGGCGGACTGATGGTGACGGTGCTTCTCGGGAACGCCATGAACCTTTTATGGCACGATCATTCTCTGTCTTGGACGGAGCCGATCGCTTCCTCTATTGCGTTTGTGCTCGGCGGTCTTTCAGCGCCGGCGGCCGCCGGCGTGTTTTATGTTTCATGGTGGCTTCATCTGTTGTTTTTGCTCAGCTTTTTAGTGTACGTGCCGCAATCAAAGCATGCGCACTTAATTGCGGGTCCGGCGAATGTGTTCCTCAGCAGGCTGGATTCAAAAGGAAAGCTGGAAAAAATCGATTTCACCGATGAGACGAAAGAAAGCTACGGCGTCGGAAAGATTGAAGACTTCCGCCGCTCTCAGCTTGTCGACCTTTACGCCTGCGTCGAATGCGGCCGCTGTACAAATATGTGTCCGGCCTCCGGTACGGGCAAGATGCTCTCGCCGATGGACCTCATTTTAAAGCTCAGAGACCATTTGACGGAGAAAGGCGCTGCCGTGACGTCAAAATCTCCGTGGGTGCCCGCGCCCGTTTTTCAGCACACGAAGGCGAATCAGCTCGCCGCGGCTTCCTCAGGGGGAGGATCGCGTGAAGCGGCGGCAGCCATTGATTACAACCCGAGCTTAATCGGCGAGGTCATCACGGAAGAGGAGATTTGGGCATGCACCACTTGCCGCAACTGTGAAGATCAATGTCCGGTCATGAATGAACACGTTGATAAAATTATCGATCTGCGCCGCTATCTTGTGCTTACGGAAGGGAAGATGGACAGCGACGCGCAGCGGGCCATGACAAGCATTGAAAGACAGGGAAACCCGTGGGGCTTAAACCGGAAAGAGCGGGAGAACTGGCGGGAGCAGGCTGATACAGAGATTCCGACAGTGAAAGAAATGAAAAAACAAGACAAAGAGTTCGACTATTTGTTTTGGGTCGGCTCGATGGGTTCCTACGACAACAGGAGCCAAAAGATTGCCGTCTCATTTGCAAAGCTGCTCAATGAAGCGGGCGTATCCTTTGCGATTCTCGGCAATAAGGAAAAAAACTCAGGCGATACGCCGCGCCGTTTGGGCAACGAGTTTCTGTTCCAAGAGCTGGCGGAACACAACATCGGCGAATTTGAAAAACACGGGATCAAAAAAATCGTCACGATTGATCCGCACGCCTATAATATGTTCAAAAATGAATATCCTGATTTCGGATTCCGAGCCGAAGTCTATCATCATACTGAATTATTAGCCGAGCTTGTGTCACAGGGAAAACTAAAACCGCATCACCCGGTGAATGAAACGATTACCTTCCATGACTCGTGCTATTTAGGAAGATACAATGAAGTGTATGAGCCGCCGAGAGCGATCTTAAAAGCCATTCCGGGCGTTCAATTGAAGGAAATGGAGCGCAGCCGCGAAAACGGGATGTGCTGCGGCGCCGGGGGAGGGCTCATGTGGATGGAAGAAGAAACGGGAGCGAGAATCAACACGGCCCGGACTGAGCAGGCGCTTTCTGTCAGTCCGACGGTCATCAGCTCCGGATGTCCTTACTGTCTGACCATGCTCGGTGACGGTACGAAAGCGAAAGAAGCCGAAGACGCGGTCGGCACTTATGATGTCAGTGAATTGCTCGCCATGTCTGTATTCGGCGCCGAAAAACAAGAGTCTTTATAGAAAGAAGCGGGCCGCCGGCGCATATGCCGGCGGCTTTGTTTTCGCACATCAGCCGATTTATGAAGGGACGGCTCTAAAATTTCTTAAATTACGCTGTTAAGGGTAGCATATTCTGTTTTAATTTGTTTATAATGAGAGGTATGGTTTATGAACAAAACAATACAAATTCGTTCTTATTATAGGATAGAAACAGATACATATAAGTAATAGAAAGGGAGTGTCCGACCTTGAGTATCAAACAATATTCTCAGGAACAGCTGAAGCAGATGGCTTTAGTTGAAATCGCTCACGAAATTTTCTCAGAACATAAAAAACCGGTTCCGTTCCAGGAGCTGCTGAATGAAATGATCTCCTTGCTCGGTGTTACGAAAGAGGAACTGGGCGACCGTATCGCCCAATTTTATACAGACCTGAACATTGACGGCCGCTTTATTGCTCTGTCAGACCAGACGTGGGGGCTTCGCAGCTGGTATCCGTACGATCAGCTGGACGAAGAAACACAGCCGACTGTAAAAGCGAAAAAGAAAAAAGCGAAAAAAGTCGTTGAGGAAGATCTCGACCTTGATGAATTCGAGGAAGTTGACGAAGATGACATCGATCTCGATGAAATAGAAGAAGATATTGACCTTGAAGCAGACAGCTTTGACGACGAAGATATCGATGAAGAAGATGACGACGAGCTTGAGATCGAAGACGAGATGATTGAAGAAGATGAGGAAGATGATGATGATGAGGAAGAGGGTCGCAAAGACTGATTTTATATCAGCAAAACGATCTTGACTTTCATTGTCGAACTATGTAGTATGTATTTTGGGCTCTTCAAAAAGAAGAGAATTCATAAGAGTGCTACGCTCCCTTTCAAGAAATTGAAAGGGAGCTTTCTTATTTTCATCTCCCAAATTCTTTTACACATCATTTGTTTTTAGTGAAATGATTTTCTATAAAACGGCACATTTTAAGGAATGTAGCGCAGACCGAAGAGAGGAGCAAACGAAATGACGAAATATATTTTTGTAACCGGGGGAGTTGTATCATCACTCGGAAAAGGAATTGTGGCTGCGTCACTTGGCCGCCTTTTGAAAAACAGAGGCATGAGCGTCACTATCCAAAAATTTGACCCTTATATCAACGTTGACCCGGGAACGATGAGCCCGTACCAGCACGGTGAGGTATTCGTTACCGATGACGGCGCTGAGACTGACCTTGACTTAGGGCATTATGAGCGTTTCATTGACATTAATCTGAACAGATTCAGCAACGTGACGACCGGTAAAATCTATTCCGCCGTATTGAAAAAAGAGCGCCGCGGGGACTACCTCGGCGGAACGGTTCAGGTCATTCCGCATATCACAAATGAACTGAAAGACCGCGTGTACCGTGCAGGCAAAGAAACAAACGCAGATGTAGTCATTACTGAGATCGGCGGAACAGTGGGAGACATCGAATCCCTTCCGTTCCTTGAAGCCATCCGTCAAATGAAAAGCGACATCGGCCATGAAAACGTGATGTACATTCACTGTACGCTTGTTCCGTACATCAAAGCGGCGGGCGAGCTGAAAACAAAGCCGACGCAGCACAGCGTAAAAGAGCTGAGAAGCCTCGGTATTCAGCCTAATATCATCGTCGTGCGCACGGAAATGCCGATTTCTCAAGATATGAAAGATAAAATCGCGCTCTTCTGCGATATTGACACGAAAGCGGTCATCGAGTGCGAAGATGCGGACAACCTTTACTCCATCCCGCTTAACCTTCAGGAGCAGGGACTCGATAAGCTTGTCTGCGATCATATGAAATTAGAATGCAAAGACCCGGATATGACGGAATGGAAAGACCTTGTCACGAAAGTGAAAAACTTGTCTAAAACCATTACAATCAGCCTCGTCGGTAAATACGTCGAGCTTCAGGACGCTTACATTTCAGTCGTTGAATCACTGCGCCACGCCGGCTATGCGTTTGACGCTGATGTGAAGATCAAATGGATTAACGCCGAAGAAGTGACAGAAAGCAATATTCAAGAGCTGACTGGCGGCACAGACGGAATCATCGTGCCCGGCGGTTTCGGAGACCGCGGCGTAGAAGGGAAAATCATCGCCGCCAAGTATGCGCGTGAGAATAAAATTCCGTTCTTCGGCATCTGCCTCGGTATGCAGATTGCATCCATTGAATATGCGCGAAACGTATTAGGTCTGGAAGGGGCTCACTCTGCGGAGATCGATCCGTCCACTCCTTATCCGATCATCGACCTTCTGCCGGAACAAAAAGATGTCGAGGATCTTGGAGGAACGCTTCGTCTCGGACTGTACCCTTGTAAGCTTCAGGAAGACACGAAAGCCTTCGAAGCGTATGCGGATGAAGTGGTATACGAACGCCACCGCCACCGTTATGAATTCAACAACGAATACAGACAGCAAATGGAAGAGAACGGTTTTGTGTTCTCAGGAACAAGCCCTGACGGCCGTCTTGTGGAAATCATCGAGCTGAAAGACCATCCTTGGTATGTCGCTTGCCAGTTCCACCCTGAGTTCAAATCAAGACCGACAAGACCTCAGCCTTTATTCAAAGACTTTATCGGCGCTTCCGTACAAGCTGCAGAACAGAAGTAATAAAAAAAGACTTGCCTCCTTTAAAAGCGGCAAGTCTTTTTTCTGCATCAGGCATATTCCTGCATCATTTCCTTTAACGTAAAGGACAGTGCGTGATAGACATACAGGCCTGTCATTAATGAAGGAAAGCCGTATCTTGTCCCGTCTTCATCAGGCAGAAGCGGCATTTTTAATTTGCTGTCAATATGAACATCACAAAATGCCTCAATCCCGGTTTGATCTTTGATGACAGGAGATACGCCAACGAGGCCGATCCCTTTTTCATAAAGCTTTTGAGCCAGCGCCTGTTCTTCAGCCGTGCCCGGACCTGAACAAAACATCAGCACCCTGTCGCTTTCTGTAATCGAATCAGCTGTATCCGGAAACGCTTTGACGGAAGGCATCGGTTCTGAGCCGAGTTCCGCCTCGCACAAAATGCCCTGCATCTCATTTGCGCCGTATAAATAAATGGTATGACCGCTGACGGCTGCCTGCGCCAGCAGGCGCGCGCCGTCTTCTATTGCTTCGGATTCCTTATCCTGAATGCGGGAAAAAATGCCTGCAAGCTGTGTCGTAAATATCTTTAACATGAGTGAAACCTCCTTTACACATACAAGAACAGTATACAACAAAAGAGAAAATGCTCAGAAAATGTCGGAAAGTAGACTATTATAATTAAAGGAAATGTGAAAATCAAACAGAATACATAAACAACTGCTTCCTTTTGACGAAAATGATAATATTGGGGTGTAAAATGATGAATGAAAAGATTTTAATCGTAGATGACCAATACGGTATACGCATATTGCTCAATGAAGTGTTTCATAAAGAAGGGTACCAGACGTTTCAGGCCGCCAACGGCATACAGGCGCTGGACATCGTAACGAAAGAACGGCCCGATCTCGTGCTTTTAGATATGAAAATCCCCGGCATGGACGGAATCGAAATTCTCAAGCGCATGAAGATGATTGACGAATCCATCCGCGTCATTATCATGACCGCTTACGGAGAACTCGATATGATTAAGGAATCAAAAGAGCTCGGAGCGCTGACCCATTTTGCGAAACCTTTTGACATTGATGAGATCAGAGACGCGGTGAAAAAATATTTACCTCTAAAATCGAATTAATAAAATTAGAAACAATTATGTCATTGTGTTGCCGATTTGTCGAAAAGTTGGTATCCTAGAGATGGAGAAAAAGCGATCTGTTGTTTTACATATGACAGGTTTTTATGGTCATGCTATAGGTGGAAAGCTTTTTTCGAGAAGAAGCAAATCAGGCTACATAAGGAGGACTTTCGACATGCCTTTAGTTTCAATGACGGAAATGTTGAATACAGCTAAAGAAAAAGGATATGCTGTTGGACAATTTAACTTAAATAACCTTGAGTTCACTCAAGCTATTTTACAAGCAGCAGAAGAGGAAAAATCCCCGGTTATTCTTGGTGTTTCAGAAGGCGCGGGACGCTACATGGGCGGCTTCAAAACAGTGGTTGCCATGGTTAAAGCTCTTATGGAAGAATACAAAGTGACAGTTCCTGTCGCCATTCACTTAGACCACGGTTCAAGCTTTGAATCTTGTGCGAAAGCGATTCATGCAGGTTTCACTTCTGTAATGATCGACGCATCTCACCACCCGTTTGAGGAAAACGTAGCAACTACAGCTAAAGTGGTTGAGCTTGCTCATTTCCACGGCGTTTCAGTTGAAGCTGAGCTTGGAACTGTAGGCGGACAGGAAGATGACGTGATCGCTGAAGGCGTAATCTATGCTGACCCTAAAGAGTGTCAAGAACTTGTAGAGCGCACTGGCATCGACTGCCTTGCACCTGCACTGGGTTCTGTTCACGGCCCTTACAAAGGCGAACCGAACCTCGGTTTCAAAGAAATGGAAGATATCGGCAAATCAACCGGCCTTCCGTTAGTACTTCACGGCGGTACAGGAATTCCGACTGCCGACATTAAAAAATCAATCTCACTTGGTACGGCTAAAATCAACGTAAACACTGAAAACCAAATTTCTTCTGCAAAAGCTGTCCGCGAAACATTGGCAGCTAAGCCGAACGAATACGATCCTCGTAAATATCTTGGACCTGCTCGTGAAGCGATCAAAGAAACGGTTATCGGCAAAATGCGTGAGTTCGGTTCTTCAAACCAAGCTTAATCCAATGTAACATCCATAAACCGCCTGACAGCATTGACAGGCGGTTTTATGTCTTACCTTTAGAAAGCGCAATCATGTTTTACAGTTCTGAAAATTTATTACTGGGGAGGCTTTCCTTATGTTATTTTTCATTGATACAGCAAACATTGACGAGATTAAAGAAGCTTATGAACTTGGCGTTCTTGCCGGAGTTACGACAAACCCTAGTTTAGTGGCGAAAGAAGCTGACGTGTCTTTCCATGACAGACTTCGTGAGATTACGGAAGTCGTGAGCGGATCAGTAAGCGCGGAAGTCATTTCCCTGAATGCTGAAGAGATGATTGAAGAAGGTAAAGAACTTGCGAAAATCGCACCGAATATCACGGTGAAAATCCCGATGACGTCTGAAGGGTTAAAAGCCGTAAAAGCGCTGAGCGACCTGAACATTAAAACAAACGTAACGCTCATCTTCAGCGCCAACCAGGCGCTTTTGGCGGCAAGAGCCGGAGCGACTTATGTATCTCCGTTCTTAGGCCGTCTGGATGACATCGGCCATAACGGTCTTGAACTGATTTCAGAAATAAGACAGATTTTTGACATTCATGATATTGATACACAAATCATCGCAGCTTCCATCCGTCATGCGCAGCACGTGACTGAAGCCGCTTTACGCGGTGCGCATATCGGTACGATGCCGCTGAAAGTCATTCACCAGCTGGCGAAACATCCGTTAACGGATAAAGGCATCGAGCAATTCTTGGCAGACTGGAATAAATAAAGATAAATAGGGCGGCAAACCGGTTGCATCCGTTTGCCGCACCCTTATGTTTTCCTGTTTGGCAGCGGGCCTTCAGTATTAAAGTGAAGAGTGTGTTTCCCCCGGAATGTGAACCCGGCGGGCCTCTGTGCATCCTGTGTTAAAAATGCCCCGCAAAGCTTCGCTATTTTCTTCCTGTTATTTTATAATGTCCTTGTATTCTTTCTCTTCGAATTGGCTACATTTTGGACAAGAGCTTTATTTGCAGAGACAGAATAAAATGCCATTTTATTTACGCTCCGCAGCTATCTTCTTATGGAAGGAGACTATCATGGAAAAGTTGAATATTGCCGGCGGCGATCCGTTAAACGGAACCGTACATATCAGCGGTGCGAAAAACAGCGCCGTCGCATTGATACCCGCAACCATTCTGGCAAATTCCGAAGTAACGATCGAAGGGCTTCCGGAGATCTCAGATATTGAAACGCTGCGTGACCTGCTGAAAGAAATCGGCGGAAACGTCCATTTTGAAAAAGGAGAAATGGTCGTCGACCCTTCCCCGATGATCAGCATGCCGCTTCCCAACGGCAAAGTGAAAAAACTCCGCGCTTCCTATTACTTAATGGGCGCGATGCTGGGCCGCTTCAAACAGGCGGTCATCGGACTGCCGGGCGGATGCCATCTCGGGCCGCGGCCGATTGACCAGCACATCAAAGGATTTGAAGCGCTTGGGGCGGAAGTCACCAATGAACAAGGCGCGATTTATCTGCGCGCCGAAAGGCTGAGAGGCGCACGGATTTATTTAGATGTCGTCAGCGTCGGAGCGACGATCAATATCATGCTTGCCGCTGTACTGGCTGAAGGTAAAACCGTGATAGAAAACGCCGCCAAGGAACCTGAGATTATTGATGTTGCCACATTGCTCACCAGCATGGGCGCAAAGATCAAAGGCGCGGGAACCAATGTAATCAGAATCGACGGCGTAAAAGAGCTGCACGGATGCAGGCATACGATCATTCCGGACAGAATTGAGGCGGGCACCTTTATGATCGCCGGCGCCGCGATGGGGAAAGAAGTCATTATTGATAATGTCATACCGACTCACCTGGAGTCTTTAACGGCGAAGCTCAGGGAAATGGGTTTTCACATTGAGACGAGTGACGATCAGCTTCTTATGCTCGGCGGGCAGAAGCAGATAAAACCGGTCGACGTAAAAACGCTTGTTTACCCGGGATTCCCGACTGATCTTCAGCAGCCGATGACATCTCTGTTAACGAGAGCCAGCGGCACGAGCGTCGTAACCGACACCATCTACTCGGCCCGATTTAAACATATAGATGAGCTGAGACGGATGGGGGCCAACATGAAAGTGGAAGGCAGGTCGGCCATTATCACAGGTCCGGCCGAGCTTCAGGGCGCAAAAGTAAAGGCGAGCGATCTGCGTGCAGGCGCTTGTCTGGTCGTCGCCGGGCTCATGGCTGACGGCGTAACCGAAATTACCGGTCTCGAGCATTTAGACCGCGGCTACAGCAATCTTGAGAAAAAACTTGAAGGTCTGGGCGCCACAATCTGGCGGCAAAGACTGACGGACGAAGAGATAGAACAGCTCCAAAATTCATAGAAATGCGGACTTTTGAGAGGAGATCGTGTTGAAATGGAAAGAAGCTTATCGATGGAATTGGTTCGAGTCACTGAAGCGGCGGCTTTAGCATCTGCCAGATGGATGGGCCGCGGGAAAAAAGATGAAGCTGATGATGCGGCGACAAGCGCAATGCGTGACGTATTTGATACGGTGCCGATGAAAGGCACGGTCGTGATCGGGGAAGGCGAGATGGATGAAGCGCCGATGCTTTACATCGGCGAAAAGCTCGGAAACGGATACGGCCCGCGCGTCGATGTCGCCGTCGATCCTCTTGAAGGCACAAACATCGTAGCGAGCGGCGGCTGGAATGCGCTGACGGTGATCGCGGTCGCCGACCATGGAACATTGCTGAACGCCCCGGATATGTATATGGAAAAAATCGCGGTCGGTCCTGAAGCGGTAGGCTGCATCGATATCGAAGCGCCTGTCATTGATAACTTAAAAGCCGTTGCGAAAGCGAAAAACAAAGACATTGAAGATGTCGTGGCAACCATTTTAAATCGTGACAGACATGAAAAAATCATCTCTGAATTGCGTGAGGCGGGCGCCAGAATCAAACTGATCAACGACGGTGATGTCGCGGGCGCCATCAATACGGCCTTTGACCATACGGGAGTAGACATTCTCTTCGGTTCAGGCGGGGCTCCTGAAGGCGTGCTGTCTGCCGTTGCGTTAAAAGCGCTCGGCGGCGAAATCATCGGCAGGCTCCTGCCGCAAAGTGCGGAAGAGCAGGCCCGCTGTGAGCGAATGGGCCTTGATGTATCCAAAGTGCTCCGGATGGAGGACCTTGTGAGAGGGGATGACGCCATTTTTGCCGCAACGGGCGTCACGGACGGAGAGCTGCTGAAAGGCGTTCAGTTCAAAGGCTCCGTCGGTACGACTGAAAGTCTGGTCATCCGTGCGAAATCAGGAACGGTCCGATTCGTTGACGGAAGACACAGCCTGAAGAAAAAACCAAATCTTGTGATCCGGCCATAAATAGAGAAAAGCGGGACGGAAAGTCCCGCTTTTCTTTTGCAATAAAGAGTCAACCCTATCATTTATATGTCAAAGCATTATTTAAGTTGAATAATTTTTTGAAATGAGGTAAAAATAAAGAGTGCTGCGATTTTTCTGTGTCATTCCTTCTTTTGAGTACTGGGAAATTTTCAAATTCTACCGCATACAGACGATATAAATATTGATCTTCTCAAGTTTTTGTCCTCGCTTCCTTCAAAACTCATTAAGACATTCCTTTTTTAAAAAAAGCGCCGATCATGGGTGGAAGTGTTACCGATAGAAGTTCCTTAACGTTTTATAAAAGAATGTGCTTTGGCGGAATCATGCGAAGCAGCCGATTTGAATGAAAACAGCAATACATTGACTATGAAAAGCGTGGTGTTTTTATGAAAGACGTATCTATTTCCTCTTTGGAAAATATGAAATTAAAAGAACTATATGAACTGGCAAGACATTATAAAATCTCCTACTACAGCAAACTGACTAAAAAAGAATTAATCTTTGCCATTCTGAAAGCCAACGCCGAGCAGGAGGATCTTCTGTTTATGGAAGGCGTGCTCGAAATCATCCAATCGGAAGGATTCGGCTTCCTCAGACCGATTAATTACTCGCCGAGCTCAGAAGACATCTACATTTCTGCTTCCCAGATCCGCCGCTTTGATTTAAGAAACGGTGACAAAGTATCCGGCAAGGTGCGTCCGCCGAAAGAAAACGAACGCTATTACGGACTTTTGCACGTTGAAGCGGTAAATGGAGACGATCCGGAATCTGCGAAAGAGCGCGTTCATTTTCCTGCACTGACTCCGCTTTATCCGGACCGCCAAATGGTGCTTGAGACGAAACCGAATTATCTCTCAACAAGAATTCTCGATATGATGGCTCCCGTCGGTTTCGGCCAGCGCGGTCTGATCGTGGCGCCGCCGAAAGCCGGTAAAACCATGCTGTTGAAAGAAATCGCTAACAGCATTACGACAAATCAGCCTGACGCTGAATTGATCGTTCTCTTAATTGATGAAAGACCGGAAGAAGTAACGGATATTGAACGTTCCGTAGCGGGCGATGTCGTCAGCTCGACGTTCGATGAAGTGCCGGAAAATCACATTAAGGTAGCGGAGCTTGTGCTTGAACGGGCGATGCGTCTCGTTGAACACAAAAAAGACGTTATCATTCTGATGGACAGCATTACCCGCCTGGCACGGGCCTACAACCTCGTTATCCCGCCAAGCGGACGTACGCTTTCCGGCGGGATTGACCCGGCTGCATTCCATCGTCCGAAGCGCTTTTTCGGTGCCGCGCGAAACATTGAAGAGGGCGGCAGCCTGACCATTTTGGCGACGGCGCTCGTAGACACGGGCTCCCGGATGGATGACGTCATCTATGAAGAGTTTAAAGGAACGGGCAACATGGAGCTTCACCTTGACCGTTCTCTTGCGGAAAGACGGATTTTCCCGGCGATCGATATCCGCCGCTCCGGCACCCGGAAGGAAGAGCTGCTCGTGCCGAAAGAGCATCTTGACCGTCTATGGGCGATCCGCAAATCGATGTCTGATTCTCCGGACTTCGCAGAGAAGTTTATGAGAAAAATGAAAAAAACAAAAACGAATCAGGAATTCTTCGATTTGATCAACCAAGAATGGAAGCAGGCAAACCTTTCATCATCAGCCCGCCGCTGATAAAAAATGTATTTGCAAATGCAGTAAATGACTGATATAATTCTCTCATATGCGTTCCGGATTACTCCGGAATAATAACTCTGTTTCCACACGGGATTCAGGGCGGAAGGAGATGGATACAATGAAAGCAGGAATTCATCCTAATTTCAAAAAAGCAACAGTTAAATGCGCTTGCGGAAATGAATTTGAAACAGGCTCAGTAAAAGAAGAGGTACGCGTTGAGATTTGCTCTGAATGCCACCCATTCTACACTGGACGTCAAAAATTCGCTTCTGCTGATGGTCGTGTTGATCGCTTTAACAAAAAATACGGTCTTAAGTAATAATAGATTTTACAGGCAGGCAAGAATTGCTTCTTGCCTGTTTTTTATGTCCATAAACAGGAAAAAAAGGGGAGCGGATAGCCTATGTACATAATGAAGCAAAGCGGATGGCTTGAGCTGATATGCGGCAGCATGTTCTCTGGGAAATCAGAAGAGCTGATCCGCAGAGTGAAAAGAGCGACATATGCGAAGCAGGAGGTTAAGGTGTTCAAACCTGCTATTGATAATCGCTACAGTGAGGAGGCCGTCGTTTCTCACAACGGCACATCCATGACAAGCCACGTCATCTCGTCTTCGGCTGAAATATGGGATCATATCAGTGAAAGCACGGACGTCATCGCGGTAGATGAAGTGCAGTTTTTCGGCGAATCGATCATCGGCGACTTATCCTCGCTTGCGGATAAAGGCTATCGTGTCATTGCGGCCGGACTTGATATGGATTTCCGGGGAGAGCCGTTCGGGGTGGTGCCGAATCTGATGGCGGTTGCCGAATCGGTGACGAAGCTGCAGGCGGTCTGCTCCGTTTGCGGGTCGCCGGCAAGCCGTACGCAGCGTTTGATTGACGGGAAGCCCGCTTCCTATGATGATCCGGTCATTTTAGTCGGCGCGTCGGAGTCATACGAAGCGAGATGCAGGCATCATCACGAAGTGCCGAAAAAACAGACTGATAAATAACCCTTTTCATGAAAACATCGGTAAAAAATCCGGTGTTTTTTTAACGTTTTTTCAAAAATTGTAGTTAAATAACTTAAAAAAGAGTATGAAAAAATTAAGTAATTTTCATCTCTTGAATTTTCATTTTTACAGGCATAAAATGACTAAGTAATGTAAATAGTTATGAGACATTGTTCGAATAATTGTCAAAAAAAGATATAGCAGATCGCGATCACACTAGCCAAAATGGGTAATTACTTAACTTTGTTAACTATTTGAAGAAAGAAGGAGATTTTCTTGAATAATATTAAAGTAACGAAGGAAGGCAACTTAGAAACTACTTTAAGAGGAAAAGAAGTTCTATCTATCCCTACTTTAAATAAAGGTGTTGCGTTTTCAGCAGAAGAAAGAAAAAGCCTTGGATTAGACGGGCTGCTTCCTCCGACAATTCTGTCTCTTGATGAGCAGGCAAAACGCGCATACGAGCAGTTTCAAGCTCAGCCGGACCGCCTTCGCCAAAACGTGTATTTGAACGATTTGCAAAACCGTAACGAAGTTCTTTTCTTTAAATTGCTTCAAAACCATCTTCGTGAAATGCTGCCGGTTGTTTACACACCGACTGTCGGTGAAGCGATTCAAGAATACAGCCATGAGTACAGAAGACCTCAAGGGATTTACCTTTCTATCGACAACGTGGAAGGAATCGAAGAGGCATTTGAAAACCTTCATGCCACTGCCGGAGATATTGATCTGATCGTTGCGACAGACTCAGAAAGCATCCTCGGAATCGGTGACTGGGGTGTCGGCGGTATCAACATCGCCATCGGTAAATTAGCGGTATACACAGCTGCTGCCGGTATTGACCCAAGCCGCGTTATTCCTGTCGTTCTTGACGTCGGTACGAACAATGAAAAACTTCTGAACGATCCTTTATACATCGGTAACCGCCATGAACGTATCCAAGGCGAACGTTACGAAGCTTTCGTTGACGCTTATGTAAAAGCTGCGCTTAAATATTTCCCTAAAGCTCTTCTTCACTGGGAAGACCTTGGAAACAAAAACGCGCGCAATATCATGAAGAAATACAACCATGAAATTCTTACATTCAACGATGACATTCAAGGAACAGGCGCGATTACGCTTGCAGGTGTGCTTGCGGCTATGAAGAAAACAGGCGCGTCTATTAAAGACCAGCGTGTGGTTGTCTTCGGTGCGGGATCTGCCGGAATCGGAATCGCTGACCAAATCCGCGACACTATGGTACTTGCCGGTCTTTCTGAAGAAGAAGCCAACAAAGCGTTCTACACAATGGACTACAGAGGCTTGTTAATTGAAGGTATGGAAAACATTCTTGATTTCCAAGAGCCGTACTTGCGCACAGCTGAAGAAATTAAAGATTGGAAACGCGATGAAAACGGACAAATTCCTTTCATTGAAGTGATCCGTCAAGCGAAACCGACAATCTTAATCGGTACATCAGGCCAAAGCGGCGCGTTCAGTGAAGAAATCGTCAAAGAAATGGCAAAACACGTTGAGCGTCCGGTCATCATGCCGATGTCTAACCCGACACCGCTTGCTGAAGCCGTTCCTAGCGATCTTTTCAAATGGACTGACGGCAAAGTGCTTGTGGCGACAGGAAGCCCGTTTGACAATGTAGAGTACAATGGCGTTTCTCATGAAATCGGACAATCTAACAACGCATTCGCGTTCCCTGGACTTGGTCTCGGTTCAATCGTTGTAGAAGCAAAAGTGATTACTCCTGCAATGTTTGCGGCAACTGCTGACGCAATCGCAGAAAGCGTTGATTTTGAAACACCGGGTGCAGGCCTTCTGCCGAGCATGAGCGACTTACAAGAAGTTTCAATTAAAGTTGCGATCGCCGTAGCGGAAACTGCCATTAAAGAAGGCGTGGCAAACCGCATTCCTGAAAATGTAGAACAAGCCGTTCTTGATGCAATGTGGAAACCGCAATATAAGCAAGTTGTCGCTAAATAATTTTTACGATTAATTTTACAGTCCGAGGGAAAGCTTTTATGTAAAGGCTAAAGTATACGGACATTAAGGATTTGGAGGAGAATATTTTGAGCTTCTTAGATATTTTAATCCTCCTGGCGCCGATCTTTTTCGTGATCGTGCTGGGATGGTTCGCAGGTCGCTTCGGAAGTTATGACGCGAAGTCAGCAAAAGGGGTAAGCACCTTAGTTACGAAGTACGCGCTTCCGGCGCATTTTATCGCAAGTATTTTAACCACTTCAAGAAGTGCGTTTTTATCACAGGTTCCTTTGATGGTCGCTTTGATCATTGGGATTGTCGGATTCTTTATCGTCATTCTGTTGGTTTGCAAATTTATCTTCAAGTATGATTTAACGAATTCATCTGTATTTTCTTTAAACTCTGCACAGCCGACATTTGCTTTTATGGGTATTCCCGTACTGGGAAGCTTATTCGGAGCAAGCGAAGTGGCGATTCCTATCGCCGTTACGGGTATCGTGGTTAACGCCATCCTTGACCCGCTTGCGATCATTATCGCTACTGTCGGTGAGTCATCTAAGAAAAAAGACACTGAAAACGAGAACTTCTGGAAAATGACTGGTAAGTCTATTCTTCACGGTCTTTCCGAACCGCTTGCGGCTGCACCGCTTATCAGTATCATTCTGGTACTCTGCGGTGTAACACTCCCTGGCTTGGGAGAAAAAATGCTTGATCAGCTCGGAAGCACAACATCAGGTGTTGCGCTCTTCGCCGTCGGTGTAACTGTCGGTATCCGCAACATTAAGCTCAGTCTGCCGGCTTTCGGTATCGCTTTGTTAAAAGTTGCCGTTCAGCCTGCGCTGATGTACTTGATCGCTCTTGCAGTCGGACTTCCGGCTGACCAGATCACTAAAGCGGTATTGCTCGTTGCATTCCCTGGATCTGCGGTAGCGGCGATGATTGCCACACGTTTCGAAAAACAAGAGGAAGAAACTGCGTCCGCGTTCGTGATCAGTGCGATTTTATCTCTCATCTCACTGCCGATCATCATTGCGCTGACTGCATAATGAAAAGCTCCCTGTTTCAGGGAGCTTTTTTGATTAGAATTGAAATTTAAAAGGCGAAAATCTCGTTTTTTTTCTGGGTTTCTTATGTTCTGAAGAAGCGGCTGTTTCTGAGAGGGGGGCTGTCTGGGAAAGTTCCTGGATGCGGGAGGCCAATGTCTGCAATTCGGTATTGAGGTCGTCAATTTCCCGCCTGTGCTGAAGAAGCTGATAAGACACCCCTTCATCCGCCTTTTGTTTCAGCTGGCGTTCAAGCTCCTCTATCCTTGAAAGCAGATGGTTCTCACCTTGTTTCTCTTTCGTGAGAATGTCCAGTTTGCGCTCCAGATCTGCCAATCTTTGTTCAGCGCCGCCATTGATTTTCGGACGATGCAAAATGAAGCCCGTCCGTTTTTTCGGCTGCCGGGGCACTTGAACGTCCAGAAGGGCAGTGCCTTCAGAAATTTGCCGTTTGACCGATTTCAGCACATCAAGATCCTCAGGTGTAAAGGAATAATGTCCGAGCTCATTCCGTTCAGCCGGAAGATTCAGCTGCTTGACCCACCTTTGCACCGTTTTTGCGGAGACACCGAGCTCTTTCGCGGCCATGTTTGTATTCATGATCACATACCTCCTTTTTGCTAGGTATTCGACCATGAGGCGGCGTTCCCTTCATGTTAGACAAAACAAGTAGGAATTCGCCAAAGAAAGCGGCATTTCTTCAAAAAACGTTACGCTTCATACAATTCAAGCGGAAGCTTGTCGGGATCGAAGAAAAAGGTAAACCGTTTCCCCGTCAGCGGATCGGTTCTGATCGGTTCTGTGCCGACGCCCTTTTCCTTTAAGTCCCTGACGGCTGCTTCAAGATCGTTTACGGTGAAAGCGAGATGCCGGAGACCCGCGGCTTCCGGTCTGGTCGGCCGTTCGGGCGGATCGGGAAAGGAAAACAATTCAATCGCGTACGCGCCGTCCAGCGCCAGATCTAGTTTATAAGACCCGCGATCCTTTCGGTATGTTTCTTTTATAATGCCGAAACCGAGAATCTCGGTGTAAAAAGCTTTCGACTTTTCATAATCAGAGCATATGATTGCTATATGGTGGATGGATTTCAGCATATCCGCCCCTCCTTTTTTGCTTCAGTATAACAGAGGCGAATTGCTTTTGACTGGCGATAAGCCCTATACTATAATGAGAATGTTACGCACAGGAAAACAGAGGTGAAGACCGTGTTAGACCGTTTACAGTCAATTGAACAACGATACGAAAAATTAAATGAGCTTTTAAGTGATCCGGAAGTGGTCAACGATCCGAAAAAGCTTAGAGAATATTCGAAAGAGCAATCTGATATACAAGAAACCGTTGAAGTCTATAGACAATACAGAGACGCATCAGAACAGCTTGCCGATGCGAAAGCGATGCTTGAGGAAAAGCTTGATGCCGATATGAGAGAAATGGTGAAGGAAGAAATCTCCGAACTGCAGGGAGAGACGGAAACCTTATCAGAGCGTTTGAAAGTGCTCCTCATCCCGAAAGACCCGAACGATGACAAAAACGTAATCATGGAGATCCGCGGAGCAGCGGGAGGAGAAGAAGCCGCGCTGTTTGCGGGAAATCTCTACAGAATGTACTCCCGTTACGCCGAAATCCAAGGCTGGAAGACTGAAGTCATGGAAGCAAACGTGACCGGAACGGGCGGTTATAAAGAAATCATCTTTATGATTACGGGAAAAGGCGCATACTCCAAGCTGAAGTATGAAAATGGCGCGCACCGCGTACAGCGTGTTCCGGAAACGGAATCAGGCGGCCGTATTCATACATCCACGGCGACGGTGGCGTGTCTTCCTGAAGCGGAAGAAGTAGAAGTGGACATCCACGAAAAAGACATCCGCGTCGATACATTCGCATCAAGCGGACCGGGCGGACAAAGCGTAAACACGACGATGTCGGCCGTACGCCTGACGCATTTACCGACCGGTGTCGTCGTATCCTGTCAGGATGAAAAATCCCAGATTAAAAACAAAGAAAAAGCGATGAAGGTGCTCCGCGCCAGAATCTATGACAAATTCCAGCAGGAAGCTCAGGCTGAATATGATCAGACTCGTAAATCAGCCGTCGGTTCAGGCGACCGTTCCGAGCGTATCCGCACATACAATTTCCCGCAAAACCGTGTGACGGATCACCGCATCGGCCTGACGATTCAAAAGCTGGATCAAATCCTGGAAGGCAAGCTTGATGAAGTGGTTGAAGCGTTAATCGTAGAAGACCAGTCAAGCAAGCTCCAGCAGGCGGAAAACTAAGATGAAGACCGTTTTTGAAGCCCTAAGCTGGGCTTCTTCTTATTTAACCGAAGCGGGAAGAGAAAAAAACGCGGCCGAGCTGCTGTTGTTAAATGATACCGGAATGGATCGGAGCAAACTTCTCGCAAGTCTGCAGGAGCCCGTCGGCGAGGACGAGCTTTACCGATTCAGACGGCACGTGGAGATGCATAAAGAAGGTATTCCGATTCAATATATTATCGGGAAAGAACAGTTTTACGGCAGGGAATTTTTTGTGAATGACGATGTTCTCATTCCGCGTCCGGAAACGGAAGAAGTCGTCTTTCATCTGCTGGACAGACAGAAGCGGGTATTTTCCGGGGCAGAACGCCTGAACGTCATTGATATCGGTACGGGGAGCGGAGCCATTGCGGTGACGCTCGCCCTTGAATGCGGACATTTTTCAGTATCGGCTTCGGATATTTCAAAAGAAGCGCTGCAGGTGGCGGAAAGAAATGCGCAAAACCTCGGAGCGGACGTGTGCTTTTTGCAGGGAGATCTGTTAACTCCTTTTATTTCATCAGGGAAAAAAGCGGATATTATTGTTTCCAATCCGCCGTATATTTCTGAAGAAGAAATGGCGGATTTGTCGGATATCGTCCGTTTCCATGAGCCGCTTCATGCACTTACGGACGGCGGTGACGGTTTGAAATTCTACAAGCGGTTTATGGAGGAGCTGCCTCTTGTCATGAAAGATAGAGCGCTTGTCGTCTTTGAAATCGGATATAATCAGGGGAAAGCCGTGAAAGACCTGTTCCGTCATTCCTTTCCGAATGCGGAAGTGGAAGTCGTACAGGACATCAACGGAAAAGACAGAACCGTATCCGCGGTCATCACATCATGAAAAAAGCCCGCCGGTGACGCACACGGCGGGCTTTTGTTACAATGGAAAGAAAATGAAAGGGGCATCCGCCTTGAAAAAAGCGTTCGCCTTCGGATGTATACTCGCCGCCGCAGCTTATGCGGCGGGGTTTGTTCTGCCGTTTGGCTTTGCCATCATTTTCGGCGCCGTTACGGCTGTTCTTATCGTCACAGCGATCATCGTTTCCGGGTTGGCCGTAAGCGGAGCGGAGCAGCGGGCCAATTATCATTCTGAAACAGAAGAAGGACGGCACGCCCGTTTAAAGATGGCCGCCGTTTTCTTTTGCGCCGCTCTCCCTTCAGCCGGCTGTCTGCTGATTACGCTTCTGTAGCCTGATTTTGTCTTTGCAGCAATACGGAATCCCATACCCAATAGACGACGGCTGTTAAAACCGCAAAGATATAAAAGGCTGAATTAGAAAACAGAGATTGGCCTGACGGCTGCAAAAGACCGAAGATGATCCCGTTTGCAATGAATGACACCCCTAAATAATAAAGAAGATACAGCGGATGAAATCTCTTCGGCTTTTTATTCAGAAAGTATTGAAGCGGCAGCGCAAAAATCAAATAAGGAAACAAAAAATAAAACGCCATCGAAATGAAAGCCGCGATAATGAATTGATGAACATACAAAATAGAATAAATGACAGACATACATGCCGCCGACAGCAGCACGGTGTAATTATATTTCATCTGAAAACCTCCTATCAAAATAATATCGTACCATATTTTGAATCTGTCAATGCAGATTATCAGCTTGCTAGATTTTTTTCTTCCCGCCGGTTTAAACCTTTTCCGTCATGTCCATAATGGGACTAGATAAAAAAAGCACGGAGAGGAACGGTGGGGACCGATGAAACAGACCATGATGATCTGCATATATATTTTTCTTTTATTATCAGGAGCGCTTGCGGGTTTGACAAAAGAAGAAACGGCGCGGGCATCAGCCAATGAGCCCGTTGTCATACCGGATGAAGCGATCCGGCTCAGGATTTTGGCCAACAGTGATAACGATGAGGATCAAAAGCTCAAGCGCCAGATCAGAGATGCTGTAAACAAGCAAATCACGGACTGGGTGAAAGATATCACTTCCATTGAAGAAGCGCGGCGGCTCATTCGTTCGAAGCTTCCTGAAATTAAAGAAATCGCCAAACAAACGATGAAAGAAAAGGGTGCGCATCAATCCGTTTCAGTTCAATTCAATAAAATCTCGTTTCCGACAAAGCTGTACGGCAATATGGTCTATCCGGCCGGAAAATATGAAGCGATTTTAATTACACTCGGCAATGGCGAGGGCGCCAACTGGTGGTGCGTCTTGTTTCCGCCGCTGTGCTTCCTTGATTTCTCAAACGGCGAAGCGGTGAAAGATCAGGAAGACGGCGGACAGAAGCAGGAAGAAACGCAGAAACAGACTAAAAAAGTGCTGGATGACGTAAAAGCAAAGGCTGATAAAGCGAAGAAAGAAAATAAAGATGACGATGATACAGAAGTGAAGTTTTTCCTCGTCGATTGGATTTCAGATCTATTTTCCTGAAGCAAAAGGCATAAATCCGGATTCGATTCATAGATTGGAAGAAAGAGTTGATCGAAACGGAGGGAAATATATGTTTTATCAGCTGAGAGTGGCAAGAGATCAAGATACGGAGGCGCTGGAGGCCTTTTTGAAAAAGGCTGATACAGCACATGCGGAAATCGATCAGCAGATCAGCCGTTTTATCGTGCTGGAAGACAGCGAAAAAAAGATTGCCGCCTGTCTCGGGATCGAAAAATTCAGCGGCGGAAAAGGGCTTCTCCGTTCACTCGTCATGTCGGACAGGCTGAATCAAAGCCATATCGTTACACTGTTTCAAAGTATGGATGTGCTGTGCAAAAAACATGAGGTTCAAGATGTCTACTTAGTCGCCAATCAGCCCTCATCTGCTGAGTTTCTGAATGTGATGGGATTTGAAGCGTGCGCCGATGCGCCTGATGAACTGTATACGTCCGAACATTTCCGCAACTCGTTATGCACAGAAGGTTCGTTTTTAATGGTGAAAACCTCTGCCTAATCTAACTTATACACAAGGTTATCCACTTATTAAAAAGTGTTGTCCACAGTTTGTGGATAACACTTGTTTTATTAAAGGACATCTTTTATACTTTCAAAAGGAATACACGAGAGAAAATAAAGTTTTACCGCTTTAAAATAAGGAGTTTGGTTATACATGAAAACAAGAAGATGGTTTGTGGATTGTTCCGCAGAATTATCCACAACCGATCCCCAGATTACACAAGCCGCGGAATTGCTCCGGCAGAATGAGGTTGTGGCTTTTCCGACAGAAACCGTTTACGGACTGGGCGCTAACGCTGAAAATACGGAAGCCGTAACGAAAATATATGAGGCGAAAGGAAGGCCGAGCGATAATCCGCTGATTGTGCATATATCCCATATCAGCCAGCTTGATCGTTTTATCAGCCATATTCCTGAGACGGCGAAAAAGCTTATGAAGCTATTCTGGCCGGGGGCGCTGACCCTTGTCCTGCCGTGTAAGCCCGGTGTGCTGTCACCCCGTGTCACCGCGGGACTTGAGACGGTAGCGGTCAGAATGCCTGATCATCCGGCAGCATTAGCCCTCATCAGCTCGGCCGGACTGCCGATCGCCGCGCCGAGCGCCAATTTATCAGGAAAACCGAGCCCGACGAAGGCCGAGCATGTAGCTCATGATTTAAACGGCCGCATTGCCGGTATTGTGGACGGCGGCGCGACGGGAATCGGAGTGGAATCAACCGTTCTGTCCTGTACGGGGAAACAGCCCGTGCTGCTTCGTCCGGGCGGCGTGACAAAAGAGCAGATTGAATCCGCCGCCGGTCCGGTTCTTGTGGATAAAGGGCTGACCGAAGAAGATGAGGTTCCTATTTCTCCGGGTATGAAATATACACATTACGCGCCTTCTGCGCCGATGGCTATTGCCGAGGGCGGCGCCCGGAGAATTCAAGAACTGGCAGACGTATATAAAAGCCGGGGAAAACGAATCGGCATTTTGACAACAGAAGAGAACGCCGATAGTTACCAGGCTGATTATATCAAGGTCTGCGGCAGACGCGCCGACCTTGAAACAGTGGCATCCGCCTTATACGATGCGCTCCGCAGCTTTGATGAAGCGGAAGTGGACATGATTATTTCTGAGTCCTTTCCGGATACCGGAGTGGGGCTCGCCGTTATGAACAGGCTGATGAAAGCCGCAGGCGGCACCGTTATCCATTAACTTGTTCTACCCCTTATCGGACATGCATAAGCTAAACAAGCGGGCACGTCCAAGGGGGTTTTTATTTCATGTCGAATCTATTCATCGGGGAACTTGTCTCCTTAAGCATCATGGCATTTGCTTTGGGGACGGATGCCTTTTCCGTCGGGCTCGGAATGGGAATGATTCAGCTGAAGAAAAAACAGATTTTTCATATAGGGGTTGTCATCGGGCTGTTTCATGTCATGATGCCGCTTGTGGGAATGGCGGCCGGGCATCTGCTGTCCGGTTTTCTGGGGATGCTCGCCGTTTACATCGGCGGATCTCTTCTTTTCATTTTAGGGGTGCAGATGATCATCGCCGCGTTTAAACAATCAGACGGGCCGCTCATATCTCCGGCAGGCTCGGGACTGTTGCTGTTTGCGGTCGGTGTCAGTCTGGACAGCTTTTCTGTCGGGCTCAGTCTCGGGATGAACGGCTCCAATCCGTTTCTGGCCGTTACGCTGTTCGGGGTCTTCAGCACCGTTTTAACATGGGCGGGCCTTTGGGCGGGAAGAAAGGTGCAGTCGTGGCTCGGCTCCTACAGCGAAGCGCTTGGCGGAGCCATTTTGATCGGATTCGGGCTGAAACTGCTTTTACCGATATAAGATACGTAAAAAAAGAAACGAAGATGCCGTTTCTTTTTTCTTCATTTATAATAGGCAGTAAGAGGTGACGGACATGAAAATAATCTTTGTATGTACAGGCAATACATGCCGCAGTCCCATGGCTGAGGCTCTTTTTAAATCCATTGCAGAAACGAAAGGGCTGGATGTCAGCGTAAGCTCGGCCGGCGTATTCGCGTCTCCGCACGGAAAAGCGTCGGCCCATGCCGTAGAAGCGCTGTTTGAAAAACGGATCGCTCTCAATCACAGTTCATCTCCCTTATCAGAAGAACATATCGAGACGGCTGATCTGGTGCTGGCGATGACGGAACAGCATAAACAGCTGATTGAAGGCCGATATCAAAACAGTCAGGGCAAAGTCTTTACCATTAAAGAATACGTAACGGGGGAAAGCGGCGATATCTCTGACCCGTTCGGCGGTCCGCTTGATGTTTATAAACAGACGCGGGACGAACTGGAGGAGCTGCTGACCCTTTTGGCTGATCAATTGCTTGACGGAAAAAGCAAGTAATCTGTCAGAAAATCTGCAAACAGGTCATTTGCAAAACGAATGTGAAAGAGTAGAATGAAATCAACGGATTTCGTAATAAAAAGGACAAGCACACTGGGCTGTCTTCGCCCAGCCACACCTAGGAGGTAAATGAATGAAAGTAGCTATTGCGTCAGATCACGGCGGCGTCCATATCCGCGAAGAAATAAAAAGTCTTTTGGATGAATTGCAGATTGAATACATTGATATGGGCTGTGAATGCGGCGCCGGCTCTGTCGATTATTCAGACTACGCTTTTCCGGTAGCGGAAAAAGTGGTGAACGGCGAAGCTGACAGGGGAATTTTAATTTGCGGCACAGGCATCGGCATGAGCATCTCCGCAAATAAGGTAAAGGGCATACGCTGTGCGCTTGCCCATGACACCTTCAGCGCAAAAGCGACGCGTGAACACAATGACACGAATGTTCTTGCGATGGGCGAACGCGTCATCGGCCCGGGGCTGGCGCGCGAAATCGCAAAAGTCTGGCTGACGACTGAATTTACGGGCGGCCGCCACGAACGGCGGATCGGCAAAATCGCAGATTACGAAGAAAAAAATCTGTAAGAGGTGCTGGACAATGGAAGAGATGAAGCAAAAATGGACGGACATGCTGACTGAGTTTCAAGAACAGGCAGGACTGACGGACGGCAGTCTGCTGGTGATCGGGTGCAGTACAAGTGAAGCCGCCGGAAGCCGGATCGGCACCGCCGGAAGCGGGGATTGGGCTGAATTGATATACGGCGGACTTAACCGGTTTAAGGAAAAAACGGGTGTGCATCTTGCTTTTCAATGCTGCGAGCATTTAAACAGGGCGCTTGTCATTGAAGCGGAAACGGCCGAGCGGTTCAGGCTCCCCATTGTTTCAGCCGTCCCCGTCCCGAAAGCGGGCGGAGCGATGGCCTCTTATGCATACCGGCAGATGCGTTCTCCCGTGCTCGCCGAATCGATTCAGGCTGACGCCGGGATTGACATCGGTGATACGTTCATCGGCATGCATCTGAAACCCGTTGCCGTCCCTGTCCGGATATCAAGCCGTGAGCTTGGAGAAGCACATGTGACGATGGCCCGGACAAGACCGAAGCTGATAGGCGGAATTCGCGCTGTTTATGAATGCGAATGATGAAAATACTTTTCCTGTATAATGTTCGTGTTTTCTAATTAAATTTTGTGATTTTTTTAAATAAGCTGTTACATTCACCTGAAAAACCATGTACAATAAGGGTGGTAAAAATAAAGAACAGGAAACGGATAGGAGAGGATCTCGCTGATGAAACATTTACCTGTACAAGACAAACAAGTGTTTAACGCCATCAAAGATGAGCGTAAGCGTCAACAGACTAAGATCGAATTAATTGCTTCTGAAAACTTCGTGACGGAAGCGGTAATGGAAGCACAAGGCTCTGTTTTAACAAACAAATATGCTGAAGGCTACCCCGGCAAACGCTACTACGGCGGCTGTGAGCATGTTGATGTCGTTGAGGACATCGCCCGCGACCGCGCGAAAGAGATTTTCGGAGCTGAGCATGTAAACGTTCAGCCGCACTCAGGCGCTCAAGCGAACATGGCTGTTTACTTCACGATTTTAGAGCACGGCGACACGGTGCTCGGGATGAACCTCTCCCACGGCGGCCACTTAACACACGGAAGCCCGGTTAATTTCAGCGGCGTTCAATACAACTTTGTAGAATACGGTGTCGATAAAGACACGCAATATATAGATTATGAAGATGTGCGTGAAAAAGCGCTGGCGCATAAGCCGAAACTCATCGTTGCCGGAGCGAGCGCGTACCCCCGCACGATCGACTTTAAAAAATTCCGCGAAATCGCTGATGAAGTCGGCGCTTACTTCATGGTAGACATGGCGCATATCGCGGGTCTTGTCGCAGCCGGTCTTCATCCGAATCCGGTTCCTTACGCTGACTTTGTAACGACAACGACTCACAAAACACTTCGCGGACCCCGCGGAGGAATGATCCTTTGCCGTGAAGAGTTCGGCAAAAAGATTGATAAATCCATTTTCCCGGGAATCCAAGGCGGACCGCTTATGCATGTCATCGCGGCCAAAGCCGTTTCTTTCGGAGAAGTGCTTGAAGATGATTTCAAAACATATGCGCAAAACGTCATCTCGAACGCGAAGCGCCTGGCTGAGTCTCTGAACAAAGAGGGCATTCAGCTCGTATCAGGCGGAACGGATAACCACCTTGTGCTTGTCGACCTCCGTTCTCTCGGTCTGACCGGAAAAGTCGCTGAACACGTTCTTGATGAAATCGGCATTACATCTAATAAAAACGCGATCCCTTACGATCCGGAAAAACCGTTCGTCACAAGCGGAATCCGTCTTGGTACGGCAGCTGTGACAAGCCGCGGCTTTGACGGTGACGCGCTTGAAGAAGTCGGCGCCATCATCGGCCTCGCACTGAAAAATCATGAAGACGAAGCAAAACTTGAAGAAGCGAGACAGCGCGTATCTGCCTTGACTGAAAAGTTTCCTTTATATAAAGAACTGGACTATTAATAAGGAAGAAACCCGCCGGAACCTTAATCCGGCGGGTTTTTTTATGATTTTCTTGAAACTGTTTGTCTTTTTCTGTAGAATCAATAGAAGTGTGAAAAAGTCACTCGGACAACAAAAAAGGAGCTGAACACAGTATGGGAAAGGTTTACGTATTTGATCATCCTTTAATCCAGCATAAGCTGACATATATTCGGAATGAAAATACAGGCACAAAGGATTTCAGAGACCTTGTGGACGAAGTCGCGTCACTGATGGCGTTTGAAATTACACGTGATCTTCCTCTTAAAGAAGTGGAAGTGAAAACACCTGTTCAAACAGCGACATCCAAAGTGATTTCAGGGAAGAAACTCGGTATCGTGCCGATCCTGAGAGCGGGTCTCGGAATGGTTGACGGCATGCTGAAATTAATCCCGGCCGCTAAAGTGGGACATGTCGGATTATACCGTGATCCGGAAACCTTAAAACCGGTAGAATACTATGTCAAGCTTCCTTCTGATGTAGAAGAACGCGAATTTATTGTCGTGGATCCGATGCTTGCTACGGGAGGTTCTGCGGTGGAAGCGATAAACAGCCTGAAAAAGCGCGGCGCGAGAAACATTCGTTTTATGTGTCTTGTAGCGGCTCCGGAAGGCGTGGAAGAGCTGCAGAAACATCACTCTGACGTTGATATTTATATCGCCGCCCTTGATGAAAAACTGAATGAAAAAGGCTATATCGTTCCGGGCCTCGGTGACGCGGGTGACAGACTGTACGGAACCAAATAAATCGGAAAACCTCATTCAGGGGGTTTTCTTTTTTTATCCAGATATTTGCTGAATGGGCAGACTTCATACATTTATAGGTGAATTTGTGAACATTCTGTGTATGCTTTCGGTATAAAAAGTTTTTTAACTTTAAACAGATTGACACATGTTAGGGGCTATTGTATGCTAAACGAGGGTATTATGAGAAGGTTTTCATTCCTTTCATTTCTAGTATCCATCCTCATTTTAAATCCTCCAAAAAACCCGTTATATGAGGATTTATCTAAGCGAATGAAACAGCATCCCGTGGCATCAGGAGGATGAGTGGTTTTTTCGAACAGGCCGTTTTGCGGGACAAAAAAGGGCCTTCTGCAAAGGGTTAACCGCATGTTTTGCCGTATCCAGGAATTATATTACATTTTCATCAGGAGACAGATAGTTGATGGACGATCCCAATCTTACATTCAGCAGACAACGGAGATATGTATTTGTGATCTTAGCAATCTATTTGCTGGGATATGGTCTTACGGCGTATAAAACTGTTTTTCTAGGCCTCTTTTTGGGAACTGTTTTCAGTTTGTTTAATTTGTGGCTCTTGACCAGAAGAATGAATGCTTTTGACAAGGCCGTGGCGAAAGGAAAGTCCATACGATCACTCGGGAGCGCAGCGCGTTGGTGCAATGCGATACTTGCGATGGCTGTCGCCTTTAAATATCCCGATAAAGTCAGTGTGGCAAGTGTGATTATTGGATTAATGACAATTTATCCCGTCATTATGATAGATTCCATTATTCAGCTCAAACGTTCATCAATGGAAGAGAGGTGAAAACCCATTGAATCACGATTACAGAACTATGGATTTGTTTGGTCTTACTTTTAATCTGACAAACATTCTGATGATTACTGTGGCAAGTGTGATTGTGCTGCTGATTGCGATTCTCACTACGAGAACGCTGTCCATCCGTCCAGGAAAAGCCCAGAACTTCATGGAATGGATTGTTGATTTTGTCCGCAATATTATAGGCAGTACAATGGATTTAAAAACAGGGGCTAACTTCTTGGCGCTTGGTGTAACCTTGCTGATGTACATATTTGTATCAAATATGCTGGGGCTGCCGTTTTCTGTAACGGTCGGACACGAGCTTTGGTGGAAATCACCGACGGCCGATCCGGCTATTACTCTGACTCTAGCCGTTATGGTTGTGTCGTTAACGCACTATTACGGCGTGAAGATGAAAGGTTTGAAGGAATACTCTAAGGATTACCTCAGACCGGTTCCGCTTATGTTCCCGATGAAGATCATTGAGGAGTTTGCGAATACGCTGACACTCGGACTTCGTCTTTACGGTAACATTTTCGCCGGGGAAATTCTTCTTGGCCTGCTTGCGAATCTGGCGACGAATTTCTACTCAAACAGCTTCTTTCTCGGTTTGGTCGGCACAGTCGGAGCCATTCTTCCGATGCTTGCATGGCAGGCGTTCAGCTTGTTCATCGGTACCATCCAGGCATTTATCTTTACGATGCTGACGATGGTGTACATGTCACACAAAATCAGTCATGATCATTAAAATCATATATCCATTCGGATAACATTTTAAAGGAGGAACTTTTTCATGAATTTAATAGCAGCTGCAATTGCAATCGGTTTAGGTGCACTTGGTGCAGGTATTGGTAACGGTCTGATCGTTTCACGTACGGTAGAGGGAATTGCCCGTCAGCCGGAAGCAGGAAAAGAACTTAGAACTCTTATGTTCATGGGTATCGCATTGGTTGAGGCCCTTCCGATTATCGCTGTCGTTATCGCGTTCTTAGCGTTCTTTGGCTAAGCAAAAAAGCCTTATATGAACTAAAAATGGCGAAGATCACTCTAAGAGAACCTTCGCCATTGCTTTATGTCTGATAAGCAGGCCGTCCCGAAACGGCTTTTTATCAGCAGAGAAAACCTGCAGAAGGGAGTTGCCGTAGTAGATGTCTCAATTACCTCTTGAATTAGGACTGTCGTTTAACGGCGGAGATATCCTATTCCAATTGTTAGCTATGTTAGTTTTATTAGCGCTTCTCAAGAAATTCGCTCTTGGACCGCTATTAAATATAATGAAACAGCGTGAAGATCATATCGCCGGCGAAATTACGTCCGCTGAAGAAAGAAATAAAGAAGCGCAGAAGCTGATTGAAGAGCAGCGCGTTCTTTTAAAAGAAGCGAAACAGGAATCACAATCACTCATTGAAAATGCGAAAAAACTGGGTGAAAAGCAGAAGGAAGACATTATCCAGGCTGCACGCGCCGAGTCTGAAAGATTGAAAGAAGCGGCGAGAACCGAAATTGTTAAAGAAAAAGAACAAGCGGTTTCCGCACTTCGCGAGCAAGTCGCATCACTTTCTGTCTTAATCGCATCGAAAGTGATTGAAAAAGAGCTTGATGAACAAGCCCAGGAACAACTGATTCAGGACTATCTTAAAGAGGTAGGAGAAAGCCGATGAGTGGATCTGCTGTCTCTAAACGATACGCGTCAGCGCTTTTCGACATTGCCGTTGAGACTTCTCAAATCAATGAAATCGAAGAAGAGCTTACCGTACTAAAAGAAGTGTTCCGGAACGAAGCCGGATTACAGGAAGTGTTAAGCCATCCGAAGGTATCGGCCGCTAAGAAAAAAGAGCTGATTCAGCAATCGTTCGGCGCACTGTCTGAGTCTGTGCTGCATACGATTTTTCTTCTGATTGACCGCCGCCGGTCTTCGATTGTGCCTGATCTCACAGACGAGTTTATCAAACTTGCCAATCAGGCCCGTCAGACAGAGGACGCGGTTGTTTATTCAGTAAAACCGCTGTCAGAAGCGGAAATGTTATCATTGTCTCAAGTGTTTGCAAAAAAAGCCGGAATCGCTTCGCTCAGAATCAGAAATGAAGTGCAGACGGATTTAATAGGCGGCATTAAAGTCCGCATTGGAAACCGGATATATGACGGAAGCGTAAGCGGAAAGCTTGAGCGCATGGAACGTCAACTTGCCGGAGGAAATCGATAGAAGGGGTGAAACCTAAGTGAGCATCAAAGCTGAAGAGATTAGCACGCTGATAAAGCAGCAAATTCAAAATTACCAATCTGAAATTGAAGTTCATGACGTAGGTACAGTCATCCAAGTCGGAGACGGTATTGCGCGTGTGCACGGCCTTGACAATTGTATGGCCGGTGAACTTGTTGAGTTTTCAAACGGCGTTTTGGGTATGGCTCAAAACCTTGAAGAATCCAACGTAGGTATCGTTATCTTAGGACCTTACAGAGATATCCGTGAAGGTGATGAGGTCAAAAGAACGGGCCGCATCATGGAAGTTCCTGTAGGTGAAGAATTAATCGGACGTATCGTCAACCCGCTCGGACAGCCGGTAGACGGACTGGGTCCGATTCTGACAAGCAAAACACGTCCGATCGAAAGCCAGGCTCCAGGCGTAATGGACCGTAAATCGGTACATGAGCCGCTGCAAACGGGTATCAAAGCGATCGACGCGTTAATTCCGATCGGCCGCGGACAGCGTGAGCTGATTATCGGTGACCGTCAGACAGGTAAAACATCTGTTGCGATTGATACAATCTTAAACCAAAAAGATCAAGACATGATCTGTGTGTACGTAGCGATCGGTCAAAAAGAATCTACAGTACGCGGCGTGGTGGAAACACTTCGTAAGCACGGCGCGCTTGATTACACGATTGTTGTGACGGCGTCCGCTTCACAGCCGGCTCCGCTTCTTTACCTCGCACCGTATGCAGGGGTGACAATGGGTGAAGAATTCATGTACAACGGCAAGCACGTTCTCGTCGTATATGATGATTTATCCAAACAAGCGGCCGCTTACCGTGAGCTGTCATTGCTTCTTCGCCGTCCGCCGGGCCGTGAAGCATTCCCTGGGGATGTATTCTATCTTCACTCCCGTCTGCTTGAGCGCGCAGCCAAGCTGAGTGACGCAAAAGGCGCAGGATCAATTACGGCGCTGCCGTTCGTCGAAACACAAGCAGGAGATATCTCCGCTTATATCCCGACAAACGTCATTTCCATTACTGACGGACAGATTTTCCTTCAATCCGACCTATTCTTCTCAGGCGTGCGTCCTGCGATCAATGCCGGATTATCCGTATCCCGTGTCGGCGGATCAGCCCAAATCAAAGCGATGAAAAAGGTAGCGGGAACATTGCGCCTTGACCTGGCTTCATACCGTGAACTTGAAGCGTTCGCCCAATTCGGATCTGATCTTGACCAGGCGACTCAGGCGAAACTGAACCGCGGTGCGCGTACAGTTGAAGTGCTGAAACAAGACTTGAATAAACCGCTTCCGGTTGAAAAACAGGTAGCCATTCTTTATGCGCTGACAAAAGGATATCTTGATGATATTCCGGTTGCGGATATCAGACGTTTTGAAGAAGAGTACTACATGTACCTTGATCAAAACCATAAAGATCTGCTTGACGGCATTGCGAAAACAGGAAACCTTCCTGCTGATGAAGACTTCAAAGCTGCAATCGAAGGCTTCAAACGCACATTTGCACCAAGCAACTAACCCTTAGAAGATGAGAGAAAAAGGTTCTCTTTTTCTCTCTTTTTACGCAAATGAAGAATAAAGGTGGTGAAATCTTTGGCCTCATTACGCGATATTAAGTCAAGGATCACGTCAACGAAAAAAACAAGCCAGATTACAAAAGCCATGCAGATGGTATCCGCTGCGAAGCTGAACCGTGCGGAAACCAACGCGAAGTCATTTGCTCCGTATATGGATAAGATCCAGGAGGTTGTGTTTAACGTCGGAAAAGGCGCGAAAAACGCGAAACACCCGATGCTTGTTTCAAGAGAAGTGAAAAAGACGGCGTATCTCGTCATTACGTCTGACCGCGGGCTTGCGGGTGCGTTTAACAGTTCGGTTTTGCGAAACGCTTACCGCACCATTCAAGAACGCCATCAGTCTAAAGATGAATACACGGTGATTGCAATCGGCAGAGTCGGCCGCGATTTCTTCAAAAAACGGGAAATGCCGATTTTGTCTGAGTTAGTGGGGCTTGGCGACGAGGTCACTTTTGCTCAGATTAAAGATTTGACCCGTCAGACGGTTCAAATGTTTATCGACGGCGCTTTTGATGAACTGCATTTGGTGTATAACCATTTCGTCAGTGCGATTTCACAGGAAGTGACGGAGAAAAAAGTGCTGCCTTTAACGGATTTCGGAACGAGCGGCGGGAAGCGCACGGCTTCTTACGAGTTCGAACCGGATGAAGAAGAGGTGCTCGAAGTGCTGCTTCCTCAATATGCGGAAAGCTTAATTTACGGCGCGCTTCTTGACAGTAAAGCAAGTGAACACGCTGCGAGAATGACAGCAATGAAAAATGCGACGGATAATGCGAAAGAACTCATTGATTCACTCTCGCTTTCATATAACCGCGCGCGTCAAGCGGCGATTACACAAGAAATTACCGAAATTGTCGGCGGTGCAGCCGCTTTAGAATAGAAAGATTTTGTCAGGAGGGATAGCGATGAAGAAAGGACGCGTAAGTCAGGTGCTTGGACCGGTTGTCGACGTACGTTTCGAGGACGGCCACTTGCCTGCGATTTATAATGCGATTAAAGTTTCACAGCCAGCTACAGGCGAAAATGAAGTAGGCATCGACCTAACGCTAGAGGTTGCTCTTCATTTAGGCGATGATACAGTCCGTACAATTGCCATGGCATCTACGGACGGAATTCAGCGCGGAATGGAAGCTGTTGATACAGGTGCGCCGATTTCCGTTCCTGTCGGTGATGTGACTCTCGGACGCGTATTTAACGTACTGGGAGATAAAATTGATTTAAATGAACCGCTGCCTGCGGATGCTCAAAAGGACCCGATCCACAGATCAGCTCCTTCATTCGATGAGCTTTCAACTGAGGTTGAAATTCTTGAAACGGGAATTAAGGTTGTTGACCTGCTCGCTCCTTACATCAAGGGCGGTAAAATCGGATTGTTCGGCGGCGCCGGCGTAGGTAAAACCGTATTAATCCAGGAATTAATCAACAACATCGCGCAAGAGCACGGCGGTATTTCCGTATTCGCCGGTGTAGGAGAGCGTACTCGTGAAGGGAACGACCTTTTCTACGAAATGAGCGATTCAGGCGTTATTAAGAAAACAGCCATGGTCTTCGGACAAATGAACGAGCCGCCGGGCGCACGTATGCGTGTAGCACTGACGGGTCTTACAATGGCTGAGCATTTCCGTGATAAACAAGGACAGGACGTACTGTTCTTTATCGATAACATTTTCCGTTTCACACAAGCGGGTTCAGAGGTTTCCGCGCTTCTCGGCCGTATGCCTTCTGCGGTTGGTTATCAGCCGACGCTTGCGACAGAAATGGGTCAGCTTCAAGAGCGTATTACGTCTACAAACGTTGGTTCAGTTACATCTATCCAGGCGATCTACGTGCCTGCCGATGACTACACTGACCCGGCTCCGGCGACAACGTTCGCTCACTTGGATGCGACGACTAACCTTGAGCGTAAATTAACTGAAATGGGTATCTACCCTGCGGTTGATCCGCTGGCTTCCACTTCCCGCGCGCTTGCTCCGGAAATTGTCGGAGAAGAGCATTATGCGGTGGCGCGTGAAGTCCAGTCAACGCTTCAGCGTTACAAAGAACTTCAGGATATTATCGCGATTCTCGGTATGGACGAATTAGGTGAAGAAGACAAGCTTGTCGTTCACCGCGCACGTCGTATCCAGTTCTTCCTTTCTCAAAACTTCCACGTAGCTGAGCAGTTTACGGGACAAAAAGGTTCTTACGTGCCTGTTAAAGAAACGGTACGAGGCTTTAAAGAAATCCTTTCCGGTAAATATGACCATCTTCCGGAAGATGCATTCCGTCTTGTGGGACGCATTGAAGAAGTCATTGAGAATGCAAAAGAGATGGGTGTAGAAGTTTAATCTGGTCCTAGGAGGGTAAAAGCATGAAGACCGTTAAAGTCAATATCGTTACTCCCGACGGCCCAGTATATGATGCTGATATTGAAATGGTAAGTGTAAGAGCCGAGAGCGGTGATCTCGGTATCTTGCCTGGCCATATTCCGACCGTGGCTCCGCTTAAAATCGGCGCTGTCCGCCTTAAAAAAGACGGGCAGACCGAATTGGCGGCTGTCAGCGGCGGATTTTTAGAAGTCCGTCCTGATCAGGTCACTATCCTTGCACAAGCCGCTGAAACAGCGGAAAGCATTGATAAAGAGCGCGCCCTTGCTGCGAAAAAGCGGGCGGAAGACCGTTTGAACAAACGATCAGATGATACTGACATTCGTCGGGCTGAGCTTGCGCTACAGCGGGCTGTAAACAGATTGGATGTTGCAGGAAACTAAAAAAGAATCCTTCTCGGCTGTCTGAGAAGGATTCTTTTTCTATATTAACGCATAAGAGATTCATAGACGCCGATAAGCGGATGATCCTCTTCTTTTTGCAGATATAAATGTTCGCAGCAGTTGTCGGTGTGCCACGTTTTGTTTCCTCTCCGCACACCCGTCGTATAAGCGCCGTCCGTATACGGATAAGGTTTGACGACCCATTCGGCATCGTCATGGTGTCTGATGGCGCAATCGATGACATACACACTGAGCATTTTCTCAAATTCGTCAATCGGCAGGTTCCAATCCGCCAAAAGCAGCTCTTGTATGCTGCGGAAGTAAAGAGCTTCCACTTCCAGCAGGCTGCCGCGTGAATAATCAAGAGAAATGTTGAAAAACTGACATAATTCTTTCAGTTCCTCTGTTTGAGACTGTCTATAATCATAGTAGAATGCTATCGCTTCCCACTCGTGGTCAAATACGGGAAGAGTTTCTCCATACTGCTTTTCCGGATGAAAAAAGGAATGATTCATATTCCCATCTCCTTTCCAAAAAAGTATATCATGCCGGAGAACGGACATTTAAGCGGGGATTGCCCCTAATTTTGGATAAAAATTCTGATGTAAAAATGATCATCTTTCTCTCTTCTTCTTATATAATAAGAGAGGATATGAGGGGCGGAAAAAATGAAAGGAGATGGGATTTGTGAATGTATTGGGGCAGCAGGCCGCAATCAGCATCCTGGTTCACCTGGTATGCATTGCGGTGACATGGTGGGCGCTTCAGGCCGTCAACTTTGATCGGCTGATCCGAAAAGGAAAAATAGTGCAGGCGAGGCTGCTGATCATTCTTCTTACCATTGCGATCGGTACGGCAGTCGCTGACTTCTTTTTAGATTATCTTACCTATTCGAAACAGCTTCCATACTTATTTTAAGATGTTTCGTCTGTTAAAATGAAGGGAATCGCTGGGTGAGAAACCAATTTTTCTTCACCCGCTTGGCGAGTTTTGACGAAGTTTTCCATGTATTGCTTTCCCCGGCTCCGGCAAAAATGGGAGTAAGGGGGAGAGATCGATATGAAGAAAAAAAGAGCAGGCCGCATCATCTTGTTTTTTGTTTTTTTAAGCGCCTTAATAGCGGTATTTCATTCCATTCATGCAAGTGAGCTGTCTCCGCTTGCCCAGATTGCCGAAGGAATGGAGCGGCAGCAGGTCACTGTAGATGAATGGACGCTTCATGCGAAAAAAAATCTGAACCTGTCACTGAGTGAATTTGATGACAAGGTAAAAGAACTGAAGACGCAGTATCCGCAATATCATTGGGAATCCGCGCGGGAAGATAAAATCGTAAAGGCCATCGGCACGTATTCTGACAAAAAAAATCACACAACTTTTAAACTGCAGCTCGTCACTACCCTCAAAAACCAGAACCCAACTTCGTATTTATTATATGAGCAAATGAGCCCGGAGCAACCGGAAAACTGGAATGATACATATGAACAGTTTGAACGGCAGGCACATGACATATTTCAAAATAAAGTATTTATTTTTACTTGTCTAAAGGGTCATTTAAATGATAATATGAGTATTGTTTTGCAAAAAAAAGCAGAACAGCTCATGAAAGAATTTGAAGCAAGTCCAGTTGAACATGTAGTTGAGCCTCATTTCGTTTCTGTTTCTGCATTTACATATAAGTGGACAGATTACATCATGACATCGAAACATAAGATGAATGTGCAAGTTGCGCTTAGAAGTGCGGGAATGGGCGAAAAACATACCGTTACGGTTGGCACACCAATCGTGACGACTGAATATTAATATAGAGAATATAGGGACGCGGAGGGGAATACCTTGGAAAAAATCATCGTCCGCGGCGGTCAGAAGTTAAACGGCACAGTGAAAGTTGAAGGAGCAAAAAATGCCGTTTTACCAGTTATCGCTGCATCTTTATTAGCAAGTGAAGAAAAAAGCGTAATATGTGATGTACCTACGCTCTCCGATGTATATACAATTAATGAAGTGTTGCGTCATTTAGGAGCAGATGTGCATTTTGAGAATAATGAAGTTACCGTAAACGCTTCTTACGCTTTAGAAACAGAAGCACCTTTTGAATATGTGCGCAAAATGCGCGCGTCAGTGCTTGTTATGGGCCCTCTGTTAGCCCGTACGGGTCATTCAAGAGTAGCGCTTCCGGGCGGCTGCGCAATCGGCTCAAGACCGATTGATCAGCATTTAAAAGGCTTTGAAGCAATGGGTGCAAAAATCAAAGTAGGCAACGGCTTTATTGAAGCAGAAGTGGAAGGCCGTCTGCAGGGCGCAAAAATCTATTTAGATTTCCCAAGTGTGGGTGCGACAGAAAACTTGATTATGGCAGCTGCTTTAGCTGAAGGAACAACAACGCTTGAAAACGTGGCAAAAGAGCCTGAAATCGTTGACTTAGCGAACTATATCAATGCGATGGGCGGAAAAATCCGCGGAGCCGGCACAGGCACCATTAAAATTGAAGGTGTGGAAAAGCTTCACGGCGTAAGACACAACATCATTCCTGACCGTATTGAAGCGGGTACTTTCATGGTGGCTGCGGCGATCACGGAAGGAAATGTATTAGTCAAAGGTGCGGTTCCTGAGCATCTTACGTCTTTAATTGCGAAGATGGAAGAAATGGGAGTCAAAATTACGGATGAAGGAGAAGGCCTTCGTGTCATCGGTCCTGCCCAGCTGAAGCCGATCGACATTAAAACGATGCCTCACCCAGGATTCCCGACTGATATGCAGTCGCAAATGATGGCGCTGCTTCTCCGTGCGAGCGGAACAAGCATGATTACTGAAACTGTGTTTGAAAACCGTTTTATGCATGCTGAAGAATTCCGCCGGATGAATGGCGACATTAAAATTGAAGGACGTTCTGTGATCATTAACGGTCCTGTACAGCTGCAAGGCGCAGAAGTTGCCGCTACGGACCTGCGTGCGGGCGCGGCGCTGATTCTTGCGGGATTAGTGGCTGAAGGTCATACACGTGTCACGGAACTGAAGCACTTGGATCGCGGTTATGTGAATTTCCATCAAAAACTTGCGGCTCTCGGCGCTGACATCGAGCGTGTCGTTGATGAAACGGCCGCTGAACAAGAAAGCAAAGAAGTCGTAACTGACCTAAACGCATAATGGCTGTAAAAACAGTATGTCAATCTGGCATACTGTTTTTTTATGGTTTATCATCATTATTATGCTCTGATTTCCAAAAAAGAATACGTTTTTCGCGTGAAAAATGGAATAAAGATTCTGTCCAAAAGGAAGTCATATTAGCTTGTCCCTGCCCATAAGATGAAGTAGAGTCGAATCCCAAGCAGGAGGCAGCTGATATATGAAACCGATTGTATTTCTACTATCCGGGCTGTGTATACTAATTCTTCTTGTCCCCACCATTCTCGTCCTTCCGTTTCAGGCAGAAAAAGGAGCAGCCGTAAACAGAGAGCCCGGACACAAAACAGCACACACCACACGAGAAACAAAAGGAGCAGAAACATTGAAAGAATCACCTGTATCCATTCCGGTTTATCGGACATCCAATCATTCTGTAGAGAACATTCCGCTTGAAGAGTACGTGGTCGGTGTCGTGGCTTCCGAAATGCCCGCAAACTTTAAACCGGAGGCCTTAAAAGCCCAGGCGCTCGCCGCCCGGACATTCATCGTCAGGCTGATGGTCGCTGACTCAGCCGTTCAGGCGCCGAAAGGATCACTGGTGGATGATACGCAAATGTTCCAAGTCTATCAAAGCAAAAGCCAGCTGAAAAAAGAATGGGGTTCTAAGTACGCACACAACCTCAAGAAAATCACAAACGCGGTAGCCGGCACGCAAGGAAAGATTTTAACGTACGATAACAAGCCGATTGAGGCATCTTTCTTCTCTACGAGCAACGGGTATACGGAAAATGCGGAAGCCTATTGGACAAGCGCCATTCCTTATTTAAAGAGCGTGAAAAGTCCGTGGGATAAGCAATCGCCGAAATATCTCGCCACCCAGACCTTCAGTGTGCCGGAGTTTCAGCAAAAGCTCGGCGTACAGCTCTCGGGACAAAACACGGTGGGACAGATTACAGCCAGAACGCCGGGCCATCAAGTGGCGACGGCCGTCATCAACGGCAAAAAGCTGAAGGGAAGAGACATCCGGGAAAAACTCGGACTCCGTTCTGCCGACTTTGAATGGAAACGAAACGGCGGAAGCATCACCATTACGACAAAAGGATTCGGCCACGGCGTCGGGATGAGCCAGTACGGGGCCAATTACATGGCGGAGCAGGGAAAATCAGTGGCGGACATCGTCAAGCATTATTATCAGGGAGTGGACATTTCCGAAGCAGATTCATTTTTAAACAAATATATGGCGAAAAAATAGACGCTTTCCTGAGCGTCTGTTTTTTTTGAAAACTATTCCATAAACGGTAAAGCAACCAACAGACTCATATAACGAAAGCCTAAAGGCGGACAAATGTCGATTGAAGGCTGAGCGCCGGGTGTAAATCACTGATAAAAATGCCGCTTCTATGTGAATATACGCAAAAATAATGAGGAACGCCGTCCTATTTATTTCCCTTTTCATCTCATTTACGATAAATATTGTTCGGCGTTGAACGTAAATCTATTGAAAAGGGGAAAAAGCAATGAAAAAAACATTTTCACTCATACTCATGCTCGGATTGATGCTGACTGCTGCATCTCCTGCTTTTGCTGCCGAGAATGCAAACGAGAAGACTCTTTCATTTAAAAACAATACCGCCATTTTACTTGATGCGAGCGGCAGTATGGCAAAACGGATTGACGGTGTTTCTAAATACAACATGGCAAAAGAAGAAATTGTCCGTTTTGCGGATCAAATTAAATCTAAATCACAGGTCAGAATGACGGTTTTCGGTTCGGAAGGCAATAATAAAAACTCCGGAAAGGTTCAATCTTGTGAATCCATTCGCGGTGTGTACGGATTCCAAAGGTTTGACAGACAGAGCTTCCTTAACTCTCTTAACGGAATCGGGCCTACGGGCTGGACACCGATTGCAAAAGCATTAGAGGATGCGAAGGCTTCCTTTACCGGTTTGCACAAACTTGGCAGTAAATCCGTTTTCCTGTTGACGGACGGCGAGGAGACATGCGGAGGAGATCCTGTTAAGACAGCGAAAGAACTTCGCAAACAGCATATTAAAGTCAACGTGATCGGCTTTGACTTTAAGGAAGGCTTCAACGGCCAGCTTCACGAGATTGCCAAAGCGGGCGGAGGAAAATATTACGAAGCTCACAGCCAAAAGGATATGAACCGCATCTTTACAATGGCAGCGAGTTCATTAGCGGAATAAGAAAAGGTGCCGTTTATCGGCCCTTTTTTTTATTTTTATTTAACAAAAATTTCAAGAAAAGGTGAAGAGAAAACTGTAAAAAGAATCAGATTCCGGACTTATATTACAAAAAGGGCGAAAAAGGCATTAAATCTGTCATCATTTATCCATTCTTTTTAGGATGATGCGCATAATCCTGTTCATTTTTAACGGCGTACAGCCGCTTATACAAAAGGAATCCCGCCCTATATCTTTTTGCATACTCGTCATCTAGCATAGAGAAGAGCCGGGGGCCATCGGCCAAAAACAAACGGAGAGGAATGAAGGAAATGAAAAAAATGTTCACTGCGGGGATTGTCGGACTTTTGACGCTTTCACTCGGATCACCTGTTTTTGCAGCCGAGAAAAAGCACGAAGAAACAAACGTTGCCGTGCTGTTTGACGCAAGCGGAAGCATGATACAAAAAACAGGGGGAGAGCGTAAAATAGATGTCGCGAAAGAGTCTGTCACTTCTTTTGCGGAAGTTCTTCCTGAAGACACGAATCTGATGCTTCGGGTATTCGGGCATAAGGGCAATAATAAAAACTCAGGCAAAGCCGTATCATGTAATGCGACAGAAACGTTATACGGCCTTCAGCCGTACGCCGTGACTCCATTTGAGCAATCACTCAGCAAGATTAAACCGACCGGCTGGACACCGATTGCGAAAGCGCTCTCTGATACGCGTGAAGAATTTGAGCGGGCCGGCGCCACGGGGAAAAACGTCGTATATCTGATCACAGACGGTGAAGAAACATGCGGCGGTAATCCTCAGGCCGAAATTCAAAAGCTCCGTAAAGCGAATGTCAACACGATCGTCAATATCATCGGCTTCAACTTCGGCATGAAAGGAAGCGAAAGCCTTGAAAAAGCGGCGGAAGCGGGAGGCGGCACATATGTCTCAGCTGACAGCGCGGACGAGTTCAAACAGGCTTGGGAAGACGCTGCAAAGGATTTAGCAAAAGAATAGGTTAAAAAAGGACGCCCGCGCGGCGTCTTTTTTGTTTAGAAAACGGAACCGCGGGAATGATACGGATAAAAGGAGATGAACGCTGTTGTTAAAAGGAGCAGGCATTATATTAGTGCTGGCGGCAGTCGTTTTTGTTCTGATGGGAATTTTTCTGAAGCTTGCCGCCTTCATATTCGTCAGTATATTGGCCATTATCGCCGCAGTTATTTTATTCACCATTCTGAGCAGACATCATCGCAATGAAACATAGAGTCCTAAGAGGGCTCTTTTTTTAAACCGCAAATTCGACAAAATACAGGGATTGTGGAAGAATAAAAGAGAAGGATACTGCGGAGGGGAAAACAGTGGATAAAAGAACAACAGCGGTAAGGGACATATACCGCTATGAAAAAGGGGTATTAACAAAGACGGCGGATCGGATGGTTTCAGAGTATCCGCTGACCGTCATGGTGAACGGACAGGAATTTGTTACGCTCGTCTGCACGCCTGACCATTTAGAGGAACTCGTCATCGGATTTCTCGCATCAGAAGGCGTCATTCGTTTTGAAAAAGAAATCAAAAGCTTTACTATAGATGAAAGTCTCGGATTTGCATATGTTGAACTGACGAATCCCGGGGTGCTTGAGCAAAAAGACTATACGAAGAGGGTCATCGGTTCATGCTGCGGGAAAGGCCGGCATTTTTACTTTCAGCAGGATGCGAAAACGGCCAAAACCGCCGTCAGCCGTATCACCATAACTCCTGAGACGTGCCTTCGCCTGATGAAGGAGATGCAAAGCGGAAGCGGCACCTTCCGGGAAACGGGCGGCGTCCATAATGCGGCGCTGTGCGATACGGAAAAGCTGCTCTTTATGAGGACGGATATCGGGCGCCACAACGCGCTGGATAAGCTGTACGGCTGCTGTTTGAAAAACGGAATGCCGGTCCGTGACAAGCTGATCGTCTTCAGCGGCCGGATTTCCTCGGAGGTTTTATTAAAAGCCGCAAAAATCGGCGTGTCGATTGTCATTTCAAAATCGGCGCCGACGGAGCTCGCGCTGCAAATGGCGGAAGAGCTGAACATAACCGCGATAGGTTTTGTCAGAAACGGATCATTTAACATATACACACATCCTGAACGGGTTGAACAATAGAAAGGAAGGGGTCTTGGGCTTATGAATACAGAAACGCGCCGGGTGACAGACAAAAGGGAAAGGCCGCTCAGGGATCTTCGTATCTCTGTAACCGACCGCTGCAACTTCAGATGCACGTACTGTATGCCAGCCGAATTATTCGGACCGGATTATCCATTTTTACAAAAGACGGAATTGCTCTCCTTCGAGGAGCTTGAGCGGCTTGCGAAGCTGTTTGTCGGCCGCTTCGGCGTTGAAAAAATCAGGCTGACGGGCGGAGAGCCGCTCATGAGAAAAGATATGCCTGAATTGATCAAAAAACTTGCGCGCATCCCCGGACTTAAAGATATCGCGATGACGACAAACGGCTCTCTGCTTCCCGTGTATGCGGAAAAACTGAAGCAGGCGGGGCTGCATCGCGTGACAGTCAGCCTCGATTCTTTAGAGGATGAGCGGTTTAAGGCCATTAACGGCCGCGGGGTTTCGGTGAACAAGGTGCTTGAGGGCATTGAGGCGGCAAAAGCGGCCGGACTCGGTGTGAAAATCAACATGGTTGTTCAAAAGGGCGTCAATGAAAAAGATATCCTGCCGATGGCCCGCTATTTTAAAGAAAAGGGTCATATTCTCCGGTTTATTGAATTTATGGATGTAGGCAATACGAATCAATGGAATAAAAAAGACGTGATCACGAAGGCCGAGATTATTGATCTGATCAACCAGCATATGCCGACGGAGCCGATAGAAGCGAATTATAAAGGAGAGGTCGCTTCCAGGTTCCGCTATCTTGACGGTTCCGGCGAAATCGGCGTGATTTCCTCCGTCTCGGATGCATTCTGCGCCTCCTGCAACAGAGCGCGCCTGTCGGCGAGAGGCGAGCTGTTTACGTGCCTGTTTGCGTCAAGCGGCTATGATGTTCGGAAACTCGTGCGCGGAGGTCTGACCGATGACGAATTGACGGAATCCATCGCTTCTGTCTGGAAAAATCGCACGGATCAGTATTCAATTGACCGCGCGCTTTCTAAAACGGATGGGAAAAAGAAAGTGGAAATGTCTTATATAGGCGGATGAAGAAAAGCTTGCCCGGACAAGGGCAGGCTTTTTTATTCACAATATGAGAGCGGTCTGTTCAAAAAATACCGATGACAGCCGAAATATATGATAGGAATTTTGATGCAGGACAATCAAGTTATGCAATTCCAAAGCCATACAATATGTTAAAATATAACCAATAGAAATTAGAAAAGGTTGTGAAAGGGGCATGACCGCATACGAGATTCCGTCATCTCAAGTTGGAGTTAAGATCAACAAATGGTACAAGCACATTTTAGCGTTTCAAGCGGCTGATGCCATAAAGCTGAAAGAGGAAATTGATGAGGATATACAACGTATGGAGGAAGACCAGCTGCTGCTGTTATATTATCAGCTGATCAGCTACCGCCATCATATTATGCTTGATTACGTCAAGCCGGAATGCACCGAACAATCACAGATTCAGTACAGCGAGCTGCAAAAGACGATCGAAAGCACGGACAGCATATCGGGACTGTCTGAGTATTATTTCCATTTGTTCAGAGGGATGTATGAATTCGATCACAATAACTATGTTGCGGCTATTTCTTTTTACCGGAAAGCGGAAAAACTCCTTTCATTTGTCGAGGATGATATAGAGAGGGCGGAATTCCATTTCAAGATGTCTGAAGTGTTTTATGTCATGAAGCAGACTCATTTTTCCATGAATCACGGGATTCAGGCGCTGGATACGTATATGAAACACGATTTCTACAGAGTGCGGAGAATTCAATGCCATTTCGTCATCTCAGGAAACTACATCGACTGCAAAAACTACGACAAAGCGCTTGAGCATTTAGACGAAGCCCTCCGCCTTTCTTTGCTTGAAGGACAGCCCCGCCTGATCGGGTCTTCGCTTTACAATCTGGGGAATTGTTATTCTGAAAAGCGCGATCTGGATGAAGCGGCCCGGTACTTTAGAAAAGCGGTTCCCGTTTTTGAAGAGCATCAGCTTGAACAGCTTCCGAAGGCGCTGTTCAGCTTAACGCACACCCTTTTCAGGCTGCATGATGACCAAGCGGCCCTTACCTATTATGAAAGAGGGGTCATGATCGCGAAAGAACGGGGCGATCGATTCAGTTTAGAGAAGTATAAGTTTTTACAAGCGCTTTATTTGGAGTCACTCAATATGGATTTAATCCATGAAGTGTTTGACTATATGAATGAAAAATCGCTGTATGTGTATATTGAAGATTTCGCCTTGGAGGCCGCCGTTTACACAAGCGCACATGAGCAATATAAAGAAGCGGCGTATTTTTATGAAAAAGCGATTCGCATGAGAGAAAACATTCAAAAAGAACAGTGTTTATACGATATATAATTTTCTTAACCATCTGCTCAGCAGATGGTTATTTTTTTATGCACATCATAACGTTTGACCATAGAAAAAAACGGAAAAATCGCAAAAGAGAGAAAAAAGTACGATGGGAAGGAGGGATTTGTTGTTCGGATTCAATGATATGATAAAGTTTTTTGTATCATTTCTCATCATTCTGCCGATGGTGTCTGTCATCCATGTGGCGGGACACAGCTTTATGGCCATGCTGTTCGGAGGCAAGGCATCATTGGATATCGGAATGGGGAAACGTCTTTTAAAAGTAGGGCCGATTCGGGTTCGGCGTATCTACTTCATAGATTCTTTCTGCAAGTTCGGCGAATTGCGGATAGATAACCGTCTGACGAGCGCGCTCGTCTATTCCGGAGGCTGTCTGTTTAATCTCGCTTCTATCTTTTTAATAAATCTGCTGATCATAAAAGATGTCCTTGAGCCAAACTTATTTTTTTACCAATTTGTCTATTTTTCAACTTATTATGTTTTCTTTGCTCTTCTGCCGGTGCAATACGGGGATAATAAGCTGTCAGACGGATTGGCTGTTTACAAAGTGCTCCGCTACGGGGAACGCTGTGAAATCAATAATTGAGAGTTTACATGTTTGTGTTCGGGCTGAAAGGGAAGAAAACAAGTACACAGAACAAAAAAGGAGCTGAAGAGATCATGAGTGAGGATAATGGTTTAAAAGACAAAGTAAAAGGCGGCATGAACAAAATGAAAGGGGAAGCAAAGGACAAAGCAGGCGACATGGCAAACAAGTCCGACTTAAAAGCGGAAGGTAAAAAAGACAAAGCGAAAGGCAGCCTGCAAAAGGGTGTCGGCAAAACGAAAGATAAACTCAGTGATGATTAATTTGATAGTGAAACACAGCAAAAGCCCAAAATATTTTGGGCTTTTTGTTATGAGAAATGACAAAAATTCCAGTTCATTTGGTTAATATTCACTAAATTTTTAAATATTCTATAAATTCCCCGGCGATTTCTTTATAATATTCACATAGAATGTAACCTTTCTTCACATTTGATTAAACGTTTGTTGAAGAAAAAAATGAGAAATCGGTAAATTCTGCAAAAGGAATCGGGCCGTTCACCGTCGAATAACTTTTATCACTTAACATTTCATGAGGTGAAGGGGGTGACGGCCGCCTGCATCGTTTCGTATGACCATACGGATTGTGTTTGACTATCACTGAGGGGGAATACAGATGAAACTGACACCGGTTGAACAAGAAAAATTGCTTATTTTTACGGCGGGAGAGCTCGCTAAGCAGCGGAAGGCGCGCGGCGTTCTGCTGAATTATCCCGAAGCCGCCGCATATTTGACCTGTTATCTGATGGAAGGCGCGAGAGACGGAAAAAGCGTTGCTGAGCTGATGGAATCCGGCCGCAATGTATTGACGGAAAAAGACGTTATGGAAGGCGTTGCGGAAATGCTGGACAGCATTCAGGTGGAAGCGACGTTCCCGGACGGGGTTAAGCTTGTCACCGTTCATCAGCCGATCAAAGCGGAGGTGAAGTCATGAAGCCGGGAGCGATTCAAGTCGCAAAGGGGACCATCACCATTAACGAAGGCCGGAAGACGCTGGAGGTGTCAGTCACCAATAACGGAACACGGTCAGTGCAGGTAGGATCGCATTTTCATTTTGCCGAAGCCAACGGCGCCCTTTCCTTCAATCGGGACAAAGCAATCGGCATGCGCCTTGATATCCCGTCAGGCACTTCTGTCCGTTTTGAACCGGGAGAAGAGAAAACCGTCACGCTCGTGGAAATCGGAGGGCGAAAAACGGTCAGAGGTCTCAACGGCATGGCCGATACGTATATGGATGAGCGGGGAAAAGAGAAGACGCTGTCAAATCTTAAAAAAGCCGGATGGATGGAGGAGGCGATCCGATGAAAATGTCACGTGAGCAATACGCAGAACTGTTCGGACCGACAACGGGAGACAAAGTCAGACTCGGAGATACGGATTTATGGATTGAAGTCGAAAAAGATTTCACGAATTACGGTGAAGAAATGATTTTCGGCGGGGGGAAAACAATCCGGGACGGCATGGGGCAGAACGGGCGTATCACCGGGAAAGACGGAGCGCTTGATCTGGTCATTACAAACGCCGTTATCCTGGATTATACCGGAATCGTCAAGGCGGATATCGGGGTGAAGGACGGACGGATTGTCGGCGTCGGGAAAAGCGGCAACCCGGATATTATGGATGGGGTGGACCCGCACATGATTATCGGTGCCGGAACAGAAGTCATTTCCGGTGAAGGGAAAATCGTAACGGCCGGCGGGGTGGATACGCATATCCACTTTATCTGCCCGCAGCAGATGGAAGTCGCGCTTTCTTCAGGCGTGACCACGCTTCTCGGCGGCGGAACGGGTCCTGCGACGGGAAGTAAAGCGACGACTTGTACATCCGGTGCATGGTACATGTCGAGAATGCTGGAAGCGGCCGAGGAGTTTCCGATCAACGTCGGTTTCTTAGGAAAAGGGAATGCATCCGATAAAGCGCCGCTGATCGAGCAGGTGGAAGCAGGCGCGATCGGCCTGAAGCTGCATGAAGATTGGGGATCAACGCCAAGCGCCATTAAAGCTTGCATGGAAGTCGCGGATGAGGCGGACATTCAGGTGGCGATCCACACAGACACGATTAATGAAGCGGGCTTTTTAGAAAATACGCTTGATGCGATCGGCGACCGGGTTATCCATACATATCACATAGAGGGAGCCGGCGGAGGCCACGCACCGGATATTATGAAACTCGCATCTTACGCCAATATCCTGCCGTCCTCTACGACGCCGACGATTCCATATACCGTCAACACGATGGACGAGCATCTTGATATGATGATGGTCTGCCATCATTTAGATTCAAAAGTGCCTGAAGACGTGGCGTTCAGCCATTCACGCATCAGAGCGGCCACCATTGCGGCGGAGGATATTCTGCACGATATCGGCGCGATCAGCATGACGTCATCTGACTCGCAGGCGATGGGCAGGGTGGGAGAAGTGATTATCCGGACATGGCAGGTGGCCGATAAAATGAAAAAACAGCGCGGCGCTCTATCAGGAGAAAACGGCAATGACAATGTGCGCGCCAAACGCTATATCGCCAAATACACGATAAACCCGGCCGTCACTCACGGCCTGAGCCATGAAGTCGGTTCCGTTGAAAAAGGAAAGCTCGCCGACCTTGTACTATGGGACCCGGTTTTCTTCGGCGTCAAACCTGAACTTGTGCTCAAAGGCGGCATGATCGCCCGCGCCCAAATGGGAGATCCGAATGCTTCCATTCCGACGCCTGAGCCCGTGTTTATGCGGCAGATGTACGCATCATACGGTAAAGCAAACCGAAATACCTCTATTACATTTATGTCCCAGGCCGGTATTGCAAACGGTGTGCCGGAAAAGCTCGGCCTTGAAAAAATGATTTCTCCCGTACGGAATATCCGTAAGCTGAGTAAGCTCGACATGAAGCTGAATGACGCGATGCCGAATATACAAGTCGATCCGAAAACCTATCAGGTGTTCGCCGATGGAGAAGAGCTGGCATGCCAGCCCGTCAGCTATGTCCCGCTCGGACAGCGTTATTTCTTATTTTAATCCCTCTCCGGCCGGTTTCCCGCCGGCCTGTTTACACCTCTATTGCCAACTTGATTTCATCCTGCCGCCCGTTTTAGTGTATATTAGTAGTTGACAAACAAATGAAATGTAACTATTGTGGTTACAATGGTGGTGAAAAACATGATTAACAGCCGTCTTGCTGTGGCCATTCACATTCTATCGCTGATCTCAACGGATGAACGGGCGTCATCGGACATGATTGCGGGCAGCGTAAACACCAATCCCGTCGTCGTGCGGAGAACGATCAGCCAGCTGAAAAAAGCGGGTATTCTGACATCCCGGGCGGGTGTTCCGGGAGCCAGCCTGAAAAAAGATCCGTCGGAGATCACCCTCTTAGAGGTTTACAGGGCTGTGCAGAATAGGGAAGAGCTTTTTGCGGTTCACGACAATCCGAACCCCGACTGTCCGGTCGGCAAAAATATTCAGCGCGCGCTCGATGAGACGTTCGGAAGCGTACAGCGGGCAATGGAGAATGAACTTGCGAGCAAGTCCCTTTATGATGTAATGAATCATCTCTTTTGTTAAAAAGAGATGGGTTCATGCCGCTAGCGGTGTAACAAAAATGGTTACAAGTGATAATGAGGAAATCACGGTTTTGGCTCCATATTCGGACACGCCTGGATGCGGGATTGCGATCTGTTTAATGAACTAAAGGAGGTGGTAACCGGGATATTTTTATTTTGCTTAAGGCTTATGTGAAGGTGTCTGTTGTAAGCGGGTTACCGAAAAATGACGGCACTCTTATTTTAATACGCGAAAACTGATGGAGAATATCCTGCCTCCGGTAATGCCAAAACCGTTCGCCTCTTAACAATCATTATAAAATTTCTCAAGGAACGATCAGCAGCCCGTTAGCTGCCCCTAATTAAAGATGAGCTGTTACCACACTGTTACATTAGAACTTCCGCTGCTTTTATATCCTTCTGTCGCTAAGACTTGGTAAGACCAATTACTGCCCAGATTCATTCCATGGCTCTTCCATGCGTTAACATGATTGCTGAAAGTGATTGCAGCGTTGCTTCCAGTCGGCCTCTTCGACTGGCGAACACTCCAGTACTGCGTAAAAGTAGTGTTATCGCCATCAATGGAAGGTGCGTTATAACGTGTCGTTGTATATATGTCATATGTACCTCCATCACTCTTTACAGTACCTTTATACGTTCCGGTAGGTCTGTAAGTACCCCATGAATCCACTACATAATATTCGATGAGAGGTGCTCTCGTCCAGCCATATAAAGTCAAATATCCATTGCCATTCGGCGCCCAGACTCCGGCATTATAGTTTATTGTTCTAAATGGCGAGCCTGTAGTCCAGCCTTTACCAACAACGAAATTTCCGGTATTAGACCAATTAACACTGTAATTCCCGCCAGATCCATTGACTGCGTTGACTGTTCCGCCCCCATCAGTCCAATTTTGCCAGTAATCTGTGCCAGCTGCAGAAGCGGTTGCCGAAAACATGCTGATACTCATGAAAGCTGCCGTTAATCCAACTAAGAATTTCTTTTTAAACTTAAACATATGTTACCTCCTATACTATTTTTTCTGACTTTGACATGAGGCAGCACTCGTAAATATTTAAAACAATTACGAACGCCAACGCTTTTGATCGTTCCTTTCAATATAATAGCATGAATACATGAGTGAATATTAAGAACAATTGTAAATTAATTACAAAGACCCAAAAAACTGTATGATAAGCGGTCTTGTTCCACCATGGCTTTTATCCTTATTTTGCAGAATCACAATTCTTGCTTCTAAACCTGATCAGGAACAGTCGAACAATTGAGTGATTTCAGCTGAAACTCTGAGGAAAAGCTTTTTTGATGTGACGGCGACACGTCTGGCTGAAGCCGGAATGTCTGAAAGAATATCTGCAGACAGCGTCTCAGCTGCGCTATTATGCCATCGCCGTATTGGCAAATCCAAAGCAGAAAAACTTTCCCGTTGTCGAAGAAGCGGAATAAGAAAAAATCCCGGGCGGATGCGCCGGGATTTTCCTTTTTAATATGTATTGGCATCAATATTATTAAACACGCCGTCCACGATGCCGAGCGTCATGAGGACAATAAAGAGAACGATACCGAGAACGGACAAGCCGACCGTCACAATCAGGTAGATCCCCTGCATTTTCACGAACTTTGCATAATTCTCCAGCATATGTTCCTCTGTCAGTTCATTGAACTGCTCCGCCATCTGTCCCGCTTCATTTGCCGAGCGCATCAGAAAAATGCCGGCAATGATCTGCAGAACGCCGGGAATGGCTCCGATTAAAAAGAAAAACGCGCCCGACAGCGCCGCAAACGCACCCATGATAATAAATAAAATACCTGTCGCTTTTCCCCATTTCGAAATAGAAATAAGCGAACGATTCACTGATTCAGGTTTCAAACTATGGCACTCCTTTACAAAAAAATACTCACTTTTCATTTATACACTATTCGGTCATTCTTTTGAATATAAAATGTGTTTTTTCGTGCCGTGTCCGTTTTTATATCAGAAAATTCCCGAGAAACACCCCGGGAATTACAAAATCGGCGAAAGAAGTCTTGAAATCGATTCTTTAATGCGGATCCGCAGCGAACGCTCCTGATATTCTTCATACGTATATTTTCTGGAGACGAGCAGATCTTCTTTAAATGAGGAAATGAGTTTTTTCGCGATGGTGACGTCATAAATAAAGGCGTTGACTTCAAAATTAAGTCTGAAGCTTCTGACGTCGATATTCGCCGTACCGACTGAAGCCGTCTCATCATCGACGACAATCGTTTTTGCATGAATAAAGCCATTATCATAAATGTAGACTGAGGCTCCGGCTTTCAAAAGGTCGCCGATGTAAGATAAAGTCGCCCAGTAAACGAAAGCGTGATCCGGCTTGTTCGGGATCATGATTTTGACGTCGATGCCTGACAGACAGGCGATCCTGAGGGCATCTAAAAGACTTGAGTCAGGAATAAAGTAAGGCGTCTGAATCAGGATCGACCGTTTGGCCGTTGAGATCATCTTGATATAGCCGTTTTTAATTTGTTCCCATTCTGAATCCGGTCCGCTCGTGACAATCTGCATCCCGACATTGCCCTTCGGCTCGCATTCCGGAAAATGATTCGGAACGTATGTGAGCGTATGATGATGGGAGGCTTGGTTCCAATCGAGGATAAACCGTGTCTGAATGGCGTGTACCGCCGTGCCTTGAAGCCTGAGGTGCGTATCGCGCCAGTAGCCGAATTTCGGATTCAGGCCGAGATATTCATCTCCGACGTTAAAGCCGCCGACATAGCCGGTTTCGCCGTCAATGATGACGAGCTTGCGGTGATTCCGATAATTGAGCCGCAAATTAATCGGACGAAGCCTGGAAGGAAAAAAGACTTCCACATGGCCGCCGGCGTCCCGCAGCGGTTTGAAGAATTTTTTTCTGAGTGATCTTGAACCGAGTTCATCATATAACACTCTGACTTTTACGCCTTCGCGTGCTTTTTTCACTAAGGCATCGCGCAATTTTTTTCCCAGTTCATCACCTTTATAAATATAGTATTGAAGGTGAATGTGATCTTTTGCGTTGGAAATGTCCTTCATTAAGCGTTTGAACTTATCGCGCCCGTCCGTCAGAATCTCCACCGAATTATCCTCTGTAAAGACTGCGTGGTTGTTCATGACAAGCATATAGATGAGGTCTTTATTATCCACAGTCGCTCTGTTGTTAAATTGGAATTGCCTCGACTTCAGATCTTTCAGCTGAGACTTCAGCAGCTTTTCAATCCCGATTTTTTTACGGTCTTCCCATTGAAACAGATGCTTGCGTCTCAGGTTATGGCCGAATAACAGGTATAAAATAAACCCTAAAATGGGAATAAAAAAAAGAACCAAGAGCCAAGCCCATGAAGCGCTGGCATCGCGTCTTTCTTTGAAAATCATGATGACGGCCAAAAGTATATTTAAAACGAAAAAAAATCCGAATAAAATAAATGAAATGCTCACTTTGCAACCCCGCTATATCATATTTATCAAGACTGTGCCCATTAGTATTCCGACAAGTGCAGCAATCTGATTCCCATTTCAAATTATAACATTGACATTTTGAAAGAATAAAGAGCCGGAATCAAAGATGAATGCAGTTTTCTTTCAAAGAAAGTTCCGGGTGCGTTAAAATATGCATATATGAAAAAGAAGACAAAAATGACAGCAAAGGGGAGAGGGCATGAAGCTGGAGCATGCGGAACAATTGCCGGGATTCATAAAAAAAGAAATTCAGAAAATACAAATCGCCATCGCACCGCTGATGAAAAAAAGCATCATTTACCGTTTTCTTGCTTTCCCGCTCGCCGCTTTTAGTCTGTTTCATCTGGCATCGCTTTTGATTCAGGCCCCTTCCGGGAGAGGAGCTCTCGTGTCGGCCGGCATTTTTGCACTCCTTGCGGCCTTGGGTCTTGCGTTGTTTAAGGAAGCCGGCTATCAGCGGAAACAGGTGCAAAAAACGATCCGCCTTTATATGCTGAACAGAATCAGAAAAAGCGATATTCTGTCCGAGGAACGGAAAAGCGCCTATACCCGGCTGATTGCCGAGGAGCCGTCTGCGATGAAGAGCTTTATTGAATTTTTAACGGAAGAAGACCGGAAAAAAGGAATGCTTTATTAAAAAAGAGCTGACGCGCGATCAGCTCTTTTTGTCATTCAACACCGGGTCGTTCTCATAGTAATATGAATCAGGCGTGTCATACGTATCAGTGCTGTGATAAGCGATAATTCCGATTACAGCGAAGATGACGACTAAAATAAAAGCGAGAATGCCCAATACCACACTGGATGCCGCATAAAAAAACTGCATTTTGATAAATGAGGCGTAATGTGCAAGCATACTTTCTTCCGCGTTTTCTTCTAGTCCTTCCTGAAGGGCGGCAGCCGCTTTTGCCGAGCGCATCAGCATGACGCCGGAAATGATGAGCAGGACCCCCGGAATGGCTCCAAGCAGCGTCGCAATGGCTGACAGAGCGGAAAGAGAGCCCGTGATGATCAGAAACACGGCGGTGATCTTTCCCCATTTGGCGATGTCGGCAAGGGAACGGGCTTTTTTATTGAGCGGCTGGTTTTCGTCTTTGTCTTTATCGATGGTGATCATGACAGTTCTCTCCCTAAAATGTTCAAGTCATATCGTTTTCCGTCCATTTCGGCGATACCCGGGAATACGCCCCATTCGGTAAAACCGAATTTTTCAAACAGCTTAATGCTCGGCACATTATGTCCGAAGATAAAAGCCATCAGGCTGCGGATGCCGATTGCCGGAGCGAGTGCCAGGGCTTCTTTCAGCAGAAAGCTTCCTGCTCCTTTGCCGCGGCAATCCTGATGCAGATAGATGCTGATCTCCGCCGTTTTGTCATAGGCCGGACGGCCGTAAAACGTTTCAAAGCTGATCCAGGCCGCCACTTTGCCGGTCTCATCTTCCGCGACCATCAGCGGGCGCCGGTCCGTGTGCCGCAAAAACCAATCCATCCGGTCTGCGGGCGTCACTTCTTCCGTATCAGCCGTTACCATTCGTGAGGCAATCGTCGAGTTGTATATGGCCACCACCGCATCTAAATCTTCCAATACGGCTTTGCGCAGGGTCAAATTCATATTCCGGGATCTCCCTTCACATTTCATTACATAAATAAGTGCAATCTGCACATACTATTTCCAAAAAAGTTTTTTATGGATGTGTATATATTTTCAGAAAAGTGTTCAGAATGTTGCTGAGGTGATGAACAAATGAGAGAGGAAGAAAAGAAAACTTCTCAAGTCAAAAAACTTCAGCGGTTTTTTCGCAAACGCTGGATATTCCCTGCAATCTACTTAGTCAGTGCGGCCGTCATTTTAACAGCTGTCCTTTGGTATCAATCCGTTTCGAATGATGTGAAGGACAATCTGACGAACAACGGCGGAAACTCCGCGTATGACAGCGGCAAAGACGATGCCGTCGAAGTAGGCAAGTCAATGGAAAACGTCGCAATGCCGGCTGCTCATTCTGAAAATGTTTCTGTTGTGAAAAAGTTTTATGAAACTGATGCCGCAAAAAAAGAGAAAGAAGCAGCACTTGTTAACTATAATAACACGTACAGCCTCAGTAAAGGAATTGACTTAGCTGAGAAAGACGGAAAATCATTTGATGTTTCTGCTTCTCTGAGCGGTACGGTTGTTAAAGCTGCTAAAGACCCGGTACTGGGGTATGTGGTTGAAATTGAACACTCAGACGGCCTGTCTACTGTCTATCAGTCTTTATCTGAAGTCAGCGTGGATCAGGGCGACAAAGTAAAGCAGAACCAGGTCATCGGTAAATCCGGAAAAAACCTTTACAGTGAAGAAAGCGGAAATCACGTGCACTTTGAAATCCGCAAGGACGGCGTAGCGATGAACCCGCTCAATTTTATGGACAAGCCGGTAACATCTATTGAAAAAGCGGCGGCTGAAGAGAAAAACGCTGTGACAGAAGAAACGGAAGGGGCAATTCAGCAGTCTTCCGAGAAAAAAGATGTGACGCCTAAAAAAGAAACCGAAGAAAAACCAGGCGACAAAGAGGACGGCACAAAAGACAAGACAGATGGTAAAGATGACGGCTCAATGAAAGATTCGGGCAAGTAATCTTGATCCCAAAGCGCCTATCAGCTCAGATAGGCGCTTTTCATATTGCCGCATGTGCCTTTATACTAGTAGAAAACGAAGGAGATGCTGAATGAATAAATGTCTGGCGGCCGGGTGGCTCGTCTTTGTTTTCGTTTCGGCTTTGACTGAAAGCTTTCACGATATGGTTGTGTCGCAGACGGTGTCCTTCCGTTTCACGCCCCATCCGGATGTGTCCGGTTTCTTTGTGTTCGATATGGCGGAGCTCGCCATACCGGAAGCGGCGATTCAAAAGCTCGGGCACGCATTTTCATTTTTTGTGCTCGCCTATTTGTTTTTCAGGGAGCGCAGGCGCATGAAGAGGGCGGTGCTGTATGCATTGGCCGCCGCTTTCCTGACAGAAATCGTCCAGCTCTTTTTCGGCAGAAACGGATGCCTCCGCGATGTGCTGATTGACAGTCTCGGCATTGCCGCATTCTGTGCTTTACAAAGGAAAAAGCACACAGCCAAACATACAAAAACCGGCAGTCTGTGACAGACGCCGGCTTTTTTTTATATATTATGGTTTGTCGATTTGCTTTTATGAACGATACTTTCATAGATTCGCACGATCAGATCGACAATCGGACGAAGCACATTTGAAAATCTGAACAGCAGGAATCCGACAATGAGGGAAACGATAATGCTTCCGAGCACATCGATCGGATAATGGTGGCCGACCCAAATTCTTGAGAAGCCGGTCAAAAGGCCGAAAATCACAAGCGGCCAGCCGAGTTTTTTGTTGCGGAACAGAATCGCAATTGAAATCGCCAAAGCGCCTGTCGTATGGTCACTCGGAAATGAAGCATCCGCGGCATGAGGGATCAGCGTATGAACCGTATGTTCGACAAAGGGGCGCGGCTCGATATAGACTTTCGTGATGAGGTAGTTGATGATAAGCGCTGCAACACCCGTGAAGCCCGCGTACAGGGCGTTTTGTCTGCCTTTTGTGCTTCCGAACAGCCACATGGCAAGCAGGAAAAGGGCGTAGGCGTAAATGGCGTATTCCGTTATAAATACCATGATAGAGTCGAGAATGGCGCTATGGTGCGACAAACCATTGATCGCTTTAAATAGTTCGTAATTCACAAATATCACCTTTTATCTTTATTTTATATGAACAGTGTAATGCTTTTTTCTATGAGACACAATTGGTATTAAAAATAATCATAAAAAAGTAAACAGAATGAAACGTGACTGTATTACTGTGCGTCAAGTATGCGGGAAAAGAATAGCCGAAGGAGTTTTGTCCGTTGCTGAAACGTTTGAAAAACGCCGATCTGCCGCTTGTGTTTGTCATTATGCTGCTTTGCGGATTCGGCTTGTTAATGGTGTACAGCGCCAGTGATGTGATGGGGTCTCAGCGGTACGGAGATCCATCCTATTTCTTCCATAAACAAAGTGCCTCTTTACTGATCGGATTATGCTTATTTCTATTTGCCGCCTGTCTGCCGTATAAGCGGTATGCGCGACTTGTACCGCTGTTTGTGGTCGGTTCGCTGGTATTGCTGCTGCTCGTATTGATACCGGGAATCGGGCTGGAGCGGAATTTTTCCCGCAGGTGGCTGGGAGCGGGCCCGCTTGTCGTACAGCCGTCTGAATTGGCGAAGATCGCCATGATTTTGTATTTCGCTTCGATTTATACGAAAAAGCAGCCGTACATTCATCAATTTGTGAAAGGGGTTCTGCCGCCTTTAGTGATTTTGGGGACCGCTTTTCTGCTGACATTGGCGGAGCCTGATTTAGGGACGGCTTCCTTAATCCTGGCGGCGTGCGGGTCGATTTTATTATGTGCCGGCTTGAAAAAGCGCCATCTGTTCGTGCTCGGCGCGACGGCGGTGTCGGGGGTTGTTTATCTCGCATTTTCCGCTTCCTATCGTGTGAAGCGCCTCGTTTCCTTTACCAATCCGTTTGGTGACGCGAACGGGGACGGCTATCAGCTGATTCAATCCTATTTTGCTATTTCCGGAGGCGGGTTTTTCGGAAGAGGGCTTGGAAACAGTGTTGAAAAAATGAACTATCTGCCTGAGGCGCATACCGATTTCATTATGGCCGTGATCAGCGAAGAGCTGGGGATATTCGGTGTTCTGATCGTTTTGGGATTATATTTTGCGTTAATGCTTCTCGGCGTCAAAACGGCCGTGCGGGCTGATGACCCGTTCGGGAAGCTTCTTGCCATCGGAATTACGTTTCAATTAATGTTTCAGGTTGTATTGAATTTGGGAGCGATGAGCGGACTTCTCCCGGTTACGGGTGTGCCGCTTCCGTTTATCAGCTACGGCGGTTCTTCATTGATTATGACGCTGTTTTTGTGCGGCATACTGGTCAATATCAGTACATATGCGAAAAAACAACCCGTACGGCATAAGCGGCCTGTCCCGCATGAAAAAAAGGTTTCTTCTTTTTAATGAAGTCCGAAAAAAAAAACGCCCGGGACATGCTGTCTCCGGGCGTTCTGCCTGTTTATAAAGCTCCTGGTCCTTCTTCTCCGGTGCGGATATTAATCGTGTTTCCGATTTCATAGACGAATATTTTGCCGTCTCCGGGCTCTCCCGTTTTCAGCACTTTTTTCGCCGTTTCCACGACTTGATCAACGGGAACCTTGCTGACAACGATTTCCACTTTCAGCCGTTCATACACATTGCTTTCAATTTTGACTCCGCGGTACAGTTCGGTGTGAGCTTTTTGAAGGCCGCAGCCGTGTACGTTGGAGAAGGTCAGCGATGTGACTCCGATTTTACCGAGTTCCTGTTTCAATGTTTCAAACTTAGCCGGACGCGTAACGATTTCTACCTTGAACATTTGACCGCTCATCTAAGCCACTCCTCACTTTATAAGTCCTGATATGCTTTTTCCCCGTGCATCGTTAAATCAAGCCCAAGTGACTCTTCTTCTTCACTGGCGCGAAGGGGAATGAACAGACCTACAATTTTAATGATAACGAAAGTGACAATAAATACAAATACATAGGTTGCCGCAATGGCCGCAATCTGCTTCCAGAGCAGTCCCGGATCGCCGTAAAACAGCCCGTTTGCCCCGCCGTCATTGACGGAAGTGGTGGCGAATAAACCGGTTGCGATGCCGCCCCATGTCCCGCCGATTCCATGCAGGCCGAAAGCGTCAAGCGCATCATCATAACCGAAAGTCTTTTTGAGCCAATACACGCCCCAGAAGCAGACAAGCCCGCCGATGAAACCGATTACGATGGAAGAGAACGGCGTAACGAACCCGGCAGCCGGCGTAATGGCGACAAGCCCGGCAATAGCGCCTGATACAGCACCCAGCATGGTCGGTTTTTTGTTCAGCATCCATTCGATTAAAATCCAGCCGATAATTCCGGCTGCAGCCGCGGTGTTTGTGTTAATGAAGGCAAACATCGCGATACTGTCAAGCGTGAGGGCGCTGCCAACATTGAAGCCGAACCATCCGAACCAAATGATCGCCCCGCCCAAGAACGTGTAAATTAAGTTGTGAGGCGAAGCCGCCGTGCCGTCCTTGCGTTTCCCGAGCACAATCGCCAGCACGAGCCCGGCGACCCCGGAAGAAATGTGGACGACGTTTCCGCCTGCGAAGTCAAGAGCGCCCATTTGGCCGATCCAGCCGCCGCCCCATACCCAGTGCGCAACGGGGGTATATACGAGGGAAGCCCACAAAAAGGAAAATACAAGAAAAGCACTGAATCTCATGCGTTCAGCAAATGCTCCGGAAATAATGGCCGTTGTCAGTACGGCAAACGTCATTTGGAACATCATGAACAAGGAATGCGGGATCGTATCACTGTAGCTTCCGGGTTCAAAGCCGACCCCCTTCAGCCCCGCCCATTCAATCCCGCCAAGCCATGTATTCCCGGGGGCAAAAGCAAGTGAATATCCGTACAAAACCCAAACGACGGATACGATGGCGAGAGAAGAAAAACTATGCATCGCCGTGCTGAGCACGTTTTTGCTTTTTACCATTCCGCCGTAAAACAAAGCCAGCCCGGGGGTCATCAGCCACACGAGTAAAGCGCAAAAGAACATAAATACTGTATCGCCCATCTGCATGTTGTATTCCTCCGTCTCATTCAGAATGTAATTGTGATTAATTCATTATTATAGAGAAAAAAGAACGATAAAACATTTTCGTGTAAGTTTATCTGACATGGTTTTTTGCGTTCATAATACTGTTTTTTCAAATGGGTGCCGTGCGACTTTATATCCATAAAAAGAGTGCCGGAGCACGGCGGAAGAAATCCTGTCCGGGAAAGAGTAAAATAAACGGGGTGAGAAACACTAACTGCATCAGGAGGAATCATTATGACAACATCATTAAACCTGCAATTTGAAAAAACGGCTTTGGTCCTTATTGATTTACAAAAAGGCATTGTGCCGATGGATAAAAGTGGTACCGTTGTGCCGAACGCGAAAAAATTAATTGATGTGTTCCGGGAAAAAGGCGGATTTATCAGCTTTGTGAACGTGGATTTTCATGACGGAGCGGATGCGCTGAAGCCGCTGACGGATGAAGAGGCGGCGGGCCATTCGGCTCCGCCGGCGGATTGGGCTGAATTTGTGCCTGAAATCGGAGTGAAAGAAAACGATTATACGGTAACAAAACGGCAGTGGGGCGCGTTTTTCGGCACGGACCTGGACCTTCAGCTCAGAAGACGGGGAATCGACACAATTGTGTTATGCGGGATTGCGACAAACATCGGTGTGGAAAGCACGGCGCGGGAAGCTTTTCAGCTCGGGTATCAGCAAGTTTTCGTAACTGACGCGATGGCGACATTCAGCGATGAACAGCACGAAGCGACACTCAAGTTTATCTTCCCGAAAATCGGCAGAAGCCGGACGACGGAAGAATTTATCGCACAGACAAAATGACAATCTCCAAAAAAAGCCGCGTCCTGTTTTTGACGGCCGTGGCTTCGGGGACGATGCTGAACCCATTGAACTCGTCGATGATTTCTCTTGCGCTTCACAGTATTCAGCATGAATTTCACCTGTCGTTTACAACGGTGTCCTGGCTGATATCGTCCTTTTACCTTGCCAGCGCGGTGGCGCAGCCTGTTACCGGGAAGCTCGGTGATATGCTCGGCAGGAAGAAGCTGTTTTTGATCGGGCTTCTGCTTGTTGCCGTCTCGGCGGTCGGCGCGCCGTTTGCGCCGACTTTCATGACTTTGCTGATCATGCGGCTTTTTCAATCGATCGGTAGCAGCGCGATATATCCGTCCGGCGTCGGATTGATCCGTTCAAATATACGGGAGAAGCAGGCTTCGGCGCTGGCCGTCCTGTCAATCTTTGCATCAGCCATGACGGCGCTCGGTCCGACTCTCGGCGGTTTTCTGATCGTTTGGGGAGGGTGGCCGGCGATCTTTTTCGTCAATCTGCCGTTTATCATTCTCAGCTTTTTTCTCGGAATGTATATGTTTCCGAAAGATGAAAAACGCGAGATCGGCGGCTTGAAAGGCGTGCTCCGCCAGCTTGATACGATCGGGATACTCCTGTTTGCCGGAGCGATTATCCTTCTCCTGTCGTTTTTATTGTCCTTCAGTACGAAGCCTCACTATACAGAAGGCGTATTCGGGCTTTTGTTTGTCGGGCTCTTTATCTGGCGCGAGCTGAAAACAGAGAAGCCGTTTATTGATGTCAGGCTGTTTAAAACGCATCGGAAACTATCGTCGGTGTATATTCAATTTATTTTGCTGAATATATTCTTTTACTGCATCTTTTTCGGGCTTCCGAGCTATTTTCAGGATGAAATGCATTTGTCCGTTCAGACAAGCGGATTGATTATGCTGTTTATGTCGGGCATGAGTATTCTGGTGTCGCCTCTGACCGGAAAATGGATAGATAAGAAAGGGCTCCTTCAGCCGATTGTTGCCGGAACCTGCCTGACCGCGATCGGGGCGGTGCTGTTAACGTTTTTCTTTCTTCAGGCGCCCATGATAGGAAAAGGGCTGATCCTGTCCGTGCTGGGTGTCGGCTACGGCTTCGGAAATGTCACGTTTCAGGCGGCCATGCTGAAAACGAGCCCCGCCGACATGGTCGGAACAACGTCCGGCCTGTTTCAGACCTGCCGGTATCTCGGTTCGATTTTGTCTTCTGTCATTTTGGGCATTCTTTTCGGAAAAGAAATTACCGCCGGCCATTTTCATATGCTCGGCACGATTCTTATCGTTGTCGGCGCCGTAAGCCTTTTGATGGCGTTCCGGTTTTCGGTTCTCCTCAAAAAAGCCTCTTAACAGGCGCACAAAAAAGAGACGGGCTCTCCCCGTCTCTTTTTTTTTGTGTAATGTGCTCAAAAATCAAAACGATTATTGTCGACAGCGACCAATGTTATTTACGGAATTTTCAGTTATATTTTTTCACATGTGATGTAAGGAAAATGTACATGCGGGAGGGAGAAAATGAAAAAAACAACGAGTGATCGGCTGAGCAACAAAGATTTACTGCCTTTAGAAGACGGAGAACGGACATGGAAAGCGGTGAATTTTGCATCCATCTGGATGGGCTGTATTCATAATATCCCGACCTATGCGACTGTGGGCGGGCTCATTGCGATCGGCCTTTCTCCGTGGCAGGTGCTTGCCATTATCGTGACGGCGTCACTCATTTTGTTCGCCGCTTTGGCCTTGAACGGCCATGCCGGAACGAAATACGGCCTGCCTTTTCCGGTCATTATCAGGGCTTCTTACGGAATATACGGCGCTAACATTCCGGCGCTTCTCAGGGCGTTTACAGCCATCATGTGGCTCGGAATTCAAACATTTGCCGGGAGCACGGCTTTACACATTCTGCTTTTGAACATATGGCCGGGCTGGGGGAGTCTCGGCGGAGATTGGAATATATTCGGGCTTCATCTGCCGGGCTTTCTGTCGTTCATTTTCTTTTGGGGCATTCATCTGCTTGTGCTGCGGCACGGCATGGAATCAATCAAAAAATTTGAAGTGTGGGCGGGTCCGCTTGTTTATCTCGTCTTCGGCGGCATGGTCTGGTGGGCGATAGATATTGCCGGCGGGCTCGGACCGATTTACTCACAGCCGGGAAAGTTCCATACCTTTTCTGAAACGTTTTGGCCGTTTGCAGCAGGGGTGACGGGCATTATCGGGATATGGGCGACATTGATTCTGAATATTCCTGACTTCACCCGGTTCGCCGCGTCGCAAAAAGAACAGATTCGCGGCCAGTTTTACGGCCTGCCGGGAACGTTTGCGCTGTTTGCGTTTGCGAGCATTACAGTGACATCCGGATCACAGGTAGCATTCGGAGAACCGATTTGGGATGTGGTGGAGATTTTGGCCCGGTTTGATAATCCTTTTGTTATCGCTCTTTCGGTCATCACGCTTTGCATCGCCGCCGTCTCGGTTAACGTGGCGGCAAACATCGTGTCACCGGCCTATGACTTGGCAAATATCCTGCCGAAGTATATTACATTCAGGAGGGGAGGGTATTTGACCGCCGTTTTGGCCCTGTTCACAATACCGTGGAAGCTGATGGAGAGCGCCACGAATGTTTATGCGTTTCTCGGGCTCATCGGCGGGATGCTCGGACCGGTGGCCGGGGTGATGATGGCTGATTATTTTATCATCAGAAAAAGGCAGCTCTCAGTTGAAGACCTTTATTCGGAAACCGGACAGTACACTTATTACAAAGGCTATAATTACCGGGCCTTTGCCGCGACTTTTCTCGGCGCGTTTATATCTTTAATCGGGATGTACGTCCCGGCGTTCGCCGGCATCTATGATATCTCCTGGTTTGCGGGTGTCATTTTGTCATGTCTCGGTTATACGGCGCTTATGTACATTCATCCTCCTTATGCAAAAGCGGAGAGACGAATCGCGCGGGAAAGAGCGGCCGAATAAAAAAAGCCGGGGCTGCCCCCGGCTTTTTGTCATATCAGTCTGCGATTGAAACGTTTCCGTCCGCTTCAAGCGGCGTTCTTTTTTTCTGGCTCCAGCCATACAGGAGTAAAGCAATCAGGACGAACAGCCCCGCGGCCAGATAAATCGAATGGAATCCGGCCGAAGCGACGAAGAGGCCGAATACATAGGACCCGCCGGCAATCCCGCTGTCAAAGAAAGTGAAGAAGGTAGCCGTCGCAAAGCCTGAACGGTGTCCGGGCGAGTTCTGAATCGCCAGCGTCTGCATACACGGTACGATAGAGCCGTATCCGAGACCGATTACGGCACCGGACAAGAGAAGCATGAGGGCGCTGTTTGTCATCGCCAGCATGCAAAGCCCCGCGGAGAACATGATAATCGACGGATAGATGACGATTCCCGGTCCCACTCTGTCAAACAGCTTTCCTGTGAAAGGACGGGCGGCCATCATCGTTACGGCGAAACAGACGAAGAAATAGCCGCTGACATCCAACAGGTGGATCGTCTTTGCATAAACGGATAAATATGAAGTCACACTTGAATAACAGAAAGAAATGGACAACCCGACAATCGCGATTTTAAGCGCGCCTTTTTCAAACATGTCGGAGAAAGAAAAACGGAAGACAGTCGTTCCGCTGTTGTTTTGATCCGGCACACGAATCATAAAAGCAATCAGCAAGCCTAAAGAAACAAATACGGCAAAAATCGTAAAGAAAACCGGGAACGATATGACTTTCACAAGGCTCAGCCCGAGAAACGGACCGATCGCCATGGCAAGGTTCATAGACATCGCGAAATAACCGAGCCCCTCGCCGCGCCGCTTGGCGGGAATAATGTCAGCGGCAATTGCGCCCGTGACCGTCGTTAAAATGCTGAACCAGATGCCTTGGAAAAAACGCAGTCCGAGCAGCAGATAGAAATTGTGTATCGGCAAATACAGATAAGAAGACAGGGCGAACAGCGCCAGAGATACAATCGTCATTCTTTTCTTGCCGAACCGTTCAATAATCGCCCCTGAAAAAGGACGGGTGATAATAGCAGATAACAGGAACAGGCTGATCAAAAGCCCTCCCTGCGATTCACTGCCGCCAAGCTCCTGAATCATATAGATAGGCAGCACGGCCAAAAATGTATAAAAGAACACAAAGACAAATAAATTCACGAGTACGACCATAATAAAATCTTTGGTCCAGATCGAGTCAGATTTACTCAAAAGTACAGCACTTCCCTTTTTATTATTTCGTTAAAAACACATTCAGAAACTCAGAAAAAGCTTCCTTATCTCCATCCTGGAAATCCGCAAGCATGTCTTCCTCGAACTTCAGCATCTCTTGATTGATGCTGTCGTATTTCAATTCAGCTTCCTTCGTCAGGACGACGAGCTTTTCCCGCTTGTCTTCTCCCTGTTCCCGCTGAATCCAGCCGTTTTCTTCAAGGCGTTTGATCGTTCTGGTAACGGTCGGCGCCTCAACGTTCAGATAGGACCAGATTTCTTTTTGGGTCATCGGTCCGATCGTTTTTAAGCAATATAGGATTGACCATTGAGAGGAGTACAGGCCGAATGGTTCCAGCCGTTCATTGGCTTTCTTCGTAATCAGGCGGGCGCATTGATTGATTTGATGAATGAGGCGTCTGTTGACGTGGATCATTTCCGTTCTCCTTTTCAAAAAACTTACCTAAGTAACTAATTGTGCTGTTTCATTCTACAGCAGGATCGCGCGGATGTAAACCCCTCGATCAAAAAGCAGAAAATTATGACCCGCCCCTTGTCCTTATTGAGTTTTTAGCATATTCCCAATTCATTGCTAATACACTGTTACAAACCTATCAAAGAGAGTGTTTGAGGTGAGGGATCGTGGGCATATTTCTAAAACCTTCTTATATAATCGGACAACGAAGAAGCTGCATCATCAGTGAATCTGTTACAGAATACGGATCTCATTTCACACTTCTCACATCCAACTGGGGAGGTCGAGTGGTGTGCACGATTACATCAAAGAGCGAACAATCAAGATTGGTAAGTATATCGTGGAGACGAAAAAAACCGTTCGTGTCATTGCGAAAGAGTTTGGTGTTTCCAAAAGTACCGTACACAAAGATCTGACAGAGCGCCTGCCTGAAATTAATCCTGACTTGGCGAATGAAGTAAAAGAAATACTCGATTATCATAAATCCATCAGACATTTAAGAGGGGGAGAGGCGACGAAATTAAAGTACAAGAAGGATGAAATTCTTGAAGGGGAGCCCGTTCAGCAGCCGTAGCGCCTGACGTCTGCCGGGCCCTTTTTTCTCCTCCCGGGCGGTTTCGCGAATATCCGCAAAATTTTGTCAAGAACTTATATCGTTCAGCAGCTTTTTTTTGATAAATTATGATAATATATATAATTAGGGCACAATGTGGATATTTTACTGTGAAACAGATATCAAGGAGGATATAAATAGATGTTTGCAAGGGATATTGGAATTGACCTCGGTACTGCAAATGTACTGATCCATGTAAAAGGAAAAGGAATTGTTCTGAATGAGCCTTCCGTTGTGGCACTTGATAAAAACAGCGGCAAAGTGCTGGCTGTCGGTGAAGAAGCCAGACGGATGGTTGGACGTACACCTGGGAATATTGTTGCGATCCGTCCGCTGAAAGACGGCGTAATCGCAGACTTCGAAGTAACAGAAGCCATGCTGAAACATTTCATTAATAAGCTGAATGTAAAAGGACTTTTCTCAAAACCGCGCATGCTGATCTGCTGCCCGACGAATATTACATCCGTTGAGCAAAAAGCGATTAAAGAAGCAGCTGAAAAAAGCGGCGGAAAGCATGTGTACCTTGAAGAAGAACCAAAAGTCGCCGCTATCGGCGCGGGTATGGAAATCTTCCAGCCGAGCGGTAACATGGTTGTTGACATCGGAGGCGGTACGACAGATATCGCAGTTATTTCTATGGGCGATATTGTCACCTCCTCTTCTATTAAGATGGCTGGGGACAAGTTTGACATGGAAATCTTAAATTATATCAAACGCGAGTATAAGCTGCTGATCGGTGAACGTACCGCTGAAGATATTAAGGTGAAGGTCGCAACGGTTTTCCCAGACGCACGTCATGAAGAAATCACCATCCGCGGCCGTGACATGGTTTCCGGTCTGCCGAGAACGATTACAGTAAACAGCAAAGAAGTAGAAGAAGCCCTTCGTGAATCAGTTGCCGTCATTGTGCAGGCCGCCAAGCAGGTTCTTGAAAGAACACCGCCTGAATTGTCCGCTGACATCATCGACCGCGGCGTTATCATTACCGGCGGGGGAGCGCTGTTAAACGGGCTTGACCAGCTTCTTGCCGAAGAGCTGAGGGTGCCTGTTCTTGTCGCTGAGAACCCGATGGATTGTGTTGCGGTCGGAACCGGCGTCATGCTGGATAACATGGACAAGCTTCCAAAACGCAAACTGAGCTGATGATAAAACCTCATTCTGAAAAAGAATGGGGTTTTTTTCTGTAAAACCCTTCACGAACGGGAATGTAAATCCGATAATAAGAAAAAATGCTGATTTTCATTATAGAACAAATGTTCCGGTGAGGCAACTGGAAATAATGCTATTTCAGAGGTGGAAGACTTGTTAAAAGGATTATATACCGCAACGTCCGCAATGATTACACAGCAGAGAAGAACGGAAATGCTGTCAAACAACATCGCAAACGCGAATACATCAGGGTACAAAGAGGATCAAGGTTCAATCCGCGCCTTTCCCGAGATGCTTCTGAGCCGAATAGAAGGCGATAAAAAAACGAAAATCGGTTCTGTCAACACAGGCGTATACATGCAGGAGCTGAAACCGTTGTTTACGCAGGGAAGCCTGAAAACGACCGATCAGCCGACGGATATCGCACTGATGGAGAATCAGGTTCCCAAGAATGCCGAAACGAATGAAAACGCCGAGCTGTTTTATCCCGTGCAGACCGCAGGCGGCGTCCGCTATTCAAAAAGCAGCACTTTCTCATTAAATGAAAACAATCAGCTTACGATAAACGGAAACCTTGTGTTATCAACAAACGGACAGCCGATTACAGTCGACAATGAAAAATTCACCGTATCAGAAAACGGAACGGTCACGACAAACGGCCGGCCGGCGGGGCAGATTGATATCAGAATGGAAGAAGACGTGCGCAATCTGAAACGGGACGGCAATGACCTATACAGCACGGCCGACGGCTCTGAACTGCCGAGCGCGGCGGCGAATCCCCAAGTCTCGTATTCATTAAAGCAAGGCGTCTCGGAGCTTTCGAACGTGGACGTGACGAGCACGTATACAGAAATGACGGAAGCATACAGATCATTTGAAGCCAATCAAAAAGTCATTCAGGCTTACGATAAAAGCATGGATAAAGCCGCAAATGAAATCGGCAAAGTGTAACAAAATGGGGGACATTCAATTATGATGCTCAGATCAATGCTGACGGCTTCAACAGCCTTAAATCAGCTTCAGCAGCAGATGGATACAGTCAGCAGCAACCTTTCAAACAGTGATACGACAGGCTATAAAGCGAGGGACTCCCGCTTTTCCGAGCTGATCAGACAGCAGTATGACCATATAGATGACAAAAAGGAAAATTCGCCGAACATGCGGAAAACGCCGCCCGGCCTGCGTCTCGGCGCCGGAACGGTCATGACTCCGCAGCTGGACTCAGGGCAGGGAAGCATCAAAAAAACCGACCGTGACCTTGATATCGCGTTCACATCACCTTATCAATATCTTCAGGCAGAAGCGGACGGACGGCGGGTGTATACAAGGGACGGCTCACTTTCCCTCAAGCCGGCCGGCGGAAATGACCGGCTGCTTCAGCTGATGACAGCGGGAGGCAATCCCATTCTCGATGAGAACGGTCAGCCCATACAAATTGACAGTTCGCTGACTCAGCTGAAAATCGGCAAAACCGGAACGCTGACTGCTTCAGACCAGGCGGGAACCCGTTCGCAGACGTTTAATCTCGGCATCGTCAATGTCAATAATCCGCAGGCGCTTCATGCGGAAGGGGATAATCTGTTTTCCGTAAACGGCGCGGGGGCTTCAGCGATTGAAGAACTTACCGGCGCAAACCGGCAGGCAATCGGCATGGAGCAGGGCGCGCTTGAAGGTTCAAATGTCGATATGTCAAAAGAAATGACCGACTTAATCGTGTCTCAGCGTTCCTATCAGCTGAACAGCCGCACGATTACATTGGGAGACCAAATGCTGGGCTTAATCAACTCAGTCAGATAAAAGAAGGGGCGTTTTGATCAGCCGCGCATGATAAAAAATGCGGCTTTCTCAAAATCGCCCTTTTTTTTGTAGTAATCAGTAATATCCTGAAGCAGCACTTCCAAATCCACCCACGCTTCAATTTTCTGCAGCTCCAGCACAAGCTTCTGCAATCGGTCGTACGGGTCCTCCTGAGCGGTGTACAGTATGTTGAGCGCGGTCAGCTTCAATTTCATAATCTTGTTCTGCACTTTTTCAGATATGTATAAACCTTTCTGCAGCACGGTTTGTCCTTCGGCGGCAGATCCGGTTTTAAAAAGTGCTCTGACCGCTTCGTATACACAATGCAGGTAGGAAACGGGAGACTCTTTCTCGAAACGCTGATTGCCCAATACCTTTTTGTAAAAAGGAAGGGCCTCTTTATCTTTTTTCTGGGCGGTCTTTAAAAAACCAAAATTATAATAGGCGTGGCACAGCAGGTTATTGTCATTGATCCGGTCCGTTATCTTTATGGATTCATTAAAGAGCTGTTCTGCGTCGTCATAGCGTGCCTCGTCTATATAATTCACGGCGAGAAGCAGCCGGCAGCTGAGCGTTTTTTTGATGTAGCCGGCTTCATCTTGATAGATTTCCAGCGCTTTATTGACATATTGAATGGAGAGCGCAGGCGACTTCATCATGTAATATGCACCCGCTGTTTTATAATAAAATTCAGCGGCTTCGAAACGGTCCTGAATGGCCGGCAGGTACTGTTCAGCTTCTTTAAAGCGGCAGACAGCACGGTTCGGAGCGCCATTTACCATATGGAATAACCCTTTGAAAAAATAGAAATAATAAGTTAATTCATGATCCATCTCATCTTTGCGCCGCTTCAGCTCGCAGAACAGCTTATTCAGACCGTCTTTTTTCTCAAACAGCAGCTGAAACCGTGCGAAAAACAGCTGATATCTGAGTTTGAGCTTTGCATTCTTTTGTAATTTGGGGAGATGCTGATTGATTTGTTCGTGAAGGGAACGGGCTAGATCGAATTGGCGTTTTCCCATGGCGTCATACCACTCATTCAGCATCACCAGCGTACGTTTTTCAGTAAACTTAGCAATCATCTTCCAACCTCTTTGCATAGGGTAAAAATCTTTATTTATCATAACACATTAATGGACGAGGCTCATTGCCAGCTGGTTACAGTTTACAGCGCGGTTGAAAAAGAAATTGATTCATAATATACTTCCAAATGTACAGATTGGTTGCCACATATACCTTCTATACATACTATTGTCGATGAAGGAGATGTCAAGAGAATGCTTGATACTCAGCAAATTAAAGAAATTATTCCCCATCGCTATCCGTTTCTTCTGGTAGACAGAATTACGGAAGTCGAAGAAGGAAAACGGGCGGCGGGATATAAAAATGTGACGGCGAATGAAGATTTTTTCAACGGCCATTTTCCTGAATACCCTGTTATGCCGGGCGTATTAATCGTAGAGGCTTTGGCGCAGGTCGGAGCGGTTGCGATGCTGATTAAAGAAGAAAACCGGGGCAGACTCGCATTTTTTGCGGGGATTGATAACTGCCGTTTCAAAAAGCAGGTAAAACCGGGTGACAAGCTGGAGCTTGAGGTTGATATTACCCGCGCGCGCGGTACGATCGGACGCGGCAAAGGCGTTGCCAAAGTTGACGGCGAGCTCGTGTGTGAAGCTGAATTAACTTTTGCGCTCGGAGAATAAAAACAAACAAATGGGCTTATAAAAAAGCCCATTTTGTATAGAAAGGGGTGAATGTAATGTGGTCAGAATTTAAAAGCTTTGCGATGCGGGGCAATATCATGGATCTGGCAATCGGTGTCGTCATCGGCGGCGCTTTCGGCAAAATCGTGACGTCGCTCGTTGAAGATATCATCATGCCGCTTGTCGGCCTGCTTCTTGGCGGTCTTGACTTTTCAGGGCTGGCCGTGACATTCGGCGATGCTCATATCAAGTACGGAAGCTTCATTCAAACGATTGTGAACTTCTTTATTATTTCATTTTCTATTTTTATCGTGATCCGCACAATAGGCAAGCTGAGACGTAAAAAAGAAGCAGAAGAAGAGGCTGAAGAAGCCGAGGAAACAGATCAGCAGACAGAACTGCTGACTGAAATCAGAGATCTGCTGAAACAGCGGGCTCCTCACAATGACTAGGGCACAAAAAAAGGCTGGATGATTAACGTCCGGCCTTTTTCATATGATTATAATTTTTGTTTAAACGCTTCAATCAGCCGGCTGCCCGAGTAGCCTTCTTTCACGAGCGACTCCAGAATGCTTTCTGATCCGGGGTGATTTCTTGACACCATTTGACCGTAAATTAAAACTTGTATACTTCTTTCCAACTGGACAATATTTTTGATGCTTCCCGTCAGCTGGGCGGGGCGGTTGCTTTTTTTCGTAATCGTTACAAACACCTTCGCTTCTTTCTGGCTTTTCATCAGCATGTCAAAAAAAGACAAGTGTTCGGCCGGGACCAGTGCTTCAATTAACCAATGATTTTCTCCGTCCTCTTTGTTAATAATCAATCCGTCTAAAAGGGGAAACTGTTCAATCGGCTGATCGTCTTTATCTAAACGTTCCACATTCAGATCAACCAGTTTAAAGGTTTTCATCTCTTATTTTCACCCCTGTTGTCCATGTTTTTCGTTCATTCATTATAACACATATCATTTTTCCCGGGAAAATGCTGTAAGACATGCTTCATCATTTTTGTAGGCGGTCAACATTTAATCATTTCTATTTTTTCATTATAATGTAAAAGAATATGGTCATGGAGAGATGCTTATGAATCAATTGCGCCTGAAGGAAATCTATATAGAAGACGGTTCAAGGCGAAAAGACGATCATTCCTACTTGGTATGCAAAAAGGAAGATTGTGAGGTGCATCTTAACAGAAGAGGAAATGTCGTCTTTTTATATGAAACAAAAGACCGCATGGAACAGTATAAAATTCAGCTTTCACTGACTGATAAAAAGCTGAGTTTTTACTGGTTCGCATGGGATGGCGGAAAGTTTGTCCGCATGTTTGAGAAAGACTGGCTCAAAACGAAACTTTTCTCACGGCTGCTCAAAAATACATATTACATAAGCGGTCAAAAACAAAAGTTTTTTTTATCAGAAAGAAAAACGAAAACATAAGAGCAGCCTGAACGGATAACGGTTTTATCCGCTTTTTGCTTTCACGAGCCCTTGTACTACAATGAAGCCAGCCTCGAAAAAGAGAGGAGGATACGGCTTGTTTAACCACGTTATGCTTGTCGGCCGGCTGACGAAAGACCCGGAGCTCCGTTTTACATCAGCGGGCATTCCCGTCGCGCATATTACGTTGGCGGTAAACCGCAATTTTAAAAGCGCGTCGGGTGAAACCGGAACCGACTTCGTCAACTGCACCATCTGGAGAAAAAACGCTGAAAACACGGCATTGTACTGCCAAAAAGGGTCAATGGTCGGTGTGAGCGGCAGAATCCAGACGAGAAGCTATGAAAAGACAGACGGCGTAAAAGTTTATGTGACCGAGGTCATGGCTGATACCGTTCGGTTTATGGATCAAAAACAGAAAGAGCCGCTGGCTGAATAGCATTCTTTTTTCCTCGATTTCCCGCCTTTCAGCGGGCCCCGCAATACCTCCTTCCCACTCGCCAGTCGAAAGACTGGTTTTTTTGTGCAGGAGCTGAAAAATGGTTAAAAAGAAGTGATTTCGCTTATGAATACTTAAAAACATTGAATATATTGGGATAAAAACTTATAATTACTTACAGATAAGTGACGAAAAAGGGAATGAGGACGTGTATCAAGAAGAAAGACTGATTGCGATAATGGAATATTTGAAACAGCACCGGCGGATCACCGCTGAACAGATATGTTCGCTGCTTCATATTTCAAGAGATACCGCAAGAAGGGACCTTGTAAAGCTGAAAGAGCGCGGGGCCATTATCAGAACACGGGGCGGCGCGATTCTGCCGTCGGTGAATCAGGAGGTTCCTGGCTATTCGGGCCGGCTGAAAACTGTTTCTGAAGAGAAAAACAAAATCGGCAAGCTGGCCGCATCCCTGATCCATAAAGGAGACCGGATCATTCTGGACACTTCGACAACCGTGCAGGCCTGCGCGGAGCATTTAAATGTCACCGGCTGCACTGTTATTACAAATTCAATCAATCAGGCCGATATCCTTTCCGCAAAAGAGGGAATTGATATTCACCTGCTCGGCGGAAAGCTCCAGAAGGAACACCGGTTTTTATACGGGGCTTCCGTCGTAGAAAAACTGGGGGATTATCACGCCGATAAGGTGCTGATCGGCGTTGTCGGCATCTCGGAAAACGGTCTGACGATACCTCACGAAGAAGACGGCATGGTAAAGCGTAAAATGATCCGACAGGCGAAACAGGTGATTGCGCTGAGCGATCACTCCAAGCTTGGCCGTACGAGTTTTTATCAGTATGCAGACCTGCACGAGGTTGACCTGCTGATTACCGATCGGCTGCCTGATCAGGATTTTTGCGATCTGCTCGACCGGCACGGCGTAGAATTGCTTGTAACTGAATCTGAAGAAGAGGATGAGGACATGTGAAACTGATTGCCATAGATCTGGACGGCACACTGCTGAACAGCAGTCATCAAGTAAGCGATGAAAATGAGCGGGCTTTAAGGGAAGCCCGGCAAGCGGGAATTGAAATCGTGGTTTCCACGGGACGCGCGCATTTTGACGTGCACTCCATCTTCGAACCGCTCGGCATAAAAACATGGATTATCAGCGCAAACGGAGCCGCCATTCATGCTCCTGACGGCAGCCTGTACCACTGTGATGCGATTGCAGAAACAAGAGCCCGCGGCATTTTGTCATGGCTTGAAGAGAATCAATATTACTATGAGGTGTTTACAAACAAAGCCATCTATACACCTGAAACCGGCAGGCAGCTGCTCGATATCGAAATGGACCGGGTGAAAAGCGCCAATCCGGAAACCGATCTTTCCGTTTTGGAACAGGCGGCTTCAGTGCAATACAGCCAATCCGGCTTTGCTTACATTCATTCATACCGTGAGCTCTTTGAGAAAGAAGAGCATCTGGATTTTTATAATATTCTCGGATTTTCGTTTGATGAGCGGAAGCTGAAAGCGGGCTGGGACCGATTCAGCGGTCAGAAAGATCTCACCCTTGTCAGCTCTGCCGACCACAACTTCGAACTGGCGTCTCGAAACGCCTCTAAAGGGCAGGCGCTCAAACGGCTGGCGCAAAAGCTCGGCATTCCGATGGCTGAAACCGCTGCGGTCGGTGACAGCTTAAATGACTATTCAATGCTTCAGGCGGCCGGAAAAGGCATAGCGATGGGGAATGCGAGAGAAGATATTAAAGAGATCGCTGATGCCGTTACATTGACAAATGATCAAAACGGCGTTGCGCATATGATCAGGAATTTACTGTGAAAGGTATGGCGATACTGTTCATGACTGGCGTGACGCATTCATGGCAAATGCGGCGTAACAGTAAGGACGACATAAAAGACCGGCTCTTCTGAGAGAGCCGGTCTTTTTGCGTTTAATGTGATTGCGCTGATGCGCTGAGGGTGAATAATTCTTCAAGCTCAGCGGATGACAGCTCGGTAATCCAATTTTCACTTTGGATAATCTGATCGTTCAGCGTTTGTTTCGTTTCGAGCATGGCATCAATTTTTTCTTCAATCGTTCCCGTCGTAATGAGTTTGTGAACATGGACGAACCGTTCCTGGCCGATTCGGTAGGCGCGGTCGGTCGCCTGGTTTTCCACCGCCGGATTCCACCATCTGTCATAGTGAATGACATGATTGGCAGCCGTCAGATTAAGGCCGGTTCCGCCCGCTTTCAATGACAAAATCAGCGTCGGGTATTCTTTCTTCTGGAATCGTTCGACGAGAGAATCGCGTTCCTGCTTGGATAGGCTTCCGTTTAAAAACTGAACCGGTTCTCCGAATGCTTTTTCCAGGAGGCGCTTCATCATGTTGCCCATCTGAATGTATTGGGTGAAAATGAGGCAGCTTTCCCCTTGTCCGCGGATCGCCGCCATTAAATCAAGCAGCTTTTCCAGTTTGACTGATCTCCCGTTTAACAGCTCTGTCTGTTCTTCCTTCAAATAGAGCGCAGGATGATCGCATATTTGCTTCAAGCGGCCGAGCATGCTCAGAATCAGCGCTTTCCGCTGCATCCCGGTCAGAGAAGCCATATGTTCAAATGTATCTTTGACAAGCTGTTCATAAAGGGATGCCTGTTCGGCTGAGAGCGGGATAAACTCTTTTTGTTCCAGCTTGTCAGGAAGATTAAGTGCCACTTCTTCATCCCGTTTTGTCCGGCGCAGTAAAAACGGCCGGATTAACTGCTGAAGCTGGTTGATTCTTTTTTCGTCACGGTCTTTTTCAATCGGCAGCACATAGCGTTTATGAAAGCCGGTCAGACTGCCGAGATAGCCTTTGTTCATAAAATCAAAGATCGACCAAAGCTCTGTCAGGCGGTTTTCCATCGGTGTTCCGCTCAGCGCGATATGATGGACGCCTTTCAGCTTTCTGATCGCGCGGGACTGCTTCGTATGCGCGTTTTTAATATTTTGCGCTTCATCAAGGCAGATGGTGCTCCATGTCACGGAAGAAAGCTCTTCCTGATCGGCGTGCGACAGGCCGTAAGAAGTAAGAACGACGTCCGCGTCCTGATAGGCCGGGACAAATGCTTCCCCCTTCGGCCGGCGGGGGCCGTAATGAAGCATGGCCTTCAGCTGCGGCGCGAAGGTCTGGAGCTCACGCTGCCAGTTGCCGAGCACAGATGTCGGCGCAATGATTAAGGCAGGCGCTTTTTGCCGGCCGCTTTCCTTCACATGGAGAAAATAAGCGATCATCTGAATCGTCTTTCCAAGTCCCATGTCATCTGCGAGACAGGCGCCGAAGCCGTTTTCCCGTAAAAACAGAAGCCAGTTCATGCCGTACATCTGATAAGGGCGGAGCTGGCCCTGAAACGCGGCGCTGACTTCATGCTCCGGCAGATCCCGGGCATCCGTCAGTTTGCGGATCAGGCTTCTGAGCTGCTTTGATAATTCGATCTTGATCCCGGCAAATGCCGATGAGTCAATGATGTCTGTGTCCTCGGCTCCGTTTTCCCCGTGATCCATCAGTTCGCGCGCCAGCACGTCGGACATGTGGAGGCCCTCAGATTCCGCTTTTTCCATCAGTTTTTTCATTTGTTTAATGAATTGAGGATCAATTTTCACCCATTGGCCGCGGATGTTGACGAGACGTCTGTTGTTTGCGACGAGCTCATTGAATTCATCCTCTGTCAGCTCAATTCCGTTTGTGGCGAATCTCCAGTTGAAATCAAGCAGAGCGTTCATGCCGACGAAGGACTTGCCCCGCGGGGAGGATGACACTTTCGCTTTGAGCATCATATTGCTGTCCCGGACAATCTGCCACCATGATGGGAGAAGAATCTCCACACCCATATCGACAAGCGTCTCACTCGCTTCCGATAAGAAGATCCATGCCTCTTCTTCAGAAATCAGCGTCGTTCCTGAATCAAACGAAAGCCAGGGAACCGTTCTGCGGAAGCGGTCCTGTTCGCGCGCGATTTTTCCGCTGTATGCCTGCCACGCTTTTTTCAGTCCCTTCAGTCCGTCGAAAAAGGTGATGGAGCCGGTTTTTTTCTCACGTAAAAACATTTCGATTTTCCAGTCGTCACCGTCAAAATCAGGCTCGTTTAATCGGAGCCCGACGGTAAACGGCGTCAGATCGTCATGCCAGCCGATTCCCTCGAGAAAATCATCTTCATCCAAAAAGGAGCCTTTAAACGTATGAACGGCCGGTGAGCGGGTTTCGATCTGCCGCCATTTTTCCAGCAGGTCATCATTGTACTGAATGTAGTCCTGGACCGCGGCTGAGAACCAGTCTGCCGTAAAGCCTTCCAGCAAAAGCTCGCGGTCTTTGAAGCGCAGGACACCATTTTGCCAAGCCTCATAATCCGGAAGAAAATCGCCGTCGGCAATAAATTCGTATATCGTCGAAGCCGCTTCGATTAACGGTTCCGTTTCCTTTGTCAGCTGCACGGTGCTGAATGAATTGAACGAGTTTTTTCCGAGCAGCTCGACGGTCATCCACGGGCTGAGCAGAACGGCCGGGGTGCCGATGAAGCTGACGTCTTCAAGAAACGTTCCGTAAAAGGTGGACTCATGCCATTGGAACAAATGAGTCTTCATCTGACTGAGAGTAAGCGGCTGCTCCTTCTCATCATGGCTTGACAGCGTAAATGTCCAATCTTCCATTTGTTCTACATGAATGAAAATTTCCTTAAGACTCGCCATCAATCAACTTTCCTTTCTGCAATTCTTCTTGAAGGGCGCGCAGCCTCTTGTAACTTGCGCTCAGCCGGCTGATATACCGCTCCCATACCTGCTGTTTTTTTGCCTTTTTATAAAGCGTCCGCAGTTTTTTCAGATGGCGTGCAGCCTCTTTATAGGCGCTGCGGTTTTTTTGATCGATAAAAAAGGCCGCCGCCCGGTGATAGGAGGGGATGAGCGCTTCCGGATCACTGGCGGCAATTTCCTTCAGGATGTCCTTTTCGATTTCCCAGACGGAAAAACCGACGAGGCTGTGAATCTCCACCCACTCCGCGTACCGCCGTTTTTCGTACAGGTACTGGCTGTATTCGGTAAAGGTATAGGGAAGGCAGCCGGTAGCAAACCGTTCAAACAGCTGATCATCCCGTGAGTGCCGCGCATAATCCGCCAATAGCGCAAACAGCTCTCCGATAATGTCGCGCATTTCTTTAAACGGCTTATCAAGCTTCGTATAGTTCACGGCAAGCGGCTCGATCCGGCCATACCATGTTTTCAGCCGTTTCCAGTCTTTTTTCGCGGTGATTTCACCGAGCCATTGAAAGGTATACGGCAGCGCTTCAGGAGGGAAGCGGGACATATCTTGGAAGACCGCTTCATCATCTTTTTGTAAAAAGGCCAGATGAAGCCGTCCGAACCGCACTTCCGGTGAAAAACGGCGCCCGCTTTCCTGTGCGAGAATCTCCTGTTCACGCGCGACCCATTTCGGCCGGTTCAAAAGCGCGCTCCACATCTCACCGAATACCCGGAGGCGTTCGTATTGAAAAAGCTCTTCTTTCACAAGCAGTCTGCGGAGCACCGGAGGCGTCCGGTCTAAAAAAGGATCGAGTGAAAAAGACAAGGCGTACGTTTTCAGTCTGTCAATGGAGGAATAAATCGTATCCATCAGCTGTTCCACGTATGGATTGATGCTGTAATAATCTTTTTCGGCATCCAATCTGCCTGACTCAATCAAAGTGAACATGTGAAGCCAGACGGCAAGCGCCGAATGAATCTGATATAAGCTTTTAAGCTCGGGTTTTTTCGGGGCGTGTTTTTTGAGCGCTGACAGATAGCCGTAATAAAGGCCCTGCATCGTCTGGCTTCCGGCCGGCGTCCGCGCCTCCCACAGCGAGAATTCCGAATCAAAAAAAGCGAGCCAGCTTGACAGCGACTCTTCATTCGGCAGCACTTTTTCCTGAAACTGCCGGCGGACAAGCTCCCTGCTTTCCTCAAGCTTTTCTCTTTCCAGCCAATGTTCGGTAAAGGTACCGACCCGCTCGAATTGGGCATATACGTAAAGAAAAACGGCCAGCACGTGGCGGCAGATCGCCTCAGACGGGCATGCGCAGCCGCTTTTCACCATGAAAAATAAGTTCAGCGTGACCCTTACAGGCACAACATCCTGCACATATGCGGAAATCTCTGTCGGGGTTTGAACCTGTATACGATAGACGGAATCCTGCCGATATAAAATGAGTGCTTTCTTCATCAGCTGAACATTGTCTTCATTGTAAGGAAGAAGTTCTTTAAGCTGTTCAGCCGCTGCGAGCACATCTTCTTTAGCAATCATATCCTGAAGCATGATTATCGCTCCTAACGAGTCACAAAATAAAAAGATTCCAATTCCTCTATTATATCGCAACACATGGCCCGGAAAAAGTTTTTCCTAAAAAAGGACATAAAAACCCGGATGTGTCGAATGATGTATTAGAGATTGCAAAACAGCACCCGACAGCATATAATAATCTTGTTTTCAATTTAATGGAAGCCGAAAGGAAACGAATGATGAAGAAAACGAAGTTAGATCAAGAGGAGTTTCTGAAGATTTTAATGCATGCGCACGACATTGGTGAGCAGTCCTCTGAGATGACCACAAAAGAAATGCTTGAGAATTTGATTTCTTATATTAAAAATGGATATGCAACATAAAATCCCGCAGGCTCTTGGCCGCGGGATTTTTTAATCTTCCTGTAACACCAGTATTTAAAGCGCTTGCAAAAATAAAACAGATTGAAGTGATTGTCTATTTTTGTCGAATTTTGTCATTTGAAAAGGTTAGAAATGACAGTTTAAAGCTGTATAATCGTAATTGGAAAAGATCATTGGAGGGAATGGGAATACGCGGAAAGTGATATGGAGGTTATATGGGAGAATCTACAAGCATAAAGGAAATATTCGCAATACTGAGAAAGCGTCTGCTGTTTATACTTATTATTACCGCGGCGGCATCTGCCGCAGGCGGACTCATCAGTTTCTTCGCTCTTACGCCGGTCTATGAAAACTCAACTCAAATTTTGGTCAGTCAATCCAAAAACAATCAAAAAGAAGTCCAATTCAATGACGTTCAAACCAACCTCCAATTAATCAACACGTATAATGTCATCATCAAAAGCCCGGTCATCCTCGATGAGGTGATTAAACAGCTGAATCTGTCCATGACTTCGAAAGAGCTGGAATCGAAAATCACGGTGTCCAGCGAGCAGGATTCACAAGTCGTGACGATCGCCGTGAGGGATACGGATGCTAAGCGGGCGGCCGTTATGGCAAATGCGGTTGCAGCCGTTTTTCAGGACAAGATCACCGCCATCATGAACGTGGATAATGTCAGCATCCTTTCAAAGGCCGAAGCGGCGGACAGCCAGTCACCGGCAGAGCCTAACCGTAAGCTGAACATCGCGATTGCGTTTGCCGCCGGACTTTTGGGCGGAATCGGTCTCGCCTTTTTGCTGGAACATCTGGATAATACGATCAAATCGGAAGAACAGCTGGAATCGCTGCTTGGCATCCCGATCCTGGGAACGGTTACTTCAATCAGTACTAAAGACAGCGTTGCCAAAAACTTGAGGATGGCGGAAACCAAACAATCGGGGGGCGGACATGTTGACGCGTAAAAAAGACAAACTCGGAAAACGAAGCGTGATTGCGATGTCTGAGCCGAAATCCATCAACTCAGAACAATATCGCACGATCCGCACAAACATTGAATTTTCTTCCGTTGATACGGAGGTGAAGTCCCTTTTGATCACATCCGCCGGCCCGGAAGAAGGAAAATCGACAACCGCGGCCAACCTTGCCGTCGTATTTGCACAGCAGGGGAAAAAAGTGCTTTTAATTGATGCGGATCTGCGCAAACCGACGGTTCATTTCACCTTCAAATTGGACAACGGAACCGGATTAACGTCGCTGCTGTTAAAACAGATGCCGTTTCAGAAAGCCGTCCTGCCGGCTGATGAAGCAAACCTGGATATTTTAACGAGCGGGCCGATCCCGCCCAATCCGGCGGAGCTTTTATCGACGGGTGCCATGAAAGATCTTCTGTCAGAAGCCGCCGCAGTTTATGATAAGGTGATTTTGGATACGCCTCCCGTTTTGGCCGTAGCAGATACGAAAATATTAGGCAGCTACACTGACGGGGCCATTATGGTGATCTCAAGCGGGAAAACGGACAAGGAAAAAGCGGCCAAGGCGAAAGAAGCGCTCGATTACTGCCCGTGCAAGCTCCTTGGGGCCGTGATGAACGGGAAGAAACAAACGAAACACTCGGACTACGCCTATTACGGACAATAATGTCATAATGGGCGCGGTCCATTCTTTTTAAGGAGGGATTGAAATATGATAGATATCCATTGTCACATCCTTCCTTCCATAGACGACGGCGCGGCGGATGATACAGAAAGCCTGAAGATGGCGAGAGAAGCAGTCAGACAGGGGATTGATACGATCATCGCGACGCCGCATCATGTGAAATACCGCTATGACACAGACCGGCATACGGTCAACGAAGCGGTCAGCCTGTTAAACAAACGTTTGAATAAGGAAGGCATTCCGCTGACTGTTCTGCCCGGCCAGGAAATCAGAATAGACGGAGATCTGCTGGCAGGTCTTCAAAGCGGCTGGCTTGTCCCGCTCCATGATACAAAGTATGTGCTGACGGAATTTCCGGCGGATCATGTCCCGACCTACGCTGAAAGGCTGTTTTATGAACTGCAGCTGAACGGATATGTCCCCGTCATCGCCCATCCGGAGCGGAACAGGGAAATTCGCGAAAACCCTTCCGTCCTATACAGTCTTGTGAAGAAAGGCGCGGCCGCCCAAGTGACGGCCGGCTGCATTGCCGGAGCATTCGGGCGGAAAGCGAAATCCTTTTCGCTGCAGCTGATTGAAGCGAATTTGATCCACTTTCTCGCATCTGACGCCCATAATCTCGGACCGAGAAATTTTTATTATCAGGAGGCGCTCGGCGTTCTGAAAAAAGAAGCAGGGACAGAGCTGATTTACATGCTCACGGAAAATGCGGCGCTTCTCGCTGAAAACAAAGCCGTTTATAAGGAACCTCCGCTGCCTGTGGCCCGCCGTAAGCGCTGGGGTCTTTTTTAATCGTCGTCTCCATCCCGTTTAAATGAAGCGTAAGCGGCTGTTTTGCAAGATGATTCTTTTATGCTTATGCTATTATCAGCGGCCGGCGCCGTTTTTTCCTATCATGACCTCAGGCTTCCGGCATTCCGCCGGCGCCGGGATCATATGATAATAACGGTAAGCTGCCCAGCAGCAATTTCTAAACGGTTGGGGGAACACGATGAAAATAACAGTGATCGGAACAGGCTACGTCGGTCTTGTGACAGGAGTGTCTCTTTCAGAAATCGGCCATGACGTAACATGCATAGATATTGACGAACGTAAGGTTGAGCAGATGAGAAAGGGGTTGTCCCCTATCTTTGAACCGGGCCTTGAAGATATGATGAAACGAAATATCGGCCGGCATCGGCTGGCATTTGAAACGAGCTACGAAAAAGGGCTTGCGGAAGCGGACGTTATTTTTATAGCGGTCGGAACGCCGCAAAAAGAAGACGGGCACGCAAACCTTACTTATATTGAAAATGTCGCCGAACGGATTGCCGAACATATTTGTAAAGATGCGATTGTCGTGACAAAAAGCACGGTTCCCGTGGGAACGAATGACAGGATCAGCGAAGTTATTCAGTCACGGCTGAAAGCGGACGTGAACATTTCAATCGCCTCGAATCCGGAATTTCTCCGTGAAGGTTCAGCGATTCACGATACCTTTCACGGCGACCGCATCGTGATCGGGGCTGAAGACCGGCAGACGCGGGAAACGCTTGACCGGGTTTTCGCGCCGCTTGCGATTCCGGTATATCATACGGACATCAGAAGCGCTGAGATGATCAAATATGCGTCAAACGCTTTTTTAGCGGCAAAAATCAGTTTTATTAATGAAATTTCTCATATATGTGAAAAAGTCGGTGCGGATGTGGAATCAGTCGCACACGGAATGGGATTGGATAAACGGATCGGCAATCAATTCTTAAGAGCCGGCATCGGTTACGGCGGTTCCTGCTTTCCGAAGGATACAAACGCCCTCGTACAGATCGCAGGACATGTGGAGCATGATTTTGAATTGCTGAAGTCCGTCATTAAGGTCAACAATAACCAGCAGTCCATGCTGGTTGATAAAGTGCTGAACAGGCTCGGCGGTGTGACGGGGAAGACCATCGCGTTATTAGGGCTGTCTTTTAAGCCGAATACAGATGATATGCGGGATGCGCCGTCCATTGTCATTGCGGATCGTCTGGCGGCTCTTGACGCCCGGATGACAGCGTACGATCCGATCGCTTCATTCCGGGCTTCCGGACTGCTTCCGGCTGCGGTTTCCTATCGGGAGTCCATAGAAGAAGCCGTCAGAGGAGCGGATGCCGTACTGATTCTGACAGATTGGGAACAAATTAAACACTTCCCGCTTGAAGCGTACAAAGAGCTGATGGAAACCCCGGTTATTTTCGACGGGAGAAACTGCCACTCGCTTGAGGAAGCGGAACAGGCGGGCGTGGAATATATCTCAATCGGAAGAAGAGCCGTCGTGCCTCAGACTGATTCTGTCACTTGAAAGGCCGGCGGACCGCGCCGGCCTTTTATCATACAATCATTAGAGACGAAGGAGATATTAATCGTGGAAAACACATGGAAATTGCCAAAGCAAATGGAATCATCCCGCAGTCTGTTGGAAACGTCAGCACGGCGCTTTATCAAACTGCACGTCAAAAAAGCTGAAACGGGTCGGTATGACAGTAAAATTGCCGGAGACCCCTATTTTCCGAAACATGAACCATACCCTGAAGATGAAAGCGGCAGGCCGATGAAGCTTCTCGCTCAAATCAATTTTGCGGATTTGCCCGGACTCCCTGATTTTCCGGACACCGGCATTCTTCAGTTTTACATATCGGTCAGTGATGACGTATACGGTTTGAATTTTGACGACGGGTGCGCGCAAACGGGTTTCTGCGTCAAATATTTTGAAAATGTGACAGCAGAAGAAGCGGAGCTCATGGATGATTTTTCTTTCGTTCAGGTTGAAGAGGAGTACGATTTTCCGATTCAATCCGAAGCGCTGATCACCCCTGAGCTGTCTGCTGAATGGGTGCTCCCGTCTGATTTTCAATTCAGGCAGTATGCCGGGAAGGATGCCTTTGACTATTTCGAGCAGTTTGACGATGAGGTGTATGACGAATATACGGCGAACGCATTCGGCCATAAAATCGGCGGCTATGCGTCCTTCACCCAGGAAGATCCGCGGTCTTACTCCCATCAAAACCATACGATTCTGCTTTTGCAAATTGATTCAGATGATGACATTGATTCGATGTGGGGAGATGTGGGAATCGCCAATTTCTTTATCAGACCGGAAGATTTGAAGAAAAAAGATTTCTCAAACGTTTTGTACAACTGGGACTGCAGTTAACGACAGTATGATGATCATGATACAAGGCAAAGGAGACGGTTAATCACTGTCTCCTTTTTTTAGGGAATTTATCATGGATACATAGAGGAGATCAATGAATGGATATGCCGTTTATGTGAGTCTTTTGGCGTTAATGATGAGCATCTCGGCTGCTGAAAATAAGTCATTTAACCTATTTAAGCTGCTTTCTGTCTATTTTAAAATATAATATATGGAAATATAGCATGGAAAAGTCTGTGCTTTTTGTACGACTTTTTGCGTAAGACGAGGTGAAAAAGATGAGCCATTCAAGCACATTAAGCCATATTAACAGCACAATCAGCCATAAACTGGGCGAGGTTGAACACCAAATTGATAAATTAAAAGAAGCGAAAAGAGAGATAGAATCTCTGCAGGAAGAGGGCGTGTCTGAAATCAGGGACATCCTCAGGCCGCACCTGGATCATCATTGGACCGGCGCTTTTGCTGAAGAATTTGATGACCGGCGCGATCAGGCCCATACAGAAGCATACAGAATCGTTACAGACAAATACGACGGTTATATTTACCGAATCGGCTTAAAGATGACACAGTTTGAAATTGAAAAAGGAGGGCTCCTTGCCGCCAGAAGCATCGCGAGAGAGGCAGAGCACCTGCTGACGCTGGGAGAAGAAGCCCTTGACACAGTCGGAGAAAAAATACAATCAATCAAAAAAAGCTGGAGTTGGTTTTAATGGCAGAAATAAAACTCAAATACGGAGCTGTCATGAAGCAGCTTGAATCCGTCAGCAGCGCTTTGGAGGCCGTTTCGATCGGGAACGCCGGTTCAAACGGAAAAAACAAGCTCGACTATACCTCCAAATACCAATCCCGCGAGGCAAAGCTTGTATCGATGATCAGCGAATACAAGCAGGCCGTTCATAAGAATATCGCGGACGTTAAAGACAACGTAGATTCTTTGAAAGAACAGGACGAGGCGATCGCCGTAAAATAACGAAAGAAAGGACTTGCCGATGAGCAAAGTGTTTGAATCACAATCGTTAACGGACGAAGCAGATAAGAGAAAGAAACAATACGAAGCCCTTGAAGAGCAGCTGCGTGCGCTCAAACAAGCCTTTCAAGGTGTGGCCGATCTGGGTGATGCTTTGAAAGGGAAAGGCGCAGACAATATAAAAGATTTTTTTCAGGGACAAGCGGAAATCGCCGACAGCTGGCTGACGCTTGTCTCTGCTCAAATTGCGTTTTTAAATGGCATTTCAGGTGACATTAAAGATCAAGAACTCAGCGATACATATGTGGAGACTTCATTTTTGGAGCATGAGCTGCCCAACGCGGATTTGAAAGCTTCAGAGATTGTCTCCGCTCATAAAGCAGAAATCGATTCAATTTTGTCAGGCATCAGCGATATTATTCATCTCGACACATATACGCTGGATGATTACGCTGATAAAATGGGCGATGCCCAGAAAACCAGACGCGACACGATCACGGCAGTCGATACGCTTGATGAATCCCTGACCGCTGAATATCAAAACTTAGAATCTCTGGACAACGCAGTGCTCAGCAAATATTCCGTTCTCATGCAGGCCACCAGCAACGGGAAAAGCGCATCCCCTATGTACTATGACAAAAAAGCCTTCCACAGCAATGAAATCTACAAAAGCGTCATGGCGACAGAAAAACAGGGAACGGACTATATTGACGCAAAAGCCCAGCAGGCCGAAGCAAGACGGCTTCAGGAAAAGGCTGAAGAAGAAGCCAATAAACCATGGTACGAAAAAACATGGGACGGAATCTGCAACTTTACCGGCGAAGTCACCGGCTATTATGATTATAAAAGAGCAGCCGAAGGTGTTGATCCGGTGACCGGCGAAAAACTCTCCACCGCAGAACGCGTCACAGCCGGCGCCATGGCCGCCGCCGGATTCATACCGGTCGTCGGCTGGGCGGGCCGCGCTTTCAAAGGCGGAAAAGCCATTTACAAAACCGGAAAAACCGTCATTGCCGCAGAACATGCTTTAGATGCCTATAAAACCGGAAAATCCTTAGACATTCTCAAAATGACAGAAATGGGCGCATACGGCCTTGTCGCCTCAAACGGATTCACAGAAGCCGTCACAGGCAGAGATATGTTCGGAAACAAAGTGTCCGAGGAGAAGCGGAAGCAAGGGGCGCTGGAAGCTGCGCTGAGTTTGGTTGGAGCCGGCGCACTGGCGAAGCATGTAAACAAAGGCATACCGCTTGCAAAATCGCCACAAGCAACAAAAGTTGAAAAAGGGAAAAAGATTCTAGACCAAGTAAAAGAATTCAAAGTACCGACGAATGTAAAAATTCGTGTCCACAAGGCTGTCACACCGGATGGCGCAACTTTCCCAATCATTCATGCTGATGTGAAAACCAAAGCTGTGAAAGATCTTGGGATTGTGAAGATGGCTGGTAGTGGTGGCGGGAATAGTAAGAAACTTTTCGGTCAAAGTGGAACTCAAATTGCAAGTAAGACAACATGGCAAAATGGGAAGACAGAAAGAATAGACATTGAAAACCCAAATCCAGGGCAAAGAGAAGGTCAAATTCACTATCACGAGCCAAATAATAAAAAATGGTATTTTGATGTAGAAACAAAAAAGTTTTATGACCAAAAAACAGGTGAAGATGCACCTAGCAAAATTCAAAAAGTACTTAAAGACAAGAGTGTTCAGAAAGCTATAAATAAGGGATTGAAATTTTTAGGTGAAGATCCTGTATTTTAGTATAGGAGTGAAGATTATATATGGAATATACAAATAAAAATATGAAAAGACTAAAAGAACGACTTGAAGATCGGAGTAATGCAAATAAAGTTGACCTATCTAAATTAAAGGATATTATTTCACCTAATATAGTTAAAGTAGACGATTGCTATATTCTAGATCTAGAGTATGAGTTAACTGATAATACAACGATAAATTGGAATAGAATTTTGAGAATGTACGGGGATAAAACGGGGTATGAAGCATCGTGTAATGAGCTCCGCATAAACGATTATTTAGACAACAGTGATTTGTCTGATGAAGAGATTTCACTTTATGCGTTTCAGGTAGTAGACGGTTGGGAACAACATTTAAAAGAAAAATTTCCTGAGCATAAATTTGTTGTGATTATAAGTATTGATGAAGGTTTTGCGACACTTAGATTTCATAAATATAGAGAAGAGGAAAGCGGTTGGCTAAAGGCCGACATTGAAGAGTACGGAAACGAAGCTATCCTTGTAAAAGAAATTAACTTTAGTAATAAAATTTAACTAAAAAAGCAGGTAGTTATACTGTACCTGCTTTTTTAGTTTTTACCTTGTGAAAGCAAGAAACATTACAAATGATCAAGCTTTTACAGGATTAATGGTAAAACTAATTCAAAACTGTTGATTTATAGAGCGAAAAATTAAAGTTAGTTTTGTGAAAAGTGAAATAAAATGATTCGAAAATGTAAAGGAGAGAATGTAATGTCGCAAGAACAGAAGTTAATTATATTGAATGAAATGTTTAAAAAAGAAGCGATGAAGAAGACGTTGAAGGGTTAACAATAATGATTGATGGGGTTATCAAGCAAGTTTTTAATAAAATAAAAAATGAAAGAAATTATAAAAGTAATAATGAAGTTATGAGAGATATTATCTTTGAAGGAATTAATGGTATAATTGTAAAATGTTGAATTTTTAATGCGAAATAGAAACGCCTTCAGATCTCTTTTATATTTCACATGGATATATATAGAAACTCTGGTTAACCGATGAGAAAAAAAGTTGCTGTCCACTCTACAAAATTCCCAAATGAGCATCAAGCTGGTCATGGAATAGGTTCAACAACAAACACCCAATTTAAAGGGAGAAAAAATAATAGGCTAGAATTTACTAAGGTAAACCATGAAAATAGTTTATATCAAGTGACTGAAAACAAAACTAAAGAGGTTCTATCTATGGTAAAATATGTTAAACTAGATGTTCAAAAAGCAAATTTACATCCCCTAAGAATAACACAAGGTTGGAAAGTAAATTATAATCATTTTGTTGAAATAGATTCAAGAACTTTAGAACCGAATGATGATTCCTGGTTTTTGTTCACAGACAGTTTGTTGCAGCTTTATCATGAACAATCCTCAATAACGCTTGATTTAGGCTGGGTTCCTGACATTTCTCCTGAAGGTAACTATCTGGTTTTACTAGTCAAAAATAATGATTGGGAAGATCCTATTAAAGAATTTTCATCAGATGATTATAAAAAAGTGATTTTATATATTGAATATCATTTAAAACAAGTAACAACTACTTGGTGGAAGTAGTTAAATAATAATGGATGGAATAGTTACAAATGGAACATGGAATCAGATTTATTAATGAATACCCTGAAATCGGTGAATTGCTTCATCGTCTATTTGTGAATAGGGAATTAGACGAATGGTACAAGAACAAATGCGCAGAGAAAATAAAAGTACCTGATGAATTTACTCAAATAAAAGGTTTGAAAAAAATTGAAGTTAGAGATTTAAACAATCCTTCTGGAGAAATTGATATCCATTTGCAAGATCTTTCTGGGGAAAATGGTTTTCATTTAGAACAGCAAATCAATATGAAAGTATCTAAATTGGTTCCTGTTTATGTATTAGATTATAGTTATTCCCTAAGACACGATTTAATCGACGGGGCTTATGAGATTGTTGGGACCGCTGAATCTTTAGAATTGATTCAGGGAACGAACTATATTAATAAAATAATGCATGAGAAAGGATTTATTGAACTCAGTTATTTGTATGATTACTATGATACTGTGTATGAGTGGAGTGAATTGCCACATATACAGCCTTTCAACAGGAGATGCCTTGTTTACTGATGTATTAGAATTGCTATAGTTAAGAGCTTGCTGTGTTGTCATCGGCAAGTTTTTTTATAGATAATATAACAATGTGGAATACAAGGAGAAACTGGATGGACAGAAATCAAATTTCTCAATTGCAGCCATTGAAAATCTGTAATGGCTGGTCTGTAGTACAGAACAATTTAAATTCAGAAAAAAGAATGGAAGAAAAATATGAACTGGTAAAACTACAAAATGAAAAACGTAATTTCAAAGTAGTGGGCTTAAAAGCAGATAAGATTTATAAAGAAGACTCTTTTAATAAAATGGAACAATTATTGGAAGAGTTAGAATATCAAATCTGGACTGTGGGAAGTGGGGTTTTAGAGGGTTTGCAACAGCTAAGCCAACATGTTCCCAATTTCTTAAGGCTTAAGATACCGGCGGGCTGGACTGTTGATTATATTACATTAAAAGATACTGACCCTAAAACTCTAGAGGAAAATGATGATGCTTGGTTATTTGACTTTAATCAAGACCTCCTGCAGATTTCTCATAAAACTAAAAATTTGCTGCTTGATGTAGGGTGTTACCCAGAAGGCGATCCAACCGGCAGTTATGGCATTGAACTGATAAAAAACGAAGATTGGGAAAATCCTTTAGAAGATATTATGTGTACTGAACTTAAAGAATTACTTAAACAATTGGACCTTATTTTTATGAAAGAAATGAAAAATGAATTTTAATAAAAGATATAATTTGTTGAAGGAATCTTCGCTAGATCGAAACGCAGGACGATTGAGCACGAAGACTATTTTAAGAGAGGAAAACAAGTGAAATGAAAATACATCAAATTCACGATTTTGATCTAAATGATGAATCGGATTTTATTCAAACACAACAATCCCTTATACATAAAATCAACCTATCCCCTGTCATCCATCCAGACTCCGTCAACACATGCGCAGGCGTCGACCTCGCTTATTGGGATCAGGACGGGGAACCGTACGGCGTATGCAGTATCATCGTGATTGACGCTGATACAAAAGAAGTGATTGAAAAAGTGCACAGCATGGGGAAAATCAGCGTGCCGTATGTTTCCGGTTTTCTTGCGTTTCGCGAGCTGCCGCTGATCATTGAAGCGGCCAAAAAGCTGGAGGCGGAGCCGGATGTGTTTTTGTTTGATGGCAACGGGTATCTGCATTACAATCATATGGGCGTTGCCACCCATGCGGCTTTTTTTCTGGGTAAGCCGACGATAGGGATTGCGAAAACCTATCTCAAAATCAAAGGCTGCGATTTCGAGATGCCTGAAAATGAAGTCGGCGCCTGCACCGATATTCTCATTGACGGCGAGGTATATGGCCGGGCGCTGCGTACGCGGCGGGACGTGAAGCCTATTTTCTTGTCTTGTGGACATAACATTGATTTAGAAAGCAGTTATCAGATCACAATGAAAATGATCAATCGAGAAAGCAGGCTGCCGATCCCTGTACGCTTGGCTGATCTTGAAACGCACGTTTTGCGAACATTTTATCAGAAAAATCACGTGTAACACTTGGGGCTTAAGCCACCAAGTGTTTTTTTGTATGCTTGGTGTCTGCTTTATTAAAAACCTTGTCGTCCTTGCAGATAAGATTTTTATTTGAGTGTTTTTCGCGTCAAATCGATAAAAGCCTTTAATGGCGCAGACATCCACTTGTCCTTATGCCATGCTAATTGAGTAAAAACGGGGCATTCATTCTGCCAGCTGAGTTCTTTCATCCGTCCTTCGGCAATATCGTCTTTTACTGTCATTTCAGGCAATAGTCCAATTCCAAGTCCGGCCATCACGCATTGTTTGATGGCTTCTATGCTGACGAATTCTAATTTGTTAGGGTAGACTCCGGCGTCATGTAAAGTGTTCTCAAAGAGCGTGCGGTATGAACAGCCGTCCTCTGTCAGCAGAAGGGTTTCGTTTTGAAGATCCTTCAATGTTGCTGGTGAGTCTGCTGGAAAAGGATGGTCATTGGCGGCTACCATTTTGATTTCATCCTGAATCAAAGATTCAACGTGCAGTGCGTCTTCCGTTCGGTTCACATCCAAAATGAAAGTGATATCAAGCTGGCCTTGTAAGAGCTGTTCTTTCGCTTGTTCGTTGGAAACATACGGTTTGAATATGAGCTTTACTTGAGGAAAAGCTTGTTTGAATTCTTTTATGATAGGCGGAAGGCGGTATGTGCACTGGCTTTCCGTCGCGCCGATTTTCAAGGTTCCGGTTGTTTCTCTTACTTGATTTGCGGCCATTTTTGCTTCTTCTGTTAACGCAATGATCTTCTCCGCATAGGATTTGAATGTTTTGCCGGCTTCTGTCAGGATGAGCCGCTTGCCGAGCCGTTCAAATAAAGGAGTCCCGATTTCTTCTTCAAGTGATTTGATCTGAGAGGTAACGCTTGATTGTGCATAGTTAAGCATCTTGGCGGTTAGGGTGAAGTTTACATGTTCTGCTGCGGTAATAAAGGTGATCAGCTGCTTCAATTCCATATGTTCTCGCCCTTTCTAAATCGGTTTTATCGATTGGAATAATCGAAATAATCATCTGTATTGATTGATGAATCCATTATATGATGAAGAAAATCATTTGTAAACAAAGGAGCAGATGCATCATGAAAATTGCGGTTATTCATGGCGGAATGAGGTCTGGCGGAAATACGGATATTCTTGCGGATAAAGCTGTTCAAGGATTCGATGCGGAGCACATTCATTTGCGGAAATATCGAATCCGGCCAATTGAAGATCTGCGTCACGCCCAAGGCGGCTTTCGTCCTGTTCAAGATGACTGCGATTCTATTATTGAGCGGATATTGCCGTGCGATATTCTTGTATTCGCCACCCCAATTTATTGGTTTGGCATGTCAGGGACATTAAAGATGTTTATTGATCGCTGGTCACAGACGCTGAGAGATCCGAGATTTCCTGATTTTAAACAGCAAATGTCAGCGAAGCAGGCATATGTAACAGCAGTGGGAGGAGACAATCCTAAACTAAAAGGGCTGCCGCTGATTCAGCAATTTGAACATATTTTTCATTTTATGGGGATGTCCTTTAAAGGCTATGTGCTGGGAGAAGGCAATCGTCCCGGTGATATTCTTCACGATCATCAGGCGCTGAGCGCGGCGAGCAGCTTATTGAAAAGAAGTGATGCTCTATGAAGCTGCTGCTGGTTATCTCTGGTATGTTGATTCTTGCACTCTTTTTAGCTTGGAAAGCGCCGACTTCTGTTTGGATACAGGCTGAAACCAATTCGCCTCAGGTTCAGCAATTTGTGAGAATGGCAGGCGCAACGCTGCAAGTTAAGCAAATCATCAAGAGTGATGCAGGCGAAGAAACAGTTGTCATATCAAATGGTATTTCCGGGCCAAAATAAAAAAGCACCTGTCCAGGTGCTTTTCTTTATAAATGAGGAACCACAAGACCTCCATACAAAAACGCCGCGATAATCAGGAAGGCCGGATGCATCTTGAATTTTGTCAAGGCAAGGAGGGAAATCCCCGCAATCACTATCGCTTGAACCCAGCCGATCGCTTTGATGCCGTCTGCGCCGATTTGCCAGGTAAGAATAAGCATCATGACGGCGATGACAGGCTGGACGGACAGCGTCATACCTTTGATGACAGGGGATTGGCGGAAGCGCTGAATGATGCGCAAGAGGACGATCAATGCGAGCGCCGACGGTACGACGGTGGCGATCAGCGCAATCAGGAACCCGGGCCACCCGCCTGCACTGTAGCCGACATACGCCGCGATTTTGGTTGCGATCGGGCCCGGCAATGCGTTCGCAAGTGCGAGCATATTTGAGAATTGATCGTTTGAGAGCCAGCTGTATCTGTTGACGACTTCTTCAAACATCAGCGGGATCGACGCCGGTCCGCCTCCATATCCGAGTACGTTTGCGACAAAAAACGCCATAAATACATAAATCATGATCATGAGGCCGACATTCCTTTATCTTTTGAACGTTTATTTGTGATTTTGTCCTTTAATTTAAAATGAAACGCGCCGTACGCTAAGAAAATAATAATGACAAAGCCGGGATTGATCTGCAGCGTTTGCAGGCCGATAAAAGCGATGATAAAAAACAGGATGCCCGTGACCCAGCCGAAACCTTTAAGCGCTTTTTGGCCAAACTCGTACGCCATGATGCCGAGCATGACGGCGATCACCGGTGTTACAGCGCCAATCATGCCGGCAACAATTGCTGAGTGGCTTAAGACATTGACAGCCGCAAACAAGCCCGCCATAGCAAGGCATGTAGGCAGAATGTGGGCGAGGGTTGCCACGATTGCGCCTAACGTGCCTTTCAGCTTGAAGCCCAGATACGCAGCCATTTTTGTGGCAATCGGTCCGGGAAGCGCATTAGCGATCGCTAATATTTCTCCGAATTCATCATCATCTATCCATTTGTATTTATTGACGGCTTCATGGCGAATGAGCGGGATCACCGAAGGTCCGCCCCCGAATCCGAGAATGCCCGTTCGGACCATCGCCGCCGTAATGTCCCAATAGGGATGTTTCATGGCTATATCCTCCTTACAGCTTCATGCCCGTTCTGCTTTTATACCGTTTAATCAGCATTTGGCAGTCGACGCTGACGACGCCTTTTTGCGTATAGAGCCGTTTTGTCAAAAACTCTTCCATCTCCTGATCATTTGTGAAAATGCCGTGCATATGGAGCTTGCTCGGTCCGGTCATATGATAAAGGCTTGTCACGGCCGGTTCCTTTTCAAGCTTTAATGCGGTTTCCTCCAAATACTGCGGCTCCACTTCCACATTAAAAAACACGGACACATGGCGGCCTATTTTCGCCGGGTTGATGACAGCGGTGAATTTTTCAATCACGCCGGCATCCAGTAAATGCTGAATGCGGTGCTGAACCGCCACTCGCGACAGGTTAACCCGCTTTCCTACGTCTGTATAGGAAATCCTCCCTTCCTCGTGCAAAATCGAAAGAATCTGTTTATCCGTTTCATCAAGGACAAGATTCGGTATGCTGTATTCATGTTCCAACCCGCTTCACCTTCCTTCATTTGGTAGACATTATTGTATCATGAAACGTTACGGTATGAAGGGAGAAATTTTTTATTGTTTTCGATACGTAATGACTTAGAATTATTTCTTATCGAAAAGTAAATAGTGTGTGAGATTTTCTTTCAGGAATGTGGATGGCCGCGAAGCCGCTTTTTATAATTGAGAAAATTTGTAAAGGGGCTTGCCATGAATACTTCAACCATCGGAACGAAACAAATGGTCGTCAGTCCGCATTATCTCGCTTCTCAGGCGGGGGCCGGCATTCTGGAAAAGGGCGGAAACGCGTTTGACGCGGCAGTGGCGGTCAGCGCCTGTCTGGCAGTTGTGTATCCGCATATGACGGGTCTTGGCGGGGATTCATTTTGGCTCACTTACCATAAAGAAACGGGACGAATCAAAGCTTATAATGGGAGCGGCCGTTCAGGGAAGCATGTGACGAGAGACTTGTATTGGGGCAGAGAAGCGATCCCTCTGCGCGGGACAGAAAGCGCCATTACCGTTCCGGGAATGGCGGACAGCTGGGATGCCGTGCTTTCGGCGTACGGGCGTCTTTCGCTCGCTGAGGTGCTGAAGCCAGCTCTTGATTATGCGGCAAACGGATTTCCGGTGTCCGCCGACCAGTGCGCCCACACAGAACGCAATCTCGCTCTTTTAGCCTCGATGCCTTACACCTCGGCCATTTTTACGAGAAACAAAAAAGCGCCCATGCCCGGTGAACGGTTTGTCCAAAAGGATCTGGCGGCCAGCTTGAAGCAGCTTGCCGAGAAAGGCAGAAGCGCTTTTTATGAAGGAGACCTCGCTCAACGCATCACATCCTTTCTGCAAAACAACGGCAGCCGTCTGACACTTGATGACTTTAAAGCCCACCGCGGCGAGTGGACGAACCCGGTATCCTCCGATTACCGCGGGTGTAAAATCTATCAGGCTCCGCCGAATTCACAGGGCTTTACAGGCTTAATGACGCTCAATATATTGGAAAACTATGATTTTTCTCAGATCGAACACGGTTCCTTTGACTATTATCATCTGCTGATCGAGGCGCTGAAGAAGAGTTTTCAGCACCGGGATGAAGTGCTGACTGATCCGGCATTTTCTCATATTCCGCTGGATCGGCTGCTTGATAAACGGTATGCAAAGCAGCTTGCGGAAGAAATCGGTAACGTGGCTGCGCCGGCGGTAAGCCGGCCGGTCGGAAGCGACACAGCTTATGCCGCCGTCGCCGATGCGGAAGGAAATGCCGTTTCCTTTATTCAGAGCCTCTATTTCGAGTTCGGATCTGCCGTTACAGCGGGGGAGACGGGTATTCTGCTGCAAAACCGCGGGTCATTTTTTTCGCTGGACGAATCCCATGTCAATACACTTGAACCCTGCAAGCGGACGTTCCACACTCTCATGCCGGCGATGGCCTGTAAAGAAGGAAAGCCTCACATCCTGTACGGAACCCAGGGAGGAGAAGGCCAGCCGCAAACTCAGACAGCGATGATTACGCGCATCATTGATTACAAAATGGACCCCCAGCAGGCGATCAATGAGCCGCGCTGGGTCTGGGGACGGACATGGGGAGAGGAGTATGAAGGGCTGAGGGTTGAAAGCAGAATCAGCCCTGAAACGAGAGAAGCCCTAAGGCAGAGCGGCCACCGCGTCGAGACCGTTGGTGATTTTGACGGGCTTATGGGCCATGCGGCAGCGATCATCATTGATGAAGAAGGCTTTCTCCAAGGCGGGGCCGACCCGCGCGGCGACGGAGCGGCCGCAGGAGTATAGAGCTACGCTGACTGATGAAAAAAATAAGCACGCCAAGCGCGGCAGAAAGACCCGCGTAAAACGAATCGTACACATATTGCTTTTCCTCCCGCCGATGCCGCCATTCCATTAAGCCGCTGCAGCAAAATAGCATGAAAACAACTCCCGCAAATACGTACATTTCATTGAAAAAATTCACCGCTGCGATGCCCGTAATAAGCAGTGTGATTTCGATTAATCGATGTGTGCCGTTTATCGGCTTCTGCTTTTTAACAGGCTTTGGCAAATTGAGAACTTTGACGGCAAATACTTGAAACATAAGGCTGAGCAAAATAAATACGGCTGAAAAAATCAGTAACTGAATGAAATCCATCGTCTGCCTCCTAAAAATGTGCCACTCGTTTCATACGGGTGAGGACCTTGTAAGTTTCGGCATTCTACAAGACATTAGGTTGAGTTACATGGTAAAAGACTCAAAAAGACCCCTTTCGAAAGGGGTCTTTTTGACTAGTTTCTTCTATTATAATGGTTCCTGTTTCAGGTCGGGCGGACAAGCGTATATGTCTTCCCGAGTCTGGCGTATTCATTCCCCGCGAGCCTTGCCGCAGGCTTCAGCTCATCTGTCCGTATGTAGCCTTTATCGGCGTCATATACTTGGTCATTCAAATGAAAACAAACGACTCTGCCGATGATGAGGTCTGTCGTCGTTTCTCCGCTGTCATTTTGGAACGGAAGATGGCGTTCGAGTATACATTCAAACCTGACCTTTGCTTCTTTTATACCGGGAACGCTGATGCAAGCGCTGTCTGTCACAGAAAGGTCTGTCATGCCAAGTTCACTGACATCAGGATCAAGCCTTGCCGCCGTTTTGTTAATGTCTTCAATAATGGATTCATCACTGACGTGCACCACGAATTCCCGATGAGCGAGTGCGTTTCTCGCAGTGTCTTTCTGCCGCCCGTCCGCGCGGCTGACTGAGATGGCCAGAAGCGGCGGTTCTGCGGAGACAACGTTATAGAAACTGAAGGGCGCCGCGTTTACGGCGCCGTTGATGGATGACCGCGTAGTGACAAATGCGATCGGCCGGGGAACGACTGTGCCCGAAAGCAATTTGTAAGTGTCTTTTGCGTTCAGTTCGTCTGCTCGTAAGATATGCATGATTTCGGCCGCCTTTCTTTATCGTATGACCTGATTATACAGAAAGAAAATTCGGAAACACAACAAAAGAAAACCGGCTGCATATCTTATCACGTGGCATATATCTGATTGAGGAAAAAGGCTTCCGTTTAGCCGGCAGCCTATTTACGAATGGCGTTACTTGTAGTTTTTCTTTACAACCCAGATGTTCCCGTCTTTCCAGTACTCTGTTTTGCTGCAGTAATCGTCTTTTTTGCAAGGGTCTTTTTTATGAGGACGATAAGGTTTTTTCTGCGTGCGTTTTTTCTTGCGGCGGCATGATTTTTTGTGGCTGCGAGATTTTTTGTGAGAACGGCATGATTTTTTACGGCTGCGAGATTTTTTGTGAGAGCGGGATTTTTTATGGCTGCGAGATTTTTTGTGAGAACGGGATTTTTTATGGCTGCGAGATTTTTTGTGAGAACGGGATTTTTTATGGCTGCGAGATCTTTTGTGAGAGCGGGATTTTTTATGGCTGCGAGATTTTTTGTGAGAGCGGCACGATTTTTTATGACTGCGAGATTTTTTGTGAGAGCGGCATGATTTTTTACGGCTGCGAGATTTTCTCTTCTTACTGCTTTTTGGTTCTTGGTACAAATAATCTTCCAATCCCTCGGTGCTTGCGGACTTTACTGCTTCTTCGATATCAGAATGGGAATAGTGGCCCATTTTGAAACCTCCTCATGATATATGTTTTAAGGATGCGATCCTTACTACCACATAGTACGCATGAATGAAAAAAGTGTATGTGTGATTCGCTGAGTTTTATATAAAAAGCACAGCCTAAATTAATACAGGGAGGGTTACTGATGAAAGACCAATCAACATTGCCTCTATACCAGCTGTTTATTCACCCGAAAGACTTAATGGAGCTGAAAAAAGACATTTGGGATGATGATCCGGTGCCCGCGGTGCTGAGAGTGAATCAAAAACGGCTTGACATTGATCTGGCGTACCGCGGCTCTCATATAAGAGATTTCAAGAAAAAATCGTATCACATCGCTTTTTATTCGCCGAAAACATTTCGCAGGGCAAAAGAGATACATTTAAACGCTGAATACAAAGATCCGTCGATGATGCGGAATAAGCTGTCTCTCGATTTCTTTGCGGAGCTTGGGACGCTGTCACCAAAGGCGAATTTCGTAACCCTGCAAATCAATGGCAGACATGAGGGGGTGTATCTTGAGCTGGAGTCAGTGGATGAATATTTTCTGGCGAAACGGAATTTGGCGGACGGCGCTGTTTTTTACGCGGTTGATGACGACGCCAATTTCTCCCTCGTCAGTGATCTGGAGCGGGATACGAAAACATCGCTCGAACTTGGTTATGAAAAGAAAACGGGAACGAAAGAAGACGATTTATACTTGCAGGATATGATCTATAAAATTAATACCGTGCCGAAGTCAGAGTTCAAGGGGGAGATCGTCAAACACTTGGACGCCGATAAGTATTTGCGGTGGCTTGCGGGCATCGTGTTTACCTCAAACTACGATGGATTTGTTCATAATTACGCTTTGTACCGGAATCATGAAACGGGACTTTTTGAAGTCATTCCGTGGGATTACGATGCGACGTGGGGAAGAGACATTCATGGTGATCGGATGGAGGCCGATTATGTCAGAATACAAGGGTTTAATACCTTGACTGCAAGGCTTCTGGATGAACCGTATTTCCGCAAAGCGTACAAACGGCTTTTGGAAGAGACGCTTCAGAACCGGTTTACCATTGAACATATGAAGCCGAAGGTCATGTCACTGTATGAGCAGATCAGGCCGCATGTCGCGAAGGATCCATATAAGAAAGAAGAGATTGATTGCTTTGACCGGGAGCCAGAAGTGATTTGCGAATACATTAAGGAGCGGTCCGCCTTCATCAGCAGTGAGTTAGAGCGGTGGAATATCTGATTTGGAGATGAAGAAAGATTTTTTACAAATAGGCTGGTGAATCAGTTCCCGAAAATAATCGTGATACGTATATATGCATTATGCTTTTTACATTATGAGAAAAATGACTAGGAGGACAATAGATGAAACGCAATACGAAGCGGCAGCGGTCTGATGACAACTTTTTGCATGAGATGGAAGGAAAAGTAATTACTGTCTACCGGGGAGGCCCGGAGTCCAAGACAGGGAGATTAGCAGACATTCAATCGGATTATATCGCTCTTCAGGTTGATAATAAAATCGTTTATTATCAATGGAAACATGTGAAAAGTGTGACGGAAAATACGAGTGAAACCGTATCGCCGGCCGAAGCGGCAGAATGTGAAAAAGCTGATGATTTTCAAGACCTGATCAGCCGGATGACCAATCGCACGGTGCAATTGAATCAGGGAGGTCCGGAATCGAAAAGAGGAAAGCTTCACGAAACAGGGGATGATTTTCTCGTGTTGGAAACGGAAGATGACGGAATTGTATATTTTAACGCCGACCATGTCAAAAGCATCAGCGCGGAACAAGAAGAGGACGGCCAAGAGGAGGAGCGCCCGCAATTTGAAATGGCTGATGATTTTCACGGCATATTTAAACGCCTGATCCACAAATGGGTATCCATCAACCGCGGAGGTCCTGAAGCCGTTGAAGGTATACTTGTGGATAATTCCGACGGCCACTATACTCTTGTGAAAGATAAAGAAGTGCTGCGAATCTATCCTTTTCATATCAAGAGCATCAGCGAAGGGGCAAAAGGAGCAGCTAAAAAAGAGGAGAATAAAGACGGCGAGAATAAAGGTGAGAAAGAGAGCGCCGAAGAAGAAAAGCCGCATGAAGAAGAATCACGCGAAGAGCAGCGTACTTCCTCTAAAAAGTCGAAAAGATCATCAAGATCCGTTCGATCCTCAAAACGGGAGGAAGAGAACTCTTATAGCTACGCCACTGTATTAAGGACAATAGATTATCGGTGGAAACACGGCCGTAAATGATTGGAAAGATTGTCCGTAAACGCGGGAGAGGGGGGAATGAAATGGCTGGATTAAGCAGATTTCTGGATAAACAAGTCGATATTGAGATATCGGGGAATACGACATTTTCAGGAACTCTTTTGGATATCGGTCAGGATATCATTGTGATTCATGACGGCCGGACGTTTCTTTATATTCCGCTGCTGCATCTTCAGAGGATGACATTGACGCTCCCGGACGAAGAGAATAAAGAACCGTACGCAAGAAAAAAAAGTCCGCATCCCGAAAAACAGGAACATTCCTTTTCTTACCGGAATACCCTCCAGCATATAAAAGGCAGATTCACAGAAATATTTGTTACGGGAGACCGTTCCATTCATGGGTATGTGACAAGTGTTTTAAATGATTATTTTGTTTTCTTCTCTCCGGTTTATAAGACTCTTTTCATCTCGATGCATCATTTGAAATGGCTGACACCCTATTCCGATGAGCAGACGCCGTATACGTTAAACAGTTCAGAGCTGCCGGTTGTTCCCGCTAATGTGCCCCTTGTCCGGAATTTTGAGGAGCAATTAAAAAGATATATCGGGAAGCTGATTATTCTGGATTTAGGAGATATACCGAATAAAGTGGGGCTGTTGCAGGATGTCTCAGATAATATTCTTGAACTGACCAATGCAGACGGCGATACTGTTTTTTGGAAATTGAATCATTTAAAAACCATGCACCTGCCATAAATGAAAAAACTGCCTCTCTTATACAGCAGGCAGTTTTTTTCATGGGAGCTAAAGGTAAATCCAACTGATCCAAACATATAAAACGGTAATGGTAAACACGACGGTGAGAGGGACAACGATAATGGTCGTTTTGATATATTCTGACCAAGAAACTTTTTCGCCGTGCTGTCTGATGATATGCATCCAGATCAGCGTGGCTAATGTCCCGATCGGCAGAAGCAATGATCCGATATCACTGCCGATAATATTGGCCAGATAAATGATTTTTACGGTTAATGGGTCGATGGACATTTCCGTTAATGTCAAAGTGCTGATCATTAAGGCGGGATGGTTATTGAACAAATTAGAGAGGACTGATGTAGCAATGCCCATAATAGATGCAGCGTGGGCAATACTTTGTGAGACATACGGCTCAATAGACTGAACAAGCAGCGCCGTCAGTCCGATATTATGCAGTCCGTAGATGATAATGTACATCGTGAAGGCAAAAATAAAGATATGCCAAGGCGCTTTCCTTAATAAGTCTGCCGGTCCGATTTTTAAATAAAACCATCTCCAGCCAAGCAGGATGACTGAACTGATGACAGCCACGAGCGAAACGGATATGCCGTTGTAAGAAGCTGCAAACAGACTGATCCGGACGAACAATACAAATACCAAAACACAAAACATGATGTTCGTACGGCTGTTTTGGGTCAGGTCTGGCGGAGGCTGAAGCGGATGATATCGTTTGTGTTCCAGCGAGTCAAAGTGGACCGGAATATCGGGGAGCTGTTTCGGCAAACGGCGGTAAAAAACGGCAAACAGCAGAAAGGCCATAAACACCAGTCCCAGCGTGCCGGGGATAAACATCATATTGGTGTACAAATAAAGGTCCATGCCTATCATTTTGAGAGAAATTAAATTGACGATATTACTGACGCCGATCGGGGTGCTTGCGGCCGTCGCAATTAATACGCCGCTTATTAAATACGGTGTTTTCTGATGTCTTTTAAGTCCGAGATATTGTAAGACCAATAGTAAAATAGGAGTGGTGATTAAGACGCTGCCGTCATTATTCAGAAAAAGCGTCATTGAAAAACAGAGCAGGTTGGTCAGCCAAAAAAGCCGGATGCCCGATCCCTTGGCGCGGTGAAGCAGTTTGGCCGCCGCCCAGTTAAAAAAACCGAAGCTTTCCAGCGCGATTGCCATAATCATTGTGGAGATAATGGTGATTGATGCTCCGGTGACTTTTGACCCTATATCCCCCAAATCATGAAAGGAAACGGTTCCGCATAACAAAACGAGAATGGCGCCCAGTGACGCCGGAACGGCTTCATTTAATCCCCCGGGTCTCCAAAATATAAAAATAATGGTCACAAAGAAAGAAATCAGGGTCAAAATGACGGTAATATGTGTAATGTGTTGTGCCTCCTTTTAGATGGGTCATTGCCGCCCCGTTATTTTTATCCCTCCTGATCAGTTGTACTGTATGTATACGGGTACAGGTCGTAAGGTGTACTGAGCGTTTCTACCAATTTAGTAAAAATCCATAAAAGCACAAAAAAAAGAGGCTGCTTTCGGCGGCCCTCTTTTTTATGCATTTTCCTTATCCGCCTGCAATAAAGCCTGGCGCTTATTCATAATATCCAGAAAATGTTTCAGAATCGGGTTTTGATTATCCTTGCGGTAGGCAATGACCCATTCGGCCGTGAGCTGCACCTGATTAATGCCGCGATAGGCGACTTCGAGATTAAACAGCTTTTTAGCAGAAGAAGGCACGAAGGTCACACCGATGCCGGCACTAACCAATCCGATCACCATTTGATACTCCGTCGCTTCCTGAACGATTTTCGGTTTGAAGCCCGCCTGCTCGCAGTAGTTTACAAACTCCAGGTATAAAGTCGGCCATGTTTCTTTCGACAATGTGATAATCGGTTCATTTTTTAAATCCTGAATGTCGATTGTCTGTTTAGCGGTAAGCGGGTGCTGCTTCGGCAAAGCCAGAATGCACGGACTGCTCTGCACCTTTTCCATATGTAACGCGGAATGCTGTAAAGGCGGATGAAGGATGCCGATATCAATGTTCCCCTTCAGAAGTTCTTCCTGCTGTCTGAAAGAAGAAATTTCACGCAGATCAAGCTTAACGGAGGGGAATTTTTCGCGGAATTCCCGAATGATCGGCGGCAGAAATTCATATGTGGCCGAGCCGACAAAACCGACGACAAGGCGGCCGAGCTCTCCCCGCGCCGTTCTCTGCGCCATTTCAATCGCTTTGTCTATTTCTTCGATCGCGTTTCTGCTGTGTTTTAAAAAACTTTCTCCGGCAGCTGAAAGCTCTACAACCCGTTTCGTGCGCTTTAATAAGGTCACGCCGACTTCCTTCTCAAGCTGTTTGATCTGCTGGCTGAGAGGCGGCTGTGTCATATTTAACCGAAGCGCAGCTTTGCCGAAATGAAGTTCTTCGGCAACGGCAATAAAGTATTGAAGATGGCGAAGCTCCATCCTTATCCATTCCTTTCTCTTTGTTAATTATTCGTGAAACATATTAATCATACGGCGAATTGATATTGGAGGTCAATTTCCAAAGAGTGTATAGTGAATAATATCACAAATTACTTAAAATTTTATATTTAATATGCATAATAAGGAGTGAGGGTGTTGGCAAAAGCAACAAATGAACTAAAAACCTCTGGAAAAAATCGGGGGGCGGAGCTTGTTGTTGATTGCTTAGTGGAGCAAGGTGTCACACATGTTTTTGGCATTCCGGGTGCAAAAATTGATGCAGTATTTGATGCGTTAAAAGATAAAGGACCTGAACTGGTTTTATGCCGTCACGAACAGAACGCTGCATTTATGGCTGCGGCTGTCGGAAGACTGACTGGAAAACCAGGCGTTTGTCTCGTTACTTCAGGCCCGGGGGCATCCAACTTGGCGACCGGCTTGTTAACGGCTAATACAGAAGGTGATCCGGTAGTGGCGCTGGCGGGTAATGTAATTCGCGCAGACCGGTTAAAACGGACACACCAATCATTGGACAATGCGGCGCTATTTCAGCCGATTACAAAATACAGTGTAGAAGTACAGGAAACAGGGAATATACCAGAAGCGGTAACAAACGCCTTCAGGGCAGCGTCAGCAGGTCAGGCAGGCGCGGCTTTTGTGAGCTTTCCGCAGGATGTTGTGAATGAAATCACAAATGTGAAAAACGTACGCAGCGTGCCGGCGCCGAAACAAGGCCCTGCACCGGAAGAAGCGATCAGCGCGGCTATCGCGAAAATCCAGACGGCGAAACTTCCCGTTCTGTTAGTCGGCATGAAAGGCGGAAGACCGGAGGCGGTAAAACAAATCCGCAAACTGCTTGCCAAAACAAAACTGCCTTTCGTAGAAACGTATCAAGGGGCCGGCACATTGTCCAGAGAGCTGGAAGACCAATATTTCGGCCGGATCGGACTGTTCCGCAACCAGCCGGGCGATCTTCTGCTTGAACAGGCGGATGTCGTATTAACGATCGGTTATGATCCGATTGAATACGATCCGAAGTTCTGGAACGTAAACGGTGACCGTGCTATTATCCATCTTGACGAAATCCAGGCCGATATCGATCATGCCTATCAGCCGGAATTAGAGTTATTAGGCGATATCGCCGCTACGGTTAAACAAATTGAACACGACGCTGTGACATTTGATATGGGCAGCCGTGAACAAGAAGTGCTGAGCGAATTAAAACAGATGCTCACAGACAGCGAGAAGGCGCCAAGCGACCATAAATCCGACAGAGTGCATCCTCTGCAAATCGTCCAAGAACTGCGCAATGCAATTGACGACGACGTAACCGTCACTTGCGATATCGGTTCTCACGCGATCTGGATGTCCCGCTACTTCCGCGCTTATGAGCCGCTGAAACTGTTGATCAGCAACGGCATGCAGACATTGGGCGTAGCGCTTCCTTGGGCGATTGCCGCCACATTGGTGAATCCGGGTGAAAAAGTCGTATCCGTTTCAGGAGACGGAGGATTCCTGTTCTCTGCAATGGAATTGGAAACGGCAGTCCGCTTAAAAGCGCCGATCGTTCACCTTGTATGGAATGACAGCACATATGATATGGTCGCATTCCAGCAAATGAAAAAATATAACCGTACATCATGCGTAGATTTCGGAAACATTGACATCGTAAAATATGCAGAAAGCTTCGGCGCCACCGGCTTGCGCGTTGAGTCACCGGAACAGCTGGCAGACGTGCTGCAAAAAGGCTTGAACACAGAAGGCCCTGTCATCATTGACATTCCTGTCGATTACAGTGACAATGTCCATTTATCAAGCGACATGCTTCCGAAGCAATTCAAAGAAAAAATGAAAGCAAAAGCTCTCTAGCACTCTGCGCACCATGACCTGTTTTCTAAAACAGCCCAATTTAAAAGGAGTGAAGGGAATATGAAAAACGCAAGCGACATCCATATGATGAGCCGCGGAGAAAAAGGCTCACCTGAGGATCAGATCTATCAAGTATCCACAATGACATCTCTGCTGGACGGAGTATATGACGGAGATTTTGATATGGCTGACATTCCGAAGTTCGGTGATTTCGGAATCGGCACGTTCAACAAACTGGACGGCGAATTAATCGGATTTGACGGAGAATTTTACCGTCTGCGCGGCGACGGAACGGCTACGCCTGTTAAAGGCGGAGACCTGTCACCATTCTGCTCATTCACATTTTTCACGCCGGATATGACGCATACGATCGACGGCGAAATGACCCGTGAAGAATTCGAGCAGGAAATCGCCAGCCTTCTGCCTAGTAAAAACTTATTTTATGCGATCCGTTTAGACGGCGTATTTAAAAAGGTGCAGACAAGAACGGTAGAACGCCAGGAGAAACCGTACGTTCCGATGATCGAAGCGGTGAAAACACAGCCTGTGTTCAACTTTGACGACATTCAGGGTACAATCGCCGGCTTCTGGACGCCGGGTTACGCAAACGGCATCGCTGTTTCCGGATATCACCTGCACTTCATTGATGAAGGACGCAATTCCGGCGGACACGTGTTTGACTATGTCATTAAAGATTGTAAAGTGACCATTTCTCAAAAAATGAATATGAACCTCAAGCTTCCGAATACGGCGGACTTTTTCAACGCAAATTTAGATAATCCGAATTTTGCGAAGGATATCGAAACAACCGAAGGAAGCCCGGAATAAATTAAAAAAGAAAGCCCCATTTTTCTCGGGGGCTTTCTTTTTATTTGGCTGAACCGGCAAAGATTAGGTAAAATACAGTCAAAAGGGAAAGGTGTGGTAGCTGTGAAAGTATTGGTATTAGCGGTTCATCCTGACATGGACAACTCAGCGGTCAATAAGGCGTGGACAGAAGAATTAAAAAATCATGATGAAATCACGGTCCGTGAGCTTTATAAAGAATATCCGGACGGGAAAATAGATGCGGAAAAGGAACGGCAACTGTGTGAACAGTATGACCGGATCGTATTTCAATTCCCGCTGTACTGGTACAGTGCGCCTCCGCTTTTAAAAACATGGATGGATCATGTGCTGGCGTATGGCTGGGCTTACGGCTCCAAAGGAAAGGCGCTGCACGGCAAAGAATTGCTGCTGGCTGTTTCCGTAGGTGCCGGAGAGGATGCATATCAGGCAGGCGGGTCTAACCATTTTTCACTGAGCGAGCTCTTAAGGCCGTTTCAGGCAATGGCTAATTTTACGGGTATGACCTATTTGCCGGCTTTCGCGATGTACGGGGTAAGCACCGCCGATGCTGCGGCTATCCGTGACAATGCCAAACGCCTGGCGGATTACGTAAAGAAGCCATTTTAGAGTCGTATGCATTCATCTTCATCCGACAATATTTCCTGAGAAATATTTCGAACCTTAGACGTTTCTGACTGCTCAAGAAAGAAAAAACGGATTTCGCGCTGAATTTGCGAAATCCGTTTTGATATTATGTCAGTTTTTGCAGATCTTTTGTGCTGATATATCCCGTTGCGCCCCCGTAATCGACAAGCACCCAGCCGAAGTCAATGCCGCCGCCGGCTGTCTTTTTCCATCCGAGGAAAGAAACGCTCGTGTTTTTAGCAAGGGAAGCCTTGACCGCTTGTTTGTCTGTATATACTTTTGTTTTTGCCGTCGTTTTTACGGTTGTTGCTTCTTTAACAATATAATGAGTAGATACAAATCCTGTTTTCCCGTTTTTATAATGTACTTTTGCCCAGTCAGCGTTCTGGAATGAAACGATCTTTAAGCTGTCGCCTAAATGAAGGGTATCAGCTCTCGGACTGGCTGCTGATGCTTTTGTTCTGACATTCAATGCTTCCGCGGAAACGAGATAAGAGTCAAGCGGGTAGCTGTACAGATCGTCAATTTTGACCGCTTCTTGCGCGTGTGTCTCCGGAAGAGGCGTTATTCCGGCAGCTGAAGCCGCTGATATTCCCGCTGCAAGGGTCAGAATGGATGCCGCTTTGGCTGTTTTCTTCATCTGTATCTCTCCTTTTACTTCATCCTTTCACGTTTTACCGGAAGTCTAAACATCGGCCGGTTATTTTTGTGTTTGAAGTTTCAATGGAGCGGAAATGGTTTTTTTGACTTTTTCTCCTTTGAGCACCTGCTCCGCCGCTTCGGCCGCCAGTTTTCCGATCAGCTCCGGCTGCTGGGCGACCGTGGCTGTCAGCTTTCCGTTTTTAATGGAAGAAATCGCATCTTTATTTCCGTCGAAACCGACGACCAAAATGTGTTTGCCTGAGCTGTTAATCGCTTCGAGCGCCCCGAGTGCCATTTCATCATTATGGGCGAACACGGCTTTGATATCCGGATGTCCCTGCAGAAGGTTTTCCATGACGGTCAATCCTTTTGTACGGTCAAAATCCGCCGCTTGCTTTGTTACGACATCCAGCTTTTTGTCGGCAATATGATGAAAGCCCGTTCCGCGTTCCCGTGTCGCGGATGCGCCCGGCACCCCTTGCAATTCAGCCACTTTGGCGCCTTTTCCGAGCTGATCGGCGAGGTAGTCGGCCGCCATTTCTCCTCCTTTGACATTGTCAGAGGCGACAAGCGTTTCGACTTTGCCGTGTTCGGCTGAACGATCAAGCGCAATGACGGGAATGCCGAGGGAATTTGCCGATTCGACGGCTGTTGAAATCGCTGATGAATCGGTCGGATTGATCAGCAGCGCATCGACTCCCTGCTGGATCAAATCTTCAACGTCATTTGACTGTTTAGATGAATCATTTTGAGCATCGACAATAATGACCTTCATGCCCCGTTTTTTGGCTTCCTTTACAACGCCTTCTTTTAATGAAACGAAGAACGGATTGTTCAATGTGGAGACGGAGAGCCCGATAGTGAATTCTTTTTTATGTTTTGTGTTTGACGGTTTTGCCCATTGCGGCGGTTCAAGTGAACAGGCGGACAGCAAAAACAGTGATAATACCGCGATCGTGATGATGGCTTTCTTCATAATGGTCCTCCTACTATGCCGATTTTTTGCGGTCCAGCAGCACCGCGATTAAAATGACGATTCCTTTGACGACGAGCTGATAAAAAGATGATACGCCGAGAAGGTTCAAGCCGTTGTTCAGCGTACCGATAATCAAAACCCCGATCAGCGTACCGATGATGCGCCCTCGACCGCCGGACAGGCTCGTTCCGCCGAGAACGACCGCTGCGATGGCGTCCAGCTCGTATGATTCCCCGGCCGTCGGCTGTGCGGAATTTAAGCGTGATGTCAGAATCGCTCCCGCCAGCGCCGATAATAAACCTGTCAGAGAATAGATCATGATCTTGATGCGGGGCACTTTGATTCCCGATATCAGCGCCGCTTTCTCATTGCCGCCGATGGCGTATGTCCGGCGGCCGAACGGTGTTTTGTGCAGAAGAACCCACAGGGCCGCAAATGCAATCAGCATCGTAATGGCAGGTACGGGAATGCCGAGAAAATAACCGCGCCCGAATAATTGAAATGCGTAATTTGAACCGAGCCCCGTAATCGGATTTCCGTCCGTATAGACGAGGGTCAGTCCGCGAAAGACGGTCATTGTCGCCAAAGTGGCGATGAACGGCGCCATTTTTCCTTTTGTGATTAATAATCCGTTTATCATGCCGAGTACGGCGCCGATCACGCAGCCGATGATGACGGCTAAGATCGGGTCGATGCCTGAGACCATCATACCTGCGACCAATGCGCTCGATAAGGCGAGGATGGCTCCGACAGAGAGATCAATGCCTCCCGTTAAAATGACAAACGTCATTCCGAATGCAATCAGAGCGTTAATCGCAACCTGCCGAAGAAGGTTGAGAATATTGAGGGGTTCAAGAAAACTCGGGTTTAAAACGGAAACGATCAACACAAGAATCAGTAAGCCGAGAAACGGACCGAGTTTTTGCGTAAAGGTATGAATGGAAAATCGCTTTTGTTCAGTTGATGTCATTGGTTCAGTTTTCATACTGCTGCCCTCCCGTGGCAAGTGTCATGATGTGTTCTTGTGTGGCGCCGGCCGCATTGATTTCTCCGCTGATGCGCCCTTCGTGGACGACGATGATTCTGTCACTCATGCCGAGAATTTCCGGCAGCTCGGAAGACACCATGATGATGGCGACCCCGCGATCGGTCAGTTCATTCATTAATGAATAGATTTCCCTTTTCGCGCCTACGTCGACGCCTCTTGTCGGTTCATCAAGGATGAGAACTTTCGGGCCGATTCCGATCCATTTGGCGATGACGACTTTTTGCTGATTTCCTCCTGATAAATGCCGGGCGGCGGTTTCCGGAGATGCGGTCTTAATGGTCAGACGCTTGATGAGCAGCTCAACGAACTCCGCCTCGCGTTTTCGGTCAATGATGCCTTTCGGAGAGAAGCTGGTCAGGTTCGGCAATGAGATATTTTCACGAATGGACGTATCCAGCAGCAGCCCTTCATCTTTGCGGTTCTCCGTAATCAGGCCGAGTCCCTTGCGGATGGCATCGTACGGACCCCGAATGCCGGTTTTTCGGCCGGAAATCCAGATCTCTCCGGAATCGAGCCGGTCAATTCCGAACAGCGCCCTCATGATTTCTGTCCGTCCGGCACCCATTAAGCCGGAAACGCCGAGGATTTCTCCGGCGCTCACATGGAAACTGATCTGTGAAAAGCTTCCTTTTTTTGAGGCGTTTTTCACTTCGAGCACCTTATCGCCGAGTGACGGCGTGCGAGTCGGATACCGATCGGTCAGCTCCCGCCCGACCATTTTTTTGACCACTTCATCAAAATTAGTGTCTTTAATATGCGCCGTATCGACAGTGAGGCCGTCCCGCATAATGGTGATCCGGTCGCAAATCGAAAATATCTCTTCCATTCGGTGCGAAATATAGACGATGGATACGCCGTCCCGCTTTAACGCCGTCATCACGTCAAACAGTTTGCTGATTTCCCGTTCGGTCAGCGCCGCGGTCGGTTCGTCCATAATAATGACTTCGGCGTTTGTCATCAGCGCTTTGGCAATCTCAATCATCTGCTGCTGTCCGACGGAACATTGTCCGGCTTCCCGGTCAAGAGGAAGAGAGACTCCCAGTTTTTCAAGCTGTGATTTTGCTAGCGCTTTCATTTTCTTCGTTTCTAAAACGCCGAACGCCGTCGTCAGCTCTTTGCCGATAAAAAGGTTTTCAAGCACCGTCATGTCCGGCCATATATTCAGTTCCTGATGGATAAAGGCGATTCCGTGCTTTTCGGCTTCCTTTGGATTGGAGAAGCTCATATTTGTTCCGTTTATCGTAATGTCTCCCTTGTCGAGCTGGTGGAGCCCGGTGAGCAGATTCATTAACGTCGATTTGCCCGCTCCGTTTTCTCCCATTAAAGCGTGGATTTCTCCCGGCAGAAGCTCAAATGAGACGCCGGAGAGCACTTGGTTTTTGCCGAATGCTTTATGAATGTCTGTCATGCCGATGTGCATGCTGGATCCCTTCTTTCTAGAAAATCACACCCGCCTGCAGGATGCAGTTGGCGTATGGTGTCATTTCACCCGTTCGGATGACGGCTTTTGCTTTCTGTGTGAGCCGTTTGAATTCCTCGTGGGACATGTACTCGATCGCCTGCGCTGAGAAATGGCTTTTTATGAAACTTGCATTCTCTGGATTTGCGTCTTTGATCTCGGAAGCGGCTATCACCTTTTCGACTGCCATCTCCCCGGCTACCAGGCTGGTCACGTCCCGAAAGGCGGGAACGCCCGCCGTTAAGGACAAATCAATTTTAGGGATACCGTCAGGGACGGGGAGACCCGCATCGCCGATTGCGATGAGGTCTGTATGCCCGAGATCGGCCAATACTTTGGCAATGTGGCTGTTTAACATTCCGTGTTTTTTCATGAGAGCAGCTCCTCAACTTCTTTTCTGGCCGGCATCCCGCCTTGGGCGCCGAAGTGCTGCACGGACAGGGAGGCGGCGCGGTTGGCAAACAAGAGCGCTTGCTCGATGTCCCGACCTTCCGCGAGTGCGACGGCAAGTGCCGCATTAAAGGTATCGCCGGCTCCCGTCGTGTCGACCGCTTCTGCAGGGAAGGCGGGAACAAGCCGTTCCGCGGTGCCGTCTGAGTAGCGCACGCCTTGTTTTCCTTCGGTAATGAACAGTTTGCCGGGATAGCCGGCGAGCGCTTCTTCTTTCGTCTGGTCAGGAAATAAAATGGATGCTTCATGTTCGTTCGGCGTAAGATATGCGGCATCCTCAATCGTCGATTGTTTCAGCGGCCGGGCCGGCGCGGGATTCAGGATAACCGGAATTTGCTGCACGCGGCAGTAGCTGCACACTTCTTCAACGGTTTCTTCAGGAATCTCCTGCTGGATCAGCACGATATCAATGCCGGGAAGTTTTGCCAGCGCACTTTTGGCATAATCGGGGGAGATGTCATCGTTTGCGCCTTTTACGACGACGATGCTGTTGTCTCCTTCTGCGAGCACAATATGAGCCGTTCCGCTTTTTTTGTGTGTAACCGTTTCCATATAGTCCGTATTGACACCGTTTGCCTTCAGGTTTTCAATAATCGCTTTTCCGTAACTGTCATTGCCTGCTTTTCCTACCATATATACGTTTGCGCCCAGGCGGGAAGCGGCTACAGCCTGATTTGCGCCTTTTCCTCCGGGCACGGTTTGAAAGTCTGTGCCCAGTACGGTTTCTCCGGCTTTCGGACGCCGTTCAGATGTGACGACCAGATCCATAGAACAGCTTCCGATAACACAAATTTCACTCATGGTGATCATCCTTTCTCGTCGTTTGTCTTCTTATGTAAGTCACGGGCATTTGAATGGCCGTCTCTTTCGGCGGCTCTTTCTTTATCAATTGCAGCAGCAGGTTTGCCGCTTGTTTTCCCATCTCATATGCAGGCTGGCGGATGGTTGAAAGAGGCGGAAACAAAAGCCTGCTCTGCGGAATATCGTCGTATCCGATGATCTGAATCTCCTCCGGAACTTTTTTGCCGAGCCGCAGCGCCTCATGGAGAACAGCAGCCGCCGCAATGTCGTTGCTGGCAATGACTCCGTCGGTTTCCGGGTATGCTGCAAACAATTCTTCTGCTAAAATGGCGGCATCCTTGATGGAAAATGAAGCGGCGGAGATGACATTGAACGGCGCGCCCGCTTTTTGCAGCACGTTAAGTGCGCCGTTAAAACGTTCCTGAGCGGTTGGAAGGTGGGCTGGGCCTTTGACAAGCGTGATGCTTGTGCTTTTGCCGCGAAGCATTTCCTCAGCCGCCCGTTTTCCGCCTGCCCGTCCGTCACTGAATACGGATGGGGCGCCTTCTTTTGTCCGGTCCAGAAATACGACCGGGTAAAGGCTGCCGCTGTATTCGGGAAGGTCGGGATAATGGGTGGCCGCCAAAATACCGGCAACTTGATTTTGTTTAAATGTTTGCAGGTAGTCGAGTTCTTTTTCCAATTCTTCATCGCTGTTGCCGATGATCAGCCGGTATCCTTCCCGCTGCAACTCGTCTTCAGCGCCGCGGGCAAGCTGAGGGAAAAAGGGATTCGTAATATCCGGAAGCAAAAGCCCGACCAGTCTGGATTCTCTTTTATAAAGAGAGCGGGCAACTTCATTAGGATAATAATTCAGCTTCTCCATGGCAAGCATGACCTTCGTTCGTGTATCTTCATGCACGTAGCCGTTGTCATTGAGGACACGCGAAACCGTGGCAACAGAGACGCCGGCAGCGCCTGCGACATCTTTAATCGTTGCCAACAAACACTCCTCCTTCATTTATGTAACCGTTTACATAAAAAGAGTAACACGAATCATTTCGGTTGGCAACAAAAAAAGAGACCGGGGTCTCTTTTAGTTCACGATGCCGATTTGTGAGATATTCACTTTAATATCAGGGATTATCTCGATGGAAGGATAGACCTCACGCCAATTGAGCCGCTTGCCCCGCTCATAATAATGGGTTTGATATTTACGGCCGATGCCGAGGATATCCGAGTTGTGCTCCTGAATATGGCTGATCACCGATCTGGCCTGGCTGTTCAAATTTGCTGATGCTTGTTTGTTCATTTGGTCGATTGCCGTATAAGAATTCAGCTTGTCCTTTGGATATTCCAAGACGCGTGCATTCAGTTTTAAACGGATTTTCACTTTTATATGCTGCGGATCTGTATCTATAAAAACAATCTTTCGCGTGGCATCCGTGATGCCGAGAGAAAGATAATTTTCAATATCCATTTTGTATTTGTCCCACAGCTTCAGATTAATATTAGCCGATTTATTAAATTGCCCGCTTAAAAGGGTCAGGAGGGTCGAATCCTGACCGAGCACCTCAGTCACTTTCCGCTGGCCGCTGAACAGGGCAGAACCCTCTACCTTTATCGTCTGTCCGTTAATCGATAAATAAGGAAGGGCGAAATCTTTATCAGCCGTCAGCATGCTTGAACGGATGGATTGCAAATTCTCCATGCTGATATTTGATTCCGCATTAGCGCTTGTTAATAAATTCGTTAAATACTTGCTGACAATCAATTTCTGCCGGACGATCAGCTTCAGCACTTCAATCGCCTCGCCGTCTTTTACAACCGCCGGATGAGCGAGAAGCGGGCTTTTCGGATCTCTGTAAAAGACATCGAGATAAGGAAAAAGCGGTTTTTCCGCCATTTTCTCACCGATTAATAAGACTCTTTGCTTGGACGTGTCAATGCGCTGGTCGACAAGCTTATCCAATTGAAACCGCGCTTCACGGATGGTGTGCCCGGAAGCGCTGAGCACCGTCGTAATGAATGAGCCGCCTGTTTCCTGTTCCGCCTGGGAGGACTGAACCTTCCGATAGGTGATGCCGATTTTATTTTTACCGTCATGATCAACATCAAGGCTTGCGGTCAGCACGAGAGAAATATCTTTCAGCAAATTTTGATCCCAGCAGCCCGCAAGTGTCAGGCTTGCGCACATGAGACTGATAAGAACCGCTTTTTTAATGCGCATGGCGGACACCCTTTTTGCGTACAAGGACAATCAATACCATAAACAACGGAAACAAATACACAAACACAATATCGGAAATGCGGAAAAACTGATCCAGCTGCTGTATCGTTTTATCTGTGCTTGTGGCCCAAATAGACAGGAGGAAGACGAGCAGGGCCAGCGGATAAACAAACCGGCTGTGGTCTTTTTGATTGAACAGCTTGGCGATGCCGGTGCTTGCCAAGTAAAACACGTTGGCCAGCGTTGAAAAGACGGTCACGAACCAAAACGTCAAAAAGAGCAGATCCGTCCGTTCGATAATTCTGAATGAAACGGTTTTTAACAGGTACAGCACAGGCTCCGGGATCATTTTTATTTCTTCGGGGCTGATTGTGACAAAGCAAGTAAGGGTGATATACAGGTAATAAAGGATAATCAAGATGTTTGAAATCGTCAGTATTTTGTAACGCTGGCTGACGGTGCAGTTGATAAGGGGCCCGATCACGAGCGCCGCCTGAAAGCCGGTAATGCTGACAAGTGTTTGCTGCACCCCGGTCAGCATGTCTTTTGCGGTTCCGTGAAAAATCGGCATAATGTATGTGATATCGGCTTTTCCCAGCGTGTATAAAATCGGCAGAGAGATCAGCAGCAAAAACGGCGTTAAGATAAAGCTGAACCTGGCGATCGCATTCAGCGGAGCCTGGGCGATATAGACAGAGCCGAGGATCAGCATTAAGCTGACCACCCAATTCGGAGTCTGCGGGAGCACCCAGATATCCAATATCCGTGTAAATACAGAAAGAATGAGCGTGCAGAGAAACGCGAAATATAAAATATACAGCACCTGCATCCCTTTGCCGGCAAGTGTTCCGAATACCTCCTCCAGCATTTCGTACAGGTTCAGCTTCGGAAACCGGTGAAATAATATCATATACAGGCTGAATGTAAGCTGGACGAGCAATCCGGTAAGCAGAATGGAAATCCATCCGCTACTTCCCGATTTCATCATCAGTAAATGGGGCAGCGCCAAAATGCCGATGCTGATCTGCGTCTGATTGATGAAAAACACGCCTTGAAGCGGGCTGATTTTTTTAGGCTTCATCTTTTCTCCACCCCCGAACATGTTTTATCTGCTTTGAGTCTTGCGGTCTCAAATAAAAAGGCCTTCTTTTAATAAACCAAGCCGGCAGCCGGATAAATGCATCCTTCAAGTCGCTGAAATGAAACGGCGTCAGAGATGATAAATAAGGAACGCCGAGTGATTCAAGCTTGCACAGGTTCATCAGAATAAGCCCGAAGCCGAGTGCGATGCCGATAAAACCGAACGAGGATGCCAGAAACATAAGCGGAAACCTGAGCGTTCGGATGGACGTGCTCATTTCATATGAAGGAAGCACAAAAGAAGAAACGGCCGTAACGGCTACGACGATAATCATCATATTAGAAATGAGTCCCGCCTGAACGACTGCGTCACCGATCACGAGACCGCCGACAATGCCGATCGTCTGACTGATCGGTTTCGGCAGCCTGATACCGGCTTCGCGGATCAGTTCAATTGTAATCTCCATAATCATGGCTTCTATCAGCGGAGGGAAGGGAATATCAACAATCGAATTTTTCATGGTGATAATCAGATCGTTGGGAATGACTTCAAAATGAAACGCAATCAGCGCGATATAAAAAGCGGGCAGCGTAATCGCGATCATAAAGGCGAAAAATCTCAGCACTCTTAAAAAACTGGCGGAAATCCATCTCGTGCTGTAGTCATCCGGAGATTGAAAAAAAGAAAAGAATGTGATCGGCGCAATCAAAGCCGACGGACTCCCGTCCATCATGATCAGCACACAGCCTTCCATCACGCATGCTTTTGCTTTATCCGGCCGTTCCGTATGAATGATCTGCGGAAAAATGGAAAACGAATTATCTTCTATTGATTCCTCGATAATCCCGGGCGCAAGCACGCTGTCTATACGCAGGTATGACAGGCGCCGCTTCACTTCCTCCACAATCTCCGGATTGGCGATATTCTCAACAAAGATAACCGCAACTTTTGATTTGGCTCTTTCCCCGATATCCATATAATGAACGGAGAGATGGCGGTCCTGTATGTGAAACCGCAGCTGATGAATGTTCGTTTCCAAACTTTCCACAAACCCGTCATGGGCGCCGCGGACGATACTTTCAGATTCGGGTTCCATAATGGAACGCAGCGGATTCTGCCCGACGGAAAACAGCTTCGCTTTCCTTGATGCATCGCTGAGAAAAACAACCTGTCCTGCCAAAATCCCGTCAATGAGTTTTCTGATTTCATCCGTTTCCGCACTGCTGACGGCATTCATCGTTTCCTCAAGCGGGCCGTTCTGCAGGGTGTCGCTTAACAGAAACTCATTCAGCTTCTGTTCTTCTATCATTTGTTCAATATAAAAGAAAGCGGTATGGCGGTCCTGCAGTTTGATCCTTCGTATTTTAAAATCACCGCAAACACACATCAGCTCCTGCATTTCCCGTACAGCCGATTCAAAATCGCCGGGAATCCGTTTGTTTTGTTTATCCGCAGACATCAGACCGCCTCCTTTCCTGGTTATCTGTAGTTTTCAGCGGGTATTCCTTTTTTATGCATTTTATAAAATAGAGGAGTTCCCTGATGTTTTATCAAGAACTTCACATTTATGGATGAATATTTCTTGAACGAATATAAAGATTTATTAAAATTATTTCAAAAGAGGGATAAATGTCCTGTAAATGGTTTAAAAGGAGAAAGGCTTTCCGCATATAAAATGTGTATTTCTTGTAAACACTCCGGACCCGTCTTATTCTGTCATGTACAAGTCATTCCGCTAGTTATTTTGGAATGGGACTGAAAGCAGGATACGGGGGAAAAATGAATGACTTTAAGACCTTATCCTTAACAAAACAGGCAGTCTGCACACAGCGGACAGAGAGTCCCGAAACGTATGCGCAGTGCGAAAAACGCTGATACAAACGGGCTGGAAAAGATGGATTATCATTACATCTTTTTCTTCCGGAACGCGAGTAGTTCCATTGGTCCAAATGAATTTCTGTGCGTAAATGTAAACGCATTCATTTATCTTTTGAAAAATTGAAGTAAGGTTGAAGTCCTGCCTATTCCCAAAAAAAGCAATTCGATAATAGGAAGAATAGCGTCACTAATAGAGAAGTTTGGCTCAGTGAAAGCGGGAAGATTATGTTACATAATGCCGATTGAGAATTCATAGTGAAGCTATATACTGATGAATGAATTTATCAATACAGAAGGAGATGTCAAAAATCAATGTGGTTACTCATTATAGCCTGTGCTGCCGTACTAATCATCGGAATCATTGAAAAAAGGCGGCATCAGAAGAATATCGATGCTCTGCCAGTACGCGTCAATATTAATGGTATCCGCGGAAAGTCAACCGTAACGAGGCTGACGACCGGAATACTGATGGAGGCGGGCTACAAAACAGTCGGAAAAACGACGGGAACAGATGCAAGGATGATTTATTGGGATACACCTGAGGAGAAACCGATCAAACGGAAACCGCAGGGCCCGAATATCGGCGAGCAAAAAGAAGTAATGAAGGAAACCGTAGAACGGGGCGCCAATGCCATTGTCAGTGAATGTATGGCGGTAAACCCGGATTATCAGATTATCTTTCAGGAAGAACTCCTTCAAGCCAACATCGGCGTCATCGTGAATGTGCTTGAAGACCATATGGACGTCATGGGGCCTACGCTTGATGAAATCGCTGAAGCATTTACCGCGACGATACCGTATAACGGTCACCTTGTCATTACAGACAGTGAATACACAGACTTCTTTAAAGAAAAAGCCGCAGAGCGGAATACCGAGGTCATTATTGCGGATAACTCTAAAATTACAGATGAATACCTTCGTAAATTTGAATATATGGTCTTTCCTGATAACGCTTCCCTTGCGCTCGGCGTTGCCCAGGCTCTTGGGATAGATGAAGAAACGGCGTTTAAAGGAATGCTGAATGCGCCGCCTGATCCTGGCGCTATGAGAATCCTGCCGCTGCTCAGCACGAAGGAGCCCGGTCATTTCGTAAACGGCTTTGCCGCAAATGATGCATCTTCTACTTTAAATATATGGAAACGTGTAAAGGAAATCGGCTACCCGACAGATGAACCGATCGTTATCATGAACTGCCGCGCCGACCGTGTGGACAGAACGATTCAGTTCGCAAACGACGTGCTTCCGTACATTAAAACGAAGGAACTCATACTCATCGGCGAGACGACAGAACCGATCGTCAGAGCTTATGAAGAAGGCAAGATTCCTGCCGATACACTGCACGATCTGGAATATAAATCAACAGACGAAATCATGGACGTGCTGAAAACAAGAATGCAAAACCGTGTCATATATGGCGTCGGCAATATCCACGGTTCAGCGGAACCATTAATTGAAAAAATTCAAGAGTATAAGGTGAAACAGCTCGTTAGCTAGGAGGAAAAGGATAAATGTTCGGATCAGATTTATACATCTCACTTATTTTAGGCGTGTTAATCAGTTTAATTTTCGCGGAAAAAACAGGTATCGTACCTGCCGGTTTAGTCGTGCCGGGTTATTTAGGACTCGTTTTTAACCAGCCGGTCTTTATTTTACTCGTATTGTTAGTAAGCCTTCTTACATACGTGATCGTCAAATACGGTTTATCCAGATTTATGATTTTGTACGGACGCAGAAAATTCGCAGCTATGCTGATAACGGGAATCTGCTTAAAAATCGCCCTTGATTTCCTTTACCCGATCGTACCGTTTGAGATATCAGAATTCCGCGGAATCGGTATCATCGTACCGGGTCTGATCGCCAATACCATTCAGAAACAGGGATTAACGATTACATTTGCCAGCACGCTGTTCTTAAGCGGCGCAACTTTTGCCATTATGTTTGCTTACTACTTAATCTAATGTAAGGTGTGTCAAACGATGAAAAAACAATTAAGCTTTCAAGAAAAACTGCTGAAGCTGACCAAACAGCAGAAAAAGAAGACCAATCTTCACGTTTTTATCGCGCTGCCGATCGTCTTTTGCCTGATGTTCGTCTGCATCCTGACAGGGAAGGCGGAAACGCCGAGTGTGAAAAGAAATGCCGATGACCTTGTATCAGCCTCATTCGTCGGAGATATTATGATGGGCCGGAATGTCGAGAAAGTGACAAAGCATAAAGGCACGGAGAGTGTCTTCCGTTACGCAAAGCCATTCTTCGAAGCATCCGACTATGTGTCGGGGAACTTTGAAAACCCGGTTACATATAAAAAGAACTACAAAGAAGCAGAAAAAAATATCCACCTTCAGTCAAACAAAGATGCCGTAAAAGTATTGAAGGACATGAATTTCACCGTTCTCACGGCAGCCAACAACCATGCGATGGATTACGGCCCTCAAGGAATGCGGGATACGGTTGAAGAGTTTTCAAAGCAAAATCTTGAACTTGTCGGCGCGGGCCTCACGCTGAAGGAAGCCGAGCAGAACATTTCTTATCAAGATGTAAACGGAATCAAAATCGCAACACTGGGTTTCACTGATGTTTCCGGAAAAGGCTTTGCAGCTAAACGAAATGCGCCGGGTGTGCTTCCGGCCGATCCAGAGCTGTTTATTCCGATGATTTCTAAAGCCAAAAAGAAAGCCGATCTTGTCATTGTTCAAACACACTGGGGACAGGAATACGATAATGACCCGAATGACAGACAGCGCCAATTGGCAAGAGCAATGTCAGATGCCGGAGCGGATATTATCGTCGGACACCATCCGCACGTGCTGGAACCGATCGAAATGTACCACGGCACCGTTATTTTCTACAGCCTGGGCAACTTCGTATTCGACCAGGGGTGGACAAGAACGAGAGACACGGCGCTTGTTCAATATCATCTGCAGAAAAACGGCACGGGACGCTTTGAAGTCACGCCGATGAATATTCATGAAGCAACACCTGCACCGGTTAAAAAAGGCAGCATCAATCATAAAACGATCGTACGTGAACTGACGAAAGAATCGAATTTCGATTGGAGCGTCAAGGATGGAAAATTAACGTTTGATGTGGATCACAGCGATATCTTAAAAAAGAAAGCGGAGTGAAAAACAAATGAAAATCATTAAAGCGGGATGGCCGTTTGCCGCGATCATTATGGTATTTATGTTTATGTCAGCGTTTAAATACAATGATCAGCTCACAGATCAGGAAAAACAAAAAATTGACACGGAAATGCAAAAAATTCAGCAAGAGGACACAGCGGGCGCAAAATAAGCGCATGATTCCGCTTGCCGGCATATTGTTTGTTCCGAATCCAGTAAAGAATGCCCATAACGGGCATTCTTTTTTTGTGTGCTCTCCTAAACATTTGTTAAAAGTTACCGATGTAAAAACTACTAAAAATGAGGAGAGTGAATAGAAAACATGCTCACAAGCTGGAGGAAGTACATCCTTGCCGGCCTTATGATTTGTCTTGTGGCACCCGCAGTAACGAGAACGGAAATTGCTGAAGCGGATTCTCAAGTTTCTGTCCTGATGGTTTCAGACGCGCAAAAACTTGTCGGAAATAAATATGTTTACGGAGGCGAAGAGCCTGAGGACGGTTTTGATCCGTCCGGATTGATGCATTATCTTTTCAGCAGACAGAACATCCATCTGCCGAGAACGGTCAGTGATCAATGGAAAGTCGGAGCTGCTGTCAAAGAAAATGACCTTTTACCGGGAGATCTTGTGTTTTTCAAAAAGTCGGATTCCACACAAAACGCGCCCGTCCATGACGGTCTTTATATCGGAAACGGAGAGATGATACACAGTTCTCCGTCAGAAGGCGTAACCGTCACACGCTTTCAAAAAAGCAGTTATTGGATGAATTTATATCTTGGCGCAAAGCGGATTACAAAAGATCCGGAACTGGCTGATGATCCGATCGTTCAGGAGGCAGCCCGTTATCTCGACATTCCGTATGTCTTCGGCGGAAGCACGCCCGAGGAGGGATTCGACTGTTCGGGGCTGGTCCAATATGTTTTTGAAAACAAGCTTCACATTTACCTGCCGAGATCTGCGGAACAGCAGTGGCTGGTCGGTGAGAAAATCAAACTGAGCGACATAAAGCCCGGGGACGTGATTTATTTCAGCGACACGTATAAAAAAGGAATTTCCCATGCGGGCATTTATGCGGGAGAGGGAAGGTTCATCCAAGCAAGCCGCTCCGCAAAAGTCACCATTTCTTACTTGTCGGAAGATTACTGGAAAAAACATTTTACGGGGGTGCGCCGATTCAGCAATTTAGCCATTTCTAAAGAAAATCCCGTTGTGTCCACAGCGGCCGATCATATCGGAATTTCTTATCTGAAAGGCGGCGTTTCACCGGAAACCGGCTTTGATACGGCGGGATTTGTTCAATACATCTATCAAAAAGCGAAAGGAATCAGCCTGCCGCGTTATGCGGACAAGCAGATGCAGGCGGGCGTTCCGGTCGATAAACAAGATCTGAAGCCCGGCGATCTGGTCTTCTTTAAAGCGGAAAGCCTGAATCCGGCCATTTATATCGGGAACGGACAAGTGATTCATGCCACCGTGTCCGCAGGCGTTACCATAACAAATATGAACACAAGCGCTTATTGGAAGGACAAATATGCGGGCAGCATCCGGCTTCCGTAAAAAAAAGACGTCAGAGAGTGTCTCTGACGTCTTTTTCTTTTACCGTTTCGGCGCTCTGTATCCGGCCGCTACCGCATCCTCTACGGAACAGAACATTTCCGCGGGATCTGTCGTCCGGTCGTAGTATGTACTTCCCGGCGTGTGATAAATGCCGTTCCGGCTGCCTTTAATGTCGCACCCCTGTGAGGTGCCGGCTGCTTTCGTTTCGGCATGTCCGCCGGAGGAAGGGGCGTTGTTTTGCGCCGTTTCCGCGTTTTCGGATGTTTTTGTTTCTGCTTTCTGCCGCTTTAAAGTTTTATTTTCTGACTGAAGCGTTTCGGCGGTCTTTTCGAGCTTCTTTTGTGAATTTTTTAATTTCTCATTGTCTTGTTTGAGTGATTTGTTTGTTTTTTTCAGCTCGCTTATCTCTTGGCTGAGTTTGCTGAGTTTTTCTTCATTGCCGGCTTCGGCTTCGGATTTCTCCTTTTCGGCCGCGGCACTGATGCTTTCATATTTTTTCTCAAGCGCCTGGTGTTCCTTCGTCAATTTTTGATAAGCGGTATCAAGGGTGCTGTATTTCTCCTCTGCCTTCACGGCCGAGGCGTCCGGCTCTGCGAGGGAGGCACCGGTCAGAAGCAGGATAAATCCGCCGATAAGAAGGGGCCAAAACAGCTTTTTTGAAAAATGTTTTTCTTTTTTTGCCGCTTTGCATATGAGGTGGAATATTCCGTATCCGACTGCGCAGAGAAAAGCTAAACATCCTATAATAGCGATTGCATTCGACATCATGAAACTCCTTTTTTCTTTATCTTACAATTTATTTTCATTTTTGGGAATTACTTTTTTGGGAAACATGAAAAACCAGGCCGTGAAAGACCTGGCTTTTGCCTTTTATTGATCGTTGTCGAGAAGCCGGTTGATGAAATATGCGACTCCGTTTTCATCGTTGCTTTTTGTAATATACGTGCTTTTTTCCTTCAGTTCATCAATCGCATTGCCCATGGCGATACGGTTTCCCGCCGCTTCAAACATGGAGAAATCATTCGGGCTGTCGCCGATGGCGTAAATATCCTGTTTTTCAATTCCGTACAGTGAGGCAAGCTCCGTCAGAGCACGTCCCTTTCCGGAACCGGCAGGGAGGATTTCGATAATGTGTTTCCCGGAAGATGTCTGGGATAATTTCGGATGATGTGTAATTTCTTCTTTGGCGTTTCTCAGTTTTTCCATATCAAAAGAGAAACAAAGAAGCTTGTAAACATGTTCGTCTCCGTTAAAAATCGCCTGTATATCCTGCACGGGTTTAATGCCGAATTGTTTGAACTGCGTCTTTGCGCCCTCCCATAATGTCCGAATATCTTCCTTGGGATTGGCGCTTTTCAGAATGTCCAGTTCTGCCTGCAGTTTGGACTCGCCGTCAAACGGGGACAGCAGATGATCATCTGTATAGACCTCAAAGTAAATGTCGTTGTCCGTTAAATAAGCGGCGATATCCTTCCCGGCCTGCTGATCCATTAAGAGCCGGCTGACGAGGCGGTATCCTTTGTCATGGACTGTCCCGCCGTTTGCCGCAATGATCGGAATATCCAAATCCTTTAAGAGCGCTTTTACATCAAACGTGGCTCTGCCCGTGCAGATGGCCACGAGAATGCCCGCTTCATCCGCTCTTTGTAAAGCCCCTCTGTTTTCCGGAGAAATCACACTGTCCGAGTTCAGTAATGTGCCGTCTAAGTCAATGGCTATCAATTTCATATGTATGGATGCCCTCCTTAAAAATAAAGCTGCTTCATGTAGTATGTTCAGCTTTGTGCGAAATCAGCAGAAAGCCGTCAGTTAAAAGGCTATACCTTCATGTCCTTTTTTTCAACAGAAAAACGGCGGGATTTGCTAACCCCGCCGTGACATCTTACGCGTTTAAATCATTTTTTAATTTCGTTTTCACTTCTTGAAGGTTTTCCTCATTCAGCTTGAAGTAATAAATATTTTTGCCGTACTGAGGAGTGTAAATATAGCTGTCTGAACCTGTCAGCTGCAAAGAATCCACCGATTTCAGCGATGTGATAAACGGGAACAGACCGATGGCGTCATTAAGAGATAAGTTCATTTTTAAGTTTTTCCCTAAGCTGTCGACGATATCGTCATAAGATGGGATCGAGCTTAACGATTTAGATTTTTTAATAATGGCGCTCAGCACTTCCATCTGTCTTTGTCCGCGCATCAGATCGGTGTCCGCTTTGCGTGTTCTTACATAAGCCAGTGCCTGCTCACCGTCAAGCGTCTGAACGCCCGGCTTCAGCACGACTTTTCCTTTTGTATCGACCTTAATACGATCGGCAATTTTCTGGCTTTTCACATTTACCGTAACGCCGTTCAACTCATTGACGACATCGCGGAACGCGTCGAAGTTGCTCTCAACCACATAATCTACCGGAATATCAAGCATGTTTTCTACTGTTTTATAAGTTAAATTATAACCGCCGTAAGCATGTGCGTGCGCGAATTTGTCATAGCCGTGTCCCGGGATGTTGACATAGGAATCCCGCGGAATGCTGAGCATCGTCGCTGTTTTCTTTTTCCGGTTGAAGGTGACGAGCACGTTGGCGTCACTTCTTGCGTCATCTACTGATTCGCCCTTATTGTCACGGGCGTCTATTCCTAAAAGCAATACGGTGAAAGAATCCTTCTTCGGGTCAAATTCTTTGATCCGTTTTACGGACTGGTCGCCGCGGTCAAGGCTGACGTGAGCTTCTTTGGTCGCATTATTCAATTTCACAAATGCGTAGGTGCCGACGGAACCGGCGATCACCAATAAGAAAGCGGCGAATACCAGTACAAATTTCACCCATTTTCTGAGGCGTCTTTTCTTTTTTCTGCGTTGAGATCGTTCTTCCATATCATTACCTCTCGTTTCTATTCTTTGTGAAGCGTACCATAATTGTTGACTTGGAGCAACTCTTCAAATGAGAAAATTCCAAATCTTTCTCTCTATTTCGACAACATCTACTGTTATTTTTGCATCAGGTTCACATTATATTGGACGGCAGGAAGCGGGAAATGTTTCGTCGCTTTGTAAAAAATAATTAGTAAAATAATGGATATTAACGGTGCGGAAGGTTTGAAACGGACGGAAACAGGCAAAAGAAGCAGTAGAACAATTCCGCGCGGATACAGCGTTGGATGAAGGGAGTCTAAATAACATGAAAAGCATACACTCGAATAAATGGCTCTATTTTTTCGGCGCACTCGGCGGCGCGTTATACGGATATGATACCGGGGTCATTTCCGGAGCTATTTTATTTATGAAAAAAGAACTGGGACTGAACGCCTTTACAGAAGGCCTCGTCGTCAGTTCGTTATTGGCGGGGGCGATTCTCGGGTCGGGATTCGCCGGCAAACTGACCGACCGGTTCGGCAGGCGGAAGGCCATCATGGGAGCGGCGCTGCTGTTTTGTATAGGCGGTTTAGGGGTCGCTTTTGCCCCGAATACAGAGGTGATGATTCTTTTCCGGATCATTCTCGGACTGGCTGTCGGAACATCTACAACGATCGTTCCGCTCTATTTATCGGAGCTGGCTCCGAAGCATAAACGGGGGGCGCTTTCTTCGCTGAATCAGCTGATGATTACGGTCGGAATCCTCGTTTCTTATATCGTGAACTATATATTTGCCGATGCAGGCGCTTGGCGCTGGATGCTTGGACTTGCGGTTGTGCCGTCAGTCATTCTGCTGATCGGAATCTTATTTATGCCGGAAAGCCCGCGCTGGCTGTTTACGATCGGCAAAGAAGAGAAAGCAAGAGAAATCCTTTCATCATTGCGGGGAACGAAGAATATTGATGATGAGATTGATCAGATGAAAGAAGCGGAAAAGGAAAACGAAGGCGGCTTGAAAGAATTGTTTGAGCCGTGGGTGAGACCCGCGCTGATTGCCGGCCTCGGACTTGCCTTTTTGCAGCAATTCATCGGGACAAATACAATTATTTATTACGCCCCGAAAACATTTACCAGTGTCGGGTTCGGCAATTCCGCGTCTATATTGGGAACGGTCGGAATCGGCGCCGTCAATGTCATCATGACGCTTGCGGCTATTAAAGTTATTGATAAAATCGGCCGGAAGCCGCTGCTGCTGGCCGGTAATGCGGGCATGGTCATCAGTCTGCTCGTATTGGCCGCGGTCAATCTCTTCTTTGAACATTCAGCAGCCGCATCATGGACAACGGTGATTTGTTTAGGCCTGTTTATCATTGTGTTTGCGGTCAGCTGGGGGCCTGCCGTGTGGGTCATGCTTCCTGAATTATTCCCGCTGCATGTCCGGGGTATCGGGACGGGTGTTTCCACTTTGATGCTGCATGCCGGAACATTGATTGTCTCATTAACCTATCCGATGTTAATGGAAGCAGTCGGCATCAGCTATTTATTTCTCATTTATGCCGCGATCGGGATACTGGCATTCCTGTTCGTCCGGTTTAAAGTGACCGAGACGAAGGGGAAAAGCCTTGAAGAAATTGAGCAGGATCTGAAAAGCCGTAACGGAGGCTCGGGATCAGAATCAAATCGGCGGACAGTTCATCCGTAATATTCAGTTTTAGGGGGCGGTTATCACCGGCCCCTCAAAACGGATGCCGGCGGGCGCCCGGTCACATAAATGACGGGGATATGTCATACGTTGTATAAAGTCACGATAAAGGCGGGGATGCCGGTGAAAACGAGTATTATTATCCTTACATATAATGAACTTGAGCTGACGAAAAAATGTCTGGCCAGCATTGAACGATACACCGACAAAGATAAGATTGAACTGATTATAGTTGACAACGGTTCCTCAGACGGAACGAGAGAATACATATCAAATCTGCCTGACGTCAAAGTCATCCTAAATGAAAAAAACCTCGGGTTCGCCAAAGGGTGCAATCAGGGAATCGAAGCGGCAGGGGGGGGGAATCTGCTGTTTCTGAACAACGATACGATGGTCACGAAAAATTGGCTCACCTCCATGCTGAGGGTGCTGTATCATTCTGAAAAAGCCGGTATGGTCGGGCCCGTCAGCAACTATGTCAGCGGCGCGCAAATGATCCATGACGCGTATCAATCGCTTGATGAGCTGGAGTCATTCGCGGAGGCGTATTGCGCACGGGAAAAGCATCATACAAAGCGGGTGCTGCGCCTTGTCGGCTTCTGTCTTCTGGTGAAAAGAAGCGTCATTGAAGACATCGGCCCGTTCGATGAGCAATTCGGATACGGTTCTTTTGAAGATGATGACCTATGTCTGCGCGCCCTGCAAAAAGGCTACAGCCTGCACATCGCCCTCGATGCTTTTGTGCATCACCACGGGCACGCGACGTTTACGGCTAATCAGGACATCAATATCAATCAGTTATATTCGGAGAACCGCCAGCGGTTTACGGAAAAATGGGGCACTGATTTTACGTACTTTACTCATCCGAGACCGGAAATTGCGGAGCTCGTTCCCCGGGAGGCGAAACGGATACTTGATGTCGGCTGCGGCGCGGGGGCTACGGGGCTGGAACTTCAAAACAGACAGCCTTGCGAACTGTACGGAATAGAACTGCATCCGCTGGCGGCGCAAGCGGCAAAAGGACACTATGAAGCGGTGCTGCAGGAAGATGTCGAAGAAGTGAAGCTGCCTTATCCGGAAGGCTTTTTTGATTGCATCATTTTCGCGGACATCCTTGAACACTTAAAAGACCCGTGGCGCGTCATTGAAACGTACTCATCCTATTTGTCGCCTGCCGGATCAATCGTTTGCAGCGTTCCGAATATTTCCCACGCCGAAGCGCTGTTCCCGCTTCTGCTCGGTGACTGGACATACAGAGACGCCGGCATTCTCGACCGCACCCACTTGCGGTTTTTTACGCCGCAGACGGTGCGCACGCTCTTTCCGGAAGAGACATTTGCTGTGAAAAAGCAGTCCTATACGTATGTTCACGTGGATGAGCGGGTGCAGCTGTTTTTACAGGAAATCACACGAATGGCGCAATCGATGCAATTTCCGGTGACACAGCTGCCCGAACAAAGCCGGATTTATCAAATTCTCCTCCGTGTCGAAAAAATATGATGAAGGCTACCGTCCCATCGTTCCGAAGTTGGTAATCTTAATGGAAACATCATAGTCAAAGGCCGCTTCGGAGAAGGTCTCATCCCAGTGATGCTTCACTTTTTTCCAATAGTCGGGATATTGAATGCGGACTCTGTCAGAAAAGAATACAGGGTCCGTTTCATATTGATTCTGCAGCTTATCGATGACTTCTTTCACATCGCTTTTCAGTTTCTTTTCGAAAATCTTTTCCAGCCCGTTTAAATAATGCTGATCGAATGAATCTTCTCCGGCATATTGATCCTCTGACAAAAGTCCTTTTGTTTTTACCGCTACATGAAATGACAGCTTCCCGTTTTTCAGCCTGGGAGTGATGGTAGATGTTGATTTTTTGATCTCGAAGGTAATCGGGTGCCCCCCTTTATCCAAAGCGGGCAGCACGCCGCCCCGTATCGTCCCCATCAGCCAATTCAGGCTCTGTATTTCGTATGATGACAGAAAGCCCGCCAATCTGTTTTGTTTTGCGTTTTTGATAATGGCCGCTCCGTCATACACCGTTTTTCCTTTTTGATTGCTGACGGCCTGAATGAGAAAACTAAGTTTATTATGGCAGTAAATTGAAGCTCTCCCGATTCGGAGCGGTTGTAAAATCTTCCCGTTGTAGTTTCCGTTGTTCGTAAGGTCGATCAGCTTTTCCGCGGCCATGGGCTGCTGCTGATTCGGCGTCGGCTCCGTCAGAATATCGGACGCTTTTCCTCTTACCGCGAAGAGATAGCTGCTCCGCCTTAATTCATCATCGCGGATAAAATGATTCATCATCTGCAGGATATTTTGGTCGGCCAGCAATTTGTCGCTGAATATCAGCACTTTTAAGTGATCGCTGTAAACAGGCGGATCTTTTAAAGCGACTTCACTGACGGCTTCAAGAATGGTATCCCCCCGCGTCGTCACATTGACAAACACGGGCCGGCCGGAAGCCTGGCTGTTTTCACTTTGGGGCAGCAGGTTTTGATAGGTTAATTTATATCGGCGGTCACTCGTCTCGTCTATCGCCAGCCCCCGGGCGAAAGATAGCTTTTCGACTTCCTTCGCGTCCCAGCATCCTGAAAGCGTCATCAGTATGAAAAGCGCCGCCGCCCATTTGATGAAAAGTGTCATGACATCTGTTTCCTCCCGGCTATTTTTTTCATCCAGCTGACAAACCAAATGAGAAAAGGAATCATGATGACGGCAAAAAACGTATATCCGAGAATATTCGCGAATGCAAACACACTGTTGATATCATCGGGGTACATCGAAAGGCCGAATGTCACTGCCAATAAGCTCCCCATCAGCCAGGCATTGTTTTTATTTTTTAGTCTGAAAATGGTGTTTAACCCGAGATGCGCCCCTTTAAAAGAGCCGAGCATACAGGTAAACTGCTGGCATGTCCACGTGATTAAAAGAAAGATATCAAACCGCTCAATGAAAATACCCCGGATTTCCAAGGCGTGAATCAGGGAAATGGTCGGATACGTCACCGTTTTGGCTTCAGCGACCGACATACAGCCGATGACGACAAGCAGCGTAATGCTGTAAAATAAGCCTGCGCTGGCGATGCCGAAGACAGCCGCCTTTTTCGCCTGCTTCGGGTTTTTCATAAACGGCACCAGATACAGAATCACCTCAAGTCCTGAAAAATACAAAAGGGTCCGCGGAAACATCTCAAAAAAGCTTTTGTAGCCTCCTTCCATGACCGGGCGGACGAAATCCAGCTTAAACAGTCTCAGGCTGAATATAAGCAGCATAATCAGAATGACGATCGTAACCGGGAACAGATAGGCATAAAGCTTTGAAATGGGGTAGACCCCGCCGGTCACATGGTAGATGCCGACCGCCAGAAAGATGAATATGACGACACCCATCGGCGTATTTTTCAGTAAAAAGTAATTGATGACTTCACCGAGAAAACGGGCTTGAAAACAGACGGTGACGACAAAATAACAGCTGATGAATAAATTCAGAAGAGAACCGATGGCGCGTCCCATGATGCTTTGATTCAGCTCATAAATGGTTTCCCCGCTGTTTTTCTGCAAAAACGGCATAAAGAGCAGGACGATGCCGATAAACACGACACTCTGCACAAGAATAATGATCCATCCGCTCGGACTGTCCGCTGTTGCGGCGGAGCGCGGCAGTGTTAACACGCCCGCTCCGATCATTGTTCCGCTTACCATGAGAAGTGTCTGCATAAACGACAGCTTGTCTTCCGGTTTTTTCATGGGGATCACCTTTGCTTGGTTTTATCTTTCGTCTCTTTTCTGGTCGGCCGTTTTTTCAAAAGAGGCGTCGGCAGTCTGACGATCGTATCTTTTAAGTCTTGGCCAGGCTGCGCCATGATCGGAATAAGATAGTCCTGACCGAAGCTTTTCAGACGCATCAGATGGCCGACGACAAGCAGATAGCACATGATCAGTCCGTATAAACCTAATATCGCCGACAAAATCATCGAAAAAATACGGATGAGCCTCAGCGGAAAATTGAACGCATAGGAGGGCGCCGTAAAAGAAGCCAATGCCGTAACGGATACGACAATGACCATCATCGCGCTGACGATGTTCGCCTGAACGGCGGCCTGCCCGATCACCACGCCCCCGATCAGGCCGATCGTCTGTCCGATCGGCTTCGGCAGCCTGAGTCCGGCTTCTCTGATCATCTCGATCGTAAAAATCATGATGAACGCTTCAACAAAAGGAGGGAACGGGACATTCAATCTGCTCCCGGCAATCGTAACCGCCATTCTCGTCGGCAAAAGCCCCGTGTGGAACGTAACAAGCGATATGTAAAGGCCGGGTAAATAAATCGTGATTAAAATGCATGTATACCGAAGCAGCCTGAGAAAGGTAACCGGAACCCACCGCTGATTATAATCGTCAGGTGAGTGGATAAATTCATCAATGGTAGCCGGCACCAAAAGGGTAAAAGGCGTTCCGTCTACAAGAATGGAGACCCTTCCTTCCAAAAGAGCGCCCATAACCCGGTCGGGCCGTTCGGTCGTCAAGACGGTCGGGAAAATAGAATACGTGTTATCTTCAATAAGCTGCTCGATCGCTCCTGATTCCGGAATGTCATCAATGGTGATCGAATCCAGTCTTTTCATCACTTCTTTTACAACATCATCAGGCGCGATATCCCGAATGTAAGCAACGGCGATCCGCTTTTTTGTCCGTTCGCCGAGTGTGATCTCTTTGATCTGGAGGTTGGGATCACCGGACTGCTCGCGCAACAGCGCCGTGTTCGTTCGGAGCTTTTCGACAAAACCTATCCTAGGCCCCCGTTCAAGCACTTCTGAAGCCGGTTCTTCAATATCACGCATTTTAAATGTTTCCGTCTCAAACGAAAGGGCTTCCTCCCATCCCTCCGCCAGCAAAACCGATTTGCCGGAGAAAATGTCTGCCTCCGCGTCCTTAAGTGAAGAAAGCCGGGTGTGACGATAGCCGAAAGAGATGGATGACGGCGGTATTTCAGCCGGTTCCTCTTGATGCAGGGCGGCCGCCTGCACGGGCGAAATAATATATTCCGCAAGCAATTGATTGTCGGTCAGTCCGTCTATATAGATAAGACAGGCGTCACATTTGCCGTTTCCGTACGTAAACGAATAAAACATCAGGTCATCGCTTTGGCCGAACCGTTTTTTCAGCGCTTCAAGGTTTTTGCCGAGCTCCGCATGTATCGTCACAATGTTCCCCCCTTTTTCCATCAGTTATTTTAATTTGCGACAAACAAGGAATTTTATTCTGGAATAGGAAATGACTGAGCATTCCGCCCCATCCGAATGGTATAATGAGCAGGTCAACCATTATACATATTGTTTTTAACCGCGGCTCCCTCCGTGTTTTAAAAAAGACACAGGGGGAATGGGATATGAGCCGCTTTTTAAGGGGAGGGGAACGAACATGACGCAAGAGCCGATTTTTTTACAGCCTGTATGTAAAGAAAAAATATGGGGCGGCACGTTATTACGCGAACGATTCGGATACGACATACCTTCAGAAACAACCGGCGAATGCTGGGCGATATCAGCCCATCCGCACGGAATGAGCACGGTCAAAAGCGGTCCGTATCAAGGGAAAACCTTGATGGAACTGTGGGATCAGCATAGGGAATTATTCGGCGGAACGGAAGGGGACCGGTTTCCGCTGCTGACGAAAATACTGGACGTCAAACACCATCAGTCTGTTAAAGTCCATCCTGACGATTATGACGCCGAGGAGCATGGATTGGGCGAAACGGGGAAATCTGAGTGCTGGTACATTATTGACTGTAAAGAAAATGCGGAGATTATATACGGTCACACGGCCCGTTCGAAAGCGGAACTTGTCACCATGATTAACAGCGGTGACTGGGAAGGCCTGCTGCGCCGCGTGAAGATCAAACCCGGTGATTTTTATTATGTGCCGAGCGGAACCATCCATGCCATTTGCGCGGGGGCGCTCGTGCTTGAAACACAGCAGAATTCAGAGGCCGCCTACCGGATATATGATTACGGGCGTACAGATCAGAACGGCGAGACGCGTGATCTGCATATCCGCGATGCCGTCAACGCCGCCACCGTTCCTCATGTGGACGGATTTTTAGATGAATCAACTGAAACGAGAAAAGGCGTCACCATTAAAACCTTTGTGCAGGGAGAATATTTTTCTGTATACAAATGGGATATCAGCGGGACGGCGGAAATGACCCAGGACGCTCCGTTTATGCTGTGCAGCGTCACAGAAGGAAGCGGCTCCATCATCTGTGAAGGCAAGTCTGCCAAGCTTGAAAAAGGCGCGCATTTCATACTGCCGGATCAGATGCCTGACTTTACGATAAACGGAGATTGCACGCTCATCGTTTCTCATATATAAAACCAAACTTAATCCCAGCTCTGGGATTAAGTTTTTTTTATTTGGAAAATTGGGTGGTTTCTCTCTGTAAAAATGAAGAAGGCCGGCCGATAAATAAACTAGTTTGATAGAAACCAATTGAATCAGAAAGAGGAGAAGGAATGAAAAAGAGATTCGTTGCACCTATGTTATTGTCCGCCGTTTTCCTTGTCTTTTGCACCCTTACACAGCCCGCTGAGGCCGCATACAGCGACTACTCCGTTTACGAGCTGGAAACGAAGCAGCAATTTGCTTCTGAGAACGAGGCACTTCAAGCGGCAGCGAAATTGAAAAAGGATACGGGGTGGCAGGCTGACGTAAAGAAAGCCGGAAATACGCCGCTCACTTATCAAATCTCAGCTTCAGGCTTACACGATGAAACGGATGCGAAAACCGTACTGAAAGATTTTACGAAGCAGACGGGCGTGGCCGGCACTTACAGCGCAAGCGGAAGCAAACAGCCGTACGTGACCGTCACATCAGGCGTTCTATCAGACGAGCGGCAGACGAAAAATCTTCTTGCCGAACTGACGAAAAAAACGAGCGTGACCGGCGCCGTCAAGCCGGCGGGGACAAAACAGCCGTACATGCAGGTCGTGACTGCTGAGATGGCGGCCGAAGCAGACGCAAAATCGCTCTCGCAAGCGTTGACGAAGCAGACGGGCGTGAAAGCGTCATACCGTCAGATCAAACGGGAAACAGCTCGGTTTCAGATCCAATCAGGAACAATCTCCGGCGATCAAAAAGCCGCTCAAATCCAAACTGGTTTTCAAAAGCAAACAGGATTGCAGTCGTCGCTGAAAGTCACGGCAAAGGCCAGTCCGAATATCACCGTGACAGCCTCTGACATTTCAAATACAAATGCTGCGGCAGGTTTAGCGAAACAGCTTCAGCAGAAAACGGGCGTTAAAGGGAATGTTCAAAAGTATGCCCAAAGCAAAACAGCAACCGTGTACAACGTGCAGTCAGGATATTTTAACGGAGTAAGCGCCGTACAAAATGCTATCACCCAAATCAAGAAGAATACGGGTGTCAGCGGAAGCTATCAAAAAGCCGGCAAGAAAAATAATTATACGGTCGCGATGAGCGGACTGACGGCTAAGCAGCTGCAAAGTGTTCAAGCTTTCTTTAAAAAGAAAAAATGGCATTGCGACGCATCGCCTGTCAAAAAGACAGCATCAGTGTCCGTTTATCGGATCACGGCGGGGCAGCTTACCGCTGCACAGGCAGATCAAGCGGAGGCGTTTTTCCGCCAGCAGCATGTAAAGACGGCAAGAACAGCGGCGGGAAAAACAGCAGAAAACGAATATCAGCTGCTTTCTCAGCAGACGGCAGACCAGTCGAAGATAAAAAAAGGATTGAATCTGCTGGCGGGATATAAACTGACTGCTATTTCAAAAACGATATCCAAGCAGACGGACACAACGTACCAAGTCACAACCGAATCACTGCTTGATACGGCAAAGATCAATCGTTCGCTGGACTTTTTCAAAGGGAAAAAAGTATCTGCCTCCGCACAGAAAACAGGTGAAGCGGCGTATACACAATTCAGAATTGAAACGGCACCGCTGCTTAAAAAGGAAGACATTGACCGCGTGACTGCTTTTTTCAAGCAAAACAAAGCGGCCGGCACTGTGAAGGAGACGGGGAAAACCGGCTCTGCACAGTACGTCATCAAAACCGAAACATTCAGCAGTAAAACCGTTTTAAATAAAAGCATGAGCTTTTTCAGCGCCAAACAATTACAGGCCGGCTATACGAGTGAAAGCCATCCGGTTTATGAACTCCGCATTCGCGATCAATTCACGGGAGCGCAGTCAGCGGACGCCGCCTCCCAAAAGCTGAAAAAGCTGTACGGATGGACGATGGCTATTTTGAAAATAAAAAACGGACCGCAAATCATGAATACCAATTACAACATCTCGCTGGCAGATATGGTCAAAAAACAAATGACAGTCAGCCCGCAGACTGATGCCGCGGCTTATGCGTCGCTTACGTACATCAATACGGCCTCCGGAACGGTCACAGCCGACGTCCTGAACGTGCGGTCAACCCCGGAAGTCAGCTCCGGCAATATTATCGGGCAGTTGAAAAAAGGCGATAAAGTCAGCATCACAGGCCAGACAAACGGCTGGGCCAAACTCAGCATGGGCTGGAGAAACGCCAGCAGTGACGAAGTCGGGCAGTATGTCAATCCGGCTCACTTCGCACAAGACAGCAAGTACTACTTTCAATTTCTGAAGCTCTCTCAGGCAGCCGGACTGAACGCATCGGAACTGAATCAAAAAGTACTGGTCAATAAAGGAATACTGACAGGGAAAGGCCAGGCCTTTATTACAGCCGCCGGCAAATACAGCATCAATGAAGTGTATTTGATTTCGCATGCTTTGCTTGAAACGGGCAATGGCACGTCAGAGCTTGCGAACGGCATTATGTATAATGGTAAAAAGGTTTACAATATGTACGGCATCGGGGCTTATGACAGCAACCCGAATTACTACGGCGCACAATACGCGTATAAGCAAGGCTGGTTTACTCCGGAAGCAGCGATTATCGGCGGAGCCCAATTTATCGGTGCGTCTTATATTCACAATCCTTCATACGAGCAGGATACGCTGTATAAAATGAGATGGTCTCCAGCCGCGGCTCATCAGTATGCGACAGACATCGGCTGGGCGTATAAGCAGGTAAACCGCATGTACAGCTTATACTCACTGCTGGATGACTATACGCTTTACTATGATGTTCCCGTGTATATGAAAGTATAAAAAAAGGGCTGAAGTGTATGCTTCAGCCCTTTCTTCATGCAAAAAACACCCGCCTCAGATTCAGGCAGGTGCTTCAGCACAATTTTTCATTTTTGTTTCCGCAAATTTCAATAACGCTTCACTCGAATTCCCATCTGAATACATATTCCATTTGTCCGAGAACCGCTTCATTTCTTCTGCATCAAATGGCTTTTTCGTCATTTCCTCCAAAAGAGCTTCGCTGTCATGACAAGCCTTTCCGGGAATGACGGAAGTATAATTGTCGATTAAACCACGTTTTCGATCATATTCCTCCAGATCATACGTGAAAAAGAAAATCGGTTTATTTAAGAGCGCGAATTCAAACGGCACGGAAGAGTAATCCGTAATTAAAATATCAGCCGCTTTCAAGAGATCATGAAGACGCATGTCAGACACGTTCTTGATTAATTCGCTTTCAAACGAAGCCGAAATATGATGCAAAACGGCAGGATGAAGCTTTACAAGCAGCATATACTCTCCGTTGAACGCGTTTGTGAGCTGTTCTTCGTTGAATGGCAGCCGAAAGGATTGCATATCATAATCCCTGAATGTCGGTGCGTACAGGATGATTTTTTTCGGCCATTTGTGCTTCGGTTCGGGCTTGTGTTCTTCATAATAGACGTCAGTCAGGGGGACACCCGTTTTTAACAGCTGGCCTTCCCGTATGCCGAACGACTTTTTAAAAACGTCAGCCATCGCGTCTGAACCGACGGTGACAAAGTCAAACGAGCGGTACACTTTTTTAAAACGGCTGATGTCTGATGCCGGACGGTTTTGATTCGTCACATCCTCAAGGCCGAACTTTTTCAAAGAGCCGTTCGCATGCCACACTTGAATACATGTCGTTTGCGGCCGGCGGTTTAAGACGCTTGTCATGAGGAAATAGTTATCCGTTATCACCGCTTTGCTCTTAAAAAGGATCAAAACCGCCTTCAAAAGATGCAGCGGATGTTTTTCGTTCAGATAAAAAGAGCCGACACCTTCCAGCTCTTTTTTCAGACTGACGGCGTGTCTCGTATACAAAACCGTCACTTCATAAGAAAGCGATTCAGCGTGCGCTTTGTAAGAACGGATGAGAGCCTGCGCATTCTCTTCAAAAGATACCAGCAGGGTCAGATGGTTCTTGGGCTTTACAGGCTTGAACAAAACGCCGAGAACAGACAGATATATAGAATAAAAAGCGGCGAATAAAGATCGCAAGTTCATAGATTACCAATCTCTTTTGCTGTTTTATTTGTTTAAAGCTGTTTCGTTTGATCTTCTGCCTGCTTGGAATACAGGCTTTTATTTGATTTATTATTTCTCAAAACGGTAAAAGCATACTTCGGAATGTTCAGCATCCTTTTCCATCTCCACGGATTCGTCACCAGTCTGTACAGCCATTCCAGATTCGTTTTGATCATCCATTCAGGGGCGCGTTTTACCGTTCCGCTGAACACATCAAAGCTCCCGCCCAAACCGATCGATACAGCCTGAGGGAAAAGATGTTTGTATTCATAAATAAATTGTTCCTGATGGGGATATCCTAAGGCGACAAACACGAGATCGGGTTTCGCCCGGGAAATCTGTTTGGCGACGAAGCGTTTATCCGCTTCATACCCGTTGCTGGCTCCGACAACCTCAATATTCGGATACTCTTTGCTGATCCGGTTCAAAACGGCGTCAAGCACGTCTTGTTTAGCTCCGTATAAAAATATTTTTTTAGACTGCCGGTTTGCGAGACCGAGCAGCGCAAGAAACACATCGAATCCCGCAATTCTTGATTTCAGCGGGTGCTGCGTCAAACGTGACATTAACACGACGCCGATACCATCCGGCAGGACGAAATCCGCGGATGAAATGACTTGATGATAACCTTTGTCTTTCGCCGCAGCGTATCCGATCTCAGGATTGACCGTCGCAATGACGGCTCCTTGCTTTTGTGCGATATAATAAGTGTCTAAATATGAAATAAACTCCTGTAAATTTCCATTAACATAAGAAAGGTTGTGCACCATTTCAGTCTGCATCTGCCGTCCTCCTTTTTGTACGGGATTTTCTTTCACTTTTTCGTGACTTAGGCTAAGCTTTATTTTAACATAATACCTTCAGATAAACTTAACAATAGTTTTACAAAAATATAAATAAGATAACAATTTCTTTAATCATACGCGCAAAAACCCTGCTAAACTCCTATTGTAATAACATTTGTTAATAAGTGGATTTTAACTTCGTTTTACATTGGCTTAACCTTTTCAGGGCTATGTGATATAATGAGGTTCCATGAGTACGAAATTGGCACTTTAGTGATTAAGGATACAGCTGCGCAGCATTTCAGGGCAGTTGCTTGTTATACGTATGATGATAGAAAGGAGCTTTTGTTTCATGAAGAAGGTCATTACTTACGGTACGTTTGATTTACTGCATTGGGGTCATATTAAACTGCTTGAGCGCGCAAAGCAGCTTGGGGATTACCTTGTTGTTGCCATCTCAACAGACGAGTTCAACCTGCAAAAACAAAAAAAGGCCTACCACAGCTATGAACACAGAAAGCTGATTCTGGAAACGATCCGTTATGTCGACGAAGTCATTCCGGAAAACAGCTGGGATCAAAAAGTACGTGACGTAGCGGATCACAACATCGACGTGTTCGTAATGGGAGACGATTGGGAAGGCAAATTCGATTTCCTTAAAGATCAATGCGAAGTCATCTACCTCCCTAGAACCGAAGGCATTTCCACCACACAGATTAAAAAAGAAATTGCCGGGGTGTAATTGAAACATTCGGATATACAGATGATAAAGAAGTACTCCCTCCGGATAGGGAGTACTTCTTGTAATATAAGGTTATTTTCGCTATATTTGTTATGCGCTTTTGAAAAAAAGCTAGACAATAAGAGGAGAATTTAAAGATGAATCTTAGTAACTTTTTTAAGTTGAATAAAAAAGAGTCCAAGCCGTCCGTAGAAGAACGCGAATATACCATTTTAAACAAAGAAGCATTGGCGGAAGAGAAGAAGGTAGCGGTAGTCGTTCCTGTTTATAATGCAGAAGAATATGTAAGGAAAACAGTTGATTCAGTGATCCTTCAAAACATCGGCTTTCAGCATATTTCTTTAATTCTGGTCGATGATTGCTCTACTGATGATTCCAGAAACATCCTGACTGAGTACGCCGAATTGTATGAAAATATTACAGTCGTCTTTTTGAAAGACAACACGGGAACCCCGGCTTATCCGAGAAACTTGGGAATTGAGCTGGCAAATGCGAAGTACATTACATTTTTGGATGCAGATGATTGGTTTGCGCCGAACGGAGTTAAAATCTTATTCGACATGCTTGAAAGAGATCAGGTAAATTATGCGGTCGGAAAAACGATCGAAATGCAGGTGAACGGTCAAAAAACGATCGGGAAACATGAGTCTTCGCTGAACAGAGCGAAGGTATCGCCTTTTTCAATCCGGCATATTTTCTATCATCTCGGCCCGCGGGCAAGAATGATGAACTTACAATTTTTAAAAGATAATGATATCAGATATCCGGAAATGAAATTTGCTGAAGATAAGCAATTTTTTATGGATGTTCTTTTGGCGTGCGGAGATATTTCAACGTCAACCGAACCGGTCTATTATCTGAACAGAATGGACAATAATGAGTCGCTGACAAAGCAGACTAATATAATGGAAAAAACCGACACGAACATAGCCGTAATGAAGTATATTCTGAACAAAAAATTAGATACTGAAAAAGAGAAGATGGCGATGAACCGCCTGATCGAATTCGATTCCATTACGCGCCTTTTCGATCGGATGCACTTCCTGAAAAGCGAAAACAAAGAAGCCTACTACAATAAATTCAATGAAATTCTGAATGTGTTAAAGCAGACGAAATACGATATTTCCGAGACATTTTTTCATCCGATTCATAAAACAGCCTTCCGTCTGCTGACTCAAAAAAGGTATGATGAGGTCGAAAAGCTGTTCCGCTGGTCTAAAAAAGAGCCCGATAAAAACATCGTGACGCAAGACGGGCTGGCTTATTTAGAAAGCCCGCTGACGGATGAAGAAAATAAACTGGTCGAACTTCGCATGCACGGAGAAACGGAAAGCGCGGTGTTCGCCGATCATAAATTCACCGTTACGTTCCGCTTGTTCGGACAGGACAGAAATAATGCCCAATATATTCTGTTTCAGCACAGAGATAACATGAAAGTACACCACCAGTTTCCGGTTCAGTCACTGGGAGACGGGCGGTACGTCCTTGAAATCCCGTTAAGTGACATTGAAAAAGTCGGACTTGGCGGTTATATTATGTATGTCATTTATAACGATTATGAACGTGTCATGTTAAACAGAGAAGACGGTGAAAAGGTGACGGCAGAAGTGAACGGACTGCAATATCAATTCTACCGGACGGTGAAGGAGAACCTTTCGCTGAAAGTAACAAAATGATGATTGTAATTGGATATGTTTAATTGAAACAGAGGAGTAGACTTATTTTATGGGTATAGAAAATCCTGTCAGATACAAGTTAAAACATCTTAACATAAAGGAAGAGACATTCAGCATTACGATATCCTGTGAAAATGTCACTGCAGGGGAAGAGCCTTCTCTTCAGATTATAAATCGTAAGACAAAAGCGGAACTTTCCGTCCCTCTGAAACGGTTGGCCGGAGAGGGCGGGGAGTACCATGCTGTCATGAGCACGGATCTGCTTTCTGACCATACGGACGGCAAAGGATGTCTGGATTTCTATGTCTCCTTTATCAATGATGACAGTGATATCAGTAAAAAACGGTTAAAATCCAGCCTTGAACCTATTGAACTGTCTTCTTATAAAGATGAGGCTCATCATATGTACTTTTTCCCTTACACGACGAAGAAAGGGAATTTCTCCTTAAAGCTGCTGCAGAAAAAGTTCGTTACGCGGATTGATGAAATGGAGCTCGAATCTGACGGCAGCTTACATCTGAAAGGTTTTGCATTCCGGCTGAATGCGGCAGAAACCTTAAAGATAAAAGAAAAAAACCTGATTCTGAAAATGAAAAAAGGACAAGAAGAGGAGCCTCTCATTCTGAAGTATCCGCTTCACGACGTGCCGAGACACGACCTTGATGAATATGTTCAGGACACAACGATGCTTGACACGATAGGCTTTGATACAAAAATTGATTTGAATGCCGTTTATAAAGAATTGAATCAGCAGCTAACCTTTCAATTCCATATTCAATTCATTTTTGAAGATGCCGGGACGGGTGAAGAGATTATCACCAACAGCAAACCGTTAAAGGTTCTGAAATCTGAACATGTAAACCCTAACCAATTCACGATTTTGAAAACGGAGAAAGGGCCTGCCAGATTTCACGTTTTCACGAAAAAGAAAACGAAAAATCTCCACCTGAGAATGAACGATTACAGCTTCAGCACCCGCGTGGAGTATTTTGTGAAAGGAAAGCTGAAACGGGGCGCTTCCTTTGTACGCAAGAGAAAGAATAAGCTGAAAAAGTTCATTGAGAAAAGAATACAAAACACTTATAAAGCGGGATTCAGGGTTGCGGGGAAACTGCCTGTCAAACAGAAATTTGTCATGTTTGAAAGCTTTGCCGGAAAACAGTACAGCTGCAACCCGCGGGCGATTTATGAATACATGAGCAAAGAGATGCCGGAATACCGTCTCTGCTGGAGTGTAAACCCCGCTTACTCACAGACATTTAAAGATAAAGGAATTCCTTATATCGAACGCTTTACGTTCAAATGGCTGTTTGCCATGGCAAGAGCCGAGTACTGGGTTGTCAACAGCCGTATGCCGCTGTGGATTCCGAAACCTGAGCATACGACATATGTCCAGACATGGCATGGCACGCCTTTAAAGCGCCTTGCAGTAGATATGGATGAAGTGCATATGCCGGGAACAAACACTGAAAAATACAAGCGCAACTTTACGACAGAGGCTTCAAAGTGGGATTACCTGATTTCACCGAACGCATATTCAACCGAAATATTCGCCCGGGCGTTTCAGTTTAATAAAACCATGATTGAATCGGGATATCCGCGGAATGACTTCCTTCAAACGGATAACAGCCCTTCTGTCATCAAAGCGCTGAAAGAAAAAATGAATCTTCCGCAAGATAAAAAAGTGATTATCTACGCACCGACATGGCGGGATGACCAATTTTATAAGAAGGGAAAATACAAGTTTGACCTTGATTTAGACCTTCATCAATTGAGAGAAGCGATCGGCGACCGTTATGTCATTATTTTACGGATGCATTATCTCGTGGCGGAAAACTTTGATCTCGGACCGTATGAAGGATTTGCTTATGATTTCTCCAGCTACGAAGATATCCGTGAGCTGTATATGGTCTCTGATTTACTCATAACGGACTATTCCTCTGTCTTTTTTGACTATGCAAATCTGAAAAGACCGATGCTGTTTTATGTGCCTGATATCGAAACGTACCGGGATAAACTCAGAGGGTTTTACTTTGACTTTGAAAAAGAAGCGCCCGGCCCGCTTGTCAAAGAAACAGGTGACGTTATCAAATGGGTCAATGAAACGGAATCAGATGATTATAAGCTTCCGGATTCGTTCGGACCTTTTTACGAGAAGTTCTGTTATTTAGAAACCGGAGAATCGTCTGAAAAAGCCGTAAAAGTGATTTTCGGGGACAAGTAAATAAGTGCAAAAAAGCATAATTTAACCACGTTAATTATGCTTTTTTGCTTAAGTGACGGCATATTGCGCTCATGGGACTCAGGCCTGTTATGAAGTGAAAAATACATCGTAATCTGTTACAATTATGAGCGGTGCTTTTGTAAGTCAAAGCTATTACCTAAAACTTACGACTAAGGAAGATTAGAATGAATGCATTGGTAAAAATTCTGAAAGAGCAATTCAACTCATTTCCGCTGATTATGCGGCTTGCAGTGTACGAAACGAAATCAAAGTATCAAGTGAACTATTTGGGTATATTGTGGCAGTTTCTCAACCCTATGATTCAAATGCTGGCATACTGGTTCGTATTTGGTCTCGGGATTCGCGGCGGACATGATATGGTGCTTGGAAATGGAGACAGCGTACCGTTCATCGTCTGGATGCTGGCCGGCTTAATTCCTTGGTTCTTTATCAGTCCGACGATACTGGATGCATCTAACAGCGTTTTTAAACGGATAAATTTAGTGTCGAAAATGAACTTTCCGATCAGTTCACTGCCTTCTGTAGTGATAGCATCGAATTTATTCAGTTATTTTGTGATGATGGGGATTTATATTATTGTGCTGCTGAGCAACGGTCTTTTTCCGACGCTGCACTGGCTGCAATATATTTATTACCTGTTTTGTATGATCAGTTTTATGTTTGCTTTCGGCCTGTTTAATTCGACTATCAGCGTATTAATCAGGGATTACCAGTTTTTGCTTCAGGCCGTCACAAGGCTGCTCTTTTTTCTTCTGCCGATTTTTTGGGACATTGCAGAGAAATTCGGAAACAGGCCGGAGGTTTTGACCATCTTGAAGTTAAACCCTCTTTTCTATATTATCGAGGGCTTTAGAGACAGTTTTATGGAAGGGCAGTGGTTTTTCCACGATGTGAAATACACGCTGTATTTCTGGTTTGTCACACTGCTGTTGTTAACAGTCGGTTCACTTCTTCATATGAAATTCAGAGATAAGTTTGTTGACTTTCTTTAATATAGTAAGGAGATTATACGATGAAACTAAAAGTTTCGTTCAGAAATGTTTCAAAACAGTATTTTCTATATAAAAAACAGTCTGACAAAATTAAAGGACTGTTTTTCCCAAACAGAAATCAAAAAGGTTTTTTCGCTGTCCGAAATGTTTCTTTTGACGTCTATGAAGGGGAAACGATCGGATTCGTAGGGATCAACGGGTCGGGAAAATCAACGATGTCCAATCTGCTTGCAAAGATCATTCCGCCGACAAGCGGTGAGATTGATATGAACGGGCAGCCGTCTTTAATCGCGATTTCTGCCGGATTAAACAATCAATTAAGCGGTAAAGACAACATTCGTCTAAAATGCTTGATGATGGGTCTCAACAATCGGCAGATAGACGAGCTTTATGAAAAAATCGTTGAATTCGCGGATATCGGCGACTTTATAGATCAGCCTGTTAAAAGCTATTCAAGCGGTATGAAATCCCGTCTCGGTTTTGCCATATCGGCGCATATGGACCCTGACATCCTTATTATTGATGAGGCGCTCTCAGTAGGGGACCAGACTTTCTATCAGAAATGTGTGGACCGCATTACGGAATTTAAAGAACGCGGCAAAACGATCTTTTTCGTCAGTCATTCCATCGGACAGATTGAGAAAATGTGTGATCGGGTGGCTTGGATGCATTACGGCGAAATGCGTATGTTCGACGAAACGAAAGCCGTTGTGAAAGAATATAAAGCTTTTGTGGATTGGTTCAACAAGCTTTCAAAGAAAGAAAAAAAGAAATATCAAAACGAGCAGATTGAAGGCAGAACGCGGGCAGCCGAGGAACAGAAAATCACTCAGGCGCAGCAAAAGAAAGCGAAGCCTAAATTCATTGCCAATACGATACAGATTACGCTGCTTGCATTGCTGGCTGTCGGCGCAGGCGCTTCGATGTTTTCAGACAAGCCTCTGCGTGCGATCACATCTTTCGGTCACGTCAAACAGAGCGATGCCGGACTTTATGAGTCTGTGAATAAACCTGCTTTGGTAAAAGCTGAAAAGGCGGACCTTTATACTGAAAAAGATATAAAAGGAAAAGCCTCCGCAAGTGTAAGTTTCGGAACGAAGGTGCAGGTAGAAGCCGAAAATAACCAGGCGGCCAAAGTGAAATTAAACGATAAAGAGTACTTTATGAAAAAGACTGATCTGTATAAAGTGAACGCTTTAAAAAAGACGGATGTTCAGCTTAATGATTTCAGCGGCAGTTTATCAAGCCAAACAGCAGAAGAGTTTCTATCATATCTCAATAAAAGCCGGGACGATGTACAGAGTAAATTGAAAAATTCAGCTGCCGGACAAACGGCTGACGGACGGAACGTATTAAAAACATCCGATGCAAAAACGGATGTAGTGATTGACAATGATACAGTCTCCGAAGTGGTTTTTCATTTATCGCGTCCCGCAGACATCTCAGCTTTAAGTGAAAAAGGCGGCAGCAAAATCAATCAGAATTTGCTCATGCTTAAAAACCAGGAATATACTTTTTCTGTGAACAATGCTGATCAAACACTGACGGTAACGTCTAAAAAGTAAAGATCACATAAAAAAGCTGCCGGATTCGGCAGCTTTTTTTATTCGTCAGTTTCTTCTTTTTCAAGAAGATCCTTCATGAACGGAATTAATTTATGGCGGATATCCTGATCCTGTAAGGCGAATTCAAGTGTCGTCTCGATAAATCCGAGTTTTTCACCGACATCGTAACGTTTTCCTTCGAAATCATAAGCGAAGACACGCTGAATGTCATTGAGCTTTTGGATGGCGTCCGTTAATTGAATTTCTCCTCCTGCACCGACTTCCTGCTGTTCCAGGTACATGAAAATTTCAGGAGTGAAAACGTATCTTCCTAAAATAGCCAAGTTGGAAGGAGCTGTGCCCGGTTCAGGCTTCTCTACAAAATTTTTGACCTGGTACCGGCGGCCTTCATTTGTTAACGGATCGATAATTCCGTAGCGGTGTGTGTCGCTTTCAGGAACTTGCTGAACCCCGATGATTGAAGACAATGTTTTTTCGTATTCATCCATCAGCTGACGAAGTCCCGGTTTTTCAGCCTGGACAATATCATCGCCGAGAAGAACGGCGAAAGGTTCATCGCCGATGAAGTTGCGTGCGCACCAAACGGCATGACCGAGTCCTTTTGGCTCTTTTTGGCGAATATAGTGGATATCCGCAATATTTGACGATTTTTTCACTTTTTGAAGGAGTTCGATTTTCCCTTTTTCTTCTAAATTGCGTTCCAGTTCAGGGGCATTGTCAAAATGGTCTTCTATTGCTCTTTTTCCTTTTCCGGTTACGATAATAATATCTTCGATGCCGGATTCGACAGCTTCTTCGATAATATACTGAATTGTCGGCTTATCAACGATTGGAAGCATTTCTTTAGGCATTGCTTTTGTGGCCGGCAAAAAACGAGTGCCTAAACCTGCTGCCGGAATAATGGCTTTGCGTACTTTCTTCACTGAATAACACCATCCTTGTTTCTGCAAAATCTTTTTTTCAGAACTATAACCTAGTCTTTTTCCACTTTACCACAATTGATTAAAATTCACACCTTTTAATCCGCTTTCAAAGAGTCTTGTAACGGTTTTTGCTTTGTTTGCCATTAAGCTTTACAATATCTAAGAAACGGCATAAATATGTTAACATGAAGGGATATCCGACATATAAAACGAGGTGCAGACAAACCGTTGAAAAAACTAAAAGTAATGACCGTATTCGGTACAAGACCTGAAGCAATTAAAATGGCTCCGCTCGTATTAGAGCTTGAAAAATATCAGGAAATTGATTCGCTGGTGACAGTAACCGCACAGCACAGACAGATGCTGGATCAAGTGCTTGAAGCATTCAGCATTACGCCTGATTTTGATTTGAATATTATGAAAGAGCGTCAAACGCTTTCAGAAATTACATCTCATGCTTTGCTGAAACTGGACAAGCTGTTCCAAGAAGTAAAACCAGATATCGTTTTGGTCCACGGAGATACGACGACAACGTTCGCCGGAAGCCTTGCCGCCTTTTATCATCAAATCGCTGTCGGCCATGTGGAAGCCGGTCTGCGTACGCAAAATAAATACTCTCCTTTCCCCGAGGAAATCAACCGGCAGATGACGGGCGTGATCGCTGATGTGAATTTTGCGCCGACAAGCCAGGCTGAACAGAATCTCCTTGCTGAAAATAAAAAGCCGGATTCTATATTTGTCACGGGAAATACAGCGATAGACGCGCTTCAAACGACAGTGCGGGAAGATTATTTTCATCCGATTTTTGACAAGCTGGACGGAAGCAGGATGATTCTTTTGACAGCGCACAGACGTGAAAATTTAGGCAGGCCGATGGAACAGATGTTTAAGGCCGTCAGAAGAGTCGTTGAAGAGTTTGAGGACGTACAAGTTGTTTATCCCGTTCATTTGAATCCCGCAGTTCGTGAGGCCGCAGAAGCCCATTTCGCTGATTCGGACAGGGTGCATTTAATAGAACCTCTGGAGGTCGTGGATTTCCATAACTTCGCTGCGAAAGCAAATTTCATTTTGACCGACTCGGGCGGAGTGCAGGAGGAAGCGCCTTCTCTCGGAAAGCCGGTCTTGGTGCTTCGGGACACAACCGAGCGCCCCGAAGGAGTGAAAGCCGGGACATTAAAGCTGGCGGGTACAGATGAAGAAACGGTGTATCAGCTGACAAAACAGCTCTTAACCGATCAGGCTGAATATGAACGGATGTCAAAGGCGTCAAACCCTTATGGTGACGGATCGGCTTCAAAACGGATTGTGGAAGAACTGCTTTATCGGTACGGCTATAGAAAAACCCGTCCGCAGCCTTTTACAGAATAAAAAAACTCTGCATCATATGCAGAGTTTTTTATTATTTCAGGCTTTCTTTTAATTCTTTTTTGACTGAAGCGAGGCTTGCTTCATCTAATTTGTAATAATAGATATTGTTGATTCTCGTTCCCGTTCCCTTCAGTTCATGCTGAGTGACTTTGCTGCGGGCGTTTTTATAGTCAGTCATAACCGTCCACATATCATCGAATGACATGTTTGTTTTCATATTGTTTTCAATGACCTTAAACATATCTCCGAATTTCGTGACAGACGAGATGTTTGCCCCTTTAGAAATAATCCCCTCAATCACTTGGCGCTGGCGCTGCTGCCTGCCGAAATCCCCCCGGGGATCTTCTTTTCTCATACGCGTGTAGGCAAGTGCTTCTTCGCCGTTCAGGCTGATGTTCCCCGTTCCGAAAGAGTGCCCGTCGTAGTTGAAGGCAAACGTGCTGTTCACCGTAATCCCGCCGAGTGTATCCACGGTATCTTTGAAGCTCTCCATGTTTACTTTCACAAAATAATCTACCGGCACGTCAAGCAGGTCCTCGACGGTATCCGCGGCCATCTGCGTTCCGCCGAAAGCATAGGAGTGGTTGATTTTATCCATCGTACCTTTGCCGGAGATTTTCGTATACGTATCACGCGGAATGCTGACCATTTCTGTTGTATTCGTTTTAGGATTGACGGTCATATAAATCATCGTATCCGCGCGCCCCTTGTCATTTTTCCGCTCATCGACGCCCATGATTAAAACAGAAATCGGATCCTTCTTTCCGAGATCTATATCCGTGTCACGTTTGTCCGATTTTTTCAAGTCTTCCTGAATGCTTGCCACCGTTGAAGCCGCTTTGTGCCACAAGTAGTAGACGTAGCCTCCTGATGATAAAACTAACAGCCCGATGATTGTTACGATTGTCAGAAGAACTTTTTTCTTCTTTCTTTTTCGTTCAGCTCTCATTTGTCATCACCTTTTCTATTAACTTTCCTGATACAATTTACTAATCTTTATAAACCCAGTCATATTTTTACTTATAACCATGTAATAGACGAAATTCTTAAAAAAAGGTTACAAAAAGACCTTAAAATTACCTTAAAAAAAAGTTAGTATAAGACGATACATAAAGATGAGGTGAAAAAAATGAAAAAAACTATTGCAGCTTCGTTCTTAATACTGCTTTTTTCTGTTGTATTGGCAGCGTGCGGAACGGCGGATCAATCAAAGAAGGGAAGCGGTTCTTCGGAGAACCAGGCTCAAAAAGAAACGGCATATTATGTCGGTATGGCGGATACGCACACAATTGAAGTAAAAGTGGATGATCAGCCCGTCAGCTTTGAATTTTCTGATGACTTCTCTGATGTTCTGAATAAATTCAGCGAAAATGACAAAGTCAGCATTACTTATTTCACAAATGATAAAGGCCAAAAAGAGATCAAGGAAATCGAGAAAGCAAAATAATACACCATGATCAGCAAAAGGCGGGATAAAAATTGAAGAAAACAATATGGGCTGTCTGTTTTTCTGTGATATTCAGCCTGGCTTTATTACCGGAAAGCACTTTTGCGTCCAGTTCTGATATTTCAGTAAAACTGACGAATTATATTGGTAATAAATCGACTCTGAATATCGAACCTTCAGGAACTTATAAACTGACGGGAAGCGATGTCTCCTCCGTTGTCAGATTGGGAGGCGCATCCAAATATGATACGGCTAACACTGCGACATCTAAGTATTGGAAAAATCCGTCCAACGTGGTCGTCGTGAATACGGACGCTTATTTTGCGGATACGCTTTCCGTCATTCCTTTAGCGAATAAACTGAAAGCGCCTGTTCTGCTGACTGAAGCGAAAAAACTGAGCAGCAGCACAGAAGCGCAAATCAAGAAATTCAATCCGGATAATATTTTAATCATCGGCGGGACGAACAGTATTTCGTCAGCCGCGGAAAAGACATTGAAGAAATACGGCCGCACGAAACGGATCAGCGGAAAAAACAGATATGATCTGTCCAAAAACATTGCGGCCGAAATGGGCAGCTATGACCAGGCAGTCGTAGTAACGGGGGATGTTTATACGGATGCGCTGGCAATCGCGCCTTATGCCGCGCAGAACGGCTATCCGATTCTCCTGACGAAAAAAGATTCCCTCCCGAGCTACAATCTGCCTAAAAAAGTAATCATCATGGGAGGCACTTCAAGCGTCAGCAAAGATGTGGAGAATCAAATTAAAAAGAAGGCCTCGGTCACCAAAAGAATTACCGGCTCAAACAGATATCAAATATCAGCAAACGCAGTCACTTCGCTTGGCATGGATGCAAGCAAAACGGTGGCTGCAAACGGGACAAAATTAGCGGACATCGTTGTGGGATCGAATATTGCCGCCGCAAACCATATGCCGCTTGTATACATCAAAAAAAGCGAAACACCGGCCGACGAAGCCAGCCTGTTTAAAAAGAAAGGCACCTATTCTTATACATTAATAGGCAGCGCGAATTCAATTGCCGATTCAGTTAAGGCTGCTTACGCAAAAGAGTTTTATCTCGTAAACGGAAAGACGTACCGTATTGAAACGTCCGGCGGCAAATTAGGCGTTGCAGGCATTAACAGCGGAAAAACGTCTTTCAAGGCGGTTCCAGAAAAATATTCAACAGCAAACACAATCAGCATTGACGGGAAGCCATATCTGGGGAATATGAGTTTCACTGCGGAATCCGGCAAATATGTAAGACCTGTTAATGAAAACATTCCTTTTGAGGATTATCTGAAAGGTGTCCTGCCGAATGAAATGCCGGGAAGCTGGCCGACAGAAGCGCTGAAAGCCCAGGCTGTTGCCGCCCGCACCTACTCTATCGGCAAGATGGGACAAACAGTCGCGGATACAACGGCGTTTCAGGTTTACGGTGGATACAGCTGGTATCCAAACGCCACCGCAGCCGTTAACGGAACAAAAGGGAAAGTGCTCACTTATTCCGGCAGATTGATAGATGCCACTTACTCATCAAGCAATGGCGGTTACATGGAAGCCGGCGATGAAGTGTGGGGATCGAAAGTGCCGTATTTAGTAGCCAAAAAGGATACAAAAGATCCGGAAATCAGCTGGTCTTTAACATTGCAGAAGCAGCAGCTGCCAGGGGGTCTGGATATGAAAAATCCCGCATCCTGGTGGTCTAAAACAAACGAAGCAAATGCCGCGCAGCTCAACGGAATAAAAAATTGGCTGATGAAAAATAAAGAAACCAATGCAAGTTCCATAAAAATTGCCAGCATCTCTGATCTCTCGCTCACCGGAAAAACAAAAGGCCAGCGCGCGGAAGACGCCGCGGTGAAGGTCACGTACCATGTGAATGACAAGTCGAAAGGCTATGTCATGAACAAGACTGCATCTGTTGAGGTGAAAGCGTCTGAACTCAGGACGATGATCGGAGCTTCATCTTTTAAAAGCACATACGCCAGTGCGTCCGGTAATTCTTCGCAAATCAAGATATCAGGAAAGGGATACGGTCACGGCGTAGGAATGAGTCAATACGGAGCAAAAGAAAGAGCGGAGGCCGGAGAGCCGTATACTTCTATTCTTGCGTTCTATTATCCTAATACAGCACTTACAAACTACTAAACTTCTGTGGAGGAGATCGGATTGAAATTCATCATAAAATGTCTCCCCGTCTTTATTCTCGGGGTCATTCTATTTGTCCCTTCCGCTTTGGCTGACAACACGGTTAAAAGGATCGGCGGAAGCACCCGGTATGATACGGCTGTACTGGCGGCAAAACAATCATGGGGTGAAGCGAAAACGGTCATTATCACCGGCGGAACTTCATATGCCGATGCAATTGCCGCTGCGCCGCTTGCATATCAAAAAAATGCGCCGCTGCTGTTTACAAATAAAGATCAGCTGTCTGCCGGCACAAAAAAGGGATTAATTGATTTAAAAACGAAAAATGTGATTATCGTAGGCGGCACACCTGCCGTTTCGAAAAATACTGAAAATCAAATTGCTAAATTAGGCATCAGTGTCAAACGATTATCAGGGAGCACGAGATATGCCACAGCCGCAAAAGTGGCGGGTGAAATGACAAGATCTTCTACAGCCCTTGTGGTCAACGGGTTTGTTGATGCAGATGGAATGGCTGCGATTTCTTATGCGTCCGCTAAAAAATATCCGATTTTATTCACTAATGATTCAACGTTAAATGGTTCTACGTCCAATGCGATCAAAAGCTTGGGGATTAAAAACACGATTGTCATCGGCGGGACAAGCAGCATCAGCAGCTCACTTTACAATAAACTGCCGAACCCTTCAAGAATCAGCGGTAAAAACCGCTATAACCTGTCTGTGAATCTTGCAAAAAAGACAGGCTTAAGCACAGGCTATACGTTTGTTACCAATGGCTTTAAAGAGGCGGATACCATCGTCGGAGGCGTGCTGAGCGCCAAACAGGGGAGAGTTCACCTGCTGACGAATGGAGACAGTCTGTCAAAAGACGTCCGGACGTATATCGGAAGTAAAAACATCACCAGCTTCACCGTCATAGGAAGTGCTTCATCTTTAAGCAACAATGCCGCGTCGCAGCTTAAAAATCCGGTTGTCGGCAAAACGGTCTTTATTGATCCGGGGCATGGCTATCAGGATTCAGGTGCAACCGGAAACGGCTTGCTTGAGAAAAATGTAAACCTTGATATCGCTACGCGTCTTAACAATCAATTATACGGCGCGGGTGCGCTTACTGTAATGTCGAGGAAGGGCGACACCTTTGACTCGCTTGAGGAGAGAGTGAACAAAGGGGCGAAGGCGAACGCCGATATTTTCATCAGCGTCCATGCGAACGCAAATGATAACAGCAGTGCAAACGGTACGGAGACGTATTATGATAAAACGTACCAATCCGCAAACAGTCTGAGGCTTGCCCAAAATATTCAGCCGAGAATGGTTTCTGCTCTCGGCACGCGTGACCGCAGTGTGAAAACTGCCGGATTTTACGTCATTAAGTATTCTAAAATGCCGAGTGTCTTGTTAGAAACCGGTTTTGTCACAAGCCCGATTGATGCCAACATTTTAAAACAATCAACGAAAAAGGACAGACTCGCGGCGGGGATCACCCAAGGCGTTTCCTCCTATTTCAGATAATATTTTTCATGGAAACAGACCGGTTCATACCGGTCTGTTTTTTATTTTTCATTATGCTTTGTCTCAAATATGGATATGAATAGATTTACAATAAAAAAACAATAATCGAAACATTCTAATAAACATTAACGCTTCCTTTACTTCCAATTAACATCCATCTGCTAAACTCACGGCATAGGTCATCAAACATCCCAACAAATCGTGAGGTGTGTGTCAGTGGGAGCAGAGAAAAGCATGAATGTAAATAATAACTATGCAGTGCGGCAGGGGACTTCCGCTGCCGTTACGGAGAGAACGGCCCGTTATTTGGCTTTTAAGCGATTCATGGACATTGTGTTTGCGCTTGCGGGGCTCTTGGCGGCGCTCCCGGTGATGGGCCTGTTCTCCATACTGATTCGTTTGGAGTCGCCCGGCCCGGCTTTTTATAAGCAGGAGCGGGTAGGCAAAGACGGGAAGCCGTTTTATTTGTATAAGCTCCGCTCTATGAAAATAGATGCTGAAAAATCGGGGGCGGTTTGGGCGCTGAAAAAGGATCCCCGCGTGACAAAGGTCGGCGCTTTTATCAGAAGGACCCGTATTGATGAGCTGCCGCAGCTGTTAAATGTGCTTCGGGGAGAAATGAGCCTGATCGGCCCGCGTCCCGAGCGTCCCGTGTTTACGGAACAGTTTCAGGCCGAGATTCCGGGGTTTACGGAGCGGCTGGCCGTTAAGCCGGGATTAAGCGGCTGGGCGCAGGTCAACGGGGGATATGACATGACACCGAGGGAAAAACTGATGTTTGACTTATATTATATCCGCAACCTGACCTTTTCATTGGAACTGAAGATTATGCTCAAAACGTGCAAAGTGATCTGGACCGGTGACGGGGCGCGATAAAAATTCTGGTCAGCAGACAAAAAAGTAGGGAAAACGATGCCTAGTATTACAAATCAAATCTTGAGCGGCGCCAAATGGACAAGTATTTCGACAGCGTGTATTACGGTCATTCAAATCGTCCAATTCGCCCTGCTCGGGCGGGTCATGTCACTGGCTGAATTCGGCCTTGTCGGCATGATCACAACGGTAGTGGTGTTTGCCCAAATTGCGCTTGATATGGGTTTTGGCGCCGCGCTCATTCAAAAAGATCATGTGACTGATAAACAGATGTCTTCCTTGTACTGGCTGAATATCATAACGGGGCTTGCGCTGTTTGCGCTGCTGTTTTTCAGCAGTCCGCTCATCGCCGATTTTTATCGGCGGGAGGAGCTTGTCTATTTAATCCGCGTGCTGGCCGTCATGTTTTTAATCGCTCCGATCGGTCAGCAATACCAGTATATGCTGCAAAAAGCGCTGGCATTTAACACGCTAAGCAAGATTGAAATCTTTTCAAATGTGCTGTCCTTCGTGTATTTGGCGGCTGCGGTTTTTTATACGGACCCGATTCTCGCCTATGTGATTTCCCAGGTTCTGCTGCAATCGTCAAAAGGCATTCTGTACTGGATGTCCTGCAGAAAAACATGGAGACCGGCGTTCGTTTTTGATCTGAAAGGAATGAAAGGCTTCTTTTCTTTCGGGGCATTTCAGCTGTCTTCCCGGCTTGTGAACCGGCTCGGAGCGAATATTGATATGATTCTGATCGGCAGTTTTATCGGCGCCGAGGCGCTCGGCATTTACAATCTGGCCTACCAGATTGTCACGCTTCCGGTATTAAAAATTAATCCGATCATTACGAGAGTCGCGTTTCCCGTCTTTGCGAAAAACAAGCATGAAAACAGCGTTATCAGAGAAGGATTTCTCAATATGACCAAAATACTCGCGCTGATATCCTTTCCGCTTTTGCTCGGTTTGGTTTCAGTGTCGGATGCATTCGTGGCTTCGGTATTCGGAGAAAAATGGCTGGCGGCTGTCCCGGTTTTAAACGTTCTCGCTATCGTCGGGATTTTAAGGGTCCTGATGAATCCGAACGGATCTGTGCTGCTCGCAAAAGGGCGGGCCGATCTGGCGTTTTATTGGGACGCCGGGGTGATGCTGCTGTATGGTGCATCTTTGTACGCCGCCGTGCTGTCCGGAAATCTCTTGACGGTAGCCTGGACGTACGCTTTCATCAGCATCCTGAATTTCCTGATCGGGCGCTGGCTGTTGGCATATGTCATTAAGCTGCGGCTGTCGGCTTACTTCAAAGCCGTGGCCAAACCGTTTCTGCTTACGGCGGCAATGGGTGTCATCGCTTTTACAGCCAGCTTCGGAACGGAGCGGATCAGCCTTGATGTCAAGCTGCGTCTGGCGATCTCCGTAGCCTGCGGCGCATTGTGTTATTTATTCCTGTTAGGAAAAGCTTATCCGCATATGAAAAGTAAATTAAGAAAAGGACGTTTGCTATGAAGGTATTGTGGCTGACAAGTGTCTATCCGAGCAGTGAGAAGCCGGGGGAAGGCGTTTTTCATGAAACACAGGCGCAAGAACTGAGAAAGCTTGGCGCGGAGATGACCGTCATTTGTCCGCGGCCGAAACTTGCCGCGCCATTCCGGGTGCTGAAAAAGACATATCGGCAAAAGGATATCAGGCCGGCGTATGAATGGCGGAAAGGCGTGTCCGTCCACCGGCCGTTTTATCAGGCGGTTCCCGGGCAGCTGAAATGGGCGCAGCCGCATAAAAGAATGGCGTTATCGGTTCTTTCCGCGATTAAAAATCAAGGCCTGAAGCCCGATCTGATTCATGCGCATTTCGCCATGCCGTCAGGCGGAGCGGCCGCCATTGTGTCAAAGGCTTTAGGCATCCCGTATGTGCTGACCTTGCATGGCAGTGATGTCAATGTCTATCCGCATTACAGCAAAAGCGCTCATCGCGCATTTACATTTGCGGTGCGGGAAGCTGCTGATATTTACGCTGTGAGCGGCAGTCTGCGGGAACAAATGAAAAAGCTCATCGAAGCGGAGTGCAGCGTGCTTCCGATCGGCATCACGCTTGACGCCTTCCGAGAAAGGAACGAGACGAAAGAAGCCGTCAGAAAACGGCTCGGCCTTCCTCCGGATAAAAAACTGATCGTGTTCATCGGCAGGCTTGTCAAAGAGAAAGGCGTTTTCGACTTATCAAAAGCCGTTCAGTCATTGGATGAAAATTATGAAGCTGTCTTTGTCGGTGACGGTCCCGCCGCATCTTCATTGCGGGAAGCCGCTCATATCGTCACGGGGCAAGTGCCGAACGACAAGGTACAGGACTATCTGCTGGCCTCGGATGTAATGGCGCTGCCGTCCTACAGCGAAGGCATGCCGACTGTGGTCATTGAGGCGCTCGCTCTGAAGGTGCCGGTAATCTGCACCGATGTCGGAGGATTGGCTTCTTTATTCGGAAAACACCGGGGGTTGCTGATCAAGCCGGGTTCACCTGAGACGCTGGCAGAATCGATTCTGCAATATGACGAAGGAGAGGCTTGGACGCCGCAAACAGCCGAGGAGCTTTATCAAACCGTCCGCACGTATTTTGACGCAAGCCAAAACGCGAAAGCGCTGAAAGAGAAATACCGATCCGTAATGAACCGGGCCGGGCAAGAGGAGAACCTTTCGAAAGAGGGATGAAGCTGTGAAAAAAATCGCTGTATTAGGAACAGGGTATGTAGGTCTTGTATCTGGAACTTGTTTTGCGGAAATCGGCCATCATGTGACTTGCTGTGACATCAATGAAGCGAAAATCAGAAGCTTGCAAAACGGAGTCATCCCGATATATGAACCGGGGCTTGAGGAATTAGCCGAAAAAAATGTCAGTGCCGGGCGCTTATCCTTTACGGCCGGCATTGAGCCGGCTGTGAAAGCCGCTGATATCATCTATATCGCCGTCGGTACGCCGATGTCAAAGACGGGTGAAGCCGATCTGACCTACATTAAGGCAGCGGCGCAAACAATCGGAGAACAGCTGAACGGATACAAAATCATTGTCACCAAAAGCACTGTTCCGGTCGGGACGGGAAAGCTCGTTTATCAAATCGTCAGCGAAGCGTCAAAGGGAAAACATCCGTTTGATGTCGCGTCAAATCCTGAATTCCTCCGCGAAGGTTCGGCGGTGCGGGATACGATGCAGATGGAGCGGGCGGTCATCGGCGCCACAAGCGAACATGCCGCTTCGGTCATTGAAGAGCTTCATAAGCCGTTCCGTACGAAGATCGTAAAGACCAATCTTGAAAGCGCGGAAATGATTAAGTATGCCGCAAATGCTTTTTTAGCCGCCAAAATATCTTTTATTAACGATATCGCCAATATTTGCGAACGTGTCGGGGCGGACATTTCCCACGTGTCAGAAGGCGTCGGTCTTGACAGCCGGATCGGGAATAAATTTCTGCAGGCGGGCATCGGATTCGGCGGATCCTGCTTTCCGAAGGATACAACGGCTTTATTGCATATCGCAAACGCCGCCGGCTATCCGTTTCAAATGATGGAAGCCGTCATTGAAACCAATCAGAAGCAGCGGGTCCGTATTACGGAAAAATTGAACCGCGCTATCGGTCCCTTAAAAGGGAAAACCGTGGCCGTACTGGGGCTAGCCTTTAAACCGCACACAAATGACGTCCGCTCCGCCCCGGCTCTTGATATCATCACAAGTCTTAAAGAGCAGGGCGCTCACGTGAAAGCGTATGATCCGATCGCGATTCCCGAAGCGTCAGCGATATTAGGAGACGGCGGCATTGAATATCACACAGAGCTGTACAGTGCCATCAAAAACGCGGACGCATGCCTGATTACCACAGATTGGCCGGAAGTCAAGGAGATGGATCTTCAGAGAGTGAAGCAGCTGCTCAAACAGCCGGTCATCATTGACGGCAGAAATATGTTTCCGTTGGAGTATATGAGGGTTTCAGGATTCACTTATCATTCCGTCGGACGTCCGGCGGTTCATGCCGATCGGCAAATAAAAGAACTGGCAAGATAGAAAAAGATTTGTCTTCAGGCTCTCGGCAGCCCGGCTCGGCTGCCGGTTTTGGAAAGGGGTTTGCCATGTGAGTATCAAACGTTCAGCGGCACATGTTCTTGTGCTGCTTGCCGCTCTCATTACAGGAGGATTTATCATGCTGGAGGCGGTCAGGGCGGATGCCGGCTTCGGAAAAATCACTGTGCTGCTGCTTGCCGCCATGATCGGCATTGCCGGACTTGCTTTGCTATCCGCCTTTACAACAAACGGTCAGATGTTTATGGGGCTCATTTATATACTGATCGCGTGTACATTTTTAAACCAGGCCTTCTTTGCGGTTCATCTCGGATTTTTCAGCTTATTTATATACCGGCTGTTATTAATCGGAGCGGGCGCCCTTCACATCGCCGGCATCCTGACAAACCGTCATCATATTGACAGATGGAATCGGGTGAATGTAAAAGGGATTCTGATGTTTTTCGCCTTATGGTTTACATACGGTCTCCTATCGTTATTGTGGGCAAAATCTGTGACGTACGGGATTAAATATTTATCTTTAATGGGAATGGGCATGTTTCTGATTTATCTCATTGTCATGTACATTCAGCGCTTTGATCAGCTGATGGTTTTTTACGGCATATGGCTTGTGATGACCATCTTTGTGATGGTGATCGGCTTTTACAACCATTTTACACACCACCATCTGCCGAGCTCCACGCTTTATAACGGCCCGCAGTACAAACAGCATTATCCGACGTCCGTTTTCTTTAATCAAAATGATTTCGCGACGTTTTTGTGCATCAGTTTCTTTCTGTATGCGGCGGCGGTGAAAAATATGAAAAACGGCTATGTGAAGGCCGTCAGTCTGCTCTTTGCGATCAGCGCTTTGTATTTAATCATTTTGACCGGTTCGCGCGCGAGTCTGCTGGGCATATGCGCGGGTGCGGCTGTATACGTCTTCATCCTGCTGCCTTCCCTGTTGAAAAAACTCGCGCTGTACGCTGCGGGAGTGGGTGCGGCGCTGATTGCGGTTTTATTTGCGGGCCGTATCACCAATGCCGTCTTGAATCTGTTTTCAGCTCCGCAGGCGATGCCGGGACAGCAACCGCTTCCTTCCAACATCGCGAGGGCGAATCTTTTAAAGAACGCCTTTCACTATGTGATTGATTCCTGGGGGTTCGGAGTGGGTGCCGGAAACGTCTCTTACTATTTAAAAGCGGAGCCCGTTTATGATACGGGCGGCGTAGTTGAGGTGCACAACTGGCTCGTCGAGATTATGGCGAACTTCGGCGTGCTTACGATGCTCGGTTACCTGACAGTCTATTTGTTCCTTTTTTGGACACTTTATAAATGTCATGAAAGAAAATCGGAAAATCAGTCAAGACTGATCACAGAAGGACTTATCACGGCGATGGCCGGTTTTTTGGTAAGCAGCATCAGCCCAAGCTCCGTATCAAATTTATTTTTCCACTGGGTATTTCTCTCGCTCGTGATCGCGGCGGTCAATATATTGAGGCGTTTACAAAAGGAGCCTGCCGTCACGGCGTACTATGAAAAACAGGGAGATGCGAGATGAAAGATATGTTGACAAGAATAACCCGGCGTATCAAAAAGAATATCATTTGGATCATTGCGCTGCCCGTTGTGTTAGGGGCGGCGGGATATGTATTGCCGTCAAAAATCAGCGGAAACAGCAGTTTTACATCAGAAGCCGCGATCGCCGCGGGAAATTATGATCATCCGCTTTATAACAATACAAAAGAAATCCCGCTCCTTTTGACGAGCGATGCCTTTTTAAAGCAGGCTTTACCTGATAAAACAGACGAAGAAAGAGCGGCCGTGAAAAGTAAACTGACTGTCGAAACACAATCAGATTCATTGATCACGGTCAGCTACAGCGGCCAAAACAAACAGGAGACCGAATCGGTGTTTCAAGCCGTCATAAAAACTTTTCTGAAGAATGACCAGGACCTGTTTGAAAAACGGGCAAAAGTAGTGCGGCAGAGTATTGCTGCGCTTGAAGGAGAAACCGTCAGCGCGGACGCCAAAGTGGATAAGGAACGATTTTTATACGAATTGAAAAATACGCAGCTGAACCTGAAAGCGGCCGGCATCATCAATTCAGAGCCGATGAATGAAACGGCGGGACAAGGCATGCCGCCGAAAAAGAAAGCGGTTCTGGGCGTTTTAATCGGCATTGCAGTTGCATTTATGTTCATTGTCATTCCTGAGTTTTTTAGAGAGTCCTTGTAAAAATCTGCGATGGAGATGTGACCATGACAAACTGGAAACCTTTCGTATCTGTCATTACACCGTCTTATAACGCAAGTGAATATATCGAAGACACGATCCAGTCCGTTTTACATCAAAGCCACCCGCATTGGGAAATGATTATTGCGGATGATTGTTCAACGGACGGAACGAGAGATATTTTACGGCAATATGAACAAAAGGATGAGCGGATCCGCGTCGTTTATTTAGAGAAAAACGGGGGTGCCGCGGCTGCCAGAAATACAGCCCTTAAATATGCCAAGGGCCGTTATGTCGCATTTCTGGACAGCGATGACAGATGGAAAAAGGAAAAGCTTCAAAAACAGCTTGCGTTTATGGCAGAGCGGTCCTGCGCTTTTTCATTTACGGGCTACAGCGTCATGGAGCAGGACGGAACGCCGACGGACAAAACGATTCAAGCCCCTGAAAGCCTGTCATATGATGAAGCTTTAAAAAACACGATTATCGGATGTTTAACGGTCATGATTGACAGAGAGCAGACGGGGCAGATTCAAATGCCTGATATCAGAACGCGGCAGGATTTAGCGACATGGCTTTCCCTGCTGAAAAGGGGATTTACGGCTTACGGCCTGAATGAGTGCCTTTCAGAATACAGGCTTGTGCAGAATTCGATTTCAAGCAACAAGTGGAAAGCCGCAAAAAAAACATGGTTTGTTTATAGAGAAATTGAGCGCCTGCACTTTATCAAGGCTTCATGGTGTTTTATGCAATATGCGAAAAACGCGGTCATGAAAAGACTGTAGGCGTCAGAGGAGCTGGGTGATGAAGGTGGAACCGATTATTCACGTAATCGTCGGAGCGGCGGAATGGGGGCATGACCGGCTGAGATACAGACGGCACCGGCTGGCTGAATTTCTCGCCCGGCAAAAAGAAACGAAAAGCGTCATTTGGGTATGCCCGTCTCCGCAAGCCAATGATGGTCAGATGGCCGGGATCGCCGAGGGAATCCGGCAGTTCACTGTAAAGGATCTCATGCAGCAAAAAGCTTTCCGCTTCGGCAGGTATACAGACATGTGCTATAGGCATAAGCTTTCACCATTGGTGAACATGCTGAAGGAAGAAGGAGAAGGGGCCCGCTGCTGCTTATGGTACACCTTCCCCGGTTTTCCGCTTCTGGCAGATCTGTTTCCTTGGGATGAAGTGATTTATGATTGCAGTGATCTGTGGGCCGCTCCGATCAGCGGCCGGTCCGGGGTGTTGTCAAATGTTAGAAGAAACATCATTAAACAGGCGGAATTGAGAATCATTCAGCGTGCCGATTCCATTACGTGTACATCTGACTGTCTGCACCAGGAGGTCGGAAAAAGGCTGGAGAACCCGCACCAGAAAGTGTTCACCATTGAAAACGGAGTGGAATATGACCTGTTTTCACGGGAAAATAAACAGCCGGATGAAGACATTTTACGGGGACGGAACGGAACGGTTCTCGGTTTTATCGGCGGAATCAAACCGAAGCTCGATTTTGCGCTTATGTCGGAAACGGCAGATGTGAGGCCTGACTGGACGATTTTATTGGTAGGCCCGAACACGGCTCAGGACGATCCGGATTTCAAGTCGCTTCTGGAACGCCCGAATGTCATCTGGACGGGACCTGCCGCGCCGAATGAAGTGCCGTCCTATATGCAGCTTGTCGACATCGGCATCATGCCGTATAAAAATTCACCTTATAATGACGCGGTATTTCCGCTTAAGCTTTTTGAATTTTTAGCCGCCGGGAAACCGGTTGTCGGCTGCAACCTTTCTTCTACGTCAAAAATCAAAAGGCCTTTCGTCTATGAATACGTTGAAGGCAGTGACCCCGCGGATTTCATCGCGGCCTGCGACGCGCTTCTGGCAGCGGACCGCAGCGGATCATACGAGGCTTTGCGCCGTGAATTGGCCCGGAGACGGGATTGGAATGTTTTATTCGGCCGAATGCTCGAATGCACGGGTATATTGAAAAATGCGCAATCCCATTAAAAGGGAAAGCGCATTTTTTGATTTGCGTGTTTCTTTTTGATGATGCTTGTTATAATAACTAGTAAGAATTATAATGGAAGGAACGGTTCAATATCAGAAAAGACTTCATATAATTCCAAAGGAGACTTCTTTATGCTTGACGAACGCATGTTTCGCATAGTTGTTGCGTTTTTTGTCTCTCTGCTAACGGTTTTAATCCTAACTCCTATCGTAAAAAAAATTGCGATCAAAATAGGTGCAGTTGACCAGCCCAGCAACCGAAAAGTACATGATAAAATAATGCCCCGTATGGGCGGCTTGGCCATCTTTATCGGCGTAGCGGCGGGTGTGCTCGCGGCCGGCATATATAATGAAACGAAAATGACCGCCATTACAGTGGGTGCGTTTATTATTGTTATTTTAGGAATCCTTGATGATAAATACCAATTAAGCGCAAAGGTAAAGTTTTTCGTCCAGCTGGCCGTGGCCATTATGATTGTGAGCACGGGACTGAAAATGGACTTTTTCTCCGTACCGTTTTTAACGGAACGTTTAGAATTGGGATGGGTCGCTTACCCGCTGACTGTGTTATGGATCGTCGGTATTACGAACGCGATGAACCTGATTGACGGTTTGGACGGACTCGCTGCCGGCCTGTCGGTCATCGGACTCTCCACTATCGCCGTTATGGCGTTGTCCGGAGGGAAAATCCTTATTCTGTCACTTTCACTTGTCGTGATAGGAAGCACACTCGGATTTTTATTTTATAATTTTCACCCGGCAAAGATATTTATGGGAGATACCGGATCGCTCTTTCTCGGATACGTCATCTCAGTACTCTCATTATTAGGTCTTTATAAAAGTGTTACTTTATTCAGTATCATCATTCCGATCATCATTTTGGGCGTGCCGATTTTTGATACGACATTCGCCGTCATCAGGCGGATTTTAAACAAACAGCCGATCTCAGCGCCTGATAAGTCACATATACACCACCGGCTGATGGCCTTCGGGCTGTCACACCGCACGGCTGTCATTATCATTTATTTAATCGGTTTTATTTTCAGCGTCAGTGCCATCCTGCTGAAAAGCGCGACCATATGGCTTTCGCTGTTTATTATTTTTGTATTGATTGTATTTATGCAAATCATAGCAGAGGTCACAGGGTTAGTAAATGAACAATTTAAACCATTTACCAAGTTTTACAAGAGATTGGTAAAGAAAAATTAAAAAGAGCAGATCATGCGAATGGTCTGCTTTTTTGTGGATTCTGCTATTCTCTTATTATATAAAAAAACCCGATCCTGCTCAAAGGATCGGGTTTACTCTTAATAGCCTGTTGTGCCGCCGGACTGTGTGCTGTCCGTACCGTTTGCACCAGCAGTACCGTTGGTTGAATCGGTTGTGCCGCTTGTTCCTGTGCTGCCGGAAGTCGAATCAGTCGTGCCGTCTGTCCCCGTGCTGCCGGAAGTCGAATCAGTCGTACTGTCCGTTCCTGTGCTGTCAGAAGCAGGATCGGACGCCGTGCTGCTTCCGGACGGGTAATCCAGGTGTTTCTGCAATTCCTGCCGTACTTTTTCGAGATTGGTCGGATCGGGCTGGAAATAATACGTTCCGCCCGTAGACGCGGTTCCGCCGCCGCCTAAATATAAATCTGATCCTGTTATGGTCAGTGTATCAATCTTTTTGCTGGTAAAGCCGTTGTAAATCTGCTGAAGGGCGAGTCCTTCAGTGATTCGGATATTCGTTTGGACGTTATTGCTTGCTGTTTCAGCGATTTTATCGATTTTAGCAATATTTCCAGCTTTAGACATTTGGTCGATCAGTGCATTTAGGATTTGCTTTTGGCGGTCATTCCGGCCGAAGTCTCCGCGCTTATCCTGCTTTCTCATCCGCGCGTAAGCCAGAGCCTGCTCACCGTTCAAATGCATGTTTCCTTTCTTGAAGTAGATCCGTTTCTTTTTACTGACGTCACTCATTTCGTCGAAGTCAAACGGCACTTTTACATTGACTCCGCCGACTTCATCAATAACATCCTTAAAGCCGTTAAAATCGACAGTGACATACTTATCAATCGGTATGCCTAATAAGTCTTCGACGGTTGAGACGGTTTCATCCGCCCCGCCTTTAGCAAAAGCCGCATTGATTTTTGATTTTTTACCGGTTGTATCGCCGGCAAGCGTCACCCGCGTATCACGCGGAATACTCAGCATTTTCATTGTTTTATTTCTCGGATCAAGGGTAACGACAATAAGAGAGTCTGATCGTCCGCCTTTTCCGCTTGTGGCATAATTTTCGATCCCCATAAACAAAATGGAGAACGGTTTTTTCTTCATATCGATGACTTTATCCCGAAGTTTTGATTTGTCTCCGCGGGAAAGGGCATCATATGCATTATCTGCCGCATTGATCGTTTTGTATACTTTGTATCCGCCAAACCCGGCAGCGACTAACAAAACGAGGGTAAGCAGCAGCAAAATCCGTTTGAATATGATCTTTCGTTTGCTTTTCTTTTTCTTTCGAACACGCACTCTTACACGTTCAGCCATTACATTAGTCTCCTTTAGGGCTGACGTCTGTTTCTAAATACGTCAGTTCTCCCTCTGTATTCTTACTCTTGCCGTTCGTCAGTTCTGTCATCCATTTTATAAACTCGTCTTTGTCTTTTTCTTCAACGTAAGTTTCAAATTCGACATGATCCGCATAATGGATATCTTTCAGTAAAAAAACTGATTCTCTCAGTTCGTTCTCTATCTTGCCGAGCCACGTATAATCCGCTGATGTATGCATAATCCGCATCAGCTTCCGCTCCGTAACTCCTATATGATTTAAGCCTTCAGACACTGACTTCCCATATGCACGAATCAATCCGCCTGCACCGAGCTTTATTCCGCCGAAATACCGGGTAACCACCGCGCAGGTATCTTTCAGACCGCGTTTTTTCAGCACTTCCAGCATGGGGACGCCGGCTGTGCCGCTTGGTTCTCCGTCATCATTCGCCTTTTGTATATGGTCGGTTTCGCCGATCAGATAAGCTGAGCAGTTATGAGTCGCATTCCAGTGCTGTTTTTTTATCTTTTGTATAAATTCCTGCGCTTCCTCTTCAGAAGCAGCACGGCTCAGGTGACAGATAAAACGCGATTTTTCAATCACAATCTCATGTTCACCCGTTTCTTTAACTGTTAAATAGCTGTGCAGCATGATTGCTGGACCCTCCTGACAAGCATTAAAAGACTTGTTTCTACAAATTCGAACAGACTTTAGAATTTTTGCGCATATTTTGGTATCATGAAAGAGTAAGATACTATATAAAAATGTTTTTTTCTAGAATATACGCATTCTTTCATTATAATTCGACATAAATTGCAGTTCAATTACATTTATAATAAAAATACATAACAACACCGTTACGGAGGGAGACAGATGAATAAATCGAAGATGGACTCCAAAGTTTTGGATTCTATACTTATGAAAATGCTGAAAACCGTGGACGGGAGCAAGGACGAGGTTTTTCAAATCGGAGAGCAGTCGCGCCAGCAATATGAGCAGCTGGTTGAAGAACTCAAACAGATCAAACAGCAGGTGTACGAAGTCATTGAGCTGGGCGACAAACTTGAAGTTCATACGCGGCACGCACGAAACCGCTTGTCTGAAGTGAGCAGAAATTTCCATAAGTTCAGCGAAGAAGAAATTCGCAACGCCTATGAAAAGGCGCACAAGCTTCAAGTGGAACTGACGATGATCCAACAGCGCGAAAAGCAGCTGCGGGAGCGCAGAGATGATTTAGAACGCCGGCTTTTGGGGCTTCAGGAAATCATTGAACGGTCAGAATCATTAGTCAGCCAAATAACCGTCGTTCTGAATTACCTGAATCAAGACCTTCGCCAAGTAGGGCTTCTTCTTGCCGATGCGCAGGCTAAACAAGATTTCGGTTTAAGAATCATTGAAGCCCAAGAGGAAGAAAGAAAAAGAGTTTCCAGAGAAATCCATGACGGTCCCGCGCAAATGCTGGCAAATGTCATGATGAGATCGGAATTAATTGAACGGATCTTCCGCGACCGCGGCACGGAGGACGGATTTCAGGAAATCAGAAATCTACGGCAGAATGTGCGGAATGCCCTTTACGAAGTCAGAAGGATTATATATGATTTAAGACCGATGGCATTGGACGATCTTGGGCTGATTCCGACACTGAGAAAATATCTTTATACAACTGAAGAATACAACGGAAAGGTGAAAATACATTTTCAGTGCATCGGAGACACGGAGAACCAAAGGCTTGCCCCGCAATTTGAAGTGGCGCTTTTCCGTCTCGCTCAGGAAGCCGTCACAAATGCACTCAAGCATTCAGAATCAGAGGAAATTACAGTAAAAGTGGAAGTAACCGCTGATTTTGTCGTTCTCATCATTAAGGACAATGGAAAAGGCTTTGATATTAAGGATGCTAAACAAAAGAAAAACAAGTCATTTGGCTTGCTGGGAATGAAAGAAAGAGTAGATCTGCTTGAAGGAACGATAACGATAGACTCTAAAATAGGTCTTGGGACATTTATCATGATTAAGGTTCCGTTATCTCTCGGCCTATAATTTGTTAAATAGAGCCAAAAGACATATTGACCGAACAGCGGCGTATATAGAACAATAGGATAAGGAGGCGTAGCGTGTGACTAAAGTAAATATTGTTATTATCGACGACCATCAACTATTCCGTGAGGGTGTAAAAAGAATATTGGATTTTGAACCTACCTTTGAAGTGGTAGCAGAAGGTGACGATGGAGATGAGGCGGCTCGAATCGTCGAGCATTATCATCCCGATGTTGTCATAATGGACATTAATATGCCGAATGTAAATGGTGTAGAGGCTACTAAACAGCTTGTTGAGCTGTACCCTGAATCTAAGGTGATTATCCTCTCCATCCATGATGATGAAAACTATGTGACTCATGCTTTAAAAACAGGTGCAAGAGGCTATCTCCTGAAAGAGATGGACGCAGATACTTTAATCGAAGCAGTGAAAGTGGTAGCCGAGGGCGGTTCTTACCTTCACCCGAAAGTAACCCACAATCTTGTCAACGAATTCCGCCGTCTTGCGACAAGTGGAGTTTCTGCTCATCCTCAGCATGAGGTTTACCCGGAAATCCGGAGACCATTACATATATTAACGAGACGGGAATGTGAAGTGCTGCAAATGCTTGCAGACGGAAAAAGCAACCGCGGAATCGGTGAATCATTGTTTATCAGTGAGAAAACAGTGAAAAATCACGTGAGTAATATTTTGCAGAAAATGAACGTTAATGACCGGACACAAGCCGTTGTCGTGGCCATTAAAAACGGCTGGGTAGAGATGCGTTAGTCATGTGTGAGAAGACTTGCCTGTTATGGCAAGTCTTTTTTTACAGCTGCATATCTATTAAAATACTTATTAAGTACTTAATAAGGCAGGTAAAGTGATGAAGATTGCAGTTGTAACAGACAGTACAGCATATATTCCGAAAGAGATGAGAGAAGAACATCATATTCATATGATCCCTCTCCAAGTGGTTTTCGGTGAAAAAACATTCCGCGAAGAAACAGAACTCGACTGGAGAAGTTTTTATAAAGAAGTAAAAAATCATGATGAGCTGCCGACTACGTCTCAGCCTTCTTTCGGTGAATTAATCGCATTGTACGAAGAACTGGGCAAAACATATGATGCAGTCATAAGCATACATTTGTCCAGCGGAATCAGCGGAACATATAACAGCGCCGTCTCAGCAAACACTATGGTTGATCATATTAAAGTTTATCCCTTTGATTCAGAGATCAGCTGTTTGGCACAAGGTTTTTATGCATTAAAGGCAGCACAGCTCATTAAAGACGGTGTTGACTCACCGGAAAAGATTATAAAAGAGCTGGAAGAAATGAAAAAAACAGTCCGTGCGTATTTTATGGTGGACGATTTATCACACCTCCAGCGGGGCGGGCGTCTAAGCAGTGCTCAGGCTTTTATCGGCGGTCTGTTAAAGGTAAAGCCTATTCTTCATTTTGACAATAAGGTAATTGTTCCTTTTGAGAAGATTCGGACACGCAAAAAAGCGATTTTGAGAATTTTTGAGCTGTTTGGGGAAGATGCAAGTAAAGGAATCCCGATGCGGGCCGCTGTCATCCATGCAAACAGGGAAGAAGAAGCGGCGGATATTATACAGGAGTTAAGCGGTAAGTATCCTCATGTCGAATTCTATAACAGCTATTTCGGTGCCGTGATCGGAACCCATTTGGGCGAAGGCGCCATCGGAATCGGCTGGTGCTTTAAAAACTAAGTGAAAATCTCCGTTTTCAAGAGCGGAGATTTTTTATTTTTTAATTTTCGTAATTCGACAAAAAGTTCCCGGCAAGGCATACTTTGTGCAGAAAGGAGGCAGGAAGATGTCCGAAGGTGCTTCAAAGTTTTCAGAGGTGCGGGATTTCTTTTACGGCCGGCATTTATTGAGATCTGAGATACCGTTTTCAGATCATCGCATCCAGCGTTTAATAGAAACAGAATATATAACGGACGAGCCGTCAATCATCCGCCGGAAAAACCGTTACATTTGCCAACGATGCGGCCAGTTTGATCAAGCCTGCTTTGCGGCATTTTGGGCGCCCTCTGCCAAAAGGCATATTACCTATTGCCGTGCCTGTGTCATGATGGGAAGGGCTGATGAACTGACATCATTATATTCTTGGAATCAAGCCTCTGAAAACAGCTGGGAGCCTGTAAAGCTTTCTTGGGAAGGAACACTGACAGACGGACAGAAGCAGGCGGCCGCCGCGCTTACAGATGCGATAAAAGAGAGACAAGAGCTGTTAGTATGGGCGGTTTGCGGATCGGGGAAAACAGAGATGCTGTTTCCGGGTATCGAGTTTGCGCTGAATCACGGTTTGCGCGTCTGTGTCGCGACTCCGCGTACAGATGTCGTACTTGAACTGCTGCCGAGACTGAAAAAAGCATTTGAGAAAGTCGACGTTTCTGCTTTGTACGGCGGCAGCGAGGACAAAGGCCGTTTGACTCCGTTAATGATTTCAACCGCTCACCAGCTGATGCGCTACCGAGACATTTTTGATGTCATGATAATAGATGAAGTAGATGCGTTTCCTTTTTCAGCCGATGAGACATTAAGATTCGCTGTTGATAAAGCGAGGAAGAAAAACAGCGCCCTTGTTTATGTAACGGCAACTCCTTCAGACACATTAAAAAAGAAGGCTGAAGCAGGTTTGCTGAAAAGCGTCCGCATACCGGCCAGATATCATCGGAAACCCCTCCCGGAGCCGCGTTTTTTGTGGTGCGGAAATTGGAAGAAGAAGCTTCAGAAAGGAAAACTGCCGCGCTCTGTAACGGATTGGGTCCGCCAAAAACTTCAATTACAGCTGCCGGTTTTCTTATTCGTTCCGTCTGTACACGTATTGAAAAAGGCAACGGATTATTTTCAGAAATTAAACATACGGGCAGAAGGCGTACATGCGGAAGACACATTCAGAAAGGATAAAGTGAAACGGTTCAGAAACGGCCGGCTTGACCTGCTGGTAACGACTACGATTTTAGAAAGAGGGGTTACCGTGCCCAAAGTTCAGACATGTGTCCTCGGCGCAGAAGCACCTATCTTTACTGAGAGCGCGCTCGTACAGATCGCGGGCAGAACGGGAAGGCATTATAAACATTTTGACGGTGATGTCGTCATGTTTCATTTCGGAATTACAAACGGAATGAAAAAAGCAAAAAAACATATTGAACATATGAACAAATTGGCACAAAAAAGTAAATTGTTGGACTAGTTAATTTCAGAAAACGTGATACAGTATACTCATACTTTCCTATGAGGAGCTGTCAGCATGCTTGTCAATTCTAAAGAAATCATATTAAAGGAACTTCTCGACCGCCATATGCCTAAGCTTCATATGAAATGTACATGCCGGGTATGCAAAAATGATGTACTGGCACTTTCATTAAACCGGGCTGAGCCGGCATATGTTACAGATAAAAAGAAAGTTGCTTATGCAAAAGCAGAGATAGTTGATAAACAGAAAAATACGGCGCTGCTTGTCATTCTGGCTGAATCAGCGGCGATTGTTTCGGTTAATCCAAGCGAGTTCTGTGAAACTCGGGAAGGAGCGTAATATCTCTGAATTGTTTATTGTGTGACTCACCAATTTCAAGTTCATTGACTTGGAGATCTCTGTTTTCTCTGGCGCCCGAGCAAGAGGTATGCAGCATATGCAGCAGCCAATTCGAAAAAATTGAAGGCCCCGTATGCAGTATATGCGGGAGGCCTCAGGAGTCAAATGAAAAATGCGCTGATTGTGCGGCCCGGGAATCAAAAACGGAAAAGCGCTTTTTGCTGCGGCAAAACCGTTCGGTATATTTGTATAATGATGCGATGAAGGACTCATTGGCCCGGTTTAAATTCAGGGGTGATGCGAAAATCATTCAAGCATTTGAACGTGACTTTGCTGCCGGCTTTAAAGCGGCATATCCATCAAATACACATACTCTCATCCCTATTCCGCTGAGCGGCGAACGGCTGGCGGAACGCGGATTCAATCAATCCGAGCTGCTGGCCTCTCTGCTCGGAATGCCCGTCATTTCCCCCCTCATCCGACTGAACAACGAAAAACAATCCAAAAAGAGCAAAACAGACAGGCTGTCTGCAGAAAAAAAGTTTTCAGCAGCCGAAAACTCCGCCGAAGGTATGAACGTCATCTTAATAGATGATATTTATACGACGGGCGCCACACTTCACCAAGCCGCCGAAGTCCTGCTGACAGCGGGCAAAGCGTCATCGGTCTCCTCTTTTACTTTAATCAGGAGCTAAATCATTCTTTTTTTCTGCCGATATAATTGATAGAAATATAAGGCAGATTAAAGAAGGAATAGGAGTTAATACGATGGGTGAATTGGCGAATTGTCCAAAATGCAATGCTTTATTTTTTAAAACGAACCTGCAGACCGTGTGCCAGGCATGTATTAAAGAAGAAGAAAAAGCATTTGAAACCGTCTATAAATTTTTGAGAAAGCAGATCAACAGACAGTCGACGATGCAGCAGATCACTGAGGAAACAGGTGTGGATGAAGAGCTGATCCTCAAGTTTATCAAACAAAAAAGGATTCAGATCAGCCAGCTTCCAAATTTGGCATATCCTTGCGAAAGGTGCGGAAATCCAATCAGGACGGGGAAATTTTGCAAGTCCTGTCAGACAGATATTGAGTCGCAATTAGACCATATGAACCAAAAAACAGCCGCTGAATTCGAAGAGAAAAACAGTACAAAAGACACATACTATGCCTATAATACCAAAAACACCTGATTCCCTAAACTAACTGATAACGCAGTCGATAAAAGAATTAGACTGCGAACAGAAAGCGAGAGGAATCCTATGAAAATCAATCAGTACGGAACACAATCCGTTAATCCATACCAAAAAAATTACGAAAAGCAAGCCGTACAAAAAGAGGCTGCAAAGCCGAAGGACAAAGTGGAAATTTCTTCTCATGCAAAAGAGCTTCAAAATGCGTCAGATGCGGTCACTAAAACACGTCAGGAAAAAATCGCTCAGCTTAAAGCGGATATAGAGAGCGGAACATATAAAATAGATTCAAACAGCATCGCTGAAAACATAGTGAATTTCTATAAAAAGCAATAAAAAGGAGAAAGCCAATGTCAGCAAAGCCAATTATTGATCAACTGAAGCGACTTTGCGCCCTGCATGAACATCTGCTCACGCTGTCTGAAGAGAAAACGGAAGCGCTGAAAGCAGGTAAAACAAAAGAGCTCTCCAACATTTTGACCAAAGAGCAAAAGTATATTCAGGCAATCGGGCAGACTGAGGAAGAGCGCATCAGGTTAACTTCTCAGTTTCTCAGCCGCGGTGAGGACAATACAATTGCTGCATGCATCTCCAGAACTTCAGGCAGTGAAAAACAGGAGCTTGAAGGGTTATTTCATTCTTTGTCTGCGCTTCTTGACCGTCTGAAAGAAGTGAATGAGATGAACAAACAGCTCACGATTCAGGCTTTACAATTCATCTCCGGGGCATTCGATATGATCATGCCGGGTGAAAAAGAGAATATGAATTATAAAGAGCCGCAAGCGGCGCGCAAGCCTGTCAGCCGTTTGACATTATTCGATTCAAAAGCTTAGAACGGAGGATTTTTAATGCCATCGACTTTTATGGGGCTCGAAACAGCAAGGCGTGCATTGAGTGCGCAGCAGACTGCATTGAGCACAGTTTCAAATAACGTTGCAAATGCAAATACAGAAGGATATACGAGGCAGCGCGTTACATTACAATCGACGAGCCCTTATCCCGCAGTATCAAAAAACAGTGATCTGACGGCCGGGCAAATCGGAACAGGAGTAAAAGCCGGTTCAGTTGAGCGCGTCAGAGACAGTTTTTTAGACTATCAGTACAGAACTGAAAATACAAAATTAGGGTACTATACAGCCCGTTCCAATTCATTGTCACAAATGGAAGGCGTCATGAAAGAGCTTGACGATAATGGATTAAACGGATCGCTCAGTTCGTTTTGGAATGCCCTTCAGGATCTGGCGACGAATCCGGAAAATACGGGAGCGCGCTCAGTTTTGCAGGAGCAGGGGAAATCTCTTGCTGAAAGTTTTAACTATATATCTACCTCTTTGACTAACATTCAGGGTGATATTAAAAAGAACCTGGATAACACAGCGGATCAGGTCAATTCAATTCTCAATCAGCTGAATGACATTAACAATCAAATAGCGGCAGTTGAGCCGAGCGGTATGCTCCCTAATGATTTGTATGACCAAAGAGACAGATTGATTGATCAATTATCTTCTATGGCAAATATTAAAGTTTCATATAATAAGTCGGGCGGACATGCCTTGGCGACTGCTGAGGGCACGGTTAACGTCGAATTACTGAACGGAAACAACAATTCTCTCGGTACGCTGCTCGACGGTAACACAAAAACAGTTTCAGAAATGAAAATCAACTACGACAAGGACAGCGGCCTCGTGTCGAGTGTGTCAGTCGGCAGCAGTACGGTCAATGCGGATGCATTTACCGGAAAAGGCTCACTTTTAGGTCTTATTGAGTCATACGGCTATTTGTCAAACGGAGAAGAAAAAGGTCTTTATCCTGAAATGCTGACGGCTCTTGACAATATGGCGCTATCCTTTGCTGACGCGTTTAATGCAGTGCATGAAAAAGGGAAGACCTATACAGGCGAACAGGGCGCAGCATTTTTTGATTTCAGCGGTGATGAAGCGGTGCCGGCAAAAGGTGCGGCAGCGAAAATAAAAGTCAGTGACAAAATTCTTGCGTCTACTGATAATATCGCAGCGTCGTTAAACGGAGAAAAAAGTGACGGCACAAACGCGACAAATCTTGCAGCTGTACAGAACAGCAAGCTGACTATTAACGGTGAAACCACTACAATTAATGACTTTTATGAATCCCTTATCGGAAAGCTGGGCGTTAATTCACAAAAAGCGGCCAATCTTATGAACAACTCTGAAAGCAACACCCTTTCAGCCGATGAACGGAGACAATCAGTCAGTGCAGTGTCTTTAGATGAAGAAATGACAAATATGATTCAGTTTCAGCACGCTTATAATGCGGCTGCGCGGATTATAACGATGCAAGATGAAATATTCGATAAAATTATTAACGGTATGGGCACCGGGGGAAGATAGGAGATAAGTAAATGAGAGTAACTCAAGGGATGATCGCAAAAAATTCTCTTCGATTTATCGGCTCAAGTTATGACAAGCTCGATCGGCTTCAGCAGCAAGTGTCTACGGGGAAAAAAATCACAAAAGCTTCTGATGATCCGGTCGTTGCAATGAAGGGAATGCAGTACCGTACTCAGCTTGCGCAGGTAAACCAGTATCAGCGGAATGTTTCGCAAGGCTTTACATGGCTGGAAAACTCGGAATCAAGCGTAAACTCGGAAACGGATATTATGGGGAAAATCCGGGACTTGATGGTTCAGGCGAAAAGTGATTCGAACGGTGAAACAGAATTGAAAGCAATCGGTACAGAAATCGGCCAGCTGAAAAAGCAGCTCGTTTCTGTCGCGAATACTCAGGTAAACGGACGTTATCTGTTTAACGGAACAAATTCAGATGTCCCGCCGATCACTGAAAATGCTGACGGCACATATACGTACAACTATGAGAATTATACCGGTGCTTCGGATGTTAACATCAACATCTCGAACGGAGCAGTGCTGAAAGTGAATTCTGATCCAAACTCAGCTTTCGGAGGCGTCGCACAAAATGGAGATAATGTTTTTGAATTTCTCAACTCCCTAGAAGCTTCTTTAAGTAAAGGCACGCTGTCCGAAGCAGATTCAGATCAAATTCTGTCAGATATTGACGGTTTTACTGATAAAATGAATGCTGAAAAATCCAATATCGGCGCACGCACAAATCGGTTGGAACTCATTCAGACAAGATTGGAATCACAAGCGGCAACCGCTGAAAAAGTATTGTCCGATAATGAAGATGTAGAAATGGAAGATGTAATTGTTGATTATTTATCTCAACAGACGGTTCATAGAGCAGCGCTGTCAGTGAATGCGAATATCATTCAGCCGTCACTGATCGACTTCCTGAAATAATAGAACTGACCGTCTTCAATATAAAAAAGCGACTCACACCAGGGAGATCGCTTTTTTTACTAAAATATAATAAACAGGAGGGGTCTCTGTGCAGATGCCGAGATTGATTATTGACAGTGTGCCTGCTAAAATCGGTATAACCTTTCAAAAGGAAGAAATCGAGATGGAACAGCCGCCCGCTGACCTGGAAATCGAGCAGCCGCCGGCAGAGCTTAACATAGAAAGCACGCCGGCCAAACTGACGATTGACCAGACGAGGGCGTGGGAGAACTTGAATCTCAAATCATTTGAAAAGCTGAACGCTGAAGCCGCCCAGAAAGGTGCGGAAGCCTGCAGCGAGTTTATTGCAAAAACAGTCAGGGAAGGGAAGGAAATGGCGGCTATCGAAAAGAAAACGGGCAATGTGATGGCCCGGCAGGCAGCGGATGTCAGACCGCCCGATCCATTCGGCGAATTCAGCGACTTTCTGCCTGCGCAGTTTCTCGTCGACATTGACTGCATTCCTTCAAAGCTTACGATTGATATTGAAGCCCGCAAACCTTCAATTGAAGCAGCCGTCAATAAACCTCTATGGAATTATACGCCGGGGAAAGTTCAGATTGATATGATGCAAGACCCTAAGGTGACGATTTCGGTTGACGATGGCAACGCAGAATAAAAGATGAAAGTGGTAAAGGATTGTGAAGCATGATAATTAAAACAAAATATCACGGAGAAATCAGAATAGACGAAGGGCAGATTATCTCATTTGAAAACGGCCTGCCGGGATTTAATGACGAGACTCAATTTGTTGTTCTTCCTTTGTCGGAAGATTCACCGTTTTTGGCGCTGCAGTCTGTCAAACAGGAGCACATCGCCTTTATTGTCGCCAGTCCGTTTATTTTCTTTAAAGGGTACGAATTTGACATTGACCATGCGACGCTTGAACTTTTGCATATTGAAGATATAGAGGACGTCGAAGTGATGGCGATTTTAACGCTGGAAGAGCCTTTTGAAAATACAACCGCCAATTTAAAAGCGCCGATTATCGTCAATAAAAAGGAAATGAAGGCGAAACAAATCATTTTACATGATGCTTCCTATGAAACAAAACATCTGATAGGAGGAGGATCATGCTAGTTCTCTCAAGAAAAGTGAATGAGTCCATTCAGATCGGGCCGGATATTGAAATAAAGGTGATCGCCATCGAAGGAGAACAAGTGAAGCTGGGAATTGAAGCGCCTCAGCACGTAGATATTCACAGGAAAGAAATCTACTTGTCGATCCTGGAAGAGAACAACAGAGCTGTATCTTTTAATACTGATTTATTACTTAACTTATCCTCACAAAAAAAGTGAGGATTTTTTTATTTTCAATATAAACAATGGAAGCGGCCGTCCGATATATATAGTGTAGCCAATGAGAGGAAAAATTTTCTTCAGAATGACGCTGCGCAAATGCACAAGGACGTGCGAAAAACAATTCAGGGAGGAAATACAAAATGAGAATCAACCACAATATCGCGGCTCTTAACACTAGCCGTCAGCTGAATGCAGGTTCAAACTCTGCTGCAAAAAACATGGAAAAATTATCTTCAGGTCTTCGCATCAACCGCGCTGGTGATGACGCTGCGGGTCTTGCGATCTCTGAAAAAATGCGTTCTCAAATCCGCGGTTTAGACATGGCGTCTAAAAACGCTCAAGACGGAATCTCTCTTATCCAAACATCTGAGGGTGCATTGAACGAAACTCACAGTATTCTTCAGCGTATGAGCGAGCTTGCTACACAAGCGGCAAACGATACAAACACTGATTCTGACCGTTCTGAGCTTCAAAAAGAGATGGACCAATTAGCGTCTGAAGTAACAAGAATCTCTACTGACACTGAGTTCAATACGAAGAAACTTCTTGACGGAACTGCGCAAAACCTTACGTTCCAAATCGGAGCTAACGAAGGCCAAACAATGAGCCTGTCTATCAATAAAATGGACTCTGAAAGCCTGAAAGTTGGTACAACTTATACTGTATCTGGTGATCAAAATACACTTACAGCAACTGATGGAAGCACTGCTACTTGGGCGGATGCAGACGATGCTACAAATAAACCAGCTGGTTATTACGATGCTGGCGGTAAAGTTATTGCATCTGAAAAATTAGCTGCAGATTCTAAAGTAACAAAAGGTATCGACATCTCATCTTCAGCTAAAGCTGCGTCTTCAGCTCTTACAACAATCAAAACAGCTATTGACACAGTATCAAGCGAGCGCGCTAAACTTGGTGCGGTTCAAAACCGTTTAGAGCACACAATCAACAACCTTGGTACTTCTTCTGAGAACCTGACTTCTGCTGAATCACGTATCCGTGACGTAGACATGGCTTCTGAGATGATGGAGTACACGAAAAACAACATCCTTACTCAGGCTTCTCAAGCTATGCTTGCGCAAGCTAACCAACAACCTCAGCAAGTTCTTCAATTGCTTAAAGGTTAATGACGGAAAGATCCTGGTTCTCCAGGGTCTTTTTTTATTTCTTCAGCTATTTCCCCCTTCATCATGCCAAAGAACCCTATTGACAAAATGAAACATTATATTTTGCAGTTAAATTATTGAAAACCTTTTAATATGACCGATATAAGAATAAGATCATACATTTATGGAGCTGTGATATGATAAACAGTCGGAAACTCACTGTTGTCATAGAGCCGTATACGACTAAACGCCGAAAAGGAGAGGGTACATATGGTCACAAGAATCACAGGCCTTAATTCCGGTCTTGATGTAGATTCTCTGGTGAAAAAAATGATGGATGCCGAAAAGCAGCCGCTTAATAAATTAAACCAGCAAAAACAGACGCTTGAATGGAAACGCGATGCATATCGCGAAATGAATACCCAGCTTGCCGACATGTATTCTACGACATTTAATAATATGCTGATGTCCACAAACTGGAATAAAAAAACAGTAACAAGTTCAGATTCCAGTGTGACCGCGGCGGCCGTCAGTGCTGAACAGAATATTTCAACGAGCATGTCTGTACAGCAGCTGGCTACGCCGACGACTTATAAATCCTCAGGGGTCATCAATTTCACTTCGGGTCAAAGCCAAACATTGAAATTCAATGTCACAAATCCGGGTGAAACGAAGCCGACTGAGGTAAACGTCACGATCGCCGCAACCGATACGATTGACGATGTCATTTCCAAACTGAACAGCTCGGGTCTCGGAGTGACGGCTTTAAAAGAGAAAATCTCCAACGGCTCGGATTATGTGGATACGATCGCGTTCACTTCCAATAAAACGGGGGAAGGGTTTACCCTTGCCGCAGGTGATGACGCAACCAAAAGCTTTCTGAAAGATCAGCTCGGTTTTGCAGTTGATGATGCGACAAATGAACTGACGGCCAATGCCGAAGGGAAAAACGCGAAGTTTACGTTCAACGGGCTTGAAATGACAAAAACGTCAAATAACTTTACGATCAACGGCATCAAATACACGCTGAACAGCGTGACGGACAGCAATAAAACGGTTACGATTAACAGCACGACTGATACGGACGGCATTTTTAACAACATTAAAGATTTCGTTGATAAATACAATACGTTAATTAAAAGTGCAAACGAGAAGGTAACAGAATCAAAATACCGCGATTATAAGCCGCTAACCGATGAACAAAGAGAAGCGATGACCGATAAGCAGATTGAGCAGTGGGAGGCAAAAGCCAAAAGCGGTTTATTACGGAGCGACAGCACGCTGCAGAACGGTTTGGCGGAGATGCGGCTTGATCTGTACTCAACGGTTACGATTGACGGGAAAAAATATCAGCTTGCCGATTTCGGAATTGAGACGTCTGATAGTTATACGGATCAAGGAAAGCTTGTCATTAAAGACGAAGCGAAACTGAAACAGAAAATTACCGAGAATCCTGCTCTCGTGGCTAAACTGTTTAATGCAGACAGTCCTGATACAGCGAAAACCAAAAACCCGGAGGAACAGGGGATTGCCCGGAGATTAAAAGACACATTAAACAAAATGCAGACCCAAATTTCAAAACAGGCGGGTACGGAAAGCTCGGTATCAACCAGCTTTGCCATCGGAAAAAGCCTGAATGAAATAGAAACAAATATTTCCAATATGAAAACGAAGCTGGATGACATCGAAACGAGATATTATAAAAAGTTCAGCGCACTGGATACGGCATTGGAGAAATTGAACAGCCAATCTTCATATCTCACGTCAATGTTAGGATCTTCAACATCATAACCTTGGAGGTTTTATAAAAATGGCAATAAATAATCCTTTTGCTGCTTATCAGCAGACATCCGTCTTTACAGCCGCTCCGGAAGAGCTGACCCTTATGCTTTATAACGGCTGCCTGCGATTCATTAAGCTGGCAAGGCAGGCGATGAAGCAAAACAACCTTGAAGCCAAAAATGAAAATATCGTAAAGGCGCAAAACATCATTCAAGAGCTCAGCCTCACGTTAAATCGGGAGATTGAGATTTCCGAGCAGATGTCATCCATTTATGATTACATCCGCCGCCGGCTGATCGATGCGAACGTGCAGAATAACGGAGAGTTTTTAGATGAAGCGGAAAAGCTCGTTACTGAATTTCGCGACACGTGGAAGCAGGCCATGCAGAGTGAACGGAAAAACAGCCACGGCGCGGGCGGCCTTGCCTGATGAACAGCAATGTCTTTTCTTTGTATAACGAAACGAAGAACATGTACGCCGCACTGAAGGACGCCCCGGAAAGCGACGATCTCATCAGCAGCGTTACGGCATTTACGGAGAAAAGGGAGGAGATGCTTGCGGGCATAAAGCCGCCTTTTTCCGAAGAAGAAAAAACGCTGCTTCAGCAGGTGGCCGCGATGGACCGTCTGATTACCGGCGAAGTGAAACGGATTCAGGATGGTATCCGAAATGAAATAAAAACGCTTAAGAAAAAACGAATCTACCATAATACGTATTTCAATCCGTATCATCAAACGACAAGTGACGGCCGTTATTACGACAAACGCAAATAGGTGAGTGTTTTGAGAAGTTTGAACGATTACCATTTGGTGTCAGCCTATTACCAGCTTCTTTTTACGATTGATGAGGGGCTTTGCTACCTGTTGGACACGCAGGATGATTTTTTTAAGACGGAGGGCGAGCGGATTTACAACGATTTGATTCAGGCTTTTTTTCATCTCGATTCCTCTCATGCGCTTCTGCTGTCTATCATTGAGTGCCGATGCGTGGAGACGGCGATCCGCTCATTTGACGAGATCTTTCAGGATTTCAGCATGTTAAATGATTATGATTTCCCGTCCGCTCCTTTTCAGGAGTTTTTAAAAACCATCTTTCTGCCGCATTATAAGCTATGGATGGAGCAGACGCACGACTGCATCAAACCGTATGTTCTTCACTAGACCTGCTGCAAGCGGCAGGTCTTTTGCCTGCGTCTTCCGCATATACTTATAATCCTGCCGGAAGCTGCCGGATAAAACCGACACCATTCGTCATCGTTCACCGAATTTACACATTATTTTAACGTTTCAGCAGGGATCAGAAGGGGTAAAAGAGAAATAGTTACATATCCTTAGATAAAGGGAGGCGTTCTTTGATGAACTACAATATCAGAGGAGAAAACATTGAGGTTACACCTGCGTTAAAGGATCATGTGGAGAGAAAAATCGGCAAGCTGGAGCGATATTTCGAGCAGAGCGTCAATGCCGATGTGAACGTCAACTTAAAATTCTATAATGATAAGGAATCTAAAGTTGAAGTCACCATTCCGATGACTGATCTGGCGCTTCGTTCCGAAGTGCATAACGAGGATATGTACAATGCAATTGATCTCGCAACAAACAAGCTGGAACGTCAAATCCGAAAGCACAAAACAAAAGTCAACCGAAAATTCCGCGACCAGGGTCTTCCGAAACATTATTTCGAGAACGGCAGCGCTGCTGATACGGGCGTAGCGGTTCAGGACGAAATTGAAGATGACAGCCCGGAAATTGTCCGTCAAAAGCGTTTTAATTTAAAACCGATGGATAATGAAGAAGCGATTCTCCAAATGAATATGCTCGGACATAATTTCTTCGTATTCACCAACGCGGAGACGAATCTCACAAACGTCGTTTACCGCAGAAATGACGGCAAATACGGATTAATTGAACCGACTGAATAAACCCATCCAGCCTTCCGTGAACGCGCGGAAGGTTTTTCTCTATCTTTACCTGCAAATTCTTTGGAAATAGCAAAAGGTATGTTATGATAATGAGAGGTATACATGGACAGAAAATTATCATTTATTCCATGCAAAATCTGCATGTGAACATAGAGGAGCGTTATAGATGCTTGGGATTTTAAATAAAATGTTTGATCCGACCAAACGTGCGCTGAACAAATACGAAAAAATAGCAAATGACATTGATGCCGTAAGAGGAGATTATGAAAATCTCTCTGACGAGGCGCTTAAACATAAAACGGCAGAATTTAAAGAGCGGCTTGAAAAAGGAGAAACGACGGATGACCTTCTTGTCGAAGCGTTTGCCGTCGTTCGTGAAGCTTCCCGCCGCGTAACCGGCATGTTCCCGTTTAAAGTGCAGCTGATGGGGGGCATCGCCCTTCATGAAGGGAACATCTCCGAAATGAAAACAGGGGAAGGGAAAACGCTGACGTCCACGCTTCCCGTGTATTTAAATGCCTTGACGGGAAAAGGCGTTCACGTCGTAACGGTCAATGAATATCTGGCGAGCCGTGATGCCCAGCAAATGGGAGAAATCTTTGCGTTTCTCGGGCTTACAGTCGGCCTGAACCTGAATTCGATGTCAAAAGACGAAAAACGCGAAGCTTACGCAGCCGATATCACGTATTCAACGAACAATGAACTCGGCTTTGATTATTTGCGTGACAACATGGTGCTCTATAAAGAACAGATGGTGCAGCGCCCGCTTCATTTTGCCGTTATTGATGAAGTCGATTCAATTTTAGTCGATGAAGCGAGAACGCCATTGATTATTTCCGGACAAGCTCAGAAGTCCACAAAACTGTACGTGCAGGCAAATGCGTTTGTCCGCACACTCAAGAAAGATCAGGATTATACGTATGACGTCAAAACGAAGGGCGTTCAGCTGACGGAAGAAGGAATGACGAAGGCTGAAAAAACGTTCGGCATCGACAACCTGTTTGATGTCAAAAACGTGGCCTTGAACCACCATATCAACCAGGCTTTAAAAGCCCATGCGGCGATGCAGAAAGACGTGGATTATGTTGTTGAGGACGGCCAGGTCGTCATCGTTGATTCCTTCACCGGCCGTCTGATGAAAGGACGCCGCTACAGCGAAGGTCTTCACCAGGCGATTGAGGCGAAAGAAGGCCTGGAGATTCAAAATGAAAGCATGACATTGGCGACGATTACGTTCCAAAACTATTTCCGTATGTACGAAAAGCTGGCCGGTATGACCGGTACCGCAAAAACGGAAGAGGAAGAATTCCGCAATATTTATAACATGCAGGTTGTATCCATCCCGACCAACCAGCCGGTCATCCGTGACGACCGTCCGGACTTGATCTACCGCTCAATGGAAGGGAAATTCAAGGCGGTGGCGGAGGATGTCGCCCAGCGCTACATGACCGGACAGCCGGTTCTTGTCGGTACGGTTGCCGTTGAAACGTCTGAATTGATTTCTAAACTTCTGAAAAACAAAGGGATTCCGCATCAGGTGCTGAATGCCAAAAACCATGAGCGTGAAGCTCAGATTATTGAAGAAGCGGGACAAAAAGGCGCTGTCACGATTGCGACCAACATGGCGGGACGCGGAACCGACATTAAACTCGGCGAAGGCGTAAAAGAGCTTGGCGGCCTTGCAGTCGTCGGTACGGAACGCCACGAATCCCGCCGGATTGACAATCAGCTCCGCGGACGTTCAGGACGTCAGGGAGACCCGGGCATCACACAATTTTATCTTTCAATGGAAGATGAATTGATGCGCCGTTTCGGAGCTGAACGGACGATGGCGATGCTTGACCGGTTCGGTATGGATGACTCCACGCCGATTCAGAGCAAAATGGTGTCACGCGCCGTGGAATCATCTCAAAAACGTGTCGAAGGAAACAACTTTGATTCACGTAAACAGCTTCTTCAATATGACGACGTGCTCCGTCAGCAGCGCGAAGTCATTTACAAGCAGCGTTTTGAAGTCATTGACTCTGACAACCTGCGTGACATTGTTGAAGGCATGATCAAGTCTTCTCTGGAACGTGCGATTGCCGCTTATACGCCGAAAGAGGAGCTTCCGGAAGAATGGAATCTTGACGGCCTGGTGGAGCTGGTGAATACAACGTATCTTGATGAAGGCGCACTTGAAAAGAGCGATATCTTCGGAAAAGAACCGGATGAGATGCATGAGATGATCATGGACCGCATCATGACGAAATATAATGACAAAGAAGAGAATTTCGGCGAAGAGCAGATGCGTGAATTTGAAAAAGTCATCGTATTGCGTGCCGTTGATTCAAAATGGATGGATCATATTGATGCGATGGATCAGCTGCGTCAAGGGATTCACCTCCGCGCTTATGCGCAGACAAACCCGCTGCGTGAATATCAGATGGAAGGTTTCGCAATGTTTGAGCACATGATTGAGTCCATTGAGGACGAAGTTGCGAAATTCGTCATGAAGGCCGAGATTGAAAGCAATCTCGAACGCGAAGAAGTTGTTCAGGGCCAAACGACGGCTCATCAGCCGCAGGACGGCGATGAGGCCAAACAAGCGAAAAAAGCGCCGGTGCGAAAAGTCGTAGATATCGGACGCAACGCGCCTTGCCATTGCGGCAGCGGAAAAAAATATAAAAATTGCTGCGGCCGGACAGAATAGTCTCGACTGTATGAAGCGAACATGACCGGGTCTGCGTCTTATGGCGCCCCGGATCTTTTAATGAGGTGAATGGAATGGAATTATCAGAAATCAGGGCAGAGCTCGAAAATATGGCTTCTCGTTTAGCGGACTTCAGGGGGTCTCTTTGACCTCGAATCAAAGGAAGCCCGCATTGCAGAATTAGATGAAAAGATGGCGGAACCGGAATTCTGGAATGACCAGCAGAAGGCCCAAACCGTCATCAACGAAGCGAACGGTCTGAAGGAATACGTGAATTCCTATCATCAGCTGAGCGAGTCTCACGAAGAGCTGCAAATGACACATGATCTTTTAAAAGAAGAACCTGACCAGGACCTTCAGCAAGAGCTTGAGAAAGAGCTGAAGTCATTAACGAAGGAATTGAATGAATTTGAGCTTCAGCTGCTGCTCAGTGAACCATATGACAAAAACAACGCGATTTTAGAACTTCATCCGGGAGCCGGCGGTACGGAATCTCAGGACTGGGGTTCCATGCTGCTCAGAATGTATACCCGTTGGGCGGAAAGACGCGGTTTCAAAGTTGAAACGCTTGATTATCTCCCGGGAGATGAAGCAGGAATTAAGTCTGTCACACTGCTTATTAAAGGCCACAATGCATACGGTTATTTAAAAGCGGAAAAAGGCGTACACCGCCTCGTGCGGATTTCTCCATTTGATTCATCAGGCCGCCGCCACACGTCATTCGTGTCATGTGAAGTCATGCCTGAATTCAATGAAGAAATCGACATTGATATTCGTACCGAAGATATTAAAGTTGATACGTACCGGGCGAGCGGTGCCGGCGGACAGCACGTCAATACGACTGATTCAGCCGTTCGGATTACCCACCTGCCGACAAATGTAGTCGTCACGTGCCAGACGGAACGTTCACAAATCAAAAACCGCGACCGGGCGATGAAAATGCTCAAAGCGAAGCTGTATCAGCGCAGAATTGAAGAACAGCAGGCGGAGCTTGACGAAATCCGCGGCGAACAGAAAGAAATCGGCTGGGGCAGCCAAATCCGCTCGTACGTCTTCCATCCGTACTCCATGGTGAAAGATCACCGTACCAATACGGAAATGGGGAACGTGCAGGCGGTTATGGACGGAGATATCGATATCTTCATTGACGCCTATTTACGTTCTAAACTGTCGTAATCCGGGAACACACCTGCCTTTGGCAAGGTGTGTTTTTTTATCCGTTCTCTTTTTCCATTTTTCACAACAGCGCTTTAGCAAATTAATACGGTATTTGGCTGTTATTTACTTCTAAGCCGGGAAGACTTAAAATGCTATCGAGAGAAAATCGGAGAACGGAGGATTTTGCATGGATGTGAATCACAATAAGCCGCTCCGTCTGATCAAAGATTATATATACATCATGATCGGCGCGGCGATTACGGGGGTCGTGTTTAACGTATTTTTGCTGCCGAACCGTATAGCAGCGGGGGGAGTAAGCGGGATCAGCACCATTTTAGAAACGTTTGGTTTTGAACCGGCTTACGTGCAGTGGATTATTAACATCCCTTTGTTTATCGCCGGAGTGATCATTCTCGGCGGGAAGTTCGGAATGAAGACACTGGTCGGTTCCATCGTTCTGCCGCTCGCCGTCTATTTAACAAGAGAACTGCCTGCCGCGACGACCCATGAACTGCTGGCGGCGATTTTCGGAGGCGTCGGGATCGGAACGGGAATCGGCATCGTGTATCTCGGCAAAGGCTCCACGGGGGGAACGGCTCTGGCGGGGCAGATCATTCACAAATACACGGGGCTTTCGCTGGGAACGTGCCTTGCCATCATGGACGGATTAATTGTGCTGAGCGCGATGCTCGTATTCGGAGTGGAGCAGGGACTGTATGCGATGCTCGGGGTATTTATTTCAAGCAAAACGATTGATGTCGTGCAGGTCGGGTTCAACCGCTCCAAAATGGCTTTAATCATTACGCAGCATGAAGAAGCCGTCAGGTCGGCTGTGTTTAAAGAAATCGACAGGGGTGTGACGAAGATTTCCGCAGTCGGCGGGTATACGGAACATGACCGGCCGATCTTAATGTGTGTCGTCGGCCAGACCGAATTCACAAAACTGAAACAAATCGTCAAACAGATTGATGAGTCAGCCTTTGTCATTGTCGCAGACGCAAGCGAGGTGCTCGGCGAGGGTTTCAAACGCGCGTAAACGGGGTTATAATAGCGAAGGGGTGCATCTTACATATGAAATCAAAATGGGCGCTGCTTGCGCTGGTTCTGACCATGTCCGTCCTGCTGGCGGCATGCGGCGGTTCCAATGAATCGAAAAAAGAAAGCTCTGACAGCTCAGGCGGGTCAAAAGCATCTGCGTCAGCAGGAGAAGAGCTTTATCAGCAAAGCTGTATCGGCTGCCACGGAAAAGACTTAGAAGGCGGCGGAGGTCCGAATTTACAGGAAGTCGGCGGGAAGTATGATGAAGCTAAAATTGAAAGCATCATTAAAAACGGACGGGGCAATATGCCGAGCCATCTTGTAAATGATAAGGAAGCCGCTGAGATCGCAAAATGGCTGTCACAGAAAAAATAACAGAAAAACCTTGCCTGTTATAGGGGCAAGGTTTTTTCACGGTCTGGGAATGAAAAGAAACTGTAATAGTAATATGTCTAAATTTGACGTATAATGAAGTGTACTGAGGAAAAGGAACTTTCAGATTTTTCATCTGTTTCCTGACGAATCGGCCATAAACCGCTGTACGTTTGCGAACTCTATGGCTGCAAGACATAAATAAAAGATTAGGTGATTTCATGATAGAGATGAAAGAAGTATATAAATCCTATCCGAACGGTGTAAAAGCGATTAACGGGCTGTCAGTCATAATTCATCCCGGAGAATTTGTATATGTCGTAGGACCGAGCGGAGCCGGTAAATCTACTTTTATTAAAATGATTTACAGAGAAGAAAAGCCGACAAAAGGACAAATATTGATTAATCATAAAGATCTCGCGTCTGTGAAAGAAAAAGAGATTCCTTTCGTGCGGCGTAAAATAGGTGTTGTTTTCCAAGATTTCAAACTTCTTCCGAAATTGACGGTATTTGAAAACGTCGCGTTTGCACTTGAGGTGATCGGAGAGCAGCAGTCAGTCATTAAAAAACGCGTGCTCGAAGTGCTCGATCTTGTGCAGCTGAAGCATAAAGCGCGGCAGTTTCCCGACCAGCTTTCCGGAGGAGAACAGCAGCGTGTTTCCATCGCAAGATCCATCGTCAACAATCCTGATGTCGTGATAGCTGACGAACCGACGGGCAACCTTGATCCGGTAACATCATGGGAAGTCATGAAGACACTGGAAGAGATTAATAACCGCGGAACGACCGTTGTGATGGCGACACACAATAAAGAAATAGTAAACACCATGAAGAAACGGGTCATCGCGATCGAAGACGGAATTATTGTGCGTGATGAGTCAAGAGGGGAGTATGGTTCTTATGATTAAAATTCTCGGGCGCCATTTGCGTGAGAGTTTTAAATCTCTCGGAAGAAACACATGGATGACATTTGCATCCATCAGTGCCGTTACCGTTACATTAATTTTGGTCGGCGTGTTTTTAGTCATTATGCTGAATTTAAACAACATGGCTAAAAATGCTGAAAAAGAAGTGGAAATTAAAGTATTAATCGATCTGACGTCAAATAAGAAAACGCAGGATACGCTGCAGAATGAGATTAAAGACATCTCGGGAATCCAAAGCGTAGAGTTTTCATCTAAAGATAAAGAGCTTGATCAATTGGTCAAAAGCTTCGGCGACAGCGGAAAGGCCATGAAAATGCAAGATCAGGAAAACCCGCTGAACAACGCGTTTATCGTCAAAACGACAGATCCGCATGATACGCCGAAAGTCGCGAAAAAAATTGAGAAGCTGGATCATGTGTATAAAGTGACATACGGGAAAGAAGAAGTCAGCCGTCTGTTTAAGGTCGTCGGGGTGTCACGCAACATCGGGATCGCGTTAATCATCGGCCTTCTGTTCACGGCGATGTTCTTAATTTCAAATACGATTAAAATCACGATTTTCGCCAGAAGAAAAGAGATTGAAATCATGAAGCTTGTCGGCGCGACAAACTGGTTTATCCGCTGGCCGTTCTTCCTGGAAGGGCTGCTGCTGGGGGTATTCGGTTCTATCATACCGATCGCTCTCGTGCTGAGTACGTACCAGTCGATGGTCGCTTGGGTGGCCCCGAAAGTTCAGGGATCATTTGTTTCACTTCTGCCGTACAGTCCGTTTGTGTTTCAAGTATCACTTGTGCTCATTCTGATCGGCGCGGTTATCGGAGTATGGGGAAGTCTGACTTCCATCCGGAAATTCCTTCGTGTATAAATATAAAAGCCAGTCTGATATAGACTGGCTTTTTTTAATGGTTTCGTTACTGAATGACGGGCAGGGCCGGTGATCCGGGCTTTAATGTAAAGTCATAAGACGCTTCGTCACGGTACATCGGGTCCGCATAAATGGAATCCGAATCGTTTGCCGTTCCTTTTTGGTACGCTATGAATGAATCATATTCTCTGTTCTTCCAATTCCAAATGCTGTCTTTTCCTGCTTCTTTGTGATAGACGTTATGATTAACGGTATTGCCTTCGTTTTTCGTATAATCATTTGCGATAAAAATCCGTGAACCGCTAGCCGTCATGATGTTTTTTTCGATCGTGTTCCCTTTTGTGCCGTACTGCAGCAGCAGTTGGCCGCCGTCAAGGTCCTTCGTGTCATTTCGATACATAATGTTATGAGCGATCACCGAATTGATGGTGCCGCCGCGTTTCGTGTCATAGCCTCCGATTGAAATACCGGTGTAAGCATTGCCGTACACCTTGTTATCCGTAATCCGGATATCTTGTGCGTATTTCCCTTTATGTTCGGAAGTGGCTTCAATGCCGAGGTCATTGTTGTAAACGGTGTTTTTCTTAATGTCCACATGTTCTGCGCCGTCAACGTAAATACCGCCCGCTGAGTATTCATCTCCGTAAGCGGGGTTTCCGTAAGAAGAGTTATGGCTCACCGTATTGTTTTCAATGACGCCGTTTCGCGCATAGTCGTTTTGCTTGGACGTTCCTTCGTATCCGATCACGTCAATCCCGATATTGTTATTGTCCCGGATGGTATTGCCGGCAATCTTAAATCCGTCAACATTCCCGTTCAGCACGACCGCTTCGCTTGCGCCGAGCGTCAGTTTTTCAACCGTATTATTTGTGATGCTGACATCCTTCATGGCGCCTGTGCCGTAAAACGCGATGCCGTGTGCATTTCCCTCATCAGCCGTGGTTTTAATGTTTCGGATATGGTTGCCGTCAATGTTGATATGACTGCTCGACCCGGTGACGCAGATCCCCATGGCCGTCGCATCTTCTGATGATACGGAGAGATTCTCAAGCGTAACGCCGTAAATGGTAATGTACTGTTTATTGCGGATTTGAATTAACGGAGTTTCAGAATCGCTTTTTGGCGCAGATTTGCCGCTGATGGCGACATGCTCATTCTGATAGTTCCGGAATGTAATCGGCTTTTCGGCCGTGCCGCTGTGCTTTACTTCAAACGTTTCATCGTACGTCCCTTCCCGAATCAATACGGTTGTCCCGGCCTCTGCCTTTTCAGCCGCATGTTTTAATGTGCGAAACGGCTTTTCTTTCGTTCCTTCATTTTGGTCGCTGCCTGCGGGAGAAACATACAGGGCGTCCGTCTGCGTTTTTTCATTGGCCTCTGTTTTTGGCCAGACAAAGGCGGTAATGCCTGCGGCCAGAACCGCCGCGGATAAAATCGATAATTTTATTTTCATATCGCATTCTCCTGTATATTTAATGAATTGCATACAAAATATTATACGTTACCCATATATATGTAACAATCTCGCGTTTTCATTTTTTTGTTGCCGTTACATGAATTCTTTGCAATTTACACATACTATCTCCAGGTTTTCGTAAAAGGACTAAGAGGAGGTAAACGATGAAGCAGAAAATGATCGCAGTGATAGCGGCCGTCAGCATCATGTGCGGCGGAGCTCATATTGCCGGGGCGGCACAGCCGAATTCAACAGACGCAGAAAGAAGCCGGGCAATGGAAAAAATCGAAAAAGCATATGAGCTGATCTCGAACGAATACGTGGAAAATGTAGATAAAGAAAAGCTTCTTGAAGGAGCGATTCAGGGGATGCTGTCTACATTAAACGACCCTTATTCCGTTTATATGGACAAGCAGACCGCTAAGCAGTTTTCCGATTCTCTTGATTCTTCTTTCGAAGGGATCGGCGCTGAAGTCGGTATGGAGGACAATAAAATCATTATCGTATCACCGTTTAAGCAATCTCCGGCGGAAAAAGCGGGACTCAAGCCGAATGATGAAATCATCAGCATAAACGGCGAGTCAATGAACGGGAAAGGTTTAAACGAAGCCGTGCTGAAAATCAGAGGAAAAAAAGGATCAAAGGTTTCTATTAAAATACAGCGTCCGGGTACTGATAAACAGCTGTCATTCCGGATTAAAAGAGCGGAAATCCCGCTTGAAACCGTATTTGCTTCCCGCAAAGAATCAGGCGGTCATCATGTCGGCTACATCGGAATATCGACATTTTCCGAGCATACCGCCCAGGACTTCGCCGCGGCGCTGAAAAAGCTTGAAAAACAAGGGATTGACGGTCTCGTCCTTGATGTAAGAGGGAATCCCGGCGGCTACCTTCAAAGCGTCGAACAAATTTTAAAGCATTTCATCACAAAAGACATGCCGTATATCCAAATTGCGGAGCGTAACGGCGATAAAAAACAATATTTCTCAACCTTAAAACATAAGAAGCCGTATCCCGTCAATGTCATCACGGATAAAGGAAGCGCCTCCGCTTCAGAAATTCTTGCGGGTGCGTTAAAAGAAGCGGGACATTATGACGTTGTCGGTGACACTTCTTTCGGTAAAGGAACGGTTCAGCAGGCCGTGCCTATGGGAGACGGGAGCAACATTAAATTGACGCTTTACAAATGGCTGACACCGAAAGGCAATTGGATTCACAAAAAAGGCATTGCTCCGACAATCGCTGTGAGCCAGCCGGATTATTTTGCGGCGGGACCGCTTCAGCTGAAACAGCCGCTTCAGCCTGATATGAACAGCGCGGATGTCAAGCACGCCCAAATCCTGCTGAAAGGCCTAGGCTTCGACCCGGGCAGAGCAGACGGCTATTTCAGCAAAACAATGAAAAAAGCCGTTCTGGCGTTTCAAGACCGGTACAAGCTTGATAAAACAGCGGTCATTGATAAAAAGACAGCGGAAAAAATGAATCAGCTGATGAATGAGAAGAAGTCTGACGAAAAAAATGATTTACAGCTGCAAATGGCGTTAAAATCATTATTTGTAAAATAAATGAAAAGGAGGCGTTTTTTACGTCTCCTGTTTCTTTTGTCACGCTCTAAAAATGAACTAAAAGACATATAATTATGTCGGTTTTGACAAGATATTAAAAAAATTTTCACATTTAAACATTTATAAAGGACAAACATTACCCGATATTTATAGAGAAGAGAGACTTTATGCCGAGTTAATATGTATTCAAAATGAAACTTTTGAAAGTTGCCTCAGTCAGTTTTAGTTCTTACAATAAAAGAAGGTTCTAATAGAGAACAGTTTTAGTTTGGCAGCTGCATTTCAGTATCGAAAGCAGAAGTGTTTGCGGCGCTTCAGCACGGCAGCTGTAATCACCCGTGCTTATCTGGATAAAAAAATGGGGGTTCACAATTGAAGAGGGCAAGTATTGTGCGTGAAAAGAAATATTATGAATTAGTGGAACAACTAAAAGACAGAACAAAAGACGTCACATTTTCATCAACAAAAGCACTAAGTCTTCTTATGCTGTTCAGCAGATACCTGGTCAATTACACAAATGTTGAATGCGTTCACGAAATCAATGAAGAGTGTGCGAAGCATTATTTCACTTACTTAATGAAAAACCATAAACGTTTAGGAATCAATCTGACGGATATTAAGCGGTCCATGCTTCTGATAAGCGGCGTGATCGAGGTGGAGGTTGACCACTATCTGAAAGATTTCTCTCTCTCAAATGTAACGTTGTGGATGACGGAAGAGAGATAGACGTTTGAGATATTCAAGCCAATGATTATTTGGTAGAATAGAATTAAAATGTTTGGCTTGAGGCGGTGAAAGCAGTGTCTGTTCAATGGGGAATTGAACTTCTGAAAAGTATCGGTCTGTTTTTTTTGCACCCGATGTTCTGGTTTTTTATCATCATAAGTCTCGCATGCGGATATTTGCGGATCAAACGTGAACGCCATACGTTTCATACAAAAATCGCGGATATGTATGACGAGCTTATCTTTACATACATAAAAGGACTTATACCGGGTATTCTTCTCTCCATATTATTTTTTGGACTGGGAATTTCGATTCCATTCGGTCTTCTCGGCATAATCGCGGCTGTGACGGCTTTGGCTTCGCTGACGTTCCGTATGAATTGGCTGTCCTCAGCTTATATTGTCAGCGCCGGCATGTTCATTGCGTTTATCCTTCAGTATACCCACACAGTGCCGTTTGCGGATCGGTTTCCGCAGGCATTCGGCGTGAATTGGGCATCGGCGGCCGTGTTTATGGGCCTTTTGATTATCACGGAGGGAGCGGCTGCCTGCCGTTCAGCGCATCTGAAAACATCTCCGGCGCTTGTCGTCAGCAGCAGAGGCCTGCCCATCGGCCGACAATTGGCGAATCGCGCATGGCTGCTTCCGCTTTTCTTATTGGTGCCGGGCAGCGGGCTTGAGTCACACCTTTCTTGGTGGCCTGTCTTTACCGTGCCGGGCGGCTCTTTCCATTTGATCTGGATTCCTTATATCGCCGGCTTCGGGCAGCGCGTGCAGGGGTCACTTCCGGAAGTCAGCATAAGGATAACGGCGAAACGTGTCATGATTCTCGGGGTTATCGTGGCCGCATTCGGGGCAGCGGCCCTTTGGTGGACTCCGCTTGCCGGAGCTGCCGCTTGTATTGCGGTGCTCGGACGCCTGTTTTTATCATTAAGACAGCGGCTGAACGATAACGCGGCTCCGTTTTATTTCTCTAAGCGGGATCAGGGTTTAATGGTGCTCGGCATCATTCCGAATACACCCGCGGACGATCTTGAGCTGAAGATCGGTGAGATTATTACGAAAGTAAACGGCATCCCCGTGAAGCATGTATCGGATTTTTACGAAGCACTTCAAAAAAACCGCGCATTTGTAAAAATGGAGATCATCGGCCTGAATGGTGAGATCCGGTTTGATCAGCGCGCGTCCTATGAAGGCGAACATCATGAATTAGGTATTTTATTCGTTCAGGATGAACATGAGCAAGAAGAAATGACAGCATTATAATGTGATTTTTCATAATTATTCGGAATAGTTTCAAGAACTCCTAAACTAGATTTCAAAATCAGCTATAAAAGTAAAACAGCTAAGAAAATTATATTTTCTTAGCTGTTTTATTTTGAAATAATAAAAAAATAAATGAAGGAGAGGTATGGCTTATTGGAAAAGTTATTGCTAACTCCAAAACCTTTAGGAGATGAATCTTTAGCAGGATATATATTAAGAATAACTGATTATAATGGTTATGTTGGATAGGGGGAGTACATGATAAAAAAGCTTTTACTTAAGAGATTACCGTTGATTTCACTTGGAGTTATAGCTTACATACTGACAAAATATGCGCAGAACCATCAGGATTGGGCGGAAAAATACAGTAGGTCTGTATATCCGTTATTGTCAAAAATAGTAGGATTTGTACCTTCTTGGGTCAAGTTTTCTGTTAGTGAATGGCTCGTCGTGTTGGTTGTGTTACTTTTTCTATTTTATATCGTTTATTATGTGCGCAAGGTTATCATGAGTAAAGGTGTACGTAGGATGGTAGTTTATCGTGGTGCTCTAGGAATCGTTACGATCTGTAGCGTGATATATTTTTGTTATACTATTTTGGGTGGAATAAACTATTACAGATATTCTTTTTTGTCTTATACCGAATATAAAGAAGAGAACTACAGCAAGGAGGAACTGGTCAAATTGAGTAAGTCGCTTGCCGTTGAAATGGAATTGGCAAGGGAAAAGTTAGCGGACACTGATCTTTTGGCTCAAGTACCAGAGGTTTTTGATTATTATGCACAACACGCAGTGTTCTCGATGCAAATGTTATCAAAGGAATATCCTGTTTTGGAGCATTCATATTCAACACCAAAACCAGTGGTGATGTCAAAACTAATGTCGCATGCAGGGATACATGGTATTTTTGTCCCTTTTACTTATGAATCCAATATCAATGTTAATGTGCCAGTTTTTTTGGTGCCTGCTACTATGGCGCATGAATTGGCACATCAGAGTGGTTTCATGCATGAGGATGAGGCTAATTTTATAGCTTATCTGGCATGTAAGCAGCAGGATGATCCAATGATACTATACAGTGGTTTATTTCTGGCATTTGATTATTCTATATCTGAGCTAAAGAAAGTGGATCCAGATAAGGCGTCTGATATAATGTCCAGTCTGTCCAAAGCGGTGCGGCATGATATAGAACAAAATGAGCAGTACCGGGATAAGTATGAGGGTGTTATTTCAAGTATTTCAAGAAATGTAAATGACGTATATCTGAAGGCAAATAATCAGACAGACGGTTTGAATAGCTATAGTGATATGGTGAATTTGTTGCTGGCAGAGCAGCGAGAGATAGAGAAGTACAATTAAATGTACAGCGGGGGAGTGCGGTGACACTTTCGAGAGAGAAAAATAAGAAGGAAAACTAGAAAAGGTTCCGGAAAGCAGATGCTTACGGAACCTTTTTCGTTATGCCGAATGGCTTTTTTTCGTCTGAACGGTTTCCCCGGACTTGATACCAAGCGATACGAACAAGCCGATCACAGAAACTCCGATCAATATGATAAACAGAATATGAAACCCGGAGATTAAACCGATCAGTGCTGAAGAAATAATGCTTCCGAAATAACGGAAGGTGGAGAAAATCCCGGATGCGATGCCGGACATGCCCGGTTCTACCGTCGCAAGAGAAGATACCTGCATGCTCGTCAGCCCCGCACCTGACGCGATGCCTCCGACAATAAGCGATGCCATAAGAAACGGAACGGAATGGGAATAAACCAAAAGCAGAAATAAGAGATTGGCTACGGCCATCAGCCCGAAGGACAGAAAAATCATTCTTCGCGCGCCCCATTTCTGATGCAGCTGAGCTCCGCCCCAGTTGCTGGCGGACATGAAAACAGAAAAGACTGACAGCGCCATGCCGCTGTGCGACGTATTCATGCTGAAGTGGCCGGTCATAAAGAGCGGCATAATCAATAACACGGCGTACATCATTAAATTGCTTAACAGAACCGACAGATTGGCGCTCGTAAAGGTCGTGTTTTTAAACAGGTCAAAATCAATAATCGGATGTTTCGTGCGCAGCTCCCGCCTGAAAAATAGCGGAACAAATATGAGAATGAGCAGCGCGTACACCCAATAGCCCAAAGAGCTTTCATTTTTCGTCAGAAGAATAATAGATACAATGCTTCCGGCAAGCAAAACGGACCCGATGATATCAAGCGGAGCGTCAGACGTTTCTTCTTTATATTTAGGAAACATCACTAATGCCGTCACGAGTGCGATCGCAAGAAACGGAATGTTGACCCAAAAGATCGAATGCCAGCTGAAGCTCTCAATTAAAAGAGAGCCGATAAACGGACCGAGAGCCGCGCCCAGCCCGGCACCGAGGCCGAAAAAGCCGAATACTTTCGGAAGCCGTTTTTCAGACACGACATGGCGGATGATGGCGATGCTGTTTGGCGTAAGCAAAGCGCCGCCGGCAGCCTGAAGCGCCCGGAAGAAAATCAATAAGAAAAGACTTGGCGAGAGGGCGCACCCCAATGATGCGATGAGAAAAAGGCCGACGCCCCATAAATACATTTTTTTGTTTCCGTACATATCACCGAGTTTGCCGGCAATGGGCTGTGTCACGGCCATCACGATTAAATACACGGTCACTACCCATGTGATGCTGGCAATTGATTCGCTGAATGAGCGGGAAATGGATGAAAGGGCGACTGCGATCATCGTAGAATTGATGGGAACGAGTATGGCTCCCAGCAAAAGCGAAACAATCAGCGCCCATTCTTTCTTTGAACCCATCCTTCATCCTCCTTGGAGCCGGAAAATGACCGGCCGGTAATGCCTTTCATGAAAATCTCAGTGCTGTGTTTCAGCATCGTTTCCTCAGAGAGAGTAATGACTCTTTTCCCCAGCTGCAGCCGGTGTATAAAATAACCGAAAATCATCGTCATAAAGACGTCTGCATTAGCTTCTTCGCTGCCGGGGCTTATCATATTTTTCTTTGTCAGCTCCTTAAAGTAAACGATTAAATGCTTTTTCACGGATTGCGGATAGACGACAATATCCTGCAGGACTTCTTCGAATAGTTCCGGTTCGCGCAGGCAGATGCGGAACACTTCTTTTTTTTGTTCCAATTGCTGCAGAAGGGTCGCGGCGAAATGAAGAAGATCCTCATACAAATCGCCTTCCGTCTTAGTGATCATGCTTTCCGGAACCGGCGTCTGCTGTTCAATCATGGCTTTCATTAATCCTTGTTTGTTTTTAAAATTACGGAAAATCGTTGCTTCGCTTACTTTTGCTTTTTCTGCGATTTCCTTTGTTGTCGCTGCGCGGTATCCTTTTTGGATGATCAGATTCATCGCGGCGTCAATAATTCTCTTGTTCGTCGTCCTCAACATGTTTCACCTCGCGTAAATACTGGCAGGACAAGTATACACCCGCCCTGGCCGTCAATAAAGAGGGAAACCTAGCATGAAGCGCGTTTGACAATCGTAATCTTGCCGTTTGTCCCGTCCACCGTGACGATATCTCCGTCGTTGAGCCTGTCAGTCGCGGCACGTGTGCCGAGAACGGCCGGGAGCCCGTATTCTCTCGCGATGATCGCCGCATGTGACAGGATGCCGCCCGTGTCCGTAATGACGGCCTTTGCATCCTGGAACAGACTGGTCCACAGCGGTGTCGTCATTTTGCAGACAAGCACGTCTCCTGTTGAAAAACGGGAAAATTCACTTGCGTCACGAATGACTTTCACCGGGCCGCTTGCGATTCCGCTTGACGCCGCAAGTCCGTAAATTTGATGTTCAGTGTTTTTTTCATCTTCTGTGATGGAGCCGGTAATCTGTTCAGCCGTTTTCAGCTGTTCCGAAGTCGGAGTCCCGAGATAAGCGGGGGCTTCAAGCAATTGATATTGCTGGAAGAGCTGTTTTCGTTCAGCGGTTTTTTCCTGCATCGGAACCGGCGACACCAGCGCTTTCTCGACTTCATCGCTGTATAAGTACCACATATCCTCCCGATCATCGATTACGCCTTGTTTTTGAAGCAGCTCGCCGATTTTCAGAAGGCAGAGGCGCGCTTTGGCATCCAGCATCGCATCAATATAAAAATGGTGATCATCTTTGATGACGGATGAAGACAATGTCCACTGATAATAGCGGTCAAACGTCTCCCGAAAGCCGTCATCTTCAATTCTATCCATAAAGTCGGCGTAGAGCTGTTTTCGTTTTTCTATCGTTTTATGAAACTCACTGTCAAAATCGTATCCGTTCCGGACATAGTTCTGAATGTTGGCCAAGGCGAAATAAGGGTTTTCCGCCCAAGTTTCTTCAATGAGATCATGACTTTTCACGGATCTCCAGCCGTATTCCTGTAAAAATTCACCGACTTGTTCGAGAAAGCGTTTTCCCTCATTTGATTGCAGAAGCGTCTGATGCAGCTCGTCGGCATGAGAAACCGTAAAGACGCGCCGCAGCTCAGGGCTGTCTTTTACTTGTCCGGAAAGCAGCCAGAGCTGTCTGTCGGTTTCCAATGACTTATTCATGACGCCGGCAAGCATTTCATACAGAAGGGAGGTGTTTTCTTTCTCAACCTGTCCGTACATAGATTCCAGTATCATGTTTAACGCAACCTGCGGAAAGACAATATTGAAATGTTCTGCGTATCCTTTTAAATAGAAGTCTTGCAGGTTTCGGAACGCATCAAGGGCAGTCTCCGGCGTATGGTCTGTATGCGCCAGTTCATCCAGCTTTTGATAAAAAGGCAGAAAGGTTTCCTGAATAATATCGTACATGCGGTCAGCCAAGACGGGGAAAAGCGCTTCTAACTGTTCTGCGGGCAGCTTGTCGTCCGTCTTATGCTGTCTGGAAAAAACACGGCCCTGATGAAGTTTGACACGCTCGATTTCGATGCCCATTACAGGGAATGTCTTCGTGCTCTCTTTGAGGCCGTATTCCAAAGCCGGCACAATAAGTGAGGCGAATAACGGGCTGACGGGGCCTTCTATATTGGCCTCCATATTGAGCCAAAAATCTTTCTGATCCCGGGGCGTCATGATAAATTCCCGTTCTTCGTCTGCCGCTTTCTGATCCTGCACGATCGTTGTAATCGGCCTGGCCTGAAGCAGATACAGCTTATTTTCGGCAAATCCGAATTCGAGATCCACGGGATAACCGTACAGTTCTTCCGTCTTTATCGTCAGCATGGCAAGCTCTTTGACGCTCTCGTCATCAAGGCAGAAGCGGTTTCTCATGTCAGCGGACGTCTCTTTTTCCGTCACGCCTTCGTCTTTAGAAACGATATACATTTCTTTTAAGCCGATTTCTTTTTCAATCTGAAATGTGTCTTTATTGACGATAAATGTGTCGGGCGTCACGCTGCCGGAGACGATTGCTTCTCCGAGACCGTAGCTCGCGCTGATCATCAGTTCTCCGTCATCATGTGTGACGGGGTTGCGGCTGAAAATGACTCCTGAAACCTCGGAATTGATAAGCCCTTGCACGACAACGCCCATTAACGGTTCTGCGGTGTCATTGTTCATTTTCTCTTTATAACCGCTTACCCGCGCCGAGAAGAAGGAAGCCCAGCATTCTTTCACTTTTCCGAGAAACTCTTCTTCTGTTTTGATATTTAAATAGGTTTCGTACTGGCCCGCGAAAGAAGCCCCTTCAAGATCTTCGGACGCGGAGGAGGAACGTACGGCGACAGAGGCGTATGATTCTCTCAATTCATAAAACGACGCGGTCAGTTCCTCCCGAAGCTCTTTTGAAAACGTGCCGTTCATAATGGCGCGCTCCATCTGTTCCTGATCTGCTTGAAGCCCGTTGTCTTCCATAAAACGTGTCAGGGCATTCGTCTGAATGATGAAACCGCCGGGAACGGGCAGCCCGTTTTTCGTCAGTTTAATCAGGTTCATTCCTTTTGCTCCTGCAGAGCGGCTCGATTCTTCCGCTTTTTGAAATCGCACTGAATACATGCGGTATGACCCCCTTTTTTTCTTCATCCAAAAAAATGATAGTAAACACTATCATTACATTGTAAAGAGGGAGGAAGAAACTGTCAAAGATACAAAGACCTAAACCTTCTCATCCTTTCGGCTGAAGAAAGGTAATTCGATTCATCTGGTTAATGGTTCAATGGATTTATATTCACATTTTTTTTGACAGATGATTGAAGACTGCTGAAAAAGGGTATTGTGATAGCAGGGGAACGATTGTCCGATTCTTCATTTTTTACTATAATCAGATGAGATGAAGAATTCCCGAGGAGGGTTTTTGTGATTACAAAAGCCGTTTTTGCATTATGTTTCCCTTTTATGCTGGTCGTCCTTTTTACGCGCGTCACGTTTAACCACTATGTGGCGATCGCTCTCACAGCCGCACTGCTTTTCGCATCCTATTTAAAGGGTTATACCGAAACGTATTTTATCGTGGGATTGGATGTTGTATCGCTGGTGGCCGGAGGGCTGTACATGGCCAAAAAAGAAGCAGACAAAAAGAAAGACAATGCCTGACATGGTGAATATGAAATAGAATGCCTGCTTTTACGCCATAAAAGCAGGTTTTTTATACAAAAATTGACTTGGTAAAAACAAACCATCGAACTTTAGTTCGTATTTTTAGTGATTTTGCCCGTCATTGTGTTACTATATCAATAGGAAGATTTCGTAAAGAAACGGAGGCTTTTTTGTGAAAGATCGTTTTGAGTTAGTCTCGAAATATCAGCCCCAGGGAGATCAGCCGCAAGCGATTGAGAAGCTTGTCAAAGGCATACAGGAAGGCAGAAAACACCAGACTCTCCTGGGTGCGACAGGGACGGGCAAAACCTTTACCGTGTCCAATCTGATTAAAGAAGTGAATAAACCGACACTGGTCATTGCCCATAACAAAACCCTAGCCGGACAGCTGTACAGCGAGTTTAAGGAGTTTTTCCCGAACAACGCTGTCGAATATTTTGTCAGCTATTACGATTACTATCAGCCGGAGGCGTACGTGCCTCAAACGGATACTTTTATAGAGAAAGACGCAAGCATTAATGATGAAATTGATAAACTGAGACACTCCGCGACATCCTCTCTGTTTGAACGGAGAGATGTCATTATTATTGCGAGTGTGTCATGCATATACGGTCTCGGTTCACCTGAAGAATACCGGGAGATGGTCGTGTCGCTCAGACCGGAAATGGAAATTGAGCGGAACGAGCTGCTGAGAAAGCTTGTGGATATCCAGTATGCCCGCAATGATATCGACTTTCAGCGCGGGACGTTCCGCGTGCGCGGAGACGTTGTGGAAATCTTTCCGGCTTCCCGTGACGAACATTGTATCAGAGTGGAATTTTTCGGAGACGAAATTGAGCGGATCAGAGAGGTCGACGCTTTGACCGGAGAAATTCTCGGCGACCGTGACCATGTCGCGATTTTCCCGGCTTCCCACTTCGTCACCCGGGCGGAAAAGATGGAAAAAGCGATTCTGAATATTGAACAGGAGCTTGAGGAGCGCTTGAAAGTGATGCACGAAAACGGCAAGCTCCTTGAAGCGCAGCGGCTTGAGCAGCGGACGAGATATGATCTTGAAATGATGCGGGAAATGGGTTTTTGCTCAGGGATCGAGAACTATTCAAGACATTTGACACTCCGTCCGCCGGGCTCTACGCCATATACGCTGCTTGATTATTTTCCGGACGATTTTATGATTGTCGTTGATGAATCACATGTGACGATTCCGCAGGTGCGCGGCATGTTCAACGGTGACCAGGCGAGAAAACAGGTGCTTGTCGATCACGGGTTCCGCCTCCCGTCAGCGCTTGACAACCGTCCGCTCCGATTCGAGGAATTTGAGAAACACATGCACAATATCGTGTACGTGTCGGCGACTCCGGGACCGTATGAAATTGAGCATACGCCGGAAATGATCGAGCAGATCATCAGACCGACGGGACTCCTCGATCCCCTCATTGACGTCCGTCCGATCGAAGGACAGATTGATGATCTGATCGGCGAGATTCAGGCGAGGATAGAACGGAATGAACGCGTTCTTGTGACGACTTTAACGAAAAAAATGTCAGAGGATCTGACCGATTATCTCAAGGAAATCGGCATTAAGGTCAATTATCTGCATTCCGAGATTAAGACGCTTGAACGGATTGAAATCATCCGTGACCTCCGCCTCGGAAAACATGATGTGTTAATCGGCATCAACCTGCTGAGGGAAGGGCTTGATATTCCGGAAGTGTCACTTGTCGCCATTCTCGATGCGGATAAAGAAGGCTTCCTCCGTTCTGAACGTTCGCTGATTCAGACGATCGGACGGGCGGCCAGAAACGCGGAAGGCCGCGTCATCATGTATGCCGATAAAATCACGAATTCGATGGAAATCGCGATTAATGAAACGAAGCGCCGCCGGGAACAGCAGGAGCGCTTTAACGAAATTCACGGCATTACGCCGCAAACGATCAATAAGGAAATCCGCGATGTGATCCGCGCGACGCAGGCCGCTGAGGATAAAGAAGAATATAAAACAAAAGCCGCGCCTAAACTGGCGAAGATGACGAAGAAAGAACGCCAGAAAGTCGTTGAGCAAATGGAGCACGAAATGAAAGAAGCGGCCAGAGCGCTTGATTTCGAGCGGGCGGCAGAGCTTCGTGATTTACTGTTAGAGCTTAAAGCGGAAGGATGATGAACACATGGCAATTGACCGGATCGAGGTGAAAGGCGCAAGGGCGCACAATTTAAAAAACATTGATGTAACGATTCCGCGGGATCAGCTCGTCGTCGTGACGGGGCTGTCCGGATCGGGAAAATCATCCCTTGCCTTTGACACCATTTACGCGGAAGGACAGAGGCGGTATGTTGAATCGCTTTCTGCCTATGCGCGCCAATTTTTAGGGCAGATGGATAAGCCGGACGTCGATGCGATCGAAGGGCTTTCTCCTGCGATCAGCATTGATCAGAAAACGACGAGCCGCAATCCGCGGTCAACAGTCGGAACGGTAACGGAGATTTATGATTATCTCCGGCTGCTGTACGCGAGAGTCGGGAAGCCGCACTGCCCGGAGCACGGCATTGAAATTACGTCGCAAACGATTGAACAGATGGTTGACCGGATTCTTGAATATCCGGAGCGGACGAAGCTTCAAGTGCTTGCGCCGATCATCTCAGGCAGAAAAGGCGCCCATGTCAAAGTGCTTGACCAAATCAGAAAGCAAGGTTACGTAAGGGTGCGGATTGACGGAGAAATGGCCGAGCTTTCCGACGATATTGAACTTGAAAAAAACAAAAAGCATTCCATTGAAGTCGTCATTGACCGGATTGTCGTCAAGGAAGGGGTTGCCGCCCGGCTTTCCGACTCACTGGAAACCGCGCTCCGCTTAGGGGAAGGCCGTGTCATGATAGATGTCATCGGTCAGGAGGAGCTGATGTTCAGCGAGCATCACGCCTGTCCGCTGTGCGGTTTTTCTATCGGAGAGCTTGAACCCCGGCTGTTTTCGTTTAACAGCCCGTTCGGCGCCTGTCCGACTTGTGACGGTCTCGGCTTGAAGCTGGAAGTGGACCCTGAGCTCGTCATTCCCAATCCTGAGCTGTCATTAAAGGAACACGCCATCGCGCCGTGGACGCCGATCAGTTCACAATATTATCCGCAGCTGCTTCAGGCGGTCTGCCGCCATTACGGCATTGATATGGAGACTCCGGTCAAAGACCTGCCGAAGCATCAGCTTGATAAAGTGCTGTACGGCAGCGGAGATGAACGGATCTACTTTAAATACGAGAATGATTTCGGACAAGTGCGCGAAAATGAAATTGAATTTGAAGGCGTACTGCGCAATATTGAGAGACGGTATAAAGAGACAAGCTCCGATTATATCCGTGAACAGATGGAGCAGTACATGTCACAGAAGCCGTGCCCGACGTGCAAAGGCTACCGGCTGAAGAAAGAAGCGCTGGCCGTTTTGGTCAACGGGCGCCACATCGGCACCATTACCGAGCTTTCCGTCGGCGATGCGCTGGAATTTTTCAAAAAACTGACACTGTCTGAGAAAGATATGCAGATTGCCGATTTAATTTTAAGAGAGATTGTGGAGCGGCTCAGCTTCTTAGATAAAGTCGGTCTTGATTACCTGACGCTGAGCCGGGCGGCGGGAACGCTGTCAGGCGGAGAAGCCCAGCGCATCAGGCTTGCGACGCAAATCGGCTCCCGTTTGTCAGGTGTCCTGTACATTCTTGATGAGCCGTCCATCGGCCTTCACCAGCGTGACAATGACCGTCTGATCAGCGCGCTGAAAAACATGAGGGATCTCGGCAATACACTGATTGTCGTGGAGCATGATGAAGATACGATGATGGCTGCCGATTATTTAATAGATATCGGTCCGGGCGCCGGCATTCACGGCGGCCGCGTCATATCTGCAGGCACGCCTGAAGAAGTGATGAATGATGCGGACTCTCTGACCGGACGCTATTTGTCAGGGGCTCAATTCATCCCAATGCCTCCGGAGAGAAGAAAGCCTGACGGCCGGTTCATTGAAATCAAAGGCGCGTCAGAAAACAACCTGAAAAAAGCGAACGCCAAATTCCCGCTCGGCACTTTTACGGCGGTGACAGGTGTGTCCGGTTCCGGAAAAAGCACGCTTGTAAATGAAATTCTGCATAAGGCGCTTGCGCAAAAGCTTCATAAAGCCAAAGCGAAACCGGGAAGCCATAAAGAAATCAAAGGCCTCGACCACCTTGATAAGGTGATCGACATCGACCAGGCGCCGATCGGCCGGACACCGAGATCAAATCCGGCAACTTATACGGGTGTGTTTGATGATATACGCGATGTATTCGCGCAGACAAATGAAGCAAAGGTGCGCGGCTACAAAAAAGGCCGGTTCAGTTTTAATGTAAAAGGCGGGCGCTGTGAGGCCTGCCGCGGCGACGGCATCATTAAAATTGAGATGCACTTCCTTCCTGACGTGTACGTCCCGTGTGAAGTGTGCCACGGCAAACGTTACAACCGGGAGACGCTTGAGGTCACATACAAAGGGAAAAGCATTTCTGACGTTCTGGATATGACGGTGGAAGATGCTCTGTCTTTCTTTGAAAATATCCCGAAAATCAAACGCAAGCTTCAAACGCTTGCCGATGTCGGACTCGGGTATGTGACGCTCGGCCAGCCGGCGACGACGCTGTCAGGCGGAGAAGCGCAGCGCGTCAAGCTTGCTTCCGAACTGCATAAGCGTTCCACCGGCCGGACGCTGTATATTTTGGACGAACCGACGACAGGCCTCCACGTTGATGATATCGCAAGGCTTTTGGTTGTGCTTCAAAGACTCGTCGATAATGGTGATACCGTTTTGGTCATTGAACACAATCTCGATATCATTAAAACGGCGGACTACATCGTCGATCTGGGACCTGAAGGCGGAGCGGGCGGCGGCACGATCGTAGCCTCCGGGACGCCTGAAGAAGTTGTCGAAGTGAAAGAATCATATACGGGCCGCTATCTGAAACCGGTAATGGAACGTGATAGAAAACGGATGAAAACATTGCTGGCCGAAAAAGAAACGGCAGCCACGTAATAGATCAATAAAAACAGCCCAAAACTCATCGGTTTTGGGCTGTTGTTGTTACAGGCTTTTTTTCTGTTGGGGAAGCTGTCTGCTTAAATGCATTAAGTCCTGCAGAATATGGGTGCTGCTGCTGTCCAGCAGCACTTTTATATATTGGATATCATGGGAAATGGGAAGAGGGGCTGCTTTGATCTGTTCCAATTCAGCCAGCATTTCGCTGTTCATTCTTTTCTGTTCGCGAATTAAATTTCGAAGACTCTCTTCCGTTACTTGGGCGTTTGCGGGATCTTTCTCCATTTGTATGTCCTCCTTGCATACGGTCAGGCTTTGTTACATATTGTAATCGGTTCGGGGAAAAGATTCTATAGTGAAATCTCTGAAATCAAAAATTACGTATAACGAAGCATGTCCTTAGCATGAAAATGAAACCCGCCCATTCGTCATACGTATGTATAAGGAAGGGTTTTTACATCACGGCACAGGGAGTGTTTTTATTGAACCGAAATCAAGCGATTATCGCATCAATCTGTTATTTCAGCGTGTTTCTCGCGCCGCTCATTCTTCCGATTGTGGCTTACTTTGTCGTCGATGAAAAAGAGACGAAGCGGCATGCCATGCGCGCTCTGATTTCCCATATCATTCCGTTTGCGGGATTGCTGATTGTGACCGCGGGTGTTGTCGGCGGATTGATTACGGCTCAGGGGGAGAGTATGGTGCCCGTTTTTGTTATGATAACAGGAGCAGCTGTTTATTTTCTGATCCTCATCGGAATGGTCATTTGGAATATCGTGCAGGGAATTAAGGTGTTACGCCAGGTGTAAGAAAAGTCGGGGGAGGAGTTTTGTATGAAACAGGAGAAAGAACGGATTTTAAAGCTTGTGGAAGACGGCATGCTGACGGCGGAGGAAGCACTGACGCTCATTGAAAAACTGGATCATGAATATAAAGAAAAAGAAGAGCAGATCACCGCATTATCTGCGGAGGTCCAGGAACCTGCGGGAGATTTCGAAAGCGGGGCAAAAGGAAGCCAAAAGCCGTCGCTCGGGGCGAAGCTGTTCGACTGGATTGATTCTGCCGTCAAAAAAGTGAAGGAAGCGGATCTTGATCTGAATTTCGGCCACGCACACGAAGTGCAGCATATTTTTCAATTTAAAGACAGTGAATTCTCGGCCATTGATATGCAGATCGCAAACGGCAGCGTCAATATCGTGCCGTGGGCGGATGAAGATATCAGAGCGGAGTGCCAGGCGAAAGTGTACCGGGCGGACAGTCAGGAGGCGGCGCGCACCGCATTTCTTCAGCACATTGAGTGTGAAGTGAAGGGCAATAAGTTTTTTGTCCGCACGGAAAAGAAAACGATGAAAACCAATGTCACGCTTTATGTTCCCCAGAAAGAGTACGATAAGATAAGAGTGAAGCTGTTTAACGGACCGATCAGAGGGGAACATTTACATGTAAAAGAATTCTCGGCGAAAACGACAAACGGCGTTCTGTCATTCTCTCATTTGACGGCTGATAAAGCGTCGGCGGAAACGGCTAACGGACAAATCAAGCTGGCCGGACATCAATGCGGCGCGATTGAAGCGGAAACGATCAACGGCTTAATTGATTTGCGCGGATCGAGTGAATCCATTGACGTTCAAAGCTTTAACGGCAATATCATGCTTACCGTGACAGCGCCGCACTGCCGCTCCATCTACACGAAAACGACGACCGGAAACGTGGATATCGCTCTGCCTGATGATTCGGCGGTGAAAGCGGAGCTGAAAAGCAATCTCGGCTCTCTCAGCCATGAGCTGATTGATGCGGAAATTTTAAAGGAAAAGAATGATACCATTCAAAAAGAACTGATGCTGGCATCAAATCAAGGCCATGATCAGCATCTCTCGATTTTCTCAGAATCGTTAACAGGAGCCATTAAGCTCAAGCATACTCAGAGGTGATTGGATGAAAAGACTTTACCGTTCAGAAAAAAACCGTAAAATCGCCGGCGTTGTCGGCGGTTTGGCGGAGTACGTCAATATGGATGCGTCGCTTTTACGCATTATCACCGTTGTATTAGCGCTTGTCACGAGCGGAATCGTGCCGATTGTATATATTATCTGGTGTTTTGTTGTACCTTTAGAAGGAGATTTGAAATAAATGATCAAATGGGCAGTCAGCATTTTAGTAAATGCTTTATTATTAATCGTTATCGCGGGATATTTTGATTCCGTCCATATCAGCAGTATCGGAGCGGCTGTCATCGCCAGTGTGATTCTTTCTGTGTTAAATGTACTGATCAAGCCGATCATCGTCATATTGACATTGCCCGTCACGGTTGTGACCCTCGGCCTCTTTCTGTTTGTCATCAACGCCATTACGTTAATGATGACCGCAGCCTTGATGGGAGACAGCTTTCAGATTGATGGGTTCGGCACCGCCATTTGGGCATCCGTCGTGCTGTCCGTTTTCCACTTGCTGATCCAAAAAGGCATATTGGAGCCGCTTAGAAAAAGGTAAAAAACGAGCTGTCCCGAGAGGGCAGCTTTTTTATGTGTGATTTACATAAGCGGCAGCCTCCTGACGCAACATAATGCATAGGGAGGTAATGAGATGAAACTTGTGATGACGCTCTTTTTTCTGATTGGTTTGCTTTGTGTGAGTCCTTCTGCGGATGCGGCGCGCAAAGAATCGGCAATCCCCGTGAATCAGCAGGAATTCGGACAGCCGCCTCATTACATACCGCTTCTGGAGAATCCTCCCCAAATCGAAGTAAAGGCGGAAATGAAAAGAAACCTGTTCATACAGGCTCATGTACGGAATGCTGACTATCAAGCGTTTTCGGCGTTTCTTTTTTATAAACAAAGCAATGAGCTGGGGTTTAAAATGGTGCCGATGGAGCCCGCGCCAGGCGCAATCCGGCTGTTTACGGCCCAGGTTTCAAAGCGGGATATCTGGAATGGAGAATTGGAATATTACCTCGTTTTCACCAACGGCAGACAGCGGGCGGAATCGGAGAAAAAGCGGCTGAAGCTGGACGGCTATCAAGCCGATTTGAATCATATTCCCGAGCTGATGATTACGGAGCTTGCGGTTGATACGAAAAATGAAGACGGCGCTGATGCCTATGAATTTATCGAGGTGTATAACACGACGGACAGACCCATTCATTTTAAAGACTATCACATCCGCTATCGCTATCCGAAGGAAGGGCCGGAATCAGATATGATATGGAGGCCGAAAGAAGATACCGTCATTCCGTCAGGCGGGACTTACGTGTTTTGGCTGAGACGCGCCGCATCAGAACTGACGATAGATGATTTCAATCGCTATTACGGGACACGCCTGAAGGAGGGAGAACATCTCGCCGTCATCGAAGGGACGGACGGAATGTCCAACGGCCGCCCGCGTACGGTGGTGCTGTCGGCAAATACCGGAAAGGGTATCGCCTCAGCGCATTACCGGAAACACGCTTTCCGCCGGCTGACTTCTTTGCTGTACAAATATCCGCTGAACGGAACGGGAGAATTGCTGAGGATCTCCACGAGCGAGCATAAGCCGTCACCGGGCTCTGTTTTTCAGGCGCAGATCCCGCAACAGAAAAGGGTGATAAAACCCGACAAGGAAAAACCGGTCATCGAAGACCTTACAGACAGAAAGCCCGTCCGGCCCGCTGAAAGCATTGAATTAAAGGCTGACATAAAAGACAAAAACCTTGTCAAAACAGCCGCGTTTTATTACCGGACCAATGAGAAAAAACCATTCAAACGAATTCTGGCCGAAAAAGACCGCAACGACAGCTTATACCATCACATTCTTTATTCCCCGGAGCTGCTCGGCCAGGATCAGCTTGAGTATTATATCGCAGCCAGTGATGGAGAAAATGAAGCAAAAACGCCCGTCAAGATGATTGATATTGAACAGACGAGCAAATCACACGGACTCAGAATGAATGTTGAACCCGAAGATACGATATCCGGCACCTATCTGCTCAAAGCGACTTCCGACGTCAGCGCCGATAAGATCAAGCTGTGGATTGACGGCAAGCGGCAGGAGACCCGGCCGGCCCTGGAAAAAGAAGTCTATTTCGCCTTCGATGCCCGGAAAACGAATCTTTATTTTCAAAACACCGTCATGATGGAAAACGAGGTGCTGCACATTTTTGACGATCCGTCTCACCGCTACAGAACGCACTCGGTTCTCCTTCCGGAACGTCTGCTGCAAAAAGGGGGCAAAACACAGAAAGTATCCATCCGTTCGGGCTCAAAGGTTTCTCCTTATGACACGGGAGAGAATCGGGATGATTTTGTCGTGAAACATGCCCGTCTGGTGCTTTCGGACGGAACGGTGATCAAAGACGGGAAGACGGATCCGGCTGAGCAGCTGTTTATCGGTGACGGCAGGCGGGCGAATCAGCAGAAGACCTTCTCATTCAGCCTGCCGGATCATTTGTTTACGTCACGGCTGCTGCCGTGGAACACGGCGAAGCTTTCTGAAGGCTATCACCATATTTTTGTTAGCGACGGTGAGGAGCAGCTGAGCCAATCTGTGCGGGTGGACAATACGGGGCCGAAGATTGTCCCGGGTATCAAAGAAGGCGCGGCGCTGAAAGGTAATGTTGAGCTGAATGCGGACATCCGTGACAAATGGAGCAAAGTGGAAGAGGTCAAAGCATTTTTGGACGGAGAAAGCATTACGCTCCCGCATCACACGTCATCAGCCGATCTCAAGCCCGGAAAACATACCCTTACCATCATTGCGGCAGACCTTGCCGGAAATGAAACAACGTCCGTCCGCACCTTCCATATCAAACGGGAGGAGCCGAACCAGCCGGAGCTTGCGGATCAAAAAATCGGCGCCCACAAAGCAAAGCTGTCCGTCCGGGTAAAAGACCCGACGAAGGATGACATGAATGTATCATTTTATCGCGGCTTCCGTTATACCGCGCGGAATCCGGGCAGCGTGAAAGTGTATAAACACGCCTCATTAACGGAACCGCCGAGGGGCATAAAAGAAAATGAAATGCCGTTTACCCTGCCGGAAATGAACCGCATCTCGGCAAATGACGGAAAAACCGTTTCGGCGGAAAGTGTGGAGCGTTTTCCTTATCACCGATTCGAAGTCTCCGTTGACCCGTCTATCGACGAAACGGATCTGGCCGAGGCGGTCTGGAAAGGAAGCTCTCTGCCCGGCCGAAAGGTAACCATGTATATTTGGAATTACCGGACAAGCCGCTGGCAGGAGGCGGACAGCGTTCTTGCCAAAGATAAAAAGCCGTTTACATTAAAAGCCGCCGTTTCCGCAGCGGATGTGGTGAAGAACTCAAAAATGAATGTCATCGTGCAGGATCAAATACCGGCGAAAGGCAATTACACGTTTGTCTGGATGTCGGATACACAGTATTACGCACAAGGGCACCCGCACATTTTTGACAAAATGACGGAGTGGATCAAAGAAAATAAGGAAAAGCACAATATTAAATATGTCTTTCATACCGGTGATATCGTCGATGATTCAATGGTGATGAAACAGTGGAAAAACGCCGATCACTCCATGCGGACGCTTGACAAGGCGGGGATTCCGTACGGAGTGCTTGCCGGCAATCATGACGTCGGCCATAAAGACGGCACATACCGAACCTTCGGGGATTTCTTCGGGAGCCGCCGGTTTGAACAGAACATGCATTACGGCGGATCATACAAAAATAACCGCGGACATTATGACCTGCTGTCGGCAAGCGGGAACGATTTTATTATGATCTATATGGGCTGGGGCATTGCGGAACAAGAGATTGACTGGATCAATCAAGTGCTGAAGAGGTATCCGGACCGAACCGCTATCTTATGCTTTCATGAATACTTGCTTGTCAGCGGAAATCGAAGCCCGATCGGGGAAACGATCTATCGAAAAGTCGTCAAGCCGAATCGCAATGTGGCGATGGTATTAAGCGGCCATTACCATAACGCCATGAAAAAAACCGATGCGCTTGACGATGACGGGGACGGAAAACCGGACCGCCTCGTTCACCAAATTCTGACCGACTACCAGGACGGTCCGGAAGGGGGGCAGGGCTTTATGCGCATGATGCAATTCGATCAGGCCGCCAATCAGGTTCACATGTTCTCCTACTCGCCGTACACGGATGACATCAATTACTATGACACCGATCTGTTCGCTGATAAAGACGAATTCTCAGCAGAAATGGATTTACAGCCGAAGAGGAAAAGGGTGGCGACCGATTATTTTGAATGCAACGTCTATACGAACGAACTGCTCGGTCATAAAAAACACGTAAAAAGCGGAAAAACCGCAAATTGGGTCTGGGACGGCCTGCATCCTGATTCCGTTTATTACTGGTACACCGTCGTTAAGGACCCGTACAACGGTAAAACAATATCACCGCTGTGGATGTTCAAAACGGGAAATACGCCGTATCGCCCGGCTCCGGATCAGTTTGATTTCAGGCATGCTTCAAACCCATAACGAAAAAAATACAGCCTGCTGATCGCTCAGAAAAAAATCTGACGGTCAGCAGGTTTTTTTCTGTGCGTAAATGGCGGCGCCCTGCTGTGATAAGTGCTTTTGACTTTTTTATGTCCCTTTTCTATACTAAAATCGATTGGTTTTCGTAATATGCAGGAGGAAACATAATGAACAGTAAAACCGGGACAAAAGAAAGAATTATTCAAACCTCTGCATATCTTTTTCAGATTCAGGGATATCATGCGACTGGTTTGAATCAAATTATAAAAGAGAGCGGAGCACCCAGAGGGTCTGTGTATCATCACTTTCCAAATGGAAAAGCAGAACTCGCCATTGCGGCGATCAAATATACGGGAAGATGCGTTGAAAAGAAAATACAGAATAGTATGTCTCAATTCGCGGACCCTATAGAAGCGATTCAGCACTTTATTCATGTAACGGCTGAACAGTTTAATGATCCGCAGAATATTGAGGGCGTGCCGGTTGGATTGCTGGCGGGTGAGACCGCTCTGATCAATGAAACGTTAAGATGCACATGTGTTGAGGTGTTCAAAAAGTGGACGGATGTGTTTGCGGCAAAATTTCTTGAGCATGGGTTTGAACGAGAGGAAGCGGAGAAGCTCGGGGTGACAATCAACTCGATGATTGAAGGCGCAATCATGTTTTCGCTGGCTCATAAAAACAAAGAACCGCTGCTGCTGATTTCAAAGCAGGTTCCGTATATTGTCCAAAACAGAGGGTAGCATTTTAGTACTCTTTTCTTTATAAAAATAGATGCCAGAACCACAGCCTCTTCGTTTTGCCAGAGTCATAGAGACCATTCACCGGCTTGATTTGAAAATGGCAGATCAAAAAAACATCTCCAACCCGTAACGGTTGGAGATGTTTCACTTCATCCTGTCCATATAATGCACGAATGTGTAGCGGTCGCCTCTGTAGGCGGATTTGACGTGCTCAAAGGCAGTGCCGTCCTGCAGATAAGTGGTCCGCTTGATATAGAGGACGGGGGCGCCGGGCTGGATACCGAGCAGCTCAGCTTCTTCCTCGGAAGCGGCTCCCGGTTCAAGCTCTTGTTTTGCACGTGAGATCGGCATCTGATTGTACGCTTCAATATGCTCATACATGGATGATTGAAAATGGGAGGCGTCCAGTTTTCCCGCCTTGTCAAACGGGATGTACGAGGCTTCAATCGCCATCGGGATATCATTTGCCAGCCGGACGCGGATGATTTTGTGAAGCGTTGCCGGATAGCCGCATCCCAGGATAGAAGATAATTCTTCCGTCGCCTGAATCAGCTGGTATTCGGCAAGTCTGCTCCCCGGCTTCATGCCCCGGCTTCTCATATCTTCCGTAAAGCTTGTCAGCCCTTGAAGCGGCTGTTCCATCTTCAGTCTGCTGACGAACGTTCCCCGGCCTTTCTGCCTGTATAAAAACCCTTCATTCACCAGATTGGAAAGCGCCTGGCGCACCGTCATTCGGCTGATGCCGAATTGTTCGGCGTATTCCCGCTCCGACGGAAGCAGCGCATCCGCTTTCAGCTCGCCGTTTTTGATTTGTGTTTTTAATTGTTCCATAATCTGAAAGTAAATCGGAATCGGAGATTGTTTATCAATCTGCATAGGTCAAATCCTTTCAATCGCCGCCCGCAGCCTTTTCATCAATCAAGACCGTCACATCCGGATGCGCGTGCAGGGCGGAGGCGGGGAATGCTTCGCTGATGCGCCCGTCCAGAAGCTGCTTCACCGCTTGGGCCTTGCTTTTTCCGGATGCCATGATCAAAATCCGTTTGCCGGACAAAATCGTCCCGATCCCCATTGTCAGGGCTTTTACAGGGACCTGATCAATTGACGGAAAGTACCGCGCATTCGCCTGTCTTGTCTCTTCATTCAGCTCAACAACATGGGTTCGGGATTCAAATGGCGTCCCGGGTTCATTAAAGCCGATATGGCCGTTGTGTCCGATGCCTAAAAGCTGTATATCCGCTCCGCCGAGTGTTTGAATCAATCGGTCATAGCGTCCGCATTCGGCATCAAGATCGTCTGCCCGTCCGTCAGGGAGAAAGTGGCGGTCCTTTCGGCTGTCGATATGTGCAAAAAAATGTGTATTCATATAATAATGATAGCTGTTTTTGTCCTCGGGAGAAAGCCCGGCGTATTCATCAAGGTTGATCGTCGTGACATTTCGGAATGACAAGCCCTCTGAGCGGTGCATCCGCACAAGTTCTTTGTATACGCCTTCAGGAGTGCCTCCCGTCGCAAGGCCGAGAATGGCATCCGGCTTTTGTTTCACTGTTTCAGCAATAATCGCTGCGGCTTTTTCACTTAATTCTTCATAATGTCTGCATGTGATAACGTTCATGTCCAATCAGCCTCCCTTGAGATATATGCGGTGTTTCCGCGGCAAATCGTGGCCAGCACGCCGCACTTTCCGTCCGTCAGAACAACGTCGGCGTCTTTTCCTTCGGCGATGCTTCCTTTACGGTCGAATATGCCGAGGCGGCGGGCCGCATTTGCCGATGTCATATTTGCTATATCCAGCCATGAGCAGTTTGTAAACCTGCGCATGAGCGCCGCGCCTTCATTCATTTTTAAAATGGAACCGGCCAGCGTCCCGTCAGAGAGAAGCGCCGTGTCCCCGCGAACGGTGACTTTTTGTCCGCCGAATTCGTATTCTCCGTCCTTAAGCCCTTTTGCCCGCATGGAGTCTGTGATCATGATCAGGTTTTGGCTTCCTTTCGCCAAATAGGCAAGCTTAACGGCCAAAGGATGGGAATGAATGCCGTCGGTGATCAGCTCCGCCGTGATGCGGCCGCAGGCGAGAGCCGTACCGATGCCCCCTGGCTCACGGTGATGAAAGGAGCTCATGGCATTGAAGAGGTGCGTCATATGCACTGCCCCGGCATCCGCCGCTTTTTGTAAAAGCTCGGCTCCTGCGTCTGTGTGTCCCATTGACGGGATGATGTTTTGGTCTTTTAAATAACGGATCAGGCTGAAATCAGGATCTTCTTCCGGCGCAAGCGTCACGATTTTAATCAGACCTCCCGAGAGACGCTCCCATTTCTGAAAGAGCCCGGCATCGGCCGGCGTAATCCATTGTTTCGGCTGTGCTCCCGCTTTTTTCGGAGAGACAAACGGTCCTTCTAAATGAATGCCGATCAACTCAGCGCCTTTTTGGGCCTGCGGTGAGGAAGACGTCCATTCTTTGGCGTTGACGAGCGCTTTTTCAATGTTTTCGTGCTGTTGTGTGATCGTTGTCGCTAGAAAAGAGGTTGTTCCTTCTTCGGGCAGCCGGGCGGACATTGTATCAAGAGCTGCAACATCAGCGTCCATCGTATCTGCGCCGTATCCGCCGTGAATATGAATATCAATCATTCCGGGAAGCGCATATGAACCCTCGGGCGCCTTCCATTCCTTCTCATACGTTTCTTGCGGTCTTGTTTTCCCCGCGTAAGAAATGATGCCGTTCTTTATACCGAGAAATCCGTTTCGGATGATTTCTTCTTCTGTTACGATGTCCGCACCGCTGATTAACAAGCTTTCAGCCACTTTAAAACACGCCTTTCTGGTTAGTTGTTAGTTTTATTTTACTCTTTTTCAGACTAGTTATCTATACCAGTTATGCCGGAATTGTATAAATCTGTTTTGGTTCAGACGGTAAAGTGATAAAATATAACTGTTCAAAGCTCGGAACATCCCAGAACAGGAGGAACATATCTTGGCAAAGGTTCGGACCAAAGACGTAATGGAGCAGTTCCATTTAGAATTGATCAGCGGAGAAGAAGGGATTAACCGCCCGATTACGATGAGTGATTTATCACGGCCCGGTATTGAAATCGCCGGTTATTTTACATATTACCCGAGAGAACGGGTGCAGCTTTTAGGAAAAACGGAGCTGTCATTTTTCGATCAGCTTCCCGAGGAAGATAAGAAACAGCGGATGAAATCGCTGTGCACCGATGTGACGCCGGCTATCATACTTTCCAGAGATATGCCGATCCCGCCGGAGCTTGTAGAAGCTTCCGAGCAAAACGGTGTGCCTGTGCTCAGATCTCCTCTGAAAACAACCAGGCTGTCAAGCAGGCTGACGAATTTTCTTGAGAGCCGTCTCGCGCCGACAACGGCCATTCACGGCGTGCTTGTGGATATATACGGCGTCGGCGTGCTCATTACGGGAAAAAGCGGCGTCGGTAAAAGTGAAACGGCGCTGGAGCTTGTCAAACGAGGCCATCGTCTTGTCGCGGATGACTGCGTTGAAATCCGGCAGGAGGATCAGGATACCCTTGTCGGGAACGCGCCTGATCTGATTGAGCATCTGCTCGAAATCAGGGGGCTCGGCATTATAAATGTCATGACGCTGTTCGGAGCGGGCGCCGTCAGAAGCAATAAAAGAATTACAATCGTCATGGACCTTGAGCTTTGGGAGCAAGGGAAACAATACGACCGTCTCGGACTTGAAGAAGAAAAAATGAAAATCATTGATACGGAAATTACAAAACTGACCATTCCCGTTCGCCCGGGGCGGAATCTCGCCGTTATTATCGAAGTTGCGGCGATGAACTTCAGATTGAAGCGGATGGGCTTAAATGCTGCCGAGCAATTCACGAATAAGCTGGCGGATGTCATTGAGGACGGCGAACAAGACGAATAGGAGTTGGCAATGATATGAATGAAGCAGGAACACCAATCAATCCGATTGCCTTTCAGCTCGGGCCATTATCCGTGCACTGGTACGGAATCATTATCGGCGCGGGCGCGTTATTAGGGCTTTGGATGGCCATGAGGGAGAGTGAAAAGCGGGGGCTGAAAAAGGACATTTTTATTGATCTTGTTCTTTTCGCCATCCCGATCGCAATCATTTGCGCAAGGGCATATTATGTGCTTTTCGAGTGGAGTTATTACTCGGAACACCCCGGGGAAATCGTTAAAATTTGGAAAGGCGGCATTGCGATTCACGGCGGATTAATCGGCGCGATCGCAACGGGAATCGTCTTTTCAAAAGTAAGAGGCATCTCATTCTGGAAGCTGGCGGATATTGCCGCGCCGAGTATTCTGCTCGGCCAGGCCATCGGGCGCTGGGGGAACTTTATCAACCAGGAGGCTCACGGTGAAGCGGTCAGCCGGTCATTTTTGGAAAGTCTGCATCTTCCGGATTTCATCATTAATCAGATGTACATAGACGGACAATATTATCACCCGACGTTTTTGTATGAATCGCTGTGGAGTTTTGCGGGCGTCGTGATTCTGCTTCTGCTCCGCCGCGTGAACCTGCGCAGGGGCAATCTGTTTTTGACGTATGTGATCTGGTATTCAATCGGCAGATACTTTATTGAGGGAATGCGGACGGACAGCCTGATGCTTACGAGCCAGCTTCGGATCGCGCAGGTCATTTCCATTGTGCTGATTGTACTTGCGATTATTTTAATGATTTTCAGACGCATGAAGGGGTATGCCGATAAGCGGTATGCCGACACGGACTGACGCCTGAAATCGGAAAGGACATAAGATGACTGATAAACGTGTAACCGCCATTTTATTTGATCTCGACGGCACGCTGATTGACACGAATGAACTGATTATCGCTTCTTACCTTCATACGCTTGATCATTATTGCCCGGGGCAGTTCAAAAGGGAAGATGTGCTTCCGTTTATCGGCCCGCCTCTGTATGAAACGTTTTCAGGCATTAATGCTGAAAAGTGCGATGAGATGATCAGCATGTACAGAGCATTCAACCATGAAAAGCACGATGAGCTCGTCACGGAGTACGAAACGGTTTATGAAACGCTTGATGAATTGAAAAAAGCGGGGTATCAGCTGGGTATTGTCACCACGAAGCTGAGGGATACAGTCAATATGGGATTGAAGCTGACAGGCATCGGGGCGTTTTTCGATACTGTCGTCACGCTTGATGATGTAAAGCATCCGAAGCCTGGCCCCGAGCCTGTGCGGCTTGCGCTCAGCCGGCTTGGGTGCGATCCGTCGGATGCCATAATGGTCGGTGACAATTATCACGATGTCATGGCGGGAAAAAACGCCGGCACGAAAACAGCCGGCGTCGCGTGGACAATTAAAGGCGCACAGACGCTTTCCGCCTATGAACCCGATTATATGCTCGAGAAAATGAGTGATTTATTGCACATCACCGGAGTGAAGTAATCCGTGAGAAAAACAGACCGCCATCCGGTTGCAGGTGCAAATTCATTGTGGCATGTTTATCAGACGGTTCCCTTTCTGAAGGTGATGAAAAATTTCATCATCATTCAGATCGCAAGGTATACGCCGTTTTTAAACGTGAAAAACTGGCTGTACCGAACCTTTTTGAAAATGAATGTCGGAAAACAGACGTCATTCGCGCTGATGGTGATGCCGGATATTATGTTTCCCGAAAAAATCACTGTCGGAAAAAACAGCATCATCGGCTACAATACGACGATTTTGGCTCATGAATACTTAATACATGAGTACCGGACCGGTTTTGTCACAATCGGTGACGAGGTGATGATCGGGGCAAACACAACCATTCTGCCCGGCGTCACCATCGGGAGCGGAGCCGTTGTATCAGCCGGCACGCTGGTGCACAAAGATGTCCCGGCCGGGGCGTTTGTCGGTGGAAATCCGATGCAGGTGATCTATACGGACGAAGAAATGAAAAAACGAATGGAAAACCCCGCTGATTAACGTCAGCGGGGTTTTTTTATGACTTGATCACAATGGCCTGGCTGCCCATCTGCTTCCAGGCTTTTTCAAAGTCAGATCGGTCTGTTTTTCTGTTTTTATAGCCGTAAGGATCATTAACGTATACATAATCGTGATCATAACCGGTGACGGCTACGCTATGCATGCTGAACGTAATGTCGATTTTTCCGTTCGGCGTATTCCAAGTCTGCATATGATCAACCGGCTTAAAGGATGTGGTGGTAATCACCCAGACCGGCCGCCCTTTTTCAAGCTGGCGGTACACTGAAGAAATGTCTTTTCCCGTCAGATCGTATACTTTGTTTCCCGCATATTCTTTGGCAAGTTTATCAATCGGCTCATGATAAACGCCTAAACCCGGGCCGTTTTCCATATCTCCGGCAAATCCTTCATTCGGATCTCCCTTCAGCCCGCTGCTGTATGTGAGCGGAACTTTATTGATTTTATCCGCCAATGTATTTTTTGACACATGATATCCGGCATTGTTCAAAATCATGGCAAGGCTTGTCACCTCACAGCCATTGTACAGTCTGGGAGAATCCATCTGTCTGTACAGAACGACATTCAGCGGTGACGCGCTCCCTTTTAACGGTGTTTTCTCATCAGGCTCGTCGGACTGCTGATTAAAAAAATTCAAATGAATATCGTTTGTATAGATGTTATATCCCAGATAGACAAGGACGGCTGTCAGAATCAGCACACATAATGTTCCAAGCGTCTTCATTATCAATTATTCTCCCTTGTTTCTGATGAAGCTATTCTATGTATTATAGCACTTCTGTTCAATATGATTAGATGGTTCTGTTATGTTTACAGATTTGTTCATGATTTAGTCATCAATATGGAAAAGAATAGGCGGACATTGGGCGTTGCAATTCATTCTTTTATCTGCTAACATATTATCATATTAGCGAACTAAAGGATTCGGAATTTTCCTTCAGACAAAGCGGAGGTGTAAAAGGCAAATGTTTATGTTTGAGAAACCGCATGGCATGAGAGATACGCTGCCCGGTTTATACGAAGCAAAGAAAAAAGTCCGTTCCACACTGACGGATTTAATTGATAAATGGGGTTATCAGTTTATGGAGACGCCGACCCTTGAATTTTATGAAACAGTAGGCGTCCAGTCAGCCATTGAAGAACAGCAGCTGTTTAAGCTTCTCGATCAGGACGGAAAAACGCTTGTGCTTCGGCCTGACATGACCGGACCGATTGCCCGGGTGGCGGCGTCTAAGCTGCACAAACACAACCATCCGCTCAGAGCGGGATACGCGGCAAGCGTCTTCCGCGCTCAAGAACGGGAAGGCGGACGTCCGGCCGAATTCGAACAGGTCGGCGCGGAGCTGATCGGCGACGGATCAACAAGCGCGGACGCTGAGGTGATTGCACTCGCGGCCGGCGCGTTGAAAAACGCGGGATTGCACCAATTTAAAATCGCGATCGGCCATGCCGGACTCGCAGATGAGCTGTTTGTCGAGGTGCTGGGCAATGCCGAGCGGGCGGATGTTCTGCGGCGCTTTCTCTTTGAAAAGAATTATGTGGGGTACAGAGAACATGTCAAATCGCTTCCGCTCTCTTCAATAGACAAAAGCCGGCTGCTCGCACTTCTGGAATTGCGAGGCGGGAAAGAGATCTGCGCCAAGGCGGAGGAGATCATCGGCATCTCCGGTCAAAGCTTGATTCAGGAGCTGGAAGACCTGTGGGACATTCTTGAGGATTACGGTTGTGCCGAGCATATTCGCCTTGATCTGAATATGGTCAGCCATATGAGTTATTACACGGGAATTTTATTCGAAGTGTATGCGGCCAATGTCGGTTTTGTCATCGGAAGCGGCGGACGCTATAACAATCTTCTCGGCCATTTCGGCAGTCCCGCTCCCGCCACGGGTTTCGGGCTCCGTATCGACAGGCTGATTGAAGCGCTCGGCATCCAGGAAGAAACTAGTGAAGCGGACGCTGTGATTTTCAGCAAGGAGCAGCGGGCGCAGGCCATTTTATTCGCGGAGAAAGAAAGGGCGAGAGGCAGAAAAGTCGTCCTGCAGGATCTGGCGGGCATTGAAAATATCGATCATATGACAAAATCATTCGCAAACGTCACATACTTTATCGGTGCCAGAAAGGAAGAGCAGAATGGGTAAGGTACTCACAATGGCAATGCCAAAAGGACGGATATTCGAAGAAGCGGCCGGGTTGCTGAGGCAGGCCGGATACAGGCTCCCCGAGGAGTTTGAAGAATCGAGAAAGCTGATCATTGACGTTCCTGAAGAAAATCTCCGCTTTATTCTGGCAAAGCCGATGGATGTGACGACTTATGTCGAACATGGCGTCGCTGATGCCGGTATTGCCGGAAAGGATGTCATGCTTGAGGAAGAGCGTGACGTGTATGAGGTGCTCGATCTGAAAATCAGCAAATGCCATCTCGCCGTTGCGGGGCTTCCCGGAGCGGATTGGAACGGAGTCGCCCCGAGGATTGCGACGAAATATCCGAATGTTGCGTCAAGTTATTTCAGAGAGCAGGGCGAGCAGGTGGAAATCATAAAGCTGAACGGTTCGATTGAATTGGCGCCTTTAATCGGGCTTGCTGACAGAATCGTAGATATCGTATCAACCGGGCGGACATTAAAGGAAAACGGTCTCGTTGAATCAGAACATATTTGTGACATCACATCGCGTTTTATCGTCAATCCGGTCAGCTACCGCATGAAGGATGATGTAATCGACGAAATGGCGGCCAGGCTGGCCAAGGTTGTGGAAGGAGAAACGTCAAAATGAAAATAACCGCAGTAAATAGAAGCGAGCGGTTCTCACTGAAGCGTTCCATCGACAGCGGAACCGAAGAGCAGCGGAAAATCGTCAGGGGGATTATTGAAGACGTCAGACAAAACGGTGACAAAGCCGTTTTGGCCTATACAAAAACATTTGACGGCATCAGCCTGAACCAAATGGCCGTGAGCGCAGAGGAAATCACCGAGGCATACCGTCTGCTTGATGATCAGCTGCTGGAAGTGATCAGACAGGCGATTGCCAATATTAAAGAATATCACGAACGCCAGCTGCAATCCTCGTGGTTTTACCATCGCAAAGACGGCTCGATGCTCGGGCAGAAAATAACGGCGCTCGATTCCGCGGGCGTATATGTGCCGGGCGGGACAGCCGCTTATCCGTCTTCCGTTTTAATGAATGTCATCCCCGCTCTCGCTGCGGGAGTGGAACGGATCGTTCTCATCAGTCCTCCGGGAAAAGACGGCCGCCTTTCACCGGGCGTTCTGGCGGCGGCATCTGAGCTCGGCATAAAGGAAATTTACAAAGCGGGAGGCGCGCAGGCGATTGCCGCGCTCGCTTACGGAACTGAAACGATACAGCCTGTTGATAAGATTACGGGCCCCGGCAATATATTTGTAGCACTCGCAAAGCGTGAAGTCTTCGGTGTTGTGGATATTGACATGATTGCCGGACCCAGTGAAATCGTGGTTCTGGCGGACGATACGGCGGTGCCCGACGAAGTCGCCGCTGACCTGCTTTCACAGGCCGAACACGATACGCTCAGCTCAAGCGTGCTTGTCACCGACTCACGGAAGCTTGCCGAAGCGGTATCAGATGAGGTGAATAAACAGCTTCAGACGCTGCCGCGTAAAGAAATCGCCGAAGCGTCGATCAGGGATCACGGCCGCATTTATATCGCGGAATCGATGGAAGATGCGGTGGACACGGTGAATGCGCTGGCGCCCGAGCATTTAGAAATCATGACGCATTCGCCGGAGGCTTTGCTTGGAAGCATCAGACACGCGGGGGCGATTTTCTTAGGACGATACAGCGCTGAACCGGTCGGCGATTATTTTGCCGGACCGAATCACGTTTTGCCGACAAACGGAACGGCGCGGTTTTCAAGCCCGTTGAATGTAACAGATTTTCAAAAGAAATCGAGCATCATCTCATACAGCCGGAAGGCATTTGAAACGCACGCGGACAGCATTGCCGCATTTGCGAGACTGGAAGGGCTTGAAGCGCACGCAAGATCGATTGAAGCGAGAAACGGAGGAATGACCGATGAGAAAAGCGGAACGCGCCAGAACAACAAATGAGACGGATATTAAGCTGGCTTTCGAAATAGACGGAGAAGGAAAAGCCGACATCAGCACGGATGTGCCGTTTATGACTCATATGCTTGATTTGTTCACAAAGCACGGGCAATTCAATTTAACTGTTGACGCAAAAGGCGATACGGAGATAGATGATCACCATACGACTGAAGATATCGGCATCTGTTTAGGGCAGGCTTTTTTGGAGGCGCTCGGTGATAAAAAAGGGATCAAACGGTACGGATCAGCGCTTGTACCGATGGACGAAGCGCTCGCCCAAGTTGCCGTAGACCTGAGCAACCGGCCGCACCTTGAGATGCGCGCTGCATTTCCGCAAGCGAAAGTCGGAACGTTTGATACCGAGCTGGTACATGAATTCCTATGGAAACTGGCGCTGGAAGCGAGAATGAATCTGCACGTCATCGTTCATTACGGCACGAATACCCATCATATGATAGAAGCCGTGTTTAAGGCGCTTGGCAGAGCGCTTGATGAAGCGTCATCCATTGATCCGCGCGTCAAGGGTGTGCCGTCTACGAAAGGAATGCTGTAAATGATCGGTGTAATTGATTACGGTATGGGCAATTTATTCAGCGTATCGAAGGCGCTGGAACGCGTCGGCGTCCCGTATGTCGTATCAGACCGGCCGGAAGAGCTTGAAAAAGCGGATGCTTTTATTCTTCCCGGTGTCGGATCATTCAGTGACGCCATGGACAATTTACGCAGCACAAAGCTTGATCAATTCATACACCGTATGGTTGACGAGGGTAAGCTGCTCCTCGGCATCTGCCTCGGCATGCAGCTCATTTTCGAGGAAAGCACCGAAAACGGCTCTGCAAAAGGACTTGGTTTATTAGCCGGAAAAGCTGTGAGACTCAAAGACAGAGATGCCGAAGGAAACAAGCTGAAGGTGCCGCATATGGGCTGGAACCGGCTGACGTTTCACAAAACGTCTCCTTTGCTTTCGGAAGCGGAAGAAGGCTTCGTTTACTTTGTCCATTCCTATTATATAGACGGGATGGAAGACGGCGATCTTCTGGCAAGCGCTGAGTACGGCGTTCGTGTTCCGGCCGTCGTCGGGAAACGCAATGTCTTCGGTGCACAGTTTCACCCGGAAAAAAGCGGTACGGCCGGAATGGCGATCTTAAGGCAATTTACAAAAATGGCAGCGGAACAGAAGGTGAAGAAATGAACGCTTTTACATTATATCCGGCAATCGATATGAGAAACGGCAAATGCGTCCGCCTTATCCAAGGCGATTACGGCAAGGAAACGATATACGGTGACTCTCCTTTAGACATGGCGGCGCAATTTGCACAAGAAGGCGCCGAGTGGATTCATCTCGTGGATCTTGACGGCGCGAAAGCAGGCAGGAAAGTAAACGACAGGCATGTTCTTGACATTGCGCGGCAGCTTGATATCAAAGTCGAGATCGGCGGCGGGATCCGTTCTGAAGCGGATGTGTACGGTTATTTATCACAAGGTGTTGATCGTGTCATTCTCGGCAGCTCAGCCGTATCCGATCCGGCATTTGTGAAGAGCATGCTGAAACAATACGGCGGCAAAATCGCGATCGGCCTTGATGCAAGAAACGGATATGTCTCGACGGAAGGCTGGCTGGAAACATCCTCGGTAAGGGCGGCCGATCTGGGCCGTGAATTGGCGGCCGAAGGAGCGGAAACCTTCATTTTCACGGATATTGCAACTGACGGCATGCTGTCAGGACCGAACATCGAAAGCACCGTTCAGCTCGCAAAAGCAACGGGAAAAACCGTCATCGCTTCAGGCGGAGTCAGCTCAGTCGCCGACCTCAAAGCACTGGCCCGCTTCAAAGACGCCGGCGTATCGGGAGCGATTATCGGAAAAGCGCTGTATACAAAACAATTTACATTGGCTGAAGCGCTCAGCGGGGTGAAGGACGCATGATTACGAAACGAATCATTCCGTGTCTCGATGTGAAAGAAGGCCGCGTCGTCAAAGGCATTCAATTTCTCGGGCTGAAAGATGCGGGCGATCCTGTCGAGCTGGCCGAAGCTTACGACAGGGAGGGCGCTGACGAACTTGTTTTTCTCGACATTTCCGCCTCTCACGAAGGCCGCAAGACGATGACAGACGTCGTAGAACAGGTTGCGGCAAAACTGGCGATTCCGTTTACGGTCGGGGGCGGAATCAATCAATTAAGCGATATGAAACGAATGCTTCGCGCCGGCGCTGATAAAGTATCCGTTAATACAGCGGCCGTTCTCCGCCCCGAGCTGATTACGGAAGGAGCGGATTTTTTCGGCTCACAATGCATCGTAGCGGCGATTGACGCAAAGTATGACGAAGATTCGGATTGCTATAAAGTGTACACACACGGCGGCAGACAGAAAACCGAGTGGGAAGTCACGGCCTGGGCAAAAGAAGCCGTCAGCCGGGGAGCGGGTGAAATCCTGCTGACAAGCATGGACGCAGACGGTGAGAAAACAGGCTTTAATCATACGCTCACACAGATTGTCACACGTGCAGTCCCGGTGCCCGTCATTGCGTCAGGGGGAGCCGGCAGCGCGCGCCATATGCTTGAAGCCTTCACGATCGGTGAAGCGGACGCCGCGCTTGCAGCTTCCATTTTCCATTACAAAGAGACATCTATAAAAGAAGTGAAAGATTATATGAAGAAACACGGGGTGAATGTGAGATGAAACGGGCAGATGAACTGCAGTTTGACGAGGCCGGACTGATTCCCGCCATCGTACAGGATGCGGCAAGCAAAGAAGTGCTGACACTGGCTTATATGAATCGTGAATCCTACGAAAAAACGATAGAAACGAAAGAAACCTGGTTTTACAGCCGTTCACGGCAGGAGCTGTGGCATAAAGGAGCGACGTCGGGGAATACCCAAAAGGTGAAAGCCATCCGTTATGACTGCGATCAAGATGCCCTCATCGTGCTTGCGGAGCCCTCAGGACCCGCATGCCATAAGGGAAGTTACAGCTGCTTTTCTCCGGAAAAAGCGGACGCGCAGGATCGTTTCGGCATCTTAAACGAACTGGAAAGCGTAATCGCCAAACGGCAGGCGGAGATGCCTGACGGAGCCTACACAACGTATCTGTTTCGGGAAGGCGTCGATAAAATCCTCAAAAAAGTCGGCGAGGAAGCCGCAGAGGTTATTATCGCCGCGAAAAACCGCGACCATGAAGAATTAAAATGGGAAGCGGCGGATTTGCTGTATCATTTGCTCGTTCTTCTGCGTGAGCAGTCGCTTCCTTTGGACGACGTGCTTGACGTCCTTGCGAAACGCCATTCAGCATCTGATTAAAACAAACCTCACGGAGAGATCCGTGAGGTTTTTAATCTGTCAAACTTAAACATTCAATTAAATATTCCTTATTTCCGCAACCGGAGGCAGATGAATTTGATAATATTGACTAATAGAGTTTATTTTGGTTTTTGTCAAAAATGTACGTTTTGTTCATATTCCGTTCATGCACATCCGTTATAGTATAAACAGTGATATAGGAGGAAAACATATGCCGAATAAACAACCAAAACCTAAAGGGAAATTCAGCTCATTCTTTTCATTAGTCAAAAAAACAAAACCATCATACGGTATGCTGGCCTTCGCGCTGTCTCTCAGTATTGTGACAACGCTCGTCAGCCTGCTGATTCCGCTCTTGACAAAGCAGCTCGTTGACGGCTTTTCCATGTCGTCGCTGTCAGGCGTGCAAATCGGAATCATTGCAGCCGTGTTTATCGTACAGGCCGCATTAAGCGCCTACGCCACCTACGCCCTGAACTACAGCGGCCAGAAAATCATCTCGGGACTGCGTGATTTGTTGTGGCAGAAATTAATTAAACTGCCCGTCTCTTATTTTGACAAAAACGCCACAGGAGAAACGATCAGCCGTGTCACCAATGACACAATGGTGGTAAAAGAGCTGATCACAAACAATATCAGCGGATTTATTACCGGAATCATTTCCGTTATCGGGTCACTGACGATCTTATTTTTCATGAACTGGAAGCTCACATTGCTCGTGCTGATCGTCGTGCCGCTGGCTGCGGTGATTTTAGTGCCGATCGGCCGGAAAATGTTTAAAATTTCTCGGGAAACACAGGATGAAACGGCGAAATTCACCGGATTATTAAACCACATCCTCCCGGAAATCAGGCTTGTAAAAGCGTCAAACGCTGAAGAAGCGGAATACGGACGCGGAAAAGCAGGCATCATGGCACTCTTTAAACTCGGGCTGCGTGAAGCGAAGGTGCAGTCGCTCGTAGGCCCGCTTATTACACTTGTATTAATGGCGGCGCTGGTCGCTGTCATCGGGTACGGCGGGATGCAGGTGTCATCCGGTGAATTGACAGCCGGCGCACTCGTTGCCTTTATCCTGTATTTGTTTCAGATCATTATGCCGATGGGCCAGATCACTTCATTTTTCACACAGCTTCAAAAATCCATCGGCGCAACGGAACGGATGATTCATATTCTTGCAGAAAAAGAAGAAGATATCCAAACCGGAAAAGCCATTGAAAACGCGGATCAGCCGATTAAGCTTGAACAAGTCTCATTCGGCTACAAAACAGATCAAACCATCTTAAAAGACATTACGGCTACGATTGAGGCCGGCAAAGTCACCGCGATTGTCGGACCGAGCGGCGGCGGAAAAACAACGTTATTTAAGCTGCTTGAACGATTCTACAATCCGACTGCGGGCAGCATCCTGCTCGGAAATGAACCGATTGATACGTATTCCCTTGAGTCATGGCGGGAGCATATCGGCTACGTGTCGCAAGAAAGCCCGTTAATGTCAGGCACCATCCGCGACAATATCTGCTACGGATTAAAACGCGAGGTGACCGATGAGGAACTGAGGCAAGCGGCCGACATGGCCTACGCCCTGCAATTTATTGAAGACTTACCGAAGAAATTTGAAACCGAGGTTGGTGAGCGGGGAATTATGCTGTCAGGCGGACAGCGCCAGCGCATCGCCATTGCCAGAGCTCTCCTTCGCAACCCGAGCATTCTGATGCTTGATGAAGCGACATCAAGTCTGGACAGCCAATCTGAAAAATGGGTGCAGCAGGCGCTCGAAGTCTTAATGAAAGGCCGCACCACGATTGTGATCGCCCACCGTTTATCCACGGTTGTGGATGCAGATCAGCTTCTCTTTGTCGAACAGGGTGAAATCACCGGACGGGGCACACACCATGAATTAATGGCATCCCATTCGCTGTACCGCGATTTTGCGGAGCAGCAGCTGAAGCTGAATGCCGACTTAGAAAACAAAGCTGTGTAAAGCAAGACTTTATGAATAAAAAGCAGCTGAAAAAGCTGCTTTTTATTTTGCAGCCGGAATCCTATTCATTGGAAGCGAGGGTTAAATGATGAAAAAACGCACAAAGATTTTTTATTGTCACGCGGCCTTACTGCTCGTATTTATGACTGCCGGGTGTACGGGTGGTAACGATGAAGAGCCGAGCCATTCTTCAAGTCCGGCCGGAGAAAGCAGCGGCATCAAAAAGGCTGAAACAGCATCAGCGGCAGAAAAAAAAGAACCCGTAAACAAAGATTCACATCACGTCTCTGCGGACAAAAGCGAACCGGATAACATGTCGGCAGATTATTCTCCTCTGCAAATTGAATATGCCCGCATCTGGCTGCAGCTTGGGGAAAATCAGCAGATAGATGAATTGAACGTTCGCCGCATTCCGGCCGGAGCACTCGTCAACCCTGACGATCACACGAGCGCCCGCTATCCGGAAGATGTTACGCAGTTAGCAGGCTCCCGGTTAATCGATGGGTCAGTCACTTACAGCAGCAATGGTGACGGCACCATTCAGGTATACAATGTTCCTTTGCGCTGGGAGTCTCGTGAAGATACTGATCAAGGCGTAATGAAAGAAGTGACGGAGGAAATGATCCGCCATACAAAAAAAGTGTCTGTCGATACAGGAGACAATGAAAAAATAAGACGGTTAATAGACATCATGTCGATTCATTAAAAGAAGACAGGCAAAAAAGCAGAAGGAGGGGTTTTCATGGCTGTCATATTGGTTGCGGATGATGACCGCCATATCCGTGAGCTTGTCCGCCTTATGATGGAGCAGAGCGGTTTTGACGTCGCAGAAGCGGGAGACGGGGAAGCGGCGGTGCGGCTGATCGAATCAGCACCTGTAGATCTCATCATACTGGATGTGATGATGCCGAAAATGGACGGGTTTGAAGTCAGTGAAGCTGTCCGCAGCTTTACGGACATTCCGATTTTGATGCTGACGGCAAAAGGCGAAACGCTGGACAAAGTGCAAGGTTTTACTTCCGGAGCGGATGATTATCTCGTTAAACCGTTTGAGCCGCTTGAGCTGGAAGCAAGGGTCAAAGCATTGCTGAAACGGTACCGGATCACCGCAGAAAAACTGCTGACCATCGGAAATGTCACATTAGATAAGCAATCCCGCACCGTAACGCGCGGCGGCGGAGCGGGATTGACACTGCCCCGGCGTGAATTTGAGCTTTTATTTAAGCTCGCCGGTTATCCGAATAAGACGTTTTCAAGAGAACAATTAATAGAAGATATTTGGGGCTTTGATTATGAAGGTGACGAGCGGACGGTTGATGTGCATATTAAAAGGCTGAGAGAACGGTTTCCGGAAAAAGACTATCCGTTTGCCATCTATACGGTGCGGGGGCTCGGGTATCGGTTTGTGGTGACAGAATGAAACGGATCTTCAGAACGGCTGGAAAAATCATCATCCTTCTCACCGTCACCGCATTCTTATGGCTGGCGGCTCACCTGATCGTTCAGGGATTCGGTCTCATATGGCCGATTTTACTTGTGCCGTACGCCGAGCAGATTCTGACGCTTTGGCTTGTTTTCGGCCTGCTGTTTGTAACGATGTTTATTTTTTCAAAGTCAGCACGTGAAAGACATCATGCGATCTGGGATTCGCTCACCGCCACGATCAAGCAAATGTCGAGCGGCAACTTCACAGCGGCCGCTTCCCGGAAAATGGAGAAGATTGAGCGGAACCACCCCGTGACGAAATTAGCTGATGAACTGTCGACACTCGCCGCGGAACTGAGTGAAATGGAAAAACTGAAACAAGAATTTATTTCGAACGTTTCCCATGAAATCCAAACCCCGCTCACTTCATTAAAGGGCTACGCGCATCTCCTGAAAAAACCGGATTTATCATATGAGGAGCGGGGGCGCTACTTACACATCATCGAAACAGAAACAGAACGATTATCAAAAATCAGTGAAAATCTGCTGAAGCTCACTGCGCTCGAACGCCAAACCGAACCCATACAAAAAAAACCGTTCCGCATTGACAAACAGCTGCGGCGCACCATATTGACCTGTGAGCCTGAGTGGTCCGCCAAACAGATTGAGTTTCTCATTGATTTACAGGAGTCGTATGTGTACGGAGATGAATCACTGCTCAGCCAAGTATGGATGAATCTGATTCACAATGCCGTAAAATTTACCGGTGAAGGCGGCCGCATTTCCGTTAAAATTGCAGATCTGCCGGGAGCGGCGGCTGTCGAAATCGCCGACGACGGAATCGGAATGGAGCCTGAACAGGCGGAGCGTGTATTTGAACGGTTTTATAAAGCGGATAAGGCGAGAAACGCAGGGGGAAGCGGGCTCGGCCTGTCCATCGCCCAAAAAATTGCAGAGCTGCACGGCGGTTCGATAGAGGTTGAGAGCAAGCGCGGCGAAGGAACCCTTTTCCGTGTCATTCTTCCAGCCGAGCCTCGTGAAAAAAACAGCTAAAATCTGGTCGAACCAGCCAGTAAAAAACGAAGCCGATCCTGTCTTTTGAACTATTGAGGTGAAACCGTTTTATGGTATACTACTGACGGTAATACGTATAAAACGGAGGATATTTGTGGGAAAACACACTTCTGAACAGAAAAAGCACGCGCAAATTGTCCAGCTGCTTCAGGATGGACAATATTTTTTTCATAAAGGCTTAAAAGCATATAAAGAGCGGAATTTAAAGCGGGCCAGCAAACTGATTCAGCGGGCCGTCCACCTCGAGCCGAATGATTCCGAAATGCTGTCCCGGCTGGCCGTCATTTATTCTGAAATGGGCCACTACCAGCAGTCAAATGAGCTGTTCGACTTTATTTTGGTGAACCTGAAAGAAGAAATGCCCGAGTGTCATTACTTTAAAGCGAATAATTTCGCGCATTTGGGACTCTTTCAGGAAGCATACAAAGAAGCGGCGGCTTATTCAGATGCCGATCCGGACGGGGAATTCAGCGAAGAGATTGAAAATCTGATGGAGCTTTTGGATTTCGGTGAAGCTGGTGAAGACGAGTCGCTCTATGACCAGGATGAGCTGCTGATCAGGCAGGACCGGGCAAAAACGCTTCTTGAGAGCGGCCAGCTTCATGAAGCGGTTGTCATGCTTGAAGAGATTACGGCCGATTACCCCGAGCTTTGGTCTGCATACAACAACCTGGCGCTCGCTTACTTTTACTCAGGCAATGTCACAAAAGCGAAACAAACGGTATTCGAAGTGCTTGAGAAAAATGAAGGTAATCTCCATGCCCTGTGCAACCTCCTTGTATTCTGCTATTACGAGAGAGAAGATGAAAAAGTCGGAGAATTGAGCGGAAAACTCGCCAACGTGTATCCGATTTTATTCGAACAGCGCTATAAGCTGGGAGCGACGCTAGCGCTTGTCGGCAGACATGATCTCGGTTATAAATGGCTCCGTTCTCTTTACAAAAGCGGGTTCGAAGGCGACGACACGTTTTATTACTGGCTTGCCGCCTCAGCCTACGGGACAGGCCGCACAGAATTTGCGGAAACCATTTGGAAAAAGGCCGAAGCCGAATTTCCCGAATCAGACCGGCCCGCGCCTTGGGCGGAGCGGCAGGAACCGCTGCCTGCTTCACTTGAACAGCGGCTTGCCGCCTATTATATCAGCAGCGCTGAAGGGGAGCGGGACCAGCTTGAAAAAGTTCTGACGGCAAAACGCGCTGTTTCACCGTTTGAACAAGATTTCGTCAGACTGCTGCTTTCCGGTGAAAAAGGCGATTCAGGCGTCTCCGGTGATGCGCTGTTCACGTATCGGACGGTCAAGCTTCTGGAGAAAGCGGAAGCCGACAGTTTAAAAACTGACGTCATGAGCTGCTGGGTTTTTCACGTCATTCAGCACATCCGCGCCGCCGCTGCCATACAGAATGAGCGGGCATGGGCCGCAGCCATCGCATATGTATGGAAGGAAGCAAACGGCGAAAAAACGACGAAAAAAGAAACGGCAGCCGTTTACGGTATAACGCCGGCAACCCTTTCGAAATACATCAGACAAATAGACGATATATTAGAATAAAACCGATTCTTTCTATATAAAGAGTCGGTTCTTTTTTTATCAGAAAGGGGCAAAACAGAACTTTACCGCCGAAAAAAGAGGTATTCATACGTATTTTTTTGCTTTTCGAATCGAAATCAGGCCGTAATCACCGTTTATTTTGCAAAATATGAGATTTGCAATCACATTGAAATATAACTGTAATAAAAATTGTCGAAACATGATGGTATAATGAGTCTCGTACATAAGAGATTAGTTTATTTTACATGTGCTGTATAATCTATACCAATTTAAAAGATTTAAAGATTCATACATAAAAATCATCAGCCTCACGGGTATGTGAGGGAGCGTAACTTTGATGTTCATAATAGAATTCCAAATGAGAACAGGTTTAAAGTAAAAGGGAGGAAAGAAAAAGTGAAAAAGAGTTTATTAACACTTGGTTTGGCTTCCGTCATCGGGACAAGCAGTTTTTTGATCCCGTTTACAAAAACTGCATCGGCGGAAACATTAGACAGCAAAAAAGCAAAAATCGAAAGCAAGCAATCTGAGGTGGCTTCAAGCCTTGAAGCAAAAGAAAGAGAATTGTCTAAGCTTCAGGACAAGCAGGCTAAGATTGAAAAAGAACTGAAAGACATTAACGCTAAAGCGTTGGATACAAGCAATAAAATCGAAGATAAAAAAGCTGAAAACGAAAAAACGAAAAAGCAGATCGCTGATTTGAAAAAAGAAATCAAAGAAACAGAAGCGCGTATTGAAAAACGCAATGAAATCCTGAAAAAACGCGTTCGTTCTTTACAGGAAAACGGCGGTTCTCAAGGATACATAGATGTTCTTTTAGGGGCGACAAGCTTCGGAGACTTCATTTCCCGTGCGACTGCGGTATCTTCTATCGTTGATGCGGATAAAGACCTGATCAAACAGCAGGAGCAGGATAAAGCGAAACTCGAAGATGCAGAAGCTGAACTTAACGTGAAGCTGAAAAAAGTTCAAGATGATCTTGCGAAACTCGAGTCTATGCAAAAAGACCTGAACAAACAGCTTGATCAGAAAGACAAGCTTTTCGACGAAGCGAAAAACGGCCAGAAAAAAGCGGCTTCCGCTATCTCTGATCTGAAAAAAGAAGCATCAAAGCTTGCAAACGAAAAAGCTGACACTGAAAAAGAACAGAAGCGTATTAAAGCTGAGCAGGCTGCAGCAGCTGCCCTGATCAAAAAACAGGAAGAAGCGCAAAAAGCTTCTGAAGACCAAAACCAAAAAGATGACAGCCAGCCGGCACCGGCGGTTAAAACTGTGAAAAAAGCGGCTGTTTCAACATCATCTGATTCATCTGACAGCTCAAGCAAACCGAAGAGCACTTCAGGCGGATCATCTCATAACAGCGGCGGTTCAGATGATTCTGACGGCGGATCTGTTATTTCAAATTCAGGCGGTATTGAAGGCGCCATCAGCGTAGGATCAAGCCTTGTGGGTCAATCCCCGTACAAATTCGGCGGCGGACGCACTCAATCTGATATTAACAACCGTATTTTTGACTGCTCTTCATTCGTACGCTGGGCTTATGCTAACGCAGGCGTTAACCTCGGACCTGCAAGCGGCACAAACACAGATACATTAATCGGAAGAGGTAAAGCAGTAAGCGCGTCTGACATGAAACGCGGAGACTTAGTATTCTTCAACACGTATAAAACAAACGGCCACGTCGGCATCTACTTAGGTAACGGAACGTTCCTGAACGATAATACATCACATGGTGTATCCATTGATTCTATGAGCAACCCTTACTGGAAGAAAGCATTCAACGGCAATGTAAGACGTGTCGTGCAATAATGAATAAGACAAGGGCCTTCTATCCCGGAAGGCTCTTTCTTTATTTGTATACCCGCTCAGGAGCTGCCTAATCATGGTTTCTTAGAAAAATGAGCAAAAAAATAGCGAATTGCCCTCAGATTTAATAGGATATGGGTAAGGAATACGATTGATGGGGATTCTTAGTCATATAGGGTGCGCCCCATTTCGAAAAGGAGTGAATCATGGTGTCAGAAGAAAAAATTTATGATGTGATCATTATCGGCGCGGGTCCGGCGGGGATGACCGCTGCTGTTTACACATCACGAGCGAACTTATCCACATTAATGATCGAAAGAGGAATTCCGGGCGGCCAGATGGCCAACACGGAGGATGTTGAAAACTATCCGGGTTTTGAAAGCATTCTCGGCCCTGAACTTTCTAATAAAATGTTTGAACATGCGAAAAAATTCGGTGCGGAATATGCGTACGGCGATATTAAAGAAATCGTTGACGGCAAAGAATATAAAACGGTCAAAGCCGGTTCAAAAGAATATAAAGCGCGCGCCATCGTCATTTCTGCCGGAGCGGAATACAAAAAGATCGGCGTTCCGGGCGAAAAAGAACTGGGCGGCCGCGGCGTATCGTACTGCGCGGTTTGTGACGGCGCGTTCTTTAAAAATAAAGAGCTTGTCGTTGTCGGCGGCGGAGACTCCGCCGTTGAAGAAGGCGTCTATCTGACACGCTTCGCTTCAAAAGTCACCATCGTTCACAGACGTGACAAATTGCGTGCGCAAAGCATTCTTCAGGCGCGTGCCTTTGACAATGAGAAAATTGACTTCAAATGGAACAAAACCGTAAAAGAAATCCATGAGGAAAACGGAAAAGTCGGCAGACTTACTCTTGTGGATACCGTGACGGGAGAAGAGGAAGAATTCAAAGCTGACGGCGTCTTTATTTATATCGGTATGCTTCCGCTTTCTAAACCGTTCGAGAACTTGGGCATCACAAATGAAGAAGGCTACATTGAAACAAACGCTCAAATGGAGACAAAAGTTCCAGGCATTTTCGCCGCGGGAGACATCCGTGAAAAAACGCTCCGCCAGATCGTAACGGCGACAGGCGACGGAAGTATTGCGGCTCAAAGCGTTCAGCATTATGTGGAAGAGCTTGAGGAAACGCTCAAAACGGTTAAATAATCACTGTAATGTTCAGTTTTTGAATCGTTACTGTGTTTTAATTACGCTGTAACACGGGTGAAATACTGATGTTTTAAGATGAATGTAGTAATTGACCCCCTTTTTAATGAATACACTTTGGCACGGATTCCAGTATCCGTGCCCTTTTTTTGCGATTTTCTGTTTTCTGTCAAATAAAAGAAAAGGATGTAGGTGTCTCTGCATTGTGAGAGACATGCCGAAACGGTATAATGAAGAGACGATGATTTGTTGAGAAGGTTAGGTGACGTACTTGTGCAAAGAGTGACAAATTGTGTGCTGCAGACAGATGATCAGGTTCTCCTTCTCCAAAAGCCGAGACGGGGCTGGTGGGTCGCGCCCGGCGGGAAGATGGAAAGCGGCGAGTCCGTCAGGGATTCCGTCATCAGAGAGTACAGAGAAGAGACGGGCATTTATATACTAAATCCGCAGTTAAAAGGCGTGTTTACCTTTATTATTAAGGAACAGGAACAAATCGTGTCAGAGTGGATGATGTTTACTTTCGTCGCCGATTCCTACACGGGGCGGAATGTCGCTGAATCAGAGGAAGGCGTTCTGAAGTGGCATGACGTAAAAGATATCCACAGCCTTCCGATGGCCCCCGGAGACGGGCATATCCTTGATTTTATGATCAAGGGCCAAGGGCTTTTGCACGGCACCTTTACGTATACGCCGGACTTCGAGCTGCTCAGCTATCGTTTAGATCCGCAGTTTATTAAATAAAAGAAAGACCGCAGGGGGGAGAAAGATGAGTATGAATGAAAACCATGATATTCAGCTCGTCATCATTACGGGAATGTCTGGAGCGGGGAAAACCGTCGCCATTCAAAGCTTTGAGGATCTCGGCTATTTTTGCGTCGACAATCTGCCGCCTTCCTTGCTGCCGAAATTTTTGGAGCTGATGAAAGAATCAAGTTCAAAAATGAGCAAGGTCGCGCTTGTCATGGATCTGCGGGGACGTGAATTTTTTGACAGGCTGATTGAGGCGCTGGATGAAATGGCGGAAAATCCGTGGATTACACCGCGCATTCTCTTTTTAGACGCTAAGGATTCCATCCTTGTGACGAGATACAAAGAAACAAGGCGTTCTCACCCGCTGGCCGCTACCGGGCTTCCTCTCGAAGGAATCGCGCTGGAACGCCAGCTGCTTGAAGAATTGAAAGGGCGCTCTCAGCTGATCTATGACACATCGGATATGAAACCGCGTGATCTGCGTGAAAAAATCGTGGCGCATTTCGCCACGAACCAAGGTGAAACATTTACAGTGAACGTAATGTCATTCGGGTTCAAATACGGGCTTCCGATAGATGCCGACCTCGTGTTTGATGTAAGGTTTCTGCCGAATCCGTTCTACATTGAGAGCATGAGGCCGCTTACGGGGAAAGATGAGGAAGTGTCATCCTATGTGATGAAGTGGAACGAAACACAAAAGTTTATTGAAAAGCTTGTTGATCTGCTCGGCTTTATGCTTCCGTCTTATAAGCGGGAAGGTAAAAGCCAGCTTGTCATCGCGATCGGCTGTACGGGCGGCCAGCACCGCTCCGTCACGCTCGCTGAGTATTTGGCTGACTATTTTAAAAAAGATTTCTATACTCATGTCACTCACCGGGACATTGAAAAGAGAAGCCGGAAATGAATAAGAAGCCGAAAATCGCAATCTTCGGCGGCGGAACGGGTCTGTCCGTGCTGCTTCGGGGGTTAAAGCATAAGCCCGTTGATATTACGGCGATTGTGACAGTTGCTGATGACGGGGGAAGTTCAGGCCGTCTGCGGGATGAACTTCAAATTCCGCCGCCGGGTGACATTCGTAACGTACTGGCCGCTTTGTCAGATGTTGAGCCGCTCGTTGAAAATCTGTTTCAGCATCGTTTCAACAAAGGAAGCGACTTAACCGGACATTCGCTCGGCAATTTGATTTTGGCAGCGATGACAAATATAACCGGTGATTTCTTTCACGCTGTCACCGAAATGAGCAAGGTGCTGAATGTCCGCGGCAGAGTGCTGCCGGCTGCCAACACCAGTGTCGTTCTTCACGCTGAAATGGAGGACGGGCAGGTCGTCTCCGGAGAATCGACAATCCCTTCTTACGGACAGCGGATTAAACGGGTGTTTCTTACGCCTGAAAAAATTGATCCGCTCCCGGAAACGATTGACGTCATCCGTCAGGCCGATTTAATCATTATCGGTCCGGGAAGCCTGTACACAAGCATTCTTCCGAATCTGCTCGTGCCGAAAATCGGAGAAGAAGTCGTCAAGGCTGCGGCCAAAAAAGTATATATATGCAACGTCATGACACAGCCCGGCGAGACGCTGCAATACAGTGCGGCCGACCATGTCAAGGCGCTGAACGATCATATGGAGCAGCCGTTTATCGACACGATCTTAATCAACAATGAGGAGATCCCTGACGAAATCAAAAGCAAATATGCGAAAGAGCTGGCCCGGCCCGTCGACTTCAATGTTGAGAAGCTGAAATCCATGGGGCTTGAGGTCATCAGGGATCAGATTATCACGTATAAAAATGGCGTAATCCGTCACGATACACATAAAGTGGCTTCTCTTCTTGTCGATTTATTAAGGGACTAGAGGCCTTTTGAAATGAGGTGGCTAATATGTCATTTGCATCGGAAACAAAAAAAGAACTGACGAATCTGGAAGTGAAGGACTGCTGCGCCAAGGCGGAGCTGTCCGCGCTGATTCGGATGAACGGTTCCCTGTCATTTTCAAACCGCCATCTCGTGCTTGACGTTCAAACCGAAAATGCGGCGATTGCCCGCCGCATTTATACATTGCTGAAGAAACAATATGATGTATCGGTCGAACTGTTAGTCAGAAAAAAAATGCGGCTGAAAAAAAATAATGTTTATATTGTGCGCTTTTCTGAAAATGCAAAGCTGATTTTAGAGGAATTGAAAATCCTCGGAGAGAACTTTATATTTGAACGGAATATTTCTGAGGAACTGGTGGCGAAACGGTGCTGCAAACGTTCTTATATGAGAGGGGCGTTTTTGGCGGGGGGATCTGTGAATAATCCCGAAACATCGTCGTACCACTTGGAAATCTTCTCGCTTTATAAGGAACATAACGATTCATTATGCGCGCTGCTGAATGAATTTCATCTGAACAGCAAAACGCTTGAACGGAAAAAAGGCTATATTACGTATTTAAAAGAGGCGGAAAAAATCACTGAATTTCTGAATGTCATCGGCGCTCACAATTCACTGCTGCGTTTTGAAGATGTGAGGATTGTCAGAGATATGAGAAACTCAGTGAACCGCCTCGTCAATTGTGAAACAGCAAACTTAAACAAAACCATCGGGGCTTCGCTCAGACAGGTGGAAAATATTAAATACATTGATGAACGGATCGGTCTTGAAGCGCTGCCGGAAAAGCTTCGCGAAATTGCGCAGCTGCGGATTGATTATCAGGAGGTCACGCTGAAAGAACTGGGGGAAATGGTTGCAAGCGGGAAAATCAGCAAATCCGGCATCAATCACAGGCTGAGAAAGCTCGATGAAATCGCAGAACAGCTGCGTACAGGACAAACCATCACTTTGAAATAACCGTACAGAAAAGGGGAGATCTTATGGTTCAGGGGAAAGTGGAAGTGCGTTTAAAGACGGGATTGCAGGCGCGCCCCGCTGCATTGTTTGTACAGGAGGCAAATCGTTTTGCATCAGATGTGTTTCTTGAGAAAAACGGCAAGAAAGTGAATGCCAAAAGCATTATGGGATTAATGAGCCTGGCGGTCAGCACGGGGACGGAAGTCACTCTGATCGCTGAAGGCGATGATGAAAAGGAAGCGCTGGAAAAGTTGTCCGCTTATGTGCAGGAAGAAGTGTAAACACTTTGTAAGGGGGACGGAACGATGAATGAGTTTCTGAAAGATTGTTATCAAACGATAGGCTGGGAAAAGGATTCCCTCGATTTCAGCAACCTGCCGGAGTTTTTAAAGGCGCTCGCGTATCGGTTTCCGTTTGAAAATCGCGCGGTTTTGTCCAAAAAAGAATATGACGTCACGAAAGAAGGACTGTGGCGGCACATGGTGAAGGAACCTCATGGCGGCCTTTGCTATGACTTGAACGGACTGCTTTATTTCATCCTGAAAGATGCCGGATTGGATGTCAAATTGATCCGCGGAACGGTCTGGAAAAACGGCTGGGCGCTGCCCGGCACACATGCGGCCGTACTTCTTTCCGCCGGAGGGAATGAGTACATCGCTGATGCAGGCTTCGGCCTCAATCTCGCCATGCAGCCTGTGCCGATGTCGGGAGACGAGACGGTATCAGCGGCCGGAGCGTTCCGCGTGAAGATAGAAGAGACGGAATTCGGAACATTCCTGCTTGAAATGAACAAAGGGGACGGCTGGCAGACAGGTTACGCATTTTCGCTTGAAGAAATCGATGAAAAGGACCTCAAGTCTATGAAACAAACAATCTTTGAACATGAACGCTCTCCTTTCAACAAACGCCTGCTTGCTTCTAAGCGGACACCGGAAGGGCACATGGTTCTGTCTGAACGCAATATAACAATAAAAAAACACGATGGCACGGCGGAAAACAGCAGAATAGACCGGTCAGAGTTTGAAGAAAAATTTACTGCTCATTTTATATGAAGCTCGCAGGTTCTCTGCAAAAAAAACGGCCTCCGCAGGGAAGCCGTTTTTTGTATGTGTTTATCTCATTTTTGTAAAGGTTTTATAATGATCTGTCGTCTTATAAATCAGCCAGTCGCTTGAGTAAAGAATCCGGTCTGAATTTCTGAAGCCTGATGTATAGCTAATATCCGCTTCACGCCACGTCCGTCCGCTTTTGGCAGGGAGTTTGCCTTCCCTGTTTGAGAAGATGTCTCCGCCGATGCTTTTCCCCGGAGCGACGTCTGCAAGATTCCCCTTTGATGCAACCCAGCCGAGGGCCTGCGCTTCTGACTTTGTAATGTAATTATCAGGAAGCTTATGATAGGTCTGAAGATAATCCGCAACCCCGTCAAACGTGTTGATAACCTGTGCTTCAGTGTGCGCCTTGTGAGAAGATGTATCCGTCTTGGCAGCCGTGGAAAACAGCATCCCCGCCGCGGAGAACAGCACCAGCAAACAAACGGAAATCCACGATAATCGTTTTTTCAAAGCAATACCTCCCATTTTTATCATGTGAAGCTGATTCCTTTTCATTGTATCAGCATCGAGAGAAAGGAATAGAAAGAATTTAAAAATAGAACTTTTGATCTAGCGAAAAATAAACCCCGGCTAACGGCCGGGATTTTTCATCTCATTGAAATTCCTTCGTGAGGTTTTTCGGCGTTTTTCCGTATACGGCGTCAATCATGTTTTGTGCGGCTTGCTTGAACATATTCAAGCGGATTTTTGCCGTTGCTGACCCGATATGCGGAAGCAAGGTGACGTTTTCCAGCTGCAGGAGCGGATTGTCTTCGGTGATCGGCTCTTTTTCAAACACATCTAAACCGGCGCCTTTTATCCAGCCCTCCTGCAATGCGCGGATGAGCGCTTTCTCATCAACCGTCTTTCCCCGGGAAATATTGACGAAACATGCCGTATCTTTCATCAATTTAAATTCCCGCTCTCCCATCATATGATACGTTTCGTCAGTAAGCGGCGTAATTAAAAGCACAAAGTCTGATGTTTTCAGCAGTGTATCTAAGTCGGCATATGTAACCCCGAGTTCCTTCTCAGCATCCGGTTTTCTGCTGCGGTTATAATACAGCACGTCCATATCGAAGCCGAATTTTGCCCGTTTGGCAGCTTGTTCACCGATTCTGCCCATGCCGATAATTCCTAATGTCTGATGGTGGACATCCATACCGAAAAGAGATTCTTCCTCAACGGTTCCCCATTTGCCGGCGCGGACGAATCGATCCAATTCGGCAACCCGTCTGGCGGAAGACAGGATTAATGAAAAAGCCAGATCAGCGACAGTGTCATCTAAGGTGTACGGCGTATGCGTGCCGACAACCCCGCGTCTTTTCATTTCTTCAATATTAAAATTATCATAGCCGACTGAATTATTGCTGACGACTTTCAGCTTCGGCGCGTGATCCAGTAAATCACTGTCAACCGCCGTTCCGGATGTCAGCAGCCCTTCAGCATCTTTCATTTTTTCGTACAGTTCCTCTTTTGGAATGGTATCTTCTTTCCAGATGTCATATCGGCAATGCTCGCCTATCATTTGTTCGACTTCCGGCGGTATCGGTTTCGCGATGAATACATAGGGTTTCAACGGGCTTCTCCTCCTTTGTCTTTCTTCTCTATTTTATTATATAAGAGAAGCGGTAACGTGAGAAATATTCAAACGCATTACGATAAATTTCTGGTTCTTTTGAACTTAAAATGAAAGAAAAAGAAATGTACATGCTTGATTTCTCCAAACAATAACAGAATCCGCCTATATTTCTGAAGGCAAAATGAGCGGAACCGCTGTTTTCAAAAGCTTTATAGGTTGGTGTAAAGATAAATTTTATTATTTTTGAAAGATATAAATGAACATAATCTGAATTTACAGTCAAATTATCGTGTCTTTTTTTGAAAGCGCTTTTGAGGCCTTTTTCTGTGCTATAATTCCTTACTGTAAGCTGGGTAAGAAGGCTTGCAATACAATCGGATGGGAGATGAATAGAAAAATGGTTTCTTTATCAAGCATTTTGGAGCACAACCAGCAGTTTGTCCAAGAAAGGAAATATGAACCTTACCAAACGACAAAATTCCCGAAAAAAAAGCTTGTCATCGTATCCTGTATGGATACAAGGCTGACGGAGCTTCTGCCGCAGGCGATGGGACTCAGAAACGGCGATGCCAAAATCATAAAAAACGCGGGAGCCATTGTTTCTCACCCATTTGGAAGTGTCATGCGGAGCATTTTGGTTGCCGTTTATGAACTGCAGGCAGAGGAAGTCTGCATCATAGGTCACCGCGAGTGCGGAATGTCGGGATTAAATGCGGCTTCCATATTAAATAAAGCAAAAGAGCGCGGCGTGGAGGACAAATGTCTCAGCCTTCTGCAGCATGCGGGAGTCGATTTGGAAACATGGCTGACCGGTTTTCACAGCGTCGAAGAAAGCGTGGCTCACAGTGTGAATATGGTCAGGCATCATCCGCTCTTGCCTGAAGAGGTGCCGGTGCACGGGCTGGTGATCGATCCGGGGACGGGGACGCTGGATGTTGTCGTTGACGGTTATGAAACAGTCAAAGGAGGATGCAGCTGACGATGCAATTTACCGGCAGATATCAGGGATACAATTTGCAGAAATTTCAGAAAGACTTAATCGCGGGAATTGTGGTCGGAATTGTAGCGATTCCATTGGGAATGGCCTTTGCCATCGCCTCGGGGGTCGGTCCGGAATACGGGCTTTACACCGTTATTGTGGCCGGAATTCTAATTTCGCTGTTGGGCGGCTCTAAATATCAGATCGGCGGGCCTACGGGGGCGTTTGTTCCTATTTTATTTGCCATTGTGATGCAGTATGGTTTTGAGAATTTACTTGTAGCCGGTTTTATGGCAGGCGTCATGCTCGTCCTGTTTGGCGTATTTAAGCTCGGAAAGATTATGAAATTCGTGCCGAAGCCGGTGATCGTCGGATTTACGGCCGGAATTGCGGTGCTGATTTTCTCGGAGCAGATTGCCCATTTTCTCGGTCTGCGCGATATCCAAAAGCATGAAAGCTTTATCCTCAACATTGCGGAAATCGGCAAGAAGCTCGGAACCTTTAATTTGTACAGCATCCTCATCGCGGGAATTGCTTTGGCCATTTTGCTGTTATCAGCCAGGCTGATGCCGAAGATTCCGGGCGCGCTTGTGGCGCTGCTTGTCTCTACAGCCGCGGCGGTCGTGTTTTTTCCTGACAAAATGGCGACAATCGGTTCTGCTTACGGGGAAATCCCGCGGCAGCTTCCGGCTTTCCAGCTTCCGGATTTCTCAATTGATAACATGATCATGATGTTTCCGTCGGCTCTGATCATTGCGCTTCTCGGCGGACTTGAGTCCATATTATCGGCGATGGTAGCGGACAATATGAAAGGATCACGGCATGACAGCAATAGGGAGCTTGTCGGGCAGGGCATCGCCAATATGGCAGCGCCGCTTTTCGGCGGCATACCGGCAACGGGAGCGATTGCGCGGACCGCCACAAATATTAAAAACGGCGCAGTTTCTCCGATTTCCGGTGTTGTCCACGGAGTCACCGTCCTCCTCGTACTGCTCGTCTTCGCCCCGCTTGCCGTTCATGTACCGCTTGCAAGCATGGCACCGGTATTGATGGTGGTGGCTTGGAACATGAGTGAGCGGAGGGAAGTCGCCAATATGATGCGGCTGAAAAACACTGATTCATTCGTACTGGCGGCAACCTTTTTACTGACGGTTCTGTTTGATTTAATCATCGGCGTTTCTGCCGGTCTCGTGCTCGCTTTTGTTTTCTTTATCAGAAAAATGAGCGAATCAACAAGCATCAAAACACCGCATGCCGCTGTCAAATCGGTTAAAAATGATTCATCCGTCAGCACATATTCCATTGAAGGGCCGCTGTTTTTCGGTTCAATTGATTCACTGGAATCATCGCTGCTGGAGAGGCTTCAGGAAAAGCCGAAGACGCTTATTCTGCTGATGAATAATGTACATTACATGGATACCTCCGCAGAAGCGGTGCTGGGGAACGTGATGAACCGGATCAAACGGCATAACGGGAGATTGATGATCGTCGGATTGCAATCACAGCCGAGAGAGCTGATCCGGAAGACGGGGCTGTTTCATAAAATCGGGAAACAGCATTTCTTTGAGCATCAGGACGAGATAACGGGATAAATTCAGATACGGCCTGTCCATGAAAAGCGGACAGGCCGTGTTTTTATTCGGTTTCAAAGCGCTTGATCAGTTTTTCCTGATGGGCTTTCATCGCATCTTCTAACGTGATTCCGTACTTATCGGCAAGGATGGCCAGATTTCCGAGGACGTCACCCATTTCTTCAATCAGCTCCTGCCTGCGTTCAGCCTGTGTCGCGTCCTTTTCATCCGGCCGGTCTCTGCCGATTTCATATGCTCTTACCGCTCGGGCGAGCTCACCCGCCTCTTCCATTAAAAAGCCGATTCTGATAAATGGCCCGTACGCCGTCCATCCTCGTTTTTCATAAAAATCTTTCGTCCATCGTTCTGCTTCAGCCATCTGCATGTGAAACACTCCTTATGTCCTGTATGATTCTTATTGATATTATCATATAGAGATGGGACAATATATAGTGTATTTTGATTTATTGATGTACATATATAGATATGGAGATGAAAAAATGAAAACCATTTGTGTATTTGCGGGGTCAAACCCGGGGGTAAATGAAGAGTACAAACGCAAAGCGGCCGAACTGGGTGAATATATGGCGGAGCAGGGAATCGGCCTTGTTTACGGCGGCTCACGGGTCGGTCTGATGGGAACCGTCGCGGATGCGTTAATGGCAGGCGGCGGAAAAGCTGTCGGCGTCATGCCGAGCGGGCTGTTCAGCGGAGAGGTTGTTCATCAGAATCTGACGGAGCTGATTGAAGTCAGCGGCATGCATGAGCGGAAAGCGAAAATGAGTGAACTTGCCGACGGGTACATTGCCATGCCCGGCGGCTTCGGAACATATGAAGAGTTATTTGAAGTGCTGTGCTGGGCGCAAATCGGCATTCATCAAAAACCGATCGGACTGTACAATGTGAACGGGTATTTTGAGCCGATGATGAAGATGGTCAAGTACAGCATTCAGGAAGGATTTTCGAATGAGTCTCATTTGAAGCTGATACACAGCTCCTCCCGCCCGGATGAGCTGATTGAGCAGATGAACAATTACTCGTACCCGATCCTTCAGAAAAAATGGACGGAAATATAAAAAAGAGCCATCTGGCATGTGTGTGAGTGCCGGGCGGACTTCATTAAAATCGAGTGTATTTGACAATGTGAGATTTCCTTAGGGAAATCTTTTTTTTATGTCCAGATTACCATCGTAGTATAATTTAACTAATTCGGATTGACTATCTAAAAGCGGAAGGAGACGGAAAATGGCGACGTTGTCAGATGTGGCTAAGAGAGCGAATGTTTCGAAAATGACGGTGTCACGTGTGATTAATCACCCTGATACGGTAACAGATGAACTGAAAAAGCTCGTTCATTCCGCAATGAAAGAGCTGAATTACATCCCTAATTATGCGGCAAGAGCGCTTGTGCAAAACAGAACACAGGTTGTCAAATTGCTGATTCTTGAGGAAATGGATACGACCGAACCCTATTACATGAACTTGCTGACCGGAATCAGCCGGGAGCTGGATCGCCATCATTATGCTTTGCAGCTTGTGACAAGAAATTCACTCAATATCGGGCAATGCGACGGCATTATTGCCACCGGCTTGAGAAAGGCCGATTTTGAATTTGTCATCAAAGCTTTTGAAAAGCCGTTAGTCGTATTTGGAGAAAATGAAATGGGCTATGATTTCGTCGATGTGAATAACGAAAAAGGGACTTTTATGGCAACCCGCCATGTCATGGGGCTGGGGGAGCGTGAGGTTGTCTTTTTCGGCATTGATTTGGATGAGCCATTCGAACGCTCAAGAGAACAGGGGTATATTCGGGCGATGAAAGAGAGCTGCAGAGAAACGAAGCTGTTTCGGATCGCTAACAGTTCAAAAAAAAGCGAAAGTCTGGCAAGAGAAGTTTTGAAAACGCTCGGCCGGCAAGCCGCGTTTGTCTGCGCCACCGACCGAATCGCGCTCGGGGTCATTCGTGCGGTGCAGTCACTCGGAAAACGAATTCCCGAAGATGTGGCCGTTACTGGAAATGACGGTGTTTTTCTTGACCGCATTTCCTCCCCGCGGCTGACTACGGTCAGACAGCCGGTTGTGGAAATGGGAGAGGCCTGTGCGAAAATGCTGCTGAAAAAAATGAATGAAGGCGGCGCAGCTCAAGGTCATTTGTTTTTTGAACCGGAGTTAATTGTGCGGGAATCAACTTTGTGAAAGCTTGATTCTGTTATCGGTAACAAGAGAAAAACGATTGCTTCTCCCGATTTCATCATGCTACCTTCAAAGCATAAGCCAGCCTATAAAAAAGGGGGAAACATGATGGAATATGCCGCAATACACCATCAGCCGTTCAGTGCTGATGCTTATTCATATGACGGGCGGACGGTGCATATCAAAATCCGGACGAAAAAAGGTGATGCTGATCAGATTCGATTGGTTTGGGGCGATCCTTATGAATACAGCGGCGGCAGGTGGTCGGCAGCCGAGCAGCCAATGAGAAAAACAGCCGCAACCCAAAACCATGATTATTGGTTTGCTGAAGTGTCGCCGCCATTCAGGCGTTTGCAATATGCATTTATTGTCTCAGACCAGCATGAAAACATCTTTTTCGGAGCGTCAGGGGTCTGTCCTGTAAATAAAAAAACGCTGGAAACGATTCATTATTATTTTAAGCTTCCGTTTGTTCATGAGGCGGATACATTTCAAGCGCCTGAATGGGCGAAATCAACGGTTTGGTATCAAATTTTTCCGGAACGTTTTGCGAATGGAAGAGAAGACCTGTCACCGGAAGCTGCACTGCCTTGGGGGAGCAAGGACCCGGACGTTAATGATTTTTTTGGCGGAGATTTGCAGGGGATTATTGACAAGCTCGATTATTTAGAAGAATTAGGGGTGAACGGAATTTATTTAACTCCGATCTTCTCCTCTCCATCCAACCATAAATATGACACGCTGGATTACTATTCCATCGATCCGCATTTTGGGGATCGGGAGCTTTTCCGGACATTGGTCAGCCGGCTTCATGAGCGGGGAATGAAAATTATGCTTGATGCTGTTTTTAATCATATAGGCAGCGCTTCTCCGCAATGGCAGGATGTTGTAAAACACGGGGCCCGGTCCCGCTACAAAGACTGGTTCCATATTCACTCTTTTCCTGTGAAAGAAGACAATTATGACAGGTTTGCGTTTACGCCTGATATGCCGAAGCTGAATACGGCTAATCCGGAAGTACAGAGGTATTTGTTTGAGATTGCTTTGTACTGGATTCGTGAATTTGACATTGACGGATGGCGTTTAGATGTGGCAAATGAAGTGGATCACGCTTTCTGGAAGGCATTCAGGCAGGCTGTAACGGCCGAGAAGCCCGATCTTTATATTTTGGGTGAGATATGGCATTCATCGGAACCTTGGCTCAGAGGAGATGAGTTTCATGCCGTGATGAATTATCCTTTCACAGAGCCGATGATTGCTTATTTTGCTGACCGGGAGATTACTGCTTCATCCATGGCCTATCGATTAAACGCGCACTTGATGAATGGGATGCGGCAGGCCAACGAGGTGATGTTTAATTTACTGGACAGCCATGATACAGAACGTCTTCTGACAAGGTGCGGAAATGATGAGAAAACAGCCCGCGCTCTGCTGGCCTTTATGTTTGCCCAGTCAGGGGCGCCCTGCATCTACTACGGAACGGAAATCGGTCTGGACGGCGGGAGAGATCCATTATGCCGGAAGTGTATGATTTGGGAAAAGGAAAAGCAAAACCGGGAAATGCTCAGCTTTATGAAACGCTTAATCACCTTACGAAAAAAAGAAAACGCTTTATTGACGTACGGAAGTCTTGAGTGGCATCTGCTTGATGATCAAAACGATTGTATCAGTTTTTCGAGGGTTTTCAATGGCAGGCAATTGATTTTCTATTTTAATCAGGGGAATCGGGCCGGGGAAATCCGTTTACAAGATTTTAATATGGAGAGAAGCAGAATAGTTTACGATGCGTGGACGGATCAGATCCTTCAACATGATGCCGCTATTGCTGTTCAGCCGGGAGAATTTTTGATTTTGAGTGCTGACGCCCCTGTCTGAATTCTGTTATCGGTAACAGACTGAAAGGCTTTGAAACCGCTTTCTCTAACGGAGTAGAATTGTAATAGATTCATAATAAAAGGGGGAAAAGATATGGCGGGGTTCGTCAAAAAGGGATTGGCTTTATTGACGGCATCAGTTTTGGCATTCTGTCTCGGCGCCTGTTCAAATTCAAAAGAATCGGCTGGCTCTGACGGCAAAAAGGTACTGACCGTGTCCGTTGAAGAAACCTATAAAAAATATATTGAAAGCATTAAAGGAGAGTTTGAAAAAGAGAATCACGTCACAATCAACATTGCAGAAAAGCAAATGTTCGATCAGCTGGAGGCGCTTCCTTTGGACGGCCCTGCCGGCAATGCGCCTGACGTTATGCTTGCCGCATATGACCGGATCGGCAGTTTGGCGCAGCAAGGTCATTTGCTTGATCTAAAACCTGCTGATACAAAAAGTTTTGGAGATAAAGAGATGCAGCAGGTAACGGTTAACGGAAAGGTGTATGGAATGCCGCTGGTGATTGAGACGCTTGTTCTGTATTACAACAAAGATCTTATAAAAAAAGCGCCGGCAACATTTAAAGACCTTGAAACATTAACAGAGGATCCCCGCTTTTCATTTGCTTCTGAAAAAGGAAAGTCAACGGGATTTTTAGCAAAGTGGACTGACTTTTATATGTCGTACGGTTTGCTGTCCGGTTACGGCGGATATGTATTCGGGAAAAACGGCACAGATCCCGGGGATATCGGCCTGAACAATAAAGGGGCTGCAGAAGCGGTGAAATACGCGGAGAAATGGTTTAAAACGTATTGGCCAAAAGGCATGCAGGATAACTCAAGCGCAGACGATTTTATTCAGCAAATGTTTTTGGATAAGAAAGCGGCTGCAATCATCGGCGGGCCTTGGTCGGCTGCCAATTTTCAAGAGGCCGGCCTGAACTATGGCGCCGCTCCTATTCCGACATTGCCAAACGGAAAAGAATATGCTCCGTTTGCGGGCGGCAAAGGCTGGGTTGCTTCAAAATATACAAAGGAACCCGAGCTGGCTGAAAAATGGCTTGAGTATGCTGCAAATAATGACAATGCGTTCGCTTTTTATGAGAAGACAAATGAAGTTCCGGCCAACACAGCCGCAAGGAAGAAAGCGGGGGAGCAAAAAAATGAGCTGGCGTCAGCTGTTATTAAACAATATGAGTCAGCGGCACCTGCGCCGAATATTCCTGAAATGGCCGAGGTATGGACTGGTGCTGAAAGTTTAATGTTTGATGCGGCTTCGGGGAAAAAAACAGCAAAAAAATCGGCGGATGATGCGGTAAACGTCATAAAAGAAAACATCAAAGAAAAGTATGTGAAATAAAATCGGAGGGGAAGTGTCCGTAAGAATAGAGGGCGAAAAATGAATAAAGATGGTACACTTTTACACCAAAAACGGAAGGCGTCATGGTTTTTATCGATCATTCCGGGAATTGGACAGATTGCGAATCAGCAGATATCAAAGGGGATCTTATTTCTGGTCATTACAAGTTTGTTTGCTGTTGAATTATGCGTTTTCGGTATTGAGGCGCTGACCGGATTGGTTACCTTGGGAAGTGTTCCCGGTGAAGATCACTCATTGTTTATGCTGATTGAAGGCACGCTGCAATTGATCTTGACGTTGATTTTTCTCATGTTCTATATCTTTTCAGTTTATGATTTCCGTCATACCGCCGCTATGAAAGCGGCGGGTTTGAAGGTGAATACAGCGGCCGAGGATATCATCCGCCATGCGGGAGATAAAGGGTTTCCTTATTTATTTACACTGCCGGCATATCTCATGATGGTGTTTGTGATTATTTTTCCTGTTCTGGTGACTCTGTTTGTTGCTTTAACAAACTATGATTTTTATCATATACCGCCTAACAGTCTGATTGACTGGGTCGGCTTTAAAAATTTCTTGAATATCTTTTTTGTCGGTTCTTACCGGGAAACATTTGTGAATGTGCTGGGCTGGACCATGATATGGACAATCTGTGCAACAACGCTGCAAATCATTTTGGGGATCGTGACGGCACTTTTCGTAAATCAAGATTTTATTAAAGGCCGACGGATATTCCGAATGATTTTCTTATTTCCATGGGCTGTTCCGGCCTTTATCACAATTATGAGCTTTTCCAATATTTTTAATGACAGTATAGGGGCGATGAACACTCAGGTGATTCCATTAATAAACCACCTGCCGTTTGTGGAACTGCCGGCGATCGCGTGGAAGACTGATGCTTTCTGGACGAAGACCGCTCTGATTATGATTCAGACCTGGCTTGGCTTTCCTTATATTTATGTCATGGTAACGGGGGTCTTGCAGTCGATTCCGGGTGAATTGTATGAAGCCGCAAAGATTGACGGGGCTTCTTTTATGCAGCGCTTTCGCAATATTACATTACCGATGATTTTATTTGCGACAGCACCGGTGATGATTACACAATACACATTTAACTTTAATAATTTTTCGATCATTTATTTGTTTAATGAAGGCGGTCCGGGAAGCGCGGGAGCCGGTGCCGGGTCGACCGATATTTTAATATCCTGGATCTATAAACTGACAACCGGCACTTCTCCGCAATATGCTGTGGCAGCGGCCGTGACATTGTTAATTTCTTTCGTGGTCATTGGAATTTCCCTGATTGCTTTTAAAAAGTCAAATGCTTTCGGTAATGAGGAGGTGATGTAGATGGGTTCCAGAACGGCCGGAATGCTTACGAAAATCTGCACCTATTTGTTTTTGCTGGTTTTAAGCATTGTCATTTTATATCCGCTGCTGATTACGGCTTCCTCCGCTTTCCGTGCGGGAAATGTGACGGCTTTTCAGCTCGATTTCTCAGGTTCCTGGACTTTTGATCATTTTAAGCGGCTGTTTGAAGAGACGCTCTATCTTCATTGGTACAGCAATACGCTGATTATCGCGCTGTCAGTCATGGTATTGCAGGTCACGATTGTAACGCTTGCCGGGTATACGTACAGCCGCTATCGGTTTGCGGGGCGAAAAAAGAGTCTTGTCTTCTTTTTAATCATTCAAATGGTGCCCACAATGGCAGCGCTGACTGCTTTTTATGTATTGGCCATGCTGATAGGCGCTCTTGATCAATACTGGTTTTTGACAGCGATCTATATCGGCGGCGGAATTCCGATGAACACGTGGCTGATGAAAGGTTATTTTGATACAGTTCCGAGAGAAATTGATGAGGCTGCGCGGATGGATGGAGCGGGGCACTTCAGGATATTTGCCTCCATTGTGCTGCCGCTTGTGAAGCCGATGCTTGCCGTTCAAGCGCTTTGGGCGTTTATGGCGCCGTTCGGGGACTATTTGCTGGCGAAGTTTTTGCTTCGCTCCCCGGAAAGGCTGACCATTGCAGTAGGATTGCAGTCGTTCATTTCAAATCCGCAGCAGCAAAAAGTCGCCCTGTTTGCGGCGGGGGCTATACTTGCCGCACTGCCGATATGCATCTTGTTCTTTTTTCTCCAAAAGAACTTTGTATCCGGGCTGGCGGCGGGCGGAACAAAGGGGTAGTTCAATGAAGAATGTGCAAAATGAAAGCTTTATGATCCGCAGTCTTAAAGCATCGGTGTCTCCGTCAGGTATTTGCCGTTACGGGAAAACATTCAGCTGGCTTCAGCTTTCCTTTCTCTTTATGTTTTTGACGTCCTGCCTTATGGCGCCGTTTACGATGTCGTTTTTGAAAATGGACCGCTTCAGCCTCAAATTGGTTATGCCTGCGGCGCTTTCTGCAGTGAATGATCGTTTTGCCGAACAATTAAACGGTATTCAAATCAGGAACGGAAAACTGACAGGCGGACAGCGTGTTGAACAAATTGAAGAGGGCAAACATCTGCTGGCAGTCGATATGGAGCATGAATGGAAACCAAACGGTGAAAATGGGCGTTTGCGTGTAAAAGGATATGACAACGCGGTCATATTCCAGCCTGACCGGCTGATTATGACCGACCAAAACGGAATGGGGTTTTCAGTTCGCTATGGGAAAGCGGACGCCAGGCTTACGGACCCGGGCGTATATGAGACGGAGGCTGTTATCGGTCAATTGTGGCTGGCACAGTATAAGCCGATGATCATGATGCTGGGGTGCGCAGTGATTTTTTTGATCCAGCTGTTTTTTACAGCTGTGCTTGCGGGAGGCATCTGGATGGCAAAATTATCAAAAATGATCGATATCGCGTCATGTAAGGAAGCAGCTTCTGCAGCGATTTGCGCATCGGCTCTGCCTGCATTCGCGGCAGCTGCTATCGGGCTGATCCGCTTTGATTTGATTACTGTATTAATGGTTCATACATGCGGCGTCACGTTGATGATTGCTTTTTTATTCAGATATATGGCCAAAACCCGCCGTCATAATGAAAATGTTCATTCGGGAGGAAGACATGATAAATCAGCGGTTGTTTGAGATTGATGAATGGAAAATCAAAACCAATACATTTCAAAAAGAGTATATACGGCTGCAGGAAAGCCTGACTTCTCTTGCCAACGGCTATATGGGCATCAGGGGGAATTTCGAAGAGGGCTATTCAGGCGGCAGCCATCAAGGCACATATATTGCGGGCGTGTGGTTCCCTGACAAAACGCGGGTAGGCTGGTGGAAAAACGGGTATCCGGACTATTTCGGAAAAGTGATCAATGCGATGAATTTTATTGGTATAGATGTGTATCTTGACGGTGAAAAAGTCGATCTCTATCAAAACCGACTCGAATCATTTGAGTTAGAGCTTCATATGAAAGAAGGAATTCTGAGGAGGAGCGCTGTTGTCCGTATTCAGGATAAAACCGTGCGAATCAAATCAGACCGATTTCTCAGCCTGGCCGTAAAAGAGCTATGTGCGATTCATTATGAAGCGGAGTGTCTGACAGGGGAAGCCGTCATTACGCTTGTCCCTTATCTTGATGGCAATGTTGTAAACGAAGATTCAAACTATCAAGAGCGGTTTTGGCAGGAAAAAGAGACAGGAGCGGATTACCGCCGCGGGCACATAACGGCAAAAACGCTCGACAATCCGTTCGGAACGCCGCGTTTCACCGTCTCCGCCTTAATGGGAAATTTGACAGAAGGATATGTCAGTCAAAGCTTTCAAACTTCCGGCATGTATGCTGAAAATCGCTTCAGCTACCAAAACAAAGCTTCATTGAAAAAGTTTATTGTTGTCACGACTTCACGCGATGCTCAAGAAGCAGAGCTTACTTCGAAAGGGGAGGAGCTTTTGGCGGCTATTCTTAAGCAAGGTTATGAAGAAGCGAGACAGCAGCATATTGCCAAGTGGATGGAAAGATGGGCAAAAGCGGATATAGAGATAAAGGGAGATGAGGAACTTCAGCAAGGCATCCGCTACAATATCTTTCAGTTATTCTCGACATACTACGGGGCAGATGCCCGTTTGAACATCGGACCGAAAGGATTTACAGGCGAAAAATACGGCGGTGCCGCCTATTGGGATACCGAGGCGTATGCCATTCCGATGTATTTGGCGACAGCCGAGCCGGAAGTCACGAAAAACCTGCTTTTGTACCGCTATCATCATTTGGAGTCTGCCAAACGGAATGCCGCCAAGCTGGGGATGAAGGGGGCGCTTTATCCGATGGTGACGTTTACCGGAGATGAATGCCACAATGAGTGGGAAATTACGTTTGAAGAAATTCACCGCAACGGCGCGATTTGCTATGCGATCTGCAATTATGTCCAATATACAGGGGATCGCGCCTATATGGATGAATACGGGATAGACGTTCTTGTGGCAGTCAGCAGGTTTTGGGCCGACCGTGTTCACTTCTCGAAACGAAAAAATAAGTATATGATCCATGGCGTCACAGGACCGAATGAATACGAAAACAACGTTAACAACAATTGGTATACGAATGTCATTGCGGCTTGGACGTTGGATTATACTCTACAAAGTCTCGAAAGGATCTCACCGGAGAAACGCCGCCTTCTGGATGTGCAGGAAGAAGAATTGAAAGTCTGGAGAGAAATCATCCAGCACATGTACTATCCGTATAGTGAAGAACTGCAAATTTTCGTTCAGCATGACACATTTTTGGACAAAGACCTGCAATCAGTTGACGAATTAGATCCAGCTGAACGGCCTCTTTATCAAAATTGGTCATGGGACAAAATCCTCCGCTCCAGCTTTATTAAACAAGCCGATGTGCTGCAAGGCATTTATTTATTTCCTGACCGTTTCTCTATAGACGAAAAACGCCGCAACTATGAATTTTATGAACCAATGACGGTTCATGAATCAAGCTTATCGCCCTCCATTCACGCGGTGCTCGCTGCCGAATTGAGGATGGAAAAGAAGGCGCTTGAATTATATAAGCGTACAGCAAGGCTTGATCTCGACAATTACAATCGTGATACGGAGGAAGGCCTTCACATTACCTCAATGACGGGAAGCTGGCTGGCGATCGTCCAAGGGTTTGCCGGCATGCGTACTTTAAAAGGAACGCTCTCATTCACCCCATTTTTGCCGAATGAATGGGACGGTTACTCGTTCCATATCAATTATCGAAACCGCTTGATCAAGGTGACGGTCGAAGAAAGGCGCGCCATTTTTGAGCTTGTCAAAGGCGAACCGGTGTCCATCACGGTTTATGGAGAGCCGATGGTGCTGAATGAACGATGTGAAAGGAGAATGCCTGATGAGTGAATGGTGGAAAGAAGTTGTCGTGTATCAAATTTACCCGCGCAGTTTTTATGATTCCAATGGAGATGGATTTGGGGATTTACAAGGCATTATCAAAAAGCTTGATTATATCAAAAGACTTGGCGCGGATGTGATCTGGCTGTCGCCCGTGTTTGATTCTCCGCAGGATGACAACGGCTATGACATCAGTGATTACAGAAACATGTACGAAAAATTCGGAACAAATGAAGATATGTTTCAGTTAATTGATGAAGTGCATCAGCGCGGAATGAAAATCATCATGGATCTGGTCGTGAATCATACGTCGGATGAACATGCCTGGTTTGCCGAAAGCCGCAAGTCGAAGGACAATCCTTACCGGGATTATTATTTTTGGAAAGACCCGAAATCGGACGGTTCTGAGCCGAATAATTGGGGATCGATTTTTTCAGGCTCGGCGTGGACGTTCGATGAAGGGACAGGACAGTATTATTTGCACTACTTTTCGAAAAAACAGCCTGATTTAAATTGGGAAAATGAAGCCGTTCGCCGGGAAGTGTATGATCTGATGAAGTTCTGGATGGATAAAGGCGTTGACGGCTGGCGGATGGATGTGATCGGTTCCATTTCCAAACATACCGATTTTCCGGACTATGAAACAGATAACAGCCGCTCCCATATTGTCGGCCGTTATCACTCTAACGGCCCCCGCCTGCATGAATTTATTCAAGAAATGAACAGGGAAGTGCTTTCTCATTACGACTGCATGACGGTCGGAGAGGCAAACGGTTCTGATATTGAAGAGGCGAAAAAATATACGGATGCAGGCAGGCAAGAGCTGAATATGATCTTTACATTTGAACATATGGATATCGATACAGAACAAAACTCGCCAAATGGGAAATGGCAGATCAAGCCGTTTGATGTGATTGCTTTAAAACAAACAACGACAAGGTGGCAGACCGGGTTGATGAATAGCGGCTGGAATACCTTGTATTTTGAGAACCACGATCAGCCGCGGGTGATTTCCCGCTGGGGCAATGACGGTGAGCTGCGAAAACAGTGTGCGAAAGCATTCGCAACGGTTCTCCACGGGATGAAAGGAACGCCGTTTATTTACCAGGGAGAAGAAATCGGCATGGTCAACAGTGATATGCCGCTGGAGATGTATGACGATCTTGAAATCAAAAATGCGTATCGTGAAGTAGTCATCGAAAACAAGACGATGACGAAGGAAGACTTCCGGAAAGCCGCGGCGAAGAAAGGGCGGGATCACGCGAGGACGCCGATGCAATGGGATGCAGGAAAACATGCCGGATTCACAGCCGGAGACCCTTGGTTAGCGCTCAATTCCCGCTATCAAGAAATCAATGTGAAAGAATCCTTGGAAGATCAAGATTCAATTTTCTATTACTATCAGAAGCTCATTCAATTACGAAAGCAATATAAGATCATGGTATACGGAGATTATCAGCTGCTGCTGGAAGATGATCCGCGAATCTATTGTTATATCCGTAAATATCAAGGGAAAAAGCTTCTCGTCGTTGTGAATTTGTCGGAAGACAAGGCCCAGTTCGAAGCGCCTCCGGAACTGATCCATGAGCGTTGGAAAATCCTGATTTCGAACTATCCGCAGGAGCCGGCGGACTTGACGGGCATGTGCCTCGCACCTTATGAAGCTGTGATGGGTATCAGCATATGAAAGCGGTTATTTTTGATTTAGACGGAGTGATAACAGATACTGCTGAATATCATTTTCTCGCTTGGAAATATACGGCGGAACAAATCGATATTCCCCTTGACAGAAGTGTGAATGAAAACCTGAAAGGAATCAGCCGGGAAGCGTCACTTGAAAGGATCCTTATTTTTGGCGGAGCGGAAAAAAGGTTTACACATGCGGAGAAACAAGAACTGCTGCATCAAAAAAACCAATATTATCAAACGTTGATCAGCAGATTGACGCAGGAAGATCTCTTGCCGGGAATCGGCAGGCTTCTTTGTGAATTAAAAAATGAAGATATAAAAATCGGGTTAGCATCTTCAAGCCGCAATGCCCGCGCGATCTTAAAACGTTTGGCGATTATCGATGATTTTCAAGCCATTGTTGACCCGGCGGCTCTTGTGAAGGGGAAGCCTGATCCCGAAATCTTTTTAACAGCTGCAGCGCTTCTCGGTGTATCCACGGCTGAATGCGCGGCAATAGAAGATGCTGAAGCAGGAATCTCTGCAATCAAATCTGCCGGGATGTTCGCGGTCGGTGTCGGGTGTGAACAGTCGATGCTTGGTGCTGATCTGGTTGTGAGGCAAACCGGTGAATTGTCGTTTGGGCTGTTGAAGGAAGAATGGAAGCAGTATAGGGGAAAGGTTTTAAAAAGCATCAGAGAGTGAAAAAAACCTGCAAGAGACATCATCTCTTGCAGGTTTTTTGGGCATTACTTCTGGTCTTCTGTATTGCGTGTCAGCACTTTATCGATTAAGCCGTATTCTAAGGCTTCATCAGCTGATTTGAAGTTGTCGCGGTCTGTATCGCGCTCAATGACTTCAAGCGGCTGGCCGGTACGTTCAGCAAGCACTTTGTTTAATTTGTCGCGAAGCAAGAGAATGCGTTTTGCCGCGATTTCAATTTCTGTCGCCTGTCCTTGCGCTCCGCCAAGCGGCTGGTGAATCATAACTTCACTGTTAGGAAGCGCGTAACGTTTGCCTTTTTCTCCGGCTGCAAGTAAAAATGCTCCCATAGAAGCGGCCATACCGATGCAGATCGTGGATACTTTCGGTTTAATGAACTGCATTGTATCATAGATTGCCATGCCGGCAGTGATTGATCCGCCAGGGCTGTTAATGTAAATGGAAATATCTTTTTCAGGGTCTTCCGCTTCAAGGAATAAAAGCTGTGACACGATGGAGTTCGCAACGTTGTCATCAATCGCAGATCCAAGCATGATAATACGGTCCTTCAAAAGACGGGAGTAAATGTCATAAGCTCTTTCTCCGCGGTTCGTTTGTTCAATGACTGTAGGTATTAAATTCATAATGCTCCTCCTTCACCTTTTAGGTAAGTATGTATTTACATGATACATTTTTGGTCAATAAAGGTCAAACAAAACGCTGACCAAAATGCCAACCTTTTCTTCTAACACCATTTTTCCCATAAAACAAAAAGTTCAAACAGCAAAGTGGAAATGAGGATGATCAGCGCCGGCGCTTGAGAAAATGATATGGCGGGAGCGCTCAAAATAGACCGCAATCGCGTCGGTACGTACGGCTGAAGAGTCTGACTACGTTGTCCGCCCTTCCAAAAGCCGTACCGGCAAATACGTTTCCAGCGGCAAATCATCAAATTCGCCTTCAATTTCTTTTGCTAAAATCTCGATGGCTGTTTTGGAAATCAATTCAATCGGCTGCTGGATGGTTGCCAAATCCGGCAGAACCGATTGAACGGTTTCGGTGCCGTCATAACCAATCACTTTTAATTGATTCGGGATGTCTATTCCCCGTTTTTTGGCCTCGGTCATCACTGCAGCCGCCATGATATCATCGCTGGCAAAAATTCCGTCGGTGTCAGGCTGTTCATCGAATAATGTTGAAATAATGTCATGGTAATGCTGATAAAAGGGTACTTCATATGTAATAGGCCTCCGTCCGTGTTCATGCATGACGTCTTCGTATGCTTTTCTTCTGAGGTTTGCCGGTGTCTCGAGTTCAAGCGGGCCGTTGATATGGACGATGTGCCGGCACCCTTTTTCAATCAGCAGTTCTGCCGCCTTTTTTCCGCCGTCATAGTTGTCTGAGCCGACGACGGGAATCGTGTCTGATAAGTAATGGTCAATGGCGACAATCGGCAGATTTTGCTTGTGATAATTGAGAATTCCCCGGTTGTAAGTCACGGCGATCACGCCGTCCACTTGGTTTCTTATCAGCATCTCCAAATATTTTTCTTCCTTATCCTTTCGATGTAAACTGTTGCAAAGCAGCAGTTTGTAGCCCATGGACGTACAAATGCTTTCAATATGAAAGGCGAGTTCGCCGAAAAACGGATTGCTGGAGTTTGGGATGATAAGTCCTATTAAATTGGTTCGTTTTCGGAATAAAGAGCGGGCCAGATCGTTTGGAAAGTAATTGATTTCTTCCATCGCCTTGTACACTTTTTCTTTTGTTTTTTCGCTGATATAGCCGCGGTTATTTAATACCCGCGAAACGGTTGTAGATGAAACTCCCGCTATTTTCGCAACATCATGAATGTTAGGCTTCATTCCCGTGCCCTCCTGCTTACTGAAATGGCTTACAATTTCCGTCACGCACTTATTTTAGAGAATCAGGCTGACATGTGCAAGGACATTCCATGTTTCTGTTTTCATATAAAGAGGGTGCGTTTTTGTTTGATTGAAATAATCAGAAAATTGTATGTCAACCGATTGACATATGAAACCGGTTGACATACAATTCTTTTTGAAAGCGCTTTTATGTTTTTGGGCAAAAGGAGGGAAATGAACGAATATGAAAAGATGGATGTTAGGAAGTTTGTCACTGTTGCTCATGTTTGCAGTCTGGGGGTGCAACAAAAGCGAAAGTGCAAATAGCGGCGGAAAAAAAATCATTTCAATGTGGGTGCATGTATCTGATGATAATGAAGAAGGAAAGGTTTATAAAAAAAGGGTGGATGCTTTTAATAAAAAGTACGCTTCAGAAAATGTCGAGGCAAAAATTGAATTCATTCCCCGAAGCGGTAACGGCGGAGGTTATGAAGACAAAGTGAATGCGGCACTGACAACAAACACCCTGCCTGATGTTATCACTTTGGACGGACCAAATACTGCAGCTTATGCAAAATCTGGCGTTATTGCGCCTTTGGATGAGTATATGAAAGACCAGGATGATTTATTGCCGAGCATTAAGCAGCAAGGCACCTACCAAGGTAAACTGTATGCAATTGGCGTCAGTGAATCGTCGGTCGGCATCTACTATAACAAAAAAATGCTTAAGGATGCCGGGGTTGATTTGAAAACGCTGCCAACAGTAAAAGATCCTTGGACATGGAATGAATTTCTTGAGCTTTGCAAAACGCTGAAAAATAAATTTGAAAAACCAGCCATCGACATGCAATTACAGTCAAAAGACGAAATATTGACTTATGCGCTCTTACCGTTTGTTTGGTCAGCTGGCGGGGATATTCTTTCAGAAAACGGGAAGAAAGCGGATGGCGTCTTTAACGAAAAACCAGCTGTTGAAGCGATGACGTTTATACAAACGATGCTTAAAGAGGGCTATACTACACGCACCCCTGTCAAACAAGCGTTTGAGACGGAGAAATACCCGATGAAGATGAGCGGCGTGTGGACAATAACCGATCTGAAAACGAACTTTTCCAACGTCGATTATGGAGTGATGCCATATCCTGTATCGCCAAAAACCAAAAAGCTTGTCTCTCCTTCAGGAAGCTGGCAGTTCGCAATGACACAAGCATCTGAAAATAAGGCATGGGCAGCAAAATTAGTAGATTGGATGACCAATAAGGATTCCAATATCGAATTAAGCCGATCGATCGCCGCCCTGCCTGTACGTTATTCATCAGAGAAAGTGCTGACAAAAGAATTTTCTGATGAAATGAATGTCTTTATGCAGCAGCTGAAAGAAACAGGGCATGCACGTCCGGTGACACCGGCATATCCGCAGGTAACCCGAGCATTTCAGCAAACAATCGATGACATTAGCTTTTATGATCAAAATCAGGATATTCAAAAAGTGCTGGATACACGTGTAAAAGAAATGCAATCCGCCATCGATAAGGCAAACTAGCAGGTGGGCGCCATGAATAAAACAATATTGAAAGAGACTAGACCGGCCTTTCCATTAGAAAGAAAGCCAGTGAAAAAAATACGCTGGCGGGAAAACGCAGTCGCATATATGTTCTTAGGGCCGGCATCGCTTATTTTATTAATGTTTCTTGTGATTCCTTCCATCATGGCTGTGTACTACGCATTTACAGATTACTATTTGCTGACGCCTGATTTGCGTAAGTTTATCGGCTTTGATAATTTCATCAAACTTTTTCAGGATCCAATATTCTTAAAAAGCTTGGGCAACACCATTACATTTGTCGTCTTTTTGATACCGTTACAGATCGGGACAGCACTCGGGCTTGCCCTCCTATTGAATAAAAAGCGCAAAGCCAACGCTTTTTTCAAAGTCGCATACTTTAGCCCCGTTGTCATGTCACTGGTTGTCATTTCCGTTTTGTGGCTGTACTTGCTGAATCCGAATGAAGGTATGATAAACAATGTATTGGCAAACTTTGGTCTGTCACCACAGCCTTTCTTGACGAGCCCTAAGCAAGCAATCTTTACGATCGTTGTCGTTTCCGCTTGGCAGGGAGCAGGTTTTCAGATGCTCATTTTTTTAGCTGGTCTGCAAAACATTCCCGAGGATGTCTACGAGGCGGCGCAATTAGATGGTATGAATAAATGGCAGCGTTTTATTTACATTACATTACCTTTGTTAAAACCGACATCTGTTTTTATCTTTATCACAACGCTGATCAGCGCGTTTAAACTCCTTGTTCAGCCCATGGTTATGACCCAGGGCGGACCAGTCAATTCAACGATGACCGTTGTCTATTATATTTATCAAACCGGATTTACCGATCGGATGGTCGGATATGCAAGCTCGATCGCGCTCTTGTTTGGAACGATTATTGGATTGGTGACACTCGCACAACGCAAGCTGGTTAAGGAGGATGAAGACCATTGAGACGTAAGGTCGGGCCTTTGACAATTTTGGAGTACACGTGCCTTGTTTTGCTGGCCGTTCTATTTATTTTTCCGCTCATTTGGATGATCGCATCCTCAATGAAACCGGAAGCGGAAATTTACAATAATATGAACAGTTTCAAAGCGTTTCTGCCCTCTCTTCATCTGGCAGAATGGTTTTCATCCTATAAGGAAGTGCTGACTCGGTTTGATTTGCTCATGTATATTGGTAACAGTCTTTTTTATGGCTTGTGCGTAGCAGCCGGATCTGTTGTGATTAACGGAATGGCAGGGTTTGCATTCGCCAAACTGCAATTTACAGGGAAAAAGATTCTCTTTGGCATTTTGTTGGCGCTTTTAATTGTGCCGTTTGAAACGATTTTAATCTCACAGTTTACAATTATTCATAAAATCGGTCTGGTCGATACACGCCTTGCCGTTATTTTGCCGGCATTAGCGGGGGCATTCAATATTTATTTGTTCCGAAACTTTTTCATGTCAATTCCGGAAGAAATGATTGAATCGGCCAAGCTTGACGGAGCAAATACATGGCAAATCTTCTGGAGGATTATGATACCGATGTCTAAACCGGCTGTAGCCACTGTCGGAACTTTAGCCTTTATCGGCAGCTGGAATGATTATATTTGGCCGCTGATGGTTTTGACGGATAAGTCGAAATTTCCGATTCAAGTTGCGATTACAGCAATCAATAGCACAGAGCCTGTCTACACAAATCAAGTTATGGCTGTATTGACGATTTCCACCATCCCTTTGATCTTGATTTATATTGTGGCTCAGCGCTACATTTTGGAAGGTCTTAGCGGTTCGGGAACAGGTATTAAATAGATATCAATGTTGGGTTAAAGGAGCTGTAGAAATGAAAGGCTCAAAAAGTCTGTATTGGAAACTGAGCGCTTATCTTTTCTTTTTCTTTTTCACATGGTCTTCCAGCTACTCTTTGTTTGCGATATGGTTGGGACAGGAAGTCAAATTGAATGGATCGGCGACTGGGATTATCTTTTCTGTAAACGCTATCTTTACTTTGTGTATGCAGCCTTTATACGGCTTTATCTCTGATAAACTTGGGCTGAAGAAAAACATATTATTTATGATTAGTGTACTTATCGTTTTTACCGGGCCGTTTTATATCTTTATCTACGGACCGCTTTTACAATATGATGTCTTCCTTGGCGCCATTGTCGGCGGTATTTATCTAGGAACTGCTTTTCTTGCTGGAGTTGGCGCTATTGAAACTTATATTGAAAAGGTCAGCCGAAAATACCAGTTCGAATACGGCAAGACAAGGATGTGGGGTTCACTCGGATGGGCAGCAGCAACTTTTTTTGCAGGACAGCTGTTCAATATCAATCCGAATATCAATTTCTGGATTGCGTCCCTTTCAGCAGTCATATTGGTGGTCATTATTATGTCCATAAAAATTGAAATGACGGATGATGATAAGGAAAGAGCGGATTCGATCCGGTTAAAAGACGTAGGAGGACTCTTTCTATTAAAAGACTTTTGGTTTTTAATGTTGTACGTAATCGGGGTGGCATGCGTGTACGGCGTCTATGATCAGCAATTCCCGATTTACTACGCTTCTTTATTTCCCTCTCCAGCTATGGGGAATCAAATATTCGGATATTTAAACTCATTTCAAGTATTTATTGAAGCGGGCATGTTGTTTTTGGCCCCATTTATTGTTAATAGACTCGGTCCTAAAAAAAGCTTGATACTCGCGGGACTTTTGATGTCATTCCGTATTATTGGGTCTGGAATTGTCATCGGACCGTTCGGAATTTCATCAATGAAACTTATTCATGCTTTAGAATTGCCAATCATGCTGATTGCGATTTTCAAGTATTTAGCCGCGAATTTTGATACACGTCTTTCATCAGTTCTTTACCTTGTCGGCTTTCAATTTGCATCTCAAGTAGGCACATCGATTTTCTCCCCGATTGCGGGTGGTTTATACGACAGTATAGGTTTCCGTCACACATATCTTTTCATGGGAACCCTGGCTCTATGTTTCACAATCATTTCAATTTTTACTTTGTTAGATTCAAAGAAAGGCGTTCTGTATACTCAACCTTTTCGAAAAAACAGATATAGAGAGGATGTCACAAATGGATAGAATCCAACAGGCAGAGGAAGCTTTGAAAAAAGCGGAGGAAAAGATGAACACTCGTTATCGATTAGGGTACCATATTATGCCCCGGGCGAATTGGATCAATGATCCGAACGGGCTTATTCAGTTTAAAGGAGAATACCACGTCTTTTTTCAGCATCATCCATATGATGAGCATTGGGGGCCGATGCATTGGGGACATGTAAAAAGTAAAGATCTCATTCATTGGGAGCACCTGCCGGTTGCCTTAGCTCCGGGGGATGAATTCGACCAAAGCGGCTGTTTTTCGGGAAGCGCGGTCGATGATCATGGAAAATTGGCCCTCATCTATACAGGACATAATATAATTGATCAAGAGAAAGACCTATTCTATCAAACTCAAAATATCGCTGTCAGCCAAGATGGAACCGTGTTTGAAAAGCTTCAGGAAAACCCTGTTATTGCGGAACCGCCGGAAGACAGCGCCCGTCATTTCCGCGATCCGAAAGTATGGAAGCATCGCGATGTTTGGTATATGGTCATCGGCAACTCTTCAAAAGAAAACGTCGGACGGGTCGTTTTATACCGTTCACCTGATTTGCGTGATTGGGAATACGCGGGGGTTCTCGCCCAAAGTGACGGTCATCTCGGCTATATGTGGGAATGTCCTGATTTCTTTGAATTAGGCGGCAAACATGTTCTGCTGATTTCGCCACAGGGTATCGAGGCGGACGGCGATTCCTATCAAAATTTACATCAAACCGGTTATTTAATCGGTGACTATCATGATGAAACAAACAAATTTACACACGGCGCTTTTAAAGAACTGGATCACGGCCATGACTTTTACGCCGTGCAAACATTATTAGATGATAAAGGACGCAGAATTGCTATCGGCTGGATGGATATGTGGGAATCTGAGATGCCGACAAAAGCGGACGGGTGGTGCGGTGCACTGACTTTGCCGCGAGAACTGACTTTGCGTGATGATCATAAACTTTTGATGAATCCCGTGGAAGAAACCAAGCAGCTGCGGAAAATGGAATATCGGGAATGTGCCGGACGATCGGTTTCAGGGAGTTACTTGGCAAAGACGTCGGAAGACCTGCTTGAAGTCCGAGTCGTGTTTGATGTAAACGATTCCGATGCCGAAACGGCAGGTTTTAAGATTCGCGGCCTTGACGAAGAAGAACTTGTGCTGACATACAATCTAACGGATAAAAAGCTGACACTTGATTGCACCAAGATGGGGAAAGCGAAAGACGGTGTGAGAAGGGTGCAGACGGATACAAACGGCAAGCTGGCGCTGCGTATCTTTATTGACAGATCCTCGATTGAAGTATTCGCAAATCATGGAGAAACAACGATGACAAGCCGTATCTATCCGAATGAAGGCAGATTGGGGATTGAGCTGTTTTCTGAGAAAGGCGCTGTGAGGGTTGAAGAATTCACCTATTGGACTCTAAAAGACATATGGAAGGAAAAGGAGTCACTTGAAAAAAATATTTTGCATCGGTGAAATACTGATTGATTTTATTCCATTCCAAAAAAAGGCTTTGCAAGATGTCACATCCTTTGAGCGCGATGCCGCCGGCGCGCGTGCCGTCATGCTGACGAAAATCGCCAATGATCATTTCGGGGATTACCGTTGGTGTCCTTGAGGAAAATGGCGCAGATGTTTCTTATTTCATTCGAAGCGATGAAGGCGAAACCGGATTGGCTTTTGTCTTCGTAGATAAGGCCGGGGGAAAGAAGCTTTCATTTTTATCGGAAGAATGCTGCTGATTTGCGCTTTCACCGGAAGAGGTAAAGCAGAAATGGTTTCATCAAGGAGATCTGTTCGAAAGACTTGGTTAAAAGTCCGATGAAGCAAGCGCATATCAAAGTGATCGAAGACTTTCAAAAAAATCGGCGGGATGATCAGTTTTGACCCTAATATCAGGCTCCCTTTACGGTCTGATGAATCAAGCTGCCCGAGAGACGCTTCTAACGTTTTTCCCCTTGCGGATATCATGAAAGCCTCTGATGAGGTGCGGCGGTTTATCACCAGTATCGATGACGAGCGAGAAGCAGTTGCTTCGCTTTTTACCGGCCGTATCAACGTCGTTGTACTGACAAAAGGAGGCGAAGGTGCGGCGGTTTATTTAAAAAATGGCGAGTCATATGAAGATAAAGGCTTGAAAGCCGCTGTTTCCGACACAGCCGGTGCGGGGGATGCCTTTGAATTGATGTCATATCAAAGGAGACGCTGTGCGAACAGATAAGTGAACATCACCGCCGCTTCTGTAAAAGGAGCGATTCACGCGGCACCCCTGCATAACTGCCTGTAATAACACATAAGAGGAGAAAATAGTAATGATAAAAGAAAAAGAGAAGATGTTAGCCGGGGAATTATATAACCCGTCTGACTCTGAATTAGCAAAAGACAGAGAAAACGCAAGACGGCTGGTTAGAATGTATAATCAGACTTTAGAAACTGAAGCCGATAAACGGACTAATTTATTGCGGGAGTTACTTGGTTCAACAGGAGAAAACGTATATATGGAACCAAATATCAGGTTTGATTATGGATATAACACTTTTGTAGGCGAAAACTTTTTCGCAAATTTTGATTGCACCATATTAGATATATGTGAAGTGCGGTTCGGAGATAATTGTATGCTTGGGCCCGGTGTCCAAATCTATACAGCTACACACCCGCTTCTTCCGACTGACCGCAATACGGGATTAGAATATGGAAAGCCTATTACTTTCGGGAATAATGTATGGGTTGGAGGAAGTTCAGTCATATATCCCGGAGTAACGATAGGTAATAATGCAGTTATCGCTGCAGGTGCTGTAGTTACTAAAAATGTACCAGATAATGTTGTAGTTGGGGGCAATCCAGCTAAATTGATTAAACAACTTGAAATATAAATCGTTTCATAGAGTGCCTCCTTGTGAAATCCATTAGCCGTTGAATCAACGTCTTTTTCTTAGTGATGCAGGATTATGCTGCATGAGGACGCTGCATAATCCTGTTGTGCATTATCAAAAAAGAGTTGCTTTCTGTGCGTTTCTTTATTATAATATAAAGGTATCTGATTGAAAAAACGTGCGCTCGTAGCTCAGTTGGATAGAGCGGTGGTTTCCGGTACCACGTCTGTCGGGGGTTCGAATCCCTCCGAGCGCGTCTCAGTTAAGACGATAGGAAAAACCTCACAGATGATAAATCTGCGAGGTTTTTTTATTTTATCTTGTTTTGAAACTGTTAACGAATGGGTCTCTGTTATGTTCGGTTCCGGCAATCAGCCGCGCACTTTCACTGATCCGCTGTGCGAGAGCTTTTTGCGCCTTGCCTTCAAAGCTGTTCAATAGTGCTGAATACACTTCATATAATTCATCTTTCAACGTATCCATTTCGAATGTCGGTTTCAGCGTTCGGCGGACTGTCTCCAGTTTTATCCCCGCTGCCTGTGTCATGACGGTTTTCAGCATCTGCCGCTGCAGCCTTTTCTTCATCGGGTCGTCCTTGTGTTCTAAAAGTTCGTCTAATGTCGGCATTATGTATCCACCTCTATCATCTTAACCAGTTTGCGAGCATCTGGTCTTTTTCCTGAAATTCATCCGCTATTTTATGTAAGAATCCGCCAATCTCTTCAAGGTCCGTAATCGCCGCCTGCAAGGAATCAATAAACGCCTGCTCAGCCTGAGTGTCATAAAAAATCGGGCCTTTATCGTAGGATTGCGCAATATCTTCAATGGTATTGGTCACGTCCTGTGCTTGAAGCTGATCAAACAAGCCATGTCCGACTTGGCCGTAAAATTCTGTTTTCAGCTCGGCGATTTTTTCATCGTGCTCCTGATAGGCGTTTTGCGCTTCTTTTTTCATCGTTCGCAAATCCTCAGTCATAGCCTGCACCTTTTCAGCCAGCTTCTTTGCGTTTTTAGGCGTTACTTTTATTGTATCTGCGCTTCCGATCGCACCGGCCGGCAGAAGAGCGCCGAGGTTTTTATCGAAGACTAACTCATCTCCGTTCGGATTTGCGATAGTGCCGTTTCTGTCGAACACGAAATTTGCTTCGTTTAAGCCGTGTGTATCCGGATTTCTCAGAATGACGGTAGTGAAGAAATAAGCGAGATTCTTGCTGATCTGCTCGTTTAAGTTCCCATCAAGCCGCTGCTTTCGGCTGAACTGTGAGAGCGAGGGGTTTTTCGTATAAATCGTTGTCCCGTTGTGGCGGTCATATTCGTTCCAATAACCCGCCCCGACCATGTCGTCCGGATTGATAATTGACCGGATGTAAGGATCGTAAATGCCGCTGTTGATGTCTTTCTGTGTTTCCTCATCGTGCAGTTTCACGACGGAAGGACTGTTAAACGCGACGGCGTACACATCATTATTCACCGCGCTGTATTCGGCCTCAGCGCCGCCGAGTGAATGGCCGGTTGTTGAAATAATCGTTGACGTTCCGGCATACTTTTTCTTTACGCCGCGTACCAGCTGATCGGCTTGATCGATTTGCGATGTTTTCGTTATCAGCTTATACTTTCCGGTTGTGAGCATGGCGTCTTGAGAGGGCGTTCCGTGATAGGTTCCAAGTGTTTTCGACGTATCCTTTGCGTCTTTTTTTACAATATAATGTACTTCTGTTTTCGGATCATTTCCGAAAACAATATTGCCGCCGTCCGCTTTTACGCCGTCATTGATCGGGTCTTTTCCGATATCGGTTCCCGCAAAGGCGACGACCACGTTTTCGGGGTTTTTTGATTTTATCCATTTACCATCTTGTGTTTTTTCCCCTTGTGATAGTACAACCGCGTCTAATCCGGTATCTTCGTCCGTTTTTATTTTTTCAACGTACCAATAAGTTTTTTGGTCTGTTTGTATCGGTTTCCCCGTTTTCAATTTATCAGCTAATCTTTCGCGGTTGTAAGATTCCTGACTTAGCGTATAATAAGTTTTATCTGTTATTTTTGGAACTTTAATCTTGTAATTCATATACAACGCCTCCTTATTTTTGTAAAATGAGACAGGAAAGGGTTGATTTCCAAATGAAAAAGAAAAAGTACATAATTATCCTTATTTTAATAATTATAGCAGTTGGGGGACTTTTTATGAAGCATCAGTATGATCGAAAGGAAAAAGAGATTGCGTTATTCGAAGAAGCCCAGAATCATATGAAAAAGTTTTTAACAACGAACTATAAAAATGTGAAAGATATCCATTTTTCTGAGGATTACTATATTAACCCAATGGGCGGTATTAGTGTTAAGGGTTATACTAATGGAAAAAAAGAGTTTGAAGGTCTATATGACCCAGGCAATAAAGAAATATTGTCATATACGGTTGATGCCGAACCAAAAGAAGAATGTAAAGATAAGCTTTGTACAAGATAAATTAGCCCGCTCAATCGAGCTGGGCTAATTTTGTTGTATTGCTCTTCCTCTAATCTCCTGGACATAAAACAAATTTTTCATAGGTGCATTTTTTAATCCTGTTAATAATGAATAGTGTTGTGTTATCATATCTTGTATTTGTTTTAAATCTGCTTATCGTAACCTCAGTTGAACCAACTAAATCAGCCAATTCCTTCTGGCTTTGAATTCCCTTCTCCTTCATTAAATCTAGATCTGACTATAAACTTTTTCAGAAGTTCACACACCCTTTAGGCTAGTCTAACTAACGCTTATATAAAAGTAATCTCGATCACTGATATTTGATACATTGATGTTTTTTAGACATGTACAACACTCTGAGGTTGATGTAAATTTAATCTAAGAAAGGATGAGTCTGTGAAGAAATACATGGTTGTCCTGATATTTGTAATAACTATAGCGTCAGGAAGTATCTACATGAAGTACCACCATGATAAAAAAGAAGCAGAGCAAGAACTTTTTAACCAAGCGAAAGATAAAATGGAAAGCTATATAAAAGCTAATTACAAAAATATAAAGCACATTACATACGATAACGATTACAAAATAGACCCTATGGGGGGAATTTCCATTGAAGGGTACTTGAATGGTAATAAGGAAAAAGAATTTTTCGGACTTTATGACAAAACGAATGATGAAATAGGAGTTTCGTCAGTCGATGCAGAAGAGAAACCCGAATGTCAGGAAAAAGAATGTGAATACTAAAAGACGCAAAATAAAGAAGTTCTCTTGTTTGCCGGTTTATATGATCCGCTGTGAACATTGAAGAAAAACTTTAAGTCGCCTAAATAGCGTCTGTTTTTGTATGAATTATTGCACCGGGTGTCACCGACCATTTTTGCGAGTCCGCGAGCTTCATCATAACTCATGGGAGGATGATTTCTGGTGAAAACATACATTATGATCTTCTTGGTTATCTTGATAGCAGCCGGAGGTTTTATAATGAAGAGTATGAATGATAAAAATGTTCAGGCTGAAGAGATAAAGATTGCTCAGGAACGAATGGAGAAATTTATCAAAGCGAATTATGAAGGCATACATAACGTTACATTTAAAGATAAATACGAAATAGATCCAATGGGCGGGATAGAGGTATTTGGCTATTACAACGGTGATACATCGAATAAATTCGAGGGTATTTATGATAAGGCAAATGACAAGATTATGGGACACACTATAGATGCTGTGAGAAAGAAAGAATGCAGAGATAGAGATTGCGATTATTAATAAAGACGATCGTCTGGTATGAGCATACACTAAACGAAAAAGACAAGGGGCCGGCATTTGCCGCCCTTGTCTTTTTTCATTGAACATTGGAAAACATAATCAGAAACAGCTCATTATTTGACAGTCCATTTTAACAGCGTTACAATTAAACGTGTAAATAGTTACATGTTTAAGTAAACATAATAACTCGGGAGGTGATACGTCCTTGAATGAACCTTCTTTAAAAAAGTCATTTATGAGTCAGTGAACCGCATCATTGATCCCGAGCATGTTTATTTCCGTACTGTGCCTGTGTTTGAAACAAGCAGCGAGGCATATCAGCATCTGCAGGACCGGCTGTTTATCGGGGCTGCGGTCAGATTGCCGGATGACATTCGGTTAGATGTTTATGAAGTTCAATAATAATATGGAGAGTGAGTCAACATGGAAAACTTTATCGGAAGCCATATGATTTACACGTATGAAAACGGCTGGGAGTATGAAATCTATATTAAAAATGATCATACGATCGACTATCGGATTCATAGCGGAATGGTAGGCGGCCGCTGGGTGCGCGACCAGGAAGTGAATATCGTCAAGCTGACAGAAGGCGTATACAAAGTGTCATGGACTGAACCGACAGGAACAGACGTTTCCTTAAACTTTATGCCGAATGAAAAACGGATGCACGGAATTATTTTCTTCCCGAAATGGGTGCATGAGCATCCGGAAATCACGGTGTGCTACCAAAATGATTACATTGACGTGATGAAAGAGTCACGTGAGAAATATGAAACGTACCCGAAATATGTCGTTCCCGAGTTTGCGGATATTACGTATCTCAACAATGCGGGAATCAATAACGAAACACTGATTTCAGAAGCGCCGTACGAAGGAATGACCGATGATATCCGTGCGGGAAAATTAAAATAAGAGAAAAAACCCGGCAGCTTGGCCGGGTTTTTTGTATTCTTTTACGACAGGGTTTTGGTCATGATAATGTCGACTTGTTTATCATCCCCCATATAAAAAGAGTGTTCTCCGGTTTGGACAAACCCCATTTTTTGATAAAAGGCGATTGCATTTTCGTTTTTTTCCCATACGCCCAGCCAGATGTTCCTTTTATTGTGTGCTGTTGCGATTTTCACAGCTTCGTTCAGCAGATATTTGCCAAGTCCGTGTTTCTGATGGTTTTTTCTTATATAAATTCTCTCAATCTCAAGAGAATCTTCACCCATTTTTTCTGACTGTGCTTCGTTCATGTTGACTTTTACATACCCCGCAAGGTCATCATGATAATAAACAAAATAGAATTGAGAAGACAGATTGGATAATTCCTTTTTCAGCTGTTCAGAGCGGAATGCATTTTCCAAATAAGCTTTCATATTTTCTGGTGAATTTTGATCTTTAAATGTATCATTGAATGTTTCAATGCTTATCTCCCGGAGCTCTGTTATATCGTTAAGGCTGCACTTTTTTAATTGAATACTCATGGTCATCCAGCTCCTTTCTTCATTTATCATATCAGCTGATTTTTTGTTGTGTTTGCAACGAAAATACCGTATAGTAAACATAACGTATTTTTGTTGTATTTGCAACATAAAATAAGAAAATGAGGACGATAAGGTGAAATATGTTTTTTATGTTTTAGGAATCATGATCTTGACCTTTGGTATTTCTGTCACGATTCAATCAGATCTTGGAACGTCGCCTTTTGATGCGCTTATTGTGGGATTGTCCGTCCATGCAGGGCTTACCGTGGGAAGCTGGGAAATCATCATCGCTTTCCTGTTCATTTGCTGTAATTCAATGTTAAAAAGGCAAAGGCCGGAATTTTCAGGGATGATTACGGCGTTTATAACGGGAATCGGGATTGATATGTGGCTTTTTTTTCTGCATCGAGTCATAACGCCTGAACTGTGGTACGGAAAAGCGGGCTGTTTTGCAATCGGTTTAGTTGTGATAGGGATAGGAACCGCAACCTATCTGCACACAAATTTCGCCCCGATCCCGGTTGATCGGTTAACGCTAATTGTCCGCGATTTAACCGGGAGAAGCATCTTTTTTTCAAGAACGGTCATTTACTTCATATTTTTCATACTGGCCGTGATGCTAAAAGGTCCGGTAGGCATCGGAACGTTATTAACCGTTTGTTTAGGAGGGATCATCCTTCATTTCTTTATGCCGATTACCGGAAGATGGATAGACGGCATATTAACAGCATCTCCAAAGCAGGAAGAAACGAAAACCCGGTAACGGGGGTTTTTACCCGATTCTATCATTTTTTCATTTCATCCGTATGTTCAAGGTATAATAAAAAAGGGGGAGGGATTTTTATGAGCGGTCAAAGAAAACTCGTTTTTTACGGAGCTGTCAGCGCAGATGGCTATCTTGCGCGGGAAAATCATTCTTTAGATTGGTTAATCGGAACTGAAGGTGAAGACGGCACCGATTATGAAGCTTTCTATGAATCTGTCGATACGATCATCATGGGCAGAAAAACATACGAGGAAATATTGGTTTTAATGCCTGAGGAATTTCCGTACAAAGGTAAAGAATGCTATGTGTTTTCGCGGACATTGACCGGGCGTACTGAACATGTGAGGTTTATTCATGAAGAGCCTGCCGATTTTATAAAAGCATTGAAACGCCGAGAAGGCAAGCGGATTTGGATTGTCGGCGGGAGTGATCTGCTGCACCCGGTTTTGGAGGAAAAACTTGTCGATGAGTTTATCATTCAGATCGCCCCCGTTCTGCTCGGCCGCGGAATTTCTTTGTTCAAACCCGGAGACCGGGAGACAGGGCTGAAGCTGACTGATGTCAGGCGCTATAAGCAATTTGCGGAGTTGCATTATGAAGTGAGATGACATGAAGTGTATGAAAGAAACCCAGGAAAGGTTACCGGGTTTCTTTTTCATGTTTGTTTTTATGTTTTGAAATGGTGTGGGCCGGCCCGCATGAAAACCCTGCAACCATGATAACAACCCCTATCCACCTCACGGCATAGAAATCAGTGTCGCGCAGGAAGATAAATGAAATTAAGGTCATAAGCGCCCCGATTATAACGGCAGCTGTGCCGATAATACTTGATTTCTCCATATAAAAACTCCTTTATGAATGTTTGTTAACGTATTGAGTTAGAATATAACATATCAGGGTTAATGTGGAAATGGATATACTGCGAAACTGACTGATGTCTGAAGTGAGATGAAAACGAAACGCCAAGGGAGCCGGCTCCCTTGGCGTTTTTTATGCTTGAAACAGGATGCGGCGTTTTGCTGAATCGGGATCACTTTCGACAGCGGTATCCGTGTTGAAAAGCAAAGTTTCGCGTGAATCGGTTTCATATTCAGGCCAATTGAAGTGAGAGGTGTTCGGGTTTCCGGTTTTTGCAAAAGCGAGCCATGCGGATTGGATTTGTTTGGAAAGCTGTTCTGCGTCATCACCGAGCGGTTCTTGCAGCGTCTTTCTCAAAGAATCAAAGTTTCCGAACACAAACGGCAATTCCAGAGCGTGAACGGCTTTATGAAACGGCGGTGTTTCGCCATGCCAATCAAAGCGGTACATCCAGACCGGTGCGTGCTGCGACTGTCCTTGTGCGAAAGCGACAGCCGGCCGCCAGAAAATCAGATCCGTCATCATATCGATTTGTCCCTTTAATGAATGCGGATATAAATCTGCCGCTTGCTCGGTGCAGTTCTCTCCGAGGTGATAATGCAAATAATCTTGCTGTTTTTTCTCGGAATGAATGTCTGTATCAGGGGTGAAAAACAAATATGCTTCATCACGATTGGTTCCGATGATCATAGGTATGCCTTCTGCGGCCCCGTCTGCTATGGCTTTCACCGGTTCCGCAGGCAATGTGGCCGGATCGATGGCGGGCTGAAACAAAAGCTGAAAAATGTTTTGATCTAGTGAGCGCCGCACTTTATCCGCAGTCTTAAGCAGGTCATTAACGGAAAGCTCCTGCAATTGATCAGTGCCGGCTTCATGAATAAATGCCGTCGCGATGTCTTTTGCCATGTCCGCCGGGATCGTATGAGAGGCGCCGCTTTCTAAAATGGCTTTATGAAACAGGCCTTTTGCGTCAGGCATTGCCATAAGGGAGGCGATGCTCATGCCGCCTGCCGATTCACCAAATATCGTGACGTTATCCGGGTCTCCTCCAAATTCGGAGATATTGTCCCTCACCCAGCGCAGCGCGGCGATCTGATCGAGCAGCCCGATATTGGCGGAATACGCGTCATGAATAGAAGACAAATGTAAAAAGCCGAATGGTCCGAGCCTGTAATTGAGTGTCACTACAATGACATCTCCGTCAGCGGCAAGGGCAGATCCGTCGTAAAGCGGTTCGCTTCCGGCACCTAAATAAAATGCCCCGCCGTGTATCCATACCATGACAGGCTTTTTTTCGCCCTCTGAATCGGGGGCGAAAACATTGAGGTAAAGGCAATCTTCAGATTGAGGCGGTACATCTCCGGAAAACGATATAGACAGCATATCATCCGGCTGCGGACAAACCGGTCCGAACGAATCGGCATGTTTTACGCCGTCCCAAGGTGCGGGCGGCTCCGGCGCTTTAAATCTGAGCTCTCCGACGGGCGGCTTCGCGTACGGTATTCCCTTCCATGTGCGGACGCCGCGGCCGGCAGTTCCTTTCAGTGCGCCGGAGCGGGTTTGAACGGTAAGTTTTGTCATCATTTCATCCCCTTTTTTCTTTTCATTATAAACAGAGATGAAGACATGAAGCGAATAAAAGCCTTTTCATCAGCATATCATTAGTAACGCTTCCGTTCTAAAAATGATCTGACTTCCTGAACGGACAAGCCGAGTTCTTTGGCTTCCTGCATCAGCGCTTTCCATTCCTCAATGTTGGATTCAGTCAGTTTTCTGTTGCGGTAGGGTGCGGGCTCCGGGCGTTTTTCAGTCAGTTTGTTCGTAAAGGTGAACAGTTCTTCTTTCGGCATGCCCGACTGCACGGCCTGCACAAGGTGGATGCGCCACTCATCTTCCGTGTCTCCCATGTGATGCAGCATCGTTTCGGCATCAAAAAGCTCCGTCAGATCGACCTGCAGGGTGGCGGATACTTTTTTCAGAAATTGGATGGACGGATTTGAGTGAACCCCCCGTTCTATCTTGCTTAAATAAGATTTAGAGACACCTGCTTCAACTGCTAGCTGATTAATAGAGTAGCCTTTTCTTCTGCGGTATAAACGAATTATTCTTCCAATCATTGTGCTGAATTCTCCCCTGTATACTGGCTTTTTTGTTCATTATAAGAAATCTTTCGTTCTTTATAAAATTTAAAATTATAAGGTAAGTGCAGTAAATAAGAGGAAAATCATGATAATGTTCTCTAAAAAGAACCAAATGGCTTAATTTGAAATTTTCAAATTTCGACCTTTTCTTTTATAATCCAATCATTAACAGAAGGGGGCGTTTAAGCCTGATGCAATAAGGATGAGGCTGTAATTACATGAATGAGAATATGAGTTTCAAAGAACTATTTGACATTATTAAACACAGATTTTTACTGATTTTTATCATGACAGCAGTTGTAACGCTGGTGACGGGATACATCCAATTCCGGGTGATTTCGCCCGTTTATCAGTCATCGACCCAAGTGCTCATTCATGAAACAAGCGGTGAAAAAAATTCGAATCTCAGCGACGTTCAGCTGAATCTTCATTACAACAATACGTTTCAAACGATAATGAAAAGCCCGGTTGTGCTTGAGAAAGTGAAACAGACGCTGCATCTTTCTGAGACGGCATCCGCTTTAAAAGCAAAGATCACGACAAGCAGCGAAACCGATTCAGAGATCATTACCGTAGCGGTGCAGGACGAGAATCCGAAACAGGCCGCCGCTATAGCGAACACGCTGATGAAGACATTTAAAAAAGAAGTCCGTGACAGGATGAATATAAAAGGCGTCATTGTTTTGTCTGAGGCAAAAGCATCGGAAAGCCCGATGGTCAAGCCTTCGCGCATCCGAAATATCATGATGGCGTTCGGTGCGGCTCTCATGGCGGGTGTGACGCTTGCGTTTTTTCTCCACTTTCTTGATGAAACCGTTAAAAGCGAGCGGCAGCTCAGCGAAAAAACAGACTTGCCTGTTTTAGGGGTTGTGTATGACATCAAAAATCAGCAGACACGGTCTGATGAAAAACATTTCGGGGAGTGAGGCGTTTGGGATTCAGAAAAAAGAAATCAAGAAGGGGACTGGCTCAAATATCCGTTTTACATCACAAATCATTGGTGGCTGAACAATACCGCACCATTCGGACAAATATTGAGTTCTCCTCTGTTCAGACCCATTTGCGCTCCATTCTCGTCACTTCCTCCGTTCCGGGAGAAGGAAAATCATTCAGCGCCGCCAACCTTGCCGCGGTATTTGCGCAGCAGGAAAAAAAGGTGCTGCTCGTCGATGCGGATTTACGAAAACCGACGATACATGAGACCTATCAGCTTGAAAATGTACAAGGCCTGACAAATGTGTTAGTCGGAAACGCTTCCCTCGGCGAAACGGTGCAAAAAACGCTGATTGACAACCTCTATGTCTTAACGAGCGGGCCGACGCCGCCGAATCCGGCTGAGCTTTTATCTTCAAAGGCGATGGGAGAGCTGATTCAGGAGATGTACAGCCGGTACAGTCTGGTTATTTTCGATTCACCTCCGCTTTTGGCTGTGGCGGACGGACAGATTTTAGCGAATCAGACAGATGGAAGCGTTCTCGTCGTCTTGAGCGGAAAAACGAAAATGGATACCGTCCAAAAGGCGAGAGACGCGCTCCAGCAGTCAAAGGCAAAGCTTTTGGGGGCGCTGCTGAATAAAAAGAAAATCAAAAAAACGGAGCACTACTCGTATTGAGCGGTGCAGGTGATGTCTCCTTACCTTTATCAACGGAGGCACTCGGCTCTGCTGTGGGCGGCGTTTTTCGCTGCCTTAGATGCTGGTCGTCGGTGGCGGGGTGTGAGGACGGGTTAAATGCCCAATTTATCTTAAGATGATGCATTGTTATCGGCTTAGCTGTTATGTCTGTTTTTTTACGAAAACCGTATCAGCTAAACCGATAAATGAGGAGGGGAAAGATTGACTTACCGGAGAAGACTTTCAATGATTTTTGCATTGGATACGTATCTCGTTTTACTTTCCGTTGTTATAGGATATCAATTTTTTGAGGATTCTTATCACTTTTATGACTCCGGAGCGTTGCTGCTGACTGCCGTGAGCATGCTGATCAGCCATCATGTATGCGCTTTTATGTTTCACCAGTATAAGCAGGTATGGACGTACACGGGAATAGGCGAGCTGCTTGCCTTGATGAAGGGGATCACGCTGTCAGCAGCCGTAACAGCGGCAGTCCAATACGGGGTGTTCCACACGATTTTGTTCCGGCTGTTGGCCGTCAGCTGGATGGTTCAGCTATTGTTCATCGGAGGAAGCCGGATGATTTCACGGGTGCTGAAAGAAACGATCGGCAGGAAGCAAAATGACTCTTCCAGGGCGCTGATCATCGGCGCAGGTTCGGGGGGGACGCTGCTCGTCCGTCAGCTTACCCAGAAAAACGATCTCGGAATCATGCCTGTGGCTTTTATTGATGATGATCAGACGAAGCATAAGCTCGAAATCATGGGCCTGCCCGTCATCGGCGGAAAAGAAAGCATTATGCCGGCGGTGCAGAGGCTGAGAATTCATCATATCATCATTGCCATTCCGTCTCTTTGCACCCATGAGCTTCAAACGTTATACAAAGAATGTGTGCAGACGGGCGCCCATATTAAAATCATGCCGCAATTTGACGAGATCCTGCTCGGAACGCAGGCTGCCGGACACATCAGAGATGTAAAAGCCGAAGATCTGCTCGGCAGAAAGCCGGTCACCCTTGATACGAGCAAAATTTCTGACAGCATCAAGGGAAAAACGATTCTGGTCACGGGCGCCGGCGGCTCAATCGGTTCTGAAATCTGCCGCCAGATCAGCGCGTTTCTTCCGCGGGAAATCGTCCTTCTAGGCCACGGAGAAAACAGCATTCATTCCGTACATACCGAGCTGTCCGCACGCTTCGGCAAAGAGGTGCTCTTTCACGCGGAGATCGCCGATATTCAGGACAGAGATAAAATCTTTACTTTGATGAAAAAATACGAGCCGCACGTCGTCTATCATGCGGCTGCCCATAAACATGTGCCGTTAATGGAACATAATCCGGAAGAAGCCGTTAAAAACAACATCATCGGCACGAAAAATGTCGCCGAAGCCGCCGACATGTGCGGAACGGAAACATTCGTGCTGATTTCTTCTGACAAAGCGGTCAATCCGGCCAATGTCATGGGCGCGACGAAACGGTTTGCGGAAATGGTCATCATGAACCTCGGAAAGGTCAGCCGCACCAAATTCGCCGCCGTCCGTTTCGGAAATGTGCTCGGAAGCCGCGGCAGCGTCATTCCGATTTTCAAAAAGCAGATTGAAAAAGGCGGACCCGTCACCGTCACGCATCCGGCGATGACAAGATATTTTATGACGATCCCCGAAGCGTCAAGACTCGTCATTCAGGCGGGGGCGCTTGCAAAAGGGCGGCAGATTTTCGTTCTGGATATGGGAGAACCCGTCAAAATCGTCGATCTGGCCAAAAACCTGATTCATTTATCAGGCTATACGACAGAACAGATTCCCATCGAATTCTCCGGCATCCGTCCGGGAGAAAAGATGTATGAAGAATTGCTGAATCATAATGAAGTACATACGGAGCAGATTTTTCCGAAAATCCATATCGGGAAAGCGGTGGACGGGAATTGGGCCGTGCTCATCCGTTTTATGGAGGAATTCAGCCGTCTGCCTGAAGAAGAGCTGAGAAAAAGGCTGTTTGAGGCGATCGAATCAGTACATGAAGAAGCGGCCGCAGGCGTGTGATGGGAGGACAGAAAGATGACGAAAAAAGTATTATTCTGCGCCACAGTCGATTATCATTTTAAAGCCTTTCATCTTCCGTATTTTCAATGGTTTCAGGATATGGGCTGGGAGGTGCACGTCGCGGCAGGCGGCAATATGAATCTTCCGTTCGTTGATGAAAAGTTTTCCATTCCGATCCGGCGCTCGCCGTTTCATCCCGAAAATCTTTCTGTTTACAGGCGTCTGAAACGGCTCATTCAGGACAACGGCTACGACATGATTCACTGTCATACGCCGGTCGGCGGCGTGCTTGCACGCCTTGCGGCGAGACAAGCGCGCCAAAAAGGGACAAAGGTGCTGTACACCGCGCACGGCTTTCACTTCTGCGACGGAGCGCCTCTGAAAAACTGGCTTCTTTATTACCCGATCGAAAAATTTCTTTCTTCTTATACGGATTGTCTGATTACGATTAATGAAGAGGATTACGAACGGGCCAAGCAAATGAAAAAAACAGATTGCAGCGCGAAAAAAATACACGGCATCGGGGTGAATACAGACAGGTTTCGCCCTGTGAGCCGGGAAGAGAGTGAACGTCTGAGAGAAAAACACGGCTTCGGCGCCGGGGAATTTATTCTCGTATACCCCGCTGAATTAAACGGCAATAAAAACCAGGGACTTCTCATTGAAACTGCGGCACTGCTGAGGAACCGCATCCCGGAGCTGAAACTCGTATTTGCCGGAGAAGGCGCGATGGAAGAGCCGTACAGAAAAAAGGCTGAATCACTCGGTGTATCCGACATGGTGCGGTTTTACGGTTTTTGCCGCGATATTCATGAACTGATTCAGCTTGCCGATCTGTCTGTCGCCTCAAGCATCCGCGAAGGACTCGGCATGAATCTGCTTGAAGGAATGGCTGCCGAAAAGCCCGCCGTTGCCGCGGACAACAGGGGGCACCGCGAGATCATCGAAGACGGCGTGAACGGTTTTCTCGTGCCGGCGGGGGACAGCGCGGCGTTTGCCGATCGGATTGAAAAGCTGTACCGCTCCCCGGGGCTGCGAAAAGCAATGGGGCAAGAAGGGCGCAGGACGGCGGAATGTTTTTCAGAAACACGTACGGTAAAGGAAATGGCGCACATTTACGCCGGTTATATGGATAAAAAGGAGAAAAGCGTATGAATGCAGGAGCACAACCGAAAATTTCCGTCATCATGGGAATTTATAATTGCGAAGAGACTTTAGCGGAGAGTATTGAATCCATCCTGAGCCAATCTTATAAGAATTGGGAACTGATTATGTGTGATGACGCGTCAACTGACGGAACGTATCAGATTGCGCGCCGTTACGCGGATCATTACGGCGACCGGATTATGCTGATTCAAAATAAGACAAATCAACGGCTTGCCGCTTCGCTTAACCGCTGTCTGACATACGCAACGGGGGATTATATCGCCAGGCAGGACGGTGATGACATCTCCAACCCGAGGAGACTGGAAAAACAGGCCGCTTTCTTAAACAAGCACGCCCACTATCAAGTCGTAGGCACGGGCATGCTCGTATTTGACGAATTCGGTGTAAGGGGCGCCCGGCTTTTGCCGCCCGTGCCGAAACCGGGAATTATGGCGAAAGGCACACCATTCTGCCACGGCACCATTATGATGCGGGCTGAAGCGTACAAAGCGCTTGGCGGCTACCGGTCAGTCAGACGGACGCGGCGGATGGAGGATATCGATTTGTGGCTGCGCTTTTTTGAAGCGGGTTTCCGGGGGTACAATCTCCAAGAAACGCTGTATAAAGTCAGAGAGGACAGTGATGCGTTTAAGAGGAGATCGTTTACGTATTCCATTGATAATGCGGTGCTCGTTTTTCAGGCATGCAGACGGCTGAAGCTGCCGCTTTCCCATTACGCGTATATCGCAAAACCGCTCATCCGCGCCATTACGCCGCCCGCGGTCATGAACCGTTATCATAAAAACAGGGACATCCGCCAAAAAGAAGGGCTTGCCGAACATGACTGACAAACCGATGCGGGTGCTGCACATCTTCAGCGGGATGAACAGGGGCGGCGCAGAAACGATGATGATGAATTTGTACCGGAAGATGGACAGAACGAAGGTGCAGTTTGATTTTTTAACCCATAGGAACGATCCGTGCGCTTATGATGAGGAAATTCTCGCTCTCGGCGGACGGCTTTTTTATGTGCCGAGCATCGGCAGCACAAACCCGATTACATTTGTAAAACAGGTCAAGCGGGTGATTCAGGAAAAAGGCCCGTTTGCCGCCGTGCACGCCCATACCGATTTTCAGTCGGGATTCATCGCGCTTGCCGCTCGTTTAGCCGGCGTCCCGGTGCGGATCTGTCATTCGCACAGTACGTCGTGGCGGGGACGGGCGTCGCGGCTTGCCGGGATGCAGCTGTTTGTGTTCAGACGGCTGATCACCGCAAACGCCACGGCACTGTGCGCCTGCGGGGAAGACGCGGGCCGTTTCTTATTCGGGAAAGAAAAAGACGTGCATCTTTTGCCGAACGGCATTGATCTCGACTTATTTGCCGGCGGATGCGCGGACACAGAAGCTGAAAAAAGGAAGCGGGGCATTGCAGACGGCCGTTTGGTGATCGGCCATATCGGCCGCTTTACAGAAGAAAAAAACCACGAATTTCTGCTCCGGCTGGCCGCTGATATGAAAGAGCGGGGCATCAGTTTACAGCTGGTTCTCGCCGGAGACGGTCCGCTTCGCACCGACATGGAAAATCTGGCGGCGAAGCTGGGGCTTGATGATGATGTGCGTTTTATCGGCATAGAAGACCGCGTTCATGCCCTGCTGAAAACGCTGGATGTATTTGTCATGCCGTCTCTTTATGAAGGGCTGCCCGTCACGCTCGTTGAAGCGCAGGCCTCCGGGGTGCCGTGCGTGATATCAGACGGCATAACGGAAGAAGCCGATGCCGGGCTCGGGCTGGTCAAAAGGCTCAGCCTCAAAGAACCGCTCGGACAATGGGCATCCGCGGTTTTACGGGCAGCAGAGGCGGCAAAGCCTGACGGGGCGCGCATTAAAGAAACCCTCAGACGGCAGGGATATGACGCGGGAGAAAATGCGGGGGCTGTTATGAAGCTTTACAATATGAATTGGAAAAAGGAACAGTAACGAATGATTGTATACGTAGTCAATATGGGAATTGTGTATATTTGGTCATGGTTCGCCAAAATGTGCGGCGGGCGTGATCAATCGCTTTCGACCGGATACCGGCCGAATCAGCTCGTCATGATCGTTCCGCTGCTATCGCTCGTATTGGTCTCCGGTTTGCGCTACAGAGTCGGGACGGATTTTCAGACGTACGCGCTGATGTACAAGCTGGCGGGAAATTACGGCAGCATTTGGGAGATCTTCGGGTTCGGAGCGAAAAAAGCAGCCGTTGATCCGGGGTTTACGTCTCTCATCTGGCTCATGAATTTTATCACGAAAGATCCGCAAATTATGTATTTCACCGTAGCGGTCGTGACGTGCAGCTTTATTTTAAAGGGGCTCGTTGAGTTCGGCCGTCCGTTTGAGCTGAGTGTGTTTTTGTTTTTGGGCACGTATCACTATTACGCTTCCTTTAACGGGATCAGGCAGTATATGGTGGCGGCCGTTTTGTTTTGGGCCGTCCGCTACGTGATCAGCGGAAGCTGGAAGCGTTATATGTCAATCGTGCTGCTGTGTTCGCTTTTTCATTCCTCAGCGCTGATTATGATTCCGGTTTATTTTCTCGTCAGAAAAAGAGCCTGGTCGCCCGCGATTTTCGGACTGTCGGCATTGTTTCTTCTTATGACGTTCCTGTATCAGAAGTTCATTTCGCTGTTTGTCGTCGTGCTGGAAAACAGCTCGTACGGCCATTATGAGAAATGGCTGATGACCAATACGAATGGGATGAACGTCGTAAAAATCGCGGTGCTGCTTCTGCCGCTGTTTTTGGCTTTCTGCTATCGGGAGCGGCTGCGGAAGCTCTGGCCTGACATTGATGTCATCGTGAATTTCTGTCTACTCGGCCTGCTCTTCGGTCTTTTGGCGACAAAGGATGTTATTTTTGCCCGGTTTAATATATATTTCGGCCTGTACCAAATGATCCTGATCCCTTATTTTGTGAGAATTTTTGATGAAAAATCAAATGCGCTGATTTATATCGCCATTATTGTCTGTTATTTTCTTTACAGTTACTTGCTTATGCCGGTCGATTCGTCTGTGCTTCCGTACAGAACGATTTTTTCCCGGTAATGAACACTGGAGGTTTATATGGAAACACCCGCGGTCAGTTTATTAATTGCTGTGTATAATACGGAAACTTATTTAGAAAGATGCTTAGATTCATTGCTCAATCAGTCGCTCGCCAATATCGAAATCGTGGCCGTTAATGACGGGTCAACGGATCAAAGCCCGGCGATTCTTGAAACCTATCAGAAGCGGGATGAGAGAATCAGGGTCATTCATCAGCAAAACCGGGGGCTCGGCGCGGTCCGCAACAAGGGCATCGAGGCTGCGCGCGGCGAATTTATCGCTTTTATTGATGCGGACGACTGGGTTGAGCCTGATTATTGCCTCAGCATGTATGAAAAAGCGAAGGCTGATCAGGCTGATCTCGTGATTTGCGAGTATGCGGCCGAATTTGCGGATACGGGGAAAACCGCCGTTTCAACGATCGCTTCAGCGTACGCGGGCCTCCCGAAACAACGGTACCTGAAAGATTTATTTGAAGGAAGAGTCAGCGGTTTTTCATGGAACAAGCTGTACAAAAGAACCATGATCGAGCATCATCAGCTGCGCTTTCCGCTTCGTGATGAGCTTGAGCACGTGGAGGATCAGTACTTCAGCCTCCGGGCGCATGTTTTCGCAGGTGCGGTCTCGTACGTGGATCAGCCGCTCTATCATTATCGGATTCACTTGACTTCCATTGTGCAAAGCTATCAGAAAAAGCTGTTTGACTCAGGTCTCGTTCTCTATCGGCTGAACGAGGCTTTTTTGCGTGAAAACGGCTGCTTACAGGAATACCGGCAGGAGCTGGATTTTTTCATCGTTCAGCACGGAACAGTCTGCCTGCTGAATGAATGGAAGCGGAATAATAGCGGCCGGTTTTCTGAGAAGTGGAAGAATATCAGCCGGATATGCGCTGATCCCGTGTTCCGCCTGAGCCTTTCCAAAACCGGAACGGCGCCGTTTGACGCCAAACGCTCATGCCTTCTGCTTTTGGCGAAGCTGAAGCTGATTCCGTTCGTGTCGCTGGCATCAGCCGCGTATCAGCGTGCAATCGAGTACAAAATGAAAATCAGAGGGTGAAGACATGTCGATACAATCTTTAAAAATCAATCTCGCGGAATGGCTGTTGCTTAAGGTCAAATACCCGTCCCAATTTCATTTCGGAACGGCAGCGGATGGGGCGGGGCTTACAGCGGCAAGAAAAAAGATCATTCTGACGCTGCTCCCGTCCCACGATAATCTTGGCGATCACGCCATCGCCTACGCAAGCAAAACGTTTCTTGAACGGGAGTATCCCGATTTTGACATTGTCGAAGTGGATATGAAGGATATCTACAGATCGGCAAAAGCGCTGATCAAAAAGCGCCACCCCGATGATATGGTATTCATCATCGGCGGCGGGAACATGGGGGATTTGTACCGGTATGAGGAATGGACGCGCCGCTTTATTATCAAAACATTCCGGGAATATCGGATCGTTCAGCTTCCGGCGACGGCTCACTTTTCTGAATCAAAAAAGGGACGGAAGGAGCTGAAGCGCGCCCGAAAAGTGTACAATGCGCATCCCGACCTTTTGTTAATGGCGAGAGATGAGACGACGTATCAATGGATGAAGCGTCATTTTCCCGGAAAAACAGTGCTCAAACAGCCTGACATGGTCTTATATTTGGATAAAAGCGAGCGGCACATCCCGCGGGAAGGGATCTACCTCTGTTTACGGGAGGATAAGGAGAGTGCGCTGACGGCTGAGGACAGAGCGATGGTAAAAGAAGCTTTGGCGGAAGAGTACGGCGAGCTGCACTCCTTTACCACGACGGTCGGCCGGAGGGTCAGCCGCCATACACGTGAAAAGGAGCTGGAGGCGCTTTGGAATACGCTGAAAGGCGCGGAAGCCGTCGTCACTGACAGGCTTCACGGGATGATTTTTTGTGCGCTGACGAAAACGCCTTGTGTCGTCATTCGTTCGTTTGATCATAAGGTGATGGAAGGCTATCAATGGCTGAAAAACATACCGAACATGACATTGCTTGAACGTCCAGACCCTGAAGCCGTAACGTCCGCCGTAAACCGGCTGCTCAGCGGCAAGCATGAGGAAGGCGGTTCATTGCGAAGTGTTTATTTTGCCGGGCTGCGCTCGAAAATCAGCGGTGATGCCCAATGACCGCGCCGCTTGTGAGCGTGATCGTGCCGATGTATAAGACAGAGCCTTTTATTAAAGAATGCGCGGTTTCTTTAACAAAACAGACGCTGAGAGACATCGAAATCATTTTCGTCAATGACGGTTCACCGGATCAGTCAGGCCGGATTGCCGAACAATTCGCCGCAGAAGATGCGAGAATCCGGGTGATTCATAAAGAAAACGGCGGCCTCAGCTCGGCCCGCAATGCCGGAATAAAAGCCGCCCGCGGCCGTTATATCGGTTTTGCGGACGGCGATGACTATGTGACGGAAACGATGTTCGAGCGGCTTTATGAAGAAGCAGAGAAGAACCGGCTGGATATCGCCGGATGCGGCTATTATAAGGAAACGCCGTCTAAGAAAAGAACATATATGCCGCCGTCCATTCCGCCGGGCCGCGTCTTCACAGCGGATGAAATGACTGCATTGCTGACACGTGCGCACGAACATCGGTTTATTTGGTATGTGTGGCGCTATATATACCGGCGAGAAGCATTGCAAGGACTGTTGTTCCATGAAGATATCCGGTTTGCCGAGGACTCTCCGTTTAACTTGGCAGCGTTCCGCCAAGCCGCGCGTGTCAAAGTGATAGACGAAGGGCTGTATATCTACCGGGAAAATCCGCAAAGTCTTACAGAAACACCGTTTAAGCCCCACTTAGATCAAGAACTGCAAAAGCAATATGCAGCGAAAATGGCTTTTTATGAGGAAAACGGGCTGACGGACGCCTGCCGGAGCGATATCGATACATATTTGTGCAAGCATCAGATTCCGATGCTGATCGCCAACGCATGCGCCGCCCCGCAGCTGTCACATCAGATTACGGCGCACATCGGCAGAATCTTAACGTATGACATGGTAAAAATGGCGGTGCGCAGGACGCCGTGCCGCCATAAACAGCTGCTGGCGGGGGAGCGCGTGGTGCTCGGCCTGTGCAAAATGCGCCTTCCTCTTCTTCTGCATGCGTTTTTCGAACGGAAATCGAAAGAGAAAGGCAGTGCGGAAGGAGCATGAAATTTGCCATTAATTTCGGCGCCAATGTGACGGCGTTTTTACTATCAGTGTTTTTATCAGTGTGGATGACGCCCTTTATTGTGAAAACATTAGGTGTGGAGGCTTTTGGGTTTGTCCATCTGACACAGAATATCATTAACTATTTCTCTATAATTACTGTTGCGCTGAGCTCTGTCGTTGTGAGGTTTTTCTCCGTCGCCGCCCATAGGGGGAACAAGGACGAGGCCAATGCGTATGTAAGCAATTATTTAGCCGCGTCTGTCGTGATATCTCTATTGCTCGCTGTGCCGCTCGCCGGGACGGCTTTTTTTATTGACAAGATTATGAATGTACCGGCCGGGCTCTTAACGGATGTGAGGCTCTCTATCGTGATCGGCAGCGTGCTGTTTATGCTGACGTTTTTTATGGCGGGGTTCGCGACGGGGCCGTTTTTCGCCAACAAGCTTTATATCACAAGCTCCATTCAGGCCGTGCAAATGCTGGTCAGGGTGCTGTGTGTGCTCGCTCTGTTTACGTGCCTGCCTCCGAAAATCTGGCAGATCCAGCTTTCGGCATTAGCGGGAGCTGTCTGTGCGGCCGTGCTGACTTTTTTCTTCTTTAAGAAATTGATTCCTTGGTTTTCTTTCAGCCGTAAAACCTTGTCATTACAGACGAGCAAAGTGCTGTTTTCGGCCGGTGCCTGGAGTTCTGTCAACCAGATCGGAGTGCTGCTGTTTCTGCAGATTGACCTCATGACGGCCAACCTCGTGCTGGGGCCGTCTGAAGCGGGTGTCTATGCGGCGATTATTCAATTCCCGCTCCTGCTCAGAAGTCTTGCCGGGACGCTTGCTTCACTGTTTGCGCCGGTTTTGACTTCCTACTATTCAAAAGGCGATATGGAAGGCCTCCTGTCTTACGCCAATAAGGCTGTGCGGATGAACGGGCTTCTCCTCGCGCTTCCCGCCGCATTATTAGGAGGGCTTGCCGAACCGTTTCTGGCGATTTGGCTGGGCCCGTCGTTTCTGCAGACGGCGCCGCTTTTATACATTCACGCCGCGTATTTGGCGGTCAGTCTCTCTGTCATGCCGCTTTTTTACGTATGGACGGCTTTTAATAAACAAAAAACGCCTGCTATCGTTACTTTATGTTTAGGCGGACTGAATGTCATATTGGCCGTGGTTCTCAGCGGACCGGCACATCTCGGGCTGTACGGCATCACCATCGCCGGTGCAGTCTCTCTCATTTTGAAAAATGCCGTCTTCACGCCGCTGTATGTTTCGCATATTACTGGTTTTCAGAAAACCGCGTTTTACAAAGGCATGTTCGGCCCGTTGGCGGCGGCCGTATTTGCCTGGGCTGTCTGCCGGGGTATCCGGCTGTTTTCACCGCTTGACAGCTGGGCCGGCCTGATCGCCGCGGGGCTTGCCGTATGCATAAGCTATGCCGCATTCGCTTTTTTCTTCATTTGTACGAAAGAAGAAAGGCGGCTTGCTTTACAGAAATGCCGAAAAGTGAAAGGAGCTGTTCAGATTTGAAGGCGAAACGTGTATTTGATATAGCGGCCGCGACGTTGTTATTGTGCGGCGCGAGCGTCATCCTTCTCTTCGCCATGGCCGCCGTCAGATGCGCCATCGGGTCTCCGGTATTGTTCAAACAGACGAGACCTGGGCATAACGGGCGTCCGTTTACGTTGTATAAACTCAGAACGATGACGGATGCGCGTGATGAAAACGGTGTGCTGCTTCCGGATCATCTCCGCCTGACCAAAACGGGAAGGCTGATCAGAAAACTGAGCATCGATGAGCTTCCCCAGCTTTTTAATGTGCTCAAAGGCGATATCAGTCTGGTCGGCCCCCGCCCTCTGCTGATGGATTATCTTCCGCTTTACACGGCGGAGCAGGCGCGGCGGCACGAGGTGAAGCCGGGGATTACGGGCTGGGCGCAGATTAACGGGAGAAACGCGATTTCATGGGAGGAGAAATTCAAGCTCGACGTGTGGTACGTCGACAACCGCACATTTCTTCTCGACTTAAAGATTCTGCTTTTAACAGTGAAAAAAGTTCTCGTGTCAGAAGGCATACACCAAGCCGGCCATGTGACGGCAAAGCGCTTCACAGGCAGCGGAGATATGTCATCGTGAAAAAGGTCGTACTGATCGGAAACGGCGGACACGGAAAAGTCGTGAAGGAAATCGTGCAGGCCCGTTCCGATATGGAGCTTGCGGGCATATTGGATGACGGATTCAGCGGTTTTGCCGTTCGGAACGGTTTATATACGGGCCGGACGAAAGACGTGCACATGCTTCGGAAACTCGTCCCCGAAGCCGTGTTCACGATATGCATCGGCCGCAACGGCGTCAGAAAGCAGTTCGCTGAAACGCTTGGGCTTGAAGATGACGATTATGCCGCACTCATTCACCCCGGGGCGATCGTCAGTGAAACGGCTTCCGTCGGACACGGAACGGTTGTGATGGCGGGCGCCGTCATTCAGGCGGGCGCTGACATCGGCGCCCATTGCATCATCAATACGGGGGCGGTTGCCGATCATGACAATGCAATCGGAGATTACGTCCATCTTTCACCGCGCGCGGCGCTTGCCGGCGGAGTGAAAGTCGGGGAAGGAACGCACATCGGAATCGGCGCGTCCGTCATACCGCAGATTGACATCGGCCCTTGGTCCGTTATCGGCGCGGGGGCTGCGGTTATCAGCCGAATTCCCGGCCATGTGACGGCGGTCGGCGTTCCGGCCCGCATCATCTCCCCTATCCATAATGAAAAAGGATGATTTCATGCAAACAAACAAACGGATTTATTTGTCTCCGCCTCATATGAGCGGAAAAGAACAGGAATACATTGCACAAGCTTTTCGTTCCAATTGGATTGCCCCGCTCGGTCCGCTCGTCAATTCGTTTGAAGCGCGGCTCGCGGAATATGCGGGAGTGAAAAGCGCGGCGGCCGTAAGCTCGGGAACGGCCGCCATCCATCTTGCCCTGCGGCTTGCGGGTGTGAAAAAAGGAGACGCTGTATTTTGTCCTTCCTTTACGTTTGTCGCCACGGCGAATCCGATTGTGTATGAGCAGGCTGAGCCCGTTTTTATTGATTCGGAATGGGAGACGTGGAATATGTCGCCCGATGCGCTTGAGCGGGCGCTGCGGGATGCAAAGCGGCGCGGCAGACTCCCGAAAGCGGTGATCGCCGTCAATCTTTACGGCCAAAGCGCGAAAATGGATGAATTAACGAGCCTTTGTGACGCATACGGCGTCTGTCTGATTGAAGACGCTGCCGAGTCCTTAGGATCAACATATAAAGGCAGGCAGAGCGGCACGTTCGGCCGTTTCGGCATTTATTCCTTTAATGGCAACAAAATCATTACAACATCGGGAGGCGGCATGCTCGTGTCTGACGATGAAGCCGCGATTGAAAAAGCGAGGTTTCTTGCGTCACAGGCGAGAGATGCCGCCGTTCATTACCAGCACAGCGAGCTCGGGTATAACTACAGGCTCAGCAACATTCTCGCGGGTGTGGGGATATCGCAGCTGGAAGTGCTTGAAGATCGCGTCCAGGCGAGGAGAGAAATCTTTCACAGGTATCGGGAAGCGCTGGAAACATATCCGGGCATCCGCATGATGCCGGAGCTTGAAGGAACGGTGTCAAACCGCTGGCTGACGGCTCTGACGCTTGATAACGGCGTGACGCCGGAAGAAGCAGTCGCCTGTCTTGCGGAACAGAATATTGAGGCCCGGCCGCTGTGGAAACCGCTGCATACGCAGCCGCTTTTCTCATCTTCCGTCTTTTATCCTCACAGCGAACATGAGCGTGTCTCTGAGAACCTTTTCAGCCGGGGGATCTGTCTGCCGTCCGGGTCTGACTTGTCTTCTGAGGATCAGCAACGTGTCATTGACGCACTTGCGCAACTGTTTGAAACGAAAGGGGAGAAAACATGGACAGCCGCCATGTTATGAGCCGATTAAAAGAAACGCTGACGGGGCTGCTCAACGTTATACCGCCGCAATCCGACATCATATATGCCGACTATCCCCTCTACGGAAACGTGGGGGATTTATTGATTATGAAAGGGACGGAGGCGTTTTTTAAAGCGCACGGCATCCGTGTGAAACAGCGCTGGAATCCCGACAATTTTCCATTCGGGCGCCGGGCGGACAAAAAGACAATCATCGTCTGTCAGGGTGGCGGAAATTTCGGGGATCTCTATCCGTACTATCAGACGTTCAGGGAAAAAATCGTCAAATCCTTTCCGGAAAACAGGATCGTCATCCTGCCGCAATCCATTTATTATCAGGATGAGACACGGCTTGGGAAGACAGCGGCGCTTTTTGCGGAGCACAAGGATCTCCACCTGTTTACGAGGGATCATGTGTCATACGAGACCGCGAAACGCTTTTTTTCGGCGAATCATATTGGGCTTATGCCTGATATGGCCCATCAGCTGTATCCGATGGCGGCGTCAGCGGCTCCGTCACGCGGCAGGCTTCATTTTATCCGCACGGATGGGGAAATCAATCCGAAGCTGCAAACCAATTCTTCCGTTAAAAGCTGCGACTGGCAGGATGTGCTGTCAGCAAGCGACCGCAGGGGAATCGCTTTTTTCCAAACGCTGAATGTTTTGAATAAAAAAGCGGGAAACCCGCTGCCGATTGCGCGGTTTTGGAAACGCTATACCGATTTCTTAACAAAGAAAGCGGTCCTGTTTTTCAGCAGATACGAATCGGTGGAAACGTCAAGGCTTCACGGCCACATTCTGTCCTCGCTTCTCGAAAAACCGAATACCGTCATTGATAATTCATACGGGAAAAACGCCAACTATTATTACACCTGGATGCACGAAGCGCCGGATGTCCGTCTGATCGGGGAAACCGCCGGCACGAAGAAAAACCTTCCGCTTTGAATGAGCGGAAGGTTTATTTTGTTTCACCGCGTTTTACTTTGTTGTACGCCTCATCCAAATGCTGAATTCTTTTGAGCACAACCGAGTTTTTCGTCAGCTGATCCTGAACAAGGGTTGAAACGACGGAACGGTAATAGCTGTTCATCGCATGAATTCGGTCTTCATTCGGATTCATTTCAATGTGCTGTGTAAAGTTTTCAATAAAATAAGGAACAGAAAAAAGTTCTGACATCTATAAAGCAACTCCTTTTAATAAGTATATACGGTATGAAACCAATCATGTACAATGAAAAAAGGGGAGTGAGCATGATGGATATCAAACTTCAGCAAACACAAATGTTAAAGCCTCAATTAACGCAAGAGCTTAAACAGGCTATCACATTACTCGGATACAATTCCGCGGAACTGGCCGGATATATTGATGAGCTCTCACTGGAAAACCCTCTGATTGAACGAAAGGAAACAGACACGCCGCCACTATCTTACCATAAAACAAATAAAAACAGGATGAAAGAACGGGACGGAAGCCAGCAGATCAGACTTACCCGCAAAACGCTGCAGGATTCGCTTAAACAGCAAGCCTTAGACATGAAGCTGTCCGATGATGAGAAAAAAATTTTCAATTATCTGATACATTCATTGGATTCAAACGGATATTTAAAAGAGGACATACCAGCCGCCGCCGACCATGTATCCGCTTCACAAGAGGAGACGGAAGCGGTTCTTAAAAAGCTTCAATCCCTTGAGCCCGCGGGAATCGGCGCCCGGTCTTTGCAGGAATGCATCCTTCTTCAGCTCCGCCGTCTGCCCGAGCGGAACGAACAGGCGGAATGGATTGCCGAAGCCTATTTTGAGCTATTTGCAAGAAAGAACTGGAAAGCGCTTACACTAAAAACGGGCATTCCGCTTAAAGACATTCAGGACATCGCTGACATGATCAGCGCGCTTGATCCGAGGCCGGGGCTCTGTTATGCGCATGAGGAGCCGGGTTTTTACGTGGAACCGGATATTTTCATCACAGTGAAAAACGGCATCATTCAAGCGCGGCTCAACAGCCGTTCGTTTCCTGACATCCAGCTTCATACCCATTATCAGCCGCTGCTGTCAGCTGCCGGGTGCCGTGACACGAAAAATTATCTGTCGGCAAAATATCAGGAATGGCGCTGGCTGAACCGAGCTTTGTCGCAAAGAAAACAAACGATCACGAGAATTATCGGCGTGCTGACTGAACGGCAGGAATCCTTTTTTCTCACAGGAAAAAGCGGAATGCAGCCGCTGACCTTAAGAGAGGTGGCGGAAACGCTGGAGCTCCACGAATCAACGATCAGCCGGGCCATCAAAGGGAAGTACGTTCAGACGCCGTACGGACTGTATGAAATGAAAACATTTTTCTCGGCGAAAGCTGAATCGTCGGGGGACGGCGGCGCTTCCAATTATGCCGTGAAAGCGCATCTGGAGGCATTGGTCGGTAAAGAAGATAAAAAGAAACCTTTTTCAGACCAAAAGCTTGCCGATCTGCTGCATGAACAATATGACATCCGAATCTCAAGGCGCACCGTCGCCAAGTACCGTGACCAATTAAATATTCCGCCGTCATCGGCGAGAAAACGGTACAGCTGAAACCTCCCCGAGCCAAACCCCGGGGAGGTTCTCCGTGTTACGGGATCATCCATGAAAACAGATGATGCTGTAAAAATGTAATGAGACAGACGAGAAGAAGCAAAAACAGACTGTGCTTAATCGTAAAGCGGAAAAGGTCGGCTTCCTTGCCCGCCAGACCGACAGCGGCACAGGCAACCGCAATGGATTGCGGAGAAATCATTTTTCCGGTGACACCGCCTGATGAATTGGCGGCGACGGAGAGAACCGGGTCCATCCCGACAGAGAGCGCCGTTACCTTTTGCAATCCGCCGAACAATAGGTTGGCCGACGTATCAGAGCCGGTAATAAACACGCCGAGCCAGCCGAGCACCGGCGAAAAAAAGGTAAACATCGCGCCCGTCATGGCAAGCGCAAGACCGAGTGTCGTGCTCATGCCGGAAGCATTCGTCACATAAGCAAAGCCGACAACAGAAACAATGGTCACGACCGGAAGCGTTAATTCTTTCACCGTTTCTATAAACGCTTCGCTCCAAGTCTTCCACGACATGCCGAGGGCGAACTTGGAGATGACGGCGGCAATCAGAATCGCCGTCCCCGCTGAACCGAAAAGCTCAAGTTTGTACACGGCTTTAATCGGCGTGCCGTCCGCCTGAAGAATCTGCTGATTTACAAATGGGACGGGAGGCGTGAAGGTCAATGCACGCCCGGCTGCATTCAGCCAGGAAAGCCACATTGACGTTCCTTCGTAATGACCGGTTAATGCAGCCTTCACGCCCGGAATCCCCCAAACGGATATCATGGCCGTCAGAAGAAGGAAAGGAGACCACGCTTTAAACACTGCGGCGCCCCCGTACTTGATCGGCGCCCGGTCAGCGGCCGCTGCTGATTCCCGTTCTGCCGCGAAACGAAAGGCCGTTTTCGGTTTCCAAAATTTCAAAAACACAGCGAGCGCGGCCATGGAAACTAGCGCCGACAGCACATCCGGAAGCTCAGGCCCTAAAAAATTCGAGCTTGCGTACTGCACGGCCGCAAAGGAGACGCCGGAAACAAGAATGGCCGGCCATATCTCAAAAGCCTTTTTAAACCCGCTCATCAAAATGATTAAGTACAGCGGAATAAAGACGGATAAAAACGGAAGCTGCCGGCCGACCATTTGAGAAATTTCCATTGCCGGTATCCCGGTCGGACCTTCGACGGCGGTTATCGGAATGCCGATCGCGCCGAAGGCAACGGGCGCCGTATTGGCAATCAGGCAAATCCCCGCCGCATACAGCGGCTGAAAACCAAGTCCGACGAGCAAAGCGGCCGAGATCGCGACGGGAGCGCCGAAACCGGCGGCGCCTTCTAAAAACGCCCCGAATGAAAAGGCGATGAGCAGCGCCTGCAAACGCCGGTCATCTGTAATTGAGAGCACCGAACTCCGGATAATCTCAAACTGTCCCGTTTTCACGGTGATTTTATACAGAAAGACCGATGTGACGATAATCCAGCCGATCGGAAGCAGCCCGTACACCGCTCCCTGAGAAGCGGACATCACCGCTTTTTCCGCCGGCATGCCGTAAACAAATACAGCGATTAAAAGTGAAACGGCTAATGTTAAAAGCCCCGCGATGTACCCCTTCATCCGTTTCACCGCAAGCGCCCAAAAAAAGAAGATAATCGGCACGAGCGCGCAAGCTGCCGATAAAAGCAAATTTCCCCCTAAAGGAGCGTACCCCTGTGTCCATTGCATCCCTAAAAAACCCCTCCTTATGTCATGTAAGCGATTACTTTTTATGATAAGGTCATCTGATGACCGGGTTAATTAGCATTATATTTTGAAAGTTTTGAAAGTACAATACTTTTCTTGAACAAATTGTCTGAACCTGTCGGCAATACAAAAAAAGAAGTATAATAGACGATAAACATCAAGATTCACAAGTGACGGGGTGATCGCGTTGAAATATAAACAAATTAAAACGAAAAAAATCTACGAGGAAGTCGCTGACGCATTGCTGGAGAAGATAAAAGCGGGCGAGCTTAAGCCGGGTGAAAAGCTTGATTCCGTTCAGGCGCTTTCTGAGAGTTTTCAGGTCAGCCGCTCGGCGGTCAGAGAAGCGCTGTCGGCTTTGAAAGCGATGGGGCTCGTCGACATGAAGCAGGGAGAAGGCACATACATAAGAGAATTTGAGCCGGCTCATGTTTCCCAGCCGCTTTCTTCCGCCCTCTTGATGAAAAAAGAGGATGTCAAACAGCTGCTCGAAGTCAGAAAGCTGCTTGAACTCGGCGTCGCCGCCATGGCCGCTGAAAAACGCACCGAAGACGATTTACAAAAAATCCGCCAAGCTCTCATGGAGATGAAAGACATTGACGGAGACGAAGAATTGGGCGAAAAAGCGGATTTCTCCTTTCATATGGCGCTGGCGGAAGCATCACAAAACGGCCTGCTCAAGCATCTCATGAATCATGTCTCCGCGCTTCTTTTGGAAACGATGAGAGAAACGAGAAAAATTTGGCTGTTTTCTAAACGAACGAGCGTGCAGCGATTGTATGAAGAGCATGAACGCATTTACAGCGCCGTCGCCGCCGGAGACGCGGATGAAGCGGAAGCCGCGATGACCGCGCACCTGACGAATGTGGAAGAAGTGCTGGGGGCTTATTTTGAAGAAAATGTATAGAAGCTGACTTGTGAAAGGGGATAACATCACATGCAGGGCGAATCTTTTTTTTCTGACCATGTAAAGAAAGCTCTGACAAACGATCCTCCCGGGGAATGGATGCCGGCAGTTCCGAAAGCGTGCATCCCCCTGCATTCCGGCTATCCCGATCCCGCCCTCGTTCCTGATAAGGAGCTGAAAGAAGCCGCCGCCCGCCTTCTGGATGAGGAGCGCGATCTGCCGCTGCATTATATGGGAAGCCCGAGGACGGCCGTTTTAAAAAAGCAGATTCAAGAACGGTTAGCCATCCGCGGCATTCACTGTCGGGACGATGAGCTGCTCATGACTTCAGGCGCCTGTCAGGCGATAGATCTGGCAGCCCGGGTTTTCCTCGATGAACAAACCGCCGCTGCCGTTGAAGCTCCGGTCTATATGGAAGCGCTCGAGATTTTTAAAAATTACACACCGCATATCATGAGCATTCCGACAGATCAAGAGGGCCTGCAAACAGAAACATTAGCGTTCATGCTTGAGGAAAGAAAACGAAAAGGGCTTCTGATTCCCCGTCTTCTCTACACGATACCCGCTTTTCAGAATCCTGCGGGAACCGTAATGTCAGCGAAGCGGAGAACCCTCCTGCTTCAGCTTGCCGAAGCGTATGATTTTCTCATCTTGGAGGATGATGCATACGGCGAGCTCGGATTCACCGATATTCCGCCGCCCTTGAAAGCCATGGATCAAAACGGCCGGGTGCTGTACGCCGGTTCATTATCAAAAGTCATCGCCCCGGGTATGAGGATCGGCTGGATTGCAGGGGACGCCGCATTCATCACGGCATTGTCATGGTTAAAAAAAGACTTAGGCCACCCGTTTTCCCAAGCGGTGACCGCCGTCTATCTGGAACAAACGAATGTGGAAAAACGGCTCGCCGCTTTACGGGAAGCATATCGAAGCAAACGTGACGTTTTGCTCGCCGCATTAGCGCGATATCTTCCGGAATCCGCATCCTGGCACGTGCCTGTAGGCGGTTACTTTGTATGGGTGAAAGCGCCTGGGGCGGATACATCCGCACTGCTGGCGCAGGCTCTGTCTCACGGCGTTTCCTATGTCCCCGGAAAATATTTTTTTCTGCATCAGGAAGACGGTGCGGAATATCTTCGCCTGTCGTTCAGTTATGCCGGTAAAGCCGCGATAAAAGAGGGTGTGCAAAAACTGGGACGCCTGCTGGAAAACGGGGTGTAGAGCAGCATGAGGAGCTTTCGGGCTTCTCTTTTTTTGTCCCCTTCAGCACATCGGACGAAAGGATTTTTCAGAAAAACCTTCCAATCCATATTCAGAATAGTGTAGGATATTCATAGAGCTTTTCCTAAAAACAGGTCATCAGATGACCGGATCACATATTGAGGATGAAAGAGGGGTTCATCATGAAAGTCTCATTATTTGTCACGTGCCTTGTGGATATGTTCCAGACCAATGTCGGAAAGGCGACGGTTGAGGTGCTGGAACGGCTCGGGTGTGAGGTGGATTTTCCCGAGGGGCAGATTTGCTGCGGGCAGCCCGCATACAACAGCGGGTATGTGACGGATGCGAAAAAAGCGATGAAGCGGATGATTGCCGCGTTTGAAGAAGCGGAGTACGTCGTCAGTCCGTCAGGTTCCTGTACGACGATGTTCCGTGAATATCCGCATCTGTTTCAGGACGATCCGAAGTGGGCGGCAAAAGCGCAGCAGCTTGCGGACAAAACATATGAGTTAACAGATTTTATTGTCAACGTTCTCGGGGTGGAGGATGTCGGGGCGGTGCTGCAAAAAAAAGCGACAGTCCATACATCGTGCCACATGACGAGGCTGCTCGGCGTGTCGGAGGAGCCGATGAAGCTTTTGCGCCATGTCAAGGGGCTCGAGCTGACCGCGCTTCCCGGAAAGCACCAATGCTGCGGATTCGGAGGAACGTTTTCTGTGAAAATGGCGCAAATCTCTGAACAAATGGTGGATGAGAAGGTCGCCTGCGTGGAAGACACGGAGGCCGAAGTGTTGATCGGGGCGGATTGCGGCTGTCTGATGAATATCGGCGGGCGTCTTGACCGTAAGGATAAAAACGTCAGAGTCATGCACATCGCCGAAGTGCTGAACAGCAGATAACACGAGAAACAACAAGGGGGGAAAATCATGGCGATGAAAATCGGTACCGCCGCTTTTAAAGAGCGGGTATCAGAAGGAATAGATAATGAGTTTATGAGAGGAGCCGTCTCCGGAGCGCAGGAACGGCTCAGGACAAGAAGGCTTCAGGCGGCCGAAGAATTGGGAAACTGGGAGGATTGGCGTTCCCATGCGGAAGAAATCAGACAGCATGTGCTGGACAATCTTGATTTCTATTTGGAACAGCTCGCCGAAAACGTCGCCAACAGAGGCGGACACGTCTTTTTCGCCGAAACGGCGGAAGAAGCGTCCTCCTATATCCGCGATGTCATCCGGCAGAAAAACGCCAAAAAAATCGTAAAATCCAAATCCATGGTGACAGAAGAAATCAATATGAACGAAGTGCTTGAGGAAGAGGGCTGTGAAGTCACAGAAACGGATCTCGGCGAATATATTCTCCAGATTGACGATCACGATCCGCCGTCACATATCGTTGCTCCCGCTCTTCACAAAAACAAAGAGCAGATCCGTGACGTGTTTAAAGAGAGACTCGAATACAAACAGACGGAAAAACCGGAAGAGCTCGTCATGCACGCGCGCAGCGTTCTCCGGAAAAAATTTCTCGAAGCGGATGTCGGCATTACAGGCTGCAACTTTGCGATCGCGGATACCGGATCGGTCAGTCTCGTGACGAACGAAGGAAACGGCCGCCTTGTGTCCGCGCTGCCGAAGACGCAGATCACCGTGATGGGAATGGAGCGGATCGTTCCGTCATTTTCTGAGTTTGAAGTGCTTGTCAGCATGCTGACGAGAAGCGCCGTCGGCCAGCGGCTTACAAGTTACATTACGGCGCTGACGGGACCTCGTCAGCAAGGAGAAGCTGACGGGCCTGAGGAATTCCACCTCGTGGTTGTGGACAACGGGCGTTCCCGCATACTCGGCACGGAATTTCAATCGGTGCTGCAATGTATCCGCTGCGCCGCCTGCATTAACGTCTGTCCCGTGTACCGGCATGTCGGCGGACACTCGTACGGGTCCATCTATTCGGGTCCGATCGGCGCCGTCTTATCGCCTCTTCTGGGCGGATATGACGAATACAAGGAGCTCCCGTACGCATCTTCCTTATGCGCGGCCTGTACGGAAGCGTGTCCCGTTAAAATTCCGCTGCACGAGCTGCTGCTCAAGCATCGGCAGAACATCGTGGAAAAAGAGGGCAAAGCGCCGATCAGCGAAAAACTGGCGATGAAAGCCTTCGGGCTCGGCTCGTCATCCCCGTCCCTTTATAAAATGGGATCGAAATGGGCGCCTGCCGCCATGACGCCGTTTACGGAAGATGACAAAATATCAAAAGGGCCGGGGCCGTTAAAAGAATGGACTGCAATACGGGATTTCCCGGCGCCGCATAAATCGAGATTCAGAGATTGGTTTAAAGACCGGGAAAAACAAAAGGGGGAAGAATGATGATGAAAGGGACGGTTACACATCAGGAATCCTTTTTAAACCGGATCGCCGAAAGTCTGGGCAGAGAGCGCAGGAAATCAGGCGTGTCCCTGCCTGAATGGAAGTATCAGCCACAATATCAAACGCATGCGGACTGTACGGAAGACGATCTTGTCACGATGCTGAAAGACCACTGCGTCAACATTCATACCGAACTGATCGAAACGGATGCAGCCGGGCTTTACGACGCTTTGCGCACGCAGGTGAACCGCTTTGAAGGAGGGCCTGTCATCATTCCGAAGGACAGCCGGTTTGAAACGTACGGCTTGCAGACCCTTATGACAGAAGAGTGGCCGGACGAAGGGATTCCCGTTTGGGAATGGGACGCGGAACAAGGAGCGGAAAATATTGGAAAAGCGGAACAAGCGAATGTGGGCATTACATTCAGCGAGATCACGCTTGCGGAATCAGCCACCGTCGTTTTGTATGCGTCAGAGCATGCCGGCCGTTCCGTCAGCCTGCTTCCGACCACCTATATCGCAATCATCCCGAAATCTTCCATTGTGCCGAGAATGACACAGGCCAGCGATATACTGAAACAGCAGATCAGAGACGGCGTCACCGTTCCTTCCTGCATCAACTATATTACTGGACCGAGCAACTCGGCCGATATCGAAATGGATTTGGTTGTCGGCGTCCACGGACCCGTTAAAGCCGCTTATATCCTTGTGAATGACCGATAAAAAAACAAACCCCGGTTTTCTGATATGATCCCCTCATAGCAGACAGAAAAAAGAAAGCATACTGATCTGTCTGCAATGGGGGGGATTTTTTATGGGGAAAATACGTAAAACTTATGATATTCACTTTAAGAAAAAAGTTGTTGATCTTCACCTAAATGATGGGATGGGTTATCAGACAATCGCCAGAGAAATGAACATTGAAGTAACAAGTGCTTCGTCCACGCTTCCTAATTTATCGACTGTTTTTTTACGTTTGTCCTCTGCATCTGCAAGTTCGTCTTTGAAGTCTTCTGTCGAGAACAATTCAAGCGGAAGAATATCATTGATATCAAGCAGGATACCTTTCATCGCTTTCTTCTGTTCAGACATAATGGATTTTGACTTGGTGCAGGCATTAGCCAGCTCGTGTTCCAGCAAGGATTCTTCTATGTATGCGTCAGACAAGCTGGCGTCCTCTAAAGCGCCTGAAATGCTTGTCAAAAAAGCAATTTTCATATCAATTAGATCAATCCAATTGTCAGCCACATCAGCGTGATCTTGATAAAATGCTTTGATGTTGTCAGCGCCTTTTCCGGAAAGCTCACTGTCATCTAAGTCAGCTACGGCTTTGAAGGCTTTTTTAAGATTGACCATCAGGCTTCTTAATTCTTTGTATTCTTTTGCAGTTTATCTGCTTCTGAAAGCAGTGTTTTGGCTTCAAATACTTTCATATCCATATCCTTTCATATCCATATCCTTTCATTTAAATGGATCAACAAGATCTTACCATGGGGCAATGAAGAAACAGACGAAATGTGATACAAAAGTAAGAAATGATCAATTTGATCCGTGTTATTTTACCTTTTGCGATCTTTTGTTTTGAAACCGACGCCGATGTCTCAGCAATTTCACCTGATGTATGGCTTTTCTATGATTGTATTTATGAACGAAAAGAAAGTGCAATTAGACAGTTTTTTGACAGTGAAAATAAAGTCCGCTTATTTTTAAAGAGACATTTTTGAAAATTTAATAGAATTATCTGTTTTTTTGTTGATTTCATACTGGAAATAAGTTACACTTTTTATTGTTATACCTAAAATATGGAAAAAGAGGAGGTATTTGATGGGTAAGAAAGGCTTTTTTTCACTGTTAATGGCTTTCACACTTACATTAGTAACGATTTTCTCTTTTAATACTAGTGTTAAAGCTAATTCAAATGTTTTAGGGAAAGCAAAAACAAATTGTACGTCATGCCAATCAGGGGTTCCTGAGTCATCGGGACCATTAGAAGATCAACAAAAAGCAAAAGAAATTGTCTATGCCTCAAAGGAATTTAAACAAAACAAGTTGGTGAAAAAACCAAAAAACAGCTTCTTTGGACTTTCAAATGAACAAGATGAAGAGATTGTAAATGTAAAAGAAGGCATGGCTGTGGTAACAATTCCTGTTGATGATATGGAGTCTGGATTAACATCAGCACAATATTTTGTTGATCTGAAAACTGAACAAATATTCGATACTATTGAAACTTACATTACATTTGATGAATCAGAAAAACTTCTTAATTTACAAATAAAACAATCCGGTAAAGTTGTCGAAGATGTAAACTTAACAGAAGGCGGAAAAGTCAAACTGGATAATGGAACAGAAGTTTCTGCAGAAGATTACTTAAAGAATTCAAAAGACTCTGCGGAAGAAACAAAAGCATCAACTATGATGAGCTGCAGAGCGGCTGTATCTTGGTTATATGATATAGCAAATGGAGGCTCTTGTGCTCTTTCTTGCTTAAGAATTGCGGCCATCAACCTAGCAATCGGTATTGGTTGCGGAACAGTTTGTGTTATTATCAAGCACAACTCAAAAAGCAAAGCAATAAAATTAATTTGCGGATAATTAAGGAGAGGGGGGAAGAAATACCCCTCTTTTTTATCATTATAACGATGCATTGAAAATGATTAGGCGCATATTATAAGATTTAGGAAATATTGTTATAAGGTGGTTTTGAACAACTCATGAACAGTATTCAAAAAGAAACTGAAAAGAGCAATGCATCTAGGGACTGGTTGATTTATATCACAGTATCAGTAATCTTTTTAATAGCAGTATCGATATTTAGCTTTTTTGAGTCGGAAGTTGATTTTAACGTTATGGCTCTCCGATTATTTGATGCTTTGATCAGCTGTATCTTGGTTATAAACGGTCTTTATTTTATGCAGAAAAACAAAGGGATAGCGGTCGTTTCCTTCCTTTTAGGAATAATTAATCTAGGGATATTAGCTGTTCTTTTGTTTCGTTAAAGAAAGAAGAGCCCAGCGTATAGTGATATGATCCCCTCATAGCAGACAGAAAAAAGAAAGCATACTGATCTGTCTGCAATGGAGGGGATTTTTTATGGGGAAACATGTAAAAATTATGATATTCACTTTAAGAAAAAATTTGTTGATCTTCACCTAAATGATGGGATGGGTTATCAGACAATCGCCAGAGAAATGTACATTGATAAAAACCAAGTAAGGAGATGGGTTAACCACTTTCAGACAGAGGGGATGAAAGGGGCAAAACAGCTGAAGCAGTTCAAGAAGCAGTATGTAAATATATTCATTTTTACAACCATCAACGGTTCCAAAAGAAGTGAAACAACCTGAGCCCATATCAATACAGGACTCAGGCTGCTTCGTGTCTTTTTAACACTGTCTGCTTGACAGGGGTCACTTCATGCGGCCGGGGTTTGTTTTTATATAAACGCGTTAATGATCATGATAAAACAGATCGCACTGACAGAAATAATCGTTTCCATCGCTGTCCATGTCAGGAATGTTTCTTTTACTGTCATTCCGAAATACTCTTTAATGAGCCAGAAACCGGAGTCATTGACATGTGACAGAATCAAAGAGCCCGCTCCCGTTGCCAAAACGAGAAGCTCGCTGCTGACGCCCGGCATGACAGATGCAATCGGAGCAACAATGCCGGCCGCCGTCATCATGGCGACAGTCGCTGAACCTGTGGCGACACGGATGACCGCCGCGATCGTCCAGCTTAAAAGAACGGGAGAGAAGCTTGAGTGCTTCGCCATGTCAGCGATATACGTGCCGACGCCTGAATCAATCAGGACGTTGTTAAAAGCGCCGCCGGCTCCGATCACAAGCAGAATGGAAGCAATCGGTCCCAGACAGTCATTGCTGAATTTTAAAATGCTTTCTCTGTCAAAGCCCTGATAAAAACCAAGGCTGAAAAAGGAGTAAACCGTGGCGATCAAAAGCGCCGTGACAGGGTCGCCGATAAATTTAAAAGTTTCATAGAGCGTGCTTTTTTCCGGAAGCGCAATTTCGGCAAGCGTTGCCATAAGCATCAGGATCACCGGTACCAATATCGTAAACAATGTATTTGCGAATCCCGGAAGCTTGCGTTTTTCATTCCGTTCAATAAATTGTTTTTTCAACAGTTCGGGAACGGGTTTATGAATGCGCTTACCAATCCATTTTCCGTAAAGCGGCCCTGCGATGATGGCAGTCGGAATGCCGACGATTAAAGAAAACAAAATCGTTTTTCCGACATTGGCGTGATAAATGCCGACAGCCGCCATCGCCGCCGGGTGGGGCGGAACCAATCCGTGCACGACGGAAAGTCCCGCAAGGAGCGGAATCCCGATCGTCACTAATGAAACCCCGGTTTCAATTGCAATCGTAAACAAAAGCGGCACGAGCAGGACGAAGCCGACCTGGAAAAAGACCGGGATGCCGACGATAAAAGCGACGGCCATCATCGCCCAATGCACTTTCTTTTTGCCGAAGCGGCCGATCAGGGTGTGGGCGATCCGCTCCGCACCGCCTGATTCAGCCATCATTTTTCCGAGCATCGTACCGAGGGCCAGCACGATCGCAAGCAGCGACAGCGTATTGCCGAGCCCGGTTTTCATCGAAGCGATAATGTCCGGCAGATTCATGCCCGTTGCGAAACCGACAAGGATGGATGTAATCAGCAGACTGATAAACGGATTTAATTTAGCGACCGTAATCAATAAGAGTAAAACGATAATAGCGGCAATGACAATAAACAGTAACATGACCTTTTCACCCTTTCAAAGAAGAATTAACGGCTTTGTTTGAGCTGAAATTCACTGATGACGTCAAATTCATCTTTGAGCTTGTCATACAGCCGCTCGTATAAGTAAAACAGCTCAATATATGTTTCGCTGTTTTTGACGTTCGGTTCATGGCGGTGAGAAATTCTGATCCAGTCCTGAACATCCTCGATTCGTTCCATTTCGCCAAGGCTGTGCAAAGCGAGAACGGCCGCTCCGAGCGCCGAGGCTTCGTAACTTTCCGGAACGAGGACTTCCCGTCCCATCGTATCGGACAAAATCTGCCTCCAAAGCGGTGATCTCGCAAATCCTCCCGAAGCCCGCACGTCTTTTGCAGGGCCCGCCAAATCTCTCAGTGCGACACCGATTGAAAAGACGCTCATGATGACGCCTTCCAGCACCGCTCTGATAAAATGCTCCCGTTTATGGCGGAGGCTGATGCCGAAAAACGTTCCGCGGGCATTCGGATTCCAAAACGGCGCGCGCTCCCCTGATAAAAACGGCAGAAACAGCAATCCCTCAGAGCCTGCGGGCACTTTATCAGCGATATCAATCATTAAATCGTACGGATCAATGCCGAGCCGCTTCGCCGTTTCGACTTCCGGAGAAGCGAATTCGTCTCGAAGCCAGCGCAGCATAATGCCTCCGTTATTCGTCGGGCCTCCGATGACCCAATGCTTGTCAGTCAGCGCGTAACAGAATGTCCGCGCTTTTTCATCCGTAATCGGCGCATCCGTCACCGAACGCACAGCTCCGCTTGTTCCGATCGTAACGGCCACTTCTCCTTTGCCGATCGCGCCGACTCCAAGGTTGGCGAGCACGCCGTCATTTGCGCCGATAATAAACGGTGTATCCGCATGAATGCCCATCCGTGCAGCGATTTCCGGCGCAAGGCCGCGCAGCTGATGAGTGGTCGGCACGATGTCCGACAGCTGATCTTCCCGGATTCCGGCAATCCGGAGCGCTTCTTCATCCCAGGAAAGCGTATCTAAACGGAACAGCCCCGTTGCCGAAGCGATCGAATAATCGACGACATAAGTTCCGAAAAACTCGTGCAGAATATATTCTTTAATACTGATGAATTTGGCGGTTTTCGCGAATGTCTCCTTGTCCTGTTCTTTCATCCACACAATTTTGGAAAGCGGAGACATCGGGTGAATCGGCGTACCCGTTCTTTTATAAATATCAAAACCGTTCATCTCTTTTAAAATCCGTTTTGATTGCTCGGCGCTGCGGTTGTCCGCCCAAATGATGCTTTTGGTCAGCAGGCCGCCGTTTTGATCGACAGCTATCAATGAGTGCATGGCGGTGCTGATGCCGATTGCAAGCAGATTGTCAGGGCTCAGTCCGGCCTTTGTGACGGCGCCCCTGATGCTTCCGATAACCGCTTCCAAAATGTGCTCAGGATCCTGCTCGGCCCATGCCGGCTTTGGCTGTATTAAATCATAGTGAACCGAATGCTTGGCTAACACTTTGCCTCTTGGTCCGAACAGAACGGCTTTCGTACTGGTCGTGCCGATATCCAGACCGATAACAGCTTGGGTTTCCTTCATAATATATCCCGCCTAATCTGATTGAATAATAAGATAGATTGATAATGTATGCCCTTACAAAGTCAATTATAGGAATAATTTTTTTATAAATCAACGATGAAGAAGAAAAATTTTTTCATAAAATTGTCTCAATTCCCGCTGTATCGGCATTCTCTCTTTTGAAAAATAAATATTCAGAAAGCGATTACAAACGTTTGTGCGCGATCATTTTTCTGATTTGCTGCAAGTTGGCGAGCGTTTTCTCCTGCCGCAGCCGGGCCGTGGCGAAATACAGTGTATCAATGACCGACAGCTGGGCAAGCCTTGCGGACATTGCTTCCGTTCTGAAAGCCGTTTCCCTTGTTGACGTATACAGCACCACGTCGGAAATCTGGGTGAGCGGCGACTTTTGGTAGCTTGTAATGCCGATCGTGCCGGCGCCGAGCGATTTGGCCGTTTTCACCGCGTCGAGCACGTCCTTGTTGCTTCCCGAATGAGAAATGCCGATGACTGCGCTATCGGGACCGAGAAGACCCGCTGACATCGCCTGAAAGTGAGAATCCGTGTGCGCGATGCAATTTATACCCGTACGCATAAATTTATGATACGCGTCTGTGGCGATCAGCCCGGAACCGCCGTTTCCGTAAAATTCGATTCTGTCTGCGCGGTGGATCATTTCTACCGCTTTTTCAACGTCGGCCGGATCTAATAATTGAAAGGTATCGGTCAGCCCGGAAATGTTTGTGCGGAAAACTTTCTGGATGATGACTTCGATATCGTCGTCGGGGCTCATTTCTTCATGAATGTGCTGCACCGGCTCCTGAACGATCTCCTGAGCAAGCGCGATTTTTAAATCCTGATAGCCGGAAAAACCGAGCCGTTTGCACAGCCTGAAAATCGTCGCTTCAGAGCTTTTTGTTTTTTCCGCCAGCTGAATGATGGAAAGGTGAATCACGTCTTTCGGTTCCTTCACGATATGGTCTGCAATCGCTCTCAATTTTGGCGACAAACCTTTGCTGGCCGCCTGAATCTTCCCGATGCTGCTTGAATTCACAGGGGTCATGCTATAACCTCCCTACTCGAATGTAAACGCATACTTTTATGATAAAGCAAGTTTTAATATAAGGAAAACAGAATTTTAAAATTGTTTTTTTAATTTGGCGTATAAAAAAAAGAGAAAAAGCCGCCGATGATAGAAAGTGAGGAGGCATCTGGATGAAAAAAGCATGGATTCTCGTCATATCATTCGGCATTGCGCTTGCGCTGTTTTTATACGCAAACACAAAGGTGAAAGCGGAAAGCGCGGCGCCCGGAAAGCAAAGCCTTGTGTCCGGATTTCAGCTTAGACTTTCGAATGACCGGGAAGGACAATAGGCGGCAAAAATTAGTATTGACTTTGAAAATAGAAGACTGTATATTATGTTACTATATTCAGAAAATAAAAACTCAAGAGATTCATTTAACATAAAACACTGTGAACGGGAGCAGTAAAAGAATCCAGTCAGAAAAAGAGAGCCGCGGGTTGGTGCAACGCGGACTGATTGTTCTTTGAACTCGCCCGGAAGTGGCAGGGCGGAACGGAATTGTCGGAATATTCCCTATGTCCTAACGGCTGACCTTCGTTAAAAGGTTTTTAAGCTGGATTCCGGATATTCGGGATCAACAAGAGTGGTACCGCGGCTGCCTGAGGCACGCCGTCTCTTTTCCCAAAGAGGCGGCGTGCTTTTTTATGTGATGAACACTTTTTGCGAGAGGGCGTGTGATAGATGGAAAAGGACAAGCAAACGTTAAAACGGACGATGTCGTCCAGACACATTATGATGATGGCGCTTGGAGGCGCAATCGGGGCCGGGCTCTTTAAAGGCAGCAGCACGGCGATTGATGAAGCGGGGCCATCCGTGTTATTGGCCTACCTCCTCGGCGGAATCATTCTGCTGTTTATTATGCAGGGGCTGGCCGAAATGGCAGTCAGAAACAAACATGCAAGGACGTTCCGTGATTTGGTTCAGCAGTCTCTCGGGTCGTACGCTGCATACTTTTTAGACTGGATCTATTGGAAAATGTGGGTGCTCAATATTGCCGCGGAGGCGGTTGTAGCCGCCATTTTCATTCAATATTGGCTGCCGGAATGTCCGATATGGATATTGGCTTTGATCATTTCCATTGTGGTGACGGTCGTAAACATGCTTTCTGTGAAACTGTTTGCCGAGACGGAGTACTGGCTCGCGCTCATTAAAATTACAGTGATTGTCATCTTTATTTTATGCGGGATTCTGCTATTATTTTTCTCATTCGGCAATCACACGGCGCCGGGGCTGTCTCATTTAACGGATCACGGAGGGTTTTTCCCGCATGGAGCGGGGGGCGTCATTACGGCGATGCTCGTCGTGATCTACTCATACGGCGGAACGGAAATCATCGGCGTCACGCTGGCGGAGACAAAAAACCCCGAAAAGGTGATCCCGAAAGCTGTCCGAAGCACGTTAACGCGGATTGTCGCTTTTTACTTGCTGCCGTTTTTTATCATCGTCAGCCTGATTCCTTGGAATCAAGTCAACAGCGTTCCGGAAAGCCCGTTTGTCATAGTATTTAAGATGATCGGGATTCCGGGTGCCGACCATATTATGAATGCCGTCATTCTTCTTGCGATTATCTCGTCTATGAACTCGGGACTGTACGGATCATCCCGCGTCTTGTTTACGCAGGCTTCTGACGGCCGGGTGCCGAAAATCTTTTCAAAACTGTCGAAGAAAAAGGTTCCCGTTTATGCGATTCTGACTTGTACGTCATTTTTATATGTAGGCGTTCTGATTTCATTATTCGCAGGAAGCCAGACGTTTAATTATTTGATGGGTTCCCTCGGCTATACCGTGCTGTTCATCTGGCTGATTATCGGATTCGCCCATTTGAAATCAAGAAAACATTCAACAGAACAGCCGGCTTATTACGTCAAATGGTTCCCGTACACAACATGGTTCGCAGTGCTTGCGCTTTTGGCCATCCTGGTCGGCGTAATTGCGACGACATCCATCGTCATTACATACATCACTGCGGCCATCTATCTCCTCATTACGGCTGCGTATCTTGTGAAAGGGAGACGTCAATAAATAAAAAAACTCTTGCCCCGCGGCAAGAGTTTTTTTATTGAACGGCCTTTTTTTCTGCGGCCAGAGCAGGTGTTTTCAGTTTCTTCGGTGTTATATTCACAAAACAAATGCTTGTGACGATCAGAAGCAGTCCGGCTAAAAGGCTGACGGTCAGCGGCTCATGCAGGAATATCGAGCTGACGGTAATGGATATGAGCGGGATCAGGAAGGTGTAAGAGGCGACCTTGCTTGCTTCCCCTGAACCGACAAGCGTAAAAAAGGCGAGCCAGCCGAGCGCGATAACAAAAACTGAAATGAACAGAAGGCTGAGAATGAACGGAGCTTTCCATTGAATCGCTGAAAAGCTTTCTGAAAAATGGCCGGAGCTGACAAGCAGCACGCCGCCGATCAGAAGCTGAAGAGCGACCATCCAGATAGAATCCGCGCGTCCGCCCGTTCTTTTCACATATACCGTGCCGAGCGCCCAGCTGACCGCAGAGCCTAAGGCCAAAAGAATGCCGGCGATGGAAATATGGCCTCCGAAACCGGCTGCGCTGATGACGGCGACACCGGCAAAGCCCAGAATAAGACCGGCTATTTTTAAAGGATACATCGATTCCCCGAGCCACAGCCAAGAAAAAACGCCCATTAACACCGGCTGGAAAAACACGATGGCTGAAAATAAGCCGGCAGGCAGGTAATTCAAGCCGACCGTTTGCAGGCCGTAAAATAAAGTAATATTTAAAATGGCAGAAATAAGATAGATCGGCCACGTTTCTTTAAAACGCAGCTTTTTAAAACGGGGCAGCGCCGCCATTAATAATAGAAGTCCGCCGATCAGCGTGCGGATTCCGGCAAACAGAAGAGGCGGCGAATAGGCAAGCGCGGCCTTTGTCAGCGGCCAGTTAATTCCCCATACCGTGACTAGAAACGCCAGCATAAGGGCCGTCTGTATTTTCGAAAGCTGTTTCACGTCGTTCACTCCTTGTAGAACAATTCCATCATATGATACGGTAATCAGTAAGATAAATAAAATGAATCTTTTTTATAAGGAGCATAAGTAAAACGTTATGACGATTACACAACTGCGGGTTTTTGTTAAAATCGCTGAAACGGGAAGCTTTACAAAAGCGGGGCAGGCGCTGAATATGACGCAGCCCGCCGTCAGCCATGCCATCTCTGCGCTTGAGTCAGAGCTCGGCATCAAGCTGATCGTCCGCGAGCGCCGCAACGGCGTAAGGCTCACGGACACGGGCGGAAAAATTCTCGTCCATATCAGAGAGGTGCTCAAAGGCATTGAAAAAGCCGAGCAGCTGGCGGCCGCGGAAAGAGGGCTTGAACAGGGAACAATTCACATCGGCACATTTCCGGCCGCTTCCGCTTATTTCATTCCAAAGCTGATTAGCGTGTTTAAAAAACGGTATCCGAAGCTTGAACTGGTGCTTCATGAAGGAACGGCGGACGAAGTAAAAGAATGGCTGCAATCCCGGATGATTGACGCGGGCATTCTGCTGTTCCCGACAGAGGATATGGATTCCTTTCTGCTGAAAAAAGACAAAATGGCAGCGGTTATGCATAAAGATCATCCTCTCGCCGCACGCTCAACCGTAACGATAAAAGATCTGGACGGTGAACCGATGGTGGTTTGCGAAGGCGGTTACACGTCACCCTTTGCAGGCCTGTTTAAACAAGCCGGTGCCGAACTTTGCGCGGCCTTTACCGTGTTTAATGTCAGCACGTCCATCAATATGGTGCGGGAGGGGTTGGGCATGGCAATCTTATCCGATATGTCCATGGCCGGCAATCCCCTCCCGGAAGAAGTGGTGATTAAAGAGTTTGCGCCGGATGTATTCAGGGAGGTGCAGCTGGCGGTTCCTTCCATAAAAGACGCATCACTTGCCGCCAAGCTTTTTATTGATGTCGCCGAGGAGCTGTTCATCCGTAAAAAAACCGCCGCTGACTGATTGTTCGAAGATCATCGAATCAAATTGTTTAACTCACGGGAAAAGCTGTGGTAAGGTGTGTGGTAGAGACCTTGTTTAAGATCTGCTTACACTAAACCATAAAGGAGAAAACGATGGCTGAACATACATTGAAAGATACTGCGTTTTCCGTATTGAATTTATCGCCGGTCGTACAGGGGGGAACGGTTGCTGAATCGTTCCGCAACAGCATGGATTTAGCGCGCCGCGCCGAGGAGTGGGGCTATAACCGCTATTGGCTTGCGGAGCATCATAATATAGAAGGCGTCGCCAGCTCGGCAACGGCGGTGCTGATCGGCCACATCGCCGGAGGCACGAAAAAAATCCGCGTCGGTTCTGGGGGTATTATGCTGCCGAATCATTCTTCACTTGTGATCGCGGAGCAGTTCGGAACCCTTGAAACGTTATATCCGGGGCGGATTGACCTGGGGCTCGGACGCGCGCCGGGAACCGACCAATTAACAGCGAGAGCTTTACGAAGAAACATAAACAGCGGGGAAGATTTTCCGGAGCAGCTTGAAGAATTGAGAAATTACTTCAAACCGTCAGGCAATGTGCGCAATCAAGTCCGCGCCATTCCGGGCGAAGGGCTGGACGTGCCGATCTGGCTTTTGGGCTCAAGCGGCTTCAGCGCGCGTCTTGCGGGTGAGCTCGGGCTTCCGTTCGCCTTTGCGGCTCACTTCTCACCGAAAAATACCGTGCCCGCTCTTGAACTGTACCGCAGCTCCTTCCGTCCGTCAGACGTACTGGATCAACCGTACGCGATGGTCGGCGTCACCGTCATTGCCGCCGATACGGATGAAAAGGCGGAGCATCTGGCAACATCGCATTATCAAAGATTTTTAGACCTCGTCCGCGGCACGCCGAACCAGCTGAAGCCTCCTGTTGAAGACATGGATCAAATCTGGTCGCCGTATGAAAAAGCGATGGTCAATGAACAGCTCAGTTCAACGATCGTCGGCGGACCGGAGCGTGTGAAGGAAAAGCTGGAAAGCTTCATCCGGACAACACAGGCGGATGAAATCATGGTGAATTCAGAAAGCTTTGAGCATGCCGACAGAATGAGATCATTTGAAATCATCGCCGAATTAAAAAACAGCTGAGCAAAAAAAGCAATGTGCCGCGCACATTGCTTTTTTTATTCGCCGATCCGCTTGACTGAATTCCGGATGACGAGTTCCGGTTCATACACGACGTCATCCTTCTTCGGCTTTTTATGTTCTAAGCAGTCGATGACATATTTTGCCGCCGCTTTCCCCATAATGGATTTCGGATGCTTGACAGAGGTGAGCTTCACCTCGGAAATCTGGGCGAAATGTGAATCGTCATAGCCCATGACCGATACGTCATCTGGCACCTTTAACCCCAATTCCCTGAGAAGATTAATCGTCTTCAGCGCAATTTCGTCATTGTAGCAAAGAATGGCCGTCGGATATGACCCGCTGTTTTGCTCAAGGGTATGCTTAATTTTTTGGAGAAGCACGGTTTCTTTTTCTTCAGTCGTGTAAGTCACGATCATGTCCGGAGACGGGAAAATCCCGCGCTCCCGATGCGCCTGAAGATAGCCGTTCATCCGTTTGACGCCCTGCGTGTCATCCGCTTTAAAGATTCCCATAATGTGCGTGTGTCCGAGGGACATGACGTATTCGCAAGCCATCATGCCGCCTTTGACATCATTGACGGAAAAGCTTGGTGCGGCCAGCTCCGCATAAGAGGCGTTAATCATGGCAAACGGAATGCCGTTTTTCTCCAGATTGAGATAGTAGCCGATGTTGGGCGTCTGCAGCGCGCTTTTTGTAGGCTCGACAATCAGCCCGTCTATATTTTTGGACAGCAGGTTTTCAAGGCCGCGCCGCTCACTTTCTGTATTGTTGTTGGTGCTCGTCAGCAGCATGGAATAGCCCTGTTCGCTTAAATAAGATTCAATTCCCCTGATGATGCTCGGAAAAATATAGTCTGATATGTACGTTGTAATGACGCCGATCGTTTTGTTTGAATGCATGGCTGATTTCGCCGTGCGTGAAGCGACAAAGGTGCCCCCGCCCTGAACGCTGTACAGCAGCCCCTGCGAGACCAAATCTCCGATCGCCTTTCTGATGGTATGGCGGCTGACGCCGAACTGCTGCATCAGCTCATTTTCCGTAGGCAGCTTTTCGTCCGGCTGTATTTTTCCTTGATTCAGCCATGAACAAATTTCTTCTTTTACTTGAGCATATTTCGGTAGCATATCAATTCCTCCAAAATGTATACGGACAAATTCCAGTATAACATAGTAAGCCCTTTCATCAAGCTGTAAAAATAATTGACAGATTATGAAAAACTGCTTATTCTTTATTTGTACGTACTAATTTTCCTCATTTTTAGATAAAATTCTTTATAAGTACGTACAAATGTGGCGGTTCTGAAGAAAACAAAGCAACATCAAGCGCCGCACTCTGTTTTGTAAGCGTTTTTATTCTATTATTCGCGGGAGGGTAAAATTCATGAAGAATCACCCGGCACCAATTGGCTCAAATGTACCTGTCACTCGGCAGCATTCCAAGTGGTTTGTCATTCTCATCTCATGCGCGGCCGGACTGGGAGGGCTTTTGTACGGTTATGACACGGCGGTGATTTCCGGCGCCATCGGTTTCTTGAAAGATTTGTACCGCTTAAGTCCTTTTATGGAAGGGCTCGTGATTTCAAGCATTATGATCGGCGGTGTTTTCGGCGTCGGGATTTCCGGATTTTTGAGTGACCGTTTCGGACGGAGAAAGATTTTGATGGCAGCGGCGCTGTTGTTTGCGGTGTCAGCGGTTGTCTCTGCGCTTTCTCAAAGTGTGTCTTCCTTAGTGATCGCCAGAGTCATCGGCGGTCTGGGAATCGGCATGGGCTCCTCGCTTTCTGTCACGTATATTACCGAAGCCGCTCCGCCGGCCATACGCGGCAGTCTGTCTTCACTGTATCAGCTGTTTACGATATTAGGGATATCCGGCACTTATTTTATTAACCTTGCCGTCCAGCAGTCCGGCTCGTATGAATGGGGAGTGCACACCGGCTGGCGCTGGATGCTCGCTTACGGCATGATTCCGTCCGTCATCTTTTTTATCGTGCTGCTTATCGTGCCGGAAAGTCCGCGCTGGCTTGCGAAAGCGGGGCGCCGGAATGAAGCCCTCGCCGTGCTGACGCGCATTAACGGCGAGCAGACCGCGAAAGAAGAAATCAAACAAATCGAAACGTCTTTACAATTAGAAAAAATGGGGTCATTGTCTCAGCTGTTTAAACCGGGGCTGAGAAAAGCGCTTGTGATCGGGATTCTGCTGGCTTTATTCAATCAGGTCATCGGCATGAACGCAATTACGTATTACGGGCCGGAAATTTTCAAAATGATGGGCTTCGGACAGAATGCGGGGTTTATCACGACATGCATCGTCGGTGTCGTTGAAGTGATTTTCACCATTATCGCGGTTCTTTTAGTCGATAAGGTAGGCCGGAAAAAGCTGATGGGGGTCGGATCTGCCTTTATGGCGCTGTTCATGATCTTAATCGGGGCATCCTTTTATTTTCAGCTGGCGAGCGGTCCGGCTTTAGTCGTCATCATATTGGGATTCGTCGCCGCTTTCTGCGTATCAGTCGGGCCGATTACGTGGATCATGATTTCGGAGATCTTTCCGAACCACCTCCGAGCACGCGCCGCCGGTATTGCGACGATATTCTTATGGGGGGCCAACTGGGCGATCGGCCAGTTCGTGCCGATGATGATCAGCGGGTTAGGGCTCGCGTACACCTTCTGGATATTTGCCGTCATTAATATTCTCTGTTTCTTGTTTGTCGTGACGATCTGCCCTGAGACGAAAAATAAATCATTAGAAGAAATAGAAAAACTCTGGATAAAATGAAAGCGTTTTACGACAAAAGTCTGCTCCGGCGGGCTTTTGTCTGTCACCTTCATTCCGTTTCTGTATATAATGACTGTATCAAGGAGATACTGGTAAATCCTGCGAAGAATGTCGAGGAATTGACCTTTAACAGTTGAATTAACAATGTCATCCTGTTAAAATAATTAAAGAAAGCAGACATAATTTTTTTTGGCTATGATGGGACGTTTTTTGTCATAGCGGGACATTTTCTGTCCAGTATGAATAGGAAGGAACGTTTGAGTCATGAACCAGTTAATACAAGCTCAAAAAAAATTATTGCCTGATCTTTTGCTTGTGATGCAGAAAAGATTTGAAATCTTGCAGTATATCAGGCTTACCGAACCGATCGGCCGCAGAAGTCTTGCAGCCAGCCTCGGATTGACCGAGCGCGTTCTCAGAAGCGAGGTTCAGTTTTTGAAAGAACAGAATCTCATCGATATTAAAACAAACGGCATGACAATGACGGAAGAGGGCTATTCACTGCTTTCGATTCTGGAAGATACGATGAAGGATGTTTTAGGATTGACGCTTTTGGAAAAGACATTAAAAGAGCGGCTTAATCTGAAAGACGCCATTATCGTTTCCGGAGACAGCGACCAATCTCCTTGGGTCAAAAAAGAATTAGGGAGAGCGGCCGTTGCATGTATGAAAAAGAGATTTTCAGGCAAAAATATCGTCGCTGTAACCGGCGGTACGACAATTGAAGCCGTCGCCGATATGATGACGCCGGATTCAAAAAACCGCGAGCTCCTGTTTGTGCCCGCAAGAGGCGGTTTAGGCGAAGATGTGAAAAACCAGGCGAACACCATATGCGCGCATATGGCGGAAAAGGCTTCAGGCACTTACCGGCTTTTGTTCGTTCCCGGGCAGCTATCACAAGGCGCCTACTCATCTATTATTGAAGAGCCTTCCGTAAAAGAGGTGCTTCACACGATTAAATCAGCGAGTATGCTCGTTCACGGAATCGGCGAAGCTAGAACAATGGCGGAGCGAAGAAACACGCCTTTGGAAGATTTGAAGAAAATAGATGACAATCATGCGGTGACAGAGGCATTCGGCTACTACTTTAATGCGGACGGAGAAGTCGTTCACAAGGTGCATTCAGTCGGAATGCAGCTTGATGACCTCGATGCCATTCCCGACATTATCGCGGTAGCGGGCGGATCATCAAAAGCAGAAGCAATTGAAGCTTATTTTAAAAAGCAGCGAAACACGGTTCTCGTCACGGACGAAGGAGCCGCAAAGAAGTTATTAAGGGATAACAGTCCCTCAATATAAATATCTCTCACTTATTTAAAGGAGGAAATAATCATGGCAGTAAAAGTCGGTATTAACGGTTTTGGTCGTATTGGACGTAACGTATTCCGCGCAGCATTAAACAATCCTGAAGTTGAGGTAGTAGCGGTTAACGATTTAACAGACGCTAACATGCTTGCTCATCTTTTACAATATGATTCCGTACACGGAAAATTAGATGCAGAAGTTAAAGTTGACGGCAGCAACCTTGTTGTTAACGGCAAAACAATCGAAGTTTCTGCTGAGCGCGATCCTGCGAAACTCAGCTGGGGCAAACAAGGCGTTGAAATCGTAGTTGAATCTACTGGTTTCTTCACAAAACGCGCAGACGCTGCGAAACACTTAGAAGCAGGCGCGAAAAAAGTTATCATCTCTGCACCTGCTAACGAAGAAGATATCACAATCGTTATGGGTGTTAACGAAGACAAATACGATGCGGCTAACCACCATGTTATCTCTAACGCATCTTGCACAACAAACTGCCTTGCGCCGTTTGCAAAAGTACTTAACGACAAATTCGGCATCAAACGCGGTATGATGACAACTGTTCACTCTTACACAAACGATCAGCAAATTCTTGATCTTCCGCACAAAGACTACCGTCGTGCGCGTGCAGCAGCTGAAAACATCATTCCTACATCAACTGGTGCTGCTAAAGCAGTTTCCCTTGTTCTTCCTGAACTGAAAGGCAAACTGAACGGCGGAGCTATGCGTGTGCCGACTCCAAACGTTTCTCTTGTTGACCTAGTTGCTGAACTTAACAAAGACGTAACGGCTGAAGACGTAAACGCAGCTCTTAAAGAAGCGGCTGAAGGCGATCTTAAAGGAATCCTTGGCTACAGCGAAGAGCCATTAGTATCCGGAGACTACAACGGCAATGCTAACTCTTCTACAATCGATGCTCTTTCTACAATGGTTATGGAAGGCAGCATGGTAAAAGTAATCTCTTGGTACGATAACGAAAGCGGCTACTCTAACCGCGTTGTTGACCTTGCAGCTTACATCGCAAAACAAGGTCTTTAATTCATAGCTCCCGGAAAGGGCCGGACTTGGTTCTTTCGGACAGAAACGCTATAATGAAAGCGGACAAGGGAAGGGGACGGACTCCCTTTCCCTTTTTCCATGAGAACCGGCTTTCAGAAAGCGCCGGATTGCTGCAGAACGTCCGCGTTTTGAAGTTTCCGCGGCACTTTCGTTTTCTGAGCCGCCTGCCCTGGCTCAGAAGACGATCTGCCCCGTGCCCGGAAGCTGCAATCTGCCCCGCGGCGGAAGCATCATGAGGCGGTTTCACGTTTCACGTTTTTCGTGCTATGCAAACCATTTTGAAGGAGGATCTCCTAAGGCATGAATAAAAAAACAGTAAAAGACATCGACGTAAAAGGCAAAGTCGTATTCTGCCGCGTTGACTTTAACGTTCCAATGAAAGACGGGGAAGTAACAGACGATACTCGTATCCGCGCTGCGCTTCCAACAATCAAACACCTTGCAGACCAAGGCGCGAAAGTCCTTCTTGCGAGCCACTTAGGCCGCCCGAAAGGCGAAGCAGTTGAGGAGCTTCGTTTAACTCCTGTCGCTGCACGCTTAGGCGAACTGCTAGGCAAAGAAGTGAAAAAAGCGGATGAAGCTTACGGCGATGCTGTAAAAGCACAAATTTCTGATATGAAGGACGGAGACGTTCTTGTATTGGAAAACGTACGTTTCTACCCTGGTGAAGAGAAAAACGATCCTGAGCTTGCTAAAGCATTTGCTGAGCTTGCGGATGTATATGTCAATGACGCATTCGGTGCTGCCCACCGTGCTCACGCATCTACAGCCGGAATTGCCGAGCATCTGCCGGCGGTTGCAGGATTCCTGATGGAAAAAGAGCTTGACGTTCTCGGCAAAGCCGTGACAAATCCTGAGCGCCCGTTTACGGCAATCATCGGCGGTGCGAAAGTAAAAGACAAAATCGGCGTAATCGAAAGTCTGCTTGATAAAGTGGACAACTTGATCATCGGCGGAGGTCTTGCTTACACATTCGTAAAAGCGCTTGGCTATGAAGTCGGTAAATCTCTTCTTGAAGAAGATAAAATCGAACTTGCAAAATCATTCATGGACCGCGCGAAAGAAAAAGGCGTTAAATTCTATATGCCGGAAGACGTTCTCGTTGCTGATGATTTCTCTAACGATGCAAACGTTCAAATCGTGCCGATCTCTGAGATCCCAAGTGATTTAGAAGCGATCGACATCGGAACGAAAACCCGCGAAACGTATGCTGAAGTTATCAAAAACAGCAAACTTGTCGTATGGAACGGACCGATGGGCGTATTCGAAATCGACTTGTTCGCTCAAGGCACAAAAGCAGTGGCTGAAGCATTGGCAGAGGCAAACGATACATACTCTGTCATCGGCGGAGGAGACTCTGCGGCAGCCGTTGAAAAATTCGGCCTTGCTGACAAAATGAGCCATATCTCAACAGGCGGCGGCGCATCCCTTGAATTCATGGAAGGCAAAGAGCTTCCAGGTGTAGCTGCGCTGAACGATAAATAAAAACTGCTATAAGGAAGTGGAACAGATGAGAAAACCAATTATAGCCGGTAACTGGAAAATGAACAAAACACTCGGCGAAGCTGTCAGCTTCGTTGAAGAAGTGAAATCTTCCATTCCAGCAGCAGACAAAGCGGAAGCCGTTGTTTGCGCACCAGCTCTTTTCTTAGAAAAGCTGACTTCTGCTGTTAAAGGAACTGACCTGAAAGTCGGCGCCCAAAACATGCATTTTGAAGAAAACGGTGCGTTCACAGGTGAAATCAGCCCGGTCGCTCTGAAAGACCTTGGCGTGGATTACTGCGTCATCGGCCACTCTGAGCGCCGTGAAATGTTCGCTGAAACTGATGAAACAGTTAACAAAAAAGCGCATGCCGCTTTCAAACACGGCATTGTGCCGATCATTTGCGTAGGTGAAACGCTTGAAGAGCGCGAAGCCGGAAAAACAAATGATCTTGTTGCCGATCAAGTGAAAAAAGGTCTTGCGGGTCTTTCTGAAGAGCAAGTTGCCGCTTCCGTTATTGCGTACGAGCCAATCTGGGCAATCGGAACAGGCAAATCTTCTACAGCGAAAGATGCTAACGACGTCTGCGCGCATATCCGTAAAGTCGTTGCTGAAAGCTTCAGCCAGGAAACTGCTGACAAGCTCCGCATTCAATACGGCGGCAGCGTAAAACCTGCAAATATTAAAGAATATATGGCAGAGTCCGATATTGACGGTGCTTTGGTCGGCGGCGCAAGCCTTGAACCGCAGTCATTCGTTCAATTATTGGAGGAAGGTCAATATGAGTAAAAAACCAGCTGCACTCATCATTCTTGATGGGTTCGGATTACGCAATGAAACAGTCGGAAACGCAGTCGCACAAGCGAAAAAACCGAATTTCGACCGTTATTGGAACCAATACCCTCATCAGACGCTGACGGCATCAGGCGAAGCAGTCGGACTGCCTGAAGGACAGATGGGGAACTCTGAAGTCGGTCATTTGAATATCGGCGCAGGACGTATTGTGTACCAAAGCTTAACACGCGTGAACGTTGCCATCCGCGAAGGCGAATTCGAACGCAATCAAACGTTCCTTGACGCCATCAAAAACGCGAAAGACAACGACAAAGCGCTGCACCTGTTCGGCCTTCTTTCTGACGGAGGCGTACACAGTCATATCAATCATTTATTCGCGCTGCTGAAGCTTGCGAAAAGTGAAGGACTGACGAAGGTGTATATTCACGGTTTCCTCGACGGCCGCGATGTAGGTCCGCAAACAGCGAAAACTTACATTCAGCAGCTGAATGAGCAGATCGAAGAAATCGGTGTCGGCGAAATCGCCAGCATTTCCGGACGCTACTACTCCATGGACCGCGACAAACGCTGGGACCGTGTGGAGAAAGCGTACCGCGCAATGGCTTACGGCGAAGGCCCGTCTTACCGCAGCGCGATGGATGTAGTCGACGATTCTTATGCGAACGGCATTCATGATGAATTCGTCATTCCGTCCGTCATTACAAAAGAAAACGGTGAACCCGTTGCGAAAATTCATGACGGCGATTCTGTGATTTTCTATAATTTCAGACCGGACCGCGCCATCCAGATTTCAAACACGTTTACCAACAAAGATTTCCGCGATTTCGACCGCGGTGAAAATCATCCGAAAAACCTGTATTTCGTCTGCCTGACTCACTTCAGTGAATCTGTTGACGGATATGTGGCTTTTAAACCGGTAAACCTTGACAATACGGTCGGTGAAGTATTAGCACAGCACGGGTTAAAACAGCTTCGCATTGCAGAAACTGAAAAGTATCCGCACGTTACGTTCTTTATGAGCGGCGGCCGCGAAGAAGAATTCCCGGGCGAAGAGCGCATCCTCATTAACTCGCCGAAGGTCGCGACATATGACCTGAAGCCTGAAATGAGCGCGTATGAAGTGAAAGATGCTCTTGTAAAAGAAATCGCGGCTGACAAGCACGACGCGATCATCCTGAACTTTGCAAACCCTGACATGGTCGGCCACTCCGGAATGGTCGAACCGACGATTAAAGCAATTGAAGCAGTGGACGAATGCTTAGGCGAAGTGGTTGACGCCATCATCGCTAAAGGCGGACATGCCATCATTACCGCTGATCACGGTAATGCAGACATTCTGATTACAGAAACAGGCGAACCGCACACTGCCCATACGACAAACCCAGTCCCTGTCATTGTGACGAAAGAAGGCGTGACGCTGCGCGAAGGCGGAATCCTAGGCGACCTCGCACCAACGTTATTAGACCTTCTCGGTGTTGAAAAACCGAAAGAAATGACCGGAACATCTTTAATTCAAAAATAAGCGTAAATCAAAAGGAGAGACAAACTCATGCCATACATTGTTGATGTTTATGCACGCGAAGTCCTTGACTCCCGCGGCAACCCAACAGTTGAAGTTGAAGTATATACAGAAACAGGAGCTTTCGGCCGCGCATTAGTGCCAAGCGGAGCTTCTACAGGTGAATACGAAGCGGTTGAGCTTCGTGACGGCGACAAAGACCGTTACCTTGGAAAAGGCGTGTTAACTGCTGTTAACAACGTAAACGAAATCATTTCTCCAGAGCTTCTCGGCTTTGACGTAACTGAACAAAACGCAATCGATCAGCTTTTAATCGAGCTTGACGGAACTGAAAACAAAGGCAAACTCGGTGCGAACGCAATCCTTGGCGTATCTATGGCTTGTGCGCGCGCAGCTGCTGATTTCTTACAGATTCCTCTTTACCAATACCTTGGAGGATTCAACTCAAAAACGCTTCCTGTACCGATGATGAACATCGTAAACGGCGGAGAGCATGCTGACAACAACGTAGACATTCAAGAATTCATGATTATGCCTGTAGGCGCGCCTAACTTCCGTGAAGCGCTTCGCATGGGCGCTCAAATCTTCCACAGCCTGAAATCAGTTCTTTCTGCTAAAGGAATGAACACAGCTGTAGGTGACGAAGGCGGATTCGCTCCGAACCTTGGTTCTAACGAAGAAGCGCTTCAAACAATCGTTGAAGCAATCGAAAAAGCCGGCTTCAAACCTGGCGAAGAAGTGAAGCTTGCTATGGATGCTGCATCTTCTGAGTTCTACAACAAAGAAGACGGCAAATACCATCTGTCTGGCGAAGGCGTTGTGAAAACATCTGCTGAAATGGTTGACTGGTACGAAGAAATGGTTTCTAAATACCCAATCATCTCTATCGAAGACGGACTTGACGAGAACGACTGGGAAGGCCACAAACTTCTTACAGAGCGTCTTGGCAAAAAAGTTCAGCTTGTCGGTGACGACCTTTTCGTTACAAACACGAAAAAGCTTGCTGAAGGTATCAAAAACGGCGTAGGCAACTCTATCCTGATCAAAGTAAACCAAATCGGTACATTGACTGAAACATTCGATGCGATCGAAATGGCGAAACGCGCAGGCTACACTGCCGTTATCTCTCACCGTTCAGGTGAAACTGAAGACAGCACAATCGCTGACATCGCTGTGGCAACTAATGCAGGACAAATCAAAACAGGTGCTCCGTCCCGTACGGACCGTGTTGCGAAATACAACCAGCTTCTTCGCATCGAAGATCAGTTGGCTGAAACTGCTCAATACCACGGTATCAACTCTTTCTACAACTTGAATAAGTAATGAAATGGACGCCGGGAGATATTCTCCCGGCGTTTTTTTATGCTCCCGGGTTTTTCCCTCCTTTTTCATCATCTTCATTTGGTCAATAATATTCATTTTTCCCCTTTTTAAAGGAATCAGTGTTCTTCAATCGAAAGGGAAGAGGTGTTAATAAGAGGAGGGATTATGATGAAATTTTCATTTATGTCAGCCGCGGTGGCAGCAAGCGTTATATGGGGCGCGTCTGCCGGGCCGCTGTCCGAAATCCATGGTTATTCAGCCGTGACCGCCCCGGTTTTTGATGCTGATGAGGCATTGGACACTATGCATGATCTGAGTGAAACCATTGGTCCGCGGGAAACCGGAACTGCGAAAGAAAAGGAAGCGGCTGAATACATATCGAATCGCCTGCGGGCTCAGGGCGCCAGTGTCAAAGTACAGTCATTTCCATTGAAAAAGTACTTTTCAGGTTCAGTCACAGCGGGAGATCATGAATTTCCGCTCCGCTCCGCTGATCAATCCGCTGTTGAAAAAGAGCTGAGAATTGAGAGAGGGATTTTTGACGGCGGCTGCGGATCACGCGATGACGTAACAGGAGCCAAAGGAAAGATTGCAGTGATACGCGAAGGAAAGATCCCCGTTTCTCAAAAGATCAAACATGCCGAACAAGCGGGAGCCAAAGCAGTCATTATTTATAATCAGACAACAAAACCGCTCGCCGTCCGTCCGCATACCGATAAAGGAATCACGATACCGGCGGCGGGTATGAAAAAAGAAGACGGTGAAGCATTGCTGAAGGAAAAGCAGGCAGTCATTCAATTTAAAAACTATAAAAACCGCACCTCACAAAATATTATAGGAACGCGCAAAGCAGCACAGGCCAACTCTTCTGATGCTGATATTATTTATGTCACAGCGCATTATGACAGCGTAAAAGGCGCGCCCGGAGCGGATGATAACGCCTCAGGCACATCTGCCGTTCTGGAAATCAGCAAGCAATTCACACACATACCGAAAGACAAAGAGATCCGCTTTATCCTGTTCGGTGCAGAAGAATTATGGTCTGCGGGTTCATCTTATTACGTCAGTACACTCACGAACAATGAAAGAAAGCACAGCCAAGCCAATTTTAATGCCGATATGATTGCGACTGACTGGGAAGAAGCGAGTCAAATGTGTGTCACGACTCCTGACGGCAAGGAAAACCCGAGCGTCCGGTATGCTGAAAAAGCCGCTGAAAAATCCCGCTTGGTCAAGCCAAACCTGATTCAGCTCGGTTACTCAGACCATGTCTCTTTTTATGAAGCAGGGATTCCGTCGGCTAACTGGATTTGGCTCAGCCCCGATACACAGGAGCCGGGGCCTTGGTATCACACCGAGAATGATAATATGAAACACATCAGCAAAGAACGATTAGAGAAAGCGGGAGCACTCGTTTCCGCGGCTGTAACTGAGGCAGTGAAAGAATAAAAGACAGGCTTCGGCCTGTTTTTTTATATTGTTTTCTGTATATTCTCTCAATTAAGGGAGATTTTCTCACTCGTTACCATATATATACCATTTGACAGGATTTTATTTTACAAATAAAAGAAAAATAAATAGATAATACCTAATTTATAAAAGGATGTAAAACTCATTTATCAAATTTTAACTTTTGTTATAATTGCGATATCGATCGATATTTGTTTAAAATTGTAAAAAACAATACTCTTTTCTATCTATTAGGGGGCGAAAAATGAATACTGTCACAAAAGAAGCCAGCAACCTTGGTCAAAAACGGCTGTTACATCTAATTGAAACGAAGCAGGCGATAGTAGGCGTGTTAGGCATGGGATATGTGGGATTTCCTCTTGCGCTGGAATGTGTCGATAAAGGATACAATGTTATCGGATTCGACAAAAACAGTGAAAAGGTTTCCTTGTTAGCCGCCGGAAGCAGCCATATTCAAGATATAGAGGACGACAGACTGAACTCGGCTTTACAAACAAAACGCTTTCAAATCAGCGCCGACATGTCGCTCATCCAAAAGTGCGACATCATTGTGATATGTGTGCCGACACCCCTGAACAAAAAAGACAAGATCCCCGATTTAACCTACATCGACAGTGCAGTTGACAGCATGATCGCTTATGGAAGGCAGCATCAGCTTTTAATTTTAGAAAGCACCACCTATCCCGGAACAACGAAAAAAAAGATTGCCGACAGAATGGCATCAAGCCGCGGCATGAAAATAGGAACAGACTTTTTTACGGCTTATTCTCCGGAAAGAATCGATCCGGGCAACAGGCAATATGAAGTTTCAGATATTCCTAAAGTAGTCGGCGGAACCACACAGACTTGCACAGAACTTGCCTCAGCGTTTTACAGCACCATTGTTACAAGCATTCACCCGGTCACCTCACCCGAAGTAGCTGAAACAGCTAAACTCCTAGAGAATACTTATCGTTATGTCAATATAGCTCTTATCAATGAAATGGCGCTTAATTGCCGTGAACTTGATATTGATATATGGGAAGTCATCTGCGCGGCGGACACGAAGCCGTTCGGCTTTCAAAAATTCATCCCGGGCCCCGGAGTCGGAGGCCATTGTATCCCGATTGACCCTTTTTACTTCAAATGGATTGCGAATGAAAAAGGGCTACAGACGAAATTAATTGATCTGGCGGACGAAATCAATTCCAACATGCCGATTTCTGTCTCTGACTATGCTTTGAAACTGGCGGGCAAAGACAAATGCAGCATCTTAATAATAGGGGCCGCTTATAAAAAAAATACAAATGACCCGCGTGAATCCTCAGTGTTTACGATAATGGAAGAATTGATGGACAAGGGATGCGCGATTGATTATCATGATCCGTTTATCAGCGAGATCCGCTTGAATGACGGAAGCCGCAAACAATCTGTCCCTTTCACAAAAGAACAAATCAATCAGTACGACGTCATCATCATTCATACAGATCACGATGTCATCGACTACAGTATTTTGAAGGATGCCTCACCGATTATCTTTGACACAAGAAATGTATGCAAGGAAAAATCAGCCGACAATTGCAGAGTTGTCACTTTATAGGAGGGAACGGTCATTAGTAATCGATTTATCTCTTTTCACAGACCTGATATGACAAACGAAGAAATCGCAAGCGTAACCGAAACGATTCAATCGGGCTGGATTTCGAAAGGCCCGAAGGTAATCGATTTTGAAAAAAAGCTGGGAGAATGTATAGGAGCCGAACACGTCATCAGCTGTAATTCAGGCACCGCTGCATTACATATGGCTTTATTGGCGCTCGGGGTGGGAGAAGGCGATGAAGTCATCGTGCCGAGCTTCACGTTCTGTTCCAGCGTCAATGTCATCCTGCACGCCGGAGCCGTTCCTGTGTTTGCGGATATGTGCGAGAAAAGTCTATGTGCCGATCCTGAAGATGTCAGGAAGAAAATAACGCCGCGCACAAAAGCGGTAATTGCGGTTCATTTTGCCGGCTATCCGGCTGATCTGGAAAACTTGCAATCCATTTGTAAAGAAAACGGATTGTATCTGATTGAAGACGCCGCTCATGCGCTCGGTACAAAATATAACGGAAGCATGATCGGCACTCACGGCGATGCCGTGTGTTTCAGCTTTTATGCCACCAAAAATATTACAACGGGGGAAGGCGGAGCCCTCGTCATGAAAGACGAACAGGCCGCAGAAAGAGCGAGGCTGTACGGCTGGCACGGCATCACAAAAAATGCCTGGAACCGGTACGGTGAAAAAGGCAGCTGGAGATACGACGTTTTACTGCCGGGCTTTAAATATAATATGACGGATATTCAGGCCGCGCTCGGTCTGGTTCAATTGAAACGCGCAAACGAAATTCAAGAAAAACGGGAACAGATCGCTCAATTTTATGTACGTGAACTGTCAGGCCAATCTGACAAAGCGGCGCTTCCGCTTTCTGACATTCCAAGCGGCATAACGCACTCATGGCATTTATTTATTTTGCGGATTCGAGAAAACGGCGGTATGGACAGAGATCTGTTTATTGAGAAAATGAAAGAAAAACAAATCGGGCTGAGCGTGCACTTTATTCCCGTGCATTTGCATCCTTACTATAAAAAACATTTTCCTGCCGAGCTTCCGGTAACTGAACGTGTTTTCCGGGAGATCGTATCACTGCCTCTTTACAGCCAGTTATCAGATGAGGATTGCAGCTATATTGTCAAGTCTATAAAAGAAGTTTTGACTATCAGCCAGGAGGTTGGATCATGAAACATATTGCGATTATCGGAGGAGCCGGTTTTATCGGAAGCGAACTGGCGGCATTATTACAGGCTAAAGGTTATCACACCATCATTGCAGACCAAAAGGAGCCGGCTTTTGACACTGAATACCGCCAAACGGATATTCTTGACCGGACGTCCCTACGCGAATCACTGCGGGGAGCGGATGCGGTTGTCCATTTGGCGGCAATGGTCGGAGTGGACAGCTGCCGAAGCAATGAAGAAGACGTCATACGGGTCAATTTTGAAGGAACGAAAAACGTAACTGAGGTATGCGGTGAATTGGGAATCAGCACACTTCTTTTCTCATCGAGTTCAGAAGTGTTCGGAGATTCACCTGATTTTCCTTATACCGAGACAAGCAGAAAGCTTCCGAAATCGGCTTACGGAAAAGCCAAACTGCAATCAGAGGAATATTTGAGAGAACAGGCTTCCGACAAACTTCATATTCGGGTCGTCCGGTACTTTAATGTATACGGGCCGAAACAGCGCGAAGATTTTGTCATCAACAAGTTTTTCAGCCTGGCCGAGAATGGCTCTGAGCTGCCTCTTTACGGGGACGGCGGACAAATACGCTGCTTCAGCTACATCAGTGATATCGTCACCGGAACTTATCTCGCTCTCGTTCATGAAGGAGCCGTCTTTGAAGACTTCAATATCGGGAACGACCAGCCGATCACGATAAAAGAACTGGCTGAAAAAGTCAATGTGCTTTCAGGCAGAGAGAAGGATAACTATCTGTTTAAAAAGCTGGGCGAAGACGGCGTGAGGGGAAAAGACATCGAGATTTTTAAACGGGCGCCGTCAATCGAGAAGGCGAAACGTTTGCTCGGTTACGCTCCGAAAGTAAGTCTGAATGAAGGCCTGGAGATCATAAAAGATGAAAGACAAAAGCACAAACTTCCACTTTCCTAAAAACCCGGAAGTGGTCAAATATCCCGTTTATCCTGGACAGCTTTCCGTCAGGGGCCGTCTGCGCGCGGTGAAACACTTGCTTACTGCCGGACAAAGCGGACTGACTGAAAAACTGGAAAAACGTTACGGGAAAGGAATTGTGCTGACCTCCAGCGGCAGTGCGGCACTGGTGCTCGCATTAACTTATTCGGGAGCCGGGCCGGGGAAAGAAGTGATTTTCTCATCCTTCAGCTGCCCGAATGTCATTGATGCCGTGCTGCAATCCGGTGCGACGCCTGTGTTTGCGCAGCTGGATGAGCATCTATCCTTATCGTTTGAGGATGTCAAAAAAAAAGTGACAACGCAGACGTGTGCGGTTATCCTCACGCATGTATACGGCCGGAGAGAAAATACCGCTATCATTGACTGGGCGAAGGAAAACGGAATTGCTGTCATTGATGATGCCGCTCAAGCCATGTTTACAAAACAAGCGGATACATTTGCCGGCGGTTTGGGCGATTTCGGCATTTTAAGCTTCGGCCCCTCAAAGCCGCTTGCGAGTATCGGAGGCGGCGCGTTAATCGCGCCGAAAGAATGGCTTCGGCAAAAAGCAAATTTCCCGATGGAACAGCGCAGCCAAGTGGCAGCTGACTATCGAATTTATATCAGAAATCAAAGAATCCAAGCTGTAATGAAACGGAAACGGCATCATCCTATTTCATATATGTTTAGAAAAGCGGGCGCCATGCCTTCCATGAAAGCCACAAAGCTCGAAGCTCTGCCGGATAAACCGGCTGTTGTACCCGTGTTTCGCATGCATCCGGCAAGGGAAGCCATTATTGATGATCAGCTTTCACGTATGGATCAGCTTGTAACAGCTTCACTTCGAAATTTAGAGACGGCGGGAGAAATCTTTGCAAAGGCGGGAGAAACAAACGGCATAAGAATGATCCAGCCCCAAGAAGGAGAACATCTGAATTATTTAACGATTGTATTCCCCAGGGATGAAGAGCGGTACGGGTGTTCCGTTTATTTAGCTGAAAGAGGCATCCAAACATGCTGGAACTATCTTCCCCTCGGCCGTATTCCGATTTATGAAACATACGCGGGGGAAGGCGGGGAAGACCCGCTTTGGAAGAGAGTTCTTTCTCTGCCGTTTAAACCCCCTCTTCAAAAGGAGCAAGTCAAATATATAGCCGAATCCGTTTTATCATATTATGAGCAAAAGAATAAGACTGAATAGTGGTGATAACTATGCAAAAAACAGCAGTATACACGACCCGCCAGGCATGGGATCGGGCCGCTGACATGTATCAGGCGGGATTGTTTCAAAGCTATGATTGGGGAATCCTCATGGAAGAGCTTCCCGGCACGTCATTTCACCCTGTCAGACTGACAACGGACGGAGGACAAGTCATCTATCTTCCGCTTTTTGAACAGAAGGGCGTATTATCCGGCAATATGATCGGATACGGGGGCGTTATTTCAGATCGCCCCATCTCATTTGAATGGCTTCAAAGTGAAATCCAGACCATATTCGGCCGGAACATATCCCGGATGCTGCTGCCGTACGGTCAGACTTCTTTTACAGAAGAAATCGGGGAAGGGTGGACTGAAAAGGCAACACGGATCCTTACGCTTCCGGACACGTTTGACGAACTTTGGACAGGCATTTCCGGAAAAGCCCGGACGGCAGTCAGATACGCTGAAAAAGAGAATATTGTCACCCGGCTGATCGGGCGAAAAGAACTTGGCGCGTTTTATGACCTCTACAAAGAGCATACGTCGGCAATCGGCGCGGCTTATGTGCTGAGCCAAGGCTTTTTCCAAAAACTGCTTGACACGTTTGCGGACCGGATGTTTTGGATCGGAGCATATCAGGATGAGACGCTGATCAGCAGCAGTATTTTTCTCTATGACCGCTCTCATTTCTATTATTGGCAGAATATAAACAGCCTGGCGGGAAAAAAAGCGCAGGCCTCTTACTTATTGATGCGTGACGCCCTGCAATTCGCCATTCGCCGCAAGCTTCAATGGGCTGATTTTGGCTATTCACACAGTAAAGAAATCGCAAGACCGAAACGATATTGGGGAGCTGAAGAAAAACAATGCCGACTTTTTACGAAACCGGAATGAAAACAATAAGCGGCCATCAATCCAGTTATCTGCCGTGGTACGGTTTTTTTGAAAAAATGTATAAGTCGGATCTGTTTGCCATTCATGACACAGCTCAATTTGAGAAAAAAGGATTTCTCAACCGCAACAGAATCAAAACGCCACAGGGCCCCAGATGGCTGACGGTGCCTTTGCAGATGAAACAATATAAAGACATAGAGCTTCGGCATATGAAAATCGACCAGACACAGGATTGGCGGAAAAAACATTGGATGGCGATTAAAATGAACTATGCGAAAGCTCCCTATTTTGAGCGATACCAGCATTTTTTTCAAGATGTCTATCAGCGGGAGTGGGAATATCTCCATGATTTGAATATGCACATCATTGAATTTTTCCGAAAAGAGCTGCGAATTGAAACGCCGCTCTGTTATGTCTCTGAGCTTGAATGCCGGAAGGAGAAAAAAAGCGATTTTGTTTTAGCGTTTTGTCAGGAGCTGGGGGCGGACCGTTATTATTCAGGCAGTCAGGGTTCCGACTATTTAATAGAAAGCGATTTTGAAAGAAACGGAATTGTCATTGAGTATCAGCAGATCCGACATTTTGGCTATCCTCAATTATTCGGGGAGCATATCCCTCACCTCTCCATGCTTGATATGCTGATGAACTGCGGAGCGGATACAGCCGAAATGTTAGTCAAAGGAGGGCAATATGATGAAAGTAATGGTATTTGCAGCGCATCCCGACGATGAAATTATCGGCGTCGGCGGCACGCTCGCCAAACATGTCCGCCAAGGTGACAGCGTGTCGGCAGTCATTATGGCGGAAGGCAAGTCATCAAGAAAAACGGATTATGAGAAGCCTGAAGAGTCCGTTATGCAGCATTCTAATCAAGAAACGGAGCAGGCGCTCAGCACTTTGGGCATCCATGATTTTGTCAGGCTGAACCTTCCTGATAACAGAATGGATTCAATGGATTTGCTGGATGTCGTGAAGGAAGCGGAGAAACAAATCAATCGTTTTCAGCCGGACATTGTGTATACCCAGTACGGCGGTGACATTAATATTGACCACTCCGTCGTATTCAGAGCGGTCATGACGGCAACCCGTCCGCTTCCCGGTCATACGGTAAAACGGGTTTTTGCCTATGAAACATTGTCTTCGACGGAATGGAATTACTGTCAGAAGGATCAGTTTCATGCCAATTTCTTCGTTAATATTGAAGACGAGCTTGAAACGAAATTGAAATCGATGGCGTGTTACGGTTCCGAGCTCAGAGACTTCCCTCATCCCCGCTCTTTGCAGGCGATCGAACATAATGCCCGTGTGTGGGGAGCAAAATCGGGTTTTACCGCTGCGGAAGCGTTTATGCTTGTGAGAGGAACATGGTGACTGTCCTATGATTGCTCAAATTCCGTTTTTCGGACTTGATCCGAAGCAAATCGATGAGACATGGGTGGAAGCGGGATACGGTCTGGAAGCGAATATTTTTGACGGCCATTCCTTTGGGGAAGCGGATTATCTCAAAACATTCAATCAGACGCTGGAATATGCAAAACAGCTTGATCCTTCATTATTGACGCTGCATTTCCCGACAGATCATGCCGATTATGTGCATGAAGATCACATCAAAAAACAGCTTTATCACTTTGCGGAGCTCGCTGTGAAATACGGCGTCAAAGGCATAACCGTTCATGCGAATCAATTTATGACGGTTGAGGAATTTCAAGTCTATGACCTGGAAGGAAACCGTAAAAAAATCGTTGAGTTTTTCGCGGAGTTTGATGAGCGGCTGAAAGGGACGGACATTTGGATCGGTGTGGAAAACCTTCCGATCATCGGGAATCTGGGAGAGGATTTTGATCCGATTTTCATTTATCCTGAGGATTTTACAGAGCTGGTGCAGCTGGATCTGAAGCATGTCGGTATTACGTGGGATCTGTGCCATTGGGCGATTACCTATCAGACTCACTTGTCTTCCGCCCTTATGTTCAGAAATGATCAGCTGAAATATCCTGATTTCTTTCAGTTTCTTTCGATAAAAGAGAGCATTAAGCATTATCACTTCAGCTCTTTTCGCCAGCTTGCGTTCCCGCATGGGGGCGTCCGCTGTTTTGAGGGCCGCCATCCGAGTGAAGGGACGATCGCTGAGGAGCTGCTGAGACGGGCTGCAGATACTTTGCAGGAGCTTTATCGGAATCAAGATACCGGCATTGTATTTGAGGTGATGGAAGAGGATTATACGGAAAGACGGGAATCATGGAGAACGCTGGAATGGTTCGGCGGTGTTTCTGATGACGAGGATCAAAAAAGGGTCTGATATGACATATCGAACACCGAACTATGCAAAGCTTTGGTGTGCACAGGTGTTTTCTTCAGCGGCGGATGGGGTCTGGCTCATTGCTCTGCCGCTGTTAGTGCTGGAATTGACCGGCAGCAAAATTCTTGTCGGCGTTATTTCTTTTATCGAACTCGTGCCGTTGACATTTGGCGTGCTGGCGGGACCGCTGATTGATTTATTCCGAAAAAAGTCGATCTTGTATTTGTGCAATACGGGCCGGGCCGTCATCATGATCCTCTTGGCGGTGCTCAGCGCGAACGATTTATTAACCGTGTGGATAGCCGGGGTGTGCGCCTTTTGTCTATCTCTGCAATCGATGCTGTTTGCGCCGGCGAAAGTCGCGATCATTCCGCTGCTCGTCCGTAAACAGCATCTTGATCAGGCGACATCTCTGATCAATACGAGTGACTTGATCGGACTCATCGTCGGAAAATTGATCAGCGGGATCATGATTGCGGCTATTCCGTTCGGGCTGCTGTTTGCCATAAACGGAACTGCTTTTTTTATCTCCGCGGCATTTATCGCGTTCATACGTATTTCAGAACAGCCCAATGAAAAAAGCAACGGAACTGAAGATGTAAAATCCGGTTACAGAATGCTGAAAGGAAATGCGGCATGGCTGACATCGGTCGGATACTTTTTCGTCGTAAATCTCGTCATTGCCGGCCTTATTTCAGTAATGGGGCCGATTCTTGCTGTGGAGCGTTTTCAGCAGAACTATTCTGTATGGTTTGCCGTCATGTATTCAATGTTTCAGGCGGGGATGCTTTTGGGCAATCTGGCCGTATTTTTCAAATGGAATACAAAACGCTTGAACCGGCTGTACCCGCGGACGTTAACGGCAGCGGGACTGCTCATTATGCTCCTGTTTTTTCCCCTTCATGGGTTTGAGTGCATCATTTTCCTGGTGCTTGGCATTATCATCTCGTATATTGATGTGCAAACGGTGCTGTATTTCCAAAAGACGGTTCCGGCTGCATATTTCGGAAGGGTCTTTGCACTGATTTTTTCCATTGTCAAAATGGGTGAACCGCTGTCGGCCGCTGTCTACACAGGGCTTCTGCTGTTGATGAATGCGGATTATATTTTTGCGGCTGTCGGACTGACCCTTACGATCGTTTTTGCTATTTTTTCAGTCAGACAAGGGAGTCAAAGAAATACAGAGAAACAAGCAGATCAATCCGTCTGAATGGTAAACGAAGGGGCGCCGATCTCAGCCGGCGCCCTTTTTATCATAAATCCAAATAAAGCCGTATCATATCCCGGCATTGAATGCCGTTTTCAAAAATGTCTTCATCATAATGCCTGATAAAAAAATCATGGTCGACAGCCTGAATGCGGAATCCGCATTTTTGATAGAGTGACAGCTGATGAATACTGGAATTTCCGGTGCCGATTTCAATCGTGTCAGCTCCCGATTGTCTCGCTTTTTCAATGGCATCTTGCACCAGCTGTTTTCCGAATCCCCTGTTCTGCAGCGATTCTTTTACCGCGATGTTTACGATTTCTATCGTTTTAGGCCTTGTTTGCAATAAAACGTAAACCCCTGCAAGCTCGTCTGACGTCCAAGCCGTATAGCATTCTCCTCTTACAAGATAATCATCGACAATCTCCCTCGACGGATCGGCCAGCAGCAATAGTTCATACAGCGCTTCATCCGGCTTCGCGGCTTTTCGGATACTCAGTTTTTGCATGTCCGTTTCTCCTCCTCCGTTATGATCGACAGCTATTTTTTCAAAATAACTCCAAAATCATTCTACTTTATTATAAAATATGAAACATAGGAAAAGTTATACAAGTTTTGCAGATTGAATAGGAGGAAAGTCATGTTTTTTTGTAAGTATTGCGGCCAGCAGAACAACGAAGAGGCGCATTTCTGTAAAGAATGCGGAAAACCGATCGGGAAAGGAAGCCGGCTGGAGCGGCAGGCGGCTGTAAGAACGGTGAACCTGCTTCACAAATAAGAAAGCCGATCCCTAAAAAAACGCTCTTCATATGGGGCGGCATTGCCGCAGCGCTGATCTTATTGATTGCCGCATATAAAACCGGAGCCTGGCTGACATCTGAAAAAAGGCTCACAGATCAATTCGAACAGGCGGTTCATGACGGGGACACGAAAAAGCTCGCAGCCCTGCTCACTCCTTCAGACAAAAAACTGAAGCTGAATGAGACCAATGTCAAACCGCTCCTTGCATACGCAAAGAAACACGATGAACTGCTGGCATCGCTTCGCGGCAATTCATCAGAAAAAGATGCGGTATACGTCAAAAAAGAGGGTAAAACCCTTCTTTTGTTTGACCATTACGAATTGAAAGTCGATCCGGTTTATTTCCGCGTCACCAGCAATTATAAAGGCGCCGATCTTTATATCAACAGCGAGAAAACAGGTACGGTCAAAAAAGCCGATGAAACCCAAATCTTCGGTCCGTATGCACCCGGTGTCTACACGGCGGAAGCCAAGCTTAAAAATGAGACGGTTGACGTTGTCAAAAAGCAAGAGGCAGAGGCGGCCGGCAGCCGGAATGTTGAGTTTGACCTGCCGTTAGACGCCGAGGATGTGACGTTCACTCCGGCAGACAGCTTCAAAAGCGCGAAAGGCGATCTGCTGATAAACGGCAAGTCCGTCCATAAAGATCCGTTTGAATCCGTTACATACGGTCCGCTCTTAACTGACGGTTCCATGACAGCCGCCGTGGAGGCTGATTTTCCTTGGGGGAAAACAAAAACTGCCGATGTTCCGATCAACAGCACTGATATGGAATTAACGCTTATCCCGGATCAAGATACACAACAAACAATCATGGACACGATTGTCAAAACAACGAAGCAGTATACAAAAGCGATGGCAGACGGAAATACCGATCAGATGACCGAGGCTGGTTCCGCCTGGAAAGAGCAGACGAAAGAAGTGGTATCCGGCATGAAGAGTTCCGGCACCTTTTTGAAGGATCAGTATAAAGAGACAAGTTTTGATCTGGATTCATTTGCGATTTCTCAAGAGAACGGCCGCTGGCAAGTAACTGTTACGGGTAAAGAGCTTCATGAGTCTGCTTATTTCGACGGGAATACGAAGCCTGATATGGAAGAGGCTGAGCCGAGCTTTCATTATGTACTCTCATATGATACAAAACATAAAAAATGGGTTTTTGAAAAAGCTGATCCAGCCTCAGATTCTTCTGGGACAAATGTAAAAAAAATAAAAAACGACCAGCCGAAAACCTATACATCAGCATGGGCATCTTCCAAAGGAAACACAGCTTCAGGCAGCGTGACAAACGAGGAAGTCACATCGTTTATGACTGATTACCTGACAAATCAATCAAGCGCCGTCAGCCTTAACAATTTTGCCATCATGGCGGGCAATTTAGAAGAGGGAAGCCCTTTGTATGCTGATCAGCAGAAACTGGTCAAAAAACTGCACAGCGAGGGAACGACCGAAGTATTTAATGAAGTGAATGTCAAAAGCTTTTCACAGAAAGGCTCTCATCTGACGATTCATACGTACGAGGAGTTTTATATTACGAAAGCCGGCGGCAGTCCGAAGCTCAGAACATACAATTGGACGTATGGCGGCGTTGTTAAAGACGGAAGAATTTATTTAACATCCATTCAATAAAAAAAACCCCCGCGCCAATCAGGCGGCGGGGGTTTCCGTTTTTAAAAGAAGAAATAATTCATGAGTTCTTTTATATAATGCTTGATCGTGAATTGAAACGTTACACAAATGATCAAATAGATGACGATAACAGAATAAATGATATCGGCCTTAGCCGTGAGCTGATGCTGATAGCTCGCCAGCATGAGCGGAGGCACGGCAAACGCCGCTCCTAAAAGACCGACAGCCAGAATGGTAAAGCAAACGGTTGTATGAAGCAGCATAAAAATGAGGGCAAGAAGCAAAATAGCTGTAAACGGAATCAAAAATGCTCCGAATCTGGACAGCGAATCTTTAAATGACACCTGCGCGGCGCCGGCCTTCAAAGCGATAAAAATCAAGAGATACAGGCAAAAAACGCATAATGCAAAGGTAAGCGCCGGTTTGACCACAACCGCGGTAAAACTGACGTCACGAAAGCCGTCTGATAAGAGAATATAAAACATAATCGGCGTCACCAGGCAGAAAAGCACCATGTTGATGATGCTGCTGACAAGCTGTTCGCCGCCTGTCGTTTTACATGTTTGGTACGGTCTCTTTAACACATCAAGCACGAATAAGGCAAATTGCTTTGAAGCTTGCTTAGCCGCGGCGCCGGCCTGAGCGGCCTGGCCCTGCGTTTGGCCTGCGCCTCCCTGCCCGGACTGGGGCGCCCCGCACTTTTCACAAAACCTTCCGCCATCAGTATGATGGCCGCATTGAGAACAATACATTCTAAAACTCCTTTTACAAGTAATATAGGGATTTTGTTCAATATTTACATTATAAAAGAAAATAGGGCGGATGTAACGGAGTTTTCTAAAGATATACAAATCACTTTCTCTATGAATTGATAATAGAGAAAAAGTACCCATTATGGTAGAATTTTAATGAAGCTGATGGATATCATGTCTCTCGGCGCATTGATTCAGAGTAAAAAAGGAAATTAACGCATGCTAAAAAAATTGAAAATGCTTTATCGGCTGTTGAAATTCGGAAAAGGCTTATGGAGATAACAAACAGAAAAAACCGTCCTTACAAGGACGGTTTTTTTCTGTTTCCGGATCGTCCGGCTGAGGTTATAAAAAGCAGACCCCGGGGTAAAAACCATGCATAAGAAACAGCGGAGAACAAAACATAACTCAATAACGGCAAGTCATAAGGAGGTACGCATGTTTTCATTCATCATTCATGTCTTCATTTCACTGTTTGCAGTCTCCAATCCCATCGGAAACGTGCCGATTTTTCTTTCACTGACGGAAGGGTACTCGGAGAAAGAACGGACAGCGATCGCGCGCAAGGCTTCCGTGCTGTCGTTTATCATTTTGGCGGCTTTTTTAATCTTCGGTCATCTGATCTTTAAACTGTTTGACATTAACATTCATGCCTTACGTATCGCGGGCGGCATTTTTATTTTCGGCATCGCTTATAATCTTCTGAATGCGAAGAAATCTCATGTACAGTCTCTCCATCATGAAGAGAAAGGGGAGAGCAAGGAGAAAGCTGATATATCTGTGACGCCTTTGTCGATTCCGATTATCGCCGGACCCGGTACGATCGCGACGGTGATGAGTCTGTCGGCCGGCCATGGCGGCATCTTCCATTACATCAGCGTGCTGATCGGCATTGCGGCCGTCATCGCGATGACGTTCATCTTCTTTCACTATTCATCTTTCATCAGCAATAAGCTCGGGAAAACCGAAATGAACGTCATTACCCGACTGATGGGGCTGATTTTGGCGGTGGTGGCGATCGGCATGATCGGCGCCGGTCTGAAAGGCATGTTCCCGATATTGGTTTCCTGACTTAAAAAAGCAGCGCCCGGTTATCTTCGGGTGCTGCTTTTTTCTATTTTCGGCACATGCTGAAACACTTCTTCACTCTCAAAAAATTCTATCAAACGGCTCAGCCAGTCATAATAATGGAGCCAATCCGTCAGTTCATCCAAAAGCTGACGGGCTTTTTCTTTAATATCGGGACTGAGATTTTCCGATTCCAGAAGCTCAGTCAGCTCGCGGTTCAGCTTTTTATAGAGCATTTTGTTTTTGCTGACCGCCTTTGTCCAATTTGCCGTAAACAGGGAGATAAACGTCTGGTAATAATCACGCTCCACGTCGTAAAGGTCTTTGCGAACGCCTTTTTCAAACACTTTTTCAGCCAGATTGGCGTCAGTCATTTCGCGGACCACCTGGCTCATCCTCGTTTTGCTCATCCCGGTCGCCTCTGACAGCTCATTTAACGTCATCGGCTTGCGGTTCATATAAATAATACCGAGCACACGTCCCAGTGTGGCCGGCATTCCGAATGTATGCATATTCTCGGCGATTCTCTCAATGAGATGCTCTTCAGCATGCCCGATGATATCAAGAGCGTTTTTTTCCACGGCTGATCATCCCTTCACTGGCTTTTCATGCTGACAATATATCATATTTTTTACAGTTGATGAAAAAGATGATGCGGCAGGATATGCGAGCTATCGGGAGCGATTGTAAGAACATCCGCATTGTCAGCGGGATAACATGAAAAAACACGTATATTGTATATAATTTCAACACAATGTAAACTTTTTATTTTACAAATTTCATCTTATAATAAAGATTATACTTTTCAGAAAAATAACGGAACCCTTCGGAGGTGCACGGATTGCTGAGATTAGAAAATGTATCGAAAGTCTATAAAGGCGGAAAAAAAGCTGTCAACAGCATTGATTTAAATATCGAAAAAGGCGAATTTATTTGTTTTATCGGGCCGAGCGGCTGCGGCAAAACGACGACGATGAAAATGATTAACAGACTGATTGAGCCGTCATCCGGAAAGATTTTTATCGATGGCGAAAATATCATGGAGCAGGACCCGGTGGAGCTGAGACGAAAAATCGGCTACGTCATTCAGCAGATCGGACTTTTCCCTCATATGACCATTCAGCAGAACATTTCTCTCGTGCCGAAACTGCTGAAATGGCCGGAACAAAAGCGGAAGGAACGGGCGCGGGAGCTTTTGAAGCTCGTCGATATGGGCCCGGAATATTTAGACCGCTATCCTCACGAGCTGAGCGGCGGACAGCAGCAGAGAATCGGCGTGCTGCGCGCCCTTGCAGCGGAACCGCCTCTTATTCTTATGGATGAACCGTTCGGAGCACTTGATCCGATTACGCGGGATTCCCTTCAAGAAGAATTCAAAAAACTGCAAAGAACATTGAATAAAACGATTGTGTTTGTAACCCACGATATGGATGAAGCCATTAAGCTGGCTGACCGGATCGTCATTTTAAAAGCGGGAGAGATCGTTCAGGCCGGCACTCCTGATGACATTCTCCGGAATCCGGCTAATGAGTTTGTCGAAGAATTTATCGGCAAAGAACGGTTATTGCAATCAAGACCGGATATTGAACGCGTCGAGCAGATGATGAACAAAAAGCCTGTCACCGTTACGGCGGACAAAACGCTTTCGCAGGCGATACAGGTGATGCGGGAACACCGTGTCGATTCCCTGCTTGTCGTTGATGACCTGAATGTGCTGCAAGGATATGTGGATGTGGAAATCATTGATCAGAACCGGAAAAAAGCGAGCCTCGTCGGCGATGTGCTCCGCTCTGATCTGTATACAGTCGAGCAGGGGACACTGCTGCGCGATACCGTACGCAAAATTTTAAAGCGAGGAATGAAATATGTACCCGTCGTTGATGAACAAAGGCATTTAGTCGGAATTGTCACGCGAGCGAGCCTTGTCGACATCGTTTACGATTCAATCTGGGGCGAGGAAGACCAGCTGGTGACAGGCTGACAAGGGGAGGAACGCTTACAATGAATGAATTGATCAAGTTTTTGCAGACGAACGGCGGAGAACTGTTATATAAAACATGGGAGCATTTATACATTTCGATCATCGCCGTCATATTAGGCATTGTCGTCGCCGTTCCGCTCGGAGTGGCGCTGACGAGAATGAAAAAGGGCGCAGGCGCCGTCATCGGCGCCGTCAACATTGTGCAGACCTTGCCGAGTCTCGCGATACTGGCGTTTTTTATCCCGCTGTTAGGCGTGGGAAAGGTGCCCGCGATCGTCGCGCTGTTTTTCTATTCGGTGCTGCCGATTCTCCGGAACACGTATACCGGCATTCAAGGCGTAAACAAAAATCTGCTGGAATCGGGAAAAGGCATCGGCATGACGGTCTGGGAGCAGATCAGGCTTGTGGAACTGCCGCTTGCGGTTCCGGTGATCATGGCGGGCATCCGCACATCCACCATTTATCTGATCGGCTGGGCGACGCTTGCTTCCTTTATCGGGGGCGGCGGGCTCGGAGACTATATTTTTATCGGCCTGAATCTCTATCAGCCTGAATATATTATCGGCGGCGCTGTGCCGGTCACCATTTTAGCTATTATCATTGATTATCTGCTAGCGGCGACGGAACGGAAGGTGACGCCGAAAGGGCTGAAAGGACTGAAGGAAGTATCATAAGGAGTTGGCTGTTTTGAAAAGAAACCAAAAGAGATGGATGTGCGCACTGGCGCTGTCAGCTGCTCTGCTTCTAGGCGGCTGTTCCCTTCCCGGCCTGAGCGGGGCTTCCGATGATACGATCAAAATCGGGGCGCAAAGCATGACGGAATCAGAAATTATCGCCAATATGATCGCACAGATGATTGAGCACAATACAGACTTGAATACGGCATTAATTAAAAACCTCGGATCGAACTATGTCCAGCAGCAGGCGATGCTCGGCGGTGAAATCGATATCGCCGCGACGCGCTACTCGGGAACGGATTTAACGAGCACCCTCGGCATGGAAGCGGAAAAAGACCCGAAAAAAGCATTATCCATCGTCCAGAAGGAATTTGAGAAACGCTTCCATTACAAATGGTTTGATTCTTACGGATTTGAGAACACATACGCTTTTACCGTCACGAAAGAACTTGCGGAAAAAGACCATTTAGACAAAGTGTCCGATATTAAGAAGCATGCGGATCAATTTAAGCTCGGTATAGACAATGCGTGGCTGAAAAGAAAAGGCGACGGCTATAAAGGCTTTACCGACACGTACGGCTTTGAATTCGGCACAACCTATCCGATGCAGATCGGACTTGTATACGATGCCGTGAAAAACGGGAAAATGGATGCCGTCCTCGCCTATTCAACGGACGGACGGATTAAAGCGTACGATCTGAAAATTTTAAAAGACGACAAGCAGTTTTTCCCGCCGTATGACTGTTCGCCGGTCATTCCCGACAGCGTGCTGAAGCAGCATCCCGAACTGAAGGGCATTGTGAATAAACTGATCGGCAAAATCGATACGGAAACGATGCAGGAATTGAATTACGAGGTGGACGGCAAGCTGAAAGAACCGTCCGTCGTCGCTAAAGAATTTTTGGAGAAACATCATTATTTTGAATAAGAAATGAGGTGGGGCAAATGGAAGTGCTGCAGCAGCTCGGCACTTATTATTCTCAAAACGGCGCCTATGTGCTTCAGGAGTTTTACCGCCATTTTCTCATGTCGGTATACGGCGTTTTATTTGCGGCGGTCGTTGGGGTTCCGCTCGGCATCTTCATTGCCAGGTACAGAACGTTAAGCGGCTGGGTATTCGCGGTGACAAACGTGATTCAGACCGTGCCGGCGCTTGCGATGCTTGCGGTGCTGATGCTCGTCATGGGGCTCGGCGCCAATACGGTGATTTTGTCGCTGTTTTTATATTCGCTTCTTCCGATCATCCGGAATACGTACACGGGCATCGCCAGCATTGAACACGCTTATCTTGAATCGGGAAAAGCGATGGGCATGACCAAATTTCAGGTGCTCCGCATGGTGGAGCTGCCGCTTGCGCTTTCCGTCATCATGGCGGGGCTCCGGACGGCGCTCGTCATCGCGATCGGCATTACCGCAATCGGTACGTTTGTCGGCGCGGGCGGACTCGGTGACATTATTGTCAGGGGCTCAAACGCCACGAACGGAACCGCGATTATTTTGGCCGGCGCCATTCCGACAGCGCTGATGGCCGTTATCGCAGATCTTGTGATGGCGTGGCTGGAGCGGGCGCTGAGTCCGGTGAGAAAGAAAAAACGAACCAAAGCGCCGAATGCGGCATGAAAAAAACGCCTTGCGGGTCAGGGCGTTTTTTTCTTATGGCTTCGGCACATGCTTGAAAATTTCTTCGCTCTCAAAAAACTCGATCAGACGGCTGATCCAGTTGTAGTAATCAAGCCAATCCTTTAATTCTTTCAGCAGTTCGTTGATTTTTTCCTCAGCTTCTTCCGGCACGCCGTTTTCAAGGACGGCCGTCAGTTCGCGGTTCAGCTTTTTATGCATCATTTTATTTTTGCTGACGACCTTGCTCCATGTGGCCGTAAACAGCGTAATAAAGGTTTGGTAATAATCCTGCTCGACGTCGTATAAATCTTTGCGGACGCCTTTTTCAAACACTTTTTCCGCCAGATTGACGTCAAGCATTTCACGGACCGCCTGGCTCATTCTCGTCTTGCTCATGCCGGTCGCTTCTGATAATTCAGTTAAGGTCATCGGCTTGCGGTTCATATAAATAATGCCTAAAATGCGCCCCACCGTCGCGGGCATTCCGAATGTATGCATATTTTCAGCGATTCGTTCTATCAAATGATCTTCAGCTTGTTCGATTACGTTTAAGGGATCTTTCTCCAACAGTTTCAATCCTTTCAGTCAGCAATTCCGATGTCAATATACCACATTTTTAAACCGGCGGAAATGCTCTTCCGAGAGAATTTGGCAGTAATCCGGAGCAATAAGAAGAACTTTGCCGGTCAATACGGGTTAATCAGTGCTTACACAACCTTTATATATAATATGGACAAATTGTAAACTTTTTAATTTACAAAGTTTAATTTATAATGGGAAACGTTCAATTGTCTGAAAAGTTAAATTTGAATTTAACGAATTGAATAAACTTAATCATGGAGGTGTGAGTGTTTGCTGACATTAGAAAATGTCTCGAAAATGTATAAAGGCGGGAAAAAAGCCGTCAACAGCATCAACCTGAATATTGCCAAAGGCGAATTTATTTGTTTTATCGGACCGAGCGGCTGCGGCAAAACGACGACGATGAAAATGATCAACCGCTTAATTGAACCGACAGAAGGCAGAATCCTGATAGAGGGCCGAAACATTATGGAACAAGATCCGGTGGAACTCAGAAGAAGCATCGGCTATGTCATCCAGCAGATCGGGCTGTTTCCGCATATGACCATTCAGCAGAACATTACGCTCGTTCCGAAGCTTTTAAAGCATCCTGCCGAAAAACGGAAGGAACGGGCGCGGGAGCTTTTAAAGCTCGTTGATATGGGGCCTGAATATTTAGACCGTTACCCTCATGAACTGAGCGGAGGACAGCAGCAGCGAATAGGTGTATTACGGGCACTTGCCGCAGAGCCGCCGCTCATCTTAATGGATGAACCGTTCGGGGCGCTTGACCCGATTACGAGAGATTCCCTTCAGGAAGAATTTAAAAAACTGCAAAAAACCTTACATAAAACCATCGTATTTGTTACCCATGATATGGACGAAGCCATCAAGCTTGCGGACAGAATCGTCATTCTGAAAGCGGGAGAAATCGTCCAGGCCGGAACGCCTGATGAGATTCTCAGATTTCCGGCGAATGAATTTGTTGAAGAGTTTATCGGCAAGGAACGGCTGATCCAATCATCCAGCCCTGATATTGAACGGGTGGAGCAGATCATGAATCCCGATCCCGTGACGGTAACACCTGAGAAAACACTGTCAGCCGCCATTCAGCTGATGCGTGCCGAGCGGGTGGATTCGCTGCTCGTCATTGATGAAAAGAACGTTCTCCAAGGTTATGTCGATGTGGAGATGATTGACCGCAAACGAAGACAAGCGGTAACCGTCGCGGAAGTGCTTGAACGGGATCTGTACACGGTCAGAAGCGGGACTCTGCTTCGCGACGCCGTCCATAAAATTTTAAAAAGAGGCATGAAATTTGTGCCGGTCATTGATGAAGCCGGCCGTTTAACGGGAATCGTGACAAGGGCAAGCCTCGTTGACATCGTCTATGACTCCATCTGGGGAGAAGAGAATCAGCTCGCGGTGATGTCATGAGGGGGCTTCAATTGATATGAATCAGACCGTGCAATTTTTACAGGCAAATGGAGGAGAGATGCTTTATAAAACATGGGAGCATCTATACATCTCATTAATCGCCGTCATGGCGGGCATTCTCGCCGCCGTTCCGCTCGGCGTCCTGCTGACGAGGATGAAAAGAGGAGCCGGCGCCGTCATCGGCATCGTCAACATCATTCAAACCTTGCCGAGTCTTGCCATTCTTGCGTTTTTTATTCCGCTTTTAGGCGTAGGAAAGGTCCCGGCCGTTGCGGCGCTGTTTTTCTATTCCATGCTGCCGATTCTCAGAAACACGTATACGGGGATTCTCGGCGTCAATCGGCATCTTCTGGAATCGGGAAAAGGGATCGGCATGACGGCATGGGAGCAAATCAGGCTTGTAGAGCTCCCGCTTGCCGCTCCGGTCATCATGGCGGGCATCCGGACGTCTTCGATTTATTTAATCGGCTGGGCGACGCTCGCCTCCTTTATCGGCGGAGGCGGACTGGGAGATTACATTTTTATCGGCTTGAACCTTTATCAGCCGGAGTATATTATCGCAGGCGCTGTTCCGGTCACGATGCTGGCGGCCGCTGTCGATTATATGCTGGGGATGACAGAACGGAAAGTCACGCCTGACGGGCTGAAGAGCATAAAGAATGCTTCATAAGGAGGAGGTCTCTCATGGGGAATAGATGCAAAAAACGGCTGCTCGCAATTGCCTGTATCGGCATGCTGCTCCTTGGCGGATGCTCGCTCCCGGGGTTGAGCGCCGCATCGGAGGATACCATTAAAATCGGCGCGCAAAGCATGACCGAATCAGAAATCATCGCGAGCATGCTCGGGCAGATGATCGAACATCACAGCGGGTTGAAAACATCCGTTATTAAAAATCTCGGCTCCAACGCCGTACAGCAGCAATCCTTGATCAACGGTGATATTGATATCGCCGCTACACGCTATACAGGTGACGCGCTGACCGGGACGCTTCGCATGGAGCCGGAAAAAGACCCGGAAAAAGCGCTGCGGCTCGTTCAGCGTGAATTTCAAAACAGATATGACATGAAATGGTTTGATTCTTACGGCTTTGATAATACATACGTCTTTACCGTTTCCGGACAGCTTGCCCGCAAGTACCATTTAGAATCGGTATCCGATGTCAAAAAAGAAGCGTCTCATCTGAAATTCGGCGTAGATAACTACTGGATGAAGTTGAGAGGCAACGGATATCAGGATTTTATGAAAACGTACGGAATGTCATTTGAAGGCACGTATCCGATGCAGATCGGCCTCGTTTACGACGCGCTGAAAAGCAGAAAGATGGATATCGCGCTCGCTTATTCCACCGACGGAAGAATCATCGCTTACGGACTGAAAACGCTGAAGGATGATAAGCGGTTCTTTCCTCCGTATGACTGTTCACCCGTCGTTCCGGATCATGTATTAAAAGAGCATCCCGAACTGGAGGGCGTGATCAATAAAATGATCGGCGCGATTGATACAAAGATGATGCAGAAAATGAATTACGAAGTTGACGGCCAATTAAAAGAGCCGTCCGTCGTGGCCAAGGAATATTTAGAAAAACATCATTACTTTGAATAACGGAAAGGAGATGTGCGGATGGACACGATGAAGGAGCTGTTTACGTATTACGCTCAAAACGGCAGCTATGTTCTGTATGAATGCTGGCGGCACTTTCTCATGTCGGCGTACGGCGTCGTTTTCGCCGCCGTTTTCGCCATTCCGGCCGGAATTGTGACAGCAAGGCACGGGCGTCTCGCCGGCTGGGTGTTTGCTGTGGCGAACGTGATTCAAACCGTTCCGGCGCTTGCGATGCTCGCCGTCCTGATGCTCGTCATGGGACTCGGCGCCAATACGGTCATCACGGCTTTGTTTTTGTATTCCCTGCTGCCGATTCTCAGAAATACGCACACGGGCATTATCAATATTGAGCACGCTTATCTCGAGTCGGGAAAAGCGATGGGCATGACGAAATACCAAATCCTTCGTATGGTGGAGCTGCCGCTTGCGCTTTCCGTCATTATGGCGGGTCTCCGAACGGCGCTCGTCATTGCCATCGGCATCACGGCGATCGGCACCTTCGTCGGGGCGGGCGGCCTCGGCGATATGATCGTCAGAGGGTCGAACGCGACAAACGGAACCGCCATTATTCTGGCGGGCGCCATCCCGACCGCGCTGATGGCGGTAGCCGCAGACCTGCTGATGGCGTGGCTGGAACGAGCCCTCAGCCCGGTGAAAAAACAAAAAAGAAAGCTGATCGTACGCTCAGCCTCATGAAAAAAGCATTCTTCCGCGTGAAGGATGCTTTTTTTTTGATTTCTTGATTAAATTTTGATAACTGCGCTGTAAAGTCTTACATATCAAATAACAAAGCAGAGGGGTAATCAAATGAGCAACATCTTAGAAACGAGACAGCTGCAAAAATCATTCGGCAGACAACAGGCAGTGGCTGATGTGTCTCTATCAGTAAAGCGCAACAGTATATACGGCCTGCTCGGTCCGAATGGCGCGGGAAAATCAACGACACTTAAAATATTGACCGGCATGCTGCAGCAAACATCCGGCGAGGTTCTGTTCGACGGACATACATGGAAGCGCGAAGATTTGAAAAGCATCGGTTCCCTGATTGAAGCGCCGCCGCTTTACAGCAACCTGACAGCCGCTGAAAATCTGAAAGTCCGCTGCGTTATGCTCGGACTGCCTGATTCAAGAATTGCGGAAGTGCTGGAAATTACGGGATTAACGGAAACCGGAAAAAAGCGCGCCGGACAATTTTCCATGGGAATGAAACAGCGTCTCGGCATTGCGTTAGCATTATTAAACCGTCCGTCGCTCTTAATTCTTGATGAGCCGACAAACGGATTGGACCCGATGGGAATTCAGGATTTGCGGGAATTTATCCGCTCCCTGCCCGGACAGGGAATAACGGTTATTTTATCAAGCCACCTGTTATCAGAAGTCGAGCAGATCGCAGACCATATCGGAATCATCAGTGACGGCGTTTTAGGATATCAGGGAGAAATCAGCCGGGAAGACGATCTGGAGCGGCTGTTTCTGGAGGTTGTCAAATCAACACGGGAGAAAGCGGGGACTGGGAAATGATTCAGTACATGCAGGCGGAACATCTTACATCTAAAAGAACATTTATCAGAAAGCTGATCATTCTTATCCCTCTTCTGAACACGGCTTTTTCTTTTCTGCTGAATACCGCCTATTTTATGACGGGCACGTTCAATTGGTGGGCGGTTATTTTCATGCCGCTCATGATTGCTCTAATGTGCGGTTTATCTGTTAAAAAAGAGAAAAAATCAGCGAATGACCGTGCGGTGTACTCACTGCCGGCTGACTTGAAGAGCATATGGTTCTCAAAAATAAGCTTGATCGCGCTGTATTCACTCCTGTCGCAAATCGTCTTTTTAGTCATCATGTTTTTGCTTGGCCTTGTGTTTCCGGCAATTGCTGCGGTTCAGCTGAAAGGTATTGAAGCAAGCTCCCTTTTGTGGCTGTCTGCGCTTTGGGAAATTCCGTTCTGCTTATGGATTGCCAGACAGTTCGGGTTTACGGCAGTGATTCTCATGAATATGATCGCCGCCTTTGTTTTAGGCATTGTGCCGGCGTCAGGCTCATTGTGGTGGCTGAGCCCATGGAGCTGGTCAGTCCGGGTGATGTCACCGATTCTCGGGATCCATCCGAACGGCATTCCGCTTCCCGCAGACAGCGGCTTATTAAACGGAAACGTGCTCTTTCCGGCTATTATTCTTTCTATCCTTTCTTTTATCGCAATAAGTTTTGTTTCCGCCGTGTCTTTTTCAAAAGGGGGAAACCGGTCATGACCGTGCTTTTACGATATATGTGGGCCGATGTATTAAAAATGAAGCGCACGCCGCTCATATGGATGCATGCTGCGGCACCGGTTTTATGCGCGGGATTTTTCCTGTTGTATATGTATGGAAGGGTTCAGGAGCCTTATATGCTGTACAGTGTGTTTTTCAGCGTGATTGCTGTTTTATACCCTTTAATCATCAGTATTGTCTGCGGCATGTCTGCCTCGGTTGAGGAACAGGCGGGCCATTTTCAGATGATGCTGGCGGTTCCGTATTCTAAAATCGTCAGTTTTGCGGGCAAGCTGCTTCTATTGCTGCTCTTGAATGTGTTATCGATAGGTCTCGCCATCTGTCTTTATTTGGCGGGGATGAAATTTGTTCTTCACATCAATGACCTCCCGTATCTTCTCTTTTTAAAAGGAGGGGCGTGGCTGATTGCCGGCAGTATTCCGCTCTATATGATGTCTTTTTTTGTCGGCATAAAGTACGGCATGGGACCGTCCGGGCTTTTAGGGGGTGCGGGTTTATTAATGGCGGCGCTCATGAATACGGGACTTGGCGATATCATCTGGCGTTTTTTCCCGTGGGCATGGAGCGTACGGCTTTCAGGCCTTGCAGGACTGCTGCATTTTGACAAAGTCAAAAAAGAGTTCCTCCCTTATGTAAGATACGATATGAGATTCGGAGAAATAATGTTATATTTTTCTATAGTGATATTATGTCTGGCCGGCCTCTATTGGTGCAGAAGATGGGAAGGGCGGCGTTCATATGAATAAAGGCAAGGAGCGATTCGGCCGGTGGCAAACATTTTAGCAATTGATGATGAAAAAGATATTCTCGTTCTGATCAGAAACATTTTACAGCGTGATCAGCATACAGTAACGATTCTGGAAAAAGCGGAGGATCAGTCATTGGATTTTTTTCAAGGCTATGATTTGATTCTTCTTGATGTCATGATGCCCGGAACGGACGGGATTGAACTCTGCCGGCGGATTCGGCCGCTGGTGGACAGCCCGATCCTGTTTTTAACGGCAAAGTCTGACGAAGAATCCATTGTGAAAGGCCTCATGACAGGCGCTGATGATTACATCACAAAGCCGTTCGGCGTACAGGAATTGATGGCAAGGGTAAACGCGCATGTCAGAAGGGAACGGCGGGAAAAGCATCAGACGAAACGGCTGATATCTGGCTTCATGTTTGATTTTGACAATAAAGAAGTATGGATTGATGACCGGAAACTGCCTCTTACGAAAAATGAATATAAAATCGTTGAATGTCTGGCACAGCATAAAAACAGAACATTCTCACGGGAGCAGATTTACGAGGAAGTGTACGGCTTGGACGGCGATGCGCTCTATTCAACCATTACGGAGTTTATCAGAACCATCCGGAAAAAATGTAAAGAACACGGGGCTGATCCGATCAAAACGGTGTGGGGTGTCGGATACAAATGGGAATAGCAAAAGGAAAATCCAGCATCCGCAAAGAGCTTGTTAAATTTACCATCACGCTGTGTCTGAGCACGATGGGGGTGGCGGCATTATGTGTCGCCTTAAATGCCATTGCTATGAATGCCGGAGCGATCCTGCCCGCAAACTACAGCGAGCATGAGGCGGAACAGATCAAACCCCGCCTGAAATCAGCGGAAAAGATAACAGAAGACATGATCCCCGCAGGTATGACATACGCCGTTTTTGATAAAAAAACAAAGCGGATGACAAAAGGAACGATGACGGAACAAGATGCGGCCAACGCCAGAAAAAAGATTCAGCATCAGCCGTATTTTAATTATGCCCAAAAAGGATTCATGGTGATAAATCGGAAAGATGAATATGGCGTTCTCCAATATTCACTTAGGTCGGAATTTCAGTCGCCGCTGTTAAGGCGCTATCTGCCGAATTATGAATGGACGGGTCTTACGATTCTGATCACTTTGCTTCTTTTGACCGTTTTTATCGTGACGACGCGTTTCGCCAATCAGCTGAGACGGCATTTCAGCACACTCAGCTCCATTACGGCAAGCATTCAAAAACAGAATTTAAATATCAATCCAAAAAGGTCGCGCATAAAGGAATTTGACGATGTCATTGACTCTCTGCTGAAAATGAAAGACGCGCTTCAGGCATCTCTGGCGGCGCAATGGGAGGCGGAGCGGATAAAGAAAGAACAAATCGGCGCGCTTGCGCATGATATTAAAATTCCGGCAACGATTATTAAAGGAAATGCCGAGCTGCTTCAGTTAACAGAGCCTGATGAGGAGCAGGCGGAATATGCGCAGTATATTCTGGATGCCGGAAACAAAATCGAGCATTATGTCGGACAGCTGATCCAGCTTTCTAAAGCGGAGGAGGCAGTTGCCGTTCATGTGGAATATACCGACCTCAAAGAGTGGATTCAAAACATATATCGTGACGCGGCGGCGCTTGCGGGGCCGAAACAGGTTGATCTCGTCCTCAGCGAACGGGGAATTGACCGAATAGAAGCGCCGATCGATCATGAGCTGCTCCACAGGGCGGTCATGAATATCGCGGCAAATGCCGTCGACTATACGCCGGAAGGAGGGGAAATCCGTGTGGACGTCCTGTGCACCGATTCCGCCCTCCATCTTGCCGTATCCGACAGCGGAAGCGGGTTCTCGCCGGAAGCGCTGAAAAGAGCGACACAGCTTTTTTACACGGAGGATAAAAGCAGACATTCGGCGGGGCACCACGGCATGGGGCTTACATTCGCCCATCATGTCGTACATCTTCACCACGGCGAATTAATACTTGAAAATCAGGAGTCTGGAGGAGCCCGGGCGGAGATTCGAATTCCGCTGGAAGGCGTCAGACAAAAACAAGCCCTGCACGCCTGAGGGCTTGTTTTTCTGTTTAAGAAAAGTAAAAATAAAAACGGCTGTCCGTTTGAGAGATCAGCCGCTTATGCGGAAAAGAGTTTATTAGGAAGGATCAATCCATTGTGAAGACCACTTGGAAATTTCCTCTAAAATAGGGGCTAATGCGCAGCCTTTTTCCGTTAAAGAATACTCAATGCGGACAGGCGTTTCGGGGATAACATCCCGTTTGATGACACCTTCTGTTTCAAGTTCTTTCAGACGTTCTGACAAGACTCTTCCGCTTAAATTCGGAAGCGCCGCTTCAATTTCGCTAAATCGCTGCTGTCCGTTCAATAACTGAAAGACGATTAGAGCCACCCAGCGTTTACTTAGGATGTCGACCGCTTTTTCGAATCTGGGGCACATTTCTGATTGGTTCATGCTTTTTCACCTCGTCTTCTGCTATTATACCGCAAAATCGGAGGGAACGTACGTCTGGCGCTTGTTAAGTTGAGGAGAGGATCAAAAAGAGGATGAGGAATCCGGGGAGCGCTTTTTCGCTTCAGCCGCGATAAAATCAAAGTATTTGCTGACGCTTTCAATATCTTCTTTTGTGAAGTGCTGCCACTTTTTGCTGTCAAACAGCGGCAGATGCTCCGCGCCTCTGGCAACGGCGGTCTGATAGATGGCGCAGATGGATTGATAGCTTTCGGAGGTTTCGCGGATTTCCTCCTGAAATGCCTTGATGTGTCCGGCCCGCGCCATTAACTCCTCGTACGGAATTTTTAATGTGTCCGCCAATTTTCTGATGGTCGCGGGTTTAGGAATGCCGCGGTGCCCGTTTTCAATTCTGGAAATCGTCGCCGAGCTGACGCCGGAATAGACGGCAAGCTGATTGACGGTAAGCTTCCGGGCGCGGCGCAGCTCTCTTAATTGCTTTCCGAATGTGTTCAATAAGATCGCCTCACATGTGCAAAGTCATGAGTCTTCGTTTGTTCTTTTTTTGGCTTCCGCCGATAAGAACGCAAAGTATTTATCAAGCAGAACCAAGTCTTCTTTCGACAGGTGCCGCCAGTTCTCCCGCTCCAAAAGGGATAAATCATGCAGCTCATACGTTTCGGCTTTTTCCAGCAAGGTGCAGCCCGTGTCGTACGGGGCTCTCGTTTCCTGGACGGTCTCTATGTATCCCGCCGTCTGCATCAGTTCCTCATACGGGATTTTTAACGCATCTGCGAGCTTTTTAATGGTTGCAGGTTTCGGCACCCCGCGTTTGCCGTTTTCAATCCGCGAGATTCCCGCGGCGCTGACGCCTGAATACGTTGCCAGCTGGTTCACTGTCAGATGCCTTTTTTCCCGCAATGTCCGCAATTGTTTCCCGAAGCTTTCCACAGTCTCTCCCCCTCCCGCGGTCTATTTATATTCTAGTATGTTTATTGACTAAAGGGAATAGCTGGACTGGAAAAGTATTGACAAAAGTTAACAAAAGCCGTATCTTATGTATAAGAAAGAAAGTATTTGACAGAACGGAAGGTGAAGAAAGTGGTCGAAAAGATACAGATCAGAAGAGATTATGTGCTGCAGTATATGGTCAATAATGACTACTCGTTAAACCAGCTCGCCCTGGAGATCGGAATATCTCCCGCCACACTGAGCCGTGTACTGAATGGAGAGCGGAGACCGGGCCAGCTGGTCATCGGAAAAATGCTCTATTACTTTGACATGAAATTTGAAGATCTTTTTTACTACGACTTTGTTGACAAAAGTCAATGATGATGGAAGATTCAAACGCATTTCCGTTTTTCTGACATGATGTATACCGATACGGCGTGACATGCCTTTGCTTTTCATGTAAAATAGAAGCAATGTAGGCCAGTCAGTCTGGAGGTGTATGGGATGCACACATTATTGATTACCTTATTGGTTATCGTCAGTATTGCACTTATTATTGTCGTATTGCTTCAAACCAGCAAAAGCGCCGGTTTATCGGGTGCAATTTCAGGCGGGGCGGAGCAGCTTTTCGGAAAACAGAAAGCAAGGGGCCTTGATCTGATTCTTCACCGCACAACCGTTGTGCTGGCAGTCTTGTTTTTCGTGTTGACGATTTCGCTGGCGTATATCGTATAAGGCAATGTTTGTATAAGGTCTGATTTAATATCAGGCCTTTTTCTTGTTGAGAGACGGCGTTTGTTTCTCGCAAAACTGTGGAAAACTAAATTGAATGTGCAAAAAAGGGGTTATGAGCATGAAAATTGTGACACCAAAACCATTTACATTTAAAGGCGGAGACAAAGCGGTGCTTCTGCTGCACGGATTTACGGGAAATACGGCAGACGTCAGAATGCTCGGCCGCTACTTGAATGAGCGCGGCTACACGTGTCACGCGCCTCAATATAAAGGGCACGGCGTTCCGCCGGAAGAGCTGGTACATACGGGGCCTGAAGATTGGTGGAAAGACGTCATGGACGGTTATGAATATTTACGGTCTGAAGGCTATGAAAACATTGCGGCCTGCGGACTGTCGCTTGGCGGGGTTTTTTCATTGAAATTGGGTTACACTGTACCCATAAAGGGAATTGTTCCTATGTGTGCGCCGATGCACATTAAAAGTGAAGAGGTTATGTACGAAGGAGTTCTCTCCTACGCGCGCAATTATAAAAAATTCGAAGGAAAACAGCCGGAGCAGATTGAAAAGGAAATGAAGGAGTTTGAAAAAACACCGATGAATACGCTCAAATCGCTTCAGGAGCTGATTGCCGATGTGCGCAAAAACGTCGACATGATCTATTCCCCGACATTTGTGGTTCAGGCACGGCATGACCATATGATTAATACAGAAAGTGCGAACATCATTTACAACGAGGTGGAAACGGACGACAAACAGCTGAAATGGTATGAAGAATCAGGCCATGTCATTACGCTCGATAAAGAACGGGACCTCGTTCATCAGGATGTGTACGAATTTTTAGAGAAACTTGATTGGTAACAAACAGGAGGTCGAATAATGGAAAAAGAAGCGTTTATGGACCGTCTTCTCGCGTTTATGAAGGAAGAGGCGTACAAGCCCCTTACCGTTCAGGAACTCGAGGAGATGCTGAACATCACGGAAGCAGATGAATTTAAAGAGCTGGTAAAAGCGCTGGTGGCGCTCGAGGAGACGGGACAGATCGTCCGCACCAGAAGCAACCGCTACGGGCTTCCGGAAAAAATGAATTTAGTAAAAGGAAAAATTTCCGCGCATGCGAAAGGATTCGCGTTTCTATTGCCGGAGGATACCTCTTTAAGCGACGTGTTTATTCCGCCGAATGAGCTGAATACGGCCATGAACGGCGATATCGTCATGGTGCGGCTCAATTCCCAGTCAAGCGGATCGAGACAGGAAGGCACGGTCATCCGCATCCTGGAAAGAAGCATCGACCGCGTCGTGGGCACATACACAGAAACGAAAAGCTTCGGCTTTGTCATCCCGGATGATAAGAAAATCACGAGTGATATTTTTATTCCGAAACATGCCAATAACGGCGCTGCGGAAGGCCATAAAGTCGTCGTCAAACTGACAAGCTACCCTGAAGGCAGAATGAACGCCGAAGGAGAAATCGTTGAAATACTCGGCCATAAAAATGATCCGGGCATCGATATTTTATCCATCATCCATAAGCACGGCCTGCCGGGAGATTTTCCGGCTGAAGTGATGGAGCAGGCAACAAGCACGCCCGATACCATCGATGAAAAAGACATCAAAGACCGCCGTGATCTCCGCGATCAGGTCATCGTCACCATTGACGGCGCGGATGCGAAGGATCTGGATGACGCCGTCACCGTGACAAAGCTTGATAACGGCAGCTACAAGCTCGGCGTTCATATTGCCGATGTCAGCCATTACGTCACGGAGAATTCCCCGATTGACAAAGAAGCGCTGGAAAGAGGGACAAGCGTGTACTTGGTTGACCGGGTCATTCCGATGATTCCGCACAGACTGTCTAACGGAATCTGTTCTTTAAATCCGAAGGTCGACCGGCTGACGCTTTCCTGCGAAATGACAATCAACCAGCAGGGACAGGTGACAGAGCACGAGATCTTCCAAAGCGTCATCAAAACGACGGAAAGAATGACCTATTCAGATGTCAACCGGATTCTCACAGAAGACGACGCCGAGCTGAAAGAAAGATATGAGCCGCTCGTCCCGATGTTTAAAGACATGGAACGTCTGGCGGAAATTCTCCGGGCGAAACGGATGGACCGCGGCGCCGTGGATTTTGATTTCAAAGAGGCGAAGGTGCTCGTCGATGAGGAAGGCGCCGTTAAAGACGTCGTCATCAGAGAGCGCTCAGTAGCGGAAAAGCTGATCGAAGAATTCATGCTTGTCGCAAACGAAACGGTGGCCGAGCACTTCCATTGGATGAACGTGCCGTTTATTTACCGGATTCACGAAGAGCCGAACGCCGAAAAACTGCAAAAGTTCTTGGAGTTCGTCACGACATTCGGTTATATCGTCAAAGGGAAAGCCGGAGACATTCATCCGCGCGCGCTGCAAAGCATTCTTGATGAAGTGCGGGACCGTCCGGAAGAAACGGTGATTTCAACCGTCATGCTCCGTTCCATGAAGCAGGCGAAATACGACCCGCAAAGCCTGGGCCATTTCGGGCTGGCGACTGAATTTTATACGCACTTCACATCGCCGATCCGCCGTTATCCTGACTTAATCGTTCACAGGCTGATCAGAACGTATTTGATCAACGGACAATCGGACGAAGCGACTCAAGAAAAGTGGGCCGAACGCCTTCCGGAAATCGCTGATCATACGTCAACGATGGAACGTCGCGCCGTTGATGCAGAGCGGGAAACGGACGATCTGAAAAAAGCGGAATATATGCTTGATAAAATCGGCGAGGAATTTGACGGCATGATCAGTTCCGTCACGAATTTCGGAATGTTTGTCGAGCTGCCGAATACGATTGAAGGGCTTGTGCACGTCAGCTTTATGACGGATGATTATTACCGTTTTGACGAGCAGCATTTCGCCATGATCGGTGAACGCACGGGCAACGTTTACCGCATCGGAGACGAAATCACGGTCAAAGTCGTCGACGTCAATAAAGATGAGAGAAACATCGACTTTGAAATTGTCGGCATGAAAGGCACCCGCCGTCCGAGAGAAACGACAGGCGACCGCAGAAAACGCGGCAGACCGGCGCGGAAACGCGTGTTAAACAGCAATACCCCGGCTTCACCGCCGAAATCGGAGGAAAAAGGGGAATGGTTTACAAAACCGAAGAAGAAAAAGAAAAAACGCGGTTTCCAAAACGCGCCGAAACAAAAACGCAAAAAGAAGAAGTAAATGCGAAAAGCAAATGGGGCAAAATGCTCTGTTTGCTTTCTTTCGCAAGCCGCATTTTCATTGTCGCGGAACGCTCCATTTGCTAAAATAAAGCGTATCGCACACATGAACGGTTTTTGCGGAGAGAGGAGGATAAGGCATGCCAAAAGGATCAGGCAAAGTATTATCACAAAACAAAAAAGCAAACCATGATTACTTTATAGAAGAAACCTATGAAACAGGCATCGTGCTGCAGGGAACAGAGATTAAGTCCATCCGCGCCGGCCGCGTAAACATGAAGGATTCCTTTGCGAAAATCGAGCGCGGCGAAGTGTTCCTCCACAACATGCACATCAGCCCGTACGAGCAGGGAAACCGCTATAACCACGACCCGCTCCGGACGAGAAAGCTTTTGATGCACCGGAAAGAAATCAATAAGCTGATCGGCCTGACGAAAGAGAAAGGCTATTCCCTCGTGCCGCTGAAGCTGTACTTGAAAAACGGCTTTGCCAAAGTGTTAATCGGCCTTGGAAAAGGGAAGAAAACATACGATAAACGCGAAGATTTAAAACGAAAAGACGCCAAAAGAGAAATCGAAAGAGCGTTCAGAGACAGACAAAAAGGCTTCTGATGCCTGAGCCTTGATGTGATGACTGCCCTATGCTATACTGTTCACACATCAGATTCACAGGCTGTTTATTGAAGACATTCCCAATTGAATTTGTCTGTGATCATGATATAATAACAGTACAGCCAGTTGAGCAAGAGCTTGATAGATCTCCCGTATACCCTTAACAAGGGGACGTTACGGATTCGACAGGGATGGATCGAGCTTGAGCTGCGAGCCGAGAGGCGATCTCGTTAACACGCACCTAAATATAACTGGCAAAACTAAAAGTTTTAACCAAAACTTAGCACTAGCTGCCTAATAAACGCAGCGAGCTCTTCCTGACATTGCCTATGTGTCCGTGAAGAGCACATCCAAGTAGGCTACGCTTGCGTTCCCGTCTGAGAACGTAAGAAGAGACTGACAGACTAGCTCTCGGAAGGCCCGCCCGCAGGCACGAAGACGAGTGAAACACGAAATATGCAGGCTACGCTCGTAGACGCTTAAGTAATCGATGTTTCTGGACGTGGGTTCGACTCCCACCGTCTCCATACATAACAGAGGAACCGCAGTGCCGTCACATGACGCACTGCGGTTTTTTCATGCCGAAAAAAAGGAGTGAATGTAAATGGAAATCGCCATCATAGACGGAAAAGATGTTACCAGCACAGAAGCTTTACACCGAATCTTAAAAGATCAATTAGATTTCCCGGACTTTTATGGTGAAAATCTGAATGCCTTATGGGATTGTCTGACAGGCTGGATAGAATATCCGCTGACTTTGGTGTGGAAGAATTTTGACATCAGTCAGAAGGAATTGGGTTCGGATGCTGATGATGTATTAAGGATATTAAAAAAGGCTCAGGCAGAATTAGATGGTGAATTTTTCATTCAAATTGATCAGCCGTCAGCCGGGACAACGGACAGGCACTAAAAAGTGCGTACTTCCCCTCATCCATTTTTCTATCCGATAATAGGGACGGAAGGTTTCAGGCTTTTGATTTCTGTCCATATATAAGAAGAGACTTGCGATAGGGAGGAATGGATGATGGATTTGCAGTTGAAAGGGAAGACGGCGCTTGTGACGGGATCTACATCAGGCATCGGGAAGGCGATTGCGGCTTCGCTGATTGCAGAAGGTGCGGCCGTGATCATTAACGGCCGTCGTGAAGAAAAGGTGAACGAAACGATCCGGGAACTAGAGAAACAGACGCCGGATGCCCGTCTCTATCCGGCCGCATTTGATTTAGGCACGGCAGGAGGATGCGGCGCGATTTTTCAGCAGTATCCGGATGTGGATATTCTCGTCAACAATTTAGGAATCTTTGAACCTGCGGAATACTTTGATATTCCTGACGAAGAGTGGCTCCGGTTTTTCGAGGTGAATATCATGAGCGGCGTGCGGCTGACACGCCGGTATGCAAAGCGGATGATTGAGCGGAAGGAAGGGCGGGTGATCTTTATCGCGAGTGAAGCGGCCGTCATGCCTTCTCAGGAAATGGCCCATTACAGCGCCACGAAAACGACGCAGCTGTCGCTGTCACGCAGTCTGGCCGAGCTCACGGAAGGGACGAATGTGACGGTGAATACAGTCATGCCCGGCTCCACGAAAACAGAGGGCGTCGAAACAATGCTCGAGTCGCTTTACCCCGGTGAAAACCTGACCGCGGCGGAGGCGGAGAGACGATTTATGAAGGAAAATCGTCCGACGTCCATTATTCAGCGATTGATCCGTCCGGAAGAAATCGCTCACTTTGTCGCCTTTTTAAGCAGCCCGCTGTCGTCTGCCATTAACGGATCTGCATTGCGGATCGACGGCGGCTTGGTGCGGAGCATTATATAAGATGAACGTACAAAAACCCCCGTAAAGCGGGGGTTTTTTTAATGCGGATCACGCTGAAACCGGCTGATGATCCTGCTGATTAAATCTTTTGTGGCGCAGTCAAAATGCTCTTCTTTTTGGTTTGTCAACAGCCCGACCGGCGGTGAAATTGTCAAGTTATTGATCGGAATGACCTTCGTGCCCTCGATCGGTTCTGAGTGCGCCGTCGCCGTAAAGATTGAGACGCCGATATTTTCCCTGACATAGTATTGATGAGCCATGCTGCTGGTCAGCTCCATTTTTCGATAGCGGCTGCCGATGGCCCGCTGCAGGTGCTGTTCAATTTGAATCCGGATCGGGCAATTGGCGGGCGTAAAAATCAGGCATTCATTTTCTAAATCCTCGAGATTAACGCTTGCTTTGGCGGCAAGGGGATGTCTGTCTGACACGATGACATTGAGCGAGTCATGGAAAAACGGATCGAAATAATTTTCCAGAATCAGCTCCGGCTCGCCGCATACGGCAAAATCAATGGCGCCCTCCAGCAGTTTGCGGCTGCATGTATTGGCATCGTCCACGCTGACATTGACCGACATATCAGGATAATCATTTAAGAAACCCCGCAGTACGGCAGGGAAGATCAGGCTTGCCGTCGGTTCGGATATGCCGATCTGAATAAGGCCTGCCTGGCCCTGTCTGATATCGGCCAGAGTATGGTCAAGCACCTCGTATTGCGCGAGAAGCTGCCCGGCCCGCTCATGAAACAGCCGCCCCGCTCTTGTCAGCTTCAGCTTCTTTCCCCGTTCAAACAGCTGTGCGCCTACATCCTGTTCCAGCTGTTTAATCCGCATTGAAATCGTCGGCTGTGAGTAGTTCAGAATTTCGGCGGCTTTATAAAAGCTGCCTGACTGTACGATGGTATGAAATGTTTTAATGGTGCGTAATTCCAACGAAATCCCCTCCCGGCTGTTCATTAATTTTCTTGAACCTTTCCTTTACTTTTTTTGATTAGTCAAATAAATCAGTTTGCTTTATAGTATAAACAATCAAAGCTTAGTAAACAAATTGGAATTATATATTTTTGCGGGGAGAGTGACCGGAATGAGTGAAGACATATTTCGATTGGCTGAGAAAAAGGATGCGCCGGAGTTTTTAGAGCTGCTGTACAGCGCGTTTCAGCCGATCCGCAATTTGGAGATTGACTGGCCGTCGGCGCGGGCCGACATCGATATGGTAACAGAAAATATTGAAAATCATTCAGCCGTCGTGCTCGAACGGGACGGACGGCTTCTTTCAACCATTACGATCCGTTTTCCGTGGGAGAGTGACACGCCTCCGTCTAAATATCCCTTTGTCTGGTGGTTTGCGACGCTTCCTGAGCTGAAGGGGCAGGGCATCGGCAGCAAACTTTTGACTTATGTAGAGGAACACGTGCTGCGGGATACGCTGAAGGCCCCGGCCATCACGCTCGGCACTTCGGCCCGCAAGCATCCCTGGCTTGTAGATATGTACAGACGGAGGGGGTATGAAGTGTATTTTGAGCAGGAGAAAGACGGAGACATCGGAGTCATGATGAGAAAGGTGCTCATACCGGAGCGGTTTGACGCGTCGCTGTTAGGCACTCCGAGCTGGGCGCAATGATAAAAAAACGGATCAGAGCCGGCTGTCTGCTTCTGCTGCTCGGCGTGCTGTCCGGGTGCGGGCAAGGAGAAAGCACAAAAGCGGGGAGCGGCGTGCAGACCGTCATTGTCGGCACGGGAACTGATTTTCCGAACATTGCTTTTATGGATGAAAAAGGCGAGCTGACCGGCTATGACATTGAAGTGATGAAAGCCATTGATAAACAGCTGCCGCAATACAAATTTGTCTTTAAGACGATGGATTTTTCGAATCTGCTCACAAGTCTCGGAAACCGGAAAATTGACGTGATCGCGCACAATATGGCGAAAAATAAGGAACGGGAGAAACGCTTTTTGTATCACAAGATCCCGTATAACTACTCGCCGATGTACATCACGGTGAAGGCGGATAATGACGCGATACACACGCTCCGGGATTTAAAAGGGAAAACCGTCATCGTCGGCGCGACGTCAAACGCGGCGGATTATATGACGGCATACAACAAAACCCACGGCAGCCCGATACATTTGAAATACGCCGGGCAGGGCGGCAATGACACAGCGAACCAAATGGAGACGGGACGCGCTGACGCCACCGTATCCACGCCGTTTGCCGTCGATTTTCAAAATAAGACGCACGGGTTCAAACAAAAGACGGTGGGTGATGTGCTGCTGGATACCGCGGTGTATTTTATGTTCAATAAAAACAGCCAAACCCTGGCGGACGATACAGATCGGGCGATTCAAAAGCTGGAGAAGGACGGCACATTGAAAAGGCTGAGTGAAAAATGGCTCGGCGCGGATTATTCAAAATCAAGTTTCACGAAATAACTGAAGCAGAAAACGGGGCGATCACATGAAAATAAGACTGGCGGTCATGTCATTAACAATTGCCGCAACGGCGGCGTTATCAGCCTGCGGCGCGGGCGGGGAGGCGGCATCAGGCAATCAGAAAAATGTGAAGAACATCACGGTCGGCACCGGCACTCAATTTCCGAATATTTGCTTTATTGATGATAAAGGCAAATTGACGGGCTACGACGTTGAGCTGGTGAAAGAGCTTGACAGGCGCCTGCCGGACTATCGCTTCACCTTTAAAACGATGGATTTCTCCAACCTGCTTGTCAGCCTCGGCCAGCATAAAGTCGATATCGTAGCCCATCAAATGGAGAAAAGCGCTGAACGGGAGAAAAAATTTCTGTTCAATCAAGTCGCGTATAACAACTTCCCGCTGAAAATCACGGTGCTTCAAGAAAACGGGAACATTCACGGCATTGATGACTTGAAAGGGAAGCGGGTCATTACGAGTCCGACGTCAAACGGCGCGCTTGTGCTGAAAAAATGGAATGAAAAACACGGCAGTCCGTTTGAAATCGCTTATGCCGGCCAAGGCTCCAACGATGCGGCCAATCAGCTGAAATCCGGCCGCGCTGATGCGACGATTTCAACACCGTTTGCCGTCGATTTTCAAAACAAAACGAGCGCGATCAAAGAAAAAACAGTCGGCGGGGTGCTGTCAAATGCCAAAGTGTTCTTTATGTTTAACAAAAATGAACAAACGCTGAGCGATGACATTGATAAAGCCCTGCAGGAAATCATTGATGACGGCACGCTTAAAAAGCTGAGTGAAAAGTGGCTCGGCGCGGATTATTCAAAGGAGCAATATTAAGTGAAAAAGAGAGGGATCGGCAATGGAAAAAGCGTTTGATATCAGTATGATCTCATCCTTTGTGCCGACATTGCTCGGGTATTTGCCCGTCACGCTGTATATATTGGCGGTGTCTTTGCTGTTCGGCTTTCTATTGGGGCTGCTTTTGGCGCTGCCCCGCATCTATCGCATTCCCGTTTTGAATCAGTTTGCGAAGCTGTATATCTCTTTTTTCAGAGGAACGCCCATCATGGTGCAGCTGTTCATTGTATTTTACGGCATTCCGGCGCTCACGGCGCTCGCCGGAATTGATACCTCCAAAATGGACCCTTTGTATGCGGCCATCGCCACGTACGCGCTGAGCAGCGCGGCAAGAGCGGCCGAAATCATCAGGGGAGGTGTGAACAGCGTCGACCGCGGGCAGGCGGAGGCGGCGTTCAGCATCGGGCTGAACGGGGGGCAGACATTCCGGCGCATCATTCTGCCGCAGGCGCTTGTGCAGGCCTTTCCCAACATCGGGAATATGGTGATCGGTTTCTTAAAAGATACATCACTCGCTTTTTCGATCGGGGTGATGGATATGTCGGGCAGAGGACAGACCTTGATTACATCGAGCAATCATTCTTTAGAAGTGTATATCTCGCTTTCTGTTCTGTATTATGCGGCCGCCCTTTTATTTGAATGTGTCTTCAGATGGGCTGAAAAACGAATCAAGAAAGATGAGACGCGCCTTGTGACGGTTTTTGACATGAGCGCGCACGGCTGAAAAGGAGGGAGAACAGTGGAGCTGGACATTCCATTTATCGGCACTGCGATAAAACAAATGATGAAAACCGTTCCGCTTACATTGGCAATGACGGTCATTCCGATTATTGCCGGATTTTTCATAGCTCTCGGCAATATCACGGTGCGTATATTCCGCATCAAATGGCTGCTGGCCTGCTCATCGTTTTACGTGTCTTTTTTTCGCAGCACCCCGGCGATTCTCCATATTATGCTGATTTATTTAGGGGTTCCGCTGATTGCCGATCAATTCAGCCGCGCGTTTCATCTCGGCTGGTCGGCCAATCAGATTCCGGTCGCCGTGTTTGTCATCATGGCACTGTCATTAACGGCAGGCGCTTATATGACGGAAATTCTCCGATCCGGGATCATGGCCGTCGATACGGGGCAGGCGGAGGCGGCATATTCAATCGGTCTGACGCGGGGCCAGATGATTCGGCGCGTAATTCTGCCGCAGGCGTTCATGATTTCTCTCCCGAACTTCACCAATATAGGAATCGGCTTTTTGCATACCACTTCCATCGCGGCAATTGTTGCGGTGCCTGAAATTACAGGAACGGCGACGATTGCGGCATCCGATAACTATGCGTTTCTGGAAGCATTTATCGGGGCGGCCGTGATTTATTGGGGATTAACGCTGATTCTCGAAGCTGTAAACAGTCTGGCGGAAAAAAGGGCGGCCAGATATCAAGGAGGCGCATTATGATCGAAATCCGAAACATTCAAAAACATTTTGGCAGTCATCACGTGTTAAAAGGGATCAATTTAAGTGTCCGGAAAGGAGAAGTCGTGACCATCATCGGCCCGAGCGGTTCCGGGAAAACCACTTTTCTGCGCTGCCTTAATTTACTTGAGCGGCCGGATGAGGGCGCCATTTCGCTGCACGGTGAAGTCATTAACTGCAAAAAGCCTGCCAAAAAAGACATTCTCAGACTGAGGAAACAGACGGCGATGGTTTTTCAGCAATATCATTTGTTTTCGCATAAAACGGCGATTCAAAATGTCATGGAAGGCCTGACGGTCGCAAGGAAAATGAAAAAACCAGATGCGTACGCCATTGCCGAGCGGGAACTGGCCAAGGTGGGGCTTCAGGATAAATTGCACGCCTATCCGAATCAACTGTCGGGAGGCCAAAAGCAGCGGGTCGGGATTGCCCGGGCGCTTGCCATTCATCCTGATGTCATGCTGTTTGACGAACCGACCGCAGCCCTCGATCCGGAGCTTGTCGGCGAGGTGCTGGAGGTGATGCTTAACATTGTGCGGACCGGAGCCACCATGATCATTGTCACACATGAAATGGAATTCGCCAGAAGAGTGTCCGACCGAATTGTGTTTATGGATGAAGGAGCAATCGTGGAACAAGGAACGCCTGAGGAAGTCTTTTACAAGACGAAAAAAGAAAGAACGAAGAAGTTCCTCCGCCGCATGCTGCCTGATTACGGTTATGACATAAAAGAGCGCATAAAGGAGCCTGTCGTATGATTCGTTTAAGCATTTTAGACCAAAGTGTCACCGCGGAAAACCAAACCGCAGAAGAAGCCTTGCGGCAAACGGTGAAATTGGCTCAGGAGGCCGAACAATACGGATATGACCGTTTCTGGGCGGCGGAGCATCATAACAATGAAGAGATAGCGGGATCAGCGCCGGAAATTGTTCTGGGGTATCTTGCCGCAAGCACGAAAAAAATCCGTCTCGCATCCGGCGGGGTGATGCTGCAGCATTACAGTCCCTATAAAGTGGCGGAGCAGTTTCGGGTTCTGTCCGCCCTTGCTCCCGGCCGTGTGGCGCTCGGTGTCGGCAAAGCGCCCGGCGGATTTCAGCTGTCAACCGATGCATTGCAGCGGGAGCTTATCCAGCCCGCCCGTTTGTTTGAAGAAAAGCTTGAGGAGCTGACTCATTTCATCCGAAATGATTTTCCGGACTCGCACCGCTATGCGTCATTGCGTCCGGCGCCGCATACTGAGTATGCGCCTGACATCTTTTTGCTCGGCGGCAGTGCGGAAAGCGCGATATCCGCGGCCAAACTCGGCATTTCCTTCGTTTTCGCCTATTTCATAAACGGTGAAGAGGCTGCGTTAGAAAAAGCGCGCCACGCCTTTGACGAGCATCTGCCGAAAGGGTCGAAGGCGGAATTTCACCTTGCGCCGATGGTCTTTACCGCGCATACAAAAGCAGAAGCTGAAAAACACGTGGTATCGCGTGAGTCGGTCAAAATCATTCTCGAAGACGGCAAAAAGGTGAATGTCGGTTCCAGGGAACAAGCGGAAGCGTTTCTTGAACAAGTCACGCAGCCGTATAAGCTGATCACACAAAAGACGGGTGTGATTGCCGGGACAAAAGAAGAGACTGCCGCCGAGCTGCGACGATTATCCGTTCAATACAGCATTACTGATTTTGTGATTCTGTCGCCTATCAAAAACGCTGAGGAAAAACGATTGTCTTACCGGCTGTTAAGCGAAGCGGTGCAGCCGGCCCCACGATTATAGGAGGGATGAACATGAGTCATGAAGTAAACGTAGTGGTCTGGAGCAAACAGGGCTGCTCCTATTGCGATGAAGTGAAAGGATATTTGCGGGAAAAAGCCGTTGCATACGAAACAATTGATGTGACAGAGCGGGATGAATTGCGTGACGTGCTGCAGACGAAGTACGGCATCCGTCATGTCCCCGTCGTTGAAATCGGCAGCGGTGACAGCCGTGTGTATCAGGCCGTTACTCAAGTCGGCATTGAACATGTAGAACGGGCGCTTGCCGATTACGAGGGGAAAAAGGGGGAGAGAAAATGAGCCGGACGGATCTTATTCAATTCGGAGCCATGATTCACGGTGTCGGCGGCACAACGGACGGCTGGCGTCATCCCGACGCCGATCCGACAGCAAGCACGAATGCAGCGTTTTACAGGCAAAAAGCGCAGACTGCTGAAAGAGGGCTGTTCAGCTTTGCTTTTATTGCGGACGGCTTGTTCATTTCTGAAAAGTCCATCCCGCACTTCTTAAATCGTTTTGAGCCGATCACCATTTTATCGGCGCTTGCCGCCTCTACAACCCATCTTGGTTTAATCGGCACATTTTCCACATCGTTCACTGAGCCGTTCACCATCGCAAGACAGCTGATGTCTCTTGACCATATCAGCGGCGGCCGGGCGGGCTGGAATCTCGTCACCTCTCCGCAGGCGGGAGCCGCGCGCAATCACAGCAAAGAAAGCCTTCCCGACCACAGCCGGCGCTATGCCATCGCCCAGGAACATGTGGACGTGGTGCGCGGTCTGTGGAATTCCTGGGAAGAAGATGCCTTCGTCCGCAACAAAGAAACCGGGCAATTTTTTGACCCTGACAAACTGCATCGCCTGTATCACAAAGGCGAGTATTTTCAAGTGGAGGGCCCGCTGAATATCGGCCGGTCCAAACAGGGAGAGCCGGTCGTTTTCCAAGCGGGGTCTTCAGAAACCGGCCGGTCGTTTGCCGCGAGGAATGCAGATGCAGTCTTTACGCACTCCAATTCACTTGAGGAAACGAAGGCTTTTTATAATGATGTGAAGAAGCGGGCGGCGGATTACGGCCGGGACGCTTCCAAGCTGCGGATTTTTCCGGGAATCAGTCCGATTATAGCCGGCTCACAGGAAGAAGCGGAAGCGAAATACCAAGAATTCGCCGAGCTGATTCCCATAGAGAACGCTGTTAAGTATGTGGCCAGATTTTTTGACGATTATGATCTGAGCCGTTTTCCATTGGATGAGCCGTTTCCTGATTTGGGCGACGTCGGGAAAAACGCGTTTCAAAGCACGACAGACCGTATCAAAAGAGAGGCAAAAGCCCGGAATCTTACGCTGCGTCAAGTGGCGCGCGAAGCCGCGTTTCCGCGAACCAACTTTATTGGGACACCGGAACGTGTGGCGTCATTAATTGAAACATGGTTTCAGCGGGAAGCGGCGGACGGGTTTATCATTCACTCTGACATCCCGGGCATGCTTGAAGCCTTTGTGGATCATGTCATACCGATCCTTCAGGAAAAGGGGCTGTACCGAAAAAGCTATCCGGCCGATACACTGCGGGGGAATCTCGGATTGGATATTCCGGCCTGCAGACCCAATCCGATTTTGAGCAGAAACTGAGGTTTCTGCCCGTCATTAAAGGAACCCGCCAGCATTTTGGATAAGAAAAGAGCCGAAATTACCCCGTTAAGACTAAATCGGCTCTTTACTATTTAAAAGACGTAAAGAATGTTGAATGCAATCCTTCAAACTTATATTCCCTAAGAAATTGTTATAAAAATAAGTTAAATCTTTAAGAGATTAGCAATGTTCCCGCCTAGTACTCGTTGTATGACTTCTTCACTTGAAGCATGGCGTTCAACTGCCAACTTATTTAAGAATGGATCACCATATGGAAAATCAGAACTAAATAAAGTTTTCTCTGGGAGTTCTTTTATAGCCAAAGATAATGCATAGGTTGTATAAAATGCAGAAATATCCAGGTAGGCGTTCTTTGTTTCTTTTGTTAATGCAATAACTTGCAGCCAATGAATTCCTCCCAAATGGCCATAGATTACAGGGACAGTGGGATATTTTCGAGTTAAAGCGAACAATTCCCGAATATCATTTAAATTGAGTGGATGGAATGTATGCACCCAAATCGGAAAGGAATTATAATCACTAGCTGCCTGGAATACAGGCTCAAGCATTTTAATTTGGCCTGAACCAAGGGTGAATTCTCCAAGTCCCTTCATTTTATAATCTTTTACAATCTTCTCAACCCAATCATGCAGTTCCCCGGAGGAACTTAAAAGGGGAACTGATCCAAATCCAATAAAACGGTCAGGATATTTTGCGATAGCATCCCTTAATTCTTCTAAAGCTTTTGATCGTGCTTCTAGGTTATTTAAAATTTGATTCAGTACATCCATTTCCTGAATAAATTCATCGTAGCTTTCACTTTTTTCTGGATGAACAAGCGTAGAAAATAAAATAGTTTTATCTATCCCGCTTGAATCCATCATTTCAATGTGTTTTTCTACAGGTAGAACTACGTGGGCATGACTATCAATAATCATTTTTTACTCTCCTTCCAATAAATTGGCTGACAGCTGATTTCGTCTTTTAGAAAATACTTCAGTAGCTATTGTTAAAATGGTATTTAATGCGACAGGAAAGCCTGCATAAATTAACATTTGCATCATAGCTTCCACAATTTCTTCTTCGGTCCATCCGACATTTAAAGCTCCGTTAATATAAAATTTTAATTGTTCCGTATTTCCTAAAGCAGTCAGACCAGCAACTGCTGCAAGAAGGCGGGATTTTAAATCTAATCCCGGTCTAGAAAAAATTTGACCGTAATTAAATTCCACAGCCAAAGTTCCCAAGTCAGGTGCTGCTGAATCTTTAAAACTGTTCACGATGTTTTGGTAGTTGTGCGGATCTATTTTTGATAGAACTTCCAATCCTTTTTTGAAGTTTTCTGTATTTTCAGACATTAAATGTGACTTCCTTTCTCGAATTCTCTATTTTTTACTGTTGTTTTTTTAGGTAAGCTAAATAAGGAACTAAAAGCAATACCTATCATGAGTATCCCAACTGTACATACTCCATACCAATGCCATTTGCTCCAAGCAAGTACACCTAGATATGATCCTAAAGATCCGCCTAAGAATGTAGATACCATGTATAAACCATTTAATCTGCTTCTCTTTTCAGGAGATAGTTGAAAGATAGCAGCTTGACAAGCAACTTGATTTGCTTGCGTGCCAACTGTTACTAATAGTGCGCCAAGAATTAATCCCGGTAACCAATATCCTAAGAATATTAAGGTCAGAAAAGCGATTAAAGAAATAAACATACATAAGGTATTAGCAAATTTTGATCCTTTTTTATCGATCACCCGGCCAATCATGGGAGTTGCAAAGGCTCCAGCTATTCCCACTAAACCTATTAAACCTGCCGCGGTGCTCCCATAAGAATACGGAGAAGTATTTAATAAAAAAATAAGAGTTGTCCAGAAGGCACTAAAGGAACCAAACATCATTCCTTGACTCAGGCAAGCTTTTTGCAACACTTTTTCTTTTTTAAATAACGGGCCTAAAGATGCAAGTAATGTTTTATACTGCATTGCATGATTTCCTTTGCTTTTTGGAAGATACATTGCCATTAAAATGATCATTATCATTGTGCCAGCAAAAGAAGCCCAATACATTGATCTCCATCCAAAATGGGAATCTGCAAAACCACTGATAAATCGAGCGCCTAAAATCCCACACACTAAGCCAATGGCAACATTCCCTAACACTTTTCCTCTGTTCTCTTCTGAAGCTAAATTAGCAGCAAGAGGAACAATAATTTGAGGGACTATGGTAACAAATCCAAGAATTAAGTTTGCTGCAATCAGCCACGTTACATTCATTGATAAAGCAGTTGCGGCTAAAATCACACATACAATAGATAATAAACTTAGGATCAATTTTCTCCGTTCAAAAATGTCACCTAATGGTACCAATAAAAGATTTCCCAATGCATATCCCACTTGAGTTAATGTTGCTACAATTCCTATATAGTTTTCAGAAACGTGAAAAGTATTTGCCATACTGACTAAGAGCGTTTGATTTAAATAGACATTAGCGACTGTAAAACCGCATGCTGCAGCCATGAGGAGAACTAATCCTTTCGGGAAAGGCTCAGCCCTATTTTTGAAAACCATAAAACTCACCTCCTTCATTTATTAGAATAGATGAAGGTTTATAATGGGAATAGGAGTGTGTTTATCCTATTATTAAAACTACTACTCATAAGGGGAGAAGTTCATGTTAAGTGACAAAGAAAGAAGGAAAGAACTAGGGGATTTCTTAAAAACACGACGGGCACGATTATCTCCTCAAGACTTTGGTTTACCTATTGGTCCGCGCAGAAAAACAGAAGGACTGCGCCGAGAAGAAGCAGCTCAGCTGGCAGGAATAGGAGTAACCTGGTATACATGGTTAGAGCAGGGGCGTGATATACAGGTATCTTCAGACGTATTGGAGGCTATTTCGCGTGTATTCAGGTTAAATGAAGAGGAAAAAGAGCATCTATTTTTATTAGCAAATCAGCCATTGCTATCTAAGGTGGGAAGACCTCTCGTTGAAAGCGTAAATAGCGTCCTGAAAAATGTATTGAGTCAATTAGAATACTGCCCTACATATGTAACCGACGAAAAATTGAACATAGTAAACTGGAATAAAGCTGCTGCCGTGGTTTTTGGTGATTTTGATAAAATGAATGATCGAGATCGTAATGCAGTCTGGCGTTGCTTTACGTCTAAAGAATACCGAGAGCTCTTTCTTAATTGGGAAGATCATGCGCAACGCTTGATTGCTCAATTTCGTTTAGCCTATACACGTTTTGTCGGTGATGAGTGGTTTAAAGATATCATTAAAGAACTTACCAATAAGAGCCCTGAGTTTCGTAATTGGTGGTCCAAGCATGAAGTTCTAGGTACTCCTTGCGGCAAAAAAACACTGCTGCATCCTTTAGTTGGAGAAATGATTATGGATCATATTACTCTTCAAGTGTACGATGCTCCTGAACTAAAATTAACCATTTACCAACCCCGCCAAGAAGGTGAAACAGAACAGAAAATGAAGCGTTTGTTAAACTGGCAAGCAGACCTGCAATAAAAGAGTGTGATAAATTCAAACGTATTAAGCGGAATTCGTTTGTCTCTAATATAAGAGCAGGAACATTTTGCATGGATAAATTCCACACAACTAAGTTTGAAATGAAACAGCCGATTTAGCCTTAACATGGTCAAAATCGGTCTTTTCTTTGTCGAAATTTGCTTAACGCGGGTTTTTTTCGATTTGCTGAAGGTGCTTCTTACAGCCTTTTTTAAAAAAATATACTGATTTCAAGATATTATTGTTGCTAAATGATTTTTTTGTAACTATAATTATTACAGAACTGATCAGTATAAAAAAACATTCATATTTCATAATAAATGTGTGTGTAATCTGAAAACGAAAGGGCTGTTTACAATGGCAAAAGTACTTTATATCACTGCTCATCCTCATGATGAAAAGACATCTTACAGTATGGCGACAGGAAAAGCGTTTATCGATTCTTATAAAGAATCAAACCCGAATGATGAGGTTGTACATATCGACCTTTACAAAGAGAACATCCCTCATATCGACGCGGATGTATTCAGCGGCTGGGGAAAACTTCAATCCGGCACAGGTTTTGAAGAGCTTTCTGAAAACGAAAAAGCGAAAGTCGGCCGTCTGAACGAGCTGAGCGATCAATTCGCGTCAGCTGACAAATACGTATTCGTCACACCGCTTTGGAACTTCTCATTCCCGCCTGTTATGAAAGCGTACCTTGATTCTGTGGCTGTAGCCGGAAAATCATTCAAATATACAGAGCAAGGCCCGATCGGTCTGTTGACTGACAAAAAAGCGCTCCACATTCAGGCGCGCGGAGGCTATTACTCTGAAGGGCCGGCGGCTGACATGGAAATGGGCCACCGTTACATCGGCATCATGATGAACTTCTTCGGCGTTCCTTCTTTTGACGGATTAATCGTTGAAGGCCATAATGCTGAACCGAATAAAGCACAGCAAATTAAAGAAGATGCGATTGCCCGAGCGAAAGAAGCCGGAAAATCATTCTGATCTTAAAAAAACCTCCCAGCTGACACGGCTGGGAGGTTTTTTATATTAAAGGGCAATCGTCCGTTTTTGTTCGCTGCTTTTCATCGCCGCTTCAATGACACGGATGACATCGATGCCTTCTTTTGCCGTAACGGGAAGCGGTTTTCCGTTTAAGATGCTGTCAGCCAGCAGTTTGTAGTACGTAAGGTAAGAGCCGTTCTCAGAGGGGATTGTTTCTGTATGCCTTTTTTCATCCGCTGCGGTTGTCAGCTCTCCGAAGTTGTCAGGGTCATCGGCGCCCCAGCTGTCGTCGATCGGCTTTTGTCCGGCTGAAAGCGCCTCTTCCTGTCCGTCCTTTCCGTATTTGATAAAGCTTGCATTCCGTCCGTGAATCTGGTAGCGCGGGCCGCTTGCTGCATTCATGGAGCCGGATTGAAGAATGACCTGAAGTTTGCCGTAATGGAGCGCGGCCAGAAAATTATCAACGGTTTCACTATTGTCCCGCTGCTTCATCACATGTGCGGTGACGGATTCCGGCATTCCGAAAAGCAGAAGTGTCTGGTCAATAATATGTGAACCGAGATCATACAGCGTTCCCGTGGCGGGTCCGTTTTTTTCGCGCCATCTTTCTTGTACAACCGGATTGTACAGATCGTAGTTGACTTGATATGTATGAATGTCTTGAAGCGCCCCGTCCCGAATCAGCTTTTGTATTGTTAAAAAGTCATTGTCCCACCGCCGGTTGTGGTACACGCTCAGTAAGACGCCTTTATCTTCAGCCGTTCTTCTCAGTTCCTCTGCTTCTGCTGAAGTCGCCGTCATCGGTTTTTCCACGACGGTGTGTTTTCCCGCCAGGAGGCATTTCATCGCTGATTCATAATGCATTCCGCTCGGTGTCGTAACGATGACGAGATCAATGTCAGGATCACCGGTAATGTCTTCAATCGCGCGCACGGTTTCAGCCCCCGGCAGATCACGTTTGACCTCCTCCGTTCTGGAGGTCATGACTTTTTTGATCTGATAATCATCAAGGACGTCCAAAAGCGGCGCATGAAAAACTTTACCCGACAAACCATATCCCAATATGCCAACCTGTATCGTTTTCAATGGATTTCCCCCTCATGATATGTGATAACAATATATACCCCGCGGGAGTACTGGTAAAACTTGTGTGTTGAAAATTTTTTACACCGGATTTTCAAGTCTGTATAATGAAGATAACGAAGAAAAAAACCGAGGTGGAAAATGGACAAACATACCGAGCATCAATCGTTAAATCATAAAAGCGCCAAAGAAAAAGACCAGATTCTGAACCGGCTGAAACGGATTGAAGGCCAGGTCAGGGGCATTCAGAATATGGTGGAGAACGAACGATACTGCGTGGATATTCTCGTGCAGATTTCAGCCGTACAGGCGGCCATGCAGAAAGTCGCGTTTCATCTGCTGGAAGATCACGCCCATCACTGCGTAGCCGGCGCCATTGAGAGCGGAAACGGGGAGCAGGCGATTGCCGAGCTGCTTGATGTTGTGAAAAAAATCGCAAAATCGTAAAATAAAATGTTTTGAAATACCCTACAGGGGTATGGTAACATGAAGAAGAAAAAACAAGACGTGGAGGGAATCATCATGGAACAAAAAACACTGCAAGTCGAAGGCATGTCCTGTCAGCACTGTGTCAAAGCAGTAGAGACCGGAGTAGGAGAACTGAACGGAGTGACGGCGGTTCAGGTGAAATTGGAAGCCGGACAGGTGGACGTGACGTTTGATGAGAACAAAGTCTCCGTATCAGATATAAAAGACGCGATTGAAGATCAAGGTTATGACGTCGTATAGGATTTATCGCGCTGCGGAAACGGGCGCGGTTTTCTTTTATCATAATTATACCCCTGTGGGGTTTATGAAGAGAGATGAGGACATTGAGTGAACCGAAAGAAATGACCATTCAAGTGGGGGGCATGACATGCGCCGCCTGCGCTTCAAGAATTGAAAAAGGGCTGAAACGGATGGACGGCGTCAATGACGCTTCCGTCAATCTTGCGCTTGAAACCTCAAATATTTCCTATCAGCCTGACAAAATCGAAGCTGGCGCCATAAAAGAAAAAATTGAAAAACTCGGCTACCATGTTGTGACGGAAAAAGCCGAGTTTCAGATTGAAGGCATGACATGCGCCGCTTGCGCCAACCGGATTGAAAAGCGCCTGAACAAAATAGGGGGAGTTGACAGCGCACCGGTGAATTTCGCTCTGGAAACGGTCACCGTTGAATACAATCCGAAAGAGGTGACACCGAAAGAGCTGAAAGAGACCGTGGCAAAACTCGGCTACAGATTAGACGAGAAGAAAGCGGTTGATGGAGACGGCGGATTTTCCCAAAAGGAGAAAGAGCAGCGAAAGCAGCTGATCAGGCTGATATTTTCTGCCGTTCTCTCCTTTCCGCTTCTATGGTCGATGGTCAGCCATTTTTCTTTCACTTCTTTTATCTGGATGCCGGATATCCTGATGAATCCGTGGCTGCAATTCGCGCTTGCCACCCCGGTGCAGCTCGTCATCGGCTGGCCTTTTTATATGGGAGCGTACAAGGCGCTGAGAAACAAAAGCGCCAATATGGATGTTCTCGTTGCGCTCGGAACGACGGCCGCTTACGCATACAGCCTGTACATGACGATTGCGTCTCTCGGACGAGACGGACATGTTGAGGGGCTTTATTATGAAACGAGCGCCATTTTGCTGACTTTGATTTTGCTTGGAAAGCTTTTAGAGATGAAAGCGAAAGGCCGCTCATCAGAAGCGATTAAAAAGTTAATGAAGCTTCAGGCGAAGACGGCGGCGGTTGAGCGGGAAGGGAAGGTACAGGTGATTCCGATTGACGAGGTCCGGACGGGGGATATCGTATATGTGAAACCGGGAGAACGCGTCCCTGTCGATGGCGAAGTGATTGAAGGCTATTCCGCGATTGATGAATCGATGATTACGGGAGAGAGCATGCCTGTCGATAAGTCTCCCGGAAGCATCGTCACCGGGGCGACGATCAATGCAAACGGCTTTCTCAAAATCAGAGCGGTGAATGTCGGGAAAGATACCGCGCTTGCACACATTATTAAAATCGTAGAAGAAGCCCAAGGATCAAAAGCCCCTATTCAGCGGCTCGCGGATCACATTTCAGGCATTTTCGTCCCGATTGTGCTGGGGCTGGCCGTGCTGACTTTTCTCATTTGGTATGTATGGGCCGCGCCGGGACAGTTTTCTGAAGCGATCGGCAAATTCATCGCCGTGCTTGTCATTGCCTGTCCGTGCGCACTCGGGCTCGCCACACCGACGAGCATTATGGCGGGCTCAGGCCGCGCAGCTGAATTCGGCATTCTTTTTAAAGGCGGAGAGCATTTAGAAAAAACACAGCGTCTGACGACAATCGTACTGGATAAAACAGGAACGGTGACAAACGGCAGACCTGTTCTGACAGATGCCGTACCGGCAGAGGGAATGAACGAAGAGGAACTCCTGCGGCTGGCGGCGGCCGCCGAAACGGGATCAGAGCACCCGCTTGGAGAAGCCATCGTGTCAGGAGCCGAAAAACGGGGGATTGCCATCCCGAAAATCACCCGGTTCCAAGCCCGGATCGGTTCCGGAATCTATGCAGAGGCTGACGGCAGAACGATTCTAGCCGGATCAAGACGGCTGATGGAATCAGAACACATTGAACATGAGGCGCTGCTTCCGCAAATGGCCCGCTTGGAGGCGGAAGGAAAAACGGTGATGCTTATTGCGGCAGACGGCAAAGCGGCGGGGCTTATCGCAGTCGCCGATACAATCAAAGAAACATCTCCGGCCGCGGTGAAACGCCTGAATGATATGGGGCTTGACGTCATCATGATGACCGGTGACAACAAAAAGACCGCGGAGGCCATTGCAAAAGCCGCGGGCATCGGCAGCGTGATCGCCGAAGTGCTTCCCGAACAAAAGGCGGCGGAAATTTCCCGGCTGCAAAAAGAAGGCAGACGTGTGGCGATGGTCGGTGACGGCATCAATGATGCTCCGGCGCTGGCTGTGGCCGATATCGGAATGGCCATCGGCACCGGCACAGATATCGCAATGGAAGCGGCGGATATTACGCTGATCCGCGGTGACCTGAACGGCATTGCCGACGCCATCGGCATGAGCAGGCTGACCATGAGAAACATCAAGCAGAATTTAGGCTGGGCATTGGGATACAACAGCATCGGCATTCCGATTGCGGCGTCCGGCTTTCTGGCCCCGTGGGTGGCAGGCGCTGCCATGGCGTTCAGCTCAGTATCGGTCGTGCTTAATGCTTTGCGTTTACAGAAGGTGAAAAAAGACAAAATGGGCTGAGGCCTGTTTTGTCTTTTTTATTGACACTTTATTCAAAGCCTGCATATAATAGAGAAAACACATATATGAGTATATGTTCATATATATAAAATCGTTTAGCTGTATTGATGTTATGGGAATCCTATTACGGAAAGTAGGGTGAGTCGAAAATGAAAGCAGCCAAAGGTGAATTTGTATTAGACGGACTTGATTGCAGCAACTGTGCAAAAAAAATAGAAAACGGCGTAAAAGCCATTGACGGCATCGACGGCTGTGCTGTCAATTTTGCGGCAAGCACCATCACGGTCTCAGCCGGCGGCAAAAACGAGCAATGGATGAAAGATGAGGTTGCGAAAAAAGTAAAGTCCATTGATCCTCATGTGACCGTCCGTGCGAAACATGAAGACAAACCCGGCGAGGATGAGTACCGCAAAAAGCTGCAGCTGATGTTAGTGAGATTGGCATCGGGAGCCGTTTTGGCCGTCATCGCTTACTTCGCGCACACGGGCGCCGTCCTTGAGTTTCTGCTCTTTTTTGCTTCATATTTGATCATCGGCGGCGATATCGTAGCCAGAGCGGGAAAAAACATTGTCCGCGGCCAGGTATTTGATGAGCATTTTCTGATGGCGCTTGCCACGATCGGCGCATTTGTAATTCATCAGTATCCGGAAGGCGTCGCGGTCATGCTGTTCTACCAAATCGGTGAATTGTTTCAGGGAGCGGCCGTCAGCCGATCCAGAAAATCGATCAGCGCGTTATTGGACATCCGTCCTGAGTACGCCAATGTGAAAACGGAAAACGGCATGGCTGCCGTTCCGCCGCAGGACGTCAAAGTCGGACAGGTCATCGTCGTGAATCCCGGAGAACGGATTCCGCTGGACGGAAAGGTGCTGAGCGGTTCTTCGATGGTTGATACATCCGCTTTAACGGGCGAATCCGTGCCGAGAAAAGCGGAGCCGGGGCAAGATGTGATGGCCGGATTTATGAATCAGAACGGCGTGCTGCATATTGAAACCTCTAAAGGATATGAAGACTCTGCCGTGTCAAAAATATTGGATCTGGTCGAAAATGCGGCCGGACGTAAAGCGAAAACGGAAAACTTTATTACGAAGTTTGCCAAGTACTATACACCGGCCGTTGTCATTGTTGCGGTGCTTCTCGCCTTTTTACCGCCGCTTCTCGTGCCTTCAGCCGCGCTATCCGACTGGGTGTACCGCGCGCTGATTTTCCTTGTGATTTCTTGTCCGTGCGCACTCGTCGTCTCCATTCCGCTCGGGTTTTTCGGCGGTATCGGAGCTGCGTCTAAAGCAGGGGTGCTCGTGAAAGGCAGCAACTATTTAGAAGCGCTCAATCAGGTGGCATACGCCGTGTTTGATAAAACGGGAACCTTAACGAAAGGCAATTTCGCCGTTACTGATATCAAGCCGGCGGCAGGGTTTACAAAAGACAGCCTGCTTCATGCGGCCGCGCTCGCAGAAGCCCATTCCAATCATCCGATTGCTTCTTCCATCCGTGAAGCTTACAATCAACCGTTAGCGGCAGACGAGATTGAAGAATATGAAGAAATACCCGGACACGGCATTCGGGTGAAAACCGGCGGATCAACGATTTTGGCCGGAAATCAAAAACTGATGGCAAAAGAACAAATCGCTTCCGGCACAGCTGAAAATAACGGAACCGTCGTCTATGTCGCCGTTGATCAGCAGTATGCGGGGGCGATCGTGATCGCCGACGAAATCAAAGAGGACGCCAAACAGGCCATTGCCAATTTAAAAGCGCTCGGCGTGAAGCGGACAGTGATGCTGACGGGTGATTCAAAGCAGACCGGAGAAGCTGTCGGCCGAGAGCTCGGTATTGATGACGTGTACACAGAGCTTTTGCCGGGTGACAAGGTAGACCGCGTCGAAGAACTTGAAGCGGCGCTTTCACCGAATGAAAAACTGATGTTTGTCGGTGACGGGATTAATGATACGCCTGTGCTTGCCAGAGCTGACATCGGAGCTGCCATGGGGGCTCTCGGCTCTGATGCCGCCGTCGAAGCGGCCGATGTCGTCCTGATGACAGACCAGCCGTCAAAAGCAGCCGAAGCCATCCGGATTGCACGCCGCACACGCCGGATCGTCTGGCAGAACATCGGATTTGCTTTAGGCGTAAAAATCATTTTTCTCCTGCTTGGCGCATTCGGATTCGCCACCATGTGGGAAGCGGTCTTTTCAGATGTAGGCGTCACGCTGATCGCCGTTGCCAACGCGATGCGCGTCATGAGAGTGAAAGCGGAATAATTGTCAAAGATAATTCGTTTTTCAGGGTTTTCTTAAACAAGGTTGTCTTGGTAAAATAGAGAAGCGGGCCATCCGGCATCCGCTTCTTTTTTATTTTAAAAACAATGAGGTGTCTGAGTGAAAAAGAAACAATCGTCTGCGAAATTTGCGGTGATACTGACGTTAATCGTTGTCGTTTTATTTGCGGCCATCGTAATTATTAACAACCAAACGGAAAAAGCGGGCGAAACAGTCGCCGAACAGCCTTCCATTAAAGGACAGCCCGTGCTCGGCAAAGACAGCGCGCCTGTTACGGTAGTTGAATTCGGAGATTACAAATGTCCTTCATGCAAAGTATTTAACAGCGATATCTTTCCGAAAATCAAAAAAGATTTTATCGATAAAGGCGACGTGAAATTTTCATTTGTGAACGTCATGTACCACGGAAGCGGCTCGCGTCTGGCGGCTCTTGCTTCAGAAGAAGTGTGGAAAGAAGACCCGGCATCATTCTGGACTTTCCATGAAAAGCTGTTTGAAGAGCAGCCGTCAAGCGAACAGGAATGGGTCACGCCTGCATTGCTTGAAAAAACGGTCAAAAGCACCGCGAAAAAGGTTGATCCTGACAAGCTGAAGGAAAACCTTGATAAAGAGACATTTGCAAAAGAGCTGAAAACTGACACTGACCTGAATGATAAATTAAACATTACGGCGACACCGACGATTTATGTAAATGACAAGGTGATTAATGACTTCTCTAAATATGATGAGATTTCAAAAACGATTAAGAAAGAGCTGAAAAATGAAAAATAGAATCGTATTTTTATATGCTTCTTGGGTGATAGCTCTTGCTGCCATGCTCGGCAGCCTATATTTCAGCGAGATCAGAAAATTCATACCGTGCGAGCTGTGCTGGTATCAAAGAATTCTCATGTACCCGCTTGTCCTGATTTTAGGAATCGCCACCTTTCAGGGTGACACGCGCGTGAAAAAATATGTGCTGCCGATGGCCGTCATCGGCGCGTTTATATCGATCATGCATTACCTTGAGCAGAAGGTGCCCGGTTTCAGCGGCATCAAGCCGTGTGTCTACGGCGTGCCTTGCTCATCTGAATATATAAACTGGTTCGGTTTCATTACCATTCCTTTCCTGGCATTGACGGCATTTATTCTCATTATGATCTGCATGTGTTTTGTCAAAACGGAACGCACGGCAAAATAAAGAGCCTGCTCCATGGGAGCGGCTCTTTTTCTATTATTTGTACCAAGCTTTGTTTGTCGCAATCTGTCTGTTATGGGAGCTGTCCCAAATATCAACGGAATAGGCATAATCATAATTCATGACGCAGCGGATGCCGCTGCCTTGGGCGTCATGCTGAAGTCCGAAGTTATGGGAAAACTCGTGCTGTGCCGCTTTCGCCGTGTTGGCCGTTCCTTGATCAAGGTTCACGCTGAAAGCCGGGCCGCTCGGTTTGCCGTTATATACATACGCGATACCGCCGGCGTCAAAACTTGATTTTGCGGTAAAACCGACGACAAAATGATAATTTTGATTTCTGAAGCTGCCTTGGAGATTCGATAAAATCTGAGAACTGTTTGAGCCGGAAGAATTCCAAGCCTGCACGGCCTGTACGACGAAATCAATGTTGTGATCACGGTTAAAAGCGACATCCGCCTGCTCCACGATCTGGACGATTCGCGTTTGCCAGTCGCTGTATTTGGCGCGGTATTCAGCGTCCGCCACCGCCAAAACTCTGACCTTCTGAGAGCCCGTGCCGGCTTTAGTTGAGGCTTTATCCTGACTGACATTGGCATTAAATCGTTTCGTGCCGACCTGCTTGCCGTTTTCATCCAGAATTTTTGTGTCAACCGTCTGTTCAACTTGGACCGGTCCCTTCAAATCTTTAAAATGATCGGCTTTCGGAAGCGGGTCCGTATACACCGTTTTCGCCGGCTCCGCATGAGTGTGCGAATGCGTATGGCTTTCGGCTGACGGCAGGCCGGGAATTAATCCGGCGGCCAATAAAACAGGAAAAACAAGTGAACTGATTTTCATCTCATAACCCCCTTTTTGTTAGAGAAAGTATTCAATGAAACTTCCAATAAACCTCCCAAAATAGTATAAAATAGGTAAATATTCTTGCTCCCAGCCGTTGCGGGTGAGGTTGTCCCGGGTTAGGAATCAGAATCTTTCAAAAATAAGGTTGATTTTAAGAGAAAGCGATTATAAAATCTAATGGTCGTCAGAAAATTTAACAAATAAAAAGGAGCATATGGAATGGCCTGGGAGCTGCTTAGTGTAATCGGCATCATTGCGTTTGCGGTCAGCGGAGCGATTGTTGCGATGGAAGAGGAGTATGATATTTTAGGCGTGTATATTTTGGGGATTGTAACGGCGTTCGGCGGCGGAGCCATCCGAAACCTGCTGATCGGTGTCCCGGTCTCCGCCTTGTGGGAGCAAGGCGCGTTTTTTCAAATCGCTCTCGCATCAGTTACGATTGTCTTTTTGTTTCCGAAGCTGCTGTTAAGACATTGGAGTAAATGGGGCAACCTATCCGATGCCATCGGGCTTTCGGCGTTTGCCATCCAAGGCGCTTTATATGCCGTGAAAATGGGCCATCCGCTCAGTGCGGTGATTGCGGCAGCGGTGCTGACCGGCAGCGGGGGCGGCATCATACGGGATTTGCTCGCGGGCAGGAAGCCGCTTGTGCTCAAGGCGGAAATTTATGCAGTCTGGGCCGCGCTCGGAGGGTTAATCGTGGGCCTCGGCTGGGCCGGGGATGCCGCCGGTTTGTATGTGCTGTTTCTTGTGCTTGTGGCATGCCGCATCTGCAGTTATGTGTTCAGGTGGCGCCTTCCGAATCGTTCCTATCATATAGATCAGTAAAAAACCGATTTCACAAACGAAATCGGTTTTTTTTCATAACGGCTTCTGATAAAAAAAGACGCCCGATATGATAAGAAAAAGGGTATTTGACCATAATGCTGAATAATATGTTGCATATATGTTTGTATGATGAAAGCCGGATTTGTCAGCTTGATGTCGGAGGTGCCGCTGATGGCAAAACGTGATAAAGAGTGGAAAGAAGAGCAGGAAAGAATCAATTTTGTCATGAAGGAACTGGAACAGAAACAAACTCATCTTGAAGCCTCATCGGGCGGATTAAAGCAGGATATTGTCGGGCTGAGAAAAACGTTTTGGGATGATGTCACCGTGAATATGGATGATGCCCACGAAGCGGCTGAGACATTTTCAAGCATTAAACAGCAGGCAGAAATGCTTTCTGAACGTGAACGGACTCATCGGCTTCAATACCGGCAGCTTCAAAAAATCCAAAAGCTGAAAACCTCTCCTTACTTCGGCCGTGTCGATTTTACGGAAAAAGGGGAGTCCTCTTCCGAGCGGATTTATATCGGGCTGACTTCTTTGATGGATGAAAACAACGAGCAATTTCTCATTTATGATTGGCGCGCGCCCATCTCATCTCTTTACTATCAATATTCCCCGGGAAAAGCCCGCTATGAAGTTCCGGAAGAAACGATAGAGGGAGACATCACACTGAAGCGGCAGTTTATCATTAAAAACGGGACGCTTAAAGCGATGTTTAACACGGATATGACGATTGGTGACGAAATGCTGCAAGAGGTGCTGAGCGGTCATTCCGGACAGCATATGAAAAACATCGTGTCAACCATCCAAAAAGAACAGAACGAAATCATCCGGGATGAAAAAAGCAAATATCTCATTGTTCAGGGAGCCGCCGGAAGCGGGAAAACATCCGCGGCGCTTCAGCGGGCCGCTTACTTGCTGTACCGCGGGCGCGGGGTGCTTGATGCCCGTCAGATTGTATTGTTTTCCCCGAATATTTTGTTCAACAGTTATGTGTCCGCCGTATTGCCGGAATTGGGAGAAGAGAATATGGAGCAGGCCACCTTTCAGGAATATATCATCCGCCGGCTTGGACGAAAGTTTGATTGTGAAAGCCCGTACGAGCAGCTTGAATATTGCCTGACTGAACAAAACCAGGACGCACTTTCCGTAAGGATCGCAGCCATTGCTTACAAAGCGTCATCAGCTTTCCAGGCCATGATTGACCGCTATGCCGGCTCGCTTTCCGGCTCGGGCCTGATGTGTAAACAGATCAGCTTCCGGGGAGACATCCTGATTTCAAAAGAGCGGATTGAAGACTATTTTTATTCGCTTGATCAGCAGCTGCCGATTCCGAACAGAGCGGAGCTGACGGCGGAATGGCTTCTCGCGGAAATCAGCGCTCTCGAAAAAAAGGAGCGTAAGAAGGAATGGGTCTTGCAGGAGAGCGAGCTGCTTGATAAGGAAGACTATGCTGAAGTTTATCAAACACTCAAGAAGCAGGCGGCAGATGATGAACCTGCATTTGACGACCATCAGCGCGAACAGCGCCTGCTCGGCGCCATTATTGTCGGCAAAGCCTTTAAACCGATTAAGCAGGCCGTCAGACGGCTCGGCTTTCTCGATATAAAACGGATGTATCTCGGGCTGTTTTCAGACTGGGGAGCTGATGAAAAGCCCGATCATTGGGAGAGCATCGGCGCTTTGACCAGAAACGCATTTGCAGAACGGTCACTTCCGTATGAAGATGCCGCTCCGTATCTGTATTTGCAGGATCTGTTAGAAGGAAAAAGAAAAAACACACAAATGAAGCACGTCTTCATTGATGAAGCGCAGGATTATTCCCCATTTCAGCTCACGTATATTCAAAGCATCTTCCCAGCGGCAAAGATGACGGTGCTCGGTGATGTCAGCCAGTCGATTTATGCCCACACCATTACGGGCCCTTCTTCCCTCGCCGGCTGCTTTCGCAATGGTGCAGAAAAGTATGTCAGCCTGAAACGGACTTACAGATCGACGCGGCAGATTGTTGAATTTACGAAAGCGCTGCTGGCTGACGGCGATGACATTGAGCCTTTTAACCGGAACGGGGAAAAACCGCGTGTTTTGCGGACGGATACAGAAAAAGCGCGGCAGGAACAATTGGCGGATACAATCCGGGAGCTCAGACAAAAAGGCTGGGAGACGGTCGCCGTCATCTGCAAAACGGCCGCGGAAGCCAAAAAAGTATTTCAGGCGGTCAGTCCCGGGAGCGGTGTGCGTTTGATCAATAAAGAAAACCAGCCTTTTCAAAAAGGGGTATGCGTCATTCCCGTTTATTTGGCAAAAGGCATTGAGTTTGACGCCGTCATTGCCGCTGACGCCTCTGCTGCCCAGTACAAAAGCGAACATGACCGTAAGCTGTTATATACGGCCTGTACGCGCGCGATGCATCATCTGACCGTATTGTCTCCGGGAGAACCCTCTCCTTTTATAAAAGAAGTGCCCGCCGGCTTATTCGTGTAAGCCCTTTGCCAAGTGCAAAGGGCTTTTTATCATTAGTAATCTTAATCATTGTCATCATGATTATATATTTTACTTACATACAAACTTTCGGTAAAGTTTCAATTAGAATATTATTTTGACAATTCCTATAGAAATAACGTACGTTACGTTTAATTCCTTGTGAGGTGGATATCGTTGCAACTTCAGGTCATGAACAGTCCGTTTAATCAGGAGCAGGCAGAGCTCCTTAACCGCCTTCTGCCGACCTTGACAGAATCACAGAAAATCTGGCTGAGCGGTTATTTGGCTGCGGCCCGGTCCGAATCCGGTGAAACAGCCGCACCCGCTGCTCCGGCTCCAGCAGAAAGCCCGGCAGTCTCAAGAGAAGTGACCGTATTATACGGATCGCAAACGGGAAATGCGGAAGGTCTTGCGAAACAGACGGTAAAGACGCTTGAGGAACGGGGATTCCAGGTCACCGTCGCGTCGATGAACGATTTTAAGCCGAATAATCTGAAAAAAGTAAACAATTTACTGATCGTGGTGAGCACGCACGGAGAAGGCGATCCGCCGGATAACGCGCTGGCCTTTCATGAATTTCTTCACGGCAGACGCGCGCCGAAGCTTGAAGCGCTCCGTTACTCCGTTTTGGCGCTCGGGGACAGCTCGTATGAATTTTTCTGCCAGACCGGCAAAGAGTTTGACGAGCGTCTTCAAGAGCTCGGCGGCACCCAGCTTGCGCCGCGGGTTGATTGCGATCTTGATTATGATGAGCCGTTTTCGGAATGGCTTGACGCGGTCATCGGCGGTTTGAACGAAGGAGCGGGAAATCAAACAGCCGAAGCGCCTGCCGAGACGCCGGCTCTCGGTGAATCCGTTTATTCCAGAACGAACCCGTTTCGGGCGGAGGTTCTTGAGAACATCAATCTGAACGGACGCGGTTCGAATAAAGAAACACGCCATCTCGAGCTTTCGCTTGAAGGGTCGGGCCTCGCGTATCAGCCCGGAGACAGCCTCGGCATCTATCCGGAAAATGATCCGGCGCTTGTGGATGAGCTGATCAATGAGCTGAAATGGGACCCAAAACAGGAAGTGGCGGTGAATAAACAAGGAGAGCGTCTCCCTTTGAAAGACGCGCTTACTTCTCATTTTGAAATAACCGTCTTAACAAAACCGTTCCTGCAAAAGGCCGCACAGTTTACGGCTGACCAAAAGCTGAGTGAACTTCTGGCCGAAGGAAATGAAGAGCAGCTGAAAGCATACATCAACGGCCGTGATCTGCTTGATCTCGTCCGGGATTTCGGGCCGTGGGAAGCGACAGCGGAAGACTTTCTTTCCATCCTGCGTAAAATGCCGGCCCGGCTCTATTCGATCGCAAGCAGTTTAGAAGCGAATCCGGAAGAGGTGCATCTGACAATCGGAGCGGTCAGATATGACGCGCACGGCAGAGAACGAAAAGGCGTCTGCAGCATTCTTTGTGCGGAAAGACTCCAGCCGGGAGATACGCTTCCGATATACATTCAGCACAACCAAAACTTCAAGCTGCCGGACAATCCGGATACACCGGTCATTATGGTCGGGCCGGGGACAGGCATCGCGCCGTTCCGTTCCTTTATGCAGGAGCGTGAAGAAACCGGAGCTGAGGGGAAAACATGGCTGTTTTTCGGGGATCAGCACTTTGTCACTGATTTTCTGTACCAGACGGAATGGCAAAAATGGCTGCAAAACGGTGTTCTCACAAAAATGGACGTCGCTTTTTCCCGGGATTCAGAAGAAAAGGTATATGTGCAGCACCGCATGAAAGAACAAAGCAAAGAGCTGTATGAATGGCTGCAGCAGGGAGCCGCCGTATACATCTGCGGTGATGAACAGCAGATGGCGCATGACGTGCACCAGGCGCTTCTCGATATTATTCAGGAAGAAGGCGGCATGAGCCGTGAAAAAGCGGAAAGCTTCCTGGCAGACATGCAGCAGAAAAAACGCTATCAGCGTGACGTATATTGATTTTGGTTTGAAAGGAGCTTATTCAGCATGGTGAACAACATTTTAAAAGCGCCGGAAGGCCCTCCAAGTGATGTTGAGGAAATTAAAGAAAAAAGTGATTATTTGCGCGGCACATTGAAAGAAGTCATGCTCGACCGGATTTCAGCCGGCATCCCGGACGATGACAACCGGCTGATGAAGCATCACGGAAGCTACTTGCAGGATGACCGCGATCTCCGTAATGAACGTCAAAAACAAAAGCTTGAACCGGCTTATCAGTTCATGCTGCGCGTTCGGATGCCAGGCGGCGTGTCAACTCCGGAACAATGGCTTGTCATGGATGAACTGGCGCAAAAATACGGAAACAATACATTGAAGCTGACAACGCGTGAAACGTTTCAAATGCACGGAATTTTAAAATGGAACATGAAAAAAACGATTCAGAAAATCAATGCGGCGCTGCTTGATACCATTGCGGCCTGCGGAGATGTCAACCGAAACGTCATGTGCGCTTCAAATCCGTACCAGTCTGAAATTCATGCGGAAGTATACGAATGGTCGAAGAAATTGAGCGATGACCTTCTTCCGCGCACGAGAGCCTATCATGAAATCTGGCTTGATGAGGAACGTGTGGCGGGCACTCCTGACACGGAAACGGAACCGATGTACGGGCCGCTGTACCTGCCGCGGAAATTCAAAATCGGAATCGCCGTGCCTCCGTCCAATGATATCGATGTCTTTTCTCAAGATCTCGGCTTCATTGCCATCGTGGAGGAAGGCAAACTTATCGGATTCAACGTTGCAATCGGCGGCGGTATGGGAATGACGCACGGCGATACGGCCACTTATCCGCAGCTTTCAAAAGTCATCGGCTTCTGCAAACCGGAGCAGCTGTATGATGTAGCGGAAAAAACCATTACGATTCAGCGCGATTACGGAAACCGTTCCGTCAGAAAGAACGCCAGATTCAAGTACACTGTTGACCGTCTCGGGCTGGAAAACGTAAAAGCCGAGCTGGAAAACCGCCTCGGCTGGCAGCTGGATGAAGCGAGACCTTATCATTTTGACCATAACGGCGACCGTTACGGATGGGTGAAGGGTGTAAAAGGGAAATGGCACTTTACGATGTTTATCGAAGGCGGCCGCGTCACGGACTATGAGAATTATAAGCTGATGACGGGATTGCGTGAAATCGCCAAAGTCCATACGGGAGATTTCCGTCTCACCTCTAATCAAAACCTGATTATCGGCAATGTCTCGAGCCAGAAAAAGAAACAAATCAGCGCATTAATCGAACAATACGGTCTGACAGACGGCCGGCAGCATTCCGCCCTCCGCCGCAGTTCAATGGCTTGCGTCGCGCTTCCGACATGCGGGCTCGCCATGGCCGAAGCCGAGCGGTATCTGCCGAAATTGATTGATAAGATTGAAGCCATTGTTGACGAAAACGGGCTGCGGGATGAAGAAATCACCATCCGTATGACCGGGTGCCCGAATGGCTGCGCCCGCCATGCGCTTGGCGAAATCGGATTTATCGGAAAGGCGCCCGGAAAATATAATATGTATTTAGGAGCGGCGTTTGACGGCAGCCGTTTGAGCAAAATGTACCGGGAAAATATCGGTGAAGAGGAAATTCTGAGTGAGCTTCGCACCATTCTCCCGCGCTACGCGAAAGAGCGTGAGGAAGGCGAACACTTCGGCGATTTCGTCATCCGCACGGGCATCATTAAAGCGACGACAGACGGCACGAATTTTCACGAATAAGATGAGCACTTAAAACAAACGCTGCACCGCGTCATGAAACAGATGACGCAGCTTGCGAAAAAGCCTGTTTTCAGAGAAAACAGGCTTTTTCTTTTTCCGGAAAAAATGTAGCTGAAGGCAAAAAAAGTTCGCCGTGAGCACGTTATGAGAAATTTTAAATAAAAACGGGTAAAATAAAAGAAGAATGGTTGCGTGCGGAAAATATATTGAATCTGCCCGATCATCGGCTCCGGCCTTTGGCAAAGGCAGAGAACAGGCAATAATGATATGATGCAGCAGATGAAGGAGGTCATGCTTTGGACATATTTTTAGTCGTACTCGTACTTTTAACCATCATCGCGATCTCAAATATCGTAAATCGGTTTGTCCCCTTTATCCCGGTGCCTCTGATTCAGGTGGCGCTCGGTATCATTGCGGCGTCATTTCCGCAGGGGCTTCATTTTGAACTGAATACCGAATTATTTTTTGTTTTGTTTATCGCTCCGCTGCTTTTTAACGATGGAAAACGGACGCCGCGTGCGGAACTTTGGAATTTAAGAGCGCCGATTTTGCTGCTTGCGCTCGGGCTCGTGTTTGCCACGGTGATTGTCGGCGGTTACACGATTCATTGGATGATTCCGAGCATTCCGCTGGCTGCCGCGTTCGGGCTGGCGGCGATACTGTCACCGACTGACGTTGTCGCGGTCAGCGCGCTGTCAGGGCGAGTGAAGATGCCAAAAGGCATTCTGCGTCTCCTTGAAGGAGAAGGACTGATGAATGACGCATCCGGCCTGGTCGCTTTTAAATTTGCGATTGCGTCTGCCGTGACGGGCGCATTTTCGCTGGCACAGGCCGCCTTCAGTTTCGTTCTGATTTCAGCCGGCGGTTTACTCAGCGGTGTCGTCATTTCTTTTTTGATTATCCGTTTCCGGCTGTTTTTGCGCCGCCTCGGCATGCAGGATGTCACGATGCATATGCTGATTCAAATTCTGACGCCGTTTGTCATCTATCTCGCGGCTGAAGAAATCGGCGTTTCCGGCATTTTAGCCGTTGTGGCCGGCGGCATCACGCATGCGGTGGAGCAAGACCGTCTTGAATCAACGATGGTCAAACTGCAAATCGTCTCTTCAAGTACGTGGAATATTATTTTGTTCATTCTGAACGGTCTTGTTTTCGTTATTTTAGGTGCGCAAATACCGGATGTGGTTTCTGTCATCTTTAATGATACCGCGTTTAACAATATGATGGTCATCGGGTACATTATCGTCATTACGCTGACGTTAATGATTCTCAGGTTTTTGTGGGTGCTGTTTTTTTGGAACGGCAAGTGGTTTTTTAACAAGGATCAGAGCATTTATAAACCCGGCCTGCGCTCGACCCTGCTGATTTCGGTTTCAGGCGTCAGGGGAGCGGTCACGCTCGCGGGTTCCTTTTCCATTCCTTACGTGCTCTCTGACGGCTCACCGTTTCCTGAACGGAATTTGATTCTCTTTTTAGCCGCGGGTGTTATTATGTGCACATTGGTGCTGGCGACAATCGTACTGCCGATTTTGACAGATAAGCCGGAAGACAATGTGAAAGAGAAGAAAGTCAAATTGCTGACAGCGAGACGGAAGCTGATAAAGGCTGCCTTAACGGCCATTAAAGAAAATATGAATGAGACAAACAAAACGGCTTCTTTTGCGGTTATTGCCGAATACAATGAGAAAATGAAAAATCTCAGATTTCAGCAGTCCACCGTCAAAAACCGCACGAAAAAAGATGAGCGGAAAGTCCGCGCCCAAGGGATACAGGCTGAACAGGAAGAATTGCTGCGGCTGATTGAGCGGGGCGAAATACCGGAAGAAACGGCAGACAGCCTTCAGGAACGGTTTGATGAACTGGAAGTGCTGTATACGAATCCGTTTAAAGTCGGCTTATCTAAGAAAAAGCTGAAACGCCTGATGTACTGGATCTTTTTCGGTGAACAAAAAAAGCCGGAAATGTCGATTTTAAATGAAGAAGGCCTCATCCGCACCACAAGGGTTAAAACGGCAAAAGCGGCCATTGAAAGCCTGAAAAAACACATGACTGAAGAAAATAAAGATGTGACGCTTGCCGTCATTTCCTTTTACAATCACTTGATTTTCAGGCTGGGGCACTCGTATCACGAACAGAGTCCGAGCCGCCGTTTTGAAAATCAAAAACTCGAAATCAAACTGCGGGCCGTGCAGGCCATCCGCAACGAAATCCAAACATTATTCGAAGAGCGGGAAATTTCCCGCGATATGTCACATGAGCTTCGCCAATACATCAATGATGTGGAAGCGGCCATGCTTGACGGAGGTGAATAAAAAAAGTCCGGCATCTGTTCGCCGGACTTTTTTTGATTACGGACGATGGAATTCGACGTGATCGCCGTCGCGGTCAAACCAGCCTCTGAAGGCCCAGTTGATCCAGCCGCCATCTCCTTTGTTGGTGAAGCTTCCGTCTTCAAACACCCAAATGCCGTACGTGATGCCGTCATAAACGGCGGAACCGTAAAACTGAACACCGTTAAAATGATCTTCATATTCCTGGCTTAAATTAAACACCATGACGTTATATTTTTGTCCGGAAGCGTAGAATGAAGATTCCATTAAGTTTTTGACGAAGCCGTCACGGTTTTGCGCCGACTTAATCGCGTCAGCAATCGAATTGCCGATGCCGAGCAGGTCAACATCAATGTTTAATCCGACATCTTTTGCTGAGACATCTGATGATTGCTGTGCCATGTTTTGAGGGACCGGGGTTTCTTTTGCGGATACAAAGGACAGAGGAGTCAGAGACAAAGCGGCGCCAAGGGCAACGGACATCGGGATACGCATACGTTTCATATGATTTCCTCCTTCAATTGTGTGGTGGCTACAGTAGCGATTTACCCGGACAGTTACCCAACTAACCGTAATTTTTGAAAAATAGGAAAATAATAACGTCAGTGGTGCTTGGGCACTAAAGATGGTTTTTATGATAACGATGAGCGTATAATTGGTTTCTTACGGCGGAAATGTGAGATAATAATAACCGTTTACATAATGACTAGAAAGGATGGTTCAACGTGGCAAAAAGCTTAAAAGATACTGTAAAGCTTCATAATGGCGTTGAAATGCCGTGGTTCGGCCTTGGCGTGTTCAAGGTGGAAAACGGAAGCGTAGCGGCGGACTCCGTCGAAGCGGCAATCAGAAACGGCTACCGCAGCATTGATACGGCGGCTATTTATAAAAATGAAGAGGGTGTCGGCGAAGGCATCAGAGCCGCGGGCGTTGCCAGAGAAGAGCTGTTCATCACGTCAAAAGTGTGGAATGAAGATCAAGGATACGAAACGACACTTGACGCGTTTGAGAAAAGCCTTGAGCGCCTCGGCCTCGATTACCTCGACCTTTACCTGATTCACTGGCCGGGCAAGGATAAATATAAAGACACATGGCGCGCTCTTGAAAAGCTGTACAAAGACGGCAAAATCCGCGCCATCGGCGTCAGCAACTTCCAAGTGCATCATTTAGAAGAACTGCTGAAAGATGCTGAAATCAAGCCGATGGTCAACCAGATTGAATTCCACCCGCGCCTGACTCAAAAAGAAGTAAGAGATTTCTGCAAAGCGCAGGGCATTCAAGTGGAAGCTTGGTCTCCATTGATGCAGGGACAGCTCCTCGATAACGAAGTGCTGTCTCAAATTGCGGAAAAACATAACAAATCGGTTGCTCAAGTGATTTTGCGCTGGGATCTTCAAAACGAAGTCGTTACCATTCCGAAATCGATTAAAGAGCACCGCATCATAGAAAATGCCGATATTTTTGATTTCGAACTGTCACAGGAAGAAATGGAAAAGATCAGCGCATTGAACAAAGACGAGCGTGTCGGCCCGAATCCGGACGAGCTTCTGTTCTAAGAAAAAACAGCCCTTTACGGGGCTGTTTTTCTTTACATAAATGTCTGTGTCTGACGTTTTACGCTGAACCTGTATGCGGCTATTAATAACAGGGCGGCGGCGAAGGCTCCCAAAATGATGATGTTCAGCATCAGGCTTTGGAACGTGCGGCCGTGCTGCAATTGATCGACCGTATCGAGCACCCAGCGCTGAGGCAGAAATTCGGCGATTGTCTGCACCGTTTTCGGCATAATATTGCCCGGAAAGAAGCAGCCGGCGAGCAAGCATGTCGGCACGACGATCAAATTCAAAAGCGCCGATGCCGAAGCGCTGCTGTTGGAAAAACCGACGGTAATAAAGGCGATCCCGATCGCGCTTAATGCAAACAGCATCATCAGGATGAACAGCTGCCACAGCGGGAATGACGGATGAATATGAAAAGCGGCGCCCATAAAGAGAACGGCGAATAGAATTTGGACGGCCATGATAATGATATTCACCGCCGCGTTTGCCAGTACATATTGCTTTGATGTGATCGGCGTTGACAGAAGCCTGTAGTACGTCCTGTTTTCCCGCTCTTTAATCATCAGTTCCGTCAGGTTGCCGGCGGAATAGAGCATAATGATAATGAGATACCCGATGACTGAGTAGGTCATTTCTTTATGGTTCGATGTATCTTGTAAAACAGCGGACTCCGTTTGAATCGGAGAATGCTTGAAATCGGCGTACATCGCCTGAAAGGCTTTTGCGTCTCCGCCGGAAGATTTGCCGATTGAGGCGGCGCTGTTCATATAATTGTACAAATAAGAGCTGACATATCCGGTGACCTGGGCGCCTTTCAGCGAGGTCATGCCGATGTGAGCCGGTTTCCCGTCTTTTACGCTTTGGGAGAAGCCTTTTTCAAACGTAATGAGCGCCTCCATTTTTCCTGAAGCGATCTTGGATGTGGCGGACGCAGCCGTTTCCTCCGAAATCTTCACATGATCCAGTCCTTTTAAAAACGTGACCGTATCCTGTGCCACTTCTCCGCCGTCTTGATTGAGAATGCCGATATTGAGCGTTTCGGCTCCGCCGTTGGCATTGGTCATGAAGGAGAGGAAGACGCCGATCAGCGGAGCCCCGATATAAAGAATGAGCTGTTTTTTGCTTTTTGTAATCCCTTTGAGAGTGTGCGCAAACAGCCACCAGAAGTTTTTCATATTACAGTCCCTCCCGTCTTTGAAACGTAAATGCGGCGATCAGCAAAAAGAGTACCGCCAATGCTGTATTTAAACCGAGTGCAGGCCATGCCGCTGATACATCATTTGCGTAAATGATGTTGTTAATCGCCTTATTGATCCAGGATAAGGGCGACAGGGCGGAAATTCCTCCGCCTTCATATTTGTAATAGGCGCCGCCGATAATGGACATCACCTGAACGATGATGACGGTGATTAATCTGGCGCTTTCGGGTTTTCTGGTCAAATAGCTCAGGCTGAGCCCGAAGCTGACGGCCAAAAGAATTTCAGAAACGAGAATCAAAAGCACAAGGCCCATGTGGCTGCCCCAATTCGCTTTTAAGATAAATTTGCTGAAGGCGACAACGGCAAGAATCGTCAGAACATTCACAGCCAAAATGCCGAGCATCTTTCCGAGAAAGATATCGCTTTTCCGGAGCGGGGCGGCGATCAGGCGATCTGCGGTGTGCCGTATTCTTTCCCCGCGGAATAAGCTGCTTGCAAAAATCGAGGCGTACAGCCCGATCATCGTCGTCATGGATATTGCGTAAAAATCTTTCGCTTTCGGTTCTTTCGCTTTGTGTAAAGACGTCTGCTTCATATAATCGCTTTTGATTTGTCCGGCGGAAGGCGCCTTATGCGCCTTGTAAGCGGCGGCGCCTGCTTTGTATTGATTGGTAAAAGCGGTCAGCATGCCTTGGACGATCGTGCCGTTTATGCCGCTCCGGTCATTTGTAAAGACTTGAAAACCGGTGTTTTTTACAGTGACGAAAGCATCCGCCTGATTTTCTCGAACCTCGTTTTTGCCTTTTGCCTCCGTGTCCGCTTTTTGAAAATAGACATGCTCTTTTTTGGCGGCTTTCATAAACTCAGTAAAATCATGAGAAAGAGGGCCGTTTGACTGGTCCGTATATACGACCTTGATGTTCCCGACCGTCACCTCTGAATCAAAGGCGTTTGATAATGCCGCAGTAAAAATCAGCATGAAGACGATCGGAAAAGCAAGCATGAAAATAAAAGTCCGTCTGTCGCGGAAACTGATTTTGATTTCTTTCCCGGCGATGTGCAGAATATTCATTTGCAATCCTCCTTTCAGTGAGGTCAGTCGCGCAGGCTTCTGCCTGTCAGCGTGAGAAATACCGTTTCTAAGTCAGGGGCCTGTTCCTGCAAGGAGCGGATTTCAATTCCTTTGTCCATGAAGTACCGGATCAGGCGGTTTAAATTGTTGACCCCTGTGTCAGAGCTGATTTTCACACTGTTTTCTTCCAGTGCGGCGGCTCTGACGCCGGGCAGCTCCTGAATATCGCCGAGGCTGATGCCGTTTCCGGATGACAGCTCAATCACGACGTCCTTCGTGTCGGTAATGATGGAGGTCAGCTGTTCTTTTGTGCCTTCTGCGATGACTTTTCCGTGGTCGATGATGGCGATGCGCGTGCATATTTCTTCCACTTCCTCCATGTAGTGGCTCGTGTAGATGATCGTGCAGCCCATTTCATTCAGCTTTTTCACTGATTGCAGAATATAATTTCTTGATTGCGGGTCAATGCCGACCGTCGGTTCATCCATGATGATCAATTTCGGCCGGTGGGCAAGGGCGCAGGCGATATTGAGCCGGCGTTTCATTCCGCCGGAAAAATGCTTCGGCAAATATTTGTGTTTATCGCTCAAGCCGACGAATGTCAGGGCTTCCTCGACCCGTTCTTTCAGAGCCGCCCCTCTCAGGCCGTACAGCCCGGCGAAGAACTTCACATTTTCATAGGCGTTTAATTCTTCGTAAATCGCGAGGTCTTGAGGGACGATGCCGATATTCATTTTCGTTGCTTTGCTATATTTGAAAATATCTTTTCCGAGAAACAGAATGTCTCCGCCTGAAGGTTTTAAAAGACCTGAGATCATATTGATCGTCGTGCTTTTTCCGGCTCCGTTTGCGCCGAGAAACCCGAAAATCTCACCTTCTTTTACGGCAAGCGACATTTGGTCAACGGCGGTATAATCACCGAATTTCTTACTCAGCTGTTTGAGCTCCAAAATGTTCATGTTTCCACCTCTATGTCTTGTGATGTTCTTATTATAAAAAAAAGAATGAACAGCCGTTAGTGCAGCTGTTCATTCCTTTGACATGAGAATCTTCATATTTTTCACATGAAAACATTCACTTATTCAACCGGAAGCAATGTCGTGACGGAAAAACCGGCCGTGCCGTCAAAAATAACGGTTCCGTGCAGGACGGCCGCCCGTTCTTCCATACCGAGCATGCCGAGGCCTTTTTTAAAGCGGACGGCGCCGTTTCCGTTATCTTTCACTTCCGCTTTCACGGCTTTATTCAGCACATGGATATCAATGAAAATCTGCGTGGCATCGGCGTATTTCATTGCATTGGTCAAGGCTTCGGTTACGTTTTCCTGAATGACTCTCCAATGCATTTGCGTCAGCCTGTCCAAATCGCCTTGATGCGTAAACGGAACCGGCATCCCGTTTTTGGCCGAAAATTCATCAATAAACGTTCTTAATCTGTGAATGCCCATTTGTTCAGCGGGCGGTTTCATATTTTTCAGCGTAATGCGGATATCCTCTATGCCCTCTTTGGAAATGGTAATGGCGTTTTGGAGCAGTTCAGCCGCTTTGTCCGGATGGGAGCCGAGCATCCGTTTCGCCGCTTCCATCTGAATGAGCGCGCCTGTCATGGAATGGCCGATTTTGTCATGGATGGCTTGGGACAATCTGTTTCTTTCTTCGAGTTTGCCGGTATACTCCGATTGTTTGATATATTCTGTGCTGCTGTGCAGCTGTTTCGTCAGTTTTTCAATGCTTGAGCGCATGCTGTCTGACTGCTCTTCATATTTTTTCAGCCGGTCGCTGGACCGGGCGGCCAAAACGAATATCGCCAAGCAGAACAAGGTCATGACGATATAAGTCGGAAGGTCGCCGTACGGGATAAATAAAAACGGCAAAAACACGAGCAGGCAGAACACATAGCGGTGAACCGGATATTCGGCAAGAACGGCAAAAATGGCGGGCGGTAAAAGAAACAGAAACGCCGGATGGCCTAAGGCGGAAAGCCAGGCGGTCAATGCCAGCGCCAGCAGGGTGATCCCGCGCCTCCAAGCGGGCGGCCTGATCATGCAGACCGCAATGCCCAAAGACAGATAAAGCAGCAGAAACAAGACGGCGTACGGTGTGTAAAGGCGGTCTGCCGATACGAACAAAAAAGCCGTATAAAAAATGGCGATCAGTCTGCTCATCAGCATCCAAAAATCCATACCGTTCAACGCCCGTTATCCACCTTCCCAGTGATATAATAAATCGCGATCTGCGTTCTGTGCTCAAGCCCCGTTTTCCCTAAAATAGAGGAAATATAATTGGCCGTCGTCCCTTCAGAAATGAAAAGCTGTTTTGAAATTTCCCTGTTCGAGAATCCTTTCGCAATAAGCGACATGATGCTGAGCTCTCTTTCAGTAAACTGGCTTTCATCAATCTGATGCGCGGCTTCCGCCGGCCGGGTAAGGCTGTCTTTTATTTTATCCAGCACGGTGTCCTGAAGAATGCTGTGCCCGTTGAAGACGCTTTTGATCGCATCGCGGATCCGTTCCGGTTCGGTATTTTTTAATAAATATCCTTTCGCGCCGTTTTTAATCGCTTCTAAAATATACTCATCGTCGTCAAATGTTGTCAGGATCATCGGCTTCGTATCCGTTTCCTCCGCGATCCGTTTTGCGGCTTCGACGCCGTTCATCACCGGCATGCGGACGTCCAACAAGGCGATATCGACGGGATTGTGTTTACAATACTCTGCCGCCTCGAATCCGTTTTCCAACGTTGCCGATACAGTAAATTCCTCATATGTATGCAAAATGATTTTCATTCCTTCTCTGATGAAAGAATTATCATCCGCGATAATGACATTAATCTTCATGGCCGCACCCTTTGTGTGTTTTTTGTTTCATTATATACCATCCGATTTTAAATCAAAAAGCCTCCCGGCGAAAGGTGCGCGGAAGGCGGATCGGTCAAGCGGGTTTTTTCAATTGGATGAAAAACAGCATCAGAAAAGAAATGATCACAATACAGATCACCCACACCCAGGCGAGTGTTTCATTGCCGGAGTCCATCGCGACGTAAATCGCTGTCGGCAGCGTTTGGGTGACGCCGGGAATATTTCCCGCAAACATTAAAGTCGCCCCGAATTCACCTAGCGCCCTTGCAATACTGAGAATGCTTCCGGTCAAGAGGGAGGGAAAGGCAAGCGGGACGGAAATGCGGGTGAAGACCTGCCACCTGCCGGCTCCGTCTACTTTCGCCGCTCCCTCGATGTCGGCATCAACCGCGGCGAAGCCCGTTTTAGCGGACTGATACATAAGCGGGAAGGCGACAATGGCCGAAGCGATCACCGCGGCCGACCACGTGAAAATGACGGGCTGGTGAAAAATCCGCTCAATCGCCCGGCCGATAAAGCTGTGTTTTCCGAAAATGATAATGAGAATGAACCCGACAACGGTAGGCGGAAGAACGAGCGGGAGCATAAACAGCGTCTCCACAGCCGTTTTTCCGGGAAATCGCGCTTTCGCCATCCAGGCGCCGGCAAGCGTCCCGAGAATGATGACGGCGAAGCCCGACGCCAAAGCCACCTGAAACGACAGTACGACGGGAGTGAAAAACTCCGAAGCCGTAATGTTACTTGGCAGTAAATCCATATTTCTTAAACACTTTCATCGCTTCATCCGACTGCAGATACTGATAAAACGCTTCTGCTTCTTTACGGTGCTTTGTATCCTTGACGATGCCGAGCGGATACACGATCGGATCGTGCGTTTTCGCCGGCGCTTCATCGGTGATTTTCACCTTTTTCGAAATCAGCGCGTCTGTTTTATAGACAAGCCCGGCATCGACATTTCCGGTTTCAACATAAGACAGCACCTGGCGAACGTCTTTTGCATAGACGACTTTATCTCTTACCTTGTCCCACAGGGATAATGCCGTCAATGATTGTTTGGCGTATTGTCCGGCCGGAACGGATTCAGGCGTGCCGAGCGCGATTTTTTCCGTGCTGTCTTTTTTCAGGTCATTCAGGTGTGTCAGGTGTGCGCTGTTTTTCTCAGGCACGATCATGACGAGATCATTTTTCAAAAGATCCGTGCTGTCCTTTTTATCGATATCTCCGTCATGAACGAGCTTTTCGAATTTATCTTCGGCTGCCGAGAAGAATAAATCAGCTCCCGCGCCTTGTGAAATTTGTTTTTGCAATGTGCCTGATGATCCGAAGTTGTCTTGAATGGTTACGTTTGAATGTGATTTTTCGTAGTTGGTCTGGATTTCTTCAAGTGCATCCTGAGCGCTGGCTGCCGCAGAAACGGTCAGCGTGACTTTTTCGTTTTGTCCGCCTTTGGACGATTGTCCGGAAGAGCAGCCCGCAGTTGCGAGGAAAACGGCCATAGCCGCAGTTGTGAGTAGTGTCGCTTTCTTTTTCAACATTGTGCACCCCTTATAGCTAAATATCATTAGATCAAACTAATTATAACGCAATTGTACGTGATGGTGCGGTTTTTTTTCAATATCTGAACAGTTATAATAAAAACGGAGCGTGATAATATGACAGAAGCCACTTCCTATACAATAGAAGAAGTTGCGGGCCTTTTGAAGGTCTCCAAACTGACAGTATATGATTTGATAAAAAAAGGACTCATTCCGGCGTATAGGGTCGGAAGACAGATGAGGGTCGATGAAGAGGACTTAAAACAATATAAAGCAAACATGAGAATGTCAAAAAAGCCATCCGCAGCAGAAGCGCCTGACCCGTCCCGCGGGCGGGAGCCGGAAAAAAGGCAGTCCGTTATCATCAGCGGGCAGGATGTGTCGATGGACCTCCTCAGCAAACAGCTGGAACAAACAATACAGGCGGCTCCGCTCCGTAAGTACAGCGGCAGTTTGAACAGCCTGATCGAGATGTACCGCGGGGCTTGTGACATCGTCAGTCTGCATTTGTACGATGGGGAGACGGGGCAGTATAACATCCCGTATGTGAAGCGCATCCTTTCAGGGGAGCCGTTTGCGCTTTTTCATGTCGTGCTTCGTCAGGCAGGATTATATGTGAAAAAGGGCAATCCGCTGAACATTCAGGGCTTTCAGGATTTGAGCCGAAAGGATGTCCGTATCGTCAATCGCGAAAAAGGATCAGGCGCGAGGGTCCTGCTGGATGAACAGCTCAGATCATTCGGCATTACGCCGTCTGATGTCGCCGGCTACCATGACATTGTCACGGATCATCTGTCAGCGGCTTCACAAGTATCAAGCGGAAAGGCGGATATCGGAGTCGGGTCGCAGCATGCGGCGCATATGGCAGGCACGGACTTTATCCCGGTGATCAGTGAGCAGTACGATGTGGTCGTCTTAAAACAAAACCGGGAGCTTGTTCAAAGCGTGCAGGACATCCTCAATTCTGAGGAATTCAAGTCTCAGCTTTCTCAATTATCCGGATATGATACGAAAATGACCGGACGGCTCATATATGAAACGTGAAAAATCCCTCCATATAACGGAGGGATTTTTTTATTGCTTATAAAACCGCAGCAGGTCGCCGTTTAATATTTTATCGGAAAGCATCAGCTCTTGTTCCGCTTTTTCTTTCTCATCGCTGCACGCGCTCATGTCAGAAAGCGGTTCGCCCGTTTTACGGCTGTAACACGTATTTTTTGTATAAATATGATCATCCGTGATAAAGCTGCCGTTTCTCAGCACCGCAAACGGGGTCCGCTCTCCGGAAAACAGATCATTGCCGAACTGAATGCTGCCTTTCGTTTCAATGCCGAGCAGGTGAAGCAGCGTCGGCCTTACATCAACCTGTCCCGCGGTTGAAGCAATCGTTTCCGGCGCACGGTCGGTCACCCCGGGAATATGAATGATAAACGGCACGCGCTGAAGCTGAACCGTATCAAACGGAGTGATTTCCTCTTTCCCTAAGAATTCGGCAAGTCCTTGATTATGGGCTTCGGATATACCGTAATGATCTCCCATCAGGACGATCATCGCGTTGTCATACAGGCCTTCTTTTTTCAGCTTCTTGAAAAAGTGTTTCAGGGCCTCATCTTCATAGCGGACCGTCGTCACATAGCGGTTTAATAACTCGCTGCTTGTGTCCGGTTCCTCAATGAGCTGATCCTGTTTTTCAATTTCAAAAGGAAAATGGTTGGTCAAAGTCAGCAGGCTAGCGTAAAACGGCTGCGGAAGCTTCTTTAATTTTTTCGCTGACTGTTCGAGAAACTCCTTATCCTTCAGGCCCCAGCCTGTTGAATTTTCCTGAGTCACCTTAAATTCATCCGCGTCGAAAAAACGGTCGATTCCGAATGCCCCGTACATCTCATCCCGGTTCCAAAAGGCCTTATGATTGGCATGCAGAACGGCTGAATAGTATTGACGGTCTTTTAACATATGGTACATCGTATTGAACCGGTGGCCGCTTTTTGTAAAAAAAACGGCGCCGCTTGAAGACGGATACAGCGAATTCGCAGTAATGAATTCTGAATCTGAGGTTTTTCCCTGTTCAGTCTGCTGATAAAAATGAGTGAAGTCATAACTTTTTTTCCGCAGTTTATTTAAAAACGGGGTAATCTCCCGTCCGTTGACCCGCTCATCCATTACAAAACGCTGTGTTGATTCGAGCGTAACAAAAATCACATTGCGTCCCTTGGCGAGCCCGAACTTTGATTCGGACGGCCTGCTGTAGTCGGCTTGAGTGTAATTTGCGACCGCCGCAAGGCTGTCTTCATCGGCAAACGCTTTAGCTCCTGCATTCAGCGTCTGCGAAATGGTGTCATACAAATGAAAGTGGAACAGGCCGATTCCTTTTACGAGCGCTTCACGATCAAAAGGGTGCTTGAACAGCTTCGGCTGCTCGGCCTCAGACAGTGCAAGGTTGCACAGCATGAGGCCGGCTGATGCCCACGCATACGCTTTAACGGTACGGGCGCCCGCTTTTCCTTTATCGGCTTTATGCCTTTTACCAAGGTAAAACAAAACCGCAATATCCAAAAATAAAGCGATATAAAGCGGGTGAAACAGCTCTTGGACGCTGCTTCCCATATCACCCATATTGCTCGCCTGAAACAAAACCGGTATGGTGATAAAATCAATATAAAACCCGTAAAACACCGTATTCGCGATTAAAATTCCCGTCAGCATCACATTTGCCGAAAGCAGAAAGATCCGCTGTTTTTTTTCTGTCAGCAGCAGGGCGATGCCGAACAGCGGCACAATGAAGCTCAGCGGATTAATGAGAAGCAGACATTCCTCAAGAACCGAATTGTTCTGCAGATCAAAACCGAGCTTATAAACGGCATAGGTTTTCATCCACATGAACAGGATGGACAGGCATAAAAACCGATGATTACTGAAAAAGGTTTTCTTCATATGTATGACTCCTCACCCGAAAAGCGAAAAGACGCTTTTTGTTTAAGAGATGCGGCCGTGAACCAGTTCGTATAAATAATAGCAGGATACAATCGTTAAGCCGGCCAGCACAAGCTGCTCCGAAAAGCTCCCCGTTCTCATATAAAGGGGAAGACGGAAGCGGATGGCGGCCGGAAACAGCAGTTTAATGCCGTTGACGGTCCATGCGTCAAGCACAAGATGACTCGCCATTCCGATCATCAGTCCGGCGGAAATGCTCTGATTCGGAATATAGGTTGCCGTAATGAAAAACATAATAAGCATAAACAGCAGACTGTGTGTAAACGTTCTGTGGCCGAACACCGTGCTTACGATTTTGGACAGAACGGGCAGCGTTCTGCCGATTTTGCTTTTCGTATGGCATATGTCGGGAATCAGCGCCCCGAGGGCACCCGCTGAGGTCATAAGGACCGGATCATACCCGTAATAATATGCAATTGCGGAACAAGAAGCGATGCCTCCCATGATGTGTGTTTTTCCTGTCATTTTTCGCTTCTCCTTTTTATTTTTGCCAAAATCCCCTGAATTACAAATATATCAAGAGAATGCATGTTTGATCAACAAACTTTACCTGTTCCGCCAAAAGGAAGGAGACGCGGATTCCGCATATTCTGCCGCGGAAAAAGACACATTATAGGTGTACCTATATTTGATAAAGAGGTGATACAGATGGCTTTCTTTAACAAAGAAAAAGGAAAAAACAGCGATAAAAACAAAAACGTCATTCAAGGCGCGCTTGACGACGCCGGTGCAGCTCTGAAAGACGATCCGCTTCAAGAAGCTGTTCAAAAGAAAAAAAACAACCGCTGACCATATAAGACGGGTAGGGCGAACGCTCTATCCGTTTTCCATCTAATTTTTCCCTTTGACAGATCTTTTTATCTCTGATAACCTCTGAGTAGAATTGAATGATAAAAATCCTCACTCTTTCTCGGTGAGGTAGAGGTTGCGCTTGATGATGAGTCGCACATGCCAGGCTGATAGGGGCCGCAAAACATGTGTTAAAGGCATCAGCGCCGAAGTGTAAAGAAAGCCGATCCTTCTTTATGCTGGGACTGTATCTGAATAAGTGCAGGACTGCCGCGTGCTTTTTCGCGGAGGGCTATCCGGAGATCAAGGGTGTGTGTGTTTCTTTAAGCATGGACTTTTGTTCAGGCTTTTTTTGCGTGTAAATATGATCTCGGGGTCTGGTCCGTACGAATGAACAACCAGGAGGTACAGGAATGGAACAGACGAAAAAATGGGGTTTTTGGTTATTAACGGCGTTTGTCGTAGGAAATATGGTAGGCTCGGGCATCTTTTCGCTTCCGAGTTCGCTCGCAAAAATCGCGAGCCCGTTCGGCGCCACATCGGCATGGCTTTTAACGGGAGCCGGTGTGTTAATGATCGCGCTGGTCTTCGGCCACTTATCCATCCGCAAGCCTGAGCTGACGGCGGGGCCGCAAAGCTATGCGCGTGCGCTGTTCAGCGATCGGAAAAAAGGGAATGCAGCGGGCTTCACGATGGTGTGGGGCTACTGGGTGGCGAGCTGGATCAGCAACGTGGCGATCATCACGAGCCTTGCCGGATATTTAACATCATTTTTCCCGATTTTAACGGATAAGCGTGAAATGTTTTCGATCGGCGGTCAGGCGGTTACGCTCGGCCAGCTGCTGACGTTTGCCGTATGTACGGTTTTATTATGGGGCACTCACACGATTCTCGTCACCAGCATTAACGGTGCGAGTAAATTAAATTTCGTCACGACGTTTTCAAAAGTATTAGGATTTATCTTCTTTATCATTGCAGGTTTATTTGTGTTTCAAACGTCGTTTTTCGATCATTTTTATTTTCCGGTTCAAACAGGTCCTCACACAGTTGAGGGAATCGGCGGGCAGATCCACAATGCGGCGATTTCAACATTATGGGCGTTCGTCGGAATTGAATCGGCAGTCATCTTATCAGGGCGCGCCCGTTCGCAGCGCGACGTGAAACGCGCCACTATTACCGGATTATTGATCGCGCTTGGCATCTATATCATCGTAACATTGATTACGATGGGCGTGCTTCCGCATGGTAAGCTTGTCGGCTCGGAAAAACCGTTTGTTGACGTATTGTACGCGATCGTCGGCAATGCGGGAAGCGTCATCATGGCGATTCTGGCGATTTTGTGTCTGTTCGGAACGATGCTCGGCTGGATTCTTCTCGGCTCTGAAGTTCCGTATCAAGCGGCGAAATCAGGAGACTTTCCGGCTGCTTTTGCAAAAACGAATAAACAGGGAAGCCCGGTTGTGTCGTTAATCGTAACGAACGTGATGTCACAGATCTTTATCTTTTCAGTTATTTCCCGGACGATCAGTGACGCATTTACGTTTTTAACGACGGCGGCGACGCTCGCTTATCTGATTCCGTATCTCGTATCAGCGTTTTACAGCCTGAAGCTCATTTTTACGGGTGAAACGTATGACGAGATAAAGGGTTCAAGAGTAAGAGATGGTATCATCGCCATCCTTGCCTGCATTTATTCTTTTTATGTCATTATTACCGGAACGGCCGATTTAACGACCTTTATTCTCGGTATCGGGCTGTTCTTCGTCGGTTTGCTGTTATATCCTTTCGTCTCAAAGAAATTTGCAAACAACAGACAATCGGTATGACAAAAAGACATCTCACGTCTGTGAGATGTCTTTTTGTTTGCGGCGGCGGGTTACGTTTTGACGGCGTGTATATAATGAATGGTCTCGAATGCGGTTAAATGGTCAGTGCGTCCGCTGAAAAAACGGTCATTGACGTCCGCCGGAGATAAATGTTCATAAATAAGCAGACCTGATGATTCTAATATTTTTTCGATTTCTTTATAACTGAAACACGATAACATCGGTTCTCCGCTTGCAGCAGCCATTTTCACCATGTTTTCCACTCTGTTTGACAGTCCTCTTTCTTCAAAAAGGGACTCATCTGCATAATCAAACACGATAGAGCTTCCCGGCGGGACTTCGGCAAATAATTGTGTGAGCAGGCGGGCGAGATGCTTTTTCGTAAGATAGTATGACACACCGAGCAGGCTGAAAAAGGTTTTTTGGCGTGAAAAACCTTTCTGATACAGACGGCTGAAAGAAAGCGAAGCGGCGAAGTCCATCGGTACAAAATGTAGATGATGGGAAATGCCGAGGTTCAGATGTTTCAATCTGTTTATTTTGTCTTCCTGTGAAGCGGGATGATCGATTTCAAATATGTCTAAGGCGTTTGTCACCTCAGGATGCCTGAAACAAAAAGTATCCAGCCCCGCGCCAAGGATGACATACTGTTTGGCCCCGAGCTTCACTTCATTCAAAAGCACTTCTTCACAATATGCGGCACGGGCTAACGGTGTAGGAGACAGCTGGACTTGAGTCACCCATTTTAAGATGTCATCCGGTTGGCCTTGAAGCTTCTGGGCCATGTCTTTACTGAAAAATGATATACCTTGAATCAGATGAGCGCGGATATCCGAATGCTCTTTTTCAGAAATCAGATCTTGTGCCATAAAATCATCAAATATCACCGGGGTGTCGTGTTTACTGTGGTACGCCCTTCCGAAAGCGGACAGCAGGGAAGTCATACTCGCCTTGTTTTCTTTCATATAAAGATCCTCCGTTATTTACATCAATCTCCGGCCGGGAGAATCTTATTATACATGTTAATCCAAAAATGTAAATTATAGCATAAATGAATTTTTTTGTCAAGTTTTAAGCATAATAAAAAGCCGCTGTGACAGCGGCTTCGGGGTTACTTCGTTAAGCTTTTTGTAATGTAGTCGAGCTGGCCTTCAAGTGAGATCGGGTCTGAGAAATAGAAGCCGATCGGATCAATGCGGTAGACATGGTTTTGTTTGACGGCATCGAGGTTCTTCCAGATTGAGCTGTCAAGCACACCTTTGTCGTCACCGCCGGCCTGCCATGGCCCCATAAAGATGTAGTCTCCCGCGAAGTCAGGCAGTTTCTCGAGTGAAATGCTGGCGTAGCCCGGCCCTTGATTAATGGCTTTTTCCCGCGTCAGTTTTGTGGCCTTCAGCCCGAGTTTGTCATAAATGATGCTTCCGCCGCGGCCGAAGTCTTTACCGAATACATAGATGTCTTTTCCGTTTGTCTGCATGATGGAGATGGTTTTTGAGCCGACCGCTTTTTGAACCTTTGTTTTAGCGGCAGCGGTTTTCTTATCCCATTCAGCCAGCCATTTGTCTGCTTTATCTTCAGTGCCTGTCATTTTCGCAAACTCTTTGAATTGATCAATATTGCTGAGCTTGTCATATTTAATGGCGATTGTCGGCGCGATTTTTTCCAGTTTTTCAATATCGGCGCCTTGTGTCGTCCAGACAACGATTAAATCCGGCTTTAAGTCAATGATTTTTTCAACGGACGTGCCGTCGCCGATGTTTGTGACACCTTTTGTTTTCCCTTTGTAATAAGGGTTTTTAAATACGTTTTGCGGCGCGCCGACAACATTGATGCCGAGCTGTTTAAAGTCGCCGTAGTAGCCGTCAGCCATGACGACGACCCGTTTCGGGTGCTTCGGAATTTTAATATTGCCGTTTTCGGCTTTATACGTGATGGTTTCTTCTTTTTCAGAAGAACCTTTCGTGTCTGAAGAATTGCCGCATGCTGCCAAAGCGGCGATGAGCAGCATGGCAATCAGCGCTGCGCCGATTTTCTTGTATGTATGGAACATCTGACATTCCTTCTTTCATAAAAATTAGTGATAAAGAGAATCATTATCAGTGTGATTATATCACTGCTTTCATAGAGAAGCACGCTCTTTTTTAAGAAAAACTTTCTTTTTTTATATGAAATTAGGTCTATTAAAAGAGAAGATAAAAGTGCTATACTGAAACAAGTCATTGATAATCATTATCATTACCATTCTTGTTTTGAGAAAGGAAGAACGAGTGTTGGGTCTATTGAAAAAGAAACAGACAATGACGGCTCAAGGGGCATCAGGGAGTGAAATCCAGTGGACGGCGCGTTCATTCCGGGCGGCTGTGCTGCTGTGTGCCGGTATTGCGGTTTTATTGATCGGCGCGGCTCTGTCTGTTTCCATCGGAGCTGCCGATATTCATCTGCGGACGGTGTGGGATGCTCTCTTTCACTTTCAGCCGCAAAATACATCTCATCAAATCATACGCGATCTGAGGCTGCCGAGAACCGCCGCCGCCGCGCTCGTCGGGGCTTTTTTAGCTGTGTCCGGGGCGATTATGCAGGGGCTGACGCGGAACCCGCTTGCTGAGCCTTCCATTATGGGCGTGACGTCGGGGTCAGGATTTGCGATCGCATTGGCATTTGCTTTTTTTCCGGGGCTCTCTGCCGCTGGGCTTGTTTTGTGGTCCTTTGCGGGAGCGGGAATCGGAGCGCTTATTGTGTTTGGCATCGGCCTGTTTTCAAAAGGCGGGCTGACACCGGTGAAGCTCGCGCTGGCCGGTACGGCAGTCGGCTATTTCTTAACGGGGCTTTCAAGTGCGATTGCGATCCGTTTTGATGTCGCCCAGGATGTGAAGTTCTGGTACGCCGGAGGAGTCGCTTCCGTGAAATGGGAAGGCGTGCAGCTGCTGTTGGCGGTCGGGGTTATCGGACTTTTGCTGGCATTTCTGATTGCGCGCTCAGTGACGGTGCTGAGCTTGGGTGAGGAGCTGGCCAAAGGGCTCGGGCAGTACACATCGCTTGTGAAAGTAATCGGAATGTTTGTCGTTGTCCTCTTGACGGGGGCTTCAGTCTCAGTCGCCGGAGCCATTTCTTTTATCGGCTTGGTGATTCCGCATATCACCCGATTTTTAGTCGGGGTAGATTACAGATGGATCATTCCCTGTTCGGCGGTATTCGGCGCCGTTCTGTTAGTCTTCAGTGATATTGCCGCAAGACTCGTCAATGCGCCGTTTGAAACACCGGTCGGCGCTTTAACCGCTCTTATCGGCGTTCCCTTTTTCTTTTATTTGGCGCGCAGGGAAAGGAGAGGGCTGTAATGAATGTAAAATCGAAAAAACCGCTGGCGGTCATGGCCGTTACGTTTTTGCTCATATGCATCGTCTTTTTTATCAGCTTAAACATGGGTGTGATCCGGATTGCGCCTCTTGATTCGCTGCGTGTCTTTTTCGGACAGGGGGATGCCCGGGATCAGCTCGTTTTATTTGAATTCAGACTGCCGCGCATGGTGCTGTCATTGCTGGTCGGCGCCGGAATCGCGGTTTCAGGCGCGATTTTTCAAAGCGTGTCTCAAAATGACTTGGCGGAGCCGGGCATTCTCGGTATTAACGCCGGGGCGTCTTTGGCGGTCGTTTTGTTTATCTTCTTTTTCCAAGGATCAGCTGTTGATTTAAGCATGGCCGGTACATGGCTGCTTCCGGTGAGCGCTTTGGCGGGGGCTTTTCTGGCTGCTCTGCTCATCTATGTGCTGGCTTGGAAAAAAGGCGTTTCACCTGTCCGGCTCGTTTTGGTCGGGATCGGCGTCAATGCGGGGTTTAATGCGCTGCTCTTGATTTTTCAGCTGAAAATGGACCCGCGGGATTTCATGCAGGCGCTTGTATGGATTTCCGGTTCGATTTGGAACGCCAATTGGAAAATGGTGCTGTCCATTTTGCCGTGGCTGCTGGTTCTTTTACCGTTCAGCCTCTATAAAGCCAGGTATTTAAATGTGCTCCAGCTCGGTGATCAGCTGGCGGCGGGGCTTGGCACCCGGGTTGAAAAGGAGCGGCGCGTTCTGCTGATGTGCGCCGTTGCCCTGACCGCGTCATGTGTTGCGGCAGCCGGCGGAATCGCTTTTCTCGGACTCATTGCGCCGCATTTGGCCAGAAGGCTTACCGGCCCGCGCCACCAGACGCTTATCCCGGTTTCGGCTTTAATCGGAGCATTTTTATTTCTGCTTGCCGATACGCTGGCGAGAAATGTGCTTGCACCGTCCGAAGTTCCCGTCGGCCTGGTGATTTCCGTGCTCGGAGCGCCGTATTTTGTATATTTGCTGATGAAAACGAAATAGAGGAAGGAGACTGCCGCGATGAACTCATTATCGGCGGAACAGCTTACTGTCGGTTATGGCGACCGTTTGATAGCGAAAGAATTGGATATCGCCATACCGAAAGGAAAAATTACAACGCTGATCGGTCCGAACGGCTGCGGAAAATCGACGGTTCTCAAAACGATGTCAAGAATCATGAAACCGAAATCCGGCGCCGTCTATTTAAACGGACAGGCAATCATGCAAAAATCCACGAAGGACATCGCCAAGGAAATGGCAATTCTTCCGCAGACGCCTGAAGCGCCGAGCGGGCTGACGGTGTACGAACTTGTTTCTTACGGCAGGTTTCCGCATCAGTCCGGAATGGGCCGTTTGAGTGATAAAGACCGTGACATGATCAAATGGGCGCTTGAAGAGACGGGGATGGCCGAATTTTACGACCGGCCGATCGAAGCGCTTTCCGGGGGACAGCGGCAGCGTGTGTGGATCGCCATGGCGCTCGCTCAAGAAACGGAGCTGCTGCTTCTTGATGAACCGACCACTTATTTAGATCTCGCCCATCAGCTTGAAATTTTGCAGCTGCTGGACAAATTAAACAAGGAGCAGGGCCGCACCATTTTAATGGTTATTCATGATCTGAACCATGCCGCCCGTTTTTCCCATTACATGATCGCCCTGAAAAAAGGGCGCGTCATCAAGGAAGGAACGGCGGAGGAAGTCATGACTCCCGGCATATTGGAAGACGTGTTTCAGATTGACGCACAGATTGTAAAAGATCCGCGCACGAACAAACCGGTCTGCTTAACCTACGATTTAATCCGGCATGAAAACGCAACGGTATGATGAAAAAAACGCAGAGCCATTCCGGCCTGCGTTTTTTTATTGCGCCCGGGGCTGCTTTTGTCCGGAGACGCATTTATCCAAAACGAAAAAAACCCCCGCCACAATCAGCTCCTCCGTCGTTGACAGCCAAATCTTTTCAATCAGTTTATCCGTCGTATACGCGGTCATCCAGAGGAACAGCAGCTGAACGGTGCTGGCTAAAAGGAGAAAAGGCAGCCTGCCCGTCCTAAAAAAGGTAAAGCTATGTATCATCAGCCGCTCAAGCGGTTCAAAACATAAACCGAGAAAAATAAAAAGCACGGAAAAAAGCAGGACGTACGCCATCGATCCGTAGCTCGTCCCGGCTAATGAAAATACAGCCATCATCACGATAAAATACCCGAATAATACGGCAGCGGCTGCCAGGGCATACCGGAGCACCTGAAGAAAAAACATTTTCGTCCCGTTTTGATTGATCATCTGTTCAGCTCCTTTTCACACAGAGGAGACTTGCAGAGACGGAACTCTGCAAGCCGGTGTGTGTCTTCAGCATTTCTTTTTGACGACAGGGTGTTTCTCTTTCGAAAGAATATCCGTAAAGTCTTTGCCCAGATCCAGATGCTGCTGGACGAATTTCTCAGGAAGCATGGCAAGCCATTGGTTCAGGGACACATCGGCATAGTGGTCATCCTTGAAGATTTCCAGGAAGACGAGCGGCTCATCTCCCAAATTCTCCACATAGTGGCCCATTGCGAACGGAACGTAACCGACATCCCCGGCCTGATAGTTAAATGTTCTCGCATGGCCGTCCGATGCAAAAACCGTCATCCGTCCTTTACCGGAAATATAATACTGCCATTCATGCGTGTTCGGATGCCAGTGCAGCTCTCTCATTGCGCCCGGTTCGACCACGACAAGCGCTGAAGCGATCGTTTTGGACACTTTGAAGTTTGTGGAATCCGCGATATATACTTTGCCGCCATCCGTCTCAGCAGTCGGGCCTTCATCCAGCAGGCGGTAAGTGAACGGATATGGCACTTCACCGTTCGGGCCTTCCACAATGTCATCTTTCAGCTTCCCGGGAACCGGCTCTTCAAAGATATATTTTTCTTTCCCGGGCAGGCCGGCGAGGTCTTTTTCTGAAACCCCGAAGTTGTTGGCGATGACATCAAGCGGTGTGTGGGCAAGCCAGTCAGTCACTTGGAATGTGCTGTTTTCTGAGAAGGAACCGTCATCAAAAACCAAGAGGAATTCACAGCCTTCTTTCAGCGCCTGAATGGAGTGCGGCAGGCCTGACGGGAAGTACCACAGATCTCCTTCCTTCACGTCATCGATAAAACTGCGTCCCTGTTCATCAACAATCGTGACCCGCGCTTTGCCCGTCAGCATATATGCCCATTCCGCTTCTTTATGCCAGTGCAGCTCACGGATGGCGCCCGGTTTTAAACGCATGTTGACAGATGCCAGATTTTCAGAAATCGGCAGCTCGCGAACGGTCACCTCACGCGCGTATCCGCCCTTTTCCAGCCGGTTGTGCACATCTGAGAAAGAGAATTTCATATTATCCACTGTGCCGTGATCCGTTTCCGGCGGCGTCAGCATATCCGGATTTTGGCGGTCTCTTTCAAGGTTGCGCGGTATCGTGACGGTCGCCCCTTTGTCTCCTCTGATCGGCTGCGGGATATTGCAGTTGTTTTCTTTTGACATGTAAATCGTCTCCTCTCAAGCTTTGTTTTTTCAGAAAGAGAATGTGAAAGGCCTTTCGTTTTCCCTTCTGCTTTGTTAAGTGATGCGTTCCGATGAAAAGTCAACTTCGTGTGAAAATTAATTTTTCATTTTCTGATCTTTCAGTTCCGTCATCAGTTCGATCAGGGCGTCAAACTTCTTCTCAAACCGTGTGAGAAGATACATGGCAATGAGAGCCGGAAAGCCGAGATTGCCGATCTGTCTGACCGCTTCTTCTATAAAAACCTGATCCATTATCAGCCACCTCCTGACTTGACCTGCAGTCATGTATATAAGTGAAAGAAAGAGCGGCTCCTGTAAACCTGATATCGCGGTTGAGGGTCTTTTTTTTGTTCCGGCAAATCCGGGACATAAGGAGTGCGGAATCTTAGTCGGAAAGGAGTAGTTTACTTTTTTTTGCTTTCTTTCATTTAATTTAAATAGGGGGCGGTTTTATGGACTATCAAGTTCTTTTACGGTCAAAATGCAAGGAAATTATGAAACATCCGATCGTTAAACATTTTTTAAGTGACCCAAAGCATTACGAGAAATTTAAAAATGTGCTGGAACATTCAGACGAGAAGGATGCAAAATCACTGGACGACCAGTTTAAACAGTTTTATAAGGAAATCCGGATCATCAAATATATGAACTCTATGATCCGGATTTTCTCCATCGATTTTGACAAGCGCATCCGTAAAAATCAGAAGCGCTATCCGCTGACGGTGGATCAGCCGGAGGGAGGTGAAGCGCTTCCCTATGAAATGGGAAAAGACGCGTATGAAGAGTTTCTGCGGAAGCAGGGGGATTTGAGCCAGCATGTCCAAAACCGTGATTTATACGAAGCGCTTCAGACGTTAACCGATAAACAAAAAAGCGTGCTGACGAATATTTATCTTCACGGAGCGACGATGAAGGAGATTGCCGAGTCGCTGGGTGAATCACGGCAGAATATTTCTAATATTCATAAAAAAGGGCTTGATAATCTCAGAAAGCAGCTGGACAAGCAAAAAAAGGGGGAAAATAAGCAGTGAACGGGCCATTTGACTTCAACAAAGAGAACACAGATACCGACGAAATGGAACTTTTGATTTCGCGTTTTTCGCCAATGATAAAAAAAAAACTGAGCAATACATCATACCAGGAAAGAGAAGATCTTGAACAAGAATTGAAGATTAAAATAGTTGAAAAAGCGGACTTGCTGTTATGCCAGGAAGTGCCGGGTTTTTGGGAATTTATACTTCATCTTATAAATGAAAGCTCCTGACAAAAGCGGCGGGATGATTGATATTCCGCTCTGACAACGTGAGAAAAACGAGAAGAGATGTCCGTCTCGTTTTTCTTTTCTGTTTCCCCGCAAGACCTCCGCACTAAAAAGATACCAAATCTTATCCATATAATGATATGATGAAAAAAACAAAGAGAAAGGAACGTCCAAGGTGGAAAATGCGTCAATTTTAATTGTAGACGATGAGAAGGCGATCGTTGATATGGTCAAACGCGTTCTCATCAAAGAAGGCTATCACAACATTAAGACAGCCGGAAGCGCTGAGGAAGCGATCGAGTTTGTTAAACATGAAACCGCGGATCTGCTCGTGCTGGATGTGATGATGGAAGGCATGTCCGGTTTTGAAGCATGCACCGAAATCCGGAACTATACCGACGCTCCGATCTTTTTTCTGACTGCCCGTTCTTCTGATGCGGATAAGCTGTCAGGATTTGCATTGGGAGCTGACGATTATATAACAAAGCCGTTTAATCCGCTCGAATTGGCGGCGCGGATCAGGGCGACGTTAAAGAGAACCTATAAGCGCGAAGAGAAAACGGCGGTAAAGACGTATTCATACAGCCATTTTTCCTATTCGCCGCAAAACGCCGAGCTGATCGTCGGGGGCGAGCCCGTCAGCTGCTCCGCACAGCTTCTGCAGCTGCTTCAATATTTCTGTGAACACCCTGATGTGGTACTCTCAAAAGATCAGATCTATGAAAAAGTATGGGGATATCCGTCTTACGGCGATAACAACACCGTCATGGTGCATATCCGCAAGCTCAGAGAAAAAATTGAAAAAGACCCCAGCAATCCGTCCTATATTGTAACGGTGCGCGGCCTCGGTTATCGGTTTATTCCCGATCAAGGAGAAAAAGGAACCCGCTCATGAGAATGCGCGGAAAATTTCTGCTCCACTTTTTCGGACAGCTGCTGCTTGTCATCCTGCTGATGTCCGTTTTGGCCGTCGCTTCTTTCTTCTATTTGGATTGGCGTTTCAGCGAAGCGGAAGCCAATGCGGGACTGACCAAAGCGACGGCAGACTCATTTGAAGCGTGGCTTGATAAAAATGAAGACGGCACATGGGATGTCGATGAATTTTTAAAGATGTCAGTCAGAAAGCAGAAGGGCTGGCTGCAGATCATTAATGACAATGAAAAAACGGACTACGCCTACAGAGTGCCGAAAGACGTCCCGAGCCATTACAGCAGAAAAGACCTCTTATCCATTTATCAGTACCGGAATTTTGACAACTACAAGCTGAACTACTGGACGGTCACGATAAATGATGAGACCTATTTGATTCTGTTCGGCTGGAAATCCGCCAGTGAGCAGCTTCTCACTTACATCGAATCACAGGAGCCATCCCTCGCTTCCCTTTCTCAATATAAAAAAAGCACGGTTGATTATATTAAACGGGAAAAAGGGGCGGTCTACCTTCTCGAAGACAGCGGCAGACTGCTCGGGGATATCAACAGCACGAAAAAAGAACGGAACACCGTCAATGAGCTTGAATTGCTGAAATACAGTTCCAAGCCGTGGAATTACAAACGGGAAATTTCTTTTAAAAGACTCGATAAAACGAAATGGATGGTCGCATCGGTGCCGAACCCCGTGTACATCCCCGATCACGAGTTTAACAAATCATTTTTGAGAAATGTGATGAAAACCCTCTTCCTCTTGATCGGAATCCTGGTATTTATGATCTGCATCTTGACCATCTGGTACTCTTTCCGTTTCGGCTGGCCGCTGTTTCATACCATCAAATGGCTCGTCAATTTATCAAAGGGCCGGCTTGAAGAACCGAAGAACCGCAAAGGACAGCCGGTCAGCAAAAACAAAAAAGGCAAAACAAAGCAGCCGTTCCGCTTTTTCGCCGAGATTTTCGAATCGATGGATCAGCTGACTGACACGCTGAAGCGGGATAAGAAAAACAGAGAAAAAATCCAGGCGACAAGGGAAGAATGGATCGCCGGGCTGAGCCATGACTTAAAAACCCCGCTGAGCACGATTTACGGCTACAGCATGATGCTTGAATCGAAGCAATACGACTGGACCCCGGAAGAAGTCAAAGAGATGGGGCAGATCGTCCGGGAAAAATCAGAATATATGTCGAAGTTGATTGAGGACTTAAACTTAACATACCGCCTCAAAAACGCGGCCCTCCCGATCGAACGGCGGCTGATCAACGTCGTGCCGTTTATCAGAAACGTCACGAACGATTTCACGAAAAACACGTTCTCGGAAGGCTATGACATCGCCTTTGAAACCAAAAAGGAAGATATTCTTTTCGCCATTGACGAAGCGTGGTTCCGCCGTGTTCTGGAGAATCTGCTGGCAAACGCGGTTAAGCATAATAAGAAAGGGACCGCCATTCGGGTCGTGCTTGAGGAATCAGCCGAACAGCTCATTCTGAAAGTGAAAGATAACGGAAGAGGAATGGACGACGAAACGATTCACCAGCTGTTTAACCGTTATTACCGGGGAACGAATACGAAAGGCCCGTCAGAAGGAACGGGACTCGGACTCGCCATTGCCAAGGAGCTGGTACACCTTCATAACGGAACCATCCATGTCAACAGCAGAATCAGCGCCGGAACGGTGATTACGATTCTTTTTAAAAAAGATTAAGTTTGGACGCCGCTTTGTCGGGAATAACAATAGAAGACTGACAAGCAAAAGAGGTGTTCACATATGGAAGCAGCATTACGAGCAGATACGAGAGCAGTTATCGGAGAAGGCCCTTTATGGGACAAGGATAAGGAATGCCTGTACTGGGTGGATATACTGGGCAGCCAGCTCCATATCTTCACTCCGGCTGACGGAATCAACCGCTCCGTTAAATTCAAATCATTTGTCACGGCTCTGGCCTTGTATTCAAAGGAAGAGCTGGTGATGACGATGAAAGACGGGTTTTACCTGTACAATCTTCGGGAAGATACATTGACGAAGATGAAGCAGCCGAGAGACATGCGGGAAGATATCCGTTTCAATGACGCAAAATGCGACCCGTCCGGCAGATTATGGGCGGGAACGACGAGCATGGAAGGCAAAGAAGAGGAGGCTTCGCTGTACCGTCTGAATACGGACGGCAGCCTTGCCAAAATAAAAGACCAGGTCTCCACCTCGAACGGTTTGGATTGGGATCGGGACCGAAACTTGATGTACTATATCGATACTCCGACGCAGGAAATCGTCTGTTATGCATATGATCCTGAAACCGGAGCCGTATCAGATCCGAAAACGGTCTACCGCTTTCCGGAATCGCAAGGATCTCCCGACGGAATGACCATTGACCGTGACGGAATGCTGTGGGTGGCTCTGTTCGGAGGCGGCCGTGCCGTCCGGATTGACCCGTTTTTGCATAAGGAAATTGCATCTATCGAAGTTCCGGCGAAATACGTCACCTGCTGCGCGTTCGGGGGCAGAGACTTGAACACGTTATACATTACGACCGCGACGGAAAAATTGACGGAAGCCGAAAGACTTGAGCAGCCGCATGCGGGCGGCCTGTTTTCAGCAGAGCTTGAGACGGGCGGCTGGGAGCCGGTTCCGTTTGCAGGCATGATGTAAAAAAAAGCCCTGGCATATGGGGAAGTTCCCATTGTGCCGGGCTTTTTTGTGTTAAATGGAGCGGATGATGCCGCCTTCAACCCGCTGTGCGGTGCCGTTAATAGCAGAAGCCGCTGATGAAGCGAGAAATACAATCGTATTGGCGACTTCTTCCGGGGTTGCATAGCGCTGAATCAAAGATGTCGGCTCATTCACTTTAAAATAATCCCGGACGAAGCTGTCCGTGTCTTCTCCGGCAGCCTTTGCGGCTCCTTCCATGTAAGAAGCGACGCCTTCGGTCCATGTCGGTCCCGGCAGCACGGAGTTGACCGTGACATTTGTGCCTTTCGTCATTTCAGCCATTCCCCGGGACAAGCTGATTAACGCCGTTTTCGTCATTGAATACGGAATCATTTGCGCAAGCGGTTTGACTCCGGCTTCACTGGAGATGTTCAGAATTCGTCCGCTGTTTCTTTCGAGCATTTGCGGCAGAAAACGCCGGCACAGGCGCACGGCGCTCATAACATTCACTTCAAAATACCGAGTCCATTCGTCATCAGACACCTCAGCGAAGTCCTTTACTTCAAAAAAGCCGAGGTTATTGACAAGAATATCGACTTCCCCGATTCCGCCGGCGCGCTTGATCAAGTCATCCGCCTCATCCTGGCGCGATAAATCCGCAGCGATGCCATGAACCGTTCCGTAAGCGGAAAGCTCTTCAACCGTCCGTTCCACAGTTTCTTTTTTTCTTCCATTTACAATCACCTCGGCGCCTTCGGCTAAAAAGCTTTTTGCCGCGGCTTTTCCGATGCCTGAAGTTGATCCTGTAATCAACACGAGCTTTCGTTCAAGCTGTAATTCCATGATAATCCTCCTTTTTACGCCATTGTGTAACAGTATACATGATGAATTTTAGTGTGTACGAACAATTTGCTTTCATGCAAAAAGGCCGGATATACAAGCCTTAAAGACTTATAGTATAATTACTGCGAAAAAAGGATACGAATGTCAAAGAGACAATCGTTTACCATAATCAGGGGGAGTTAAAAGAATGAAGAAGATCACTGCCGTCTGGGCGGCGCTCTTGGTCACCGCCTTTGTGATCGCCGGCTGTTCCGGCGCACAGGAAGAAGGAAGCGCGGCCAAACAAAAAGCCGTCTCAACCGAAGCATTCCCGTTAACCATTAAGGATGCCGCGAACGAAAAAGTAACCATAAAGCAGGCACCGGAAAAAATCGTTTCCCTCATGCCGAGCAATACGGAAATTACATACGCGCTCGGACTGGGAGATAAGGTCGCAGGCGTCACGACAAATGATACATATCCGAAAGAAGCGGTAAAAAAACCGAAAGTCGGAGATATGAATGTGAACGCTGAAAAAGTCATCGCGCTGAAGCCGGATCTCGTGCTTGCCCACGCGTCCTCTATGTCCGCTTCCGCCGATGCGATGAAGCAACTGAAAGATGCGGGCATCACCGTCTTAACGGTCAATGATGCGCAATCGTTCCAAGACGTATACAAATCTATCAGCATGATCGGAAAAGCGGCCGGCAAAGAAAAGCAGGCGGATAAGCTGATCAAATCGATGAAATCCGACCTTTCCGGCATAGAAAAGAAAGCGGCGGCCATTTCTGAAAAAGACGAAAAGAAAGTATTCGTCGAAGTGTCTCCTGACGGCTACACGACGGGGAAAGGCACGTTTATGAACGAAATGCTTGAAGATATACACGCGAAAAACGCTGCCGGCAGCCAGACCGGCTGGGTGCAATTGACGGATGAAGCGATTGTCAAAATGAATCCGGACGTCATCATTACGACAGACGGCGTAAAGGCCGCTGAAGTGGAAAAACGCGCCGGCTGGGGTGCCGTCAATGCGGTCAAACACCACAATGTCTATTCTGTTGATCCCGACCTTGTCACACGCTCAGGCCCGCGCCTTGTCAAAGGGGTCGAGAAGCTTGCAGAAAGCGTTTATCCTGAAACGTTTAAAAAGTAACCGCCCGCTGGCCTACACGGTCAGCCTGCTGTTTTTAGCCGTTTGTACGGCACTCGGCATTTCAATCGGCAGTCTGCATATTCCTTTATCCGACGTTTTTTGGATCGGGATCGGCCGGACATCCTCGGCTGACCCTATGAATGTAAATATTATGATGAATATCCGCCTGCCGAGAGTCGTTCTGGCTGCCCTTGTCGGAGCCGCGTTATCTATTGCGGGGGCGGCGTTTCAGGGACTTCTGAAAAATCCGCTCGCCGACCCTTATACACTCGGGGTATCTTCGGGAGCCTCAGCGGGAGCCGTTATCACCTTGTTTTTCGGCATTCAGATTCCCGTTATCGGCCGGTTCACACTACCGGTTGTCAGCATCGCCGCAGCGATTGCGGTCATGGCGGCGGTTCTGTTTTTCAGCCGCCTCGTTCATGCGTCGATGTCGGTTTCAACGCTCATTTTGACAGGCATCATCATGAATTCTTTTCTCGGGGCTCTCATTTCGCTTGTGATCGCTTTAACGGGAAATGATCTGCTCCCGATTGTCCGCTGGCTGTTAGGAAGCGTGTCAATGAGGGGCTGGGGCTATGTCGCGCTGTTTCTGCCTTTTTTTCTGGCCGGGACGGCGCTTCTGCTTATCAATGGCAGAGAATTAAACATTATGACTTATGGAGAAGAAAAGGCAAGGCTGTTAGGCGTCAGTACGGGAAAAAGAAAACTGCTGATGATCGCTGCCGGATCTCTGCTGACGGGAGGAGCGGTTGCCGTCTCGGGGACGATCGGATTTGTCGGCCTTGTCATTCCCCACGTGACACGGCTTTTATGGGGAACGGATCATCGCCATTTACTGCCGCTGTCAGCATTGACGGGGGCCGGGTTTCTCATTTTGGCGGATTTGTTTTCCCGCACCGTCATTGAGCCTGTCGAATTGCCGATCGGCATTATGACGGCTTTGGCGGGAGCGCCTGTATTTGCCTTGATTCTGCTTCGCCAGCATCATGGAGGGAAACGCTTATGATCAGGGTGAGCAGCCTGTCCGGCGGGTACGGAGGCCGGATGATTGTGGAAGATGTCAGCTTTACCGCCGGAAAAGGTGAATTTGTCGGCATACTCGGTCCGAACGGCTCGGGAAAAACAACGCTGATGAAATTGCTGACGGGAATGCTCTCTCCGTCAAAAGGCGAGGTGCTCGTCGCAGGCAGGCCCGTCGACGGATACAAGCCGCGGGAGCTTGCGAAAATCATGGCCGTTTTGCCGCAGCATACGGAGCAAGCTTTTACATTTACCGTTAAGGAAACAGTGTCCTTCGGCAGATACCCGTATCAAAAAGGACTCTTCAGACAGATGGATCAACATGATGAAGACATTGTCCGGGAAGCGATGGAAATGACGGGCATCGACCGATATGCGCAGCAATCCGTCCGCAATCTGAGCGGCGGGGAGCGGCAGCGCGTCTATCTGGCGCAGGCGCTGGCTCAGCAGCCGGAGGTACTGTGTCTGGATGAGCCGACGACCTTTCTTGATCTCAAATATCAGAAAGACCTGCTTGATACGGTGAAGCGGCTGACGAGAGAAAGAGGCCTGACGGTCATCAGTATTTTTCACGACCTAAACGCCGCAGGCCAATATTGTGATCAGCTCCTGATGATGAAAGACGGACGCGCTTTTCCGAAGCAGACGCCGGATCAGGCTTTGAAAAAAGAGACGATTGAAGACATTTATGGCATCACTGTCAGCGCTGTTGCCCAGCAATCGTCGCCGAAACCGCTGATCGCTTTCATGCCGGAAGCGCGGGAGGAAAGAGAGCCTGTCAACGTTCCGTTCGCCTCTCTGATAAACAAAAGCGGAAATACCGTAACGCTTCATACAGAACGGCCGTTCAGAATGTTGACAACCGCATCTGACGGCCCGGGCTTTTCGTGGAGCCGCCGGCTTTCCGGCTCAGCGGCCGCTGGTTTGATCTGCCGTACGTTTGATTCGGTCACAATTGCCGTGACTGCGCAGCATACCGTTTGGGTGCTGATCAGCGGACGTTTATCGGAACAGGGATTTGTACGGCTGTTAACGGCAGCGGCTGAAGCGAGAATGCAGGCTCTTTCCGGCAGACAGGCAAAAGGCGACATTGTCATTTGTGCCTTGCAGAAAGGAGAGGCGATGGACGTCCCTCACGCGGAAAGAGAAGTCAGAAGAGGAACCGCGGCATGTGTAAAAGCGGCGGAAGAAGGAGGAATACAACGATGAAGCTGTATACGAAAACCGGCGATAAAGGACAGACAAGCCTGATCGGCGGCAGAACGGATAAAGACAGTCTGCGGGTTGAAAGCTACGGGACGATCGATGAGCTGAACAGCTTTATCGGGCTTGCGCTTGCGGAGCTTGATGATTGTGAGAATTGCGGTGATGTGAAAGCCGAACTCCGAAACATTCAGCATGAGCTGTTTGACTGCGGCGGCGACTTGGCGACGGTCACTGAACATAGAAGCTATACATTAAGAGAGACATCTATTTCCGCATTGGAAGACTGCATAGACCGTTACACGGCTGAAGCGCCCCCGCTTGAGAAATTTATTCTTCCGGGCGGCCATAAGGCGGCTGCTCAGCTTCACATCGCGCGGACCGTCACGAGACGGGCTGAGCGTCTCGTCGTGAAACTGGGCAAAACAGAAGAGATAAATGATACGGTGATGCGTTACTTGAACCGCCTGTCTGATTATTTTTTCGCGGCGGCAAGAGCGGTCAACGCAAGACAGGGCGTTCAGGATATAGAATATGAAAGAAGCGCCGCGGTATTCCGTGATGATGAATAACGTTTTGTTCAGCCGGCAGCAGCAAGCCGGCTGTTTTTTTATAGAGATATCCATCAATTGAACCTTTATTGACAGAAGGAAAATGTATCTTATGCATTATTGACTGAAAAATTAAAAAATGAGATATTATAAGAAACATTGTAAAATAATGGGGGATTTGATAGATGGATACATACAATAAGAGCGAGAGCATCTGGAATAAAAATTTCACCCTTCTGTTTATCTCAAGGCTAGTTAAATTGTCAGGCGACGGTTTTGCCTTTAATTCCATTCTGTGGTTTTTGATTTTTGACGGGGAAGGCGCGATCGGCACGTCCCTGCTCATTGCGGTCACGTTCCTTCCGGAGGCGATGCTGGCGCCGATTACCGGGCCTTTTATGAAGCAGCATACGCTGAAATTCTGGATGTATTTTTCCGACCTCACGCGCGCGGCGGTCGTGTTGATCATTCCGATCTGTTATTTTAACGGTTTTTCTCCTTTATGGTTTGTCATGCTTCTCATGATTGTGCATTCAGCCACGGGAGCCGCTTATAATCCCGCATCTATCTCGTTAATCCCCAATATTGTCGGAGAAAACAGCCTGCAGAAAGCGAATGCGGTCATCCAGTCATCAGGCCAGATCGTCAGGCTTGCCGCCATTACGCTGAGCGGGGTGTTCTTAACATTTATCAGTCCCGCTTATTCTTTGTTTATCGCTCTTATATTCTATCTTCTATCAGGTTTTCTCGTACTTTTTATGTCATACCAAGTCCAGCATGCCAAACAGGATACAGTCGCCGTCAGACAGCGCGGGACGTATTTCGGAAGGCTCAAACGGGGTTTCGTTCTTGTCAGGAAGCACCAGATTTTATACCCGCTCGCCATCTATTGTATCTTCATGAATTTTGCGGCCGCTCCGTGGGAGGCGCTCTCTGCCGTTTATGTCGCCGAAGATTTAAACATGCCGCCGATCATCTACTCGCTTTTGAAAGCGACAGGAACGGGCGGAGCCTTTTTAATGGGTTTTATTTTGGCTAAGGTGAAGGTGAACAAATACGGTCTCCTGTTTGTGTCAGCGGGAATCATAGAAGGAGCGGCATTTTTCATCACCGGCCTTAACACTTTTCTGCCGCTCGTCTTCCTCGCCGCGTTTGCGTTCGGATCTGCCGTCAGCGCGATTAATGTGCCGGAATATACGATTATTCAGACGTCTGTGGACCATGATGACCAGCCGCAAGTCTATGCCGTCATCCATATGATCTCAAACATATCCATTCCGCTCGGCGCGGTTCTTTGCGGATACGCGGCTAACGCCTTCGGTTCCGGAAAAGTCATTGCCGCCGGCGGTCTCGTTGAAGTCCTGTCCGGTCTCGGAATATTGTTCTTTACGAAGCTGGCCAAAGCCGAACGCTCAGATCTCATCAGAGAAAAAGAAGCGAGCATCAGAATATAGATTTTTCGTGAAACGCCCTGCGCCGTCCGGTGCAGCGGCGTTTTTTTATGCGAAGGTCCGGGGGCTTATACGACTCCGGTCTGATATGAAAATCAATCTCTGACTCGTTTTGCCGGCCGCGGGATTTGTTTATAGTAAAGACAAGGAAAACGAAAGGAGGATCTGCATGAATATAAATGGTAAAACGGCAGGCGGCTTTCTGCTGATTGTGTTCGGACTTTCTGTCTTTTTCGGAGGAGGCCATTTCGCATTTATCATCCCGCTGGCGATCGGAGGCCTGATGCTTTACTGGGGAATCAAACGTTTTTCAAAAGGCCGGGCGGTATCGGGTATCATCGCGGGCGTCATCGGAGCTATGATTCTCGTCGGTTCTCTTCCATTTATCGTTGCGATCGGACTGGCCGGCGCCATGGTGTATTTCGGATGGAAGATGATGAAGCAGGGCGGCTCAGACACCGCTTCCCGCCAGTATGAACCGGAAGCGGCATCACCGGGATATCAATCCGGATTTGACTCTGAATGGGAAGAATTTCTGAAGAAAAAATAAGGAGGAAGACAAAATGGTCTTAAAAAGAATAAGAAATATGTTCGTCGCATCTGTTAACGAAGGGCTTGATAAATTAGAAAATCCGAAAGTCATGCTGAATCAATATGTGCGTGATATGGAAAGTGACATCGCTAAGGCGAAACAAACGATTGTCAAACAGCACACGATGGTTCATCAGTTTAAGAAAAAACAGGAAGACGCCTCCGAAACGGCGGCAAAACGGAAAAACCAGGCTCAGCTTGCTTTTGACGCCGGGGAAGAGGAGCTAGCGAAAAAGGCTCTGACTGAAATGAAATACCTTGAGGGAAAAGCGGCCGAACATGAAAAAGCGTATGAGCAGGCGAAAACACAGCTGGCAGAGCTGAAAGAGCAGCTGGAAACTTTAGAAACGCGCCTTCGCGACGTAAAGGATAAAAAACAGGCGCTCATCGCCCGCGCGAACGCGGCAAATGCGAAGGAACATATGAACGCTTCTTTCGACAAAATTGACAGCGAAAGCGCCTACAGAGAGTTCCTTCGAATGGAAAGCCGCATTGAAGAAATGGAAGTCCGCGTCAAATACGGCACTTCAGCTGAGGCGAACACAGAATACAGCCGCTCCCAATATTCAGATGAGGTAGAAGCTGAGATTGAAAAAATGCGCTCGCTTTCTCTGGAAAAAACAGAGCATCAAAAAGCGGCTCATGAATAATGTGCACAAGGGAAGATCGGCGCGTTTACGCCTCTTCCCTATACGCACGTATCAATTCTCCGGCTTTTCCTTTATAATAAAATGAATGAAAAAGGATGGAACGTAATGAAGCGTAAGATTGCCAAAGGACTGATGGCGGCGTCCGTTCTGATCTGCTGTCTGTTTTTGGTGAAAGAAGTGTTTGCCGGGCGTTTTTTTCCGCTGTACGAAACAGAAGCGGAATCGGCAAGCATACCGCCGCGTGCCGTCAACAGCCTGTCCGTTTCATCGGAACAGACGGATGTGAAAATCATCGCGGAAGCGCGGAATGATATCGCGGCAAACATGACGGGACCGGCGGGGAAAATGTTTGTCCAAAACAGGGGAAAGACCATCAATCTCAAAGCGAAGGAGAAAGGGTTCCAATTTCTGAATCTCTTTCAGCGTCCTCTGCTGATTGTCCGCATTCCGTATGATTATCATCGGGACATCACCGTCCATACGTCAAACGGCAGCATTGCCGTCGACGGAAACAAGGGGCTGTCTCTTGCGCACCTCGGCGTCCGTTCTGTAAGCGGGAACATGTCGCTGAAGCACGTGAAGACGGATGTGTTTGAAGCGAAGGGACTGTCGGGCAATCTCACAGCAGCAGGCCTTGCGGCAAAAACGGGGGCTGTCCGCTTATCCTCGGGACATGTCGGGCTTCAGCATGCGGCGGGCGCCCTTGACGTGCGGGTCGCTTCCGGCAGTGTCGACGCCTCGCTTGAGACGGCGGATGCTCCCGTATCCGTCAGGCTTGCGAGCGGCAGCGCAGCGATCAGCCTGCCGAAAGACGGAAGTTTTACGGTGAACGCCGAGACGGCAAGCGGAAGGATCCGGCCGTCTTATTCCTTTGAGAAAACGAGTAAGGAAGGCGGGGCATTTACCGGCATGAAAGGCAGCGGCGCCAGGCCGATTGATATAAAAGTGACGAGCGGCAATATTGCACTGCAATAGTCAAGGAAAGGAGGGGCAAGCAGCTGATGGCAAAAAAACAGATTCTCGGACTTATCATCGCCTTATTAGGCGTCAGCATGTTTTTGCGTATTATCGGCATCGGCGACTTCTTGTTTTGGCCGCTCTTTTTTCTGATCACAGGCTATATTTTTAATAAATATTCCCGCGGCTGGCTCGGCTCCGTCCTGTATATCTTCGCCGCTTTTTTATTTTTAAGGAACCTGTTCAGCGCCACCTTTAACCTGTTCGGCTATGCCTTCGCCGCCTTTCTCATTTACGCGGGCTACAGGCTCCTGAAAGGAAAGCGCGTGCATGAACATAAAGAGAAGAAAATCAATCTTGAAAAAGAAGAGCAGCCAAAGCCTTCCGCCCAGCCGGAAAGCAGACAGCCGGACCTCCGCAGCTTTTTTATCGGCGAGCTGCGGATGATGAAGGACCCGTTTGAGCTGAATGATTTAAATGTTTCCGGATTCATCGGCGATGTGAAAATTGATTTGTCAAAAGCGATGATTCCCGAAGGAGAAAGCACGATGACCATCAGCGGTGTCATCGGCAACGTTGATGTGTACGTCCCGCCGGATATCGAAGTGTCCGTCAGTTCATCGGCTTTTATCGGCGATATGAACCTGCTCGGCTCTAAGAAAAGCGGCATGAGCCCGAATCTGTATAAAGTTTCGTCTGAGTACGGCGACTCGCCGCGGCGGATTAAAATTTCAATTTCGTTATTCATCGGCGATGTGGATGTGAAGTATTTATGAGGAAAAAATTACTCGCCAATATTCAGTGGCGCGCCATGCGGATGACCGCGGGACTCAGTCTGCTCCTTTGCGCGGTGTTTATTACGCTGATGCTGCTGTATTACGGGCTTGACCCGATGCTGCTGTTTTCTTCCGGCTGGTTCGGTATTCCGTTTGTGGTCATCCTGCTTCTGGCGTCTCTTTCGGCGGGATTGATTTCCGGTTATGTATACGGCGGCCGCCTGAAAACAAGGATGGATACACTGATTGAAGCGGTTTTGAAATTTGAAAACGGCAATTTTGCTTATCGGGTGCCGCCGCTCGGCGAGGATGAAATCGGTCTGGCGGCAGATCAGCTCAACGAAATGGCCAAGCGGGTCGAGCTCCAGGTCACATCGCTGCAAAAGCTCTCCAACGAACGGGCGGAATGGCAGGATCAAATGAAAAAATCGGTCATCACTGAAGAACGCCAGCGGCTGGCGCGCGATCTGCACGATGCCGTCAGCCAGCAGCTCTTTGCCATATCTATGATGACATCCGCCGTCTTAGAGCAGGTGAAAGATGCGGATGACAAAATCGTCAAACGGATTCGCATGGTTGAACATATGGCGGGGGAAGCGCAAAACGAGATGAGAGCGCTGCTATTGCATTTGCGGCCCGTCACTTTAGAAGGAAAAGGCTTAAAAGAAGGGCTGATTGAGCTGTTAAAAGAGTTCAAAGCGAAGCAGCCGCTGGATATTGAGTGGGACATCAGCGATACGGGTGTGTCAAAAGGCGTTGAAGACCATCTGTTCCGCATCGTGCAGGAGGCGCTTTCCAACGTTTTCAGACATTCAAAGGCGACCAAGGTCACCGTCAGGCTCGGCGCGAAACATCAAAAGCTGCAGCTTAAAGTCATTGATAACGGGGCGGGTTTTACGATGGATCAAGTGAAAGCATCCTCATATGGCCTGCATTCCATCAAGGAAAGAGCGAGTGAAATCGGCGGCATAGCGGAAATTATCTCCGTAAAGGGAAAAGGCACGCAGATCGACGTGAAAGTCCCGATTTATCAGAAAACAAAAGGAGAGAACGACAGTGATTCGAGTGTTACTGATTGATGATCATGAAATGGTCAGGATGGGTCTGGCCGCATTTTTAGAAGCACAGCCGGACATTGAAGTCGCCGGTGAAGCATCAGACGGGCAGCAGGGCGTCGATCTGGCCGCAGAGCTTTTGCCGGATGTGATTTTAATGGACCTTGTCATGGACGGCATGGACGGCATCGAAGCGACAAAACAGATATGCTCGAAACTCAATGACCCGAAAATCATCGTGCTGACGAGCTTTATTGATGACGACAAAGTGTATCCGGTGATCGAAGCGGGAGCGCTAAGCTATTTGCTGAAAACGTCCAAGGCGGCAGAAATAGCCGAAGCCATCAGAGCGGCTGCCAAGGGCGAACCGAAGCTTGAATCGAAGGTGGCGGGAAAAGTGCTGTCAAGGCTGCGCCATTCAGAGAATCAGCTTCCGCATGAAACGCTGACAAAAAGAGAACTGGAAATCCTCTGTCTCGTCGCGGAAGGCAAGACGAATAAAGAGATTGGTGAAGAGCTGTTCATTACGATTAAAACGGTGAAAACCCACATTACGAATATATTGTCAAAGCTTGATGTCAGTGACCGCACGCAGGCAGCCGTATATGCCCACCGCAACCATCTCGTGACATAAGAAAAGGAGAGCGGCGCCAGCACACTCTCCCGAGGGACGGGGTCATTGGGACATTCCCTTTGTTCCGAAATCCCTGATGGCGACTTTGACTTTGTATTCAATATCCGATTCACTGAAGTGATGATCCCAGTCAGAGGATATCTTTTTCCATTTACCGGGATAATGAATCCGGACTTGATCGCCTAACCCGGTAATATCCACTTTCAACTCATGCTGCATGTAATCAATGAATGCCATGACATCTGAATGAATGCTGCGTTTTACCGCGTTTTTGATTTCATTTATATAGGACTCCTTGAAAGAATCTTCTTTCGGGTTCCAATCCTCAGACAGACGGCCTTCAACAAACCGGGTGACGATAAACTTGAATTTTCCATTTTTATATTTTGTTTTTACATTGTATTTGCTGGAAAATACCTCGAAGGATAAATAATGATTGTCATGCTTTGCAAACGTGACGCCTCCCTTTACCGTGCCTGTGAACAGGTTCATATTCTGGACTTGTAAAGGCGTTAAATTCGCATACCAGAATTTATTTTTAATAATGGTAGCGCCCCAGATTTCCAGTCTGCTGCCCACTTGGCGCACTTGAGGAAGGGCAAAGGTCTCGCCTTTGGCGATTTTCTCTGATATTTCCCCCAATGTCACGGGCTCCATCATCCGGATGGTGACCGAATTATTCTCCGTTAAGTCATAGATCGTATTTGACGCAGGTTCTCCCTGGTCACTGATTTTGAAAATATCTTTCGTTTTATCCGGCACCGTCATCACATTGCAGCTTCTTCTCGTACCGTTGTCTCTGATAAATTGGTTCATCAATGCGTCAAGCGGAATGTCATCCTTTAACAGCGCTTCGGAAAACAGCATGATGCGCAAGTGCTGAGAGAAAGCGGGGTGGTTTTTTAACGATGCCGTCCTTAAGGCTTGGTGAACGGTTTCCCCGGAAGTGGAAGTCACCTTTGTCGGATTGCTTGATGTCGACTGCTGGGAACTTGCTTTTTGAGGGATCAGAATCTGCTGCGTCACTTCCACGTTTTCTTCCTCAGGTTTATCGAGCCCGACTCCGATAACGAGGCTCAAGTCTTCTATATTACGGCTGTCCCAGCATCCCGTCAAAAGCAATGAGCAAAGAAAGATTACGATATATTTCTTCATTGCGCTTTTTTCACCTTCCTTTTCACAGCGACGACTCCAAACATCAGTAAAGGCAGCAAAAAGAAAACCAAGAAGATATAGCCGAGAATATCACTGAACATCAACAGCTTGTTGCCGTCTTTTGGCATCAATGATCCGAAGAATGTCGCAATCCCTACGAAGATAATCCCTTTTTTCTGCTTCAGCCCGAAAATTTTATTCAGGCCAGATGTCGCGAAATACCCGTACGAGACATAGGTGGCGAAAAATTGGATGATCCAGACAACAAGCAAAAAGGACTCGAACCTTTCAATAAAAAGCCCTTTGATTTCAAATGATTGAAAGAGCGCGATCGTAGGCCAGATCATTGTTTTGACATCTTGGGTGGTTAAGGCGCCGACGACGAGAACGTAGGTAATGATGTATAAAATAATCGGGATGCCAAAGCCCATGGCCGACATGCGGAATGTGTGCTTTTTATTTTTGAGGTACTCGGGGAGAAACAGCATAATCTCAATTCCCAAGAAGGAAACAGAAACGACGGTCAAGGAAGCCATAACGGGAGAAAATCCCTGCCCGAGCACCGGCCGCAGGTTGTCCAGATCAAATATTTTAAAGCTGAAGGAAAACACCACCAGCAAAATAATGATCGTAATCGTTAAATAGAAAGGAAAGAGCCTGCCGATATCGCTCATGCCGCCGATAATTAAATAAACGGAACAGGCGATAAAGATAAACAGCGTGACCGGCACGGGCGTTCTTTCCAATAAAAAGAACTTGACCATTTCCGCCATCGCCCGGGCTTCGAAGCTGGCGACTCCTATAAAATAGAGACAGATCATAAGATTGACGATATTTCCCGCCCATTTGCCGAGTCCTTCATTCATATAATCAAATAATGATCCGTACTGATGCTTTTTCATAATGAGCGTATTGAGATAAATCAAAAAGATAAAGATGACGCCTTCCAGACATAACGCGATCCAGCCGTCCGGCGAATTTGCCCTTGCTGACAGCGCACGCGGCATGGTGAGGAGTCCCGCGCCGAGCATCGTGTTTGAAATCAATGCTGTCCCTTGATAGCTTGTAAGCTTATTGTGAGTTGTTTTCTGGCTCATTTATGTTTTTCGCCTCTTTTGGTTGATTTTTAATAGGGAGACGGAGAATAGAATCGTTTGCGTTTTTTAAGCTGAAAAATCCATTCGGCGAGAAATACGGAGAACCGAAGCTTCGCTGTCTCGATAAATGAGTGTAGATCGCCAGCATAAATAAAATCATGCCGTACAGCCCGAAAGCTGCCGCGGTAAACATCGAAATGAAACGGAGCACACGGAATGACAGACCCATCCCGTACTGCGGCACCGTAAATGAAGCGAGCGCGACAATGCTGACCACGATGACCATGATGGAGCTGACAATATTCGCTTCAACGGCAGCCTGGCCGATGACGACTCCGCCCACCAATCCGATCGTCTGGCCGAGCGGGCTGGGAAGCCTCAAGCCCGCTTCTCTCAGCAGCTCTATCGTAATTTCCATTACCATCGCTTCAATGATAGGCGGGAAGGGAACGTTTTCTCTGTTCGCCGCGATGGTGACTGCGAGCGTCGTCGGCAGCAGCCCTTGGTGAAACGAAACGAGGGCGATATAAATGGACGAAAAAAACAGCGTGATAAAAATAGACGTAAACCGCAGCGCCCGGATAAGCGAGGCGGAAATCCACCGTTCATAATAATCATCGGGAGACTGCATTAAAATTCCTAAAGAAGCCGGAACCACCAGCGCAAACGGCGAGTTGTCGACAAGGATGGCGACGCGGCCGTTGAACAAGGCGGAAGAGACTTTATCAGGCCGTTCCGTATTTTGTATTTGCGGAAAGGGCGAATACTTATTATCCTCAATAAGCTCCTCAAGCGTTCCAGAATCCTGGATGTCGTCCATCTTCACTTCGCTGAGTCGCTTTACAACATCGCTGACGACAGACGGGTCCGCCTTATCATCTATGTACATGACCGTGGCGTATTTTAACTTATTTTCTCCGATCGGAACCTTTTTCGTTTTCAGCTTCGGATGGTTCGTGCGCTGCCTGATCATGGCGACGTTTGTATCAGAATCTTCTATGAAGGCGGTTTTCGGACCTCTTACGACCTTTTCGGATGTGGGTTCATTCACGCTTCTTTTTTCTCTTTTTCCCGTGGACAAAATGTATACGCTGTCAAGTCCGTTAATAAACACGGCGCATTTTCCCCGCAGAATGGAGATGACGGCTTCCTTCGACGTAAAGACGGGACGGGCGTCGATCTTATCAAGACGTTTCGCCACCGTATCCAGCGTCAGAGTGTCTTCCTCCCGAAGCAGCGTTTCAATCGCTTCTTTTATTTTGTCTTCGTCGTTCATTTCACTCAGATACATATAATAAAAAACAAGCCCGTTCGGAAGCATCTTTTTATTTTGAACCAGGTCATCATTCTGCTCTACGTGGGGAAGCACCAGTGCCAGATTAACGTGTATGTATTCCTTGAATTCCGATTGCGCCATCGACAGTCACCCGCCTTCCAATCCTTAATTGAGGTTATCTTTTCCTGTTAAAAAAATGATATACTATGATAAAGTATTTAATGGTACAAGTTTTTTTATGAAAGCGGAGGAGAGATGTGGCACAAGTCAGACTGGCAGGAAATGCCGAAGAAATTGAACAGCTCATCAAATCATTTGAAGCGCATTACGAAGTGGCTTACACGTCGAAAGAATACCGTAAAACAAATCCGAAGTATAAATACTCAAAGGATTCGCGCGTCTATCTTGAGCTGAAATTAAAAACGGCCAAGGCCGAAAAATAAAAAGGGTTTCATCTGTTACTGGCGAATAATACTCAGGGTGAAGCAACTGTTATGGAGGGATACATAAATGGACTACAGAATTGAAAAAGACACCATGGGAGAAGTTAAAGTTCCGGCAGATAAATTTTGGGGCGCTCAGACACAGCGCAGCAAAGAGAACTTCAAAATCGGTTCAGAAAAAATGCCTCAGCGTGTTGTGAAGGCGTTTGCAATATTGAAAAGAAGCACAGCGATCGCGAACGAACGCCTCGGCAACTTAGAGTCTGAAAAAGCACAGGCGATTGCCGCTGTATGTGACGATGTTTTAAACGGCAAATACGACGATAACTTTCCGCTCGTTGTCTGGCAGACGGGAAGCGGCACGCAAAGCAACATGAACATGAATGAAGTGGTGGCCAACCGCGCGACTGCTTTATTGAAAGAAAAAAATTCCGAGCTGAAGATTCATCCGAATGATGACGTTAACCGCAGCCAAAGCTCAAACGATACATTCCCGACGGCGATGCACGTTGCGGCGGTTCTTGCCGTATATGAGCAGCTCGTTCCGGCGCTTGATCAGCTGCGCGCGACGCTTGATGAAAAAGCGAAAGCTTATCAGGATATTGTGAAAATCGGACGGACGCATTTGCAGGACGCCACTCCGCTGACGCTCGGACAGGAAATCAGCGGCTGGGTATACATGCTTGACCGTTCGAAAGAAATGATTCTTGAGTCAACGGAAAAAATCCGCGCGCTTGCCATCGGAGGCACGGCAGTCGGCACGGGAATCAACGCCCATCCGCAGTTCGGTGAATTCGTCGCGGAAGAAATCACAAAAGTAACGGGGCAGACATTCAAGAGTTCGCCTAACAAATTCCATGCGCTGACAAGCCATGATGAAATCACTCACGTTCACGGCGCGTTAAAAGCATTGGCTGCCGACCTGATGAAGATTGCCAACGATGTCAGATGGCTGGCCAGCGGCCCGCGCTGCGGAATCGGCGAAATCGTCATTCCTGAAAATGAGCCGGGAAGCTCTATCATGCCTGGCAAAGTCAACCCGACGCAAAGTGAGGCGCTGACAATGATCGCCGCGCAAGTGATGGGAAATGACGCGACAATCGGATTTGCGGCCAGCCAAGGAAACTTCGAGCTGAATGTCTTCAAACCGGTTATTATTTATAACTTCCTGCAGACCGTGCAGCTGCTCAGTGACGGAATGAATTCCTTCCATGACAAATGCGCTGTCGGTATTGAGCCGAACCAAGAGACGATTCAGGAAAATCTCTCTAACTCATTAATGCTTGTTACGGCGCTTAACCCGCACATCGGTTATGAAAACGCCGCGAAAATCGCCAAGCTTGCCCACAAAGAAGGCCTGACGCTGAAAGAAGCGGCATTACAGCTGAACCTTCTGACAGAAGAACAATTTAATGAAATGGTGCGTCCGGGAGATATGGTGCACCCGAAAGCATAAAAAGAAAGAACGGCTGCAGTCATTGCGGCCGTTCTTCTAAATAAACTGCTGTTTCAGTAAAAATCTGAGCTGTTCTGCATCTTCAGCCAGCAGGTCGGATTCCTTCAAATTCAAAATCATTCCTTTGATGATTGCCGGTTTCGGCGACTTTTTCTTCATTTCCGCTTCCAGAATATCCAAGCTCTCGGTGAATTCAGATGCTTGCGCCTTGTCCATCGTGCCGATGCGCGTGCGGAGGGTCTGCAAGATCGATTGACTTAAAGGATCGGGCTGCCCGTTATGAAGGGGCCCAAACAGTGAGCTTGCCTCATCAAGAGAAATAAACGCTTCATCATGTCTGTCCGCCATTCCGTTTACGATGTCATCAATTCTGTGAATCACGGTATTTGCCAGAAGCGAAGGCTGTACGGACCGGCCGGTCAGAATGAGATATTCAAGATACATCTGACTGATTCCTTCTATTAAAAAACAAAGCTCGGCTGTATATGGTTCAGCTTTTTCTCCGTAAATAGCAAGAAGACTGTCGATATGAAACTGCAGGATCGACCGGCGGATTCTCTTTCCGCACTGCGCCGCTTCTTCGGTATAAGGAAGTGAACCGTCTTTCATCTGCACGGTAATAAAATCCTGATGGGCGAGAATCGATTCGTAAAACACCGCAAGCTGTTTTTGGTAAGCGGCTCTCGGACTGTCACCCTCCGTTTGGATCGTCGTGATTCGGGTAAACGTTTTATCATAGTAGTAATTCAGCATGGATAGAAGCAGTGCTTCTTTGGAAGGAAAGTAAAGATAAAAAGCGCCTTTTGAGATTTTGCATTCATCGGCGATTTCCTGAACCGATGTAGATTTGTACCCTTTTCGGGCAAACAGTTTTATTGCTGCTTCAATGATCAGCTTTTCTTTTTCCTTCAATGGTTCCACCCTTTCGGAGCCAGGAGGCTGGCTTGTGCTTCTCATGTATGACTATATGGTCATATTGATATTCCGTAAATTTAACCTGATTGTAACTTGTTTTTTTGTTTTGTTTTATTTATATTATAAAGTGAGCTGACCGAATGGTCAAAGTTCTGGCGAAAGGGTGAATCTGAAAATGAAAGAATTAGATGAAATGATCAGCCGCTTGCGAAACAGAGGAATTAAAGTCGAAAAGGTGAAATATCCGAAAAAGACAATTTGTGAAAAGAAATGGGTTCATCAATGCCAAAAACCGCTGAAAACAAACTACAGAGATTTTAACGGCTACTCCTTCACATAAAAAAAGACTGCAATGAAACACTACAGTCTACTTTGGTATGATAATTCGGTAGATTACACCCGATTGGTCATTTTCAATTGAAATTGATGCTTTATGCAGGGTTAAAATCCGTTTTACGATGCTGAGTCCTATGCCGAACTCGCCTTTCTTCCCTTTATTAAAAGGCTCGTACAAGCTGGATAGCATCTCATCCTCAATCGGAGGCCCGTCATTTTCAACCGTCATGACAATCTGCTGCTGATTTTGGCTGATCCGAATGTGAATCGCCGTCTCTGCATAGCGGATTTGATTTTCGAGAATGTTTTCAAGAAGTTTGCTCCATTGTTCCGGATCACCGGGCATCATTAATGCATCTTCTGTTTCAACGGTCCACGATAATTCCTTCCGGGCCCATTTGAGCCGTTCAATGACTTCTTCCGTGACCTTCACAATGTCAAATGTCTCATGGTGCACCCGCTGCTTCATTAAATAATCAAGCTTCGTTAAATATAATAAATCCTTAATTTTCTTCTCAAGTTTTTCTGCTTCGCCTTCAATGACATCAATTGTGGTTTCCAGATCCCCCTTAGGAAAAATCCCGTCCTTTATTGATTGAGTATAGCCCCTTATCACCATGACAGGCGTTTTTAAATCATGAGAGATATTTTGCAGGAGTGTTCTTTCCGTTTCATCCTTTTGCACCAGCTTGCTCCGCATATCTTCAATGGTATGGCCTAATTTTCCGATTTCGTCTTTTCTGTCGACGATGACCGGATCATCCCAATCCTGTTTTGAAATCCGTTTGACATGCTTCTCTAAGGAAACGAGCGGGCGCGAGAGATATTTGGCAAGCCAAATCGCCGGAATCCAGCTTAACAAAATCACGCCGGCAATGATAAAGAGCAGCTGCTTGAACAGGGTGAATGCCAGATCATCACGATAAGAATCAAGGGCGTAAGACAGCATCATCGCATCCTGGCCGTTAATGGTGAGGCCTTTTTTAATGACGAAAAACACTTTTTCACCGCTGATGTCCGCGCTGTATCGTTTCGTGACGCTGTGCTGGCGGCCCGCGAGCTTGTACACCTTATGGATAAAGGAAGAAGAAAAGTAGTTCAAGTCTTTGTCACTGGCCGATTCCTCCCGTTCAGGCAGAAGAACGTGCTGAACGGATCGGAAAGTCGTCGGAGCGGTCGCATCCTCGCTGTAATATCCCCGCTCGATCGATCCGGGCAGCCGGTACTCCGTCAGTACATGCTGTTCATTTTCAATGGTCGTATACGTTTCATCCGTGAAAAAATTACGCAGCGTATTTGAGAACAGCACGAGAAGCAGAATCGAAATGGCTAAGAGGATGCCTGAGATGACCACCCATATTTGAAAAGCAAGCGGCTTATTTTTCATGACGTCATCATCCTGTAGCCGAATCCGTAAATGGTCTCAACCTTTAACCCGGGCATTTTTTTTCTCAGCCTCCGCACAAGATCATCGACCACCCGGTCAGTGCCGAAATAATCATGGCCCCATATTTTCAGCAGAATATCTTCTCTGGAAAAGGGGTGTCCTTTATGGTGAAGAAATAAAAGCAGCAGATCAAATTCCTTAGACGTCAAATTGACCAGGCTGCCGGTTTCATCATAAACCTCTCGGGCATCTTCGATCACATTGTAGGAAGAAACGGTGATGCCGGTTTTTTTTGGAGCGGGCTGTTCTTTATACACGAGCTCGAGCAGCTTCTGGACCCGTATAATAAGTTCTCTCGGCAAAAAAGGCTTGGCGATATAATCATTGCTTCCAAGCTCTAACCCGAGGACTCTGTCAATATCGGCATCCCGCGCGGAAATGAAAATGACCGGCACATCGGGATCTTTTTCTTTTATTTCTTTTATCAATGTATAGCCGTCCGTATCCGGAAGCATGATGTCAAGAATCCACAAGTGGGGAGACGGCTGCATCTGCTTTCTGGCATCTTCGCCTTTTGTGAAAGATGTAATGTTCCAGCCTTCATTCTCTAAATATTTTGTGAGCAGTTCATTCAGGTTATCCTCATCTTCAACTAGATAAATGGTGTATGACAAGGCATTTCACATCCTTTCAACGTCATTATACTAGTTTTAACACACTCAAGCCGCATTTTCATAATTTCACATATTCTTTTCATTTTTATCCCACAATGTTTGTTTATGATGTGTATAAGGGAAGAAAGGAAGAAAAAAAGCGGGGAAGATAACATGTTCAAACACATTTTGTTTTGGAGCTTTGCTTTTCTCCTTATTATTGGGACAATAGAATTTGTACATGCGATGAATATGTAATCGATAGAATGAAAACATGCTGAAGGAGTGTGCGTGAATATGAATGATCATCGAGATGACGGCAGAAGCCGCGATCAGTCAGATCTTTCACATACGGAACAAAACAGAAATGAACAGCAGCGGATCAGCCATCAGGAGCCCGAGCTGCTTGAAGAGCCCGTCTCGAAAGCGGAAAACGAGACGGCGGCCGGTACGGAATTTGAAAAAACGGCTGCCGTGAAAAAAGAAAAAAAACGGAGAGCTGCTTGGCTGAGCCCGGTTTTAGGCGGTATTATCGGCGGCGGCCTCGTGCTTGGCATTGTGCCGAACCTGCCGAGTGAGCAGCATAAGACAGAAGCCGTTTCTGATACGAAACAAGTTCAGTCTTCGAATTTTACGTCAACGCCTTTGAAAAATACCTCAAGCGTAGCGGATATGGTGGAAGATTTGGAGCCCGCGATTGTCGGAGTGTCCAACTACCAAGCTTCGCAAAGCAGCCAGTTCGGACTTGACGGCGGTTCAAGCTCTGAAACGGAAAGCGGCACGGGGTCAGGCGTCATCTTCAAAAAAGACGGCGAAAAAGCGTACATCATCACAAACAATCATGTCGTAGAAGGGGCGAACAAACTGTCGGTCACTCTTTACAATGGGAAAACCGAAACGGCAAAGCTTGTCGGAAAGGATGCCATCAGCGACTTGGCTGTATTGGAAATCAGCTCGTCCAATGTCAAAAAAGCGGCCAGCTTCGGGGATTCCTCCAAGCTCCGCATTGCCGATAAAGTGATTGCCATCGGCAACCCGCTCGGCCAGCAGTTTTCCGGCACCGTCACACAAGGTGTCATCAGCGGGCTGAACAGAACGGTAGACGCCGATACATCCCAAGGCACGGTGGAAATGAACGTGATTCAGACGGATGCGGCGATTAACCCCGGAAACAGCGGCGGCCCGTTAATCAACTCAAGCGGCCAGGTTATCGGGATCAACAGCATGAAAGTCAGTGAAAACGGCGTGGAGTCACTCGGCTTTGCCATTCCGAGCAATGATGTAGAACCGATAGTCGACCAGCTCCTTGCAAAAGGAAAAGTCGAGCGCCCGTTTTTAGGTGTGCAGATGATTGACATGTCCCAAGTGCCGGAAACCTATCAGGAAAACACGCTCGGACTGTTCGGCGACCAGCTGTCTAAGGGTGTTTACGTAAAAGAAGTGCAATCCGGCTCACCGGCTGCGAAAGCGGGCATCAAATCAAATGACGTCATTGTACAATTGAACGGCAAAGATGTCGGCAGCAGCGCCGATATCAGACAGATCTTATATAACCAGCTGAAAATCGGCGATAAGACGACTGTTCAAGTTCTCAGAAGCGGAAGCAAAAAGACGCTGAACGTCACATTAACGAAACAAACCGAAAGCGCAAGCTGAACGCATAAAAAAAGCTGAACCTTCAACTGAGGTTCAGCTTTTTTCGTCATTCTCCCAAGTAGGCTGACAGCATCCACACATGCTTGTCCGCTTCTTCAACTAATCCGACAAACAGGTCGGCAGTTGACGGGTCATTTTGTTCCTCGGCGATGCCGATGACAAATTTTGATTCGCGGCTGATTTGTTTATAGTCTTGAACCAGTGATTCCACCATTTCGGAAGCCGTTTTTTCCTGGCCTTCATCCGTAATGGAAGCTTGTTCAAGGTAAGTGTGTAAAGTCGCCGCAGGCTGTCCGCCGATGGCCAGAAGACGCTCTGCGATGGCATCCGCCGTTTCTGCCGCTTCGTTATACAGTTCTTCAAATTTTTCATGAAGCGTAAAGAAGTGAGGGCCTTTTACATACCAATGGAAGCGGTGCAGTTTAGAGTAAAGGATAAACCAGTTTGATAATTGTGTGTTCATTGATTTCTCAACAAGAGTTTCAGTTTTTTTCGCGTTTTGTGTATTCATATTCATCGTCCTCCCTGTGATCTGTTAATATAATTATACCACGTATCAAATAAAAATCAATACTAAATTATAATAATTATAATTTAGGTTTAAGTGAACAGCTTTTTCTTCACAACAGATTCCCAGGCGGACCACGAGAAGAGTGAGCGGAAAGCCAATGCCAGCTTAACGCCCCTGCCGATCGGATACCGCAGTTTCTTCAGCCGTTTCCTTTGTGCCAATTGATAAATCAGCTCCGCTACGTCATCAGGATCGCCGCTTTTGGATGCGTTGGCTTTGAAGTAAGCTTCGATTTGCTGATAATAGCGGTAATAGGGCGAATCTTTGGCGGGTGCCGTAAGATGATTGGAGAGAGACGTCTCCCAAATAGACGTTTTATAGGAGCCCGGTTCTATTAAAGCGGCATCAATTCCTAAAGGCAGCAGTTCGAGGCGCAGACACTCTGTAAATCCTTCAACCGCGAATTTGGAAGAGACATACGGAGATAGAGCCGGGAAACCGGTCAGTCCGCTGATACTGCTGATATTGAAGATTTTCGCCCCGCCATGTTTTCGCATATAAGGCAGCACGGTTTTTGTGACGTGAATCAGACCGAATACATTCGTTTCATACTGCTGTCTGTAATGTTCCATCAGCACATCGTCAATAAACCCCCCGTACGCAGAGCCGGCGTTATTGACGAGCAGGTCAATCGGTCCGAAACCGCTGATGGTGTTCCCGAAGTCAGACACCGACTGCTCATTTGTCACATCTAAAGAAACGACCGTAACATGTTCGGATGCACCCGCTTGAGCGGCGGCCTCTTTCAGTATTTCAGCTTTCTCCGGCTGTCTGGCTGTTGCGATGACATGATAAGACCGGGCGAGCTTCAGCGCTGTCAGCAGCCCGAATCCGCTCGTCGCGCCGGTTACAATGGCAATTTTTCTGTTCATCTTATAATCCTCCCCGTTTGTGCTTATCTTTTAGTGTATATCATCTCGCGGAAAGAAGGAGAAATCGTTCGGAAATATGTCAGAATTGTTTTATAATGGAGTCAGCTTCGGATAGAAAGGGGTAAAGAAAAGATGGCATTAGAGGGATTGAAGGAAACATGGGATTTAAACTCCATTTTTGAGGGCGGGAGCCGGTCGGAAGAGTTTCAGCAATACATACAAGAGCTCAAAAAGCATCTAAGCGCTTTTCAACATGCGGTTGAAGCATTTACAGTTCCGGCGCATGCGGATGAAAGCCGGGAGCTGATCAATCTGATTGATAGGTTTGAACGGTCAGCGATCATGATCAGGCAGGCGGGAGCGTTCGTCGGCTGTCTTCAGGCTCAGAACACTCATGATCAGAAAGCGAATGAATGGAGGGCGCGGATCAATCAGCTGAGCAGTGATTTTAAATCCGCTCTGGTCACCCTTGACGATACACTTGCCCGGATTGACGAGCGGGTCTGGGAGGAGCTGCTGCAAAAACCGGAACTTCAGGATCTCACATATGTTTTAAATGAAAGAAGAGACCGTGTCAAAGAGAAGCTCAGCGCTTCAGAAGAAAGGCTGATTGAAGGCCTGGCCGTTGACGGCTATCACGCATGGGGCGACCTGTATAATGCGGCTGTCGGCAGAATGAAGATTCCATTTCAGGGTAAAGAGCTGTCGGTCGGTCAAGCGGAAAATATGATGGCGCACCCGGATCGCCGCATCAGACATCAAGTGTTCAAAGAGCTTAATGAAGCGTGGAAAGGAGAAGAGCAGCTTTTCGGCAGCACGCTGAACCATCTGGCCGGCTTCCGCACGGAAATCTATAAAGCGCGGGGCTGGAAAAGCGCTTTGGAAGAGCCGCTTGCGATCAACCGGATGAAAAAAGAAACGCTGGATGTCATGTGGCAGGTCATTACCGATCATAAAAAGCCTTTTGCCGAATACCTGAATCGAAAGGCATCTCTTTTAGGGCTTGAGCGGCTGAACTGGTATGATGTGGACGCACCGATCGGCGAGGCTCCGAAAGAATACACATATGATGAAGCGGCTAATCTGATCGTCAGCCAATTTTCGACGTTTGGCAAAAAGCTGTCCGCATTTACGGAAAAAGCGTTCCGCGATCGGTGGATAGAAGCGGAAGACCGCAGCGGCAAACGGGTCGGCGGTTTCTGCACCAGTTTTCCCGACAGCGGAGAATCCCGGATTTTTATGACGTTTTCCGGAAGCGCTTCGAATGTATCGACGCTGGCGCATGAGCTCGGTCACGCGTTCCATCAGGAGGCCATGCTTCAAGTGAGGCAGCTGAACAGAGCCTACGCCATGAATGTGGCTGAAACAGCCTCGACCTTTGCGGAAATGATCGTCGCCGACGCCGCTTTGAAACAAGCGGAGACAAAGGATGAAAAGCTGTTCTTGCTTGAAGATAAAATTCAAAGAAGCGTAGCCATGTTTATGAATATTCATGCGAGATTTTTATTTGAAACGCGTTTTTATGAAGAGCGGAAGCAGGGCGTCGTTCCGGCTGAGAAACTGAATGAACTGATGGAAGCGGCGCAGAAAGAAGCGTTTTGCGATTCATTAGGGGAATACCACCCTCATTTCTGGGCGTCAAAACTGCATTTTCATATTACGGGAGTGCCGTTTTACAACTTTCCGTATACGTTCGGTTATTTATTTTCGCTTGGAATATATGCAAGAGCTCTTCGGGAAAAAGCGGATTTTGAAGAAAAATATATCGCGCTTTTGTGTGACACGGCTTCGATGACTGTTGAGGATTTGGCGATGAAGCACCTTGGAGCGGATCTGACGGAACGGTCGTTTTGGGAAGACGCGGTCCGCCTTGCCGTACAGGATGTGCAGGAATTTTTAGAGCTGACTGAATGATAATCTGGAGATGAACCGGCCGGAGTGTTACCGCTCCGGTTCTTTTTTGTTTAATGAATGACAGCCGCCTCCCTTGGAAATACCTAAAAACGATCGGAATGGAATGGGAGTGAATCGCATGAAATGGTTCAGGACGGCGGGCGTTTTATGTCTTACGCTGATGCTGATTGCCGGCTGCCGATTGAATGAAGAAAAACGGGAAGCGGAACAAGACAGCACACCCGTGTCATCCGCGAAGCCGGTTCCTTACAGCAGCTTTTCCCTTCGCGTCAGCTACGGAGCCGGGGAGCATAACCGCTATGAAGGTTTGTATGAAAGAAAAGGCGGCCATGAAAAGGCAGACATCCGGGACAAGCTCTCAGGGGTTCACAGAGAGGGCGAGGAAGCGCTTGATGAAATGAAGATGATCCTCGGAGAACTTGCCGTAAACAGCCGGATGCAGGAAAGCGAGGTCGTCCGGCAGGTGCTCTCGGCTTTTAATTTGGACAGCCGCTATGACCATTTTTATCTGAAACTGAAAAAGAACGATGGAGAAATGACGGAAATAAAAAAATAACCGCCGTCCGCTGCTTTTTTGCCCAAAACTAATTGATAATGATATTCAGAGTCATTAATTTCTGTTACAATATAATCATGATCTCACGTTGAATGTTTAGGCAATTTGTTTATATACATAGTGTTGGGAAACTCAAAAAAGGAGCGGTTAGCGGTATGAGTGCAATTTCTACAGAGACGCTGAGCTTAGGGTACGGAGAAACTGTTATCATTGACGAATTGGATGTCGCGATTCCAAAAGGCGAAATCACTGTATTGATCGGAAGCAACGGCTGCGGAAAATCGACGCTTTTACGTTCATTGGCCCGGCTGATGAAACCGAGGGGCGGTTCTGTGCTTTTAGAAGGAAAAGCCATCGCTAAGCTTCCGACGAAGGAAGTGGCAAGAGAGCTCGCTATTTTGCCGCAGAGTCCGTCAGCTCCCGAAGGCCTGACGGTGCATCAGCTTGTGAAGCAGGGAAGATACCCTTATCAAAGCTGGCTGAAGCAATGGTCCAAAGAGGACGAAGACGCAGTGGCAAAAGCGCTTAAAGCGACGAAGCTTGAGGAAATGGCCGACCGTCCTGTGGATTCCTTGTCAGGCGGACAGCGCCAACGCGCATGGATTGCGATGACACTCGCTCAGGATACGGATATCATTCTGCTTGACGAGCCGACAACTTATCTCGACATGACGCATCAAATTGAAATTCTTGATTTGCTGTTTGAATTAAATGAAAAAGAAAAACGCACAATCGTCATGGTGCTGCACGACCTCAATCTGGCATGCCGTTATGCCCATTATCTGGTCGCCATTAAGGATAAACAGATTTACGCAGAGGGCCGTCCCGAAGAAGTCATCACTTGCGAGCTTGTACAGCAGGTCTTTGCGATGAACTGCCAGGTAACGCAAGACCCGCTGTTCGGCACGCCGCTTTGCATTCCGCACGGACGCGGCAGATGTATCGTGCAGGAAGCGGCCCTCACCGCCCGATTGTCATAATCATGAAAAAGGGAAGGGAACGGTATGGAAGAGAAACTGCAGCAGCAGCTGGACGGCCTGCTTGAAAAATACACGGAACTATTGCTTGGCGAAACAAACCCGGATGTAAAGGAAGAAGTCAGGCAGTGGATTTTGTATACACATATCGCAAAAAGCATGCCTCCGCTCGTCAAACATTGGAATCAATCCTACCCGGACGCCAAAGAGGGCATCAAAGCTGCGATACAGCATATTAAACAGCTCAATGAAGCACACAGAAAAAAACAATAAAAAAGCTTTCGGCATCAAAGAGAGGTGGGGACTGACCCCATAAGATGAGACAAATAAAAACACCTTCAAGTTTGAATACGGATGATTGTTATCCGAAATTAGAC